>NZ_JBXAWP010000005.1:0-694299 GCF_057291955.1 Achromobacter sp. 1L-A-4-B-C2
CTAGGGCGTAGCGCGGATCCCAAGCAATTGCGCGCACAGATTGGCCGGAACACCAGATTCGCATTTGCCACCGAACTTGTGGACGCCCATCGCAGCGACTTTTACAAGCTGCGCGCCAGCAGCTGGTTGCTGTTCTTTGAAGCGGCGTTGATTGCAATGCGGGTGCGGGATATGCCGGACGATGAACGCGGCGCGGGGGAGTTGATCGCCCATGGGTTGCTTGCGGGTGCTGCGGGGACGGAAATACTGGCGGCCGGGACGGAGTTGGTATTGCAGCATTACAGCGCCGCCAGCGTCACCGGAACGGGAGCGACGGTCTTTCTGGGGCAGCTGAAGCTGGTCGGTGGCGCGTTGGCGGCGGTGGGTGGGGTGGTGTTGATGGGGTATGACTGGGAGGACGATCAAGCCGCAATGCTCGACGGAAAAACGGAATTGGCTCTTGCATACCGAGTACGCGCTGGGGCGGTGTTAGCAATGGTCGGCAGCCAGTCGAGTCTTGCTTTCGCCGCCGCCGGTCCGATGCTGAAGATTCTCGCGGAGCGGTCGGCGGAAAGAACGGGCGTCCAAGGAGCGCTCTCGCTGGCCGCAGCACTTTCTGGGGTGCTCGGAAGGCGAGCGGTACTGCTATTCATGCGAAACGTTCTGCTGCGCAGTTCGTTGGTCGGATTGGTCGCCACCCTGGCAATTTGCATTTTCGATGACGACTCGCTCGAAAAATGGTGCCAACGTTGCCTTTATCGTGGCGAAGATTATGCCGGGAACACGCCCTTCCGCGACTCCGCTGACGAGTTGTCCGCTCTGTATGGCGCGTTGCTAGAGGTGCTGTAGTGTTTTTGATCGAATGGCTTACATGGCTGGGCAACATTAAGTCAGACGCCTGGATTAATGCTCATACCGACACGCCTTACGAGGCGCCTCCAATCTATGAGGAGCCGGCGCGATCAGAGCAAAATCGAGTCCATGCTCAGCGTTTTACCAACTCAAAAATTCAAAGCCCGGTCTACGCCTGCAATAACACCATCCTCGAAATGCGCTGCGGTGGCATGGAAGAAAAGCGCGGATTTATCACGATGATATCTATCTTCATATTCGGGGGTGCGGTGGAGGCATTTGTATACCTTCCGACACTCTTGTCCGACTTTGGCAAAAATCCCTGGGGCATTGCGCGCACGCTGCATTTGATGCTGGTTGCCGTGCAGGGAGTCGGTCTGCTCTACGTCTATTTCAAATACCTCTTCCGCTTCACCCGCCTGGAATCCCTTACGTCCCGCCACCTGCTCATCCGATTCAACCGCATCACCCGCCAGGTCTACCTGCACCGCCCACCGAGTTGCGGCGGTATCGCCGTGCTGCCTTGGGATGACATTCATCACGATGCAGTCCCCGGCGTGAACCTCGTGGTCGGTTGGTATCCGCCCTATTCCCCGCTGCCTTTTCCCAACATGGTTTTCGTCGGCAAGAAAAGCGTCAGCGAATTCGATATGAAAGCCGAATGGGAGTACATCCGGCGCTACATGGATGAAGGCGGTCTGGATGCGGTATCCCCGCCGCGCCTGAGTTCGCACCTGCCCTTGCCTTGGCCCGCCTTCGCGGCGCAGTTCGAGGCGCTGGGTCCGTACCTGCGTAACAGCGGCCCGTTGACCTGGCTTGGAATGCTATTGATATCTCCGGCCCTGCTGGTTATCGGCCTGGGGCATTGGGTGTCGCTCATGTTGTGCTGGCGTCCGCGTTGGCCAAAGATCATTCGGGAAGCCGGCTTGCCCGGCAAGCCTACCCCGCCGTTGACCACCATCGACGACTACCCGCCGGACGTTCGTGCGGCGTTGCTAGAAAACACGCATCGATGGGTTGTGCGGCCCGGTTCGCCGCCGCCACGGCCCAAGTTTTCATTGACCCGCCGCAAACGGCCCCGGGTTAGTCCCCGCGACCCCGTTTGACTGCGCCCTTTATCGATTTCCACCTGGAATATTCATGACTCCCATCGCCCTAGTCGGACACGCGCATTCCTGCCCTCTCCATGGCCCCGGCACCATCGTCAGCGGGGCGTCCAGCGCCGCTGTCAATGGCCGGCCCATCGCGCGGGTGGGCGACCGCATCAGTTGCGGGGCGGTGATCGTCACCGGCTCGGCAGTGGCCAAAGTGGAAGGACAGCCGGTGGCTCGCCAAGGCGATACCACCAGCCACGGCGGCACGCTGATCGAAGGCGACGGAAGCTGGCTATCGGCGTAAGCGGCCGGGACCATGCCGGGCTGAAGGTGGCAAACCCGGGTCACGGAGCGCGGGCGCCGGATCGAAGGCGGTATATAGTCACCCCGGTACGCGTCACCATGCACGCCATCCAGGGAACCTGCCGAATGACGAGAAGCCGCATCATGGCGTTTTTTCTCAGCCTGCTTGCCGCGCCGGCCGGCGCCGGCGTGATCTACGACAACCATGGCCTTGTCGTCGACATCGCCACCGGCGGCCAGCGGGACTGGAATACCGGCCAGCGCCAGAACACGCGCAGCACCACCATTTCGTTCCAGGGCAACAAGCTGTGCGGCAAAGACGTCGGCAAGCTGCTGTACCCAGACGGCCGCAACATGGCCGTCAACGCGTTCTTCTGCGCGGCCAACGCGCGGGCGTTGGAAACGGACGCGGTGCTGGCCTACTTCACCAGCTCCAGCGCCGATGCGGCGCTGGCGCACTTGCAGGTGGTCAACGGCGCGCTGCGGGTGAACCGGCTGGCCTTGTCCCGCCAGCCTGATCGCGACAAACCCAGTGGCACGCGCTTTGAAGAAGCGCGCCTGCCGGGCTGGACGCGCGTGGAAACCGCGTGGGCCGAAACGGTGATGATCCGGCACGCGTCGCTCGCGCCTGCGCAACTCTCGGTCAAACCTGGCGGGTCCGCGCCCGGTGCAACGGGCGCAGGAGCCACGCGCCCCGGGGTCATCAACCTGGGCGCGGGCAAGCTGCTGGATGTGGATGGCGACGTGGTCTATCTGGCCATTCCGCCCGGCCGCGATGTGGTGGTGGTGGAGCCGGCAACGCGCATCAAGGACGCACAGGGCGACATGCGGATCGTGCCGGAGGTCGTCAAGTTTGTAGACACGCCGTTGGCATTTCGCGCGGTGCGTTTGTCCACCGGCCAGGAGCTGGCGCGCCTGGATGTGAAGGACACGTGCGCCGCCCTGCCGGCCATCGAATTCAACCAGCCGGACCCGCCATATCCGTCCTCGGCCCAGCGCGACGTGCTGTTCGACGACGTGCCCGCCTGGCGCGCGGCCACGTTGCAATTGACGCAGACGGCGGGCCGCGCCACGTTGCAACTGAAACCTGGCGTCACCTTGCCGATCAAGCCGAACTGCAAACGGGGCTGACGCCGCCGCGTGGCCAAGGCCCGGACCCTGTTGCCGTGAAGGGCGGCCCGGCAGCGCTTCGCACCTGCCGCGTGCCCTACCCGCCTCAGATCAAAAACTGCCGATACGCCTCGTTATCCGTTTCCTCGAAATGCGCGTAGCCCAGTTGCCGCAGAAAGGCGTCCAGCGCCGCGCTGTCGGCCAGCGGGGCCTGGATGCCGACCAGCGCCGAGCTGAAATCCGCGCCCTGGTTGCGGTAGTGGAACAGGCTGATATTCCAGTTGGGCGCCATCTCGGACAGGAACTTCATCAGCGCGCCGGGGCGCTCGGGGAACTCGAAGCGGAACAGCCGCTCTCCACCCGCCAGCGGCGAACGGCCGCCCACCATGTAGCGGATGTGCTGCTTGGACACCTCGTTGTACGTCAGGTCACTGACCGAAAACCCCTGCTCTTGCAGCGCCGCCATGATGTCGGCGGCATCGCCACGCCGCGCGATCTGCATGCTGACAAAGATGTGCGCGGTGTGCGCGTCGGCAATCCGGTAGTTGAACTCCGTGACGCTGCGCTGCCCCAACACGCGGCAGAACCGCCGGAAGCTGCCGCGCTCCTCGGGCACGGTCACGGCGAACACCGCTTCGCGCGCCTCGCCGACTTCGGCGCGGTCTGCCACAAAGCGCATGCGATCGAAGTTCATGTTGGCGCCTGACGTCACGGCCACCATCGACAGCCCCTGCGCGTTTTCGCGTTCAACGTATTGCTTCAGCCCCGCCAACGCCAGCGCCCCCGCAGGCTCCAGCACGCTGCGCGTATCCAGGAACACGTCCTTGATTGCCGCGCACACCGCGTC
Source organism: Achromobacter sp. 1L-A-4-B-C2 (assembly GCF_057291955.1). NCBI lineage: Bacteria > Pseudomonadati > Pseudomonadota > Betaproteobacteria > Burkholderiales > Alcaligenaceae > Achromobacter > Achromobacter sp. 1L-A-4-B-C2. The sequence continues at coordinate 4,186 of NZ_JBXAWP010000005.1, forward strand.
GGTGTTCACCAGGATGATTTCGTCCAGGTATTCGCGGCACAGCCGGAAGGTTTCCTCGCCCACCAGCTTGACCGCCGTGCCGTCGGAAAACAGGCCGACTTCGGCCAGGTTGACGCGTGCGCCGGCCTTGATGGACTGCGCCATCGCGCAGGAATCCTCGGTCTGCACGCCGATCACCTTGACGCTGGGGTCCACTGCCTTCACATAGGCGGACACGCCGGCCGCCAGGCTGCCGCCGCCGATGGGCACGAACACCGCGTGCAGCGGGCCGGCGTGCTGGCGCAGGATTTCCATGCCGACGGTGCCCTGCCCGGCGATGACATACGGGTCGTCAAACGCGGGCACGAAAGTCATGTCGTGTTGCTGCGCCAGCGTTTGGGCATGGGCGTAGGCGTCGCTATAGGAATCGCCCGCCTGCACCACCGTGACGGTGGGGCCTCCGTGTGCGCGCACCGCATCCACCTTCACCCGCGGCGCGGTTTGCGGCACCACGATGATGGCGCGCACGCCCAGTCGCGCCGCCGAAATGGCCACGCCCTGCGCATGGTTGCCGGCGGACGCGGTGATCACGCCCCGGTCCAGCGCGGCCTGCGGCGTGTTGCGCATCTTGTTGTAGGCGCCGCGCACCTTGAAGGAAAAAACCGGCTGGTTGTCTTCGCGCTTCAGGTAGACCGTATTGTTCAGCCGCGTCGACAGGCCGCGCGCCAGGTCCAGCTCGGTCTCGCGGGCAATGTCGTACACCCGGGCCGTCAGAATCTGGCGCAGGTATTCCATGGGCGAGGCGTTGCCGTGCTGGAATGCGGTGTCGGGGGTAGCGGTTTGCATGGGGGGGTTCTCTGCTTTGGGGAAGACTTGCCCGGCAGAGGCGGCCACAAAAAACCCGCCTCGTGGGGCGGGTGGCTGTGACTGTTGCGGTCGCGCGCTAACCCACCATTTTCGGAATGATGGTAATAATCAGCGCAATGCGGACGGCGGGGAAATTCATGGCGCAAAGCTTGCGCCGGGCGCGCGAATTTGTCAAATCGGGCGCGGCGGCCTGCCGGCGATATGGGGTTTGTGGCGCGGACCACCGTGCCCCTCTCGTTCGCGTCATTGCCCCCCTGGTGGTTTGCCGGCCCGGCGCCCTTGCGCCATATCCTGGCCGTATTGATGCGATATCGAGCCCATAACGCAGGCTTTATCGGTGATTTCCCTGCGCGTCAAGCGTGTCGCGGTATTACAATACTGGCTTCGTGGCAGTTCGCACCTTCCAGAATGACCGGTCAAACCGGCTCATTAATAAAGGACGGGCAACCGCCAATTTGCGCGGATCCGGAGCCTGCTTCGCATCTGCCCATACGAACCCACTCTCGACAACATCTACCGGCGTACGCCGCTTAGCATGTTCGGGTTTGCGCCGAAAGCGCTATGCGCCGAACAGATTCAAGGATCATGTCTCTTACTCCGAAGATTATCTATACCCTCACCGATGAAGCGCCGGCGCTTGCAACCCGTTCGCTGCTGCCCATCGTCCAGGCATTCGCCAAGCCCGCGGGCGTCACGGTGGAAACGCGCGACATCTCCCTGGCCGGCCGCATCATCGCCCTGTTCCCGGATTACCTGGAAGACAGCCAGAAGCTGTCGGACGCCCTGGCCGAACTGGGCGCGCTGGCCGTCAAGCCCGAAGCCAACATCATCAAGCTGCCCAACATCAGCGCCTCGATGCCCCAGCTGAAGGCGGCCATCAAGGAACTGCAAGACCAGGGCTACAAGCTGCCCGACTACCCGGACGCCCCCACCAACGACACCGAACGCGACGTGAAAGCGCGCTACGACAAGGTCAAGGGCAGCGCCGTGAACCCGGTTCTGCGCGAAGGCAACTCCGACCGCCGCGCGCCGCTGTCGGTGAAGAACTACGCCCGCAAGCACCCGCACAAGATGGGCGCCTGGTCGGCTGATTCGAAGTCGCATGTGGCTCACATGTCCGACGGCGACTTCTACGGCACCGAAAAGTCGGCGCTGATCGCCGAGGCCGGCGACGTCAAGATCGAACTGACCGCCGCTGACGGCACCAAGACGGTCCTGAAGGAAAAGACCCCGGTCAAGGCGGGCGAGATCATCGACGCCGCCGTGCTGTCGACCGCCAAGCTCAAGTCCTTCCTGCAAGCCCAGATCGACGACGCCAAGACCACCGGCGTGCTGTTCTCGGTGCACCTGAAGGCCACGATGATGAAGGTGTCCGACCCGGTCATCTTCGGCCACGTGGTATCCGTGTTCTACAAGGATGTGCTGGCCCGCCACGCCGCCGTGCTCAAGCAAGCCGGTTTCGATCCCAACAACGGCATTGGCGACCTGTACGCCAAGATCCAATCGCTGCCCGCTGACCAGCAAGCCGCGATCACCGCCGACATCGATGCCGCCTACAAGACCCTGCCGCAACTGGCGATGGTCAATTCCGACAAGGGCATCACCAACCTGCACGTACCCAGCGACGTCATCGTCGATGCGTCCATGCCGGCCATGATCCGCGACTCGGGCAAGATGTGGAACGCCGAGGGCCAGCTGCAAGACACCAAGGCCGTCATTCCCGACCGCAGCTACGCGGGCGTCTACCAGGCCGTCATCGACGACTGCAAGAAGAACGGCGCCTTCAATCCGGTCACGATGGGCAGCGTGCCCAACGTCGGCCTGATGGCGCAAGCCGCCGAAGAATACGGTTCGCACAACAAGACCTTCGTCGTCCCGGCATCGGGCACCGTGCGCGTCACCGACGCCTCGGGCAAGGTGTTGCTGGAACAAGCCGTGGAAGCGGGCGACCTGTGGCGCATGTGCCAGACCAAGGACGCCGCCATCCAGGATTGGGTCAAGCTGGCCGTTACCCGTGCCCGCGCCAGCAAGACGCCGGCCGTTTTCTGGCTGGACGAAAAGCGCGCCCACGACGCCCAGGTCATCGCCAAGGTCAAGCAGTACCTGAACGACCACGACACCAGCGGCCTGGACCTGCGCATCCTGAACCCGGTTGAAGCGACCAAGTTCTCGGTCAAGCGCATCCGCGAAGGCCTGGACACCATCTCGGTTACCGGCAACGTGCTGCGCGACTACCTGACCGACCTGTTCCCCATCATGGAGCTGGGCACCAGCGCCAAGATGCTGTCGATCGTTCCGCTGGTTGCCGGTGGCGGCCTGTTCGAAACGGGCGCGGGCGGCTCGGCCCCCAAGCACGTGCAGCAGTTCCTGGAAGAAGGCTTCCTGCGCTGGGATTCGCTGGGCGAATTCATGGCGCTGGCCGAATCCCTGGACCACCTGGGCCGCGCGTACAAGAACCCGACTGCCCAGATCCTGGCCAAGACGCTGGATCAGGCAACCGCCAAGTTCCTGGACGAGAACAAGTCGCCGGACCGCAAGGTCGGTGGCCTGGACAACCGTGGCAGCCACTTCTACCTGGCCATGTACTGGGCCCAGGCCGTGGCCGCGCAAACCGACGACCGCGCGCTGGCTGCGCAGTTCGCCGGCGCGGCGGGCGCCTTTGCTGAAAACGAAGGCAAGATCGTTGAAGAACTGAAGGCCGCGCAGGGCAAGCCGGTGGATATCGGCGGCTACTACCAGCCCAACGAAGCGCTGGCCAGCCAGGCCATGCGCCCCAGCGCCACGCTGAACCAGGTGCTGGCCTCGATCGGCTAAGCGTCACTGTCCGGCGGCGCTTGCCGCCGGCACAAAAAAGCCGGCAGCCTTGGTAAGGCTGCCGGCTTTTTTATGGGTGCAAGGCCGTGGTATCGGGCGTAGCGGGCGTATCTGGCGTATCGGATCAGCGCGCGCCGCCGCACATCCGTTGGCGGAAAGCGGTGTCGATATCCAGCCTCCAGACCGCGCGCGTAGCGCCGGGCAGGCGCGGCGCCACGCCGCTCAGTGCGGGATAGCGTCCGGCGTCGTCGTCGCGGCCCCAGATCCAGAAACGCGTGCCATCAGCCGACGCGCAAAGCCGCGCGGTCAAATCTTCGTTCTGAATCAATACCCGCTTGCCGACCACCGGGTCGAACACCGCCGCGTCGTACAGTTCCTTGCGCCAGTTGTCGCGCGTGGGAATCTCCGGGTCGTTCCAGTTATCGACAATCCAGGAAGGTTCGGACGCCTTCGTGTAGAAGCCCAGATCAAACGGCAACGCATGCAACGCCACTTGCATGTCTTGCGGCCGCATGTCGCCGCGCAGTTCTTTCATGGTGGGGCCGACGCTACCGCGCGGGTTGTTGGATGCCACGATGATCGCGCCCAAGCAGATGACGGCCGCCACGACGATGGCAATGCCCACGCCCCGCCGCTTGCCGGCTGCCCAGGCCGGCGCGATGCGCTCACTGATCAGGAATGCCAGCGGCGGAAACACCGGCAGCACATAGCCGATCAGCTTGGATTGCGGGATGGAAAAGAACACCATCACCACCGCGATCCAGATCGCCATCAGCCGGCGCAGCCCATGCGGATCGGCGTCACGCCAGAACGCGCGCGTGAAAATCGCCGCGCCCCAGATCGACCACGGCAAGGCAAGCCCCACCACAATCGGCACATAGAACCAGATCGGCTGCGCGTTGTTGAAGCCGCTTTGCGCGAAGCGTTCAAAGTGCTGATAGACGAAAAAGTAATGATAGAAGCCGGGAAACTTCATCTGCATCAGCGCGAACCACGGCACGGCAACCACGGCGAACGCCAGCAAGGCCGGCACCCACAGCAAGGCGCGCATGCCGCGCCAGTCGCGCCGCAGCAGCAGCCAGGCCAGCACGATTGCGCCGGGCAGCGCCAGCCCGATCAGCCCTTTGGCCAACACGGCCAGCGCGGCCAGCACTCCGGTTGCGATCGACATGCCGCGAAACGGCCGGCCGTCTGCGCGCCGCAGGGCCGTGTCGGCGGCGGCCAGCACGCACAGCGTGATCATGCTGGCAACCAGCATGTCCATGTTGGCAAACTGCGCCGCGCCAAAGAACAGCGGCATCAAGCCCAGGATCACGACGGCCCAGCGCGCCTGCGCCACATTGCGATAGCGCGACACGAACGCATACAGCCCCGCCCCCGCGCTCCACGCGCCCAGCAACGACGGCACGCGCGCGCTGAATTCATGCACGCCGAACAAGGCGTAGCTGATTTGCGCCAGCCAGTAATACAACGGCGGCTTGTGAAAATATGGCATGCCGTCCAGCAGCGGCACCATGGGAGACTGGCTGCGCAGCATCTCCCAGGCGACGCCGGCGTAGCGCCCTTCGTCGGGCAAGGTCAGCCAGCGCGCCCATGCCAAGGCGGCCAGCCAGACGGCCAGGCCCAGCAGCACTTGCCAGCCGGGAATGGACGCTTGCGTCGCCACGCGCGGAACAGACCGGGCGGCGGGGGTCAGCACGGCGCTCATGCCGCGTGATCCTGCGCCGACGGGTGCGCGGCAAGGGGAAAGGCGCGGGGAAAGGCGCTGGGAAAGTCGCCCGCCAGGCGGGGCGAACCAGACTCAAAAGACATGAAAGTCCTGGGTAAGAAACGTTCGGAAAGGCTCAACATGGCACCTATTATGAAAAGGGTAGCGTCGAGTTCTCATGAAATTTCTTAAACCGATCTGAAATATTACGCCGCCCTGCCTGCCTTGGCTGCCCTATTTCGATGCCGACAAGCGGTCCAGCCGCAAGCGTCCCCGTTCGTCCGTCAGCCTGCGCATGGCGCCGTAAGCTGCCCCCATGGCCGCCATGCCGCTGGCGCCGCACAGCAGGAACATCAGCAGGATCTGGTATTTGGCGGCGTCGATGGGGTCCATGCCCGCGATGATCTGCCCGGTCATGATGCCGGGCAAGGTGATGATGCCGGCCGCCGACATCTGATTGACGCTGGGCACAATGCCGCGCCGGACCGATTCGCGCAGCAACGTCGAAAACGCCTGATGCGGGGTGGCGCCCAAAGCCAGCCGCGCCTCGATGGCGAGCTTTTCGCGGCGCACGCCGGAAAGAACGCCGTCCAGCGCCAGGCTGGCGGCGTTAAGCACGCTGCCCAGCACAATGCCCACCAGCGCGATGGCGTAGCGCGGGTCGAACCAGGGTTCTGGCCGCAACGCCGTGCTCAGGATGAACATGGCCGTGATCAAGGTGGTGGCCGCCACCGCCAGCGTGCCGACCCAACCATTGCCATGCCCGGCCAGCCGCGCCTTGGGGCGGGCGGCCACCTCGCGCGCGGCCAGCGCCATCATCACCGCCACCACCAGCGCCGTCAGCATCGGCGTGGCATGCGCGAACACCACGCGCAGGATATGGCCGACCAGCAACAGCTGCACCACGGTACGGACCGCCGCCCACAAGACCTGACGTTGCAGGTTCAGCCGCAGGGCGAACGAAATTGCCGCGCACAGCAGCACCAGCAGCGAGGCAATGACCAGGTCCAGCGCTTGCAGTTTGATCACGTCCATAGCGGCTCCAGCTGGCCGTTGGTCATGCGCCACGTCCGGCGCGCCAGCCGCCGGGCCTGCTCGGCATTGTGCGTCACCATCAGCATGGCGCCGCCACTGTCCAGGAACTGTTGCAGCGCGGCTTCCACGGTGACGGTGGCGGCCTGGTCCAGCGCCGCCGTGGGTTCATCCAGCAGCAGCACGCGCGGCTGTAGGGCCAACGCGCGCACCAGCGCCAGGCGCTGCCTTTCGCCAGTGGAGAGTTCGTGGACCAGGGCGTCCAGCTTTTCGGGCGCCAGGCCCAGCGGCTGCATCAGGCGTTGCGCCTGCGCGCGGTCGGTGAAATGCGGCGCGACGTGATCGTCCCACCACCCCGCCTCGGCCTGGCAATAGACGACCTGACGCCGCCATTCATGGCCGCGCATTGCCGAACGCGGCCTGCCGAGCAGTTCGACCTCGCCATGGCCGGGGTCCAGGTCCGCGACCTGGCGCAACAGCAGCGACTTGCCTGAACCTGATGGGCCCACAATGGCGCCGCACTCGCCGCCGGCAAGATCCAGGCTGACCGGGGCAAGGCGCTGGCTATACACGCCACGCAATCGCAGCATCGGCATGATGTCAGAGCGCATCCCCCCTCCGGTACCGGTGCGCGGCGCGATGCCCGCAGCGGCGTTGCTTACAGCATGTGGGCCAGGAATTCCCGGCTGCGAGCGTGTTGCGGCGCACTGAAGAACGCGGCCGACGGCGCTTCTTCGACGATGCGGCCTTCGTCCATGAAGATGACGCGATGCGCCACTTCGCGCGCAAAGCCCATTTCGTGCGTGACGACCAGCATGGTCATGCGTTCGTCGGCCAGCTGCTTCATGGTGCGCAGCACTTCGCCCGTCAGTTCCGGGTCCAGCGCCGAGGTGGGTTCGTCGAACAGCATGATGTCGGGCTCCATGGCCAGCGCGCGGGCAATCGCCACGCGCTGCTTCTGGCCGCCCGACAGGCGCGTGGGATAGTTGTCGCGCTTGTTCAGCAGGCCGACTTTGCGCAGCAGCTCTTCCGCCTTGGGGATGATCTGCGCCTTGCTCATGCCCTTGACGGTGATCGGCGCTTCGATGATGTTTTGCAGCACCGTCATGTGCGGGAACAGATTGAACGACTGGAACACCATGCCCATCTTGCGGCAGATGCGCCGCACCTCGGCGTCGCTGGCGTAGTGGCTGCGGCCGCCGTCAACGGCGCGCGCCATCACTTCGCCTTCGACTTCGATACTGCCTTCGTCGATGGTTTCAAGGTGGTTCAGGCACCGCAGAAAGGTGCTTTTGCCGGAGCCGGACGGACCGATCACCGCCACCACCTCGCCCTGGCCCAGCGTCAGCGAAACCTTGTCCAGCACGCGGTTGGCGCCAAAGCACTTGGTGATGTGGGTGGCCTGGATCATGACCGGGCGGGCGCCGGGGGTGCCGGCGGTGCCCGCGGCAAGCGGCGGATTACTGGTCATATTTGGCATAGCGCTTTTCCATGTGCTGGAAGAACCACGTCAGGACAAGCGTCATGAGCAGATAAAAGGCGGCGGCCACCAGGAACGGCGTGGTGGTGAAATCGCGCTGCACGATGCCGCGCGCGGTGCGCAGGATATCGTTCAACGCCAGCACGTAGATCAACGACGTGTCCTTGACCAGCGTGATGGTTTCGTTGCTCATCGGGGGCAACACGCGCTGCACCATCTGCGGCAGCACGATGCGGCGCAGCGTTTGCAGATAGGTCATGCCCAGCACCTTGCTGCCTTCGTACTGGCCCCGGTCCACCGACTGGATGCCCGCGCGGAAGATCTCGGCAAAGTACGCGGCGTAGTTCAGCGCAAACGCCACCACGGCCGCCGGAAAGTCCGGCAGCCGCACGCCCACCACCGGCACGAAAGGCAGCGCGAAGTAGATGAACAGCATTTGCAGCATGAGCGGCGTGCCGCGCATGAGCCAGATGTAGCCGTTGACCAGGTTGCTAAGCAGCGGCCACTTCGAAATGCGCGCCAGGGCCAGCACCAACCCCAGCGGCACTGCCAGGGCCAAGGTGATGAAAAACAGCGTCAAGGTCACTTTCGCGCCTTCCGCCATCGGCCCCAACAGAGAGAGAACGTAGTCCATTTAAGAGAGGTCGCGCGCCGCTTACTTGATGATGTTGGCGCCGAACCACTGGGTGGCGATGCGGCCGGCGGTGCCGTCCTGCTTCATCGAATCCAGCGTCTTGTCCAGCTTGCCCAGCAGCTCGGTGTCGTCCTTGCGCACGCCGACGCCGTAGTCTTCGGTGCCGAAGTTTTCTTCCAGCACGCGGTATTCGCCCGCGCGCTTGCTGATCAGGTAGCGGCCCACTACTTCGTCCACCACGATGGCGTCCAGGCGGCCGGCGGCCAGGTCCATCAGCGCGGTGACGTTGTCACCGAACTTCTTCACGTCCTTGATCTGCGCGGCAACCGGATCCTTGGCGATGGCGTCCGTGGCGCTGCTGCCGTCCTGCGCGCCGACCGTCTTGCCGGCCAGGTCGTTCTTGACCTTGATGGGCGATGCGGTGCCCACGATGATGATTTGGTGGTTGGCCATGTACGGCGCGGTGAAGCTGATGTTCTTCTTGCGCTCTTCGGTGATGGTCAGGCCGTTCCAGAGAACGTCGACGCGCTTGCCGTTCAGCTCGGCTTCCTTGGCGCTCCAGTCGATGGGCTTGAATTCGACTTCGATGCCCAGGCGCTTGCTGGCTTCCTTAGCCATGTCGATGTCAAAACCGACGATCTGGTTGCTGGCGTCGCGAAAGCCCATGGGCGGAAAGTTGTCATCCAGGCCCACCACGACCTTCTTGGCGACGGCCGGCGTTTGGGCGCCCGCGGTCGGCTTGGCGTCATCGCTGGGGCCGCAGGCGGTCAGCATCGTGGTTGCGGACACGAGGAAAACAGCAGTCAGTTTTTTCATGGGTTCAGGTGTGCGAAGCGTAAGAATAAGAATGCCGGAATAAGAATGCCGGAATGGCTGGCCGGTCAGCCGCGAGCCGCCATTTTAGCGTTACTGCAAGACCGTGCCGGAAAGCGCCCGGGGCGGCCAGGATAGACGTGGGAACGAGATGTCAAGGCGGCAGCGCGGGCCGGGAAGGAATGCAAGCCATGCTAGGCTTTGGCCGCTTGGAGCGGCTGGGCTGCGGGGAACGCGGGGAACGCGGGGAACACCCGGAACACCCGGCGCCCACGGTATACACACGGAGGACAGGCATGCAACTGAACATCAAGGACAACGGCGGTCGCCTCATCGGCGTGGCAAAGGTGAGCACGGGCACGGGCGCCGTGATGGAAGGCAGCTTCACGCCCATGCCCGACTTCGCGCCCTACGCGGCATTGTTCGCCGCCCGCGAAGAGGCGCAGAACGCGCCCGGGGCCAACGCGGCCGGCCGGGCTGACGCGGCCGACCCGGCTGACTCGGCGCCATCCTCCGGCATGAACGACGCAGCCGACCGCCTTCAGCGCGATATCGATGGCCACGGCTTCGTGGCGCAAGGCCCGATGCCGCTGCCCGGCACCACTGCCGTCCAGGCGCTGCGCATCGCGGGCGACCGAATCCGCTTTACCTTGCAACACCCGCTGACCGCCAAGGCCGACGGATGAGCCCCGCCATCCGTATCGGCCCCCTGGTATTTCCCACCGAACTGGCGGTGTTGATCGCCGCCGGCCTTGTCGCGATAGTGGCGGCGCGTTTGATCAACCGCCGGCAAGACGAGGCCGCGCGCCTGTCCACGGTCTTGTGGCGCGCGCTGATCATCGGGCTGTTGGTCGCCCGGCTGGCTTTCGTCTGGCGCTACCGAAACAGTTACCTGCCCGACCCCATCAACATCCTGGACATCCGCGACGGCGGCTGGAACGGCATGGCCGGGCTGGCGGCGGCCTGGGTCTATGCGCTGGCCGTGGTGCTACGCCGGCACGCGCCGCGCGCGGCGTTGCTGGGCGCGTTGGCCCTGGCCAGCGCAACCTGGCTCGGCGGCAGCCGCTGGCTGGCGCCCACGCCGCAGGCGCATCCGGAGATGACCGATATATTCGTCCATAACATGAACGGCGCGATGGCCGACCTGTCCGACTTTCGCGGCAAGCCTACCGTGATCAACCTGTGGGCCAGCTGGTGTCCGCCCTGCCGTCGCGAGATGCCCGCCTTTGCCGCCGCGCAGGCCGCCAATCCGGACGTCAACTTCGTCTTTCTGAACCAGGCCGAGGCCAAGCCCGAGGTGACGCGGTTCTTGAAGGACCATGCGCCGACGTTGCGTAACGTGCTGATCGACCCGGGCGCCGAAGCGTCGCGCGAATTCAGCAACCGCGAGCTGCCCGCCACGCTGTTCCTGGATGCCCAGGGGCGGGTGATCGATGTGCGCGTGGGCGAGCTGTCGGCCGCATCACTGGCGCAGCGGGTAGAGACGACGCGGGCAGCAAGCGCGCGCGCCGCCGATGTGCCGGGCGCGGGCGACTGAATGCCTACAGCGCCCCCCAAGGCAGCGCGCGTCCGGCTACCGTGCGCTCGAACAGTCGCAGGCGCTGGCCGATATGCGTCGGGCTGTCTTGCAGCCGCAGCACCAACACCGGCCCGTCGGGCAGTGCACGCGCCGTCCCGATAATGGCGACGGCGGTGTCCGCGCCCTCCTCGGCACTGGGTTGCGTCGTCCAGGCCAGCACCTCGCCCTCATTTACCGCCACCGCCTGGGCGCCGTCGTGGCCGCACGCCGGGCACCACAGGCGGGCGGGATAGACGCGATGGCCGCAAGCGCGGCATTCGTGCACATGCAGGCTCATGATTCCTCCCGGCTTAACACGGCGGCGTTGGCGCACATGCCGTAGCGCAGTTGCACCATGCCGTAGCCGGTGACGACGCCATGCCGTGCACCCGGCAATTGGCGTGCACCCGCCTGGCCCAACAGTTGCCGCGCCACTTCGACCACGCCGTGCATGCCGCCCGCCGTCCCGGCCTGCCCGGCCGATAACTGCCCGCCCGCCGTGTTCACGGGCAATTGGCGCGTGGCGATACGGCGGGCGATGAACCCGGGCAAGTCGTTTGCGTCGGCATAGCCCAGGTCGCAAAGCTGCGCCACGGCCATCGCCGGATAGTCGTCGTACACGCTGACCACATCCATGTCTTCGGGACCCATTCCTGCCTCTTGCCACAGCCCGTCGGCCAGTTCGGCCACGCCGGTTTGCAGGCCGTCGCCTTCCTGCTGGTCGTGGTTATAGCGCGCGCCACTGGACACCAGCCGCAGGTGCACACCCGTGGGCCGGGCCTGCAAGACCAGAGCGCTGGCCCCGCTGACAACCGGCACGCAATCCAGCCGGCCCAACGGCGGCGCCACCATCGGCGCGTCCAGGTACTGCGCCAGCGTCAACGGCGCGCGATAAGCGGCGTTGGGGTTGTCGGCGGCCCAGGCGCGCTGCGCGACGCACAGCGCGCCGTAGTCTTCGCGGCGCAGGCCCGTTTGGGCCATCTGCCGCTGGGTCAGCATTGCGAACAAGGGATTGGGCCCCTGGCAACCCAGCGGACTGAGATAGTCCTGCGCGCTGCGGTTGTATCCGCGCACCAGCTGCGCGAAGTCCGCGCCGGTGAAATGGTCACCAGACACCAGCACAATGGTCCGCGCCTGCCCTGCTTGCAATGCCAGCCACGCCTGCCGCAGCAGGTTGATGGCGCTGGCGCCGCCCAGTTCGTCCTGCATGCACCAGTGAAGCCGCAGCCCCAGCTGCCAGGCCAGGTCGATGGCGCGATCCGGCCGCAACGTGAACGATGCCACGCCCAGCCCATCCACCTGGGCGGGCGACAGGCCCGCGTGGCGCAACGCCTGCCCCACCGCCTGTGCCATCAAGCCCGCCGTGGTGCACGCGGCGTCGGGATGGCGCAGCGCGGGGGTTTCGCCCACCGCGACGATGCCGGGCCCGTCTGTGCCGGCCGGGCTCATTCCGTATCCTGCCTGGGCGGGTTACGGGTCAGCAGCAAGGTCACCACCGTGATGGCCGCCATGCCCACCAGAAACCACGCGACGGGCGTGGCCGATTCATATTTGCGCAGCAGCGCCATGGCAATCAACGGCGACAGGCCACCGGCAAACACCGACGCCAGTTCATGCCCCAACGCCAAGCCCGTGTAGCGCACTTCGGCCGGGAACAGCTCGGCAAAATACGCGGGCTGCGTGCCGATCATGGCGGCGTGGCACACGGTGTTGCCCAAAAAGAACGCCAGGAAAATCCACAGCGGCTCTTTGGTCTGCACCATCCAGAAGAAAGGAAACGCCACCAGCACCAGGCCGACGGACCCGATCAAATACACCGCGCGCCGCCCGATGCGGTCGGACAGATGGCCAAACCAAACCAGCGTGGCCAGTTCGATGAACATGGACACCAGCACGCCGCCCAGCATCACATCATTCGAGATGCCCAGGAACTTGCCATAGGCCAGGGCAAAGGCCAGGAAAATGTACGAGCCGCCGTTTTCCGCCACGCGCAAGCCCATCGCCGTCAGCACCTGCCGCGGATAGCGGCGAAACACCTCTACGGCCGGCATGCCGCGCTTGGCCGTTTTTTTGGCCTGCACGAATTCCTCGCTTTCCGGAATGTGCTTGCGGATGTACAGCCCTACGCCAAAGATCAGCACGCTAAGCAGGAACGGCAGGCGCCAGCCCCAGCTCATGAACATGTCCTTGGGCAATTGCTGCGCCAGCATGAAAATGCCGGACGACAGCACGAAGCCGCCCGCCACGCCCAATTGACTGAACGACGAAAAATAGCCGCGCCGCTTGCCGCCCACGGCTTCGCTGATCAGCAGCACGCCGCCGCCCCACTCACCGCCCGCCGCCGCGCCCTGCAACACGCGCAGCACCACCATCGCCACCGGCGCCCAGAAGCCGATCTGCTCGTACGTGGGCAACAGCCCGATCAGGAACGTGGCCGCGCCCATCAGGCCCAGCGTCCATTCCAACGCCAGCTTGCGGCCGTAGCGGTCGCCGATGTGGCCGAAGATTACGCCGCCCAGCGGGCGCGCCAGAAATCCCACGGCAAAGCCCGCGAACGCGCCCATGGTGCCCAGCAAGGGGTCGGTGCCCTTGGGGAAGAACAGGTCGCCGAACACCAGCGCGGCTGCCGTGCCGTAGATGAAAAAGTCGTACCACTCCATCGCGTTGCCCGCGACGGATGCCGCCACGACGCGCCGGGTTCGCTTGCGCTTTGCTTCGTCGTCGGCGGACAGCGCCGCCCCTTTGTATGCCATCGTCATTGCCGCCCCTTGGATTTTTGAATGGATGAATGGCGCGTCAGCGCGCCACGCGATAACCGGCCGCATCCCTGTCCCAGGTGTCGCCGGTAATACCTTCTTCCCGCAAACGGAACTTGCGGACCTTGCCGTTCTCGGTGCGCGGCAGATCGTCCAGCACGCGCAAGTAGCGCGGCACGGCGAAATACGGCATGCGGGGCTGGCAAAAATCAAGCAGGCCTTCGGGCGTGGGCGCGTGACCGGTCTTGTAGACCAGCGCGGCCATCACTTCGTCTTCGGCCAATTCGGAACGCACGGCGTACACCGCCGCCGTGGCGACGGCGGGGTGCGACAGCAGCACCTGTTCCACTTCGTACGACGAAATGTTCTCGCCCCGGCGGCGGATGGCGTCTTTCATGCGGTCTAGAAAGCGGAAATAGCCATCGGCATCGCGCACGACGCCGTCGCCCGTGTGAAACCACAGGTTGCGCCAGGCTTCGACGGTCTTGTCGGGCATGCCGAAATAGCCGGTGGCAATCGCAAACGGCGGACGCGCGCGCAGCAGCAGTTCGCCCGGTTCGCCATCCGGCACGGGCGCGTCATGTTCGTCGGCGACGATGGCGTCAAATTCCGGCGCCACCCGGCCCATCGTGCCCGCGCGCTGGTCGGCCAGCACGCCGCCCAACGCAAAGTTGGTTTCCGTGGACCCATAGCCTTCCAGCAACGCCATGCCGGTGCGCTCGGCGAACACGGCATGAAAACGTTCGGGTACGCCGGGCGCCAAGGCAATGCGCGTGCGGTGTCCGCGTTCTGACGGGCGGGATTCTTGCGCCAGCAACATCGGCACCATGGCGCCCAGCAGATACGTGACGGTGGCGCCCGTGGCTTGCAGGCGGTCGAAATAACGGCTGGCCGAAAACCGTTCGTCGCAGATGATGGACGCGCCCGTCACCAACGCCTGGAAGCAGGCGTTCAGGGCGTTGGTGTGAAACAGCGGCAGGCTGGTGTAGAGCACGTCGGCATCCGAGATTTCCAGATTGCGCGCGGCGATCTTGCCCCACCAATAAAACTGCGCGTGCGGACAGCACACGCCCTTGGACGGGCCAGACGTGCCCGACGTATATAGAATGGCCAGCATGTCGCCCGGCTGGATCGTGGCGGCAGGCAATGGCGGCGTGTCGGCGTGCGGGGCCGGCGGCGGCGCGCTGGCGGGTACGGGCAATTGGCAATCGGGGTCGGCGGGATCCAGCAACCAGATCGCGCGCAGGGCCAACGGCGCATCGTGCGCGGGTTGCCGACCGGCAGGCGCGGGTTGCGCGGGCTGCGCGGGTTGCGCGTCGTGCACGGGTTGCACTGGTTGCGCCGGCTGCCCTGCTTGCGACAGCGTCGCCAACGCCGCCACGGACGGACAGGACGCCGCGTCCGCCACCAACAACACGCATCCGCTGTTGCCCAACATGTGCTGCAACTGCATGCCGCGCGACGCGGTGTTGATGGGCACCACCACCGCGCCCAGCCAGCCGCAACCCAACACTATCGACAGGAACTCATGACGGTTGCCGGCCATGAGGCCCACGCGATCGCCGCGCTTGACGCCCGCGGCAGCCAGCCGCGCGGCCCAGCTTGCCGCATGCGCCGGCGCATCGCCAAATCGCAACGCACCGCCCGGCGCCTGCACCCACAGGCGGTCTCCCAAGCGGGCCGCCTGTTCCACCAACAGCGACGGTAATGTCAACGCATGCATGACGACGGTTCCCCTGTTGCACTCTTGTGTCGTTGCGGTCGCATCAGCGTGCAGGCACGTCGCGGCCGGTGTGTAGCGTGAAATTAGTCTAGGAATCAACTATTTATGTGTCAAATTTATGGGTATTATTTATCTTATAAATCCGACTGATATCAGGGGCATGCGTGGACTTCGACTTGAATCTCATGCGGGTTTTCCTGACCGTGCTGCACGAGCGCAGCGTGACGCGCGCGGCGCAACGGCTGAACTTGACTCAGCCGGCCGTCAGTTACGCGCTGGCCCGTTTGCGCGAACAGTTCGACGACCCGCTTTTCGTGCGCACCGCCACCGGCATGCAGCCCACGCCGGTGGCGTTTGCGTTGGCCGACCCCATCGAACGCGGCATGAACAGCTTTGCCGAGGCGGTCAGCCTGCGCCAACAGTTCACCCCGGCCACCAGTACGCGACGGTTTCGGCTGTCGATGTCGGACATCGGTGAAATGGTGTTTTTGCCGCCGTTGATGGAACGCGTGCACGCCTTGGCGCCGCGCCTGCGGGTCGAGGTGCTTGAGGTTCCGCTGGAGCAACTGCCGCAGGCTTTGAAGGACGGCCAGGTGGACTTGGCCATTGGCAACCTGGCCGGGCTGGCGCGCCATACGTGCCACGCCGACCTGTTCAGTGAACGCTATGCCTGCATGGGGCGGCGCGGCCATCCCGTGCTGTCGGCGGGCTTGACGCGCGGGCAGTTCAAGCGGCTGGATCACATCCTGGTGGCCTCGCGCGCCAGTGCCCACCGGCTGCTGGACGATGTGCTGGGCGAAGCGGGCTTGCAACGCCAGCCGTACCTGACGCTGCCGCACTTCTCGGCCGCCGCCGAGATCGTGCGGCGCACCGATCTGACCGTGACGCTGCCGCATCGCGCAGCGCTTTGGTTCAATCGCGACAAGGCGTTTGAGATCCGGCCGCTGCCGATTGCGCTGCCGCCCTTGTCGGTCACCGTGCACTGGCATGCGCGCTTCGAGAGCGACCCAGGCACGATGTGGCTGCGGCGGCAGGTCCAGGCCACGCTGGCCGACGCCGCGCCGGACGCCGCCTTGGCGGACCGCGCTTGATCTGCTCGAAGCGCGCAACAGACTCTGGCAAAGACAGGGATAGATCGACGGGATTCACGCCACTAGACTGGCCGCTTCCCTGATCCCACCCTGCGAGCCGCAATGACCCTCTTCCCTTTCGCACGCCGCCTGCTACAGACCGCCGCGCTGGCGCTGTTGATCGCCCCCGTGCTGAATGCCCCCGCCCGCGCCGCCGGCACGGACCTGACGCTGACCCATTTCAACCCGGGCAACGACGCCATCTTTCCGGTGTCTTCCGTCCTGGTCGCCGGCAAGCGCGATGCCATTTTGATTGATGCGCAATTTGGCAAGTCGCAGGCGGAAAAGGTGGTGGCGATGGTGCGTGACAGCGGCAAGACGCTGACCACCATCTACATCAGCCACGGCGATCCTGACTTCTACTTCGGCCTGGACACCGTGTTGGCAGCCTTCCCCGGCGTGCGCGTTGTTGCTACTGAGCCGACCGTGCGGCACATCAAGGAAACCGTTGATGGCAAATTGGCGTTCTGGGGTCCCAAGCTGGGCGCGGATGCGCCGGCCAAGGCCGTGATCCCGCAGGTGCTGGCCGGCCACTCGCTTACGCTGGAAGGTCATCAGCTTGAAATCACCGGCCTGGACGGCGCGCAGCCTGACCGCAGCTATGTGTGGATTCCGTCGCTAAAGGCAGTGGTGGGCGGCGTTGTGGTGTTCGGCAATCTGCACGTGTGGATGGCGGACACGCAGACGCCGCAGTCGCATAAAGACTGGCTGGCCACGCTGCAACACATCGAAGCGCTCAAGCCGGTCACGGTCATTCCCGGCCACTACGCTCCCGGCGCGCCGCTGACGCTGGAATCGGTGCGCTACACGCAGGGCTATATCCGCGCGTTTGACGCGCAAACCGCCAAGGCCGCCGACAGCGCGGCGCTGATCGCGGCGATGAAGGCGCAATACCCGCAAGCGGGCGGCGCCGCGTCGCTGGAACTGAGCGCCAAGGTCGCCAAGGGCGAAATGAAGTGGTAGGCAGGCGCGGGGCAAGCACGCCGCACTGACGACGCGACAGAAGCGTCGCCACCGCAACATTGCCCCAACCGCGTGGCCTTGGCGACGAAGCCCAGGCTACGCGGTCACTGAAAGTGGCTGCGAAACCCGTGCCCCCATCCCGCCCAGCGGGCCTCAGCGCATCGCCGCCAGCATCAAGTCCAGGTTCTGCACCGCCGCGCCGGACGCGCCCTTGCCCAGGTTGTCAAACACGGCGGTCAACAACACCTGTCCATGCTGCGCGCTGCCATAGACGGCCAGCCGCAGGTTGTTGGTGCCGTTCAGCGCTTGCGGATCCAGATTCGTATGGGTGGCGGCGTCTTGCGGCGCCACCACTTGCACGTGCGTTGTGCCCGCATAGTGCTGTTGCAGGGCGTCATGCAGCTGCGCGATGGTGACGCTGGCCGGCAGCAACCGTAGTTGCAGCGGAATCGTCAGCACAATGCCCTGGCGGAACGCGCCATAAGCGGGCACGAATACGGGCCGCTGCGTCAGCCCGGCATGCGCTTCGATTTCGGGCGTGTGCTTGTGCGCCAGGCCCAGGCCGTACAGCTGGAATGCGGGCTGGGACGCCGCATCGGCGCCTTCGTACGCGTCCACACTGGCGCGCCCGCCGCCCGAATAGCCCGACACGGCATGCACCACCGCCGGATAGTCGGCGGGCACCAGCCCCGCCTGGATCAAGGGCCGCAGCAAGGCGATGGCGCCGGTGGGATAGCAACCCGGGTTGCTGACCCGCTTGGCCCGCGCGATGGCGTCGGCCTGGCCCGCCGCCATTTCCGGAAACCCATAGACCCAACCCGGCGTCGTGCGATGCGCCGAACTGGCGTCGATCACGCGCACGGCGGGGTTCACGACGGATGCGGCCGCCTGGCGCGCCGGCTCGTCGGGCAGGCACAGGATGGCCACATCGCTGGCGTTGATGGCTTCGGCGCGGCGGGCGGCGTCTTTGCGCTCGGCGGCCGGCAAGGTCAGCAAGCGCAGGTCGGTGCGGCTATTCAAACGTTCATGGATTTGCAGGCCGGTAGTGCCTTGGTCGCCGTCGATAAAGACTAGGGGTTGGGTCATGGCTGCTCCGTCAGGAAAAGGAATGGGGGCTGGGTGCAAGCCGTATCATCGACCCGCGCCATGCATAAGAAAAGTCGAATATCATGACCGTCAAATTCATCTTTTCTGAACGACGGAAGATCACCTCATGCGTGAAATAAGCCTAGACCGCTTGCGCACCCTGGTTGCCATTGCCGACCTGGGTTCCTTCGCCGAGGCGGCGCGGGCCTTGCACCTGGCGCCGCCCACCGTCAGCCTGCACGTGGCCGACCTGGAAGCCCGCGTGGGCGCGCCGCTGCTGACGCGCAAGCGTGGCCAGGTGCGCGCCACCGCCATCGGCGACACGCTGCTGGAACGCGCGCGCCGCTTGCTGGCTGAAGCCGATCAGGCGCTGGATGACGTGCAGCGCCAGGTGCAGGGCTTGTCCGGCCGCGTACGGCTGGGCGCATCCACCGGCGCCATCGCGCATCTGCTGCCGCGTGCGCTGGAAACCCTGGGCAAGCATCACCCCGGCATTGACGTGCAGGTGGCGGTGCTGACGTCGCAGGAAACCTTGCAGCGCTTGAACGATGGCAGCCTGGACGTGGGCCTGGTGGCGTTGCCGCAACCGCCTATCGATGGCTTGGTGATCAAGCCATGGCGGCGTGATCCGGTCATGGCGTTTTTGCCGGCCGGCTGGAGCGCGCCGGCACGCGTCACGCCCGCGTGGCTGGCCACCCGCCCGCTGATCCTGAACGACGCCACCACGCGGCTGTCGCGCCAGACGGGTGAATGGTTTGCCGCCGCCGGGCTGAACCCGCGCGCGCGCATCCAGCTCAACTACAACGATGCCATCAAGAGCCTGGTGGCGGCGGGCTACGGCGCGACCCTGCTGCCGCACGAAGCCACCGCGCCACAGGCGGACGCGCGCATCATCATGCGCGCGCTGCGCCCGGCATTGTGGCGGCCGCTGGGCATTGCGCATCGAGCCGAAAAAGTGGAACGGTCAACCCAGCATGTGCTGGACGTGCTGTGGCAACTGCGGGCGGCAAGCGGCACGTAGCGACGTAGCGCGTCTGAAAGCGGGACGCGCGCGCAGCTGCGAAAGGGGCGTCTGAAAGCGGGATGCGCGCCCGCCTGCGATAGGCGCGTCTGAAAACAGGAAACGCGTCCGAAAGCGGGACGCGCGCGGCGGTCCAAAAGCACAGCAACGGTCAGCAAGCGCGGCGGAAATACGCCGTGCGCCGCGTTTCTTCGCGCAGCCGTTGAGCCCGCGCGCGGAACAGGTCGCGCCGGCCCACCAGCCCCAGCAAGCGGTGATTGGCGCGGTCAACAATTGGCACTCGCCCCACGCCGGACAACGCCATGCGGTCGGCGATGCGGCTGGCCAGTTCGTCCGGATACCCCAGCACCGGCTCGCGCCCGACCAGCGCATCGGCCAGGGTGCGCGTGTCCTCGGCTTCATCCAACGCCCACGCCAGCGAATCCGCGCGAGTCGCCGTGCCCACCACCACGCCATCGTCGTCCACCACCGGGTAGCTGGTATGCACGTGACCCAGCGTCGTGAAATGGGCAATGGCCTGCGCCACCGTCATGCTTGCCGCGAAGGTTTCAACGGGATGCGTCATCACCGCTTCGGCGCGCAGCAGTTCGAAGGGATCCACATGGTATTCACGGCTGACGTGATGCCCGCGCCGTGCGATTTTCTCGGTCAGGATGGACCGCTTCAACAGCAGCACCGTCATGCCGTAGGCGAACACGCAGGCCGCCAGCACGGGCAACAACGCGCTCAGGTTGCCGGTGAGTTCGACGGCGAACAGCGTTGCGGTCAGCGGCGCGCGCATGGTGCCGCCCATCATGGCTGCCATGCCCACCAGGGCCCAGAAGCCGGGATCGGCCTGCGGCAGCCACGGCGTGGCCAGCGCGCCCAGCGCCCCACCAAAAATCAGCAAGGGCGCCAGCACCCCGCCCGAGGTGCCCGAGCCCAGTGCGATGGACCAGATCGCCACCTTGACCACCAGCAATACCAGCACGGCTTGCAACGCCAGGTCGCCCGCCAGCAGGTGGCGGATGTTGTCATAGCCCACGCCCAGCGCCGCCGGGTCGATCAAGCCGCCGATCCCGATGGCCAGCCCGCCGAACGCGGGCCACCACATCCAATGCAAAGGGAGTTTTTCGAACAGGTCCTCGGCTGCGTACACCAAGGACGTCAGCACGCCCGACCCCAGGCCGGCCAGCACGCCCACCGCCGCGCACGCCAGCAGGTGGCCCGGCGTAAAGGACAAGGCCCCGGCATAGGCAAAGATCGGCCCGGCATCCAGCATGAAGGCGCGCGCGGCGGCGGCCACCATGGCCGCGACCGCCACCGGCAGGAAGCTGCGCGGCTTCCATTCGAACAGCAGCAATTCCACCGCCAACAGAATGGCGGCCAGCGGCGTGGCGAAGATGGCCGTCATGCCGGCGGCGGCGCCCGCCACCAGCAAGGTCTTGCGCTCGCCGTCGTCCAGGTGGATGGTTTGCGCCAACAGCGACCCGATGGCGCCGCCCGTCATGATGATGGGCCCTTCCGCGCCGAACGGCCCGCCGGTGCCGATCGACACGGCGGACGACACGGGTTTGAGCACCGCCACTTTGGGCTGGATGCGGCTCTTGCCGATCAATATGGCTTCCATCGCTTCCGGTATGCCGTGGCCGCGAATCTTCTCGGAGCCGTACCGCGCCATCAAACCGATGATCAGGCAGCCCACGACCGGAATGGCCACGGACGCCCAGCCCAGCGCACCGGTCGTGATGGGTTTGTCGACAAAGGAAAACTGGCCGTGGTAGGCCAGGTTGGTGCACAGGGCGATCAACCGCAGCAAGGCCCACGCGGCCAGCACGCTGGCCAGGCCCACCGGCACGGCCAGCACCATCAGCATCACCACGCGGCGGTCGGTGGTGAAGTCGCCCAGGCGGTGGGCGCGGGTGGATGCGCCGGGTTCGGGGCGGCCAGACGTTGGGGCCGATTGGGACGTTGGGGACGTTGGGGACGATGGGGACGATGGGGACGATTGGGACGGTGGGGACGGTGGCGACGTTTCGGACGTTGGCGACGTTGGGGACGTTTGGGACGGCGGGGACAATGGAGACGTCGGGAAAGCCGTAGATGCCGCGGCCGTCGGCAAGGTGGCAGACGCGCGCGATGTTGCGGGCACTGAAGGGGTGGACGATGAAGGCATGGGAGTGCAAGAACGGGTTCGGTTTCGCTTATTTATATCGTATCACGACATATATTAGAATTGCGCTTGTGAAAACGTCTCCGTCCCCCACTCCGCTGTCCCCCGCCGACTACGAGCTGTTGGCCGACTTTCGCTACGCGCTGCGCACGTTCGCCGCGTTCAGCGAAGGCGCCGCCGCCGAATTGGCGCTGACGCCGCAGCAGCATCAAACCCTGCTGGCCATCAAGGGCACGCGCAAAAACGCGCCCGACCGGCGCGGCCTGTATGTCGGTGAAATTGCCGACCGACTGTTGATCCGGCCGCATACGGCGGCCGAGCTGGTCGGCCGTCTGGCGCGTCTGGACCTGGTCAGCCGCGAGGCGGATCCCGAAGATGGGCGCCGCGTAGAAGTCATTCTGACGCCCAAGGCCGAACGCTTGCTGGAAAGCCTGTCGGCCTCGCACCTGGAAGAACTGCGCGCCATGCGGCCCTTGCTGGGCCGCCTGCTGGCGCGCATCGGCGACGACACGGCTTAACGGGCGCCAGGGGCGAGCGCGCCTCCTGTGCCGCCCCTGCCGCCTGCCCCTGCCCATAAGTTCATAACCGGCCCACACCGCGCCGCGTGATAAATTGTCGTCCCGCGACATATTTCAAGCACGCGAGGAGATCGTTTTGGGTGTGGCATTAAAGCGCTGGCTGGGCGCATTCGCGCCAGCGCCGGTGGGCGTCAACGGGCGCGAAAAGCTGGTTGGCGTGCTGGGCGCGCTGGTCGGGCTGTTCTGCACGGAATGGGTGGGGCGACACGCGCTGGGCGCGGCCAGCCCCTGGTTTATCGCCCCCATGGGCGCATCGGCCGTGCTGCTGTTTGCCGCGCCGGCCAGCCCGCTGGCGCAGCCTTGGTCCATCATGGCGGGCAACCTGGTGTCGGCACTGATCGGCGTGTTTTGCGCGCAGATGATTCCCGTGCCAGGCGTGGCGGCCGCCGTGGCGGTGGCCTTGTCCATCGGCGCCATGTTCAGCCTGCGCTGCCTGCATCCGCCCAGCGGCGCGGTGGCGTTGACGGCCGTGCTGGGCGGGCCATCGGTGGCTGCCCTGGGCTATGGCTTCGCCCTGTGGCCCGTGGGCTTGAATTCATTGATCCTGCTGTGTATTGCCGTGGCGTTCAACGGCGCCTTCAAGCGCAACTACCCGCGCCGCCACGCCGACCCCGCGCAAAGCCACCACACACGCGATGCCGCGCCCAGCACCCGCCTGGGCTTTTCCCGCGCCGACCTGGACGAAGCCCTGGCGCAGCGCGGCGAACTGCTGGACATCAGCAAGGAAGACCTGGAAGACATCGTGCTGGCGGCCGAGCTGCGCGCCAGCGTGCGCCGCTTTGGCGACGTTTCGTGCGCGGACATCATGTCGCGCGACGTCGTCACCGTGCAGGAACACGCCCCGCTGGACCACGCCGTACGCCTGTTCGACAAGCATCGGCTACAAGCCTTGCCGGTGCTGGACGCAGCCGGTCGTTACGCGGGCATGGTCGCGCAGGCGGACGTGCTGGCGCGCAAGACGCGCCCGCTGGTCGCCATGCCGGACGGCACCCCTGCCCAAGAACTGCTGGTGGCCGATTGCATGCGCAGCGAAGTGCCCTTCGCCACGCCCGGCCTACCCGTGATCGAACTGGCCCGCCCCATGTCGGACAGCGTGCATTGCGTGCCGGTGCTGGACGCTTCGCGCACCTTGCAGGGGCTGGTGACGCAGTCGGACCTGGTGGCGGCGCTGTATCAAATGGCGGTGTCGGCCAGCTCGCAGGCCGATACCGGCGACCATGCCCCCCAGCGCGCGGCCTGACGCCTGCGTAACCATCGCCTCCCTGACCATCGCCTTCGAAGCCATCGCCCCCGAAGCCATTGCCTTCGTAACCCACGCCTCCGTAACCCTACGGATGTCGGGGCGCGCTTGCCGCAAGGCATAATTTCACGCGTGAATCCCCTATCGCGCTCCCGCGCCCTCCTCTGTTGGCTGGTTTTGTTCTTGCTGGGCGCCGCCTGGATCGCCCGCCAGGAATACCTGGACCAGCACGACCGCTTCTTTCAAAGCACCAGCATCGCCCAGCGCATGCTGAGCCAGAAGACCGTGCAGCACGAGGCCGTGCTGGCCACGCTGACGGCCCTGTCGCATCCGCCCACCCCCGAACGTCTTTACCCCAGCCTGCACCCGGCCATGCCGCAGCTGCTGGGCTTGGGCTATCTGGCCGATGGCGCGTGGGCCGGCAGCCTGCCGCCGCCGCCGGATCTGTCCGCCGCCGTGACGCGCGCCACGCAGTTGGGCCGGCCGGTGACATTGCCGCTGGACGCCGCCCGCTACTGGCTGATCGCGCCGTCCAGCTGGAGCCTGTTGATCGATGCCCGCCAACTGGTGCCGCCCGCCGACTTCCCGCCCAACCTCAGCAACCTGAGCCTGCTGGTGGATCAGCGCCCGCTAGCGCTGCTGGACAAGCAGCCCGAGGACGCGCGCGGCTTGCCCATGACGCTGCAAAAGCCGCTGGGCGCGGCCAGCCAACCGTTTCAGATGCGCAGCAGCCGCACCCTGACGCCGTCTTATTGGCCCTGGACGGCATGGACCGCGTGGGCGCTTGCCAGCGCGCTGCTGGTGGCCGGCGCCGCCGCATGGCAGCGTTCCCGCGCCGAGGCCCGCCGCCAGCAGGAACAGGCGCGGCTGGCCGCGATGGCGCGCCTGGGCACGCTGGGCGAAATGGCCGCCGGCATCGCGCATGAATTGAACCAGCCCCTGACCGCCATCCTGGCGCAGACGCGCGCCGCCCAACGCCTGCTGGACGACGAGGACGAGCGCCCCGCCGTGCGCCACGCGCTCTTGGCCAGCGCCGAGCAGGCCAAGCGCGCGGCCGACATCATCAGCCGCATGCGCGCGCTGGTCCAACCCCGCCCGCCCGCGCGGCGCGAAGCGCTGGACCCCGACGCGCTGGTGGCCGCGCTGCGCTTTCTGCGGGAAAGCGAACTCGCCCGGCAGGGCATTCGCCTTGTCTGGCACAACGCCAGCCCCGCCGCGCGGCCACTGGGCGACCGCGTAGCGCTGGAACAGATTCTGCACAATCTGGTGCAAAACGCCGCCGACGCGCTGGCCGGCACTGACGGCCCCCGAGTGATCCAGCTGGAAGGCCGGCTGGACAGCCGCGCCTCGGGCGACGTCTACCGGTTCAGCATCAGCGACAACGGCCCCGGCATTGCCGCCGACGCACTGCCGCGGCTGTTCACTCCGTTCTACACCACGCGGGCACAAGGCATGGGCCTGGGGCTGGCCTTGTGCGAAACGCTGGCCGGGTCGATGGACGGCAGCGTGGCCGCGCACAACCTCAAACCCTCGGGCGCGTGTTTCACCGTCAGCCTGCCTTGCAACAAGAGCCCCGCATGAACCCCGCACCCGACCCTGCCCCCAACCGCACGCCCGAACTGTCACCCCGGGTCTACCTGGTGGACGACGACGACGCCGTGCGCGACGCGCTGGCGCTGCTGCTGCGCAGCGTGGGCCTGGCCAGCAGCGGCTTTGCCGACCCGCAGGCCTTTTTGTCGGCGCTGCCCGCCAGCGCGATCGGTTGCGTCGTGCTGGACATCCGCATGCCCGGCATCAGCGGCCTGGACGTGCTGAGCCGCCTGGCCGACCAGTCCGACCTGCCCGTCGTCATGTTGACCGGCCACGCGAATGTGGACCTGTGCCGCCGCGCCTTCAAGGGCGGCGCCATGGAGTTCCTGCAAAAGCCGGTGGACGACGATGTCTTTTTGGACGCGGTGCAGGCCGCCGTGCGCACGCATGTGGCCAGCCGGGAAAGGCTGGCCGTGACGCAGGCCGCCGCCGACCGGCTGGCGCGCCTGTCCGGCCGCGAACACGAGGTGCTGGAACGCATCGTGCGCGGCATGAGCAACAAGGAAATCGCACGGGAATTCGACTTGTCGCCGCGCACCGTCGAAACGTATCGCGCCAACGTCTTCGCCAAGCTGGAAGCCGACTCGCTGGCGCAACTGATCCGCCAATACGCCACCCTGCTCGACGAGCGCGCGCCAGGGCCTCCGTAACCCTACGGAGGCGCGCGCGTAGTCGGGCGTATACCGCGCAACGCCGGATTTGGCCACACTGGCTGCTCCTACCGAACGCTCTGAAATCAAAGGATGCAGACCATGAACCGTGTCACCCTAGCCACCCTGTTGTCCACCCTGGCCTTTGCCGGCGCCGCCCACGCCGCCGTACTGACGGAAAGCAACCTGTCGATGGCCGATGCGCAGAAGCTGGCCACCGCCACCGTCGCCGCCTGCCAGGCCAAGGGCTATAACGTCAGCGCTTCGGTTGTGGACCGCGCCGGGCTGCTCAAGGCCTTTGCCCGCGCCGACAACGCCGGCCCGCACACGATCGAGGCCAGCCGCGCCAAGGCCTTCACGGCGGTGTCGGCCAAGACGCCCACGCTGACGATGATGGAAAACGCGCAAAAGAACCCCGGCGCCGCCAACCTGACCGACATCCCGGGCTTTCTGCTGCTGGGCGGCGGCGTGCCGGTCAAGGCAGGCAGCAACGTGATCGGCGCCATCGGCGTGGCCGGCGCACCCGGCGGCAACCTGGATGCGCAATGCGCCGACACCGTGCTGGAAGAGAACGCCGCGCTGTTCAAGTGATCGACGGCGGGCGCGGTCAAGGGGATCCGCCCGCCTTTCGGGTTCTGGTTTCGGGTTTCCGGGTGGCGATTGGCGCGCGCGGCGTCAACAGGCTAGGCTTACGGGCGCCCCATCAGAAAAACGCCCCGATCGCCCTAGCCTCCCATGCCTTTGCCGCCGCGCCCCGCCTTGCTGGACGAAACGCTACGCATCGTCGCCCGACGTTATCGGGTGCCGGCCACCCTGGCCGGCGACACGGACCCAACCGCGTCGTCCCAGCGCCATTGCGCAACGCGACTGGCCGTGGCCATTGACCAGGCCCGCCAGGCCTTGGCCCGCGCCACCCCCCCGCCGGCCTCGGTCAAGCAGTGCTTTATCGACGCGCTGGCGCAACTGATCCATGAAGCCATGCGCCCCGACCAGGGCGACCCTGCCATCCAGGCGATGGTGCTGCGCCACCAGGCGCCGCAGGTTCGCGAATACGCCTCCTTATCCGCCGGGGCCGAGGCCGACCGACGCGACGTAGTCGCCGCCGTCAATGCCATCGCCCACCCCGCCAAGCTGGAACGCATGCCCGCCGGCGCGCTGCGCACAGTGTTGGCCCGGCTTCAGGCGGCTGCCTCGGCCGCGTCCTGGCCCGCGCTGGCGGCTGCGGTGGCGCAACTGGAATCGCTGCGGGGCACAGCTAGCGACCCAGGCAAAGACCTTGCCGACGGCCCGGCCAATGCCCCTGACAACACCGCAGCTAACGACCCTGACAACGCCTCGGCCAACGCCCCTGACAACGCCTCGGCCAACGCCCCAGCCTCCGACCCAGCCACCGACCCCGCCACCGACCCCACCAACGACCCCGCCCTGGCGCGCAGCCTGTCCCGCTTGCGCGACGGCGCCGCATTGGAACGCTTGCAACGCCTGGACGAGCTGGCCCTGGATTCCTGGGTACGGCGCTACCAGGCGTTATGGAATCGCAACGGCCCCCGCTCGGGCAGCCCCGGGGCCGTGGCACAAGGCGTGGCCGCGCAGCAGCGCGGCGCGGCGGTCGAAGCGCGCGCCTCACAGGCGCTGCAAGCCCTGGCAGACCGACTCAACGCGGCGCCGCACGGCAACCCCGCCTACCGCGTCGTGACGTCAATGCGCGTGCCGCCCGCATTGCCCGGCGATGCCGACCGCGCCAAAAGCGAATGGGACGCCGCGCTGCTGCGCCGTGTGGATGCGCCAAACGTGCCGAACGCGCCCGCCGCCCCGCCCGCCGCCTGGGACGTCTGCCTGCTTGTCGAAGCCAAGGCTTCCGTGGACGCCGCCAGCACCGACTTCGCCCGGTTGTTGCGCGGCCTTGCGCGCCTGGCACAGGCCGAACCGGGCATGACGTATCCGTTTCACACCCACCAGGGCCCCGTGCCGATACGCGGCGCGTCCCTGGCCGCCTTGCCCACCGGCGACACCGACCTATCCGGCGCCGTGCTGTATTGCAGCGACGCGCCGGCCGACCCCGCGCCGCGCCTGCTTAACGCCGCCTGCCGCATGCAACTGCTATCCGCGCCCGCAAGCGTGGCCTACGCCAGCGAGCTTGCCCAAGGGCGGCCGGCCGACACACGCGGGCTGCAAGCCGTCTGGCAGTCGTTGTTGACATCGCCCCAGTGGGCGGGCGTGTTGAATCAGTACCCGCAGCTGTACCTCGTGCGCGAGCTGATGGTGCATGCCGATGACCTGTTGGCGGCCGCGCAACAGGCTGCGATGTAACCGTCGGCGCTGCTTTTTTTCCCCGTAAAATCCCGCAGTCGGCAACACGTGTCGGCACCACGCTGATACCCGCCGGGATGCACGTCGATCTCTACACCCTTTATTTCCTAGTCATCGGAACGCTGCTTGCCAGCGCCGGCATGACCTATTGGGAACACCGGACCAACGCCAAGCGCGGCAAGCAACTGCGGCTGCTGGCCACGGGCTTTGCCACCATCGCCGTCGGCTGTACCGGGGTGGTGCTGCGCGGGTATCTGCCCGCCTGGCTGGGCCCGGCCTTAAGCAACCTGATCATCCTTGGCGGCTATCTGCTTGTGCTGCAAGGCGTGGCCGCCTTCAACGGCCGGCGCTATCGCGGCGGGTCGGTGGCATTGCTGGTCGTCATGGCATTGATCTGGGCTATTGCCGGGATCCGTTGGCAAGGCCTCGTCTGGGCCTACGTCAGCGCGGCGCCCATCGCCATCGCGTCCGCGTTGACCGCCTGGGAAATGTGGCGCTGCACGCCCATGAAGGCGCTGACGCCGCGCCGCTTTGTCGTCGGCATCGCCGGCATCCATGCGTTGTTCTACGCCTTTCGGGCGCTGATCCTGCCCTGGCTCGTTGCCCGCCACGGGGCGTCCGTGCAGAGTGCGGCCAGCAGCATCACGATGTACGAAGGCGTGCTGTATTCCGTGTTGCTGCCCATGGCGTTGCTCAAGCTGGTGCGCGAAGAAGCGCATGGCCAACTGCTGCTCGAATCGCAGACCGACTACCTGACCCGCCTGGGCAACCGCCGCTGGTTCTTCGAGGAAGGCGCGCGGCTGCTGCGAACCAAGGGCGCACAGCAGCCGGCCGCGGTGCTGGCCTTCGACCTGGACCACTTCAAGTCCATCAACGACCGCCACGGCCATCAGGCCGGCGATCAGGTGCTGAAGACGTTTGCCGATATCGCCCAGGGCGAGGCCGGAGCGGGCGTACTGCTGGCCCGCATCGGTGGCGAGGAATTCGCCGCCTTGCTGCTGGGAGACGACGCGCGCCGCGCACAAGCGCTGGGTGAGACGGTCGCGCGGCGCTTCGCCGAATCCACATCCGAACCCGGCGACCGCAGCGCAATCCGCGCCACGGTCAGCATCGGCCTGGCGTGTTACGAACGCGACGTGCCGCCGCTGGCCGACAGCCTGGCGGCGGCCGACCGCGCGCTGTACCGTGCCAAGGCAATGGGCGGCAACCGGCTGGAGCGGGCGTAGCGCCTGCGCGTCGGTAAAGACAGCGGGCGCACCGCTGCCGCGCTTGCCCGCCCTCCTTATCGCGCAGCGGGAATCAAGCGGATGTGTTCGCTGCCGTCGCGCTCCAGCTGCGCCACCAGCCCCAGTTCCCAATCCAGGTACTCCCGAAATCCTTCGTCGCGCGCCGACAGGTCTTCAAAAAGATAGGGGCTGATGCTCTGGTCGTCATCGCCGGTCAGTACACCGGCCGCGCCGGTGTCCAAGGCCAGACCCTGCGCCTTCCAGGCCCGGGTTCCGCCCAGCAGATACTGCACCGCGTGCTTGCCGCGCCACGCCAATTCGGCGGCCACCACGCTGGCCAACACGCCGTCGGACGACGTCAACACCACGGTGCGATGATCGTCGGGCGACAGGAACTGCGCCAATCTGTCCGGCGCCGCAAAGCGCGCGCCCGGCACATGGCCGCGCTCGTAGGCCACGCGCGATTCCACGTCAAACACAATCACTTCATCCGCATCGAGTGCCGCGCGCAGCGCCTGTGGCCGCACGCTGGCCGCCTCGGGCCGATGGCGCAACACACGGCGCGGCTCGGGACCGCTTTGCAGCGCGGCCCAGGCCGGCGGCTGATACAGATAGACTTCCACCGCGCCCAGTTGCGCCAACCATGCGCCCGTCGTCAACGCCCGCACGCCATCCCAATCCGCCAACACCACGCGCGCGCGGCGGGTCGCCAGATAGTCGTCGGTGGCCTGCACCAGTTGCCCGCCCGGCGCCCAGCGCCAGCCTTCCAGGTGCCCCGTTTCGTATTCCTCGCGCGTGCGCACATCAAACTTGTACAGCGTGCGCGTGTCCTGCTCGGCCTCAAAGGCGTGCAAGGTCGCCGCATCCACATAGCCGATGCCGGCGCGCTGCGCGACATCGCGCGCCTGCTGCCGCGCCGCATCCCGCGCGGCTTCGCCGGGCTCGGGCAAGGCCGCGTGGCGGCCATAGGCCAGCTCGCGGCCGGACAGCAGCCACTGCATCGTGCCATTGCGCAATGACGCCACCCGGTTCGGAATGCCCGCGTCGATCAGCGTCTGCGCGCCCACGATACTGCGCGTGCGTCCCGCGCAATTGACGACCACGAACGTGTTCGGGTCCGGCGCCAGCTCGCGGATGCGATAGACCAGTTCAGCGCCCGGCAGGCTGTGCGAGAACGGCAGCGTGAAGTGATGGAATTCCTCGGGCGTGCGGCTATCGACCACGACGATATCGTCACCGCGCGAGATGCGTTCGTGCAGCTCGTCCACATCGATCCAGGGCGTTTGCTTTTCATGTTCGATGACTTCGCCGAACGCCTTGCTGGGCACGTTGGTCCCGGTAAACACCTCCAGCCCGGCACGCGCCCAGCCATCCGTGCCGCCGGCCAGCACGGACACGTCCGACCAACCCAAACGCGTCAGCTTGGCGGCGGCCAGGTGGGCCTGCGATTCGTCGTCGTCCACCAGCACGATGCGGGTGTCGCGCCGGGGCACCAGCCGGTCGGCCAACACTTCAAGCCGCCATAGCGGCGCGGGCACGGCGTACAGCAAATGGCGACGGGCATAGCGGCCCGCCTCGCGCACATCCAGCACGGCGATCTCGGCGTCGCCGCGCAGCGCCTCTTGCAAGGCGTCGGGCGACACGCGCGCGTGGTAGATGGCGGCCGGCGGCGAGAACGTCTGGTACGTGCCGCCGGCCGTGCTTTCAAACACCACCCGACCGTGCAGCCGATCCAGCGCCAGCCCGTAGAAATGCAGGTGCGCGCCGGCCTCGTCGCCGATCAGTTCAATGGTGTGCACATCGTTCGGCCCCAGCACGATGGAACTGCCCGGCCCCACGTCCACGCGGCGCACATGGGTCAGCGCGTCACGCAAGGGGTCGGCCGTGGGCGCGCGGCGATAGACCTCGTTGCGCTCGTTGCCGTGCACGCCGGCAATGATGGCCCAGGTGGTGTGGTCGTGCGGCGGCTGGGCCTTGCCGGCCTCGCCCAGCGACAGGTAGAGCGCATAGCCGCCGTCCACGTCTTCCGCCAGGCGGTACAGCGTACCGGGACGGTCCGGTACCAGCGGAAATTCCTCTGCCGGAAACAAGTCGCGTCGGCTGCCCAATGCCTGCAACAAGGCGGCGGCCTCGGCCAGCTGCTGGGGCGAGGCGCGTGCCGCGTCGGGCACGCGCTTGCGCACGTCGGCGATGAATTCGCGCACGGCCTGCGCGCGCTCGGTGTGCTTGCCGGTGGCCGGGCTGGCCGCTCGGCTGGCCGTTTGGCTGGCCGTTTGGTAAGAGGTGCTCATGAGGTGACCCGCGGTGTCGGATAAGGGAATGGCTGAGGCTACGTGCCCCGTGCGCCGCCGACAACGTAGAAATGCGTCTATGGATATGCGAACCGTTGTCGCACGGGTTCCGGCGCGCCCTATCTGGAATCGCCCGGCCCGAAATATCAGAGAAGTTCTATAGACGGCCGGGTGGCGGCCTGCGCAAGATGATCAGTCAACCTGACTCGTCCGGAGGCGCCTGTGTCATCGCACGCGAACGATTTTCGTTTTAGTTTTACGCCCGCCAGTGGCGCGGCATTCGACGTCATTGAATTCACGCTGGACGAAGCGCTGTCCGAGACCTATCGGCTATGCGTGGAGTTGTCCAGCTTTGATCCCGCGGTGGATTTCGGCGCGTTGCTGGATCAGCCTGCGCTCTTCACGATATGGCGCGGGGCGGTGGCTGTGCGGCACGTGCACGGCGTCGTCACCGAATTTGTCCAGGGCGACACGGGCTTTCGGCGCACGCGGTATCGGCTGGTGCTGGAACCGTCATTGGCGCGCGCCGCGCTGTGTTCCGATTGGCGCATCTACCAGCATCTGTCCGCGCCCGAGATCCTGGCCGACGTCATCAAACGGCAGGGGATTACCGATTACGAACAGGTGACGACGCAGGAACACCTGCCACGCGAATATTGCGTGCAGGCGGGCGACACGGACTTGGCGTTTATCGACAGGCTGGCGGCCGAGGAAGGCTATTTCTACCGCTATGCGCATTCGGAGCATGGGCACCGTTTGATTCATGGCGACCGGATTTATATCCACGGCGAGATCGCGGGCGGGCCGGTGGTTTACAACCCGATGCCGGGCGGTGATCAGGCAGAACCCGCGTTGCATCGGTTTTCTTATGCCGAGCGCGTGCGCACCGCCGTGCAGACGCAGCGCGACTACACCTACACGCATCCGCGCTATAGCCAGGAACATTCGCCGGTTGCATCGGATGTTTCTCATCAGGAAGCCCGCTACGAACGCTACGACTATCCCGGCCGCTACAAACGCGACGAGGCAGGCCAGCCGTTTACCCAGACACGCTTACTGGGCCGCCGCCGCGATGCGCGCGTGGCGGTGGTCGAAGGGGATGACGCGCGCTTGATTCCTGGCGTGGCGTTTGATCTTGTCGGCCATCCTCGCGAAGATTGGAACCACGGTTGGCGACCGGTGCGGATGCAACATCGGGGCGTGCAGCCTGCCAGCCAGGAAGAAGACGGGTTCGGAGCCGAATACGGTCAGCAAGGCGGACTGGGCGAAGGCCTGATGCACCGCTCGGAATATCGCCCGGAGCACGGCACACAATACCGCTACACCGCTGAACTGGTTCCCGACAAGGTCGATTGGAAGCCCGAGCCCCTACCCAAACCCCGCATCGACGGCCACCAGATGGCGACGGTGGTCGGCCCGCCCAATGAAGAAATCTATTGCGACGAGTGGGGCCGCGTCAAAGTCCAATTCCCGTGGGATCGCGTAGGCGAGCACAACGAACATAGCTCGTGCTGGATTCGCGTATCGCAGAACTGGGCCGGTGCGCAGTGGGGCCACATGGCGATACCTCGCATCGGACAAGAGGTCATCGTGCAATTCGCAAACGGCGACCCGGACCAGCCGCTGATAATCGGCAGAACTTTCCGAGCGACCAATCTGCCGCCCTATGAACTGCCGCGCCACAACGTCCTGAACACCATCAAGAGCAAGGAATTCAGGGGCAATCGCGCGAACGAATTGCGGCTGGATGACACGTCCGCACAGATCAGCGCGGCGTTGATGAGCGAACACGGCGACACGCAGCTGCATCTGGGGTATCTGACGCATCCGCGTCCAAGCGGTGGGCAAGCTCGCGGTGAAGGGTTCGAACTGCGCACGGATGAACATGGAGCGCTGCGGGCGGCGAAGGGGTTGTTGCTGACGGCCGAGACGCAACTGCACGCCAAAGGCGGGCAGTTGGATAGATCCGATATCGTCGCGGCTTTGCAAGCGGCGCTGGAACTTGCCCGCAACCTGGGGGATTACGCCGAGAAGCATGAAGGCGTCGCCCACGACGCCCAGCCGCAGCAAACCCTGTCGGATGCGGTGCACGACCTGGGCCACGGCGCCAATAACCAGTCGGACGGTACCGGCCAAGGCGACGCTGGCGCCATCGCGCTAAGCGCGCCAGCCGGCATCGCCGCCGCCACGCCGGCCGGCATCGTGATGTCGGCCGGGGGCAATGTGGACAGCGTCGCTCAGCAGCATCAGCAGGTCAGCGCGGGCGACAAGATCGTGCTGAACGCGGGCGGCGATGTAGGCCTGTTCTCGCAAAGCGGTGCGCTACGACAGATCGCGCATCAAGGCGAAATGCTGCTACAGGCGCAGCACAACGCCATTCGCATTCAGGCCGATCAAAGCGCGGAAATCACGTCCAGCCAACAACACGTGCTGGTCGCCGCCGACAAACACATCACGCTGTTGTGCGGCGGGGCGACGATCAAGATTGCCGACGGCAACATCGAACTGGGCATGCCGGGCACGTTTACGGTGAAGGCCGCCTCGCACAATTTCTCAGGCCCGGGCGCCGCCCTGCCCGTCTTCAAATCTCCCGACGTCGCTGCCGGCGACTACGCCGGCCGGTTCCGCCTGCACAAGACCGACAACCGCCTGTTCGAACGTTATCGGTACCGCGTCATGACAGGCGCCACGCTGCTCCTGGAAGGCACCACCGACAACGACGGCGCGACGGATTTCCTGGACACCCCGCGCGCCCGCGACGTGCAGACCTACAAGACGATCATGCGCGAGGACCAGAAGATCCCAGACGACCCTGGGCAGCTCGCCGAGCGTGTCGACAACATCAATCCGCATCACGCCGAGCACGGACCGATGGACGAAGCCTTTCTGGATTCCCACGTTGAAGGAGACCTCTGATGGCCGCCCCCGCCGCCGCAGCCGCCCTCGTCTGGGGCTACCGCGCCTATCGCGCCTACGCCGCGCACGAAACGGCCCAAACCGCCATTGAAACCGCCCAAACCTTGGCGCAAATCAATGAACGCAAGAAGGAAGTCCAAGCCATCCTTAAAGACACGATTCAGAACATGAAGGAAGAAATCGACGTCAAAAGCTCCACGTTTGTGCGCACCGGCGGCAACAGCACCGTGTCGCGCGGACGCAGCGAACACGTGACCTACCGGCAATACATCGAACGCAGGATCCCCTTTCGGCCGGTGATCAGCACGGTATGCCAATGGGCGCTGAAGTCACCGTTGACGGTGCCCCGGCGTCTGCGCAAGAAGATTCGGGGCGAATTCATCGACACCACGATAGATATCGCACTGAAACAAACCACCGCGTCGTTGGTGTTTGAAGTGGTTGATGACTTGTTGAAATGGGAAAGCCCGCTCAAGGCGGAGCCGGTCTACGACGGCACGTCTTACAAGGCGATGCTGGGAGAGCCTTCCACACGTCCGAAGCGCATCAGCGAGGTATTCCCCTTCTGGCCCCGCCCTAAGGGCAGCCTGGCCCCGGATCTTGTAATCGTTGAATACAGGCAGCAGCCGTTTGACGTGGGCAACGTGTTCGCGGCGGTGGAAATCAAGTTTCCGAAGGACTGGGTAAAGCGCGACCAAATGAAGGACTACGTCAGCCTGATGGGCGGTGACGTCCAAAAGGTTGTGCTGCTTCGAGTACCGGAAGACTGCACCGGAGCTTCCGGCTCGGCACGCACATCCGGCACAAAACCAGGCCATTCAAGCCGGAGCGGAAAATGAGTACTACCCACCCATTGATCGACGATCAGGATCTGGCCGGCATGATCGAAGACCTGAAAAAATGGCCGAACACTGCCATTCACAACGGGTCTTTTGAACTGTCTGTCAGCCCGTTTCTCACCTTCTATTTCAACTACGACCGCGATCAATATCAGCGCACAACGCTGGACCTGATCGACGTGCACGAGTCGTTTGAAAGCCTGTTAGGCCATCCTTACACGGTCGCGACACACCCGCGTTCAGAAAGACCCCATCGATACGGCTCGCAGCGCCTGGGCGAACTGCGAGACTGGGCCCGGAAAACTCCCGTAGACAAGAATTTCACCGTCAACTTTACGGACGAAGCCGAACACAAAAGCTCGCCCACCCATGGCGCATATCTATGGAGAGCTTCCGACTGGGGCGGTGGCGACCAAAACTATTCATCGCTTCAGCTCTATTTTCGATGGCGCTGGTGGTTGGCCAACAAAGAGGCGTGGCGGCAATTCGTCCTTGACGCCATCGCTCGGTTAAAGCCGGCTCAGGTCTACAGCGGCTTTGCGATGGCGAACCCGCTGGAGTTTGGCATGCGCTCGGAGGTAGCCGTGTGGGATCGGGCGCTGACGCCGCATTTCTATGGCTTGGACACGGATGACACGTTCGGCATGACGTTCATGCCACAGCTGCCTGCCGGCATACGGCCGCCCACCTGGGGCTTCTTTCTGTCCGACATTTGGCGCGAGAAGCTGGACATCTCGCGCGACGAGGTTGTTGCCCAGCTTTCCGATTCCCGCATCCGAATCGACACCCTCAGCTGCGGCCAATGGATAGAACTTGGCCCGCAACCGGAACTCTATCCCGTCGAAGACGGTGTGCCCGAGCTCCCCGTGTTGGCCAACCGTTTACTTCGCCGTATCCGCCATCCTTTGCTGGACCTGGTGGGCTCCGGCGAATGGGATGGCGACCCCAACGAGCGCTTCGATCGCCGCGACACGCAGCGTTGGCTGGCCCGGCTCGATGACGACAGCGATTGGCCAACCCCTGAGATCCGAGGCCGAACCCCTGGCCCGGCACCTGCCGAACCCACCCCCACCCACGTCGTCGTCGGCGAGGACATCCCGTCGGACGGCTGGTGGTACACGCTGGCAAAGACAGGCTCGCGCCAGTACTTCAAGGCGGGCGAGCCGGCGCCCGCCATCCATCAAGGCCCATCGCGCGGCCGCGTCATCTGGCAACGCGACATCGATCAACGCCCACCCGAAGCCGAAGCGGCACGCCAGGCCGAAACCGGTCAGCTGGCCCCACGGGGCGGTCAATGGCGTGGCGACGAAAAAGGCGAAGTCCTGTGCGTGGTCGCCAAGCATGAGGTGCTGCCCCCGTATCAAGGCCGATCCCTTATCTGGCACTGGATGCACGACACCGCCCAACGCGCCGCCGCCCGCGTGCGCTCTGGGCAGCCATGCCCCTATCCCGGCACGTGGACCTGCGAAGAACACCCAACGGGTCCGCAAACGTTCGCTTATCAAGCCCCCATGCCACAAGTGAACGGGCAGGACGTGACGTGGGCACTGATTTCTTTCTTACGCTAGGAGACAAGCCATGGCCGCCCCCGCCGCCGCAGCCGCCCTCGTCTGGGGCTACCGCGCCTATCGCGCCTACGCCGCGCACGAAACGGCCCAAACCGCTATCGAAGCCGCCGAAACCTTGGCGCAGATCAGTGACCGCAAGAAGGAAGTTCAAGCCATTCTTAAGGACGTGATCCAGAACATGAAGGAAGAAATCGACGTCAAAAGCTCCACGTTTGTGCGCACCGGCGGCAACAGCACCATGTCGCGCGGACGTAGCGAAAACGTGACGTACCGGCAGTACATCGAACGCAAGATCCCCTTTCGGCCAGTGATCAGCACGGTATGCCAATGGGCGCTGAAGTCCCCGTTGACGGTGCCCCGACGCATACGGAAGAAGATACCGGGCGATGCTATTGAAACCACGATAGATATCGCGCTGAAACAAACCACCGCGTCGTTAGTGTTTGAGGTGGTTGATGATTTGTTGGCGTGGCAAAGCCCGTTGAAGGCAGAGCCGAATTACGACGGCACGTCTTACAAGGCGATGCTGGGAGAGCCTTCCACACGTCCGAAGCGCATCAGCCAGTACTTCCCATTCTGGCCGCGCCCTAGAGGAAGCTTGGCGCCGGATCTGGTCATCGTGGAATACCGCCAGCAACCGTTTGACGTGGACAACGTGTTCGCGGCAGTTGAAATCAAGTTTCCTAACGATTGGGCCAAGCCCGCACAGATGAAAAGCTACGTCAGGCTGATGGATGGCGATACCCACAAGGTGGCGCTACTTCGCGTACCAGAGGACTGCACCGGGTATCGCCCAGACCGGGGCAGCACGCGCGGGAAGCACGGACATTCACCGAGGAGCGGAAAATGAGTACCACCCATCCTTTGATCAGCGACGAAGATCTGGCGGGCATGATCGAAGACCTGAAACAGTGGCCCAATACCGGCATCGACAATGGGTCGTTCGAGCTGTCGATCAGTCCGTTTCTCACCTTTTATTTCCATTACGACCCCGCACAATATTTGCGCACGACGCTCGACATGGTGGACGTATACGAAGCGTTCGAAAGACTGGTCGGCCGGCCTTTCACGATAGCCACCCACCCGAGTTCGGAAAGACCACATCGGTACGGCTCGGTTCGTTTGGGCGACCTGCGCGACTGGGCCAGAAAGACGCCGGTGGATAAGGCCTTCACAGTGAACTTTACCGACCAGGCGAACCACCAGAGCTCACCCACGCATTCGGCGTACCTGTGGAGGGAACCCACCATTGGTGACCAGTTGCAGTATTACTCGTCGATTCAGTTCTACTTCCGGTGGCGCTGGTGGCTGGACAACAAGGACGCCTGGCGCAAGTTCGTGCTCGACAGCATCGCTCGCTTGATGCCGGCGCAGGTCTATAGCGGCTTCGCTATGGCCAATCCTTTGGAATTTGGAATGCGTTCCGAAGTTGCGGTGTGGGACCGGGCCCTGGCGCCTAACTTTTTCGGATTGGACACCGATTATCCATTTGCCATGGATATCCCCGCGCAGTTGGGCTCCGGCATACGGCCGCCCACCTGGGGCTTCTTTCTGTCCGACATTTGGCGCGAGAAGCTGGGCATCTCGCGTGACGATGTTGTTGCCCAGCTTTCCGATTCCCGCATCCGAATCGACACCCTCAGCTGCGGCCAATGGATAGAACTCGGTCCGCAACCGGAGCTCTATCCCGTCGAAGACGGTGTGCCCGAGCTCCCCGTGTTGGCCAACCGTTTACTTCGCCGTATCCGCCATCCTTTGCTGGACCTCGTCGGCTCTGGCGAATGGGATGGCGACCCCAACGAGCGCTTCGATCGCCGCGACACGCAGCGTTGGCTGGCCCGGTTTGACGACGACAGTGATTGGCCAACTCCTGAAATCCGAGGCCGCACCCCGGGCCCGGCGCCTGCCGAACCCACCCCCACCCATGTCGTCGTCGGCGAAGACATCCCGTCGGACGGCTGGTGGTACACGCTGGCAAAGACAGGCTCGCGCCAGTACTTCAAGGCCGGCGAGCCGGCGCCCGCCATCCATCAAGGCCCATCGCGCGGCCGCGTCATCTGGCAACGCGACATCGATCAACGCCCACCCGAAGCCGAAGCGGCGCGCCAGGCCGAAAGCGGTCAGCAGGACGTGACCTGGGCACTGGTTTCTTTCTTACGCTAGGAGACAAGCCATGGCCGCATTCGCCGCCGCAGCCGCCCTCGTCTGGGGCTACCGCTGTATCCCGCCTATCCCGCCTATCCCGGATATTCCGCCTACATCGCCTATACCGCCCATCTATCGACGCTACCGATAACTTGTTGTCGTGGAAAAGCCCATTGAAGTCGGAACCGAACCACAACGGAACCGCCGATCGAGCGATGCTTCGAGATCCCGCCGCATCCGCAAACCCATCGGCGACTGCTTCCCATGTTGACAGCGAACACGCCGACAGACTCCCGGCGTAGTCATCGACACGGGCCGGCGCACGCATCAAGCACCCAGGCCCAACATTCACGCAGGAGCGAAAAATGAATACACGCCCTCCTTTGCTCAACGATAACGATCTGACGTGCAGGGTTGATGCGTTGAAGCCGTGGCCTGGTATCGCCATTGATAACGGTTCATTTCCCCTTTGGCCTCGCTTCTTTCTCACCTTCTACCTTCATTACTTGCCCGACCAGAGCTTGCGGACCACCTTGGATATGCTCGACGTACAAGATGCGTTCGCGCGACTTCTAGGACACCCTTACACGACAGCTACCCATCCCCGTTCCGAGCGGCTGCTTAGATATGGCTCGATTCGCTTGGAGGAACTGCACGAGTGGGCACGCAGTTGCCCGGTTGACCAAGTGTTCACGGTGAACTTCACGGACCAGGACAACCACCAGATTTCACCCGGGCATTCTGCATATTTGCGCCGCGAACCTGCCATCGCGGGGAAAGCGCCGTATTACTCATCTCTACAGTTTTACTTTTGTTGGCAATGGTGGCTGGACCACCAGCACGAGTGGCGGCAGTTTGTGCTGGAGAGCATTGCGTATCTGGCGCCCGCGCAGGTCTATAGCGGCTTTGCAGTCGCGAACCCTTTGGGAACTGGCATGCGTTCACAAGCGGCCGTCCTGAATCGGGCGCTTGCACCGCATTTCTACGGCCTGGACATCGACCACCCGCCAGGCATGATGCGCGCAGCCGAACTGCCGTCCGGCATACGCCCGCCCACCTGGGGCTTCCTTCTGTCTGACATTTGGCGCGACAAGCTCGGCACCTCCCGCGACGATGTGGCGGCCCATCTTGCCGACCCGCTTATCCGTATCGAGCCCTTGGATTGCGGACTATGGATCGAACTGGGACCGCGGCCGGAGCTCTATCCCGTTCAACAGGGCATGCCCAGGCTGCCCGCTGTGCTCAACCGCCTGCTGCGCAAGATCCGCCATCCGCAACTGGATCTGCTCGGCTCCTGCCCTCGGGACGTAGAACCCGGCAAGCACTTCGATAGCCGCGACACCCGGCGTTGGCTAGCCCGGTTCGATGACGGCAGCGATTGGCCAACCCGCAACTCAATCATCGGGACACCCCCTGGGTATTGACCGCGTCCCCACATCAGGAGAACCCAATGGCCGCCCCTGTCGCCGCCGCTCTCATCTGGGGCTACCGCGCTTATCGCGCCTATGCCGCCTACGAGACCGCACAAACCGCTATTGAAGCCGCCGAGACCCTGGCGCAGATCGGTCAGCGGAAAAAGGAAGTGCAATCGATCTTGAAAGACGTGATTCAGGGGATGAAGGATGAAATCGACATCAAGAGTTCGACGTTCGTGCGCACGGGTGGCAACAGCACGGTATCGCGCGGACGCAGCGAGAACGTCACGTACCGACAATATATCGAGCGAAAAATTCCGTTTCGGCCGGTGATCAGCACGGTATGCCAGTGGGCGCTGAAATCTCCGCTGACCGTGCCGCGACGAATACGCAAGAAAATTCCCGGAGAGATCATCGAAACCACGATTGATGTGGCGTTGAAGCAAACGACCGCGTCGCTGGTGTTTGAAGTCGTGGACGATTTGCTGGCATGGCAAAGCCCGTTGAAGGCGGAGCCGAACTATGACAGGAAGTCTCACGCCGCCATGCTGGGCAACCCGTCGACACGACCGAAACGCATCAGCGAGTTCTTCCCTTTTTGGCCTCGCCCTAAAGGAAGCGTGGCACCGGACCTTGTCATAGTGGAATACCGCCAGGAACCGTTTGTCGTCGGCAACGTGTTTGCCGCTGTGGAAATCAAGTTTCCGAATGATTGGGTTAACCCGGAACAGATGAAGAACTACGTCCATTTAATGGGCGATAAACCCCACAAGGTCGCGCTCCTTCGGGTACCTGAAGATTGCACGGGATATCGTCCCGCCGCAACAAACGATGGGGACAGCCGCAAGCAGCCGGCCAGGAGAGGAAAGTGAGTACCGCCCATCCATTGATCGAACATGACGACCTCGCGGGCATGATTGCCGACTTGAAGAAATGGCCTAACACTGCAATCGATAATGGCCAATTCGAGCTCTCGATCACGCCGTTTATTACCTTTTACTTTACGTACGATCCCGCAGTGGCCTCAAAGACCGCAACGGATATGATCGATATACACGAGGCTTTCGAACGGCTCTTGGACTTTCCCTATACCGTCGCAACCCATCCAGGCACGTCTCGACCCCATCGTTACGGGTCGCCGCGTCTTGGAGACCTACGCGATTGGGCGAGAAAGATCGCTGTAGACAAGGCGTTTACAGTCAATTTCACTGACGAAGCGAACCATGCGAGCTCGCCCACCCACGCTGCGTACCTATGGAGAACGTCAGACTGGGGGGACGGCGACCGCGCCTACTCTTCGATCCAATTGTATTTTCGATGGCAGTGGTGGCTGGACAATAAGGACGCATGGCGAAAATTCGTTATTCAAACGATCACGCTCCTGTCGCCAGCTCAGGTCTACAGCGGCTTTGCGATAGCCAATCCCTTGGAGTTCGGCATGCGGTCCGAAGTTGCCGTGTGGGATCGCGCGCTGACGCCCCATTTCTATGGTTTGGACACCGACGACACGTTCGGCATGACTTTCACACCGGAACTACCCTCCGGCATCCGCCCCCCCACCTGGGGCTTTTTCCTGTCCGACATCTGGCGCGAAAAGCTTGGGATATCGCGCGACGACGTTGCCGCGCACCTTGCCGACCCCCGCATCCGCATCGACTCGTTGCACTGCGGCCAGTGGATCGAACTTGGCCCGCAACCGGAACTCTACCCCGTCGAAAACGGCGTGCCCGAGCTTCCCGTGTTGGCCAACCGTTTGCTTCGCCGTATCCGCCATCCCCTGCTGGACCTGGTGGGCTCGGGCGAATGGGATGGCGATCCGAATGAGCGTTTCAATCGCTCCGACACGCAGCGTTGGCTTGGCCGGTTCGATGACGACAGTGATTGGCCCACG
Organism: Achromobacter sp. 1L-A-4-B-C2; assembly: GCF_057291955.1. NCBI lineage: Bacteria > Pseudomonadati > Pseudomonadota > Betaproteobacteria > Burkholderiales > Alcaligenaceae > Achromobacter > Achromobacter sp. 1L-A-4-B-C2. The sequence goes on from NZ_JBXAWP010000005.1 coordinate 46,561, forward strand.
CCTGAAATTCGAGGCCGGACGCCCGGGGCCGCGCCGAACGAACCCACGCCCACACACATCCTCGTCGGCGAAGACATCCCGTCGGACGGCTGGTGGTACACCCTTGCAAAAACCGGTTCGCGGCGCTATTTCAAGGCTGGGGAAGCGGCTCCGTCGATCTCACAAAGTCCATCGCACGGCCGCGTGATCTGGCAGCGGGACATAGATCAAAGTGACCCGCTCCCCGAGCCCGCACGCCGCGCCGAAAGCGGTGAGTCAGCGCCTCGCGCCGGCCTATGGCAAGGCGACGACAAGGGCGAAATACTGTGCGTCGTTGGCAGGCACGGCGCGCTGCCCAGGTATCAAGGGCAATCCATCACCTGGCACTGGATGGGCGACCCTGCCACAAGCCCGAAAACCCGCGTACGGTCCGGCCAGCCTTGCCCCTACCCGGGCACATGGACCTGCGAAGCCTTTCCCACGGGTCCCCGGACGTTCGCTTATCAGACGCCCATGCCACAACTGAACGGCCAGGACGTCACCTGGGTGCTGGTATCGTTCCTGCGTTAACAACGCCCGCGCCGCATGGGCTGCATCGACCCTGCACGCTCAGCTGCTTTTCACCGAAACGTCAGCCGCACAGCCCCTCAGCCCTCTCCCTTCAGCTCCCGTTCCACCACTTCCCGCGTCAGGGTTGGGACGAACATCTCGATGAAGTGGAATGCGTAGCCGCGCAGCCAGGCGCCGCGGCGGATGGCCAGGCGGGTCAGGTTGATCTCGAACAGGTGGCGGGCGTCGATGGCGCATAGCCGCGTGTCGCGTTCGGGGTCCCAGGCCACGGCGGCCACGATGCCTACGCCTAGTTCCAGCTCTACATAGGTCTTGATCACGTCGGCGTCCATGGCCGTCATGACGATGTCCGGGGTCAGGCCGGCCCGGGCGAACGCTTCGTCGATGTGGGCGCGGCCGGTGTAGCCCTGGCCATAGGTGATGATGGGATAGCGGGACAACTGCGACAGGCTGATGCCGTCGTGCCGGCCTTCCAGCGGATGGCCGCGCGGCACGATGATGCTGTGGCTCCAGCGGTAGCACGGCAGGTTGACCAACCCCGGATAGTTGGCGACGGCTTCGGTTGCCACGCCGATGTCGGCCTCGCCTTCCAGCAGCATTTCGGACACCTGCTTGGGCGAGCCTTGATGCAGGTGCAGCACCACATCCGGATAGCGCTGGCGAAATTCCTTGATGACCGGCGGCAAGGCGTAGCGCGCCTGCGAATGCGTGGCCGCGATCGACAGCACGCCCTGCCGGCTATCGGCGTATTCGGCGCCTGCATGCCGGATGTTATCCGCGCATTGCAGGATTTGTTCGACCAAGGGCAAGATCAGCGCGCCGGGCGGCGTCAGGCCGATCAGCCGCTTGCCCGAGCGCACAAAAATGTCGACGCCCACTTCTTCCTCAAGCTCGCGAATCTGCCGGCTGACACCGGGTTGCGAGGTATGCAGGCTTTCCGAGACGTCGGTCAGGTTGAAGTCCTGGCGCACGGCTTCGCGCACGGAACGTAGTTGCTGAAAGTTCATCGCGCGCCCTCAGCCCAGGAAGGCCAGTTGATTGCCGGACGGGTCTTTTACGTACATCACGCGCGGCGATGCGTCGGGCTTGGAACAGACCGGAAAATGCCCGGCCTGACGCAGACGCGCCAGGATCTCGTCGTAGGCGCGCGTCTTCAGCGCCAGGTAGTCGGGCTTGACGCCGCTGCTCAGCTCCTGGACCGGAGAAAGCGACAGCGTCGCGTCGCCCAAAGAGAAAAGCAGGCGCTGGCCATCCCGCGCGGGCATCTCGTCCAGGCCGATGACGCGGTGATAGAACTCGCGCACGGCGTGAAGCCGGCGCGACAGGAATGGAAGCTGTACCGAATCGATCGAAAGAAGTGAAGTCATGCCCTGCTGCCAGCCATGGAACAGGGCAAATCTTAGTACCCGAAGGCACAACCGGACAAAGAGGTTGTAATTGCTTCTACATAGCCAGAAACCTTAAAGCGCGCCGCTTATTAGCAAATACGCGCAGCTGTTTTTTTATCGTTGCGCTGATGTTTGCAGCCCGCCTCAGGCGCTGCGTCGCAACGCCTCCCGCGTGCTGCTGAACGCACGTTCCAGGTCGCCGATCAAATCTTGCGGATTCTCCAGACCGATGTGCAGCCGCACCACGGACTGCTGCCCGGGGACCTGCTTCCACAGGCTATGTTCCGCCAGCCGTTGCGGCGCGGCTTCCAGCGCCAGGCTTTCATAACCGCCCCAGGACGCGCCGATCGAAAAGTACTGCAACGCGTCGATGAAGCGCGATGCCGCCGTCGGATCCGGGTGATTGAAGGCAAAAGACACCAAGCCGCTTGCACCGCTGAAGTCTCGCCGCCACAACGCGTGGCCAGGGTCTTCGGGCAAGGCCGGATGAAACACGCGCGACACGTCCGGGTGCGTGGCCAGGTATTGCGCCACGGCCAGCGCGTTGACTTGATGGCGCGCCAGGCGCACGTCCAGCGTGCGCAGCCCACGCAGCGTCAGATAGGCGTCGTCCGCGCCCACCGACAGGCCCAGCGCGTCGTAAGTCGCGCCAATCCGTTGCGCCAGTTCGGCGCTGTCCACGGTGACCACGCCCATCATCACATCCGAATGGCCGGCCAGGTATTTGGTGGCGGCCTGGATGGAGATGTGCGCGCCCAGCGCCAACGGCTGGTAGTACAGGCCGCCGCTCCAGGTGTTGTCGGCCGCCACCCACAGGCCATGACGGCGCGCGGTAGCGGCCAGCGCGGGCAGGTCCAGCACCTCGAACAGCAGCGAGCTGGGCGACTCCAGATACAACAGCCGCGTGCTGGGCCGGATCAACGGTTCCAGCGCATCTTGCCCCGGTGAAAAATATTCCACTTCGATGCCATAGCGCGCAAGCAAGGACTTGTCGACCTTGCGCACTGGCGAATACACGCTATCGGCCACCAGCGCGTGATCGCCCGGCGCAAGCGTCGCCAGCAGCACCAACGTGATCGCGGCCAGGCCGGACGGCGCCAGCACCGTTCGATAGCCGCCTTCCAGCAAGGCCACCGCCTCTTCCAGCGCCTGGTGCGTGTCCAGGCCGTGGCGCCCGTAGGTGGCAACGCGGTCACCCGCCGCGCGTTGCTGGTTAAGCGCGGCCTGCGTGGCGGTGTCGGCAAAACGCACGGTGCTGGTGCGCACGACAGGCACGTTGACCGGGCCCGCTCCCTGCGTCAATGCGGGAGAGCCGGCGTGTACCAGCCGGGTTTGGACGTGGGCGTGATCCAGGCTCATGCGCGCACCTCTCGGTGGCCTGCCAACATGGCGGATGGGAAAGTCATGATCAGATTCCTTGTGGGTTACACCGCCAGGCGCAGCGGGTCGAAAGACAGCGCGTTCGCGATCGGATCCGACGTGGACCGGCGGGCGGGCGAGGCGCCCAGCGAACGCTGCAAGAAGGCGCGGGTACGGTCGCTGTCAGGCGCGCCGAAGAGGCGCGACGGCGGGCCGGATTCCACGATGCGGCCCGCTTCGGTGAAGTACACGGTGTCGCTCACCTCTTGCGCAAAGCGCATTTCATGGGTGACCAGCACGCAGGTCATGCCGTCCTGGACCAGATCGCGGATCACGGTCAGCACTTCGCCGACCATTTCGGGGTCCAGCGCCGAGGTCACCTCGTCGAACAAAATCAACTCAGGTTGCAGCGCCAGCGCGCGCGCGATGGCCACCCGCTGTTGCTGGCCGCCCGAGAGTTCGCCGGGATACGCGCCTTCCTTGTGTTCCATGCGCACCTTGGCCAGCAGTTCACGCGCGCGGGCCTCGGCCTGCACGCGCGGCAGCCCGGCCACCTTCACGGGTGAGATCACCAGGTTTTCCAGCACGCTAAGGTGCGGGAACAGGTTGTATTGCTGGAACACGAAGCCCACGCGCTTTCTCAAGGCGATGAAGTCGGCTTCTGTTTTCAGCCCGTCCACGCGCACGCCACCCACCTGGATCGCGCCGCGTTGCGCACGCAACAGGCCGGTGATGCAACGCAGGATGGTGGACTTGCCCGACCCAGACGGGCCGATGATCGACACCGCCTGCCCTTGCTTGACTTCAAGGTCGATGCCGCGCAGCACTTCGGTATCGCCAAACGCCAGGTGCACGTCGCGCAGGCTGACCAGCGGATTCAGTTCAATGATGTTCATGGCGTCGTTCCATGTACCGCGTCCAACGCGCGATGGGATAGCAATAGGCGAAAAACAGCGCCAATAGCGTGAAATAGACAAGAATGGTGAAGTCGCTGCGCGCCACGGTGTTGCTGGCGACGGTGGCGGTATCCACCAGGTCGTGCACGCCTACCAAGGACGCCAGCGACGTGCTCATCGTGATGCTGGCCATCAGATTCATCCACGACGGCAACATGCGCCGCACGCACTGCGGCAATACCACCATGCGGAAAATCTGAGTACGCCTGAACGCCAGCGACTGCGCCGCTTCCCACTGCGCGCTGGGTATCGACTGGATGGCGCCCCGGAAGATCTCGGCCACATTGGCGCTGGCGGGCAGCCCCAGGCCGATCACCACCTTGATCCAATCGGGGAACGGCACATACCAGCCGCCCAGGTTCAGTTCGAACGGAAACACGTAGGTGGTGAAATACACCAGCACCAGAATCGGCGCGTTACGAAACAGCAGAACGTAAGCGCGCGTGAGCCTGCGCAACAGCCATGAGGGCGACAGCGACAGCGCGCCGATCACCAGCCCCACCAGCGTGCCCAGCGCCATCGCCAGCAGACTGATCTGGATGTTCATCGCCAGCCCACGCAGCAAGGCGGGCGACCAGTGCCATAACGCCGCCACGGCTTCGGGCGTGGTGCCGGTGACGGCCCAGGTCAAGCCCAGCGCGACCAGGGCCAACAACAGCAAAAACCACGGGTCGCGCAACAACGCGGGCAACAATGCTGGCAACAACGCCGGCAGAAACCCGGTGGCGGCCCGACGGCGGCGTTGCTGCCCGTCGACGCCGGGCGCTTTGGCATCGGCGCCCTTGAACGCAAGATCATTGGCCATAGCCGGGCATCCTCAGGCGGTCTTCCAGACGACGGCCCGCCACGCTGACCAGCCAGGTCAACAAGCCGAAGTACAGCAGGATCAGCAGCAGCAGTTCCAGCACGTTGTCTCGATGCGACCAGATCATGATCGATTCGTACGTCACGTCACCCACCGCGATGGCCGACGCGATGGCGGTCATTTTCACCAGGTCCACCAGGTTGTTGACCAGCGCCGGCAAGGCAAAGCGCACGGCCAGCGGCAGTTGCACCTGCGTCAGGATCTGGCGCCTTGTAAACGCCAGCGACCGCGCGGCCTCCATCGTCACCGACGGCACGGCCTGGATGCCGGCGCGCAGCGCTTCCGCATGGAACACGCCCTTGTGCAGCGCCACCACGATCACCACCCAGGCGAACGGCGTGATGGGATTGCCGCCGCCCAGCTTCTGCGTGATCAGCATGTTCAACACCAGGAACGCGCAATACAACTGCACCAGCGTGGGGGTGTTGCGCGTGAGTTCAACGAAGGCCTGCAAGGGCGCCGCCAACCATCGGCGGCCGCTGGTCAGCCCCGCTGCGATCAGCACGCCGAACAACAGGCTGACGGGGATGGTCCATGCGCACAGTTGCAGCGTCACCAACAGGCCATGCCCGAACGCCGAGAGCTCGCCCGGGTCCTGCACAAAGCTGTAGTTCAGGCCCAGCGGCTTGAAGACATCAACCCACGCTTGCAACAGCTGGTCCATCATGCGGCGGCCTCCAGCGATGCCTGCGGCGCCAACGTCGCGACGGCCTGGCCGATACGTTCGATGGCCGCGTTGATATCGGCGTCGGACGCCGCGAACGACAGCCGCAAATACGGCGACAAGCCATAGGCGCTGCCCTGCACGACGGCCACGCCCGCCGACTCCAACAGCCAGTCGACCACGTCACCGTCGTGCTCGATGCGGCGCCCGTCCGGCCGCACCGCGCCAATCAGACCCGCCACGCCGACCCATGCAAAGAACGAGCCGTGCGGCGCGTGCACCTGCAAGCCCGGCACCGCACCCAGGCCATCCACCACGCGCTGCGCACGCGCGGCGTACGCGTGCCTGGCGTTTATCACAAAGCCGTCCGCCGCCCCTTGCAACGCAGCCAGCGCCGCCGCCTGCCCCAACGAGCTGGCGCCGGACGACACCTGCGACTGCACGGCTTCCAGTGCATGGATCAACGGCGTGGGCCCCGTGCCCCAACCAATGCGCCAGCCTGTCATGGCATACGCCTTGGACACGCCGTTGACCACCAGGGTGCGGCCGGCAAGATCGGGCGCCACGCGCAGCAGGGACACGGGCGGCTGCAAGAACCAGATCGCTTCGTACATCTCGTCCCACAGCACCAGCACATGCGGCGCGTCGCGCAGCACGGCGGCCAGCGCGGCCAGCTCGTCAGCGGTATAGACCGCGCCCGAGGGGTTGCCGGGAGAATTCAGGATCAGCCATTTGGTGCGCGGCGTAATCGCTTGCCGCAAGCTCTGCGGCGTCAGCTTGAAACCCTGTTCGGCGCGCGTGGGCACCACCACCGGCTGGCCACCGTTGATGCGCACCGCGTCCGGGAACGTGGGCCAGTACGGGGCCGGCACAATCACCTCGTCGCCCTCGTCCAGCGTGGCGTTCAGCGCCAGGTAGATCACCTGCTTGCCGCCGTTGGAAACGATGACGTTGGAGGCGTCCACGTCCACGTCGTCTCGCTGGCGGTAGCCTTGCGCCACGGCGCGGCGCAACGCCGCCGTGCCCGCGGTGGGTGTGTACTTGGTCTGGCCCTGTTCCAGCGCGACGCGAGCCGCCTGCTTGATGGCGTCGGGCGTGTCGAAATCGGGTTCACCCGAGGTCAGCACGATGATGGAACGGCCCTCGGCCGCCAACCGCGCCGCGCGGGCGCCGGCGGCGGCAATGGGAGACAGCTGGGCGCCGCGGGCGCGGCGCGACAAGGCGTCAGGGAACAGGTTCGTGGTCATGTCACTTCCTTTGCAGTCGGAGGATCCGAAGGCGTCAAGCGTTGGGGGCACTGCTCACCGTCCTGGCAGAGCGTCACGGCTTGGCGTTGGCTTCGGGCGGCGCGCTGTCGAATTGGCCGGCATGCGCCCGGGCGGTGGCCTGCTTCAGGTAATCGGCCGGTACGCCATAGCGTTCGGCCGCCTGCACCAGCAGGCCCGTGGTCAACCAGTCGCGGATCACGCCGTCCACCAAGGCGCGCGTGTCGGCCTCGTTGCGGCGCGTCCAGATCACTGTGGGCGATGGAATCAGTTGGTCCTGCGTCGCCAGTTCAAAGTCGTTCCATTGCCCTGCGCTGGGTCCGTGCAGCGTTTCATAAAGCGCCGGTTGGATGTGCACCGACGCGTCGCAGCTGCCGCCCTTTAACGCCAGCAACGATTCCGGAATATTGCGCAGGCCCTTCACCACCGCGCCATAGGTGTCCTGCAAGGGCTTGGCGAAGTTGCTGCCTTGCGACACGCACGCCACCTTGCCCTTCAGGTCTTCCCAGCGCTTGATGCCGCTTTTCTTGGACACCATGGCCGCCCCGCCCACCAGGTTGTAGGGCGTGGGCGCGTAGCTCAGGATTTCGCTGCGTTCCTGAGTCCATTGGATGTTGGCGATCAGCAGATCCACCTTGCCGGCTTGCAGGAACTGCACGCGCGTGGACGCGGTTACCGGCACCGTCTCTAGTGTGACGCCGAGGCGCTTGGCGATGTCCGCGCCCAGGTCCGTCTGAAAGCCGCCGACCTTGCCGGTGGCCGGGTCCAGCAGGCCGAACGGCGGGCTGGCGCCGTCCACCCCCACCACAAGCTTGCCGCGCTGCTTGATCTTGTCCAGCGTGGCGTCGGCGTGCGCGATGCCGGCCGTGCCCAAGGTCGCCAAGCCCGCGACCAGCGCGACCGCCATGGCGGCGCGTGACGGCAGCGCGGGGCGTTTGCCGGCATCACCCTTGGTGCGAACACGGGGATACTTCGCCGAACCCGCGCTGTCCGAATTGTTCTTGCCCGAGTTGTTCTTGCCCAGATGCTTCATCTTCGTATGTCCGATCAGTATCCAGGCGCGCTCAGCCGCCCTGCTTGGCTTTGGCGTGCAGTTCCTGCAACAAGGGTTGGGCGGGCTCGATGCCAAGCCGCTTTTCGGTGGCAATCAGCCAACCCGTGCGGTGCCAGTCCTGCACCACCTTGTCGACGGCGGCAATCGTGTCCGCTTCGCCCTTGCGCGTCCACACCACGGAATTGGCGGGCAGCACTTCGGTCGCGATGGGCGCGTGGTAGTCGGCCCATTCCGGGTTGTTGCGCAGCAGCGGATGGATCAAGGTGGAGTCGTGGACGGCCGCCACGCACTGGCCGCCGCGCAGCGCCAGCAGCGAATCGGAAGAGCTCTTGTAGCCCTTGACCACCGCGCCATAGTCCGACGACAAGGGCTTGGCGAAGCTGCTGCCTTGCGACACGCACACCGGCTTGCCGCGCAGGTCTTCCCATTTGGCGATGCCGCTGGTCTTTAGCGTGGCCGCCGCGCCGCCCACGCGAAAGAACGGCGTAGGGGCATAGCCCAGGATCTCGGCGCGTTCCGGGTTCAGCTCCATCGAGGCGATCAGCAGATCCACCTTGCCCGAAATCAGGAATTGCGTGCGGGTCGCGGTTTGCACCTGCACCAGTTCGGCTTTCACGCCCAGGCCCTTGGCAAGCTCACGCGCCAGCTCGGGGTTCCAGCCCACCAGCTGCTGCGTGGCCGGGTCCAGCGAGCCGAACACGCCGCCGTTGGCCAGCACGCCGATGGTGACCGTGCCGCGCTGCTTGATCTTGTCCAGCGTGGCGTCGGCGTGGGCCGCACCGGCGGCAAGCGCCAGCGCCAGGGCAAGGGTGAGGCTGATGTAGCCGCCGGCGATGCCGACGGCCTGGTGGGCGGCTGCTTTGCGTATCGTCATGTTGTTGTCTTGTCGGTTGATGTGAACGTGCGTCCATGCTGCGGGCGCCAGGCCGGCAAGACAAAGAAGACTTTCAGATATCAATATGCGGAAGGTCCGGGCGGGGACGGCATCCGTGCGGCGGCATCCGTGCGACGGCGTCCGTGCGACGGCGTCCGTGCGGCGGCATCCGTGCGACGGCGTCCGTGCGACGGCGTCCGGGCGACGGCGCGGCCGTGCGCTACTTCAGCTTCACGTCCGCCGACGCGATGATGCGGCGGTAAGTGGCGATGTCGTCGCGCACCGTCTGGTCCACCGCTTCGGGCGCCGTCGCGGCGATGGTGAAGCCCAGGTTTTCCAGCAACGCCGCCGTATCGGGCTCGCGCAGCACCGCCACGACGTCGCGGTTGATCCGGTCGACCACCGCGCGCGGCGTGGATGCCGGCACGGACAAGCCCTGCCAGCTTTCCACCGCGTAGTCGGGCAGCCCCGCCTCTTGCATGGTGGGCACGTCGGGCAACGCGCCAGAGCGCGTCGGCGTGGTCACGGCCAGCGCCACCAGCTTGCCGCTGCGCACGTTTTCCGTGGCGGCGGCCAAGGTGATCAACATCGCGTCCACGTGCCCGCCCAAGACGTCCAGCGTGGCCGGGCCGCCGCCTGGGTAAGGGATTTGATTCGTCTTCGCGCCCATGCGCTCGTTCAAGAGTTCCACCGCCAGGTGCTGCAAGCTGCCCGTGCCGCCAGGCAAGGCCAGCGAAATCTCGCCGGGCCGTTGCTTGACCAGCGCCACGAACTCCTGAAAGGTCTTCACGCCCAGGCCGGGGCGAACCACCAGCAGCTGCGGGTTCACCACGGCCTTGGTCACGCCCTGCAAGTCCTTGACCGGGTCGTACGGCACGCTGGCCTGCAAGGCATTGAGCGACAAGGCGTCGCCGGCCAATAGCAGCGTGTAGCCATCGCCGCGAGCATGCGCCACGGCCGCGTTGCCGATGGCGCTGCTGGCGCCCGGCTGGTTTTCGACGACGACGCTCTGGCGCCATTTCTCGCCCAGCTTTTGCGCCAGGGTGCGCGCCAGCTTGTCGGCGCTGCCGCCCGCCGCAACCGGCACCACAATCTTGACGGGTCGGTTCGGGTAGCGGTTGGCATCTTCCGAGGCCACCGGCGCCGACCCGGCAAAATTGCTCAACAGGCCGGCGCCCACCACCACGCCCGCCGCCAGACCCAGCCCCAAGCGCCATGCGGATTTACGTTTGCTGCTCATGCCGTGGCTCCCGTGTCCGCGCCGAACGCGCTGAACGGCTTGCCCAGCACCGCCGTTGAATGCCGGCCGTCCACCCCCACGGGCACGTCGCCCTCCAGCGTGATGCGGTACAGCACGCGTTCGGTGTCCAGATAAGCAAAGTCACCCGGCCCCTGGTGGGCCGTCGCACGGTTGTCCCAGAACGCAATGCTGCCGGGCTCCCAACGGAAGCGCGCGGTGTATTCGGGCCGAGTGATTTCTTCAAAGAACAGGTTCAGCAGATGGCGGCTTTCCTCTTCATTGACGTCCTTGATCCACCGCGTGAAGCCGGGGTTCACGAACAGCGCGCGCTCGCCCGTCTCGGGCAACACGCGCACCACCGGGTGCTCGGACACCAGCGGGCTGGCCTGCACCCGTTGGGCATAGACGGTCTGGTTGTCGAAGTCGCCGTTGTAGCCGCCAAACTGGTGGCGCGCCCACAGCCCGTCTGCCAGCGCGCGCAACGCGGGCGATAAATGCTCGTAAGCCGCCACCAGATTGGTGAAGATCGTGTCGCCGCCATACGCAGGCACTTGCCGGCCCGCGCGCAGGATGGACGCGGCGGGCGGATTGACCACGCCCGTTACGTCGGTGTGCCAGCGTTCACCGCGCCGCCCGGTAGTGGACCGCGATGAAATCGTGCGGATCTGGGGATAGCCTTCGGGTGGATTCGCGTCGTACGGATGCGCCGACGTCGGGCGTCCAAAACGCCGCGCAAAAGCCAGGTGCTGGGCGTGGTCGATGTGTTGGTCGCGAAAGAAAACGACCTTCCAGCGCAGCAGCGCCGCGCGGATCTGCTCGACCTCGTCTTCGGTCAGCGCTTGCGTCAGGTCCACGCCGTGAATCTCGGCGCCCGTAAAAACCGACAGCGGCCGGATGTCCAGCCGCGTGTGTTCCAGTGTGCTCATTTGCCGCCCCTGTGTGTTTGCAAAAATTCAGGATAGGGGCGGCGCCGGCGCGCAACAAATACCGATACGCAATGTGAAAATAGCCCGGCTAGGCGCGCTTGTCCGTCAAGAACGCCAACATGCGCCGCGCCAATTCTCGCGGTTGTTCCTCGGGCAGATAGTGGCCGCAATCGGCCAACACGCCGCCCTGAAGATCGCGTGCCAGGGGCCGCAGCGCTTGGTGCAGGCCGGGCGCGCTGCCCTGTTCTCCGCCCAGCGCCAGCACCGGCACGGTCAACGGCGTATCGCGCAGCGCGCGGTTCTGCTCGCGGTCTTCCGGTTCAGCACGGTAGTAGCCCAGCATGCCGCGCAGGCCGCCCAAGGTCTGGTACACGCGTTCGTATTCATCGATGTCGGCACGGCTGAACACGCCCGGCTTGTTGGCCGTCTTGCGTGAGAAGAACCATTCGATCAGGATGCGCTCGCGCCCGGCCAGCAAGGCTTCGGGCAAGTCGGGAACGCTGTTGAACAGGAAGTGCCAGCTGCGCCAGTTATCCGCGCCAAGCTCGATGGCGGGCGGCAGAGTGACGCCAGGAATGTTCGCGTCCAGCAGCACCACGTGATCGACCTCGTGCGCATAGCGCGCGGCGTAGGGGTACGCGATCCACGCGCCGATATCGTGCCCCGCCAGCGCATAGCGCGTCAGGCCCATCGCGTGGAACAAGCCATGCAGGCGTTCGCCGGCGGTGCGCGTATCGTAGCCATCCAGCGGCTTGTCGGAGTCTCCCTGCCCAGGCAGGTCTACGGCGAACACGCGAAAGTGCGGCGCCAGCAGCGGCATCACGCGCCGCCACGCGTACCAGCTTTGCGGAAAGCCCGCCAACAAGATCAGCGCGGGCCCCGTGCCCCCTTCCACCACGTGATATCCCAAGCCGTCCACCACCACGCGGCGATGCTGGAACGGCGTGCCGTCCAGCGCAAAGGTGTCGGCGTTCGCCAATGTTGTGTTCATGTTGATGTCCGTCGGTTAGTGCAGCGCGCCCGCGCCCAGCTTGATGTCTTGCGACACCGCCAGCGTCGTGGCCACCATGATCTTGACGCCTTGCACCAGCACGTCCAGCGCCAGGCTGGGCGCGCCGGGATGGCGCGTGGCCATCTCGGGCAGGTAAGGCACGTGCACGAAGCCACCGCGCAACGCGGGCCGCTGCGTGGCGATCAGATGCGCCAGGCCGTAGAAGATGGTGTTGCAGTTGTAGGTGCCCGCCGTGGACGACACCGAAGCGGGAATGCCGGCCGCGCGCAGGTCGCGGACGATGGCCTTGATCGGCAAGGTAGAAAAATAGGCCGCCGGGCCGCCCGCCACGATGGGCTCGTCGACGGGCTGGCGGCCCTCGTTATCGGGAATGCGCGCATCGATCACGTTGATCGCCACGCGCTCGACCGACACGTCCACGCGACCGCCCGCCTGCCCCAGGCAGATCACCACGTCCGGCTGCACGTCATCGATTGCCTGGCGCAAGCGATCCACCACCTTGCCGATGACGCAGGGCAGTTGGCGCGCAACCAAGTGCGCGCCCGCCACGGCCTGCCCGTCCAGGCGGCGCGCGGCCTCCCACGAGGGGTTAAGCGTTTCGCCATCGAACGGTTCAATGCCGGTAATCAATACGGTTGCCATGCCTGCTTCCTTTGTGTGTCCATGCGGACCATGGTAGAAGCGACAGCGCCAATTGTTGAAATCGATATCCGCTATACGTACTATTGACCGCATGAATCTATCTGCCGTGGACTTGAACCTGTTGGTGGCTTTTGAAGCCCTGTACGAAACGCGCAACGTGACGTTGGCCGGGCAGCGCATTCACCGCGCACAGCCTTCGGTAAGCAGCGCGCTGGGCCGGTTGCGGCGCCTGTTCAACGACGAACTGTTCCTGCGCACCGCCGACGGCATGCAGCCCACGGACCACGCTATCGCGCTGATGCCCGCCGTAAGCAGCGCGCTGGATCAGATCCGGCGCGCGCTGGCCCAAGGGGTGGGGTTTGACCCGGGTGCGGCGCACGGGCGGCGTTTTACGCTGGCCGCCAGCGACTATGCCGACGTGGTGCTCGTGCCGCACATCGTGGCGCGCCTGCGCCGTGAAGCGCCCGCGGCGGACTTGCGCGTCGCCCGCCTGGACCGCGCCGCCATTTACGAACAACTGGATAACGGCACCGTCGACATCGCCATCGGCGGCCACCTGAGCCCGCCCAAGCGCATGCGCGCCACGCGGCTATACGAAGAAACCTTCATCTGCATTGCCGATAAACAGCATCCCGGCCTGCGTGGCCGCAAGCTGACGCTGGAACGCTACGTCGCCTTGCCACACGCGCTGTTCGTGCCCAGCAACGATGGTTCCGCGCGCGGCGTGGTGGACGCCGGCCTGGCACGTCTGGGCCGCAAGCGCCGCGTCGCGTGCACGTTTGCACACATCGTCGCCCTGCCCCACGCCGTGGCCGGTACGGACTTGATCGCCACATTGGCGCGCCGCGCGGCGCAGCGCCTGGCGGGGCAAAGCCTCAGCCTGCGGCCCTTGCCGCCGGAAGTGGACCCCGGCCCATTTGCCGTCGACATGATCAGCAGCCGGCGCGCGCCGACGGACGCGGCGCTGGCCTGGCTGCAAGGGTTGATCGAACGGGCGGTGAAAGACATGGGCGGCTGACCGCCCGGCCCGCATCAACGGACCAACATGGATTCCACGTCGGCGCCGAACGCGCAATAGCCCGGGTAGCCGGGCCGCGCGTCGCAGGCCATCAAGCAAGCGGGTTTGCCGTCGGGCAATCTGGCCGACACCGACATGCCGAAACCATAGGTGGGCGTGGTCACGTCGAACGTGCTGTCGCACACCGCCTTGGCGCTGTAGGCAAACGTCATGCCCTCTTGGCGGCCATTGATGGCGAAAGACACCTGGAAGCTGTTGTAGCTGTTCCAGCCGGCGCGGGGCAGCACGACAAAGCGGTACAGCGTGGCATTACGCCGTTCGCCAAAGATCTTCAATTTGGCCGACGTGGTGCGCGTGGCGGGCGACGGATACGGCAAGGCCAGCAAGGCGCGCGGGTCGCCCACCACGCCCAGGTCAAAGCCTATGCCCTTTTGATAGAACGGCACGTCCAGGCTGGGGCCGCCGGAATATTCCACGTGCGGCGGCGGCCCTGCCCGGGTGTCTTGCTTCGGGTCGAAATCGGGCGCGCGCGCGAACGTCACGTCCAGCGTCAGGACGACATCCTTGGGGTTGGCGTCTTCGGTGCGCACGTGCTCTTCGTAGAGGGCGGCACTGCCCGCGCATCCCGCCAACAGCAATACCGCAAGCAGGCCCACGCCTTGCAGCAGCAATCGCTTTGCAACGTGCGTCATGTCAATGCTCCCGCGCGGTCAGTGCGGGCAGGGGCGCGGACGTCAGGTCCAGCCCCGTGAACTGCCAGCCGTCCTTGCCCTGGCGCCATGCAAAATGTTGATTGATCCATGCCGCTTTCAGGTTGTTGTATAGCCGCCGTTGATCGATGCGCTGGCCGGCGTCCAAGGCCTTTTTGGCCGCTTGCGAACTCTCTTCCCACAGACCGGCGAACGCTTTGGCCTGCCGGTCCTTGGTGAACGGCACGCTGGCATAGGGGCCGTCGTCAAAGCGCGCCAGCCGGATCTGGTTATCCAACAGCAACGCGCCCTGCCTGTTGTCCGGCGACACCGACACCAACAACGGGATCGAATGGATGTACTCCTTCGGGCGCTTGTGCTCAAACCACAGCACCTGCCCGGTCGAGGTCACCAGCGCACGCGCGCCCGCCGTGAAAAGCAGCACGTCTTGCCGGCCGGGCTGCGCCAGGCCCATGTCCGGGTCGCGCAGGTCCACCGTGGGACTGAGCACGCGCGCCAGCGGCGTGCCGTTTTGCACCGCGATCAAGATCGTGCCCACGCCCATGAAGTCGTTGGACACCGCCAGCAGCATGGGCTGGCCGCCCTGCGTGGGCCCCAGCGGCTTGACGTGCACGAACTCATAGGCGTTCAAGGGCCGGTAGATCTTGCCGCGATACAGGATCGTTCGCAGGTGGGATTTTGGATAGCCTTGCAGCGCGAAATCGCCGCCGATGGGCTCAACGGCTTTCAGATGGTCGGCGTTGGAGGCCGGTTGCGCTTGCACGATGGCGGGCACGATGGCGGCCATCACGGCGGACATCGCAACACAGCAGGCAAGCGCGCGGCGACGCCAGATTTTCAAACAAGGCCACGCCAGTACGCAGGAACAACGGAACACAGCGGCAGTGCGGACGAAGCCGCGCAAAGTCAGGGTGCCGGCATTCTAGGCTAAGTGCGCATGGCGCCGTCGCCGCACTGGCCGCACTGGCCGCACTGGCCACCCTGCCCGCACTGGCCGCCCTACCCGCCCTGCCCGCCGTCGCCGCCCGCGCCGTCTTGCCCCGGCGGCAAGCGCACGAGCGTGTCGCGCACCACGTCGCGCAATGCCACCACGCCCAACATGCCCATGTTGCGCCTGACTTCTTCCACGATCAGATCGATGGCGTGCGCCACGCCCCGCTGCCCCGCCACGGTGGCCGCGTAGTTGAACGGCCGCCCCACGAACACGCAGCGCGCGCCCAGCGCGATGGCCTTGAGCACGTCGGACCCGCGCCGCACGCCGCTGTCCAGCATCACGTCCATGCCGCCCGCGGCGTCCACCACGGCGGGCAGCGCCAACAGCGGCGACACGCTGCCATCCAGCTGACGGCCGCCATGATTGGACACGATCACGCCGTCCATGCCATGCGCCTTCGCGGTGCGCGCGTCGTCGGGATGCAAGATGCCCTTGATGACCATCCGCCCTTTCCAACGGCGGCGGATGGCCGCCACGTGGCGCCAGTTCAGATGGCCTCGATCTGAAAAATCGCGCAGCACGTTGGCC
Source organism: Achromobacter sp. 1L-A-4-B-C2 (assembly GCF_057291955.1). Classification (NCBI taxonomy): domain Bacteria; kingdom Pseudomonadati; phylum Pseudomonadota; class Betaproteobacteria; order Burkholderiales; family Alcaligenaceae; genus Achromobacter; species Achromobacter sp. 1L-A-4-B-C2. The sequence continues at coordinate 62,605 of NZ_JBXAWP010000005.1, forward strand.
GACAGAATCGGCGCGCCGCGCGTGGCGTAGTTGTTTTCAAAATGCGGCATGCCATGACGCCACAACGTGCGAAGAAACGTGCCGAACAGCCAGCGCGGATGCGTCAGCCCCTGCCACGCCAACCCCACGCTGGGCCGCAACGGCGTGGAGAAGCCGGCGCGTACGTTGTTCTCGCGATTGGCGGCAACGGGGGTGTCCACGGTCAGCACCAGCGTGGTGACGCCGGCGGCGGCAACGCGATCGATCAAGGCGCTGATCTGCGCGTCATCGCCGGGCAGGTATGCCTGGAACCAGGTGCCCGGCGCGGCCTGCATCACTTCTTCCAAGCGGATCAGCGACGACCCGCTCATGATGCAGGGCACGTCGGCGGCAGCGGCGGCGCGCGCCAGCACGATGTCGCCGCGATAACTGGACAAGGCCGCGATGCCCATGGGCGCCACACCGACGGGCGCGGCGTAGTCGCGGCCCAGCACGGTGGCGCGTGTGGAGCGTTGCGAGACGTCCACCAGCACCTTGGGCCGGAAACCGTAGTGCGCAAAGGCCTGCCGGTTGCCGCGCTCGGACTGCCCGTCTTCCACCGCGCCCGACACATAGGCGTAGATCGGTTCAGGCAGGCGCTTCTTTGCGGCTGCCTGGAAATCGTGCAGGCAGAGCAGATGGCGCAACGGGTCGGGCATGGCGGTCTCCTGGCGGCGGCGGGCCGCGGGTGGGAACGGCCGTCGCGCGGTGGTTTGGGCGATGGCGCACGACTATAGGCGCAGCGCTTGTTTGAATAAAGTGACTTTATCGATATTGCTTATTACACTTTTCTTCGCCCTTAAGCCAACCTGATCCTGCCCCGGCCCCGCCATGACCCTCAAGCAACTCGAAGCCTTTTACTGGGCCGCCACCTGCAAGAACTTTGCCATTGCCGCCAACCGGCTCAATATCTCGGTGTCGTCTTTGTCCAAGCGCATCGGTGAACTGGAAGCGTCCATCGGCGCCGATCTGTTCAGCCGCAGCGCCCGCAGCGCCACCTTGACGGCCTTGGGCGAACAGCTGGTTCCCCATGCCAAGGACCTGCTGCGCAACGCCGACCAGTTCATGCAGCAGGCCAGCAACAACCTGACCTATTCCGGCCGCTGCCGCTTTGGCGCGGGCGAGCTGACGTCGATGACGTGGATGCCCCGCTTGATCGACGACATCCAGCGCGCACATCCCAACCTGCTGGTCGAGCCCTATGTGGGCGTGGGTGAACTGGTTGAACGCGGCCTGGAAGAAGGCGACCTGGATTTCGCCGTGATCGCGGGGCCGTCTTCGCGCGCGGCGATTGCCTCGCACCTGATCGGCAGCGCGTCGTTCGAGTGGGTGGCCGCCCCGCGCGCGGTGCCGGACCCCACCGCGCTGACCGTGGCCGACCTGCCCGGGCTGACGCTGATTACGCAGCCGCAAAGCTCCGGCGTGATCCGCATGCTGGACGACTGGCTGACCGAGCAAGGCATCTCGCCCGGCCGCACCCAGTGCTGCAACAGCTGGGGCGCCATCGCGGGGATGCTGCGGCAGGGGCTGGGCCTGGGCTTTCTGCCCACGGCATGGGCGCGCATCATGATCCAACGCGGCGACCTGTACGGGCTGCCCGGCCTGCCGCCTCTACGCCCCCTGCCCTACACCTTCCAATGGCGGCGCGACGACACACGGCCCATGCTGGCCAACCTGCGTGCGCTGGCGCAGGACGCGCTGGACTTCGGCGCGCCCGCCGGGATGCTGTAGCGCGGCCTTGTGGCACAGCCACACCGCGACACCACTGTTTCGAAAAAGTCGCGCACGAATCAGCAAATTATTCGCTTTATCTCCGTTGTCCGCACGCGTAGAGTCGCCTCAAACGATGACCGCCCACCGGAGACCAGGTGCAATGCCGCATATCGGTACCCCCTCGCAAGACTTCCCCAAACGCCTGTGTCGCCTTGACCTGTGGCTGAACCCGATCTTCGACGAGATCGTCGGCGCCGAACCCGGCATAGCCTTATCGGTGCTGCCCGCGCACGGCGATGACGCCCGCACGCTGGCGGGCCTGCGCACGGCCCACGCCTACCATGTGTCGGCCGCCAAGGACGAACTGCCGCGCCAATGGTTCGTCAACGCGGAGCTGATTGCGCAATGCCCTGATCTGGTTTGCGTGTCGTCCGGCGGCGCCGGCTACGACACCGTGGACGTGCCCGCCTGCACGGCAGCGGGCATTGCCGTGGTGAACCAGGCGGGCGGCAACGCCGCTTCGGTGGCCGAGCATACCTATGCGCTGCTGCTGGCCGTGCAGCGCCGCGTGGTCGAATCGCACCAACGCCTGCGCCACGACACCGGATTCTCGCGCGAGGATCTGATGGGCCACGAAATTCACGGCACGGTGATCGGGCTGGTGGGTATCGGCCAGATCGGCTCGCGGGTGGCACGCATTGCGCAAGGATTCGGCATGCGCGTCATTGCGCATGACCCGCTGCTGGACGCCGACACCATCCGTGCACGCGGCGCGGAACCGGTGTCCTTGCCCGACCTGCTGGCCCAGGCCGACGTCGTGTCGCTGCACTGTCCGCTGGACGCGTCGACGCGCGGCATGATCGATGCGCGCGCCTTTGCCGCCATGAAGCCGGAGGCAGTGTTCGTATCCACCGCGCGTGGCGGCATCCACGACGAGGCCGCGCTGTACGACGCGCTGCGGGGCGGCCATCTGCGCGGCGCGGGCCTGGACGTCTGGCAGCAAGAGCCGCCCCCGCGCGATGCGCCGCTGCTGGCGCTGCCGAACGTGGTTCCCACCTTTCATACCGCGGGCGTCACGCATGAGGCCCGTCGCAATGTGGCGCGATCTTCCGCGCAGCAATTGACGACCATGCTGCGTGGCGAGCGTCCGCCGCAACTGGTCAACCCCGAGGTGTGGCCGGTAGCGGCCGCGCGGATTGCCGCCTTGCAGTCGTAGCACCCCGCCGTGCGCGCCTATGAACAACACCGTGCGCGGCGTTGAAAAACACAGTGCGGCATCAAGCCGCCGACCCACCCCAAGAGGAGACACCATGCAATATCCCCACAACAAGCGCCGCACCTTGCGCGCGCTGGCGGCGTCCATCGCCCTGCTGTCCGGCGCCACCTTGTACTCGGCCGGCGCACAAGCGGCCGGCTACCCCGAACACCCCATCAACCTGATCGTGTCGTACGGCCCCGGCGGCGGCACCGACCTGGTGGCGCGCATGATGGCGCCGTTCCTGCAAAAGTACCTGGGCAACGATGCGCGCATCGTGGTGCTGAACCGCCCCGGCGCGGGCGGCGCCATCGGCTTTACCGAACTGGCCCGCGCGCAACCGGACGGCTACACCATCGGCTTTATCAACACGCCGAACCTGCTGACCATCCCCATTGAACGCAAGTCCGGCTTCACGTGGCAAAGCTATGACCTGTTGGGCAATTTGATCGATGATCCGGGCGCCTTTACCGTGCGCAACGATAACGAGCTGAAAACGTTGGCGGACCTGTTGGCCTACGCCAAGAAAAACCCGGGCAAGGTCACCGTGGGCACGACGGGCACGGGGTCCGACGACCACCTGGCCATGCTGCGCTTTGAGCGAGCGTCGGGCACGAAGCTAAGCCACATTCCGTACAAGGGCGCGGGTGAAGTGCGTGGCGCGTTGGCCAGTGGCGAAATCACGATCGGCGCCATCAACGTGGGCGAAGCCTTGCAGTATCAGAAAGGCGGCACGCCGCTGCGGTTCCTGGGGCAGATGGGCAAGACGCGATCCGCCGCGCTGCCCGACGTGCCGACTTTCAAGGAACAGGGCTATGACTTTGAACTGGCGTCGCTGCGCGGCCTGGCGGCCCCGAAGGGCTTGCCGCCCGAGGTGCGCGAGAAGCTGACGGACGCCGTCAAGCGCACGGTCGATGATCCGGCGTTCCAGGCCAAGGCGAAAGAAATGTTCGCCCCCTTGCGCTACCTGCCGCCCGCCGACTATGCCGGCGAATTGACGAACGGCGAGGCGGAATTCCAGAAGCTGTGGAAGGAAGCGCCGTGGCTGGATAAGTGATGTCTGACTCGGGCCCGCCTGCTTACTTCGGCTTCACGTCTTCGCCCGGGTAGCCGTCGATGTAGGCGCGTCCCGAGCAGCGCAGCATTGCCACGCAGGCCGGTGCGCCGGTCTTGGCCGAGCACTCCTTGCGCGCTTGCTCGCGCGCGGCAACGGGGTCGGGGTTCAGCGCCGTGAAGCGCGTGCCACGCCCTTCGCTGCCCTTCACCCAGGCCATGCCGACGCAGGTGTCCTTATAGGTCAGCACCTTGCGGCAGTCCTTGCATTCTTCCCACTTGAGCAGCGTCGAGACCGCGTCGTCTTCTTTCGGGTAGCCGTCCGAATAGACCAGGCCGCCGTCGGCGCCTTCGGCCACGGCGCCCCAGTATTGGCGGTCATTGACCTTGGCCGACAACGCTTCCACATCGGCGGGCTTGGCGCGCTTGGCGCCTTGCAGGTCGGCGGCGCTGTAGCCGGGGCCCACGCAGTACGGCAGCGACACCAGGCGGCACTTGCCGTCGGGGCTGCCTGCCGTGCAGCGGCGCATGGCTTTCTTGGCGGCCAGTTCGGACGACACGCTGTTGCCCGGAAACAGGTCCTGGCGCGAGTTGCGCGCATAGGCCAGGCAGCTGTCCGAAAACCAGTTCAACTTCTTGCAGTCCTTGCCGCCCTGGCGCCGGCACTCGGCCAGCGACGAGGCCTCGGCGTCTTTTTGCGACGCCTCGGGCATGGTCCAGTACGTTTTGTCGTGATTGCCATCGGTGGCGACGCCGCCAAACTGCTTGTCGGCGTACGCGGGGCTTGCAGCCAAACCGGCCAGCAAGGCGATAGCGGCGAATGCAGCGCGGATCAGGGGGTGAAAGCGGGCAGGCATCATCGTCATGGTCAATGAAAGAGAGGAATGCGGAAGCGAAGCGGGGACGATGTTAGCAAGAAGCGCGCGGGCTCCGTCCCCCTGATTTGCCGCCTTCCAGGCATATTGAGTAACAAATTTCACATACCGTGATGAGATTGCTGGCCCCGTTTTCCGGTAAAAATGTCGGACTTTTCTTACGTGTATCGATGCTTGGCACGGCGTCGTCGGCTTGATGCCCTGCCCGCATCAACCGGCCGCCTGTCACGAAGAGAAACAATCAGACTGCGTTATCCCCCGACTCCCCGCCGGCATCACAGGCCGACCGGACCCTTTGCCACGGAACACCGACCGCCCACCATGACGTCGCCCTTGCATTGTTCGACCCGCCGCAAAACGCTGCTGTTGCCGGCCACCCTGATTGCCGCCGCCCTGGGCTTGTCGGGCTGCGCGCCCATGCCTGACGGCGGTAGCTCGGGCTTGCCGTCCCTGGGCAATGTGTTCAAGTCGGGCCTGTCGTTCTCGCCCAGCGTGAACGTGGCCAAGAACATGGAGGGCCGGTCCATCAATGACGCCATCGCTGCCCTGGGCGAGCCGTCTAAAAAGCGCGCTGTAGGCAACACGATGGAACTGGAATGGTCCGACTACCAGGCCGCGCCCTACACGGAGCGGGTCACCACGGGGACCAGCCAGCAAGTAGTAGGGATGATCCCGGCCACCAACACCTCCGCCGCCACGCCTGTTTTTCAAACCAACAGCACGGGACACTATCAAAACCGCACCCGCGTGTATGAATGCACTGTGCTGATGCGCATGGAAAACAGCATCATTACCAGCACCAGCGTGGACGGCAACGTGTGCCCGGAATTCATCGCGGCGTTGCGCAAATGGTCGGGTGAAGCCGAAGCCAACAACTACGTGGTGAAGTAACCCACAAGCGTCGCACGCGCCTCGCGCCGCCCGGCCGCCCGCGCCGACCGCCCCGCAACAACGCCCCCCCGCTGCCCCGCCCGCGCCATACCCAAATTTGAGTATGGCGCCTGTTTTTTCCCCCGATTAGATTGGCCCGATGTGCCCGCCGCCGCGTCCGTTGCAGCGCAGCAGGCCAGTATGCCCGCGTTTGTACGAAGCAAGATCATCGAGTGGCCCCTTCGAGGAGAAGACCATGGACTGGTTCGTTTCTACGCTTAAGGCTTATCCGGAAATCGCTATATTCCTGGCACTGGGAATCGGTTATTGGATCGGGGGAAAGAGCTTCAAGGGATTCAGCCTTGGGGCAGTGACCGCGACCTTGCTGGTCGCCATCGTCATCGGCATCCTGGGTGTGAAGATCTCGCCCAACGTCAAATCCGTGTTCTTCCTGATGTTCCTGTTCGCGGTCGGCTACGGGGTTGGCCCGCAGTTTGTGCGGGGGATCGCCAAGGACGGGCTGCCGCAGGCGATCTTTGCCGTGGTCATGGCGCTGCTTTCCCTAGGCGCCGCGGCCGTCGCCGCGATCATTGCCGGGTATGACCTGGGCTCAGCGGCCGGCTTGCTGGCCGGCTCGCAAACCATCTCGGCATCGATGGGGCTGGCCACCGACGCAATCAACCGCCTGGGCCGGTCGCCGGAAGAAACCCAGGCCTTGCTGGACGCCATGCCCATCGCCTACGCGGTGACCTACATTTTCGGCACGGTGGGCTCGGCCATCATCCTGGCGCAGATCGGCCCGAAGCTGTTGGGCATCGATCTGGTGGCGGCCTGTAAGGAATACGAAAAAATGCTGGGCGCGGGCGAGGCCGCGCAAGGCGCCACCGAATGGCATGAATTCGAGATGCGGGCCTATTCCGTGGCGCCCGAAAGCCCATTCATCGGCAAATCAGTCGGCGAACTTGAGGCCGGCACCCGGGAAGGCGTGCGCGCGTTCATCGAGCGCATACGGCGTGACGGCGACATCATGGAAGTGGACCAGGCCACGCTTATCCAGGCGGGCGACGTGGTGGTCATCGGCGGCAAGCGCGATCAGATGATTCTGCGGCTGGGCCCCAGCGGGCGCGAAGTCGAAGACCCCGAGCTGCTCAACATCAAGACCGAAGGCGTGGATATTTACGTCTCGAACAAAAAGGTAGATGGCAAACGGCTGGAGGAATTGGCCCGGTGGCCGGGCGCGCGCGGCGTGTTTCTTAAAAAGATCCGGCGCGGCCCCACCGAAACGCAGATTCCCGTGTTGCCCAAAACGCAGCTCTACCGGGGCGACGTCATCACCGTGGTCGGGCGCACGCAAGACATCAATATCACCGCCAAGGAATTGGGCTATGTGGATCGGCCCACGACAGTGACCGATGTGGCGTTCGTATCGCTGGCCATTACCGCTGGCGCGCTGATCGGCGCGATCGTGATCAATGTGGGCGGCATCCCGCTGACGCTGTCCACGGCGGGTGGGGCGTTGATCGCGGGCATTGTGTTCGGCTGGTTTCGCGCCATTCATCCCACCTTTGGACGCATCCCCGAGCCCACGCTGTGGTTCATGAATTCGGTGGGGCTGAACGTGTTCATTGCCGTGGTCGGCATATCCGCCGGGCCGGGTTTTGTGGCGGGCCTGCAGAAACTGGGCATCAGCCTGTTCCTGTGGGGCATTTTCGCCACGGCCGTGCCGCTGGTCGTCGGCATGTTGTTGGCCAAATTTGTGTTTCGCTTTCATCCGGCGCTGATCCTGGGCATCTGCGCCGGCGCGCGTACCACCACCGCCGCGCTCGGCATGGTGTGCGAAGCCGCAAAAAGCCAAGTCCCGGGGCTGGGCTATACGGTCACCTACGCGGTCGGCAACACCTTGCTGACCATCTGGGGAATGATCGTGATCATGCTGCTTTCCTGAGAAAGCCGCCCATCCAGACGCCCGCCTCTATCTCCGTCTTCTTTCGTTTTCTCCGTATTTGCGGGGCGCTTTGCGCCTTGCAACGCCAGGGGTACACCATGATGAACCGTCAAACCAACGGCAGCGATCTGGACCATCTGTTTTCGAATTCGGCCGCGCGCATGGATCGGTGGCGCGACATGAACGCCAAGGCGCAGGCCTGGGCGGCGCAAGCGCGTGGCGGCAACGGGCGCAGCGCGGCCACCGCCGTGCAAGAGGCCCTGGCCGCGCTGCGCCCGATGGAAACCTATTTTGCCTATCCCGGCGCGCAGCTGCTGCGTGCGCTGGACGAGCGCCTGGCCGAGGGCGACGCCATGGGCGCGGCGCGCCTCATACTGCGCATGAGCAATGCGATGCTGTCGGGCAGCTACCGCTACGACGCCGGCGAATGGAACGTGGCCGAGGACGCCTCGTACGACGCGCCCGACCGCCTGCCCGCGGGCTTGGGCGAGAACGGCGGGCGTCAACCCTATTTCGAAACCCTGTTCGTCACGCCGATGTCGGCATCGCGCACGGCAGCCATTTGCCAGGAGATCCGTCAGTTCCGTCGACCCGACGATGGTTTGATCTATGAGCCCGTTTTAGTCGGCAGCGTGGAAGACGCCCTGCTTGCCACGATCATGAACGGCAAGATCGAAGCCGTGGTGATCTACGAGGGAGTGCCTTTTGCCTCCACCCACGAGGCCCCGCTGCTGCGCGATTTTCTGTCGGCCTACCAGCATCTGGATACGCAGCCGGACGACACGCGGCAAGCGGGCGTCAAGCTGGCCCGCTTCATCGCCAACATCCGGCCCGAGCTGGATATCTACCTGCTGACGGATCGCAAGGTCGAGCAACTGGCCGGCGACCCGGCCGCCGACTGCATACGCCGGGTGTTCTATGAGGCCGAAGAGCCCATGGAAGTGCACCTGAACATTCTGGAAGGCGTGCGAGACCGCCAGGCCACCCCGCATTTCGACAACCTGAAACGCTATGCGAACCGCCCCATCAGCACCTTCCACGCCCTGCCCATCGCGCGCGGCAAGTCCATCATCAAATCCAACTGGATCCGCGACTTTGGCGAGTTTTACGGGCTGAACCTGTTCCTGGCCGAGACCTCCGCGACCACCGGCGGATTGGACAGCATGCTTGAGCCCACGGGCAACATCAAGGTGGCGCAGGAGAAGTTCGCGCGCGCCGTGGGCGCCGACCACGTCTACTTCGTGACCAACGGCACGTCGACCTCCAACAAGATGGTTTATCAGGCGGTGACCAAGCCGGGCGACATCGTCATCGTGGACCGCAACTGCCACAAGTCGCACCACTACGGCATGGTGCTGTCCGGCGCGCAACCGCTGTACGTCGAAGCCTTTCCCATGACGGAATATTCGATGTACGGGGCGGTGCCGCTACGCACCATCAAACAGGCCTTGCTGGACCTGAAGGCCGAAGGGCGGCTGGACAAAGTCGCCATGGTGACGCTGACCAATTGCACGTTCGACGGGCACATCTACAACACGCGCCGGGTCATGGCCGAATGCCTGGCCATCAAGCCGGACCTGATCTTTTTGTGGGACGAAGCCTGGTTCGGCTTTGCCCGGTGGTCGCCCTTTCTGCGCCCGCGCACGGCCATGGGCGCGGCGGCCGCCTTGCAACAATGGCGCGACGACCCGGCCGCCACGGCCGCCTGGCAGGCGCAGGTGCGAGAGCTGGGCGACGAGCTGGACCCGAAGGACCCGCGCCTGCTGGAGCGTGAGCTGGTGCCTAACCCCGAAACCATGCGGATACGCGTGTACGAAACGGATTCGGTACACAAATCGATGTCCAGCCTGCGGCAAGGGTCCATCGTGGCGGTTCGCGACGAAGACTACGAACATCACATTTCCGCGTTTCACGAAGCCGTGTTCATCCATGCCTCGACCTCGCCGAATGCGCAGATCATTGCGTCGCTGGACGTGGCCCGCCGCCAGATGGAGCTGGAAGGCTATGAACTGGTGATGCGCGCGATCGAAGTCGCGTTGGCCATCCGCCGCGAAGTCGCGAGCCACCCGCTGATTTCCCGATACTTCAGCGTGCTGGGCGCCGACAAAATGATTCCGGACGGATTCCGCGCATCCGGCTTTGTCGACTACCTGCAACCCGGGGCCAACTGGCTGACCGCCGTGAAAGCGCTGAAGGATGACGAGTTCTGCCTGGACCCGACCCGGCTCACGCTGGTGTGCGGCACGGCGGGGTTCGATGGCACGGCGTTCAAGAATCTGCTGGCGTCCAAATACAACATCCAATTGAACAAGACGTCGCGCAACAGCGTGCTGCTGCAAAGCAATATCAACAACACCCGCAGTGATGTCGCCGCGCTGATCAAGGTGCTGCTTGAAATTTCAGAGGCCGTCGACGCCCGCCTCAGCGCCGACAACGGTGCGGGCAGGCCGGAGTTCGACGCCAGGGTCAAAGCGCTGATGCATGATGTTCCCAGCTTGCCCAACTTCAGCCGCTTCCACGATGGCTATCGCGATAACCCCGCCAGCAGCACGGCGGAAGGCGACATGCGCACCGCGTTTTTTGCTGCGTACGACGAAGCGGAATGCGAGTACCTGCCCTTGACCAGCCCCACCCTGGACGACCGGCTGGCCAATGGCCCGGAGCTGGTATCCGCGAACTTCGTCATCCCGTATCCGCCGGGGTTTCCCATCATGGTGCCCGGCCAGGTCATCGATTCAGACACCATCGAATTCATGCGCAAGCTGGATGTGAAGGAGATCCACGGCTATCACGCGGCGCGGGGTATCAAACTGATCCGCCTGTCCGCCATCAAGCCGCGCACGGGAGGGGGCCAGCGTTAGGCCGTGACCGCGGCAGTCGCAACCGGGCGCTGCCTTGCGCCCGCTTGCGGCTTGGCGAACGGCCTCAGTTCGCCAGCTTGATGGCTCCGCTGTCCAGCAGCTTCTGCCACTTGGCGCTGTCGGTTGCAATGAACTGCTGCAAGTCCGCGCGCGAGCCGCCCGCCGCGATCATGCCCGCGTTCTCGACCGCGCTCTTGAACGCCGCGGACTGCACGGTTTGCTGCAAGGCGGCGTTCAACTGGTCCAGCACCGCCTTGTCGATCCCGGGCGACGCGGCCACCGAAAACCACTGGCTGGCTTCGTATCCCGCAAAGCCGGATTCCGCCACGGTGGGCACGTCGGGCAAGGCGTCGAGCCGGGCGCGCGTGGTCACGGCATAGGCCTTGAGCGTGCCGGCCTTGATCTGCGGCAATACCGGCGACGACCCCAGGATGGCCAGCGGAATCTGGCCGCCCGCCACATCCGACACGGCCTGCCCGCCCCCCTTGTACGGCACATGCACGATGTGCGTGCCCGCGGTTTGATTCAGCAATTCGCCCGCCAGATGTTGCGAGGTGCCGTTGCCGGAACTGCCGTAGCTCCAGTTTTCAGGATGCCGGCGCGCATCGGCCAGCACGTCGGCCAATCCGGGCAAGGCGTGCTGCGCCGGCCCGACGACCACCATCGGCCCCTGCGCCATCAACATCACGGGCGCCAGTTCCTTGCCGATGGCCGGCTGCGGCGTGGGATAGATCAGCGGGCCAGGCACGGTAATCAGATAGCCGTCGCCGGGCTTGCTTCGGGCCACCATCTGAAGCGCGATGGCGCCGGACGCGCCGGGTTTGTTCTCGACCACGACCGCAAGGCCCGTACGCTGCGCCAGGTCTTGCGCGGCCACCCGCGTCAGCACGTCGGCGGTGCCGCCGGGAACGAAGCCCACAATCCAGTTGATCTGTTTGCCCGGCCAGGGCAGCGTGGCTTGAGCGGAAGCGGCCCCGGACAAGGCCACGGCGCAGGCCAGGCCCGCCCCCGCGATGGCGCGACGAGTGTAGGCGCGACGAGTGAAGGCGCGACGACTGATGAATTTCATGACTTCCCCTTGTGCTTGGCGCCGTCTATCGCGGGCCGTTCATTCCCCGTCAGGCCGACCGGGGGTGGTGTTGGGGTGCTGCGCGCAAGACGCGTTGAAGGCTTGCACCATCTTGAGCATCGGGCCCAGCACCCAGGTATTGAAAATCAAGATATCGCTTTCTTCCTTGGGGTCTTGTTTCAGGTTGAACAGATACGGAGATTCCAGCTTGCCCTTGCCTTCGTTGACCTCGGGCTCCCAATAAAAGTGCAGCTTCCAGTCGCGCCATTTCACCGCGCGCAATTCGTTCTTGATGTAGAACAGAAAGCCTTGCCGCGCCGAGTCCGGGCGCGCGCCGGTGAAAAAGTCGATCTGGTCGATGCCGTCGATGGGCCGGTCGGTCGGCACGGTGGCCCCGCCGATGTGCGACAAGGTCGTGTACAGGTCCGTCACGTGCACGATCTCGTTCGACACTTGCCCCGGCTTGACCTTGCCCGGCCAGCGGATGATGAACGGCACGCGCAGGCTGCCTTCCATGGCGGTGTGATAGGTGCCGCTCCAGGGGCCGGCCGTGCCGCGATAGGGCCGACGATATTCCGGGCCGTTGTCGCTGCAAAAAATAAACACGGTGTTCTCGGCCAGGCCAAGCTGGTCGACCTCGTCCATGACCTGGCCCACGCGATGATCCATTTCCACCATGGAATCGGCGAAGTCGCCCGCGCCGGTACGCCCCGCGAAGTCCGGGTGCGGCAGCGTGGGAAAGTGCAGGTGCACCAGCGGCAGATACAAGAAGAAGGGGCGGCCAGCGTGTGCGTTGTCGCGCATGAAGGTCTGGGCGTGTTGCACCAGGTCCGCATCGATGCCACGACGGCTGTCCAGGTCATACAGCTTCACATTGCTGGACGGCTGCCCGGCCCGGCCTTCCATGATGTAGGGCAGCTCGGCCACGCTGGGATCGAAGCCGATGGATGACGTGAACTGGCTTTCGTCGGTGGTGCGCGGAATGCCGTACCAATGGTCAAAGCCGCGATCCGACGGGTAACGTCCCGGGATATCGCCCAAGTGCCATTTGCCGTAATGGGCGGTGGCGTAGCCTTGGCCGGACAGTTGTTGCGCCAGCGTGATTTCGTCGCGGGTCAGCCCTTGCGGCAGGCCGGGCGGCACCGATTGCAGGCAGCCGGTGCGGATCGGGTGGCGCCCGCTCATCAACGCCGAGCGCGTCGGCACGCAATCGCTTTCAACGTTGAAGTTGTGCAGCAGCAGCCCCTGGGTGGCCAGGCGGTCGATGTGGGGCGTGGGCGCGCCGCGCAATGCGCCGCCGCCGTAGCAACCCAGCTCGCCCCAGCCGAGGTTGTCGGCGACGATTAAGACGATGTTGGGGCGGTTCGGCATACGCGCGGCTCTCTATGGGTACGGGTCTGGGGTATGTCCGGATTCTAGGGTCGGGCGCCGCGCGTAATATTCCAAAAAGTGTGTTCTCGAATTCCTGGCGTTCATGAATCTATCCCTGCGCGACATCGAGTATTTCCTGGCTGCGGTCGAGCACGGCCACCTGGAACGCGCGGCGGCGGCGTGCGGCGTCAGCCAACCGGCGCTGTCCAAGTCGTTGCGGCGGCTAGAGGCCGACACCGGCCTGACCCTGATGCAGCGGCACGGCCGCGGCCTGGCGCTTAGCTCCGAAGGCACGGTTTTTTTGCAACACGCCAAGCGGCTGTGGGCCGAGTACCGCGACGCCGTGCGCCACGCCATGGAGCTGCGCGTGGGCGAAGCCGGCTTGCTGCGCATCGGCGCCACTGGCGCCACGGTGGACAGCGTGGTCATGCCTGTTCTCAAGCGCGTACTGCCGCGCCGGCCGGCGCTGCGCGTACAACTGGTGCAAGGCCTGTCGGACGATCTGAACGCGCAAGTGGAAAGCGGCAAGCTTGACCTTGCCGTGACCCCGATCTACGCCGACGGCCCGCCTACCCTGCACCACGAAATCATGGTTGAAGATCCGCTGTGCGTGGCGGCAGGCAGGCGCCATCCCCTGGCCGCGAAGGCCCGCGTCCCGCTGCGCGACCTGGCGGGCCAACGCTGGATCTTGCCGCGCCCGACGTCGGTCGCGCGGCAGATGCTGGACGCGCGTTTCGCGGAAGCCGGCTTGGCATTGCCGGCAGCGGCGTTGGAAGTGGAACATTTCTCCGAAGGCTCGCTGAAGATATTGGCCGACGCCGAGCTGCTGGCCGTGCTGCCGCAAAGCGCGCTGGCCGCAAGCGCCGACGTGGTGGCGTTGCCGGTGTCGCTGGGGCCACCGCTACGGCGCAGCATCGCCCTGATCTCCCGGCGCGGCACGACGTGGTCGCCGTTGATGGAAGAATTTCGCCAGGCGGTGCTGGCGGGGGCTTGAGGTCGCGGCCGCCAAGCGGATGGACGGCGATATCGCTACAATCGCCCCGCCCCTTCCTTCCTCGCCTTCGGCCGCCCCGGCCGCATCGCTTAGCTCCCCGCCTCGAGAATTTCATGTTTCGGCAGTTGTTGGCCCTAGTCCTTGGGCCGCTACTCGGTCTGTTCGTTGTCTGTATCGGCAACGCATTCATTTCCTCCCTGACCTCCCTGCGCCTGGACGCGGCCGGTGAATCGGCCACCGTCATCGGTCTGGTCTCGTCGTCGTACTTTATCGGGCTGACCTTGGGCGCGATCTTCAACGACCGCCTGATCGTGCGTATCGGCCACATCCGCGCCTACAGCAGCTTTGCGTCGCTGATTGCCGTCACCGTGTTGTTGCAGGGCCTGATCTACGGCCCCACCGCCTGGTTTGTGCTCCGCCTGATCAACGGCTGGGCCTGCGTGGGCGTGTTTTTGGTGGTGGAAAGCTGGTTGCTGCTGGCCGGCGACCCGAAGATGCGCGGCCGCCTGCTGGCGCTGTACATGATTGCGCTGTATGGCTCCGGCATGCTGGGGCAGGTGCAACTGGGCGCCATCACACAGCTGGGCGACATGGCGCCCTTCATGATCGCGGGCCTGCTGGCGTCCTTGTCCGTCATGCCGATGGTGATCATTCCGCGCATTTCGCCGTTGGTCGAACGCGTCGAACCGCTGATGCCGCAGCATCTGATCCGCATGACGCCCACCGGCGTGATGGGTTGCTTCGGCTCCGGCGTGGCGATTGCCGCCGTATACACGCTGCTGCCCCTGTACCTGCAACGCATCGGCCTGGACGTGGCCGATGTGGGCAAGATGATGGGCGCGGTAATCCTGGGCGCGATGGTGCTGCAATATCCCGTGGGCCGTTGGTCCGACCTGCGTGACCGCCAGGTGGTGCTGATCGCCCTGGCGGTGTTCTGCACCGTCCTGAGCCTGCTGATCCTGCTGCTGCCCGCCGGCTCGCCGCTGTTGATGGTGCTGCTGTTCTTGCTGGGCGGCGGCGTGTTCGCGATTTATCCGGTAGCCGTCAGCCACGCCGCCGACCGCGCGCCCGCCGACGCGCTGGTGCGCATGATCCAGGGCCTGCTGCTGATCAATTCGCTGGGCTCGGCCCTCAGCCCGCTTGCGATCTCACAAGTGATGGACAAGTTCGGCGCCGCCGGCCTGTTCTGGTGCTTTACCGCCCTGAACCTGGGCCTGCTGGCCTTCTTCGTGTGGCGACGCGGCGAACGCCCCGCCCCCGCCCCCGTCGCCCCCTTCGCCGCCGCCGCGCAGATGTCCCCGGCCGGCGTGGAAATGCGCGTCACCGAAGACCTGGTGCAAGGCGCGCTGGACCACGAAATGACCGAAGACCTGACCAACGTCGTCCCAGGCACCGACGCCGCCGAACCGGTGCTGTCCGCCACCCCCGACCCGTACGTCGCCCGATCCGGTGCGGATTAGCCGTCGCGCAGCCTGCCACTACCCAAATGTAACGGTGCCGTAATACCTGAAATATCGTGAAGCCCAGGGGCAAACACGCGCCCTTATACTCGCCAGCGCACGCGGTGGGGCATGGTGGTTTTCCGGCTTGCCGCGTGGGCATGCCGTCTGCCCTACCCGCCTTTGCATTCCAAGAAAACAAAAGGAAAGCGCGACCTTTATGACACCCTCTTCGAAGGCCAACCTGCCCGTTCGCAGCATCCTGGCAAGCTTGCTTGCCGCCGCCAGCGTGACCTTGGCGGCGTCGCCCGTCTTGGCCGCGAACGACGCGCCCGCCCCGATATCCGAAGCCGCCGCTGCCCGCGTAGCGCCGCCGGATGTGCCGTCCATGCTGTACGCCATCTACGACGTAGACGGCAAGGGCGAGACGACTTACGAAGTGGCCAACGGCAGTGTCGCCACGTATTGGTTCGGGCACGCCTTCGAATCCGAGGGTACGCATTACTACACCGGCTTTGCGTGGGACACGGCGGACCGCTACGGCAAGCCTGGCGAAGACGATGTGGGCCCGGGCACCCGGGTCAACCTGACCGAAGCGACCTTCGTGCTGACGGACCCGGCTTCTGAACGGCCCTGGAAGTTTCGCGGCATGGAGCCCACCATCGGCGAATTCGGCGCGTACGAACGCGGCGAAGACGTGGACACGCGCCGCAAGCCGCTGGAATTTCGCACGCCCGCCGGCAAGCTGCTGCTGGCCGTGCCCACCACCAATTTCGACAATGGCATCACCAGCACCGGCTACGCGCTGCTGGTCTTCAACCCCGAGCGGCTCAAGGAAGAAGTGGACGGCCACGTCTGGACCTACGTGGGCAGCCTGCTGACCGGCGAGGACAACAGCGCGGCCTGCGCCGACGGCGACGTCATGCCGTGCACGTCCAGCGAGGGCGAGCTGGTGTTTTCCAACGATGGCAAGCAGGACATGCCCACCGTGACCGTCAAACCCAGCGGCACCACGATTTCGGGGCCGAACAAGACGCGTCAGCTGGGCGCGGCCGACATCACGGCCTATGTCTTCGACCCGGCCAGCAAGGCGTACGTCGCGAAGTAAGGCAATGCCGCTGCCCCCAGCGGCAAGACAGCGGCAATACCGCTGCAATACAGCTGCAATACAGCTTTCGTACAGGTGCTATTAAGCCCGCCTGCCTACAATTTCCGCATGGAATTTATTCCGCTTTTCGGGTTGGATGTTCATGCGGTTGTTGCAGCAGGCTTTGGTTTCCCAGCATCGGGGCGGGATACGCATTGAGTCCCCGGATTTTCACCACGCAGGCATAGCGCTGCACGAGTTGACGCAGTTCCTGGCGCAGGCCGGCCTGCGTCAGGCAGCGAACTGTTCGGGTTTGACGGGCGCTTCGCCCGGCGCCCATGCCTGGTTGCAACACGCCTTTGCGCAGGCCTGCGCCCCGGACCATGACACCACGCAGTTCGCGCGGCAACTGGGCTTGCGCACCGAGACCCATGACGGCGACCTGGACTGCGAAATCCTGCTGGCCATGCTGGCCAGCCCGGTGGCGTTCACCTTTCCCGATGTAGCCGAATTGCAGTCGGCGGTGCGCATCCGCCGCTACATCGTGCAGGCCGCGCGCAAGACCGCGCTGGCCTTCGACACCGAACACGCCGAGCGCCCGGACGATTACTGGACCTACGACGAAGCGCGCGGCTTTACCGTGCTGCCCGGGCGGTCCTTGATCCACGGCCTGCAAAAGGCCACCCAGCCCGACGCGTCGGGCCAGCGGTACGCGTTTTCCTGCTATCGCGCCACCGAGTACGTGACGGTGCTGGGCATTGCGCAGGAACTTCAGCACGCCAACCCTGAACTTGGCCGCCGGCTTCAGCGCCAATGGGAAACGCGCGCCGTCATGTCGGGGCGCTTTCATGAGGCGTTCCTGCACGAGTACGGGTCGATGGACGCGCCGCTGCCGCAACGCTTCTATGTTCCCGGCGACCGCCTGTGGTTCCGCAACCCCGACGCGGCCTCGTCCGACGTGGAAGGCTTTGAAGGGTCCTGGGTGTTTTATCTGGGCAACGGGCTGTTCAACAATTTCTGGGAACGCGGCCGCCCCTACACCCTGACGTCCAAGTGCGTGGAGATTTTTCACTGGCGCCATGGCCTGTTCAGGGATGAAGCCGGCACCCCGCGCATGGACGAAGCGATCGTGCAGGCCCGGGTCCGGCAGACCCTGGCGGACCCCGCCGCCACCGCCGCCGTGTTGTCGCGCATGGCGCGCATCCGCGACCCGCAAGGGGTGTACGCCGAAGGCGGCTGCATTGATGCAACGCGTGAGCGAGTGCGGTGGGTGCGGCCGGGCCATAGCGACATCGCGCTGCCGGAATGCCCCGGCCCCGACACCTCCTGGGCCATCGCCGCCTGAAGCCCCTGGTCGGATGCAAACGGCGCGTGCAACAATCGCGCGATGAATGTATTCCTGCTCGGTTTTCCCGCCGTGATGACAGCGGCCATCCTCATTTATCGGGTCGCGCGCCGGCACCCGGCCGAACCCTATCGCCTGCTGGGATTGCGCGTGGTGACCGGTGGGCTGCTGTATGCCGCCATCGGGCCCCTGATCGGTCTGGCTGTCGTGCCGCTGGTCGTGAAAATTCCGGACAGCCTGCAAAACCTGGAAGGCGTGTGGGCGGCGTATCTATTGGGCGGCCTGCCCGCCCTGTGTTGCGGCATGACGGCGGGCGCGCTGAAGCGGTCCGCGCCCAGCTGGCCGGTGTTCGCGGCCGTATGCGGCGCCGGCGCGCTGTACGGCTTCGTGTTCATGTTGCAGCTTACCGGCGTGGACCGGCTGCGTTCGATCAGTGATTCCTTGCAGATTGGCGCCCTGCCCAGCCTGGTCGCGGCCATTGCGGGTTCCCTTCTTTTTCTTGGCGTACGCCCGAAAAAAGCACCGGCCACAAACTGAAAGTCTGGAAAAACCAAAGAGACTTCGTTATTCTGCATTCGCGGATTTCACCATTCCGCCCGCGCCGCCATTCACCGGAACGGCAACGCATCCGAATCCTGCGGCCGCAGACCAGGACTGTCCAACGACATGGCGACACAAAGGAAAGTGAGCTTGCTGGCGGTCCTGATTGCGCTGGCCGTACTCAGCGTAGCGGTGGGCTTTGCCAACGCGTTGGTCGCCGGTTACCAGGTCCAGAAGGCGCAAGCCGTGCGCAACGCGCTGGAATCGAACCGGGCGTACGCCCAGAAACTCTCCGAAGTCATCACCCTGTATCTTGCCGCCGTCCACCGTCAGCTGGACGTGGGCGCCGACGCGTTTACGGCCGGCCAACTGTCCGGGGCGCAGCGGCAAACCGAACTTGCCCGCCTGGCCTCAAGGATCGAAGGCGTTTCGGCCGTGCTGCTGGCCGACGCGCAGGGCACGGTCACGGCGCGCGGCGCGAACAGCCCTGGCACGCTAGCCGCCGTCAATAGCCTGAACGATTTGCGCGTTGCGGAAACCCGCATCGGCGAATGGGTCCGCCCGTGCTGTCAACCAGACGGTCACCCCGACGGCCGACACGCGACGCTGACGCTGGTGAATCCCCTTCCCGATGGCGGCGCGCTTGCGGCCGTGGTGATCCTGGAACGCGGCAGCCAGATCGACAAGCTGATCGGCCAGCATCCCTATGCCGACGGCACCCAGGTATACCTGGTGAACAGCGCCGGCCAAGCGCTTTACAGCCGCGACGCCAACACGCCCTTGGCCATCGTGCCCGGCAACACCCCCGCCGGCACGCCGACCATGACCGCCCCCGGCTCGGCTCAGGTGACAGACGCCGACGGCCATGTCCTGTTGACCGGCTACGCGCCGTTGGGCAAGGGTAAATGGGCGGTGGTCGTGCAGCGGCCGTTGGACCACGCGCTGTCGCCGTTGAAGGCGCTGCTGTACGAATCCCTGCGCCTGGCCATCCCCGCCGTGTTGCTGACCTTGATTGCGGTTAGTGCCCTGGCCTACGCCATCGCCCGCCCGCTGACGCGCCTGACGCGCGCGCTGGCCACCCCCGTCGCGGCCGACGCCCCGGGGCTGACCTCCAACGGCCCCCGCGCCTGGTACGCCGAGGCCGATGCCTTGCGCACCGCCCTGGCGGCCCGGCTGGCGCAGCACCGGCACGAAGTCGGCAGGCTGAATACAGAATCGCTGACGGACCCAATGACCGGCCTGATGAACCGACGCGCCATGCGCTTGCGGCTGGATGAACTGGTGGGCGCCGGCACCGCGTTCGCGATCATTGCGCTGGACGTTGACCATTTCAAGCAGATCAACGACACCCACGGCCACCCCACGGGCGATCAGGTCCTGATTGCACTGGCGCGCACGTTGAGCGCCAGCGTACGCCAGCAAGACCGGCCGTTTCGGGTGGGCGGCGAGGAGTTCGTGGTGATCGTGCCGGACGCCGCCGAAGCCGTGGCCATGGCCGCGGCCGAGCGCATCCGCGCGGGGGTCGCGCGCACCGACATGCCGCCCGGCGTGGGCCAGGTGACGGTGTCCGTGGGGCTGGCCTTGTGGCCACAAGACGCGGCATCGCCCCAAGCCGCCGTTACCTGCGCCGATCAGGCTTTGTACGCGTCCAAACAAAACGGACGCAACCGCGTTACCCGATGGAATACCCGGCACGTCCATACAACCAACCCCGAAGGCAAGGTGGCAACGTGAGCTATTCATTGATCCTGGCATTGTGCGCAGCCGTATTCTTCTTTCTTCTGCTTGGCGCGATCCGCGTCGGCCGCTACCTGGGCCATCGGCACGACATGGACGAGAAAAGCCGCGCCGGTTCGGCGGCAATCGAAGCGTCGGTCTTCGCGTTGCTGGGCTTGCTGATCGCCTTCACCTTTTCGGGCGCGGCCCAGCGCATGGCCGACCGCCGCAACCTGCTCGTGCAAGAGGTCAACGCCATCGGCACCGCCTGGCTGCGCATCGATATGCTGAACGCGCCCGACCAGCCGCCGCTGCGCGACCAGTTTCGCCGCTACGTAGACGAACGCATCAACTACTACCGGCACGTGGCCGACCTGGATCATCGTGACGCCATCGCGGCCAAGGCGTCGGCCTTGCAGAACGAAATATGGAAGACGTCCATGGCGGCCGCCAGGAACGCCGTGCCGCCGTTCGCGGCATCCTACATCGGCGCCGTCAACGACATGTTCGACGTGTCCTCGGCGCAAATCGTCGCGCAGAAGGTGCACCCGCCCGCGATGACGTATGTGTTCGTGGGATTCCTGGCGCTGGTGTGCGCCTGCCTGATCGGCCTGAACCTGGCCAGCGCGCATCGCGACACCCTGCTACACCAGATCATCTATGCGCTGGTCATGACGGCGGCGCTGTACATCATTGTCGACTTTGAATTTCCGCGCATCGGCGTAATACGCATCGACCAAAGCGACGTCCTGCTGATGGCGCAGCGCCAGGCCATGGGCGGCGAGCCATCCGGGGCGCGCCCGTGACACGCGCCCCCGCCCTGTCGGCGCGTGCGTCGGCGTGCGTGGTCGCGGCGGTGGCTTGCGTCGTGGGCGCGGGTGCAGGCGCGCAAACGCTGCGCCTGACGCAGGACGATCTGCAAAAGCGCGCCAACGGCGTGCTGGCCTTGATGTCGTATTCCATCGTGCCCGACATCACGACCAGTTCGCTGTCCATTGGCGGCGGCGGGTCCACGTCGGGGTCCAGCGAATTTTTCATGACGCAGCTGGGCGGCGGCGACACCATTTCAAAGTCGGTGCCGATCTACCTGGAAGGGGTGCTGGCCGGCAGCCGCTACGACCCCACCTTCGTGGCCACCCAGGGCACCGAGTCGCGCAACATCCCGACCAAATGGAACAGCCTGTCGGCCACCGGCGGCATCGGTTGGGACTTCAAGCTGACCGACGAGTTGAAGCTGCGACCCATCTTCAACGTTGCGCTGGGCAACGTCACCAGCGACCTGCGCGCGGCAAGCTGGTACGTGGGCCGCCAGACGGGCAAGGACGTCACCTTCCTGGACCGCGGGTCGCTCAATGCCTATGGCCTGGGCGGGTCCTTGATGCTGGACTACGAGCATTACCGGCCAGGCTACGAGGTGGACGTAGAGCTGCGCTATTCGGACATCCGCCTGCAGAGCTTTTCCAGTTCGGCGGCCGTGCAGGGCAGCGCCATCGCGCAATCGGCCAACCTGTGGGCACGCTACCGGGCACCCACGGGCATCACCCTGCTGCAACGCCCCTTGCGCTATGTGCTGGAGCTGACGCATTCGGAATTCCTGGGCGACCAGCGCGGCGTGTTGGGATTTGACCGGCTGACGTCGGTGGGTGCCGGGCTGGAGCTTGATTCCAGCGCGTATGACGTCATCATCACCCGCACGCGGCTGGTGGGCCGCTATGTGTTCGGCAACAACGTGTCGGGGTTTTCAGTGGGGCTGGCGGTCAGCTTCTGACGCGCGCAAAGCGGTCAGGCGTCCGCCGCGCCATGCACGGCCAGCGACTGCGCAAGCCCAAGCGCATGCGCCAGGAATTCCGACCCGTCGTCCTTGCGATAGCTGGCGATAACCGGCGACACGAAGCCGTCCCCCTCGATGCGCACGTGCACCACGTCCTGCCGCTGCAAACGCTGCACGGACGCCGGCACCACGGACACGCCCAGACCCGCCGCCACCAGGCCGATTGCCGTCTGCAATTCGTTGGCCTCCTGCACGACTTGCAGCGCATGCCCGCCCGCGCGAAACAGCCCCAGCACGTGATCCGCGAAGTTCGGGCGTGGGCGCGCGGGATACAGCACGAAGGGTTCTTGCGCCAGGCGGTCAACGGACACGCTGGCCAGTCCCGCCAAGGGGTGATGCAAGGGCACGGCGGCCATCAGCGGTTCGGTCATCAGCACCCGGCGTTCGATGGCCGGGTCATCCAGCAGAATGCGGCCGATGCCCAGGTCGATGCGCCCGGCCTTCAACGCTTCGATCTGCGGCAGGCTGGTCATCTCGGTCAGGCCCACTTCCACTTGCGGGTCGGCGCTGCGCAGCTGGCGGATCAGTTCCGGCACAAAACCATACAGCGTCGACGGCACAAACCCGATGCCGAACCAGCGGCGCTGGGTCTGGCCCAGGCGGCGCGTGCCTTCCAGCACTTCTTCCAGGCGCGCGGTCAACAGCCGCGACTGTTCCAGCAGAAAGCGGCCGGCTTCGGTCAGCCGCAGTGCGCGCGTGGTGCGTTCGAACAGCACCACGCCCAGCTCGTCTTCAAACTGGCGGATCTGGCGGCTAAGCGGCGGCTGGGCGATATGCAAACGCGCGGCGGCGCGGGTGAAGCTGCCCTCTTCCGCCACGGCCTGAAAGTAACGCAAGTGCCTCAGTTGCATGGGTCACCTAGACTGGAAAGGTATGAATGGAAACCCATATAGTCTTGGACGCCAAGGAAAAGCACAAGCCATACTGCGAAGATTGCTGGCCCTTCGGCTGGAAAAGTATGAATCCAGCTAGCGTGGGGCCGCCCACACAAAGACAAAGCCGCGCCGCCCGACAAGAGCGCGTCCTGAATAAACCAAGCACCTTGGAGACAACCATGCGCCTGCGCCATGTGATCAAACCCTTAGCCCGCGCCGTCGTGGCCCTGTCGCTGATAAGCGGCGCGTCGGCCGCGCTGGCCGACAGCTACCCCGACCATCCCATCAAGTGGGTCGTGCCGTTCCCGCCCGGCGGCGCCATGGACAGCATCGCGCGCACGTTGGGCGAATCGATGAGCAAGCAGCTCAATACCTCGGTCATCGTGGAAAACCGCGCGGGCGCGGGCGGCAACATCGGTGCGGCCAGCGTCGCGCGCGCCAAGCCGGACGGCTACACGATCCTGATCGTGGCCAACGGCATGGCGGTCAACCCCGCGCTGTACGCGGATTTGAACTACGACCCCATCAAGGACTTTGCGCCGATCTCGTTGCTGGCGGTCGTGCCCAACGTATTGGTGACCAACCCGGCGCGCACGGGCGCGACCAGCGTGCAGGACGTCATCACGAAAGCCCGCGCCCAGCCCAACCACTACACCTACGCGTCGGCGGGGGTCGGCACATCGATTCATCTGGCGGGCGAACTGTTCGTGTCGATGACCGGGGTCGACATGCTGCACGTGCCGTACAAGGGCAGCGGCCCGGCCGTTGCCGACTTGCTGGGCGGCCAGGTGGACTACATGTTCGACAGCATCACGTCGGCCAAGCCGCACATCGCCACGGGCAAGCTGCGCGCGCTGGGCGTCACCACCGCCAAGCGTTCGGCCGCCCTGCCCGACGTGCCCACCATGCAGGAGGCCGGCGTGGCGGGCTATGAACTGATGCCGTGGTTTGCGGCCTTTGCGCCGGCCGGCACCAAGCCTGAGGTGGTGGCGAAATTGAACGAAGCCATGCGCAACGCGCTGGCCGAACCGAAGGTCAAGGCGACGCTGGATTCCATCGGCGCGGAATCGATCGGCAGCACGCCGGACGCGCTGCGCGACCATCTGGCCAAGGAAACGGCGCAGTGGAAGACGCTGGTGAAGGAACGCAATATCAAGATCAACTGACCGGGGCCGCGTCCCGCCCCAAGAAAAACGCCCACGCCGCTTTCGCGTCCGTGGGCGTTTTGCCATCCGTTGATACGGCTTATTCCACCGTCGCTCCGGATTTTTTCACCACTTCGGCCCAGCGCGGAATCTCGGTGGCCATCAAGGCGCGCAACTGGTCGGGCGTGCTGCCAACCAGTTCCATGCCCATGGTCTTGCCCAGCTTTTCCTGCACGTCGGGCTCTTTCAGGATGATGGCGATTTCGGCGGCCAGCTTGTCCAGGATCGGCTTGGGCGTGCCCTTGGGCGCGTACACCGCCTGCCAGGACGCCATCTGAAAGCCCGGCACGCCGGCTTCCTGCATCGTGGGCACGTTGGGCGCGAGCGAAATGCGGTCCTTGGTGGTCACGGCCAGCAGCTTGAGCTTGCCCGTTTGCAAGAGCGGCAGCGCGGCGGTCATCTGGTCAAACATGAAGGTGACCGCGCCCGAGGACACATCGACCATGGCGGGCGGCGTGCCCTTGTACGGCACGTGCGTGAGCGGCACCCCGATCATGCTGGAAAACAATTCGCCCGCCAGATGGGTGGACGTGCCCGCGCCGGACGAGGCAAACGTGCGCTTGGCGGGGTCGCGCTTGAGCAGCGCGATCAGATCGGCCACCGAGTTCACGCCCAGGTTCGGATCCACCAGCAACACGTTGGGCAGGTACGCGATCAGCGAAACGGGTTCGAAATCCTTGACCGGGTCGTACTTCAGGTTCTTGTACAGGCTGGCGTTGATGGCGTGCGTGCTGATGGTGCCACCGAACAAGGTGTAGCCGTCGGGCGCCGCCTTGGCCACGTAAGTGGCGCCGATGCCGCCGGCCGCACCGGGCTTGTTTTCAACGATCACGTTCTGGTGCAGGCGGTCGCCCAGTTTCTGGGCCAGCACGCGGCCCACCACGTCGGTGGACCCGCCAACGGTAAAGGGCACCACATAGGAAATCGGCTTTTGCGCGGGCCAGTCGGCGGCGCTTGCCGCGGTGGCCAGCGTGCCCAGGACGGCGCCGGCCAGCAGCGCGGCCAACGCACTGCGTCGTTGCATGTTCATGGTTTGTCTCCTGCCTTGGTTTATTGCTTATAGGTATGGGGTCGCCGGCCGCATGGCCGGCGGCAAGGCTCGGTGGCCTTGGCTTGCGGGTTTGGCCTGGTGTTTGGCCTGCTGTTTTGGCTTACCGCCCCTGCGCTTTGCGCCAGGCGGCGAATTTGTCTTTGGTGCCCGGGTCGGTGGGCGGGTACAGGCCCAGGATGGACGCGCCCTGCTGCACCTGGCTGGTCACGAAGTCTTCGAACGCGGTCATTTCCACGGCCTCGACCGAGATTTCATCGGCCAGATGCGCGGGAATCACCACCACGCCTTCGCGGTCGCCCACCACGATGTCGCCCGGCCACACAGCCACGTCGCCGCAACCGATGGGCGCGTTGATGTCCAGCGCCTGGTGCAAGGTCAGGTTGGTAGGCGCCGAGGGGCGCTGGTGATACGCGGCAAAGCCCAGCTCGGCGATTTCCGGCGAATCCCGAAAGCCGCCGTCGGTCACCACGCCGGCCACGCCACGCTTCATCAGCCGCGTCACCAGGATGGAGCCGGCGGACGCGGCGCGCGCGTCCTTGCGGCTGTCCATGACCAGCACCGCGCCTTCCGGGCAGGTCTCAACCGCCACGCGCTGCGGATGCGAGCGGTCTTCGAACACCTTGATGGTGTTCAGGTCTTCGCGGGCCGGGATGTAGCGCAGCGTGAACGCGGGGCCGACCATGTTGGGCAGGTTGGCGTTCAGCGGACGCACATCCTGGATGAACTGGTTGCGCAGGCCGCGCTTGAATAGCGCCGTGCACAGGGTGGCCGTGCTGATGCCGGACAGGCGCGCACGGGTTTCGGGATTCATTTGGGACACGATGGCTCCGGGCAAAATGCGGAAAACAAAATTGAAATCACAAAAATGAAATCACAAAGAATGAATTCGCAAAAATGAAAGGCGATAACTGATCGGCGCGGCGGGCAGTGGCCCGCCGTTGCGCTTAGAAGATCTCGGGCTCCGGCACCGGTGCGCCGAATTCGGTTTCCAGGAAGTCAAAATCGCAGCCGTCGTTGGCTTGCAGGATGTGCTTGGAATACATCCAGCCGTAGCCGCGCTCATAGCGCTTGGGCGGCGGCGTCCAGGCGGCGCGGCGCGCGGCCAGTTCTTCGTCGCTGATGTTCAGGTGGATGCTGCGCGCCGGCACGTCGACGGTGATCAGGTCGCCCGTCTTGACGAAGGCCAGCGGGCCGCCCACGTAGGATTCGGGCGCCGCGTGCAGGATGCAGGCGCCGTAGCTCGTGCCGCTCATGCGTGCATCAGACAGGCGCAGCATGTCGCGCACGCCCTGCTTGACCAGCTTGGTCGGGATCGGCAGCATGCCCCATTCCGGCATGCCCGGGCCGCCTTGGGGGCCGGCATTGCGCAGGATCATGATGTGTTCGGGCGTGACGTCCAGGTTCTCGTCATCGACCGCCGCCTTCATGCTGGGGTAGTCGTCGAACACCAGCGCGGGGCCGGTGTGCTGCAAGAACTGCGGGGCGCAGGCGCTGGGCTTGATGACGCAGCCGTCCGGCGCAATGTTGCCGCGCAAAACCGCCAGCGCGCCTTCGTCGTAGATGGCGGTGTCCAGCTTGCGGATCACGTCATCGTTATAGACCTCGGCGCCCGCGATGTTCTCGCCCAGCGTCTTGCCCGTCACCGTCATGGCCGACAGGTCCAGGTGCCCTTCCAGGCGCGTCATCAACGCGGGCAGGCCGCCAGCGTAATAGAAGTCTTCCATCAGGTAGGTGTCGCCGCTGGGCCGGATGTTCGCAATGACGGGCACCTTGCGGCTGGCGGCATCAAAGTCTTCCAGGCCGACGGCGTGGCCCGCGCGGCGCGACATGGCCACCAGGTGGATGATGGCGTTGGTCGAGCAGCCCATGGCCATGGCCACGTTGATGGCGTTCTTGAACGACGCCATGTTCAGGATGCGTTGCGGGGTCAGATCGTCCCAGACCATTTCCACCACACGGCGGCCGCATTCGGCGGACATGCGCATGTGGTTGACGTCAGCCGCCGGAATCGACGAGGCGCCCGGCAGCGTCATGCCGATGGCTTCGGCAATGGCCGTCATGGTGCTGGCCGTGCCCATCGTCATGCAGGTGCCGTAGCTGCGCGCGATGCCGCCTTCCACTTCGGTCCACTGTTCTTGCGTGATCTTGCCGGCGCGGCGTTCGTCCCAGAGCTTCCAGGCGTCCGAGCCGGATCCCAGGATCTTGCCCTTCCAGTTGCCGCGCAGCATGGGGCCGGCGGGCACGTACACACACGGCAGCCCGGCGCTGATGGCGCCCATCAACAGGCCCGGGGTGGTCTTGTCGCACCCGCCCATCAGCACCGCGCCATCGACCGGGTGGCTGCGCAGCAGCTCTTCGGTTTCCATGGCCAGGAAGTTGCGATACAGCATGGTGGTGGGCTTGACGAACGATTCCGACACCGAGATCGCCGGCAGCTCCACCGGAAAGCCGCCCGCCTGGAACACGCCGCGCTTCACGTCTTCGACGCGCTGCTTGAAGTGGCTGTGACAGGGGTTCAGGTCCGACCAGGTGTTGATGATGGCGATGATGGGCCGGCCGACCCAGTCGTCCGGGCCGTAGCCCATCTGCATCATGCGTGAACGGTGGCCGAACGAACGCAGGTCATCCTTGGCCATCCAGGCGGCGCTGCGCAGACTTTCGTAGGTACGTTTCATGGGGGAATAAAGAAAGGCGTGGTGGGGATGAAGCCATTTAAACACTAATACATTAGTGCGTCAGCTAGGTGGAAACCCGCTACACTGCGGGCTTTACCCCGTACCCCGCCAGGCCAGCGATGCAAAGCCCCAAGCTAAGACTGGACCGTTCGCGCCACGCGGCGCCCCAGGTCTTCGAACATCTACGCGAACAGATCGTGTCGCTGGAGCTCGCCCCCGGCGCGCCCCTGTCCCGCGTGACGCTGGCCGAAACGTATGGCCTGAGCCAGACGCCGATTCGTGACGCGCTGATGCGGCTGGCCGAAGAGGCGCTGGTGGAGATTTATCCGCAGCACACCACGGTGGTCAGCCGCATCGACATCCCGGCGGCACGCCAGGCGCATTTCCTGCGGCAATCGCTAGAGCTTGAAATCGTGCACATGCTGGCGCAACGGCCCGACCCCATCCTGCACCAGCGCCTGCAAGCCAGCATCGACTTGCAGCACGCCAGCCACGCCAGCGGGCAATACCAGCACTTCATCAACGCCGATCAGGCGTTTCACCGCGACATGCACACGGCGGCGGGCGTGCACAGCCTGTGGGAACTGGAGCAGCGCTACAGCGGGCACCTGGATCGCTTGCGCCGGCTGCATCTGCCCGAGGCCGGCAAGGCGGAACGCATCATGGACGACCATCAACGCCTGCTGGACGCCATCGTGGCGCAAGACCCGGTCGGTGCGCAGCGCGTGCTGCGCGAGCATCTGTCGGGCACGCTGAGCCAGGTGGCCGAGATCTGCAAGCGGTATCCGGAATATGTGCTGGAGCAATAGCGGGATAGATCGGCGGGGATAGCGCGACGGCCAAGCGCGCATCAGCCTTCCTGCCTGCCGGCCTTCCTTCCTGCCTGCCTGCCCTCCTGCCGGCCTTCCTGCCTGCCCGCCCGTCAGCCTTCCGGCCCGCCAACGCGGCCCGGCCTGCGCCTAGTCCAGCGGATACCGCCGGATGACCGTCTTGCCGTCGCGCTCGGCCAGCGACAACAGGCCGTCGCCGGACAAGTCCAGCCCGATCAGGCCGGTTTCCACATCCTGCGGCATTTGAAACGGGCGCCAGGTCTTGCCGTGGTCGCGCGTATAGAAGTACGTCTTGGTGTATTCGTTGAACGACAACAAATGGTCGGCGTAGGTCTTGATGACCCACGCGTTGGGGCCAAACCAGGCGTCGCCGATCCAGCTTGGCGTGCCCTGCACGCTGGGCGATACCGCGCGCCGCCGCCATGACCGATCGGCTTTGTCCAGTTCATAGATCGCGTCGCCCTGGGTCTGAAACACGGCCTGGTCGCGCGTGTACAGGTCGTCCGGCGCTGGCGCGGGCACGGGCGGCACGCCCTGCGTGATGCGGAAGCCGGGCGGTGCGCCGTCCTGGAATTCCACTTCGAAACGCCGCGTCTCCAGCACTTCGTTGCCGTGGGACGCATTCAGGCTGACCCGCGTGCGCCAGCTCCAGCCGACGGCGTGCGTGTCGTCCAGCGGATAAAGCGACCAGTCGTAGGCCAATTGGTCGTCGGCGCGCGGGTTGCCGGGCCGTTCGGCGGCTTCGCGGAACGCGCGATCGAACGCGCTGGCGTCGGGCCAGACCTGGTCGTCCAGCCGCGTGGCCGCCCAGTGGCGCGCGCCATCTTCGCTGACCAAAAGGCGCTGCCCGGACTCATGGCGTTCCAGCGCGATGACGCGCTGCCCGGTCAGGAATACGGTGTACTGGCGCGAGCCGCCCAGCGTGACATCGGGCGCGTAGGTCCAGGTCTTGCCCAGGTCGTCCGACCGCAGGGTGTCCCAGCCGGAGGGCGACTCGCCCTGCCCGGCCGCCGGCGCAGCGGTCACCAGATACAGCGTGCCGCCGTCGGGCGCGCCGATCACGCTGACGCCGGTATCCCCGCGCACCGACCCCAGCAGCTCGAACACGCCGGTGCCCTGCCCGCCATAGATCAGGTTGCGCGTGTCGGCCAGTTGCCAGGGCGGGGGCTGGCGCGCGTCGTAGCCAGGCAGTTGCGCGTCCAGCAGCGGCGCGCGTTCCAGGTTGGCCAGGTCCTTGGCGCCGACCAGGCGCTGGCCGATCAACAGTTGTCGTTCACCAAACCGTTGCAGCGACACGCGCGAGGACGAGGCCAGCGGCAAGCCGTTAAGTTCGCCGATGACTTCGCTGCGGGTCAACGGCTGGCCCATCGGCACCAACTGGTAGATGCCATAGCCCAAGACCGCCGCGACGGCGATGGCGACGCCGCTGGCAAGCAGTCTAAAGTTCATGGCGACAACACATACGGGGGATGAAGACCAACCATTTGGCCGGTGGCGTTTGGAGAATGGGCGAAACTATAGCGCGTTGCGCAACGTTCTCTATACTGGCGTGACATACTCTTACGCCGCATCGGCCACACACGGAACCCGGACATGATTGCAAGGCTCGCCCCGCTTACCCTAGCCCTGCTCGTTTTCGGGGCAGCCGCCTGGGGGCAGCCCGCAAAAGCCGTCGCGCCGGATGTTTGCGCGGCGGTGACCGTACGCGAAGGCGATCCGATTCCCGCCGACGCCTGCGCCGTCAACATCGTGCCGCGCGACCTGGGCGTATCCGGCATGACCTTTGGCGGCGACCCGGTCTGGACGCCGCTGGACCCGCAAGCGATGCCCGGTGTGTTCTATGACAGCGCGTCCATCGCCCCCATGTCCGACCGCCCGGTGGTGATGGCGGTGACCGTGGCCTGGTTTTACGCGCAGCCGCGCGTGTCCGAGACCAACGGCCAGCCTTACGCGTCGGTGTCGCAGCCCATCATTTTGAATTGCAGCGCCAACACCTACACCGTCACGCAGACCCAGCACTACGCCGGCAACAACGCCACCGGCGCGCTGGTGGAATCGATACCCGTGGCGGGCATCCACAATGCGCCGGTCGCGCGGGACCCCGTGCAACGCAAGCTGCGCGGCGTGGTCTGCCCGGCGCCGGGCAAGAACGCGCGCAAGTGACAGGCGGCGGGCGCCGACCCCGCCGCGCAGTGGCATCGCTTGCTGCGCTCTGTCTATGCGCGCCCTGTCCGCACGCTGTCCGCGCCCTGTCCTCGCCCTGTCCTCGCCCTGTCCGCACCCTGTCCGCGCCCTGGCCACGCCCTGCTTGCGCCCTACCTGCGCCCTGCCTGCGCCCTGCCTGCGCCCTACCTGCGCTCTATCCGCGCCAGTACCGATACAAGCCGCGCGCCGCCGCGTCCAGCAGAAAGCCCAGCACGCCGATCATCAACACCATAGCCATCAGTTCTGAATAGGCCAGCCGGTCACGCGTGTCCAGGATGAAATACCCCATCCCCGCCGACACGCCCAGCATCTCGCACGGCACCAGCACAATCCACAAAATGCCGATGGCCAGGCGCACGCCGGTCAGGATGTGGCCCAGCACGCCGGGCAGGATCACGCTGCGCAAGGTCTCCCAACGCGTGGCCGCCACACTTTGCGCCAGCTGTAACCAGCGCGGGTCCAGCTGCTGCACGCCGGCCGCCGTGTTCAGCACGATGGGCCAGACGGCGGCGAACGTCAGCAGGAAATAGACCGGATCGTCGCCCACGCCGAACACCATCACGGCTATCGGCATCCAGGACAGCGGCGAAATCATGCGCAGGAACTGCATGGCGGGCGACACCGTGGCTTCCAGGCGGCGCCAACTGCCGATGGCCAGGCCCAGCGGCACGCCGATGGCCAGCGCAAACCCCAGGCCCACGCCGATGCGCCGCAGGCTGACCAGGATGTGCATCGGCAGGTCGGACGCCGTCAGCAATTCGGCCAGGCTGATGAATGTGGCGCCCGGCGAAAAGCGCCGCGCCATGCCGCCGGCAGGCGACAGCACGTCCGTGCCCAGCCACCACAGCGCCAGCAGCGCAGCCAGGCCGCCCAGGCCCAGCGCGCATCGCGCGCCCAGGCCCAGGGATCCCGCCCCGGCGCGAACCGTCCGCCCGGCCGGCGTCGTGGATGCCACGGACGGCGATTGTGGCGATTGCCCGGCGTGCTCGGTTTGCCCGGTGCGCTCGGTGTGCCCGGTGCGCTGGGTGCGCTCGGTTTGCACGGTTTGTGCCGCTTGTGCCGCTTGTGCCGCTTGTGCCATACCGTCTACCGCCCCGCCGCCGGCAAGCGATTCCCGTGCCGTCACGCCTGCACCATTTCAGTCCGGCTGTAGGCGTCGGGAAAGCCGAAGCGGCTCAGGCCGCCCACGGATTCGATGGCGCGCTTGACGTAGCGGTCGTCCACCAACTCGCGCGCCGCGCGGGCTGGGTCCAGGTCGGCAAGAAAGCCCCGGTCGGCCTCGATCACCGTGTCGCGCAGGCGGCGCACCAGCTCTTCGGTGTAGCTGGGAAAGGGATACGGCTGGAAGTCGATCCGGCGCTCATCCCAATCGGCATGGCGAATGGCACCGCTGGCCAGGTACTGCTCTCGGTCGGACGCGGGCGGCGCCAGCACCTTGGTCAGCGCCGGCAAGGCGTGCGGCGTGTAGCGGTTGATGCCTTCCTTGGACAGCAGTTGCGCCGTCTCGGCCCGATGGTCCCGAATCCACAGCTGCGCCTGCACGATGGCGTCCACCACCTTTTGCGACCACGCCGGCCGCTGTTCCAGGTCACGCTCGTGCATGAACACCACGCAGCACGCGTGGTTGCGCCACACGTCGCCGGTAAAACGCAGCACCTTGCCCACGCCCAGCGTTTCAGCCAGCGCATTGAACGGCTCGGCCACGATGTAGCCGGCGATGCGGTTCTGCGCCAGCGCGGGCGGCATGTCGGCGGGCGCCATGACGACCAGGTTGACCTCATTGGCGCCCGCTGAACCGTCCTTGCGCGCTACCGGCGTCAAGCCGTTTTCGCGCAGCAGGTATTGCAGCATGACGTTGTGGATGGAATACCAGAACGGAATGGCGACCGTCTTGCCGCCCAGTTCCTTGACGCTGTTGACAGCAGGCGCCACGGTCAGGCCGGACCCGCCCACGTGGTTCCATGCCACCACCTTGGCCGGCACCTGGCTGCCAAAGCGTGCCCACACGGTCATGGGCGACAGCAGATGCACCACGTTGACCTGCCCGGAAATAAACGCTTCGATCACCTGCGCCCAACTGCGCAGCAGCGTGGGCTTTTCTGCCTTGACCCCGGCCTTCTCGAACAGGCCATTGTTATGCGCCACCAGTAGCGGCGCGGCGTCGGTAATGGGCAGATAGCCGATGCGCACGGGCGCGTCCGGCTCGGTTTGCGCGCGGGCGTTGAACGCTGACAGCAAGGACGCTGCGCCACCTGCCGTCAGCAGGGCCGATAGTTTCAACCAGTCGCGACGCGACATGTGTTCCAGGCACATCAAATACTCCTTGCTTGGGAATCGGAATCCGGTCAGGCCGGTACAGACGCAACATGACCCGCGCGCAGCGCACTGCGCAAGCGGGTCAGGATTTCAAGGCGCAGCGCGCCCATTTCAGGCAACAGGTCGGCGCGCGGCTGCGGCAGGTCAACTTGCCAGGTGCCCAGGATGCGGCCGGGCGCGCCGCCCAGCAGCACGATGCGGTCAGCCAGCACCAGGGCTTCGTCGATATCGTGGGTGATCAGCACGGCGGCGGTCTGGAAATCTGCCACCACCTTGCGCAGCAGCAGTTGCATGTCGCCGCGCGTGACTTCGTCAAGCGCGCCGAACGGCTCATCAAGCAGCAACACCGACGGCTGGCGCGCCAGGCAACGCGCCAAGGCGGTGCGCTGGGCCATGCCACCGGACAGCTGCGCGGGGCGCAGGTGCCGCGCGTGCGACAGGCCGACTTCGTCAATGGCCTGGTCCACGCGCGCCCGGCGCTGCGCGTCCGTCAACGCCGGTTGATGCTTGAAGTCCAGCCCGAACGCCACATTGCGTTCCAGGGACAGCCACGGCAGCAGGCTGGGGTCTTGAAACGCCACCGCCACGCGCGGGTGCACGCCGGTCAGCGGCGCGCCTTCCATCAGCAGCGATCCGGCAGTGGCCCCTTGCAGGCCCGCCAGCACGCGCAGCAGGCTGGACTTGCCCGCGCCGCTGGCGCCCAGCACCGCCACCACTTCGCCGCGCGCCAGGTCCAGGTCGACCGCTTCAAAGACCGGCGCCGGTGCGGCGGGATAGCGCAGGGCCAGGCCGCGCGCCTGCAACACTGGCGGCGCGCCCGCCGTCATACCGCGATCCCGGCCGCTTCGGCCGCCAGCTTGGCCTGGCGCTTGGCCAATTCGGTTTTCAACTGCACCAGGCTAGGCGTGACGATGGGCAGGAAAGCCGCCTCGCGCCACCGCCGGGCAAAGCCCGCACCGGCACTGGTCAGATACGCTGCGCCGCCGCTGGCTTGCAGTTCCAGTTGCACCGCCTGCTGCGCGGCCTCGGCCAGCGCGATGCGGATCTCGAACAACGCCCAGGGCTCGGTTACGAAACGCCCGCTGCGCACCCCATCGATCAGGCTTGCGCTTAGGGCTTGCACCTGCGCGCGCAACGCCGCCAGGGGTTCGCCCAGGATGCCCCGCGACGCCTGCCCCTGCCCGCTTTGCGCCGCCGCCTGCAAGGCGCGCCGTGCCAGGCCGATAGACAAGCCGCATTGCAGCCCCGCAAAAGCCGGCCGGGCGCCGGGCAGATATTGGCGCGCGTCAGGGTGGATCAGCCACTCCGGATCGATGCGCACGCCCTGCACCTC
Source organism: Achromobacter sp. 1L-A-4-B-C2 (assembly GCF_057291955.1). Taxonomy (NCBI): domain Bacteria; kingdom Pseudomonadati; phylum Pseudomonadota; class Betaproteobacteria; order Burkholderiales; family Alcaligenaceae; genus Achromobacter; species Achromobacter sp. 1L-A-4-B-C2. The sequence continues at coordinate 97,077 of NZ_JBXAWP010000005.1, forward strand.
CAACGCCGCCGTATTGCTGGACTGCAAGGCCATCAGCGAAAGGTCCGGGCTGCGCACCAGCCCCGCGATATCGTGCGGCAACGCCACCACGGCCGGCGTGCCGTCGGGTGCGCTGACGGCGGCCGCCACCAGAAAGCCCTGGGGCCGCAGATTCGTCACCCACGGCATGCGGCCGTCCAGCACCCAGGCGCCCTCGGATTCGCGCGCGCTGATTTGCAGCGATTCGATGCCCGACAAGAACTTCATCGCGTTCGACAGCGCGGTGGCGCCGGCTTGTTCGCCCGACAACAGCGCGGGCAACCAACGTTGCGCCAAGCCTGCGTTCGGACTGCGCAACAGGTATTCGATAAAGACACGCTGACCCCACGCCACGAAGGCGCTGGCGACCGAATACTCGGCCACTTGCGACACGGCTTCGATGGCGTCACCAATGTCCGTACCGCCCAGCCCGCCCTGCGCTTGCGGCACACCGATACGAAAGATGCCGGCCCGCGCCAGCCTGGGCAGCACGGTGGCGGCGTCCTGGGTGCCGTCGTCCAGCGCGTCGGCATGGTCGGCCAGCCACGCTGCCAGATCGTCAGGCAGGCGCAGGCCTGCGTCGGGGTTCAAGGCTTGCGCCGCCATCACGCGCCGCTCCAGGCGTAGTCACGCAGCTGCTCGTTCAGCGGGGTCTGCGCCAGGTTATTGCCAAAGTTGCAGATGGTGGCCAGCCCCACGCCCACAATTACTTCCAGCGCGTTGCCGTCCGTATAGCCGGCATCGCGCAGCGCTTGCAGTGCGTCGTCGCTGACGCGCCCGCGGGTGTCGATCACCGCTTCGGTGAACGCCGCCAGCGCTTGCAGGCGCTGGTCTGGCAGCACGCCTTGCGCACGCAGCGCATCGACAACCTCGGGCGACAAGCGCGCCTTGTTGCGCGCGATGGCGGTGTGGCCTGCCACGCAGAACGTGCAGCCGTGACGCGTGCCCGCCACCAGTTGCACCACCTCGCGTTCCTGCAAGCTAAGGCCGGCGCGCGCGTTCAATTGCGACAGGGTTTGATAGGCTTCCAGCGCCACCGGCGCATTGGCCAGCACGCCCAGCAGATTGGACAGGTATCCCGCGCCCTGCTCCGCGGCGGCCAGCGCGGCGCGCGTGGGTTCGGGAGCGCTTTGCGCGGTATGGACGGGCAAACGGGCCATATGGATCTCCTGGGTGTCGTTCAAGACAAGGTTGAAAACAATATTGTGCGGGCGCCCGGCCACAAGCGACAATGCGCGAAGATCGCAACTTGATGCTAGATCTTATCGACTTTCAGCTATGCGCTTATAACCAGCCGAAACTGCGACGGTCACTGGACCAGATCAGTTGCGAGTTACCGTCACCAGCACCGCCCCCAAGCTCCGCCCCCACCTTCGCCACCGCCACGCCTGCCGACCTTGCCCAACGACGCCTCCCCTACCGATCAAGCCGCCGTCGACGCGCTGCTTCTGTCCAGCCTGGAAGTGCAATCCAGCTTGTATCACCTGGGCCAGTATTGCGGCAATTGGTCCGCTAGCACCAGCGGCCGCGCGCGCGCCAGCTTTCATCTGATTCTTCACGGCCAATGCCGCGTTGCACTGCATGACGGCCAGGGCGCCGAGCTCGACACGCTGACGCTTGCCGCCGGCGACGGCATATTTTTCCTGCGGGATATTCCGCATGCGCTGACGCCGCTTGATGCCGCGGCGCCCGGCACCGCGCTGTGCCGCGCCATGGAGCCGCTGCTGCCGCGGCAGGCCGATGGCACGGGCCTGGCCTGCGGCTTTTTCCAATTCCGGCCGGGGCTGGCCGACCTGTTGGCCGACACCCTGCCCGACTACCTGGTGCTGCGCGCCCAGGACGAGCGCTTTCGCACGGCGCGCGGCGTGTTCGACCTGATCCTGGCCGAAACCGCCGATACCGCGCCCACGCCGGGCGGCTCGCCCGTGGTGCTGGAACGGCTGACCGACCTGCTGATCTTCTTCATGCTGCGCCATCTGGCCGTGCATGATCGTCAGGCCTACGGGCTGTTCGTGCTGGCGCGCGACCCCGCCATGGCCAGCCTGCTGCAAGCCATCCTGGCGCAGCCCGCCGCGCCCTGGAGCATGCAGGACATGGCCGACCGCCTGCATATGTCCAAGGCCACGTTCCACCGACGCTTCACGCTGCAAAGCGGCACCACGCCCGCGCAGCTGCTGCAATTGCTGCGCATGCGCGTGGCGCGCCGGTATCTGAGCCAGGGCGTGGGCATACAGGATGCGGCCGAGCGCGTGGGCTATCAATCGCAGGCGGCGTTCAGCCGGGTGTTTCTGCGCACCGAGGGCGTCGCGCCCTCGGCCCTGCGCAAGCGTCCGCCGGGCGGCGCTTAAACCTGCGCCAACGCTTGTTCCAGATCGGCGATCAGGTCGTCGATGTGTTCGATGCCGATGGACAAGCGCACCGTTTCTTCGCGCACGCCTGCCTTTTGCAGCTCTTCGGGATTCAGCTGCCGGTGCGTGGTGGATGCCGGGTGGGTCGCCAGCGACTTGGAATCACCGATGTTGACCAGGCGCGTGAACAGTTGCAGCGCGTCCTGGAAGCGCGCGCCCGCGTCGCGGCCGCCCTTCACGCCGAAGGTGAACAGGCCCGGCACCTTGCCGCCCAGGTACTTCTGCGCCAGCGCGTGGTCGGGGTGGTCCGGCAGGCCCGCGTAGTTCACCCATTCCACCTTCGGATGTTCACGCAGGAAGTTCGCCACCTTGACCGCGTTTTCAACGATACGGTCCACGCGCAGCGCCAGCGTTTCGATGCCTTGCAGAATCTGGAACGAGTTGAACGGCGAGATCGCCGCGCCCGTGTTGCGCAGCGGCACGACGCGCGCGCGGCCGATGTAGGCGGCCGGCCCGAATGCTTCGGTGTAGACCACGCCGTGGTAGCTCACGTCCGGTTCGTTCAGGCGCTTGAAGCGCGCCTTGTGCTCGGCCCACGGGAATTTGCCGGAATCAATGATGGCGCCGCCCAGGCTGGTGCCGTGGCCGCCCAGGTACTTGGTCAGCGATTGCACCACGATGTCGGCGCCGTGCTCGATGGGGCGCAGCAGGTATGGCGACGGCACGGTGTTGTCCACGATCAGCGGCAGGCCATGGCGGTGCGCGACGTCGGCCAGCGCGGCGATATCGGTGATGTTGCCCAGCGGGTTGCCGACCGATTCCGCGAAGATGGCCTTGGTGCGGTCATCGATTTGCGCTTCGAAGGCGGCCAGGTCGCTGGGGTTGGCAAAGCGCGTGGTGATGCCGTATTGCGGCAGCGTGTGCGCGAACAGGTTGTAGGTGCCGCCATACAGCGTGCTGGACGAAATGATGTTGTCGCCCGCTTCCGCGATGGTCAGGATGGCATAGGTCACGGCCGACTGGCCCGAGGCCAGCGCCAGCGCGGCAATGCCGCCTTCCAGGGCCGCCACGCGCTGCTCCAGCACGTCGGTCGTGGGGTTCATGATGCGGGTATAGATGTTGCCCGGCACCTTCAGGTCGAACAGGTCGGCGCCATGCTGCGTGTCATCGAACGCGTAGGCAACGGTTTGATAGATGGGCACGGCGACGGCGCGCGTGGTCGGGTCGGGGCGGTAGCCGCCATGCACGGCCACGGTTTCCAGGCGCCAGTTGGGCTTCTTCGGTTCAGTCATGTGTCTCTCCAGGAATGTCGTTGATTCGATATGGCGGATCAGGCCGCCAGGGCGCGCGTGGCGCTCAGGATACGGTCGATGTCCGCGTGATTGTTATAGGCGCCGACGGACAAGCGCACGTAACCATACTCCACCACGCTGGCCACCACACCGGCGCGCGTCAAATGCGCCAGCGCGGCGGCCGGGTCGGCCACGCGCAACGCTGTTGTGGTGCTGCGCAATTCGGGGTCGGACGGCGATACCACGGCCACCCCCTGCGCCCGCAAGCCGTCGTGCAAGGCGTGCGACAGTTCCAGCACCCAGGGTTCGATGCGATCCGGGCCGGCGCCTTCGATCAGATCCAGCGCGCCCGCCCAACCCGCGATGCCCGGGTAGTTGAGGTTGCCGGTTTCCAGACGGCGCGCGTCGCCCGCGTCCGCCACGCCCACCTGCCATTGCAGGCCCGACTTGTCCAAGGTGGTGACGCCCGATGGCCCCACGTAAAGCGGGTCCAGCGCGTCCAGCAATTTTTCCGACACATGCAAGAGGCCCACGCCCAGCGGACCCAGCATGCCCTTGTGCGCGCCGCTGGCGAAGGCGTCCACCTGCCATTCGTCTACCCGCGCGCGCAGCAGCCCTGCCCCCTGGATGCCATCGACCACCAGCCAGATGCCGTGCTGCGCGCAGCGGCGGCCCAGCTCGGCAATGTCGGTACGCAGGCCGGTGCCGTACTGCACCCATGACACCGCGATCAGACGGGTGCGCGCATCCACGTGCTGCCATAAATCGTCCACCGTATAGCGATGCGACGTCGCCGCCGCCACGCGCACCTGCACGCCGTGGCGGCGCAGGTTCAACCACGGCAAGGCATTGGTGGGATGTTCCTGATCATCCACGATCAGGTTGTCGCCGGGTTGCCAGGGCAGGCCCTGCGCCACGGTGTTCAAGCCTTCGGTGGTGTTCTTGGTGAAGGCCAGCCGCCGGGCGTCGCCGCCGATCAGACGTGCCAGGCGCACGCGCAACGCATCGGCATCGCGCAGCCATTGCGGCTTGTCAATGCGGGCATGGGTGATGCCCTCAAAAAACTGTGCCACCGCATCGGCCACCTTGGGCGACAGCGGGCTGGTGTAGGCGATGTTGGCGTAGGCCTTGTCACGCGTGATGGGAAATAACTGCCTGAATTCGTCCTGCCAGCTCATGCGCGGCCTTCCTGTGGATTGCAACTTGGTATGGCCGAATTCTAGGGACCCGATGCACATCTGGATAAGGCTTAGTTCTTATATTGATATGACGATACAGTCGCTCGGATATCGCGGGCGCGCCCCTAGAATTCATGCCTTTCTTGCATACATACGATACGGGAACGGCATGCGATTGATTCAATTCTGGAAGACGGCGGGCGTGGCGGTGGCGCTGGCCGCGGGCGTGGCGCAGGCAGGCACCGTCGATACCATCAAGAAGCGCGGCGAACTGGTTTGCGGCGTCAGCCAAGGGTCGGCCGGCTTGTCGATTGCGAACAAGGACGGCCGCTGGACCGGCCTGGACGCCGACCTGTGCCGCGCGCTGGCCGCCGCCGTGCTTGGCGACGCGAACAAAACCCGCTTCGTGCCCTTGAGTTCGCAGCAGCGCTTTCCCGCGCTACAGTCCGGCGAAATCGACGTACTGAACCGCAACACCACCATCACGTCCAGCCGTGACGCGGGCCTGGGCATTGCGTCGGCCGGCATCGTGTTCTACGACGGCCAGGGTTTTCTGGTGCCGCGCAAGCTGGGCGTCAAAAGCGCCACCGAGCTTGAAGGCGCGCAGGTCTGCGTGCAGCCGGGCACCGTCAATGAACAGAACCTGGTCGACTACTTCAAGAAGAACAAGCTGACGTATCGGCCCGTGGTGATTGAAAACCTGGTCGAACTGGAACAGGCCTTCTACGCCGGCCGCTGCGACGTGTACCTGTCGGACGCGTCCACGCTGGCCGCCAGCCGCGCGGCGCGCGCCGCCAAGCCGGACGACTTCGTCATCCTGCCCGAACGCATCAACAAGTCGCCGCTTGGCCCCTTCGTTCGGCAGGACGATCCCAACTGGGCCGCCATTGTGCGGTGGACGGTCAACGCGCTGGTGGCCGCCGAAGAGCTGGGGGTGACGTCGGCCAATGCCGACGCCCAATCGCAAAGCACCGACGCACAGGTACGCCGCCTGCTGGGCGTGGACCCGGGCATCGGCAAAAGCTTCGGCCTGGACGAAAGCTGGGCCAAGAACGCCATCAAGGCCGTGGGCAATTACGGCGAAGTGTGGGACCGCAACCTGGGCGCCAACACCCCGCTGAAACTGGACCGTGGCCTGAATGCACAATGGAACAAGGGCGGCCTGCTGTATTCGCCGCCATTCCAGTGAAGCGCTAACGATTGAACGCGGCGGGCGGGCCACCGGCCCGCCTTTTGCATGGGCAAGACTTCAATGACTGCAACCACACTTCCCTTTGCGCCGCCCGGCTTCCTGCGCCGCTGGCTGCCCACGCTGGCATGGACGCTGGTGCTGGGCGGCATGGCCGCCGTGTTGCTGGCGCACATCGAAGGCGTACAGGCCGCGCGCGGGGTGCAAGGCGGATTCGGCTTCCTGCTTCAGCCGTCGGGCTTTCGCATTTCGGAAAGCCTGTTGAGCGTCACGCCTGACGATCCTTACTGGATGTCGATCGCGGCGGGCCTGGTCAACACGCTGACAGTGGCCGTCCTGGCGATTGCGCTCGCGACGTTGCTGGGCATCGCGCTGGGCTTGATGCGGCTATCGGCAAACGCCTTGGCGGCGCGCGCCGCAGCCGCCATCATCGCCCCGCTGCGCAACACGCCGGTGTTACTGCAATTGTTCGTCTGGTATGGGGTGCTGTTGCGGCTGCCGGATGCCCGGCAAGCCTGGTCGCCGTTGCCATCCGTATTGCTGTCCAATCGGGGCTTGGCCCTGCCCGCCTTGCATGGCTGCTTGCCGTATGCCGCCGTGGTGATGGCCGCGTTGGCGCTGGCCGCCTGGGCGCGACGCCGCGCCTGCCCGCGCGCGGTGTATGCGGCCTTGGCCGCCGCCGTCCTGTTCGCTTGGGCGTTGCTGCCCGCCGTGCAGATTGACTTGCCGGTCAAGCGTGGCTTGGGGCTGCATGGCGGCTGGCAACCCAGCATCGAGTTCGTGGCGCTGCTGATCGGGCTGGTGGTCTTTCACGCCGCCTACATCGCCGACATCGTGCGCGCCGCCGTGCGCGCGGTGCCGCTGGGGCTGGTGGAAGCCGGCCAGGCCATGGGCTTGACGCCGCGCGCCGTGATGCAGCGGGTGATTGCGCCCTATGCCGTGCGGGTGGCGCTGCCGCCTTACGCCAACCAATGCCTGGCGCTGATCAAGAACAGCACCTTGGCCATTGCCATCGGCTACCAGGAACTGATGGCCGTCATCAACACCGCCATCACGCAGACGGGGCTGGCGCTGGAAGGCATTGCGCTGGCGCTGGCCATTTACCTGAGCCTGGCGCTGCTGGTGGGCGGCGGCCTGTCGGCCTGGAATGCGCGCCACGCACGGCATGGTCCGGGCGACACGCACGGGCCGCGCCTGGGTGACCGACCCCGCTGGAACGCCACGGACGGCCACCGACGCAGGCGCGGCAAGCTTGGCCAGGTCGCGCTGAACGGGCTGACGGCGCCAGCAACACGGCAAGCCTTGGCATCGGCAATCACCGCGCCATTGACCTTGGCAACAAGGGCGACGTACGCCTCGGCAAACACGGCGGCATTGGTCGCCGGATTCCGGCTTGCCATGACGGTGGCAATCACACTTGCGCTTGCGATGGCGGCGTGGGCGTTGCTGGACTGGGCCGTGCTGGGCGCGGTATGGCATGGCGAGCCCGAAGCCTGCGCGCGCGCCGCCGGCGCATGCTGGGCGGCCGTGGGCCAAAACCTGCCGCTGCTGGTCTTTGGCACGATGGCTCCGGGCGACCGGAGCGCCGCGCTGGTCGCCTGCGCGGCACTGGTCGCAGGCATCGCGCTGACGCTGGGCGCAGGCGGCCCGGCCGCGCGCCCGCGCCGGGCCGGGTCGGTGCCGGGGCACCCGCTGGGCTCGCTCGCCGCGTTGCAGCCGAGGCGGACGCCAGGTTCGCTGCCGGCGTTGCTGCCGAAGTTGCCGCCGAAGTGGCTGCCGAAGTTTCTGCCCAAGCTGCTACCCAAGCTGCCACCGAAGTTCCAGCCGGCACTGCTGCCTGTATTACTTCTGACGCTGCTGGCCATCGCCGTTTCCGCCTTGTCCGGGTGGCCCTGGGGCGGCGCGCCAATCGGGCCGCAACGCTGGGGCGGCTTGCTGGTCACGTTGATTCTGGCCATTGCCGCGCTGGCCGCCGCCGTGCCGCTGGCCTTTGCGCTGGCGCTGCTGCGCCGGTCCGGCAGCCGGGTCGGGTCGATGGCGGCAGCCGGCCTGATCGAAGCGGTGCGCGGCGTGCCGCTGGTGACCCAACTATTGTTCGCCTCGTTCGTGTTGCCCATGCTGTTAGGCGGCAACGTGTCCAAGTTCAGCATGGCGTTGGCCGCGCTGACCCTGCATACGGCGTGTCTGTTGGCCGAGGTGCTGCGCGGCGCACTGCAAGCGATTCCGCCCGGCCAGATGATGGCGGCGCGCGCGCTGGGCATGCGGCCGTTCACGGCCTATGCCACGGTGATCTGGCCACAAGCCCGCCGCATCGCCGCGCCGGCCGCCTTGGGCGTGTTCGTGGGCGCGGTAAAAGACACCTCGCTGGTCAGCATCATCGGCGTCTTCGACGTATTGGGCGCGGCCAAGGCGGTGGTCGCGGGCACCGACTGGCGGCCCTATCACGTTGAGGTCTACCTGGCGGTGGCGCTGCTGTATTTCGGCGCCAGCCTGGCGCTGTCACGCGTGGCCCGGCGCATGGAAACGCGCGCGGGTTAGCGCCTTCGGTAGCCGCGCTTGGCAGGCGCGCCGCGGCCCGGCGCCATCACCCCGCGCGCGAATCCAGCGGGATGCGGTTCAGGAAACGGTCGAAGGCGCTCAGGTACGCGACTTCCACCGTGCTCAGCTTGCGTTGCTTGTGCCAGGTCAGGAACACATCGATCTCGGCCACCGACTCCGCGGGCGGCAGCCGTCGCAGGTCACCGCTCATCACATCCTGGCGTATCAAATGTTCCGGCAGGAAACTCAGGCCGATGCCGGCCACCACCATGCGGCGTATCTCTTCGATATTGGGCGAGGTGCCCACGATGCGACCGGTAAACCCCTGCTGATCGCGAAAGATCGTCAAGGGCGATAGCGTATCGCCGATCTGGTCGCTGGCGAAGCACACGAAGTTCTGGTCCATCAGGTCTTCAAGGCTGACGCGCGGCTTGGAGAACAGCGGATGATGACGGCCGCAGACGACCGCGTAATGGTGGCGCAGAAACAGCCGCCGCTCCAGCGCGTCAACCGGTTTGCGGCACAGGCAGATGCCCAGGGCCGGCACGCGCTTGGCCAGGGCGTCCAGGATGGCGGCGCTGGGCAGCACATCCACGTGGAATTCAATCTTGGGATAGCGCCGGTGAAACTGCGCCAGGAAATCGTCGTAGGCCGGGCTTTGCACCTTGCTCATGACCAGCAGCCGCAGCGTACCGGCAATTTCGGCGCGGTCCTGGGTGGTGGCGTTTTCAATGCGCGCCATCGTGCCGTACATGTCGCGGGCAATGGCGTAGATTTCATCGCCCAGGCCGGTCAGACGGAATTCGCCGTTGCGCCGGTGCAGCAGCAGCCCACCCACTGCATCTTCAAGCCGCTTCAGCGCCTGGCTGACGGCCGGCTGGCTCAGGTGCAGCGCTTGCGCCGCGCGACCCACGCCGCGCTCTTGCACGACAAACATGAAGGTACGCAGCAGGTTCCAGTCCATGCGTTCGGGGGCAAGCGGTTGTGACGGAACAGTGCGAACGGGCGGCTGGGGCATGGCGTGGGGTCAAGGGCGAAAAAAAGGCCGGGTGGAATCCACGCCGGCCCCGCCGATGCCCCGTGTTTCAGACGCCGGTCAGCCCCGCGAAGAAGCGCGACGCGTTGGATTCCAATCCGTCGATATAGTAGCCGCCTTCCTGCACGATCAGCGTGGGCAGGCGCAGCGCGCCGACCTCGCCGCCCAAGCGCTCGAAACCGTCTTCCGTGACGCTGACCATGGCCTGCGGGTCTTTCTCGAAAATGTCGAAACCCAGCGACAGCACCAGCGCGTCCGGCTGGAACAGCTCGATGGCGCGGCGTGCCTGCGCCAGCCGGTCAAAGAACACGGCTTCGCTGGAGCCGTGCGGCATGGGCAGGTTGATGTTGTAGCCGTAGCCCGCGCCCGCGCCACGCTCGTCTTCAAAGCCCGCGACCACCGGGTAGAAGTTTTCAGGATCGCCGTGAATCGACACGTACAACACGTCGTTGCGTTCGTAGAAGATTTCCTGGATGCCTTGCCCGTGGTGCATGTCGGTGTCCAGGATGGCCACGCGGGGAAACTTCGACGTCAGCCGCTGCGCCGCGATGGCCGCGTTGTTCAGGTAGCAAAAGCCACCCGCCGCATCGCGCCGCGCATGGTGGCCCGGCGGGCGGCAGATGGCGTAGGCGTGCGGGTCGCCGGCCAGCAAGGCTTCGGCGCCGGCCACCGCGCACTGCGCCGCCCAATAGGCCGACTGCCAGGTGTGCGGGCCCACGGGGCAGCTGCCGTCCGCCAGGTAACGCCCGGCCTTGGCCAGCACGCCACGCAAGGCGTTGGGTTCACGCACGAACACGTTCGAGACCACTTCGCCGCCCCAGTCGCCCGGCAGCTTCATCCAGTCGGCATGCGCGTCTTGCAGAAAACGCAGGTAGTCCAGCGAATGCACCGCCGCCAGCGCGCCCGCGCCATGATCGGCCGGCGCCTGCACGTCAAAGCCCAGCTTCTGCGCCGCCTGCACCAGGCCGTCCAGACGGGCCGGCACTTCTTGCGGCGTGCGCATCTTGCCGCGTGAAAAATAGGTCTGGGGATGATGCAGCTTCTGGTCGTCGTGAAAAAATGCCTTCATGCTTGCTGATCCTTGAGTTGAAAATTCTGGGTGCGCTGGCCGACAGTGCCCAGCAGCAGGACGGAAACCAGGGAAAGCAACGAAATCGCCGAGAACAACAGCGCCAGCGGCCACCACTGGCCCTTGAAATTCTCGGCCAGCACCGTACCCAGCAGCGGCGTCAAGCCACCGAAGATGGCGCCCGACAACTGATATGCCATCGAAATACCGGTGTAGCGGATGCGGGTGGGAAAGCTGTCGCTGACGTAGCCGGCGATAACGGCGTAGTAGGCGCCCATGAAGAGTACCGCCACGCCGACCCCCAGCGTAATACTGGTAAGCGAGCCCTGGTCGACCAGGTTGAACATCGCGTAGGGCGTGAAGATCGACGCAAACGCCATGGCGCCCAGAAAGCGCAGGTTGCCCACGCGGCTGGCAATGTAGGCCGACAGCGGCGTGATGAAGAACTGCATGATCGACACCACCAGCAGGCAGTCCAGAATCACCGCTCGGTTCAGGCCCACGTACTGCGTGGTGTAGGCAATCATGAACGTGTTCGTGAAATAGAAGCCGGCAATGCCCAGCACATTGGCGCCCACGGCCAGCGCCAGCAGCCCCGGTGCGCCGCGCAGCACCTGTGCCAGCGGCGCCTGCGCGGGCTTGGCGCCGGCCAGGGCGGCGGACTTGGCGCGCGTGGCTTGTGCGGCCTGCTCGGCCACGAAGTCGGGCGATTCGTTCACGCTCAGGCGGATCACGAACCCCACCACCAGCAACACGGCCGAGAACAGGAACGGCACGCGCCAGCCCCAGCTGAGAAACGCCTCGTCATCCAGCCCGGTGACCAGCTTGAACATCAGCATCGACAAGATCAGGCCGGCCGGGCTGCCCAGCTGCGCAAACGATGCAAAGAACGTGCGCTTGCTTTTGTCCGGCGAATGTTCGCCCGCCATCAGCACCGCGCCGCCCCATTCACCGCCCACGGCAATGCCCTGCACGATGCGCAGCAGGATCAACAGCACGGGCGCCCAGACGCCGATGGACGCGTGTGTGGGCAACAGGCCGATCAGCACCGTGACCGAGCCCATCATCACCAAGGTGATCACCAGGGATTTCTTGCGGCCGATCTTGTCGCCGATGTGGCCGAAGATGGCGCCGCCCAGCGGCCGCGCGAAAAAGCCCACGGCAAAAGTGCCGAACGCGGCCAAGGTGCCGTAAAAGCCCGACGCGGACGGAAAGAACAACTTGCCGAACACCAGCGCGGCAGCAGTGGCGTAGATGTAGAAGTCGTACCACTCGATCATGGTGCCGACAAAAGCGGCGGTCGACGCGCGCACCGGTTGGTGGCCCGTCACGGAATTTCCCCTCATGGCTTATCTCTCTTACGTAGGTTGAGGTCTATCAGGCAATCGTTATAGCCCCGGCCCCGCCATAAGAAAAATTCTTATTTCTTATCCTCTGAATTACTTTGCCTAATGAGTGGAAACCCCTAGTTTTAGCGGGTTTTCAGGCCCGCCCAAGACCTTATATTGCTGCCCGCACCCAGGCCGGGCGCGGTGCGGCGTCCAGCCAGTTCTTCACGATCAACCCTAGTTCGGTATCCCCGGATATCCGCAGGCGCCGTTGAAAGAACAGGGTATCGGCATCGGTGTCGCCGCGCGCCATGCCGATCAGGTCCGCCAAAACCGCGCCCAGCTCCAGGTCGGCCGGCGCGCGGGTCCAGGCCGGGCGGAATGCGCCGCCTTGCACCGAGAAGCCGGCACGCACGCCCAGGTCGTCGATGGTGATGGCAAAAGTACGGCCGTCCAGTTCGGCGGGTGGCGCCAGCCACTTGACGCGACGCGCCAGTTCCAGCCCCGCCGCCATGTGCAACGACGCCAGCGGCGCCGGCACGCGGCGCCCCAACGCCGCCAGAAAGGCCGGAATGTGCGCGGGCGCCGTCATGCCGTGGCCTCCAGCAGTTCGATGCCCGAGCGGCCGTGGTAATAGCCGTTGCATCGCCCCATGCCGGCCGGTGGCAGCACCGTGCCCGCGGGTTGGCCATGGCGTATGGCATCCAGCGCGGCAATGGCCTCGTGCGTGCCGGCCGACTGCGGATTGACGCGCAAGACGTCGACGCCCATCCGCGCCAGCTCGCTGGCCTGCGCCAGCAGATCCAGGCACGCGGCGGACTGCACCTGGATGCCGTTGATGCTGAGAAATTCACGCGATTCACGCGTGCGCATGTCCAGGCCATCGGGATGCTCAATGCAGCGAAAGCCACACTCGTCTTTCTTCAAGCGAAAATGCCGCGCGGTAAAGCAGCGCGCCGAGAACGCCAGCGCCATGCGACCCCACACCAGCGTTTCGGCGGCCAGCCCGACGGGCCGCTCTTGCAGCAGCCGCGCCAACGTTTCGCCGTCCATCTCCAGCGGCGCCACAAAACGCATGGCGCCCTGCTGCGCCAGCCATTGCAGCGTGCCGCCGTGATACGCGTTCACGTGCGGCCCCGCCACAAAAGGTCGCCCGGCCAGATGCCGCACCGCGCCCAGCTCGCCCGCTTCGATCATGAAGTCGTCCTGCGCGCACAGCTTCTTCAAGGCGCTGGCTTCCGCCCCCGTCTCGATCAAGGTGCGGCCCGACAGCACCACCGTCTTGCCTGCGGCGCGGAGGTCGTGCGCCAGGTCGCGCCAGTCGTCGGCGCGCAATTCATGGCGGCGGCTACAGACGGTTTCGCCCACATAAAGAATGTCAGCCGGGCCGTCGGCCAAGGCGGCGTAGAAGTCCAGCGTGTCGCGCCGAGTCCAGTAGTACAGCAGCGGCCCGACAGATATTTGATATTGCTTGGGGTTCATTTCCATGGCCGTTCAAATGCGCCTTGTGTGACTTGGGATCCTTCCGCGTGGCGCGCCAGCAAGGCGTTCCACTTGGCCAGCGGGGCAAAGCGCGCGGGGTCGGCCTGCGCGCTGTCCAGCGCGGCGCGCAGTGTGGCGACCACCTGCGCCACATAGGCCGGGCTACGTTGGCGGCCCTCGATCTTGATGGCGCGCACCCCCATCTGCGCCAGGCGCGGCAACAGGCCGATGGCGTTCAGGCTGGTGGGTTCTTCCAGCGCATGATCGTCGCGGCCATCAACTTGAAACCGCCCCTTGCACAGCGTGGGGTACGCAGCCGGTTCGCCGGGTTCGTAGCGGTCGATCAAAATGCCCGACAAGCGTGCGTCCATGCGGCCGTTCGCTTCCACCCAGCGCACTGCGTGGGCGGGCGAGCACACGCCCTTGTTGTTGGGGGAGTCGCCAGTGGCGTACGACGACAGCAGGCAGCGGCCCTCGGCCATCACGCACAGGCTGCCAAAGCCGAACACTTCGACTTCGACGCTGACGTTGGCGCAGATGCGCGCCACCTCCGACAAGGTCAGCACGCGCGGCAACACCACGCGGCGGATGCCGAATTGTTCCTTCATCAGTTCGATGGCGTCGGCGTGCGTGGCCGACCCTTGCACTGACAGGTGCAGGCGCAGGTCGGGGTAGCGATCACTGGCATAGGCCAACAGGCCTGGGTCGGCCATGATGACGGCGTCCGCGCCCAAGGCGTGCGCGGCATCCACCGCCGCGTGCCACTCGGCCGCCCTGCCCGCCTGCACAAAGGTGTTGATGGCGAACAGCACCTGGCGTCCGCGCCGATGCGCAAGCTCGACGCCGAGGCGTATGTCGTTTTCAGAGAAATTCAGCCCGGCGAAGTTGCGGGCGTTGGTGGCGTTGCGCAGGCCGAGATAGACGGTATCGGCGCCGGCATCCAATGCGGCGGTCAGCGCCGCAAGGCTACCGGCCGGCGCCACCAGTTCCAGGGGATGGGAAGAGGTTTCCATGCCCGGCAGTCTAGAGTCCGGCGCGCACGCGGGCCTTGTCGCAAATCAAACTTGGCCCGGCTGGGCAGGCCCCGGGGCGCATCCCCGAGGCGCCGCCCCGCGCGCGCCGCCGGCTTACATCGGCGCTTGCCCATCCGGTGCAATCTTGCGCACCACGTAGCCCATCGGTATCCAGCGGTTCTTGCCCGCCACCATCGATACGGTTTCGGTGGCGGGCATGTTGAGGAACTTGGTGGAAAAAATCACGTTCACGTATTGCCCTTGCGGCAGGTCGGCCGGGTCGGACACGCGCACCACCTGTAGCCACTCGCGCTTCGTGTGGCGGCCGACTTCATTGCGCAGCTGGCTCAGGTATTCGGACCAGCCCTGCTTGTCCACGCGCTTTTTCATGATGTCGCTGCTGGCGCTCCACATCTTGTCCGTGGCGCCGCTATCCGACATCGACGCCCATTGCTGGGCCGCCGTCACCGCGCTGTCCAGCGACGGATCGGCCGCCAGCGCCGGCGCCGCCAGCAACAGGGCGCCGCTGAAGAGGCCGACGCGCAAGGCGCGAGAAATCAGAGTTTGTTTTTGCATAAGTCCTCACTGTGAAAAGATAAACACCGCATTGGCACAAGCACTGCACAAGCCCACCGGCTTGCCGAAAAATCGTTCCGGCAAGCCGACGTTCCCTTACCACTGATAGCCCGCTCCGATCACCGCGCCATACGTACCGCGCGTGTTGGTGGAACCGGACAGCTTGTAGACCCAATTGCCGCTGGCCGACACGGTGGACAAGCCCATCGCAAAGCCCTGCTGCCCGTCGTACGTGCTGCCCGCTATCGAGAACATGCCCCGGCCCGGCGCGTAGGCTTGCGCCAGACCCGCCACGGCCAACGCCGTGGCCGTGCCGCCCGCCGCATCGCGGCGATAGCGATCGACGTCGTTGCGCAGGTTCTGGAACTTGCCGTCGGTGTAGGCGTTGGACTGCTGCACCGCGCCGCCCAGCCCGGCGTTCAACTGCTGCACGTTGACGGCGTCGTTGTTGTCGACGCCATCGGCCACGTTGCTGAGCGTGACCGGTGCCCCGCCGTTGCCCAGCGTGACGCGCGAGTAGTCAACCGCGCCCGTGCCCGGCGTGGTGGCGTACTGCACCGAGCCCTGCTTGGCCGCGTCCAACTGCTGCACGTTGACCGCGTCCGTCTGCGCCGTGCCGGCCGCCACGTTGGTCACCTGGCGTTCCTTGCCGGCCGCCCCGACGGACACGACGTTGGCACGTCCGCCGTCGGTACTGCCCGCCCCCAGCGCCACCGAGTTGGCGCCGCGCGCTTCGGCGCCGTTGCCCAACGCGGTGCTACCGTCACCCGAGGCGACGGCGCCCGCGCCGGCCGCGGTGGCATCCGCGCCGGTGGCCGTGGGCGCCGGTGTGGCGCTGGCCTGGTTCACCTGGAACATGCCGCTGCCGCCTTGCGTCAAGCCGCTATTGACGGTGGCGATCTGCTGGTCGGTGTACAGGTTGGCCTGCGTCACCGCGCCATCAAGCTGCCGCAGGTTCACGGCGTCAGTGGCGTTTTGCGCGTCGGCCACGTTGCTGACGGTGCGTTCCGCGCCCGCCGTGCCCACGGACACCGTGCCAGCGATGGTGTTGGACACGCCCGAGTACTTGCCGGTGTAGGCCGGCGCCGCGCCCATGTCGGCCACCGCATCGGCGCCCAGCGCCACGTCGCCCGCTTGCAAGGCCTGCGCGCCAGTGCCCAGCGCCACGGTGTTATCCCCGGCGGCGCTGGCGGAACCGCCCAGCGCCACGCTGCGATCACCCGCGGCGCTCGCCGAGGCGCCCAAGGCCAACGACTGCGAGCCCCCGGCCAGGGCGGACGAGCCCAAGGCCACGGCCGAGTCCAGCGCGGATCGCGCCGAGGAACCGATGGCAATGCCGTTGGTGGCAGTGCTGTCCACTTCCGCCGCCAGCCCAATGCCGATGCCCGAGTCCCCGTTGACCACCGCTTCGGGTCCGACGGCGATGGCGTCCGTGCCCACCGACAACGAATCCACCAACGTGCTGTTGGCGTGGAAGTACTGGGTGCCCGTCACTGCGACCGACGCGATGGCTCCTTGCAGTTGGCGCACCGTCACGGCGTCCTGCGCTTGTGTGCCATCGGCCACGTTGATGACCTGGCGCAGCATGCCTGGCGCGCCCACCGAGAACGCCCCCGGTGCCACGGCGCGCGTCACGGCGGCCCGATCCGAGATGGAGCCTTCGCCGATGGCGATACCGCCATCCACAGTGACGTGCGTGTTGGCGCCCAAGGCCAGGCTGCCCGCGCCGTCCGCCTGGGCGTTGTAGCCGATGGCGGTTGAGCCCTGTCCCCTTGCAAACGCGTCGCTCGGAGTCATCCCGGTGTCGTTGGTGCGCTCGTAACGAACGCCCTGGCCATTGACTGCCGGGTCCAAGGTGCTGGTATAGCTGTTCACCGCGGTGGTCAACTCCGACACTGCTTCGTTGGTGGCGAACAGCTGCGCTCCGTTCACGGCATCCCAGCTGGTTGCGCTGAGCACGCCCGGCGCCACGCTGGTGATGATGCTGGGTCCGCCGATGCTGCCGTGCGCGGCCGTGTAGGCGCCCACGCCCCCGTTGGACGACGGGTCCCACATCAAGGCGTCGGTATTCACCTGCGCCAGACGCGTATTTACGGTTTGCAGCTGGCGTACGTTGACGGCATCGGTCAGGTCGCTGCCCGGCGCCACGTTGGTCAGCTTGCGCAGGTTGCCCGGCGAGCCCACCGAGACTTCGCCCGCCGAGCTGATCGTGCCCGCCAGGCCAAAGGCCACATACGCGTTCTGCGCGCCCATCGACACCACCGACCCCTGGCCCAAGGCCACGTTGGCGCCAGTCAAGCCGGCATTGATGGTCGCCCCCTGGCCCAGCACCGTGGATCTGGCCACGCCGTTGTCGGTAGCCTGGTTACCCAGCACGACCGATGCCGCACCCGTGGCCAGCGCGCCAAAGCCGCCCGCCGCGCTGTTGGCGCCTGCTGCCAACGGTTGCGCGGTGGTGACCGACGCGTCCGCCACAAACGGCCCCGACTTGCCGCTGCTGATGTTCGACACGGTGGCATCCAGCCCACCGATTGCGTTGCCCAACGTCGTGTAGGTATTGCCCTGCACGGTATAGGTGGGCGCACTGATCGAACCGGTGACGGGGTCATAGGCCGATCCGCCGCCCAGGCCGGTGGCCACGCTGGTGGCCAGCGTGTTCAAGCCCGCTGTCGCCGCGTTCGACACGCCCGTCAGTTGCCCGACGTTGACCGCATCGGTTGCCGCACTGCCGGCTGCGAGGTTGGTGATCTTGCGTTCGGCACCTGCCGAGCCAAGGGACACTTCACCGCTGGAGCTTTGCGTGGCCGTCAGTCCTATCGCGGTGTAGCCTGCTTCAGATCCGATGGTCGCCGTCGAGCCTTGACCCAGCGCCACGTTAGAGCCCGCCAGGCCCGCCGTGATCGATGCGCCTTGACCCAGGACGGTTGAACCGGCCACGGCATTATCCGTCGCAGAGTTACCCAAGACGGTCGACGCGGCGCCGCTTGCCGAAGCCCCGAAGCCACCCGCCGACGCATCAGCGCCGGAGGCCACGGCTTGCGCCGTCGTCACGCTGTTGTCCGACACAAAGGGGCCAACGTTGCCGCTGCTCAGGCCCGCAACTGCGGAGTCCAGGCCGGAGACAGTGGAGTCCAGGCCAGCCACTGCCGAGTCCAGACCGGAAACGGCGGAGTCCAGGCCGGTGACCGCGGAGTCCAAACCGCCGATGGCACTGCCCAAATTGGAGTACGTATTGCCTTGCACGCTGTAGGCCGGCGCGGTGACCGTGCCGGTCGTCGGATCGAATGCCGATCCGCCGCCCAGGTTGGATGCCACGCTCGTGCCCAGCGTATTCAGGCCCGATGTTGCCGCGTTCGACACACCCGTCAGTTGCCCGACGTTCACGGCGTCGGTGGCTGCGCTGCCCGCTGCAAGATTGGTGATCTTGCGTTCGGCGCCCGCCGAGCCAAGGGACACTTCACCGCTGGAGCTTTGGGGTGCCGACAAGCCAATCGCGGTGTAGCCGGTTTCGGCACCTATCGTTGCCGTTGAGCCTTGACCCAGCGCCACGTTAGAACCCGTCAGCCCCGCCGTGATCGACGCGCCTTGACCCAGGACAGTCGAATCCGCAACCGCGTTATCCGTCGCGGAATTGCCCAAGACCGTCGACGCGGCGCCCGTTGCCGAAGCCCCGAAGCCACCCGCCGACGCATCGGCGCCCGACGCGACGGCTTGCGTCGTCGTCACGCTGTTGTCCGACACAAAAGGCCCGATGTTGCCGCTGCTCAGGCCCGCAACTGCGGAGTCCAGGCCGGAAACCGCAGAGTCCAGGCCAGCCACTGCCGAGTCCAGGCCGGAGACTGCCGAATCCAGACCGGTGACTGCGGAGTCCAGCCCGCCAATGGCGCCGCCCAGGTTGGAGTACGTATTGCCTTGCACTCCGTAGCTGGGAGTGGTAACCGTGCCGGTCGTCGGATCGAATGCCGATCCACCGCCCAGGTTGGACGCCACGCTAGTGCCCAGCGTGTTCAAGCCCGCTGTCGCCGCGTTCGACACGCCCGTCAGTTGCCCGACGTTGACCGCATCGGTGGCTGCGCTGCCCGCAGCAAGGTTGGTGATCTTGCGTTCGGCACCTGCCGAGCCAAGGGACACTTCACCGCTGGAGCTTTGGGGTGCCGTCAGTCCGATTGCGGTGTAGCCGGTTTCGGCACCTATCGTTGCCGTTGAGCCTTGACCCAACGCCACGTTAGAACCCGTCAGCCCCGCCGTGATCGACGCGCCTTGGCCCAGGACAGTGGAATCCGCAACCGCGTTATCCGTCGCGGAATTGCCCAGGACCGTCGACGCGGCGCCCGTTGCCGAAGCCCCGAAACCACCCGCCGACGCATCGGCGCCCGACGCGACGGCTTGCGTCGTCGTCACGCTGTTGTCCGACACAAAAGGCCCGATGTTGCCGCTGCTCAGGCCCGCAACTGCGGAGTCCAGGCCGGAAACCGCAGAGTCCAAGCCAGCCACTGCCGAGTCCAAACCGGTGACTGCGGAGTCCAGCCCGCCAATGGCGCCGTCCAGGTTGGAATACGAATTGCCTTGGACGCCGTAGCTGGGCGCGGTCACCGAGCCGGTCGTCGGATCGAACGCCGATCCGCCGCCCAGGTTGGATGCCACGCTCGTGCCCAGCGTATTCAGGCCCGATGTTGCCGCGTTCGACACACCCGTCAGTTGCCCGACGTTGACGGCATCGGTGGCTGCGCTGCCCGCTGCAAGATTCGTGATCTTGCGTTCGGCGCCCGTCGAGCCCAGCGACACTTCACCGCTGGAGCTTTGGGGTGCCGACAAGCCAATCGCGGTGTAGCCGGTTTCGGCACCGATCGCCGCAATCGAGCCTTGACCCAACGCCACGTTAGAACCCGTCAGCCCCGCCGTGATCGACGCGCCTTGGCCCAGGACAGTCGAATCCGCCACCGCGTTATCCGTCGCGGAATTGCCCAGGACCGTTGATGCCGCTCCGGTGGCCGAAGCCCCGAAGCCACCCGCCGACGCATCGGCGCCCGACGCGACGGCTTGCGTCGTCGTCACGCTGTTGTCCGACACAAAGGGCCCGATGTTGCCGCTGCTCAGGCCGGCAACTGCGGAGTCCAGGCCGGAGACCGCTGAGTCCAAACCGGAAACCGCAGAGTCCAGGCCAGCCACTGCCGAGTCCAGGCCGGAGACTGCCGAATCCAGACCGGTGACTGCCGAGTCCAGCCCGCCAATGGCGCCGCCCAGGTTGGAGTACGAATTGCCTTGCACACCGTAGCTGGGCGCGGTAACCGTGCCGGTCGTCGGATCAAATGCCGATCCGCCGCCCAGGTTGGATGCCACGCTTGTGCCCAGCGTATTCAAACCAGACGTCGCCGCGTTCGACACCCCCGTCAGTTGACCGACGTTCACGGCATCGGTTGCCGCGCTACCCGCTGCAACATTGGTGATCTTGCGTTCGGCACCCGCCGAACCCAGCGACACTTCACCGCTGGAGCTTTGTGCCGCCGTCAGCCCGATGGCGGTGTAGCCGGTTTCAGATCCAACCGCGGCCGTCGAGCCTTGACCCAACGCCACGTTAGAACCCGTCAGCCCCGCCGCAACCGACGCGCCTTGACCGAGCACAGTGGAATCCGCCACCGCGTTATCCGTCGCCGAGTTACCGACGACCGTCGACGCCGCGCCCGTTGCCGAAGCGCCGAAGCCGCCCGCCACTGCATCGGCACCGGAGGCGACCGGTTGCAATGCCGTCACGCTGTCG
Organism: Achromobacter sp. 1L-A-4-B-C2; assembly: GCF_057291955.1. Classification (NCBI taxonomy): domain Bacteria; kingdom Pseudomonadati; phylum Pseudomonadota; class Betaproteobacteria; order Burkholderiales; family Alcaligenaceae; genus Achromobacter; species Achromobacter sp. 1L-A-4-B-C2. Next base: position 117,902 of record NZ_JBXAWP010000005.1, read on the forward strand.
TCCGACACGAATGGCCCGGTGCTGCCGCTGCTGATGCCGCTTACCGCGGAATCCAGCTGGCTCAGCGCGTCGCCCACGTTGTTGTAGGTGCCGCCCTGGATGCCGAAGCTGGGCGGCGCGACCTGGCCGGTGGCCGGGTTATAGGCGGACCCGCCGCCCAGGCCCGTCGCCACGCTGGCGCCCAGGTTGGACGCCGCGCCGCTCAGTTGCGCCACGTTGACGGCGTCGGTCGGCGCCTTGCCGGCCGCCAGGTTGGTGACCTTGCGCTGGATGGTGCTGGATCCCACCGACACCTCGCCATCGGAATCTTGCGCGGTGGACAAGCCGAACGCCGTGTAGCCGGTCTGCGAACCGGTGGCCGCGCTGGAGTCCTGCCCCAGCGCCACGTTCGAACCCGACACGCCCGTGGCGATGTGCGCGCCCTGCCCCAGTACCGTCGAGCCGGCGACCGCATTGTCGGTGGCTTCGTTGCCGACCACCGTGGACGCCGCGCCGGTTGCCGATGCACCGAAGCCGCCGGCGCTGCTGTTCGCGCCCGACGCCACCGCCTGCGTGGTGGTGACGCTGTTGTCGGACACGAACGGCCCCGTATCGCCCGTCAGCAAACTGCTGATAGCCGCGTCCGTGCCCGCGAACGCCGCGCCCACATTGGCGTAGGACGTGCCCTGCACGGTGTAGCTGGGCGCACTGACCGTGCCGGCCGCGCTGCTGTAGGTCGCCCCCCCGCCCAGGCCCGTTGCCAGGCTCGTGCCCAGGTTGGACGCGGCGCCGCTCAGCTGCGCCACGTTGACGGCGTCATTCAGCGCGCTGCCGGCCGCCACGTTGCTGATCTTGCGGCGGTTGGCCGACGTGCCCACCGAGACTTCGCCGGCCGACGTCTGCGTGGCCGACAAGCCGAACGCGGTGTAGCCGGTTTGCGACCCTGTGCTGGCGTTGGCGTTCTGCCCCAGCGCCACGTTCGAGCCGGACAAGCCGGCCGTAACGCGCGCGCCTTGCCCGATCACCGTGGAATTGGCCACGGCGTTGTCGGTGGCCTGATTGCCCACCACGGTCGATGCTCCGCCCGTGGCCGATGACCCAAATCCCCCTGCGCTGCTGTTCGCCGCCGAGGCCACCGCCTGCGTCGCGGTCACGCTGTTGTCCGAAACGAACGGACCGGTTTTACCCGTCGCCAGATTGGTCAGGGCGGTGTTGGCACCCGTCAACGCCGCGCCCACGTTGGCGTAGGACGTGCCTTGAATCGTGTAGCCGGGCGCGCTGACCGTGCCGGCCGCGCTGCTGTAGGCGGCCCCGCCGCCCAGGCTCGTGGCCAGGCTGGTGCCCAGGTTGGATGCCGCGCCCGTCAACTGGCCGACGTTCACCGCGTCCGTCGCCGCGCTGCCTGCCGCTACGTTGGTGATTTTGCGACGGCTGGCGCCTGTGCCTACCGACATCTCACCACCCGAGGTCTGCGTCGCCGCCAAGCCAAAGGCGGTATAGCCGGTCTGCGAACCCACTGTGGCCGACGCCCCCTGGCCCACCGCCACGTTGGAACCCGACAGGCCCGAGGCGACCAACGCGCCTTGCCCGATCACGGTGGAATTGGCCACCGCGTTATCGGTGGCCAGATTGCCCACCACCGTCGATGCCGCACCGGTCGCCGACGAGCCAAAGCCGCCCGCGCTGCTGTTCGCGGCAGAGGCCACGGCTTGCGTCGTGGTCGCGCTGTTGTCTGAGACGAACGGTCCCGTGTCGCCCGACACCAGGTTGGAAATGGCCGTGTTGGCCCCCGTCAATGCCGCGCCCACGTTCGTGTATGCCGTCCCCTGCACCGTGTAGCTGGGCGCGCTGACCGTGCCCGCCGTGCTGTTGTAGGTAGCGCCACCGCCCAGGCCGGTGGCCAGGCTGCTGCCTACGTTGGACGCCGCGCCGCTCAGCTGACCCACGTTCACGGCGTCGGTCAGTGCGCTGCCGGCCGCCACGTTGGTGATTTTGCGACGGCTGCCGGCCGTGCCGACCGACACTTCACCGGCGGAGCTCTGCGCCGCCGCCAGGCCGAACGAGGAATAACCGGCTTGCGACCCGATCGTCGCCGTCGAACCTTGACCAAGCACCACGTTCTTGCCCGTCAAGCCTGCCGTGACCGACGCCCCCTGGCCCAGGACGGCGGAGTTGGCAACCGCGTTATCGCTCGATTGGTTGCCTACCACGGTGGATGCCGCGCCGGTAGCCGACGCGCCGAAACCGCCCGCGGCCGCGCCGGCGCCCGAGGACACCGCCTGCACCGTGGTCACGCTGCTGTCGGATACAAAGGGGCCGATCTTGCCCGTCGCCAGGTTCGTCACCGCCGTGTTGAGCCCGCCTATCGCGGTGCCCACGTTGGTGTAGGACGTGCCTTGCACGCTGTAGGTTGGCGTGCCGATGGTGCCGGTAGCCGCCGTGTAGGTCGCGCCGCCGCCCAGGTTGGTGGCAACGCTGGTGCCCACGTTGTTCATGCCCGAGTTGGCCGCGCTGGTCACCGCCGTCATCTGCCGCACGGTGACGGCGTCCGTCAGATCGGAGCCATCCGCCAGGTTCTTGATCTGGCGCTTGCCGGTGGCCGTGCCGACAGAAATGGCGCCCACGCCCATATTCGACGTGTTGTCGAAGGCGATACCCGCGATCGGACCCGCCGTGCTGGGCGACACCACACCGCTGGTCTGTATGTTGGTCGAGCCCACCGCGTTCGTGCCCAGTGCAACGCCGCCCGGCACGGTCGATGTCGCGCCCGCGCCCAGCGCTATGGATGCGATGCCGGTCGCCTGCGCCCCGACACCCATGGCGATGGCGTTGCCCGCCCCCGCCGTGGCCGTCTTGCCGAACGCCATGTCGTTCAGCCCGGTGGCGGCGGCGCTGGCGCCGATCGCCACGGCGTCGGTTCCCGTTGCCCCGGAGTTGGCGCGGGTATTGCTGCCCGCCCCTGTAACCGTTGAGTTCGCGTTGAAATAGTTGGTGGGCGTGGACGCCCCGGCAGAGATCTGCTGCGCCACGGCGTACAGCTGCGAGCCGTTGACCGCATCGGTGCTGTTCGAACTGAGCAGGCCCGTCGCCACGCGCTGGATGCGGCGTACAGAACCCGCATCGCCCACGCTGACGACCCCGGTGGGCGTACCCTGGCCGCCACCAAAACTGTAGGTGTTGCCGCCGATCGTGCTGCTGCCGTACGACGTCACGCCGGCCGTGCTGGTGGACAGCGCCGCTGTCGTCGACGCATTGCTGCCCAGGGCCACGGAGTTTGCGATGTTGGTGTTGGCGAGATATCCCAGCGCCACCGTGCGGTCCACCGTGACGTTGCTGCCCGCGCCACGGCCTGCTGCCAGGTTGTCGTCGCCCGACACGCTCTGGCCCGCGTCCTGCCCGATGGCGGTGGTGCCCTCGCCCGTGGCCAGCGATCCCGCGTACGCGCCGATGGCGGTGTTCTGCCCACGGCTAGCCAGGGTGCCTGTGCCCGCGCCTACGCCGATGAAGGTGTCTTCCAGCCCTTGAGCGATGGCGCCCTGGCCGATCGCGACCGACGAGGTGCCCGTGGCGAAGGCATTGGCGCCCAACGCCACCGAGTTCGACCCGGCCGCACTGCTTTGATAACCGACCGTGACGCTATTGGTGCCCGCGGTCACGGTTTGATAGCCGATCGCGACGGCCTGGCCGGATGTCGCGGCGGCCTGATAGCCCAGCGCAATGGTGCTGGCCGAAGTGGCCAGCGAACCCGAGCCCATGGCGATGGATGCCAGCCCCGTTGCCGTATTCAAGTCGCCGATGGCGACCGCGCCTTGCCCCGTTGCCGGGTTGGTGTTGCCGATGGCCACCGCGCCGCGCCCCGAGGCATTGGACGAAAAGCCCGCGCCGAATGCGCCGTTACCGCCGTGCGCCTGCGATCCCGAACCCAGTGCCACAGCCCCCGGCGTGATAGCCGAGTTTGCGTTGCCTATCGCCAGCGCGCCGATTGCGGTCGCGTTATTTTCAGCGCCGACGGCCACCGCGCCCGTGCCGGTGGCCGTGTTCGGATCTCCGATTGCCACGGCGCCGTCGCCCGTCGCGCTTTGCTGACGTCCGATGGCCACCGCGCCCCCCGTCGCCGTGGCGGCGTTGGCCGCGGTGCCCGCCGAACCGATCGCCACGTTCTGGCCGGTGGCGTTGGACCTGGCTCCATCGCCTACGGCGATGCCGAAAGCGCCGATTGCGCGTGCATCACGGCCCACCGCGATGCCCGACGTTGCCACGGCGGTCACCGAAGACTGCCCGCCGATAGCGATGCCGTTGATGGCGGCTGAAGAAGCGCCGTTCGTGGCGTTGCCTCCCAGCGCGACCGCGCCCGCAGCGGTGGCACGCGCGCCATTGCCCGCGGCCAGGGAACTGCCGCCGCTGGCTTGCGCGTTGTTGCCGACTGCCGTGTCGTTGATCGGGCCACCAACGGTCGCACCTGCAACAGCGCTGGACCCGATCGCCAATGAGTTCTGATTCATCGCCTGCGCGTTGACGCCGGTGGCAATCGAGCCGATGCCGCTGGAGGCGGCGCCCGCACCCAACGCCACTGCGCCGGTCGCAGTCGCTGTCGACGAGACGCCTATGGACACGGCATTGCCCGCGCCGGTGCTGGCCAATTGGCCCAGGGCGACGGTGCTATTGCCACTTGCCGTTGTATTCAGCCCCATGGACACGGAGCCCGCGCCAAGCGCTGTCGATCCCGTGCCCACCGCCAAGGAACTGTTGCCCGACGCCGTCGAGCCTTGGCCCAAGGCCGTCGCGCCCGTATTGGAAGCGGTAGAGCCTGCGCCCACGGCCACGGTATTGTTTGCGCCTGCGTTCGCGCTGGACCCGAATGCCGTCGCGCCGATACCAGTGGCCGAGGACTGCGAGCCCACACCCGTCGCATTGTTGCCGGTTGTCGAGGAAAGGCGCCCTATCGCAATGGAGTTGGATCCCGTGGCAATCGACACGTCGCCAATGGCGATACTGACGTTCGTTGCGGTTGCCCCGGAACCGCCGCCGATGGCAACAGAGTTTGCGTCGACCGAGGCGGGCGTAAGCCCCCCGGTCGTGATGGGGTTGGTGATCAAACCTTGGATGGCGGTACCCGCCCAGACCGTCCCTCCCATTGCCGCCGCAAGTATCAATGGCGCCGCGATGCCCCCTGCCCTGCGCAACGCGGCTTGCCGCGCACCTCGATTGGACTTTCCACGGGATTTCGTCAATTCCGACACGACGACCCACGCACCTGTCACACGGTTCCAAACGAGGCTATAGATTTTATTCACGGCCAATCTCCATTGACGAATTTCGCGATTCGCCAGCAGTAAATGCGACGCTGATTCTTCTAGTAGGAATCAGAGGATTTTTCCCAGCAAATTCAGACATTTCTGTCACGAATCCTAGTGAAAGGAATTAATCCGACTTGTGTTTTGTCGCTAGCGCGTGAAACCTCTTATAAATTCCGTCTGAATAATCAGATGGCAAAAACGAATTGTTGAAAAAATAGCCGCGCGCAAATGATTCGCCGCACACCAATTCAATGGTGAGCGGCAAGGGAGACAACGTCGGGAGAGGGTTATGCCGCCTGACAATGCCAACGGGGTGGGCATGGCGGAAAGATGAAAAAAAGGACGCAGCATCCGGCGATACCGAAACGGATTCGGTATGCCAGGCACCTGAAATCTTATTTATATGAATTGACGGAAATCCGGATATTCCCGTCGTACTAATATTGAATTCGGTCTTAGATTCAATATTTCATGCTCGTCATTGTTTAATGACGCACCCGTCATTCTTCTTCGGAATACAGGCCGTGCTCCACCGCATAGACGGCCACCTGCACCCGGCTGGTCAGGTTCAATTTCTTCAGCACGTTCTGCACATGGATCTTCACCGTGCTTTCGCTTACGTCCAGTTCGCGCGCGATGACTTTATTGCTGGCGCCGCGCGCCAGGCATTGCACGATCTGCGTCTCGCGGGCGGTCAGGCGGTGGCGTTCGGCCGCGCCCTTGCCTTGCGCCGCCTGGGCCGCCTGCGTGGCCTGGCCACGGAATTGGTCCACCAGCTTGGCCGTCATGCTCTTGGCTATCACCGATTCGCCCCTGGCTGCGCGCCGGATGGCCGATGTCAGCACGTCGGCGTCGATGTTCTTGACCAGATAGCCGCGCGCCCCGTCGCGCAAGGCCTGGCCCAGTTCATCGGCTTCTTCCGACACGGTCAGGATGATGACCGCGCAAGACGGCAGATCCTGCGTCAGCAGTTGCAGCGTTTCAAGGCCGGACAAGCCGGGCAGGTTCAAGTCCAGCAGTATCACATCGGGCTGCAATTCCTTGGCGCGCTTGATCCCCTCCACGCCGTCGCCCGCTTCGGCCACCACTTCAAAGTCGGGCTGGCGTTGCAGCAGCAGGCGCACGCCGGAACGGAACAGGGTGTGGTCATCGACAAGCAGGATACGGATGGGCATGGTCAATAAAGGTCAGGCGGCCTGGCGCTCGCTGCCAGGCAAAGTCAGCATGACGCGCGTACCGGCGCCGGGCTGCGATTCGAGTTTTATCAGGGCGCGCATGCGGGCCGCGCGCTCTTGCATGATGTGCAGGCCCACGTGCGCGTCGCCGCGCGCCGCCACATCGGCGGGGTCAAAGCCCTGGCCGTTATCGACGATGTGCAGGCTGAAGTCGCGGTCGTTGCCCACCGTGACGTCTACGCGGCTGGCCTCGGAATGCTTGCGCACGTTGGACAGGGCTTCTTGCAGAATGAACAGGACTTGCAGTTGCTGGTCAGGCGGCAACGGCGCGCCTTCGCCCCGATCAAACCGCAGCGTGATGTCGATGGCCGTCTGGCGCCGAAAACGCTCCACGGTGCTTTCGATAGCGGCTTGCAAGTCGCCCTGGCCCAATTTGGTGCGGAAGTTGTTCAGCAGTTCGCGCACGTCCTGATAGCTTTCGTCAACGCCGGTGCGCAGCAGCGGCAGAATTTCAGCCACCTCGTCTTCGTCGCCGCGCTTGACGGCCGCGTCCAGCATCTGCAATTGCAGGTTCAGGAAATTCAGCCCTTGCGCCAGGCTGTCGTGCAAGCCTTGCGCGACCAGCCCACGTTCCTGAACCACGGCCAGTTGCCGGGCCTGCGCGCTAAGGCGGCGGTTATCCAGCGCCACACCCAGATGCTGGCCCAGCGTTTCAAGCAGCTGCGAGTCGGACGGCGCCAGCCGGCGCTGTTGCCGGAAATGCAGCGAGTACGAACCCAGCACTTCGTCTCGCGTCACGATGCGGAACACCGCCACGCTGGCAAAGCCGTCGCGCACGCAGTTCAAGTCCATGTCGGGCGGTGAATGCCGGAAATCCTGGATGACGACGACGCCCGCCTGGCGCGTGGCCACGCCGCAATAGCAGTCGTCCACCTTCATGCAATGTTCGGATTCCACCAGCGCGTCGGACAGGCCCACCGACACCACCAGGTTGAGCTTTTCGTTGTCGGGGTCCAGCGCGCGGATGCTGCCGCCGTCGGCGTCGAACTGCAACATGACGCGGCGCAGGAAGCCGTCGCACATGGCTTCGATGTCGTTGGGCTGATTCAGGAAGGCAGCCATGTCGTACAGCGCGCCGATGTCTCGGTTTTGCGCGGCCAACTGCGCGGTCTTTTGTTCGACGCGCGTTTCCAGGCCGGTGTACAGGTCTTGCAACTGGTCGGCCATGCGGTTGTAGCCGCGCGCCAGGACGCCGAATTCGTCTTCGCTTTCCACGGGCAGCCGCGTGCTGAAATCCCGCTCGGCCATGCGTTGCAGGCCGTCGCGCAGGCGCAGCACCGGGGCGATGATCCACAGGTACAGCAGATAGATCATCGCCAGCGTGCCGGCGCAGGCGATGGCGGCCAGCACGCCTTGCGACAGCCGCAACGCCGTGGTCTTGCCGGCGTTGTCTTGCTCGATCATGCGCACCAGCGTGTCCGCGCGCGTGACGAACTCGGGCAGCGTCTGCAAGTACACGGCCGCGTCCGGTTGCATCAGCGCGCGCTGGGCAGCGGGCTTCATCACGTCGTGCCAGTAATTGGCCACGTCATGCCATTGCGTGCGGATCGCTTCGTTATTGGGGATGAAAAGCGGGCGCGCCGGGTTGCCGCGCGCCAAGCGGGAAATGGTTTCGTCCATTTCGGCCATCTGTTCCTGGCTGCGCGCCTCGCGGCCTGCTTGCGGCCGCATCAGCTCGACGGCGACGCGGTTGGCGCGCATGCGCAGGCTGCCGGTGTCGTTGATGGCGGCGCCCGCGCCTTCCAGCTGCCACGACAGCCACAGCGTCCAGCTGATCATTGACAGCACCACCACCAACGCGGCCAGTGAGCTGGCGACGATGCGCGTGGACAGCCGATGCCGGGGCGACGGCAGGCCGTCGGAGCCGACATCCGGCGCAGCGGTGCGGGCGCTGGAGGCAGCGCTGGCGGTGGCGCCACGGTCGGTGCGGGTGGCGGTACCGGCGGTGGACGGAGAAGTCGTCATGGTGATCGGATCAGGGCGATGCGGGACGTGCGGTGCGGGACTTGCGGTGCGGGACTTTCAATGCCGGACTTGCGATGCAGTGCTGGCGGTCGTTGCGATGCGTGCAATGCCCGCCGTGCGTCCCGCGCGGTGCCTAGTGTATTCGCCTTCAGGGCAGGCCCAAATGGTCGCAGATGAATTGCACGACCCGCGCGGGGTCGTTCAGCGGCAGGCACGGCAAGGCGGTGTCCAGCGCGGCGTCAGTCACAACGGCCAGGAAACTGCCGTCCTCCGCATGCAGCGCAGGCTTGCCCAGGGCGGGTCGATAAACTTCTAGGCGGGCAATCGCAGCCTGTTTGAAACCTTCGACCAGCACCAGGTCGGCGGGCGACAGCCGCGCCAATTGCTCGTCCAGCGTGGGTTCGGGCGCGTCGCGCAATTCATGCACGATAGCGTAGCGGTACGGCGAGGCCACCATCACCTCTTGCGCGCCCGCCAGCCGAAAGCGCGCGCTGTCCTTGCCAGGCGGTTCCATCTGAAAGTCGTGATGGCTGTGCTTGATGACGTTCACGCGCAGGCCGCGCGCCGCCAATAGCGGCAGCATCGCTTCGATAAGCGTGGTCTTGCCGCTGCCGGACCGGCCGGCGATACCGAAAACTGGGCTCATGCATGCTCCGAAAACAAGGGACAGACAATGGGTAGAAATGCGTCTGCCCGGGGCGAGTATGCCAGCAATGCCCCGGCCACCAGATCGAAATACCAGCCGTGCAGCGTCAGGCTGCCCGCCGCCACGGCGCGCCGCACGAATGGCAGGTCGTCAAGGTTGCGCAGCGAAATCAGGATGGACGCCTGCTCGCACGCGCGCCGCCGTTCGGCGTCGGTCGCGGCCGGCATCTGGCGCAACACGCGGTCGCGGGCCGGTTCGGCGATGTCCATCCACCGTTCCAGGTAATCGGTTTCGCCATCGCTGCGGGTGCGCTGTTCCATCAGCGCGCGGATGCCGCCGCAATGCGCATGGCCCAGCACGATGATGCGGCTGACCCGCAGTTGCTCGACCGCGAATTGAATCGCCGCCAGCACGCCTTGCAGGCCACGATCCGCGCTGGCCGGCGGCACCAGGTTGGCCACGTTGCGCACGGCGAAGATGTCGCCGGGGTCGCAGCCCAGCAACATGGCCGGGTCCACGCGGGAATCGCAGCATCCGATCAGCAAGGTGCTGGGGTGCTGGCCATCGCGCAGGTGGCGGTACAGCGCGGGTGCCTCCTCGTAATACTGTTGTTGAAAACGTTGGAAGCCGTCGATGAATCGTTCGATGTCGCGCATGATGTTTCCTCGTCCTTCAGCCGCCCGTCTGCGCCATGAAGCGCACGATGCGTTCCGGCTGGGCCAGGAAGTCGTGGCGTTCTGGTTTGGCGGCGATGCCGGCCAGGATGGCGCGCGTCAGCTCGGCGTCGGTGGCCCCGGCGCGCAGCATGCGGCCCAGGGGCACCTGGTCTTCCTGGCCCAGGCACAGGTACAAGGTGCCGTCCACGCCCAGGCGGACACGGTTGCAGGCCGCGCAGAAATGGCGCGACATGGGGGTGATGACGCCCAGCACCGGCGCGCCATGGCCGGCGGTCCAGTACCGGGCGGGGCCGGAGCCGGCGCCGAAGCCCAAACCGAAACCCGACCCGAAACCCGAGCCCGCGTGCGTGCCTGTGCCTTGCCCCAACGGCCGGCCCGCTGCCGGCATCGCCGGCACCAGCCCCGCCTCGGCGGCCAGCGTGGCGCCCAGCGCATTCAAGTCCGTATGCCGCATGCCTTGCCCGCACGTGCCCATCGGCATGGGTTCGATCAGGCGTAGCACGAAGCCCTGCGAGATGGCGTAGTCCAACAACCGCCGCACGTCCGCTGGCGGCGTTGCCGCGTGCACGACGCTATTGAGCTTGATGGGCGCAAAGCCTGCGTCGCGCGCAGCGGCAAGGCCGGCCAGCACGTCCGCCAGGCAGTCACGCCCCGTGATCTGGTTGAAGGCGTCTGCATCCAACGTATCCAGGCTGACGTTCAGCCGCGTCACGCCCGCCGCGCGCAGCGCCGGCGCATGGCGCGCCAGCTGCGTGCCGTTGGTGGATACCGACAGGTCGGTCACGCCGGGCATGGCGGCGACCGCGCCGGCCAGATCCGCCACGCCCCGACGCAGCAGCGGCTCGCCGCCCGTCAGCCGCACCTTGCCTACGCCCAGCGCCACAAACAGGCTGATCACCCGCGCCATTTCGGCATGCGTCAGCCAGTTGGCGGGCGTTTCAAAGCCCTTGAAATCCTTGGGCAGGCAGTAGCTGCAACGCAGGTCGCAGCGATCCGTGACGGACACGCGCAGGTAATCGATGCGTCGGCCGTAGCCGTCAGTCAGCGTGCAAAAGTCGCGGGCGGCGGCGGGGTCGTCCATTACCGCAGGGTCGCCCATCACGCGGCCCTCCCGCCCACCACGCGATCCGCCTCGCTGCCTTGCAGGTCTATGCCCTGCACGTCCGCCTGATCCACCAGCAGCTTGGTGTATTGCCGCCAGGCGGTGTCCTGGCTCATGGCCGACAGCGACGCCGCGATCTGCTGCGCGACGTGTTCGTAGGGCAGCATGCGCCCTTCGATGCGGCGCGTCACCCGCACTATGTGCAGCCCGTGCCGCGTTTGCAGCAGCTGCGGCAACAGCCCGCCGGACGGCAGCGCGAACACCGCGCGTTCAAACTCGGGCACGGTATCGCCCCGGCCCAATTGGCCCAGGCTGCCGCCCACGGCGGCCGACGGGCAGTTGGACTGCTCGCGCGCCACCTGGGCAAAGCTAGACGGATCGGCCAGCAAATCTTGCAGTACCACGTTGGCATGGGCGCGCAGCATGTCCAGGTTGACGTCGGGCGTCACCTGGAAAAGGATGTGGTCGGCTTCGACCAGCTCGCCCACCATGAAGCGCTGCGGATGGGCATGATAGAAGCGCCGGCAGGCGGCGTCGTCCGCCAACGGCGCGGCGGCCTGGCGGGCCAGCAAGGCGGTGATGATGGCGTCTTCGTTGTCACCGATGGCGCTGTCGTTGGCGCCGTTGTTGTCGGCGTCCTGGTTGCCGACGCTGACCACGCCCAGGCGTCGCGCCTCGTCCAGCAACACCCGCCGCAAGACCAGCGCCGTGATGGCGTGGCGCATCGGGTTGCCGGCGTCGGCGTGCAAAGGCAGTTCACGTTCCAGATCGGCGTCGCTCAGTTCGACGCCGTTGACGATGACAGGCATGTTGGGCTCCTGGTTCAAACGGTTTCAACGTGGGCGCACCAATTGCCAGGCGCGGCCCAGATAGCCCAGCGAGGCAAAGCCGCTCCAGACGTGGACCAAGCGGGTGAACGGAAAAATCACGAACAGCGTCAGCCCCATGAATAGATGCGCCTTGAACAGCAGCGGCACACCCGCGATATGGCTGGCGGCGTCGCCCTGGAACGTCACGATGTGCTGCGCCCACGTCATCAGCCGCACCATCATGTCGCCGTCCATGTGGCCGGCGGACAGCACGATGGTCGACAGCCCCAGCAGCAAGGTCACCAGTATCCAAAGCAGCAGCAGCTTGTCGCCCGGGCGCGTCGTGCGCGCGATGCGGGGATCGGTCAGGCGGCGATGGATCAGGATCAACAGGCCGATCAGGCACAGCCCGCCCATCACGCCGCCCGCCACCATGGCCACCGTCTGCTTGAGGGTGTGGCTTACGCCCAGCGTGTCCCACACCACCACCGGCGTCAGCAGGCCGGCCAGATGGCCGAAGAACAAGCCCAGGATGCCGACGTGGAAAAGGATATTGCCCAGCCGAAGCTGGCCGCGATGCAGCAGCTGCGAGCTGTCGGTCTTCCAGGTGTATTGCTCGCGCTCGAAACGGGCCAGGCTGCCCAGCAGGAAGACGGTTAGCGCAATGTAGGGATAAATACCGAAAAGGAATTGATTCAGGGAATTCATGATGCGTCGTCCTGAGCACGAATGGGGGGGTTGGCGCGGGGATAGAAGCGCACGGCTTGCGCGGCATCGCCCGCGAACGGCCGCAGCAGCGGTTCCACGCCGTCCGCGCTGACGCCGAACGTTTCCATGGCTTCGTCCATGTCGCGCACGGGCGCGTCGGTCTGCTCGCGCGGCACCACCCGGGCCGCCGCGCGCAGCACCTGGAAGATTCCCGCGTACGGGCTGTCGCCGCGCGCCAGTCGCGCACCGATGGCGGCCAGCACGTGGATGGCCTCGTCCAACAGGTCTTGCGCGTCGGCCGGGTCGATCACGCCCAGAAATTCCAGGAACAGCGGCACGTGGTCGGGCAGCTCGGACACGACCGGCTCAAAGCCGTGCTGCCGGTACGTATCCAGCAGGTCGACCATGGCCTGACCCCGGTCACGGCTTTCGCCATGCACGTGTTCGAACAGGTGCAGCGAATGCGAGCGGTTGCGGTCGAAGGTGGCAACGTAGTTTTCCTGCACGGTGATCAGGTCATTGGTTGCCAGATAGGCGACCAGCGGTTGCAAGGCTTCTTCGGCGTCCGGGTCGTCGGCCAACGCGGCCTCGACCTCGCCCAGCGCGTCCAGCAGATCGGGCTCGGGGTAGCTGAGCAAGGCGGAAAGCAAGCGGTAGTGCGTCATGGTGTTCTCTCCTGTCCTAGCGCGCCTGGGCGGCCTTCTTGCGGGATTTGGGCATCTCGATGAAGATTTCGCTGCCGTGCGGCTTGCGGCCGAACAAAGTGCCTTCGGACACGCCGCCCGAGCAGCCGTTGCCGAAGGTAAAGCCGCAGCTGCCTTTTTCGTTGAAGCTGTCTTCCACGATTTCCTTGTGGCTGCTGGGTACGACGAAGCGGTCTTCGTAGTTGGCAATCGCCATGATCTGGTACATGTCCTGCACCGTTTCCTCGGACAGCCCCACCTGTTCCAGCAGCGCCGTGTCGCGTTCGCCGTGCACGGTTTCCGAGCGCTTGTAGGCGCGCATCGCCAGCATGCGTTCCAGCGCCTGTAACACAGGCGCTTCCTTGCCGGCCGTGAGCAGGTTGGCCAGGTAGCGCACGGGAATGCGCAGGCTGGACACGTCCGGGATCATCGCGCTCTTGCCCACGGTGCGCTGCGGCATCTGGCCGGCTTCGGCCGCCGTCTGGATGGGGGACAGCGGCGGGATGTACCAGACCATCGGCAAGGTGCGGTATTCCGGATGCAGCGGAAACGCCACGCGCCATTGCACGGCCATCTTGTAGACGGGCGACTGCCGGGCCGCTTCCAGCCACGATTCGGGTATGCCCTGTTCGCGCGCGGCGGCGATCACCGCCGGGGAATGCGGGTCCAGGAACAGGTCCAGCTGCGATTCATAAAGGTCCTGTTCGTTAGGGGTGGCGGCCGCGCGATCGATCTGATCGGCGTCATACAGCATGACGCCCAGGTAACGGATGCGGCCCACGCAGGTTTCCGAGCACACGGTGGGCTGGCCGGCTTCAATGCGCGGATAGCAGAACGTGCACTTCTCGGCCTTGCCGCTGCTCCAGTTGTAGTAGATCTTCTTGTACGGGCAGCCCGAGATGCACATGCGCCAGCCGCGGCATTTGTCCTGATCCACCAGCACGATGCCGTCGTCTTCGCGCTTGTAGATCGAGCCCGACGGGCAGCTGGCTACGCAGGCGGGGTTCAGGCAGTGTTCGCACAGGCGCGGCAGGTACATCATGAACGTGTTCTCGAACGTCGAGTACATCTCTTTCTGCACGCCTTCGAACAACGCGTCTCGGCTGCGCGCGCTGAATTCACCGCCCAGGTCGTCTTCCCAGTTCGGGCCCCAATGGATCTTGTCCATCTTCTTGCCGGTCAGCACCGACACGGGGCGCGCGGTGGGCGGCGTTTGCGACAGCGGCGCGTTCTGCAGGTGTTCGTAATCGAAGGTGAAGGGTTCGTAGTAGTCGTCAATGGCCGGCAGGTTCGGGTTGGCGAACAGGTTGGCCAGGATGCGCAGCTTGCCGCCCTGGCGCGGTTCCAGCTTGCCGGCGGCGGTGCGCTTCCAGCCGCCCTTCCACTTGTCCTGGTTTTCCCATTCCTTGGGGTAGCCGATGCCGGGCTTGGTTTCCACGTTGTTGAACCAGGCGTATTCGACGCCGTCGCGGCTGGTCCAGACGTTCTTGCAGGTGACCGAACACGTGTGGCAGCCGATGCACTTGTCCAGGTTCAGCACCATGCCGATTTGGGCGCGTATCCTCATGATTGCTTCTCTTCTTGTTGCGTGGCTTGTTCAGCCGGGTCCTCGACCAGCGGGCCTTCCAGCCAGTCCACCTTCTTCATCTTGCGCAGCACCACGAATTCGTCGCGGTTGGCGCCCACGGTGCCGTAGTAGTTAAAGCCGTAGGCCTGCTGCGCGTAACCGCCGATCATGTGCGTGGGCTTGAGCACCGTGCGCGTAACCGAGTTATGGATGCCGCCGCGCTTGCCGCTGGTTTCCGCGCCGGGCACGTTCACGATCTTTTCCTGCGCGTGGTACATCAGGCACATGCCCACCGGCACGCGCTGGCTGACCACGACGCGCGCGGTCAAGGTGCCGTTCACGTTGAAGACTTCAACCCAGTCGTTGTCCACCAGGCCGGCCTGTTTGGCCTCGGTTTCCGACACCCACACGTGGGGGCCGCCACGGCTTAAGGTCAACATGCGCAGGTTGTCGGAATAGGTGCTGTGGATGCCCCATTTCTGGTGCGGCGTCAGCCAGTTCAGCACCAGTTCCTTTTCGCCGTTGGGATACTTGCCCAGCATGGGCGCCACCGTCTTGGTGTCGATGGCGGGCTTGTACACGCACGAACCCTCGCCAAAGTCCAGCATCCAGCGGTGGTCCTGGTAGAACTGCTGGCGGCCGGTCAACGTGCGCCACGGGATCAGTTCGTGCACGTTGGTGTAGCCCGCGTTGTAGCTGACCTCTTCGCTTTCCAGCCCCGACCACGTCGGCGCCGAAATGATCTTGCGCGGTTGCGCCTGGATATCCCGGAAACGGATCTTGTCGTGCTCGCGGCCCACGGCCAGGTGGGTGTGGTCGCGCCCGGTGATCTTGCCCAGCGCTTCCCATGCCTTGACCGACACATGGCCGTTGGTTTCGGGCGCAAAGGTCAGGATCATTTCCGCCGCGTCGATGGCGGTGTCCAGGCGCGGGCGGCCCTGGCTGACGCCGGCCTCGCCCACGCTGGCGTTGATGCCGGCCAGCTCGTGCACTTCGTGCTCGGTGTTCCAGTTGATGCCCTTGCCGCCGTTGCCCAGCTTGTCCAGCAAGGGGCCCACCGACGTGAACTTGCGATAGATGTCGTTGTAGTCGCGCTCAACCACCGTCATCGACGGCGCGGTCTTGCCCGGCACCAGATCGCATTCGCCCAGCTTCCAGTCGCGCGGTTCGAACGCCTGGCCCAGTTCTCCCGGCGTGTCGTGCATCAGCGGGGTCAGTACCAGGTCGCGGCGCTTGCCCAGGTAGGGGCCGCCGATCTCGCTGAACTTCCTGGCCAGCAGCTTGTAGATTTCCCAGTCGGTCTTGCTTTCCCACAGCGGCTGCACGGCTTCGCTCAAGGGGTGGATGAAGGGGTGCATGTCGGACGTGTTCAAGTCGTCCTTTTCGTACCAGGTGGCCGTGGGCAGCACGATGTCGCCGTACAGGCAGGTGGTGCTCATGCGGAAGTCCAGCACCGTCAGCAAGTCCAGCTTGCCCTCGGCGGCGTCTTCCTGATAAGTCACTTCGGTGGGCTTGATGGCGGCGGCTTCGTCGCCGAACACGGCGTTTTGCGTGCCCAGCAGGTACTTCAGGAAGTACTCGTGGCCCTTGCCGCTGGAACCCAGGATGTTGGAGCGCCACACGAACATGTTGCGCGGAAAGTTGGCCGGGTCGTCCGGGTCTTCGCAAGACATGCGCAGCGCGCCGGACTTCAGTTGTGCCACGGCGTGCGCAATGGGGTCCTTGCCGGCGGCGTCGGCCTGGGCCACCAGGTCCAGCGGATTGGTGCGCAGTTGCGGGGCCGACGGCAGCCAGCCCATGCGTTCGGCGCGCGCGTTCAGGTCGATCATCGACAGGTCGCCGTACTTGGCGCGGTCGGCGGTGGGGCCAAGCACTTCCTGCACGTTCAACTTTTCATGGCGCCACTGGCTGGTGTGGGCGTAGAAGAACGACGTGCCGTTCATCTGGCGCGGCGGACGCACCCAATCCGACGCAAAGGCCAGCGGGGCCCAGCCGAACTGCGGGCGCAGCTTTTCCTGGCCCACGTAATGCGCCCAGCCGCCGCCGCTCTTGCCCACGCAACCGCACATCATCAGCATGTTGATGATGCCGCGGTAGATCATGTCCATGTGGTACCAGTGGTTCAGGCCCGCGCCCACGATCACCATCGACTTGCCTTCGGTGTCGTGCGCGTTCTGCGCGAATTCGCGCGCCACCTGGATCACCTGCGCGCGCGGCACGCCGGTATGCTTTTCCTGCCAGGCGGGCGTGTAGGCCACGTCATCGTCGTAGGACGTGGCGACGTTGGCGCCGCCCAGGCCACGGTCCAGGCCGTAGTTGGCCATTTGCAGGTCGTACACCGTGGCGACCAGCGCGTCCGTGCCATCGGCCAGGCGGATGCGGCGGGCCGGCAGGTTGCGCACCAGCACGTCGTCGTGCTCGCCGCCAAAGTACGGGAAGCCCACGCCCACCGTTTCCGCGCCCTGGCCCAGCAGGCTCAGGGTGGGCTCGATGGCCTGGCCATTGCCGCCATTGCGGGATTCCAGGTTCCAGCGGCCAACCTTTTCACCATCGTTGACCGCGCCCTCGCCCCACCGAAAGCCGATGCTGCCGTTGGGCGCCACCAGGGCGCCGCTGTGCGCGTCCAGCACCAGCGTCTTCCAGTCGGGGTTGTTCTGTTCGCCCAGCGCGCCGTCAAGGTGCGAGGCGCGCAGGAAGTGGTCGGGTGCGTAGAAGCCATCGCGCGGCTTGAGCAACACCAGCATGGGCATGTCGGTGTAGCGGCGCACGTAGTCGCGAAAGTACGGCGACGGGTTGGCCGACAGGTGGAACTCTTTCAAGATGACGTGGCCCATCGCCATCGCCAGCGCGGCATCGGTACCTTGCTTGGGCGCCAGCCAGATGTCACCGAACTTGACCATTTCACCGAAGTCGCTGGACACGGCCACCGTCTTGGTGCCCTTGTAGCGGACCTCGGTGTAGAAGTGCGCATCGGGGGTGCGGGTCTGCGGCACGTTCGATCCCCACACCATCAGGTAGGTGGAGTTGTACCAATCCGCCGATTCCGGCACGTCGGTCTGCTCGCCCCAGATCTGCGGGCTGGCCGGCGGCAGGTCGCAATACCAGTCGTAGAAGCTCAGGCATGCGCCGCCCAGCAGGCTGAGGTAACGCGCGCCGGCGGCGTAGCTGACCATGGACATGGCGGGAATCGGCGAAAAGCCGATCACGCGGTCGGGACCGAATTTCTTGATGGTCAGCGCATTGGCGGCGGCAATGATTTCGGTGGCGGTGTCCCAATCGGCGCGAACAAAGCCGCCCAGGCCGCGGACTGACTTGTAGCGCTTGGCGCGCACGGGGTCCTGGCTGATCCATTCCCAGGCGGCAATGGGGTCCATCGTCTTGCGGGCTTCGCGCCACATCTGCATCAGGCGGCCGCGGATCATCGGGTACTTCACACGCTGTGCCGAATACACGTACCAGCTGTACGAGGCGCCACGCGGACAGCCGCGCGGTTCGTGGTTGGGCAGGTCGGGCCGCGTGCGCGGGTAGTCGGTCTGCTGCGTTTCCCAGGTGATCAGTCCGTTCTTGACGTACACCTTCCACGAGCACGAGCCCGTGCAGTTCACGCCGTGGGTAGACCGCACCACCTTGTCGTGCTGCCAACGGGCGCGGTAGGCGTTTTCCCACTTGCGGTCTTCATTGACCGTTTCGCCGTGACCATCGGCAAAGGTGGATTTGACCCGGGACATGAACTTCAACCGGTCCAGGAAGTGACTCATTGTGTTTCTCCAAGAGCGCCGCGTCGGCGGCGCGTACTGCAATCGTTGCGCTGGTTTCACTGTAGGTCGGGGTCCGTCCCCCGACCATTCGCCAGAGGGCCAGGCCGGGCGCGGCAAAGTGACTAGTCACCCGCCGCGCGCTTTGTTCAGCAAGGCACCGGCGCGTTCCTGCGCGCATAGAACCACCACGTAATCACCATGCACGTGGCGTAAAAACCGATGAAGCAAAACAGAGCCGCCTGCACGCTGCCCGTCATTTCCAGCGACGTGCCGAAACTGCGCGGGATGAAAAAGCCGCCGTAGGCGCCGATGGCCCCGGAAAAGCCCAACACCGCCGCCGATTCCTTGGCCGCTTCGCCCAGCGCACGCTTGTGCGCGTCGGAGCCTTTGCCCGCAGCCGCCTGGGTGCGTTCGCGCAGGAAGATCACGGGAATCATCCGAAACGTCGAGCCGTTGCCCACGCCCGTCAGCGCGAACAGCACAATGAACATCGCGAGGAAACCGTTGAAGTTGCCGCCCTGGCCGGCCCCGGGCAGGAACAGCATCACGCCCAGCACCGCCGCAATCATTCCGGCGAAGGTGACCAGCGTGACGCGCGCGCCGCCCAGCTTGTCCGACACCCAGCCGCCCACGGGCCGCGTCAACGAGCCCACCAGCGGCCCCAGGAACGCGTACGCCATGGGGTTGACGTCGGGGAACAGCGTCTTGGTCAGCATGGCGAAGCCCGCCGAAAACCCGATGAAGGAGCCGAACGTGCCCACGTACAGCCAGCACATCAACCAGTTGTGCTTGCGCTTGAAGATCACCGCCTGGTCCGCGAACGACGCACGCGCGTCGGCGATGTCGTTCATGCCGAACCACGCCGCGATGGCCGCAATGGCGATCGGTACCACCCAGATGAAACCGGCGTTTTGCAGCCACAGGTTCTGCGCCGCGCCATTGACCGTGATGTCCTGCGGCGCGCCGCCGGCCACGCCGAAGACGCCCACCGAAATCACCACGGGCACGACAAACTGCGCCAGCGACACGCCCAGGTTCCCGATGCCGGCGTTAAGCCCCGTCGCCAGGCCCTTCTTTTCCTTCGGGAAAAAGAAGCTGATGTTGGCCATGCTGGAACTGAAGTTGCCGCCGCCCAGCCCGCACAGCAGCGCCAGGATCAGCAGCGTTGGGAACGACGTGGTGGGGTCGCGCAGCGCAAAGCCCATGCCCAGCGCGGGCACCAGCAAGGACGCCGTCGAGATCGCCGTCCACTTGCGCCCGCCGAACACGGGCACCAGGAACGAATAGAAGATGCGCAAGGTGGCGCCTGACAGCGCGGGCAGCGCCGTCAGCCAGAACAGCTGGTTCTTGGACAGCATGAAACCGGCGCGGTCCAGGTTGACGACGACCACGCTCCACAGCATCCAGATGCTGAACGCCAGCATCAGCGCGGGAATCGAGATCCAAAGATTGCGGTTGGCGACGCGGGCGCCGGTCTGCTTCCAGAAGCCGGGGTTCTCCGGCTCCCAACGCGTCAGGACTTGTGTGGACATAGGAGCCTCTATTTGGAGGAAATGGGTTGCGGGGTCGTAAGCGACGCCCGCCCCAGCGCCGCGCTTTCAGGGCGGAAGCTGAAGTGCATGAAGATCAGCGACACGCAGACGGTGCCGTACAGCAGCATGAAGGCGCTGGACCGTACGCCGGTCAGGTCCAGCAGCACGCCGAACAGGATGGGCAACACGAAGCCGCCCATGCCGCCCGCCAGGCCGACGATGCCGGACACCGCGCCGATGTTTTCGCCGAACTCGTCCGAGATGAACTTGAAGACCGACGCCTTGCCGATGGCCATGGCGATACCGACCACGAACAGCAGCACAGTGAAGGTGACCGGGCCCAACGCAATGCCGAACTGCCGGGGGCCGCCGGTGGTCATCACGGTGAACTGGGTTTGCGGGTAGCTCAGCAGGAAGAACGCCACCCAGCACACCCACATCACCCACCACGTGGTCTTGTAGGCGCCGTAGCGGTCCGAGATCCAGCCGCCCATGGCGCGCAAGACGCCGCCGGGCAACGAGAAGCAGGCGGCCAGCAGCGCGGCCAGCTTCATGTCGAAACCGTATTCGCCGATGTAGTACTTGGTCATCCACAGCGCCAACGCCACATAGCCGCCGAACACCACCGAGTAGTACTGGCAGTAGCGCCAGACGCGCGGGTCGCGCAGCATGGCAAATTGTGCCGACAGCGTGGCGCGCTGGGTCACCCGGTGCGACGGGTCCGATGCCGAGAACATCCAGAACAGCACCGCCGTGACCAGCAGCGCCACCGCGTACACCTGGGGCACGATGACCCAGGCGCCGCCGGCCGCCGCGATCAACGCGGGCGCCACGAACTTGGTGATGGCCGACCCGGAGTTGCCCGCGCCGAACACGCCCATGGCCAGGCCCTGCTTGTTGCGCGGAAACCAGCGCGCCACATACGGCGTGCCGACCGAGAACGAGCCGCCCGTCAGGCCCACGAACAAGGCCAGCACCAGAAATTGCCAGTACTCGGTGGCGTAGGACAGCAGCCAGATCGGCACCACCGCCAACAGCATCAGAATGAAGAACACGGGCCGGCCGCCGTAGCGGTCGGTCCAGATGCCCAGCGGCACGCGCACCAGCGAACCGGTCAATACCGGCATGGCGGCCAACAGGCCGAATTGCGTTTCGGACAAGCCCAGTTGCGCCTTGATGGGTATGCCTAGCACCGCGAAGATCATCCATACCGCAAAGCAGATGGTGAAGGCGAACGTGCTTGAAATCAGGACCCGCATCGGCCTGCCGGACGGGGATGTTGCTGCTGTCATGGTTACTCTCGCTTTACTCACGAAGACATGGCGCTAGCCTAGGCACGCGCCGAGCCGGCGACCATTCGCCGGCCGACCATTCGGGCCACGCCGATGTGCCTAGTCACCCGGGTTCCGCGCCCGCGTTTGCGCTGGATCAAGCGTTGGCCTATGCCCGGCGCAGGCTCAGGCTTAATATGTATTGCGAATACACCTTCACCAATACACCTTCAAAAAAAGCGCAGACCGCCATGCCCCCGTTGCTGACCATCGATGAACCCGCCGCGACGCCACACCGCCCTCGCCCGCAATGGCGCGCCTTCACCGAAATGGGGTTCCGGCCGCTGTATCTGGCCGGCTGCCTGTGGGCGTTGGTATCGGTGTGGTTGTGGGTGCATGCGCCGGGCCGCATCACCGGGCTGATGGCCGGCGTGTTCTGGCATGCGCACGAAATGCTGTGGGGGTTTGTCGCCACGATTGCCGTGGGCTTTCTGCTGACGGCCGGCGCCAACTGGACGGGCAAGAACCCCTTGCGCGGCAACGCGCTGGCGCTCTTGTGCCTGTTATGGGTGGTGGCGCGCGTGGGCTACCTGACGCCGGGCAGGCCGGCGTACGTGATCGCCGTCGTGGCGGACCTGGGGTTTTTCGTGTGGGGCGCCGCCGCCCTGGGCCGCGCCGTCTGGGTCACGCGCAACCAGCGCAACGCGGGCGTGCCGGTCTTGATGCTGGGCTTGGCCGCCACCAACGCGCTGTATTTATGGGCCGCCGCGCAAGGCGACTATCTGGCGGTGATGCGCTACTTCAATGCCGGCCTGCTTTGCATGGCCGTGCTGACGCTGCTGATTGCGCGTCGCGTGATTCCGTTCTTTGCCAAGCGTGCCGTGACGGGCCTGGACATACCCGCCCAGACCCGCAGCGGTCACTGGCAATTGGGCACGGGCGTGGCGGCCATCGCTGGTTTGCTTGCCGGGCAGCCGCGTCTGGCCGCGGCGGCCTTGACGGCCACGGGCTTGATCGCGCTATGGCAATGGGTGTCGTGGAAGCCGTGGGCCGTGCGGCGCGTGCCGCTGCTGTGGATCTTGTATGCCGGCTATGTCGGCCTGGGCGCCGGGCTGCTGGTGGGCGCGGCGCAATTGGCGGGCGTGGTCGTCCGGCTGGCGTGGCCCGCGCACGTGATCGGCGTGGCGGGCTTTTCGGTGCTGATCGTGGGCATGGTGACCCGCACGGCACTAGGCCACCTGGGGCGGCCCTTGCAAACCGATCGCTGCATGGTGGCCAGTTTCGTGCTGGTAATCGTGGCGGCGCTATTGCGGCTGGCAGCCCTGTGGCCCAGCGTGGCCGCCACCGGTCTGCTGCATGCCGCCACCAGCGCCTGGGTACTGGCGATGGCTCTGTACCTGTGGCGCTTTTTCCCGCTGATGATCCGCCCACGCGCCGACGCCGCCAAGCCGGCGGCGCCGATGATGCGCGTGATGCCGGTCGCCCGGCCGCGCGTCTGAGTGGGCCGGCGCGCCACGCCTGCCCGCCGGCCTGTTTAGCAGGCCGGTTCAGCCGGCCCGTTTAGCCGGCCCGTTTAGCCGCGCTCGTTTAGCCGCGCCCTTCCCGGCGCTCGATCGCCTCGACTTCGCGGCGCATGGCCTTCAGCCACGCCTTCAGCAACGCCTGATCCGAGAACTGCATCACCTCGTGTTCCAGTTCGCCGATGTACTCCTGGATGTCGACGATGTCGTCATCCAGTTCTTCCAGCACCGTCTCGGGGTCGAACGAGGCGAACGGGTCCAGGTCGTAGCGCAGCTTGAAGCCTTCTTCGGCGTAGCTGGCCTGATGCAGCACTTCGTCCAGCTGCGCCTGCAAGGTGGCGTTGGCTTGCGGCAGGCCGTCGTCGGGCACGTCCGCCAGCGGCGTCAAATCCGGCGTGCCCAGCTTGCGCCGCGCCGCTTCTTCGTCCTGCATCGCCTGCCACGCCACCGCGTTCGGCGTGGTGTTGCGCAACGCAGCGCGGGCCAGCGCCAGCAGGTCTTCAGCTTCGTCGTCTTCGAACTGGTCCTGGATGATGCGCAGCAGTTGCGTCGGCGTGAAGGTCGACAGATCGGTGTCGGGGTCCAGCTCCAGCGCCTCGATCAGTTCCGCCTTGGCGTCTTCGGATTCGTCAGCGGCGGCCTCCTCGTAGTCCAGGCCACTGTGCTTCTTGTAAAGGGTCTTGAGCTTGTCGGCATCGCAACCGGCCGGCAGTTCGCCCTTGGCGTCCAGCAGCAGCAATTCCGCCGAAAACTCGGTCACCAGCTCAGACACGAATTCGCGTTCGGCCTTGGACAGCCCCATGTTCTTGTGCGCGTGGTCAAAGCACAGCACAAGCTTCATGCGCAGTTCGTGCAGCTTCTTTTCCAGCGGCGCCAGGCCTTCCGTGTACTTGCGCTGGTATTCGGCCTCGACCGCCTGCCATTGATCCAGGCGGCCGCGTTCCGTTTCCAGGCGTGCCTGTAGCCGCTCGAATAACTGACGCGGGGTTTCCAGTGAATGTTGGCCCATGACCTGCTCCTTGCAAACCGGGTAATGAAAGTAGCCGCCACTCTAAACGATTCGGGCAAAGCCCTCTTGGGTTTTTCAGTTAATAACGCTAATCATTATTATTAATATAGAATCTCGGCTGTCCGGCACCCCCTGCCCGCAACCCCTGCGCCACGTCTTCGCCACGTCAGCACAACATCTATTTGGCAGTCCCGATGTCTTTGCCCCCCGCCGCGGGCCCTGCCGCTCACCGCGCCCCCGCCCTCGCCCCTCCTCCACCCGTCGCCCGATCACGGCGCCGCGTGATCCTCACGGTGGCCGTGCTGGTACTTGCCTTGGTCGCGGCGCTGGCCATGTGGTGGAAAGCGAAAAACGGCCCCGCCGCCCCCCGTCCACCCGAATACAACCAGATACCCGTTGCCGTCAGCGTCGCGGCCGCCCGCGTCGGGCCGCTGCAACGCGACCTGCATGCGCTGGGCACCATCGCGCCCTTGACCCACGTTGTGCTGCGCAGCCAGGTTGAAGGCGAATTGTTGCGCCTGCATTACACCGAGGGCCAGGCCGTGGCGCGCGGCCAGCTTTTGGCCGAGATCGACCCGCGTCCCTATCAAACCGCGCTGGCGGCGGCCGAAGGTGAATTGGCGCGCACGCAGGCGCTGCTGGACAACGCCCAGGCCGATCTACAGCGCTACCGCACATTGGCGCGCCAGGAATCCGTGGCCGGGCAGCAGCTGGACACCGCCCAGGCGCAGGTGCGCGCCTACACCGCGCAGCGCGAACTGAACCGCGCACAGGTCGCCGATGCACAGCGACTGCTGGGGCTGACCCGCATCACTGCCCCGCACGATGGCCGCATCGGCCTGCGCCGCGTGGACGCCGGCAACCATGTGCGCGCCAACGATGCCGACGGGCTGACCACGCTGGTGCAGACCACGCCCATTTCGGCGCTGTTCAGCATTTCGGAAACGCGGCTGGACTTGTTGCGCCAGGCGCAGGCGCGAACGGACGTGTTGCGCGTACAGGCCTGGGATGCCGACGACCGCCGCCTGCTGGCCGAAGGCACGCTGGAAGCCTTGGACAACCGCGTCCAGACCGGCAGCGGCACCGTGCGGCTGCGCGCCCGATTCGACAACACCGACGAATCGCTGTTTCCCAATCAATTCGTGAACATCCGGCTGGCCCTGGTCCAGCAAGACAACGTGGTCACCATTCCGTCGGCCGCCGTGCAGTATGGGTCCGAAGGCGCGTTCGTTTTTGTGATCGGCGACGATGCGCGCGCCACGCGCCGCGTGTTGCAGCTGGGCCCCGCCAACGCGGGCCATATCGTCGTGCAAGCCGGATTGGCGCCGGCCGAGCGCGTGGTGGTCGAAGGCGTGGACCGCCTGCATGACGGCCGCAACGTCCAGATCGTAGACCCCCTGACTTGAACCGCGCATGAGCCTGTCACGCCCCTTCATCCTGCGTCCGGTGGCGACGTCTTTCCTGATGATCGCCCTGCTGCTGTCGGGCATCCTGGCCTGGCGCATGCTGCCCGTGGCCGCGTTGCCGCAGGTGGATTACCCCATCATCCAGGTCACCACGCAGTACCCGGGCGCCAGCCCCAACGTGACGGCGCGCGCCGTGACCGCGCCGCTGGAACGCCGCTTTGGGCAGATACCGGGCTTAAAGCAGATGTCGTCCACCAGCGGCAGCGGCATTTCAGTCATCACGTTGCAGTTTTCGCTGGACGTGTCGCTGGGCGTGGCCGAACAAGAGGTGCAAGCGGCCATCAGCGCCAGCGGCTCGCTGCTGCCCGGTGACCTGCCCACGCCACCCGTTTACCGCAAGGTCAACCCCGCCGACGTGCCCATCCTGACGCTGGCGGTGACCTCGGATTCCCTGCCCTTGCCCACCGTGTATGACCTGGTCGACACGCGCATGACGCAGCGGCTGTCGCAGCTATCGGGCGTGGGCATGGTCAGCCTGGCCGGCGGCCAGCGCCCGGCCGTGCGCGTGCAGGTCAACCCGATGGCACTGGCGGCGCGCGGGCTGCAACTGTCCGACGTGCAGGAAGCCATCGCCAAGGCAAATTCCAATCAACCCAAGGGCAGCTTCGACGGGCCGGTGCGCTCCGTCATCATGGACGCGAACGACCAGCTGCAAAGCGCCGCCGAATACCGCGAACTGGTCGTGGCCTGGAAGAACGGCGCGCCGGTGCGGCTGGGCCAGGTCGCCACCATTGAAGACGGCGCCGAAGACCGCTACCTGGCCGCCTGGGTCGACAAGCAGCCGGCCGTGCTGGTCAATATCCAACGCCAGCCGGGCGCCAACGTCATCGCCGTGGCCGACCAGGTCAAGGCGCTGCTGCCCCAACTGACGGCCAGCCTGCCCGCCGCCGCGCACGTGCGCATCCTGACCGACCGCACCGAAAGCATCCGCGCGTCGGTGCGCGGCGTGCAATGGGAACTGGTGTTTGCCGTGGGGCTGGTGGTGCTGGTCACGTTCCTGTTCCTCTCCAACCTGCCCGCCACGCTGATCCCCAGCCTGGCCGTGCCGCTATCGCTGATCGGCACTTTCGGCTTCATGCACCTGGCGGGCTTTTCCACCAACAACCTGACGCTGATGGCGCTGACTATCGGCGCGGGCTTCGTGGTGGATGACGCCATCGTCATGCTGGAGAACATTGCGCGGTATCGCGAACAGGGGCACAGCCCGATGTCGGCCGCGCTGAAAGGCGCCGGGCAGATCGGCTTCACGCTGGTGTCGCTGACGCTGTCGTTGATTGCCGTGCTGATCCCGCTGCTGTTCATGGAAGACGTGGTGGGCCGGCTGTTCCGTGAATTTGCCATCACCTTGGCGGTGGCCATCCTGATATCGCTGGGCGTATCGCTGACGCTAACGCCCATGATGTGCGCGCGCCTGCTGCCCGCGCACGGGCAATCGCGCCCCGGCGTGCTGGACCGCATCCAGGCGCGCTACGCGGGCTGGCTGGACATTACGCTGCGCCACCAGCGCCTGACGTTGATGGTGATGCTTGGCACCGTGGTCTTGACTGGCCTGCTGTACCTGGCAGTACCTAAAGGATTTTTCCCGGTGCAGGACGGCGGCGTGCTGCAAGGCGTGACGCAGTCCACGCAAAGCACCTCGTTTGACGCCATGTCGCGCAGGCAGCAAGCCGTGGCCCAGGCGCTGCTGGCGGATCCCGATGTGCAAAGCCTGTCGTCCTTCATCGGCATCGACAGCATGAACGCGACGTTGAACACCGGGCGGCTGCTGATCAACCTGAAGCCCTGGGCCGAACGCAGCGCGCCGCTAGCCGATGTCATGGCCCGCCTGGACGCGCGCGCCCGCGACGTCCACGGCATCTCGCTGTTTTTGCAGCCGGTGCAGGAATTGAATATCGAAGACCGCGTCAGCCGGGGCCAGTACCAATTCAGCCTGACGTCCCCCGATAGCGCGCTGCTGGCGCAATGGAGCCAGGCGCTGACGCAGCGGCTGGCGCAGTCGCCCGCGCTGGCCGAGGTGTCGTCCGACCTGCAAGGCAATGGCCGCCAGGCGTACCTGGAAGTGTCGCGCGATACGGCCGCGCGCCTAGGCGTCACGATGGACGACGTGGTGCAGGCGCTGTACAACGCGTTTGGCCAGCGCCAGGTGGCCACGCTGTTCACGCAGTCGAACCAATACCGCGTGGTGCTGGAAGTGGACCGCAGCCTGGCGCTGGGGCCCGAGGCGCTGGAACGCATCCACCTGCAAACCGAGGACGGGCAGGCGATTCCGCTGTCGGCGCTGGCCACGGTCAGCGAACGCGCGGTGCCGCTGGCGATCAACCATCTGTCGCAATTTCCGGCGGTGAACCTGTCGTTCAACCTGCCGCCGGGCGGGTCGTTGGGCGACGCCATTGCCGCCATTGAATCGGCCAAGACCGACATCGCCCTGCCGCCCAGCGTGGACCTGCGGCTGCAAGGCGCGGCCTCGGCATTCCAGGCGTCCTTGTCCAATACGCTGTGGCTGATGCTGGCGGCGGTGGTCACGATGTACCTGGTGCTGGGCATGCTGTATGAAAGCGCCATTCACCCCGTCACCATCCTGTCGACCCTGCCGTCGGCCACCGTGGGCGCGTTGCTGGCGCTGTTGATTACCGGCCGGCCGCTGGACCTGATTGCCGTCATCGGCATCATCCTGCTGATCGGGCTGGTCAAGAAGAACGGCATCATGATGGTGGACTTTGCGCTGGACGCCGAGCGCACGCGCGGGTTGGCGCCGCGGGATGCCATCCGCGAAGCCGCGCTGCTGCGCTTGCGGCCGATCTTGATGACGACGCTGGCCGCGCTGTTCGGCGCGCTGCCGCTGATGCTGGCCACCGGCTCGGGCGCCGAACTGCGCCAGCCACTGGGCTGGGTCATGGTGGGTGGCCTCTTGGTCAGCCAGGTGTTGACGCTGTTCACCACGCCGGCGGTCTATCTGTTCTTTCACCGGCTGGGGCAGCGGCGCCCGGTCGGTGTGAGGCCCGACGGGCGCAACGCATGATCCGCGCGTTGCTGCACCGCCCGGTCGCCTGCCTGTTCCTGGCGCTGGCGTTGACGCTGCTGGGCGCGGTGGCGTGGCGGCTGCTGCCCGTTGCACCCTTGCCCCAGGTGGACTTCCCCACCATCGAGGTGCGCGCCGAATTGCCCGGCGCCAGCCCGGAAAGCATGGCCAGCACGGTGGCCGCGCCGCTGGAGCGCGCGCTGGGCAGCATCGCGGGCGTCAGCGCCATGAGTTCGTCCAGCAACCAGGGCGCCACGCGCGTGCAGCTGCAATTCGAGCTGGACCGCGACATCAACGAAGCGGCCCGCGACGTGCAGGCCGCGCTGAATGCCGCGCGCGGCGAACTGCCCGCGGGCATGCCGCAAAGCCCCAGCTACCGCAAGGTCAACCCGTCGCAGGCGCCCATCATGGCGCTGGCCTTGAGTTCCGCCACGCGCCCGGCTGGCCAGCTGTATGACCTGGGATCGACGGTGCTGGCGCAAAAGCTGTCGCAGATCAATGGCGTGGGCGAAGTCACCCTGGGCGGCAGTTCGCTGCCCGCCGTGCGCGTGCAGGTCAACCCCAACGCGCTGGCCCATTACGGCGTGGCGCTGGACGACGTGCGCAATGCCATCGCGAATGCCGCGCCCCTGCGGCCGCTGGGCCAGCTGGACGCGGCCGGCCAGCGCTGGGAAGTCGGCACGCTGGACCAGCCGCGCGGCGCGGATGAATACGGCCGCCTGATCGTGCGCCACGACGACGGCGCGGTGATCCGGCTGGCGCAGGTGGCGCGCGTCAGCGATTCCGTCGAAAACCGCTACAGCAGCGGCTTCCACAACACGAATCCGGCTGTCGTGCTGACCATCAGCCGCCAGACCGGCGCGAACATCATCGAGACCATCGACGCCATCAACGCCGCCCTGCCCGGCCTGCGCGCGCTGATGCCGGCCGACGTGGACCTGACGGTGGCGCTGGACCGCTCGCCCGGCATCAACGCCACCTTGCGCGAGGCCCACATCACCCTGGGCCTGGCGACCGCGCTGGTCATCCTGGTGGTGTGGCTGTTCCTGGGCAACGCGCGCGCGGCGGCGATTCCCAGCGTGGCGATACCCGTGTGCCTGATCGCCACGTTCGCCGTCATGCACGCGTGGGGCTTTTCGCTGAACAACCTGTCGTTGATGGCGCTGATCGTCGCGGCCGGCCTGGTGGTGGATGACGCCATCGTCGTGCTGGAAAACATCTCGCGCCACCTTGAACGCGGCCTGTCGCCCCGCAAGGCGGCATTGCGCGGCGTACGCGAAGTGGGCTTCACGCTGGTTGCCATGACGGTGGCGTTAAGCGTGGTGTTCGTGTCGATCCTGTTCATGGGTGGGCTGGTCGAACGGTTGTTCCGGGAATTCTCGATCACGCTGGTGGCGGCCACGGTGATTTCGCTGGTGGTCTCCGTGGCGATCATCCCGGCCTTGTGCGCGCGTTGGCTGCGCGCGGATCAACCTTCGGCCCAATCGCCCCAATCGCCGCAATCGCCGCAATCGCTTCCTTCGCGCCCGTCGCGTCTGCAATCGGCCTTCGCCCGCGCGCACGATGCCTACGGCCGGTCCCTTGCGCGCGTGCTGGGGCATGCGCGCTTGACCCTGTTGCTGCTGGCCGCCGTGGTCGGCTTGAACGTGTATCTGTACGTCGAAGCGCCCAAGGGCTTTCTGCCCGTGCAAGACACCGGCCAACTGGTGGGATTCGTGCGCGGCGACGACGGGTTTTCGTTCCAGGTCATGCAACCCAAGATCGACCAATACCGCCAGTTGGTGCTCAAGCATCCGGCCGTGCAGGACGTCATCGGCTACAACGGCGGCAGCCTGGGCATCAGCAATTCGCTATTCCTGATCCGCCTGAAGCCCGCCGCCGAACGCGGCGAATCCTCTACCGAAGTCATCAACTGGCTGCGCACCCACGCCCCGCCCGTGCCCGGCGGCATGTTCTTCCTGAACGTCGACCAGGACCTGCGCATGCCCGGTGGCTTCGGCAATTCCGGCGACCACGAATTGGCCATCATGGCCAGCGACGTGCCCGCGCTGCGCGACTGGGCCCGCAAGATCTCCAAAGCCATGCAAGACATCCCCGAACTGCGCGACGTGGACGCCCAAGGCGACGGCGCCACGCAGCAGGTCGTCATCAACATCGACCGCGCGGCCGCGCAACGGCTGGGCGTGGACATGGACACGATCAGCAGTGTGCTCAGCAATTCGTTCAGCCAACGCCAGGTCGCCACCCTGTACGACGCCATGAACCAATACCGCGTGGTACTGGAGCTGGACCCGCGCTACACCGAAGACCCCGACGTGCTGGAGCAAGTGCAGGTGGTGGCGGCCGACGGCACGCGCGTCCCCCTGACCGCCTTCGCCACCTACGAGAACGGGCTGGTCAACGACCGCGTCTACCACGACGGCCTGTTCGCGGCCGTCGGCGTCGGCTTTTCGCTGGCGCCCGGCGTGTCGCTGGAACAAGGCCTGGCCGCCATCGACGCCGCCATGGCCAAGCTGATGGTGCCGTCCACCATCCAGACGCGCCTGGGCGGCGACGCGCGCAACTTCCAGCAAAGCCTGCAAGACCAGCCCTGGCTGATCCTGGCCGTGCTGGTCGCCATCTACCTGGTGCTGGGCATCCTGTACGAAAGCCCCCTGCACCCGCTGACCATCCTGTCCACCCTGCCGTCCGCCGGCGTGGGCGCGCTGCTGGCGCTGCGCATCGCCAACATCGAATTCACCCTGATCGCATTGCTGGGCCTGTTCCTTCTGGTCGGCATCGTCATGAAGAACGCCATCCTGATGATCGACTTCGCCCTCAGCCTGGAACGCCGCGAAGGCCTGACTCCCCGCGCAGCCATCCACCGCGCCGCCATGCTGCGCCTGCGCCCTATCGTAATGACCAACCTGGCCGGCCTGCTGGGCGCCCTGCCCCTGGTGCTGGGCATGGGCGACGGCGCCGAACTGCGCCGCCCCCTGGGCATCGCCATCGTCGGCGGCTTGATGATCAGCCAGTTCCTGACGCTGTATACGACGCCTATTGTGTATCTGGCATTGGAACGGCTGCGGGTGAAGCTGGGGGGTGCGGGGCGAAAGCGCGCCACCTGACGGCAACGCGCGGGGAGGCCGCAGCGGGTTCTACAGCATCGGTTGCCCGATGGCGGCCAAAAGCGCGTTCACAAGTCCCGCGGCATAACGTTGCGCCCGCACGCAGGCGTCATCATCCGCGGCATGGTGAAAGCGCGCATATGCGATCGGCCCCAATTTCAAATATCCGGCGCCGTGCTCATCGTCACAGAACCGCCGTCGCAGCGCGTCCAGGCCCGCGTCAATGGCGGCTGAATGCTGACCCGACGTCATGCGGCTCATGAACAGCCTCGCCACCTCTTCGACCGTTCCTGCATAGCGCAAGACGTGGACGAGGTCCGCTGCGTCTTTATTTTCATGCCGGTCGTCCAACGCCAATGCCTTCAAGATGACAAAGGCCGGCACGTCCGCAAAGCGGACGCGTTCGGAGGACATTCCGCCATCCTCCAACAGCATTCCGCTAACCACCTGCTCTTCAAACCAGTCATGCGTGATGCCCGCGTATTTGACCGTCAGTGCCGACACGCGCTCGCCATCGACGCTAACGGCGCGACCCGGCTGTACGGCCCCCGCGTCGCGCAGAAATTCAACCACCACGCGCCCCGTGCCGTCCACCTCCCGGGTCCATCGCCACGACGAGGCGACGCCCCGGAAGTCGACATACCGTGCAAAGCCCCGATGAATCAATTGCTTGGACAGCGACGCATAACCCTCGCCCTGCGCAATAATCTGCAAGTTAAGCACCACATCAACATCCGACGTGCCGGCATGTTGCGGGACTTCGGGAGGCGAAGCCGGGGTCAGATAACGCGGCACCAGTCCGCCGACCAGTCGCAACGATGACTTCAGACTGCCGAATGCGCCGTAAAGCGTCAGCAACGTCCGCTCACACGCAATCGTCACGTCCGAGCGATAGCCCGCGGCGTCGCGCGGCTTGGCTTCATCCGCCATTTACAACTCCAGTTTTTCACGCAGTTTCTGCGCTAACTCCTTATTCCTACCACGCCCATTTTTAAGGTCAAGGTAAAGGACGAAAAGGCTGGATAAGTAGGACTGATCCTGCATGAATGTGTCCCGAAACAGCATGCTGGCGCCGTCTCTTTCCACAAGGGTGACGTTAAACCCTTGATCCGCGGGCTCAAGTGCCAATGCGTTGGCAATGGAGTGCGACTGTCCGGGTGCAATGACGATGTCGACGGCCTCAACGTGCGTAAGCAAGGGGGCATGGCGATTCGCCGCCGCTGCGCCGCTGAAGGCCCACGGGCTGGTCAGGCCTGCGTGGGCAAGGCGGCGTGCCAGTTGCTCCATCAGCGCGTTGGGCTGCTGGGAAAAGGCATACCAGTGCGTGCTCGGCGGCTTGCGCAGCGCCCACTGCTCTGCCCAGGCGTCCAACAGCAAAGCGGGCTCGACCAGCCGCCGCCGCAAGGTGCGGCCCGCGCCGCTGGCCTCGCACCATTCGCGCTTCTCAAGCTCTTGCAACACCACAGAACAGGTATACGAAGACGTCTGGGCAAGCGAAGCCAATTCCTGGCCCGTGATCCACCTGCCCCGCGACATGAGCAACGCGTGTACGACGTTCTCGCGCGATCCGGTAAACAGCGGCATCGCCCGCGTCCGGGACGGCACGCGTTTCGGGCGTTCGATATTCACAAGCCACGTACGCCATCGGAAGTAAAGGCATCCGTCCGGTTCGAAGTAGCCGATGCCCCGCTCGCGCAGCATGGCTTTTGCCCCAGGGCTTAACGTGTCGGCCACGACCATCGGAATCCGGGCGCGCGGTGCAGCGCCCCCCGCCAGCACGGATTCAAGTTGCCACACGGCTTCCCGTATATCTCTGGGATACGCGTGGCGCAATCTGCGGACAACGATCTCTACCTCGCGCCGGTCCGCCATCAATGTCACGACAGCAAGGCCGCCGGTCTGACCGGCCGTAGAAGCCCCTGGGTCCGGCGCCACGACCTTGAAGCCGGTGGCGTCTGCCAAGGCGGTCACCAGGTGGATCATCGCCCCATCACCCTGGGCAAACGCGTCCAATCCATCTTTGGTCTTCATCGCGACACTCGTGGAAAGCGGGCACCGATGCGTGCCGGGCAGCGTCGGCAATTCGCCGACCAAGCCTTTACTTTAGCTTATTTGCATTGTTTAGCTGCGCAGCTAATGGGCAAACATATTTTCCCATTCAAACAGCCCACTACTCCGGCCACCGGGGCGCGGCGGTCAGGCGGTCGGACATGAAGGCCAGGAATTCGCGGGCTAGTTGCGGTAGCGTTCTGCCTTGCAGGGTCAGCACCTGGATGCTGCGTTGGCGCATTTCGGGGTTGGTGAATGGCACGGCGACCAGGCCGCCTTCGCCCAGTTGGCCCATCAGCGTCAGGTAGCCGGACAAGGCGACGATCTGGCTGCCGGGCAGCATCGGCAGGAAGGCGGCGGAATGGTTCGAGACGTAGGCGGGTTCGATGTGCAGGCCCGCGTTGGCGCAGGCGGCGTCGAACAGTTGGCGCACGGTGGTGCCGTGGTCGCCCAGGGATAGCGGATAGTGGACCAGGTCGCGCATGCCGATGCTGCGGCGGCCGGCCAGCGGGTGCTGGCGGCACATTACGGCGTAGACGGGTGCACGGGTCAGCAGCTCGGTTTTCAGGCGGTCGTCTTGCGCCGTGGTGTAGCGCAGCGCCATCTGGGCCAAGCCTTCAAGGATGTGGCGGCTGACTTCTTCGGGGCGTTCCACGTACAGATGAAAGCGCGCCTCGGGCCGCTCGCGTTTGAAGTGCGCCATGCACATGGGCAGGAAGTGATGGGCGAAGCCTTCGGTGCAGGCCAGGCGGATCGTGACATCGCCCACATGACCGCGCTGGCGAATTTCGGACGTGACGCGTTCTGCTTCCAGCGCCGCCGCATTGGCGTACGCGGCCAGTTGCCGGCCGGCCTCGCTCAGTTCCATGCCTCGCGCCTGGCGCTCGAAAAGCGCAACGCCCAAGGCGTCTTCCAGCTTGGCAATCTGACGGCTGACCGCCGAGGCGGCCACGTGCTGCGACGCCGCCGCGCCGGCGATCGAGCCGCTGCGCGCGACCTCAAGAAAATACCGCAGTCCCAACGAGATCATCCCGCCTCCGTGTGACACATGCCAAAAAGGCAACGCAAAGATGCTAATTATCTGATTGTGGCATGTAGCGATGCGTAATAACTTTGTGCCTCCCTGGTCCCGAGTGCCGCCGTGAACCGCGAACAAGCCGTCCTGCAAGCCGTTGAAGCCTTTGACAATGGCACCCTTGAAGCCGCCCTGGCGCGTCGCGTCGCGTACGCCACGGAAAGCGAAGTGCCCGAGCAGGCGCCGATGCAGCACGCCTATCTGAACCAGGACCTGATCCCGGTCCTGAGCCGGATGGGCTTTACCTGTGAAGTGCATCCCAACCCCGACGGCGTGGACCTGCCTATCCTGGTGGCGCGGCGCATTGAAGCGCCCGGGTTACCCACCGTGCTGATGTATGGCCATGGCGACGTGGTGCGCGGCAATGCGGCCAAGTGGGAAGCGGGCCGCGACCCCTGGCAGCTGCAAGTGGACGGCGACCGCTGGTATGGCCGGGGCACGGCCGACAACAAAGGCCAGCACAGCATCAACCTGGAAGCGCTGCGGCAGGTGATTGCCGCGCGCGGCGGCAAGTTGGGGTTCAACGCCACCTGGCTGATCGAGACCGGCGAAGAAGCCGGTTCACCTGGCCTGGCCGCGTTCTGCGACGCGCAGCGCGACACGTTGGCGGCGGACGTGTTCATCGCCAGCGACGGCCCGCGTCTGCATGCAGCGCGCCCCACGCTGTTCATGGGATCGCGCGGGGCGGTCAATTTTGAATTGAAGCTGCGTGCGCGTGAACGTGGCTACCACTCAGGCAATTGGGGCGGCCTGCTGGCCAACCCCGCCATCGTGCTGATGCACGCCATCGGCACCCTGGTGGACGCGCGTGGCCGCATAACGGTGCCGGCGCTGCGCCCCCCCGCCATCCCCGACGCCGTGCGCGAGGCGCTGGCGGATCTTGAGGTAGGCGGCGGCGAGGACGACCCCGACATCAACGCATGGTGGGGCGAGCCCGGGCTGACGGCGCCTGAAAAAGTATTCGGCTGGAACAGCCTGGACGTGCTGACCTTTGGCGCGGGCGACCCGGCCAAACCCGTGAACGCGATTCCGCCCGAGGCCGTGGCCTGGTGCCAGTTGCGCTTCGTGGTGGGCACCGATTGGCGCGCGCTGGAAACGCATGTGCGCGAGCACCTGCGCCTAGGCGGTTTTGAAGACGTGCAAGTCCGCGTCGGCATGCAAGGCGGCGCCACGCGCTTGTCGCCCGATAACGCCTGGGTGCGCTGGGCGGCGGCATCGCTGGAACGCACGACCGGCAAGCGCCCCGCACTGCTGCCGAACCTGGGCGGCTCGCTGCCAAACGAAATTTTTGCCGACCTGCTGGGCCTGCCCACCTTGTGGGTGCCGCATTCGTACCCCGCCTGCGCGCAGCATGCGCCCAATGAGCATCTGCTGGGCAGCGTGGCGCGCGAAGGGCTGGCCATCATGGCCGGCCTGTTCTGGGACCTGGGCGAAGCCGTTCCCGCCTGACCGACCGTTTCACTACCGAGAGCGTTGCCATGACTGCTAGATTCTGTGCCGCCGTGATGGCGTTCAACCTTGCCGTCGCCGCTTATGCGGGCGACGCCCATGCCGCCTACCCCGAGCAGCCGATCAAGATCGTGGTGCCCTTCACGCCGGGCGGCGCGACCGATACCGTGGCGCGGCTGCTGGCCAACAAGCTGTCGGGCCGCCTGGGCCAGTCGGTCATCGTCGAGAACCGCCCCGGCGCGTCCACGGTGATCGGGGCGGACGTCGTGGCGCGCGCCCAGCCCGATGGCTACACGTTGCTGCTGTCGGGCAGCACCACGTACACCGTCTTGCCCGCGTTGAATCCGTCTCTGCCCTACGACCCCGTGCGCAGCTTCGAACATGTGGCCATCGTCGCCCTGGCGCCCGTGGTGCTGCTGGCGCAGAACGGCCTGGCGGCCACCACCGTGCAGGAAGCGGCGGCGCTGGCCAAGCAGCAAAGCAGCAAGGGCGGGCTGATGTACGGCACGTTCGGGCCGGGCTCGGCGCCGCATCTGGCGGGCGAAATGTTTGCCGAGGCCGCCGGCGCGAAGATGATGCCGGTGCCGTACAAGGGCAGCGCGCAGCTGATCACCGCGATGATCGGCGGCGAGGTGTCGCTGGGCGTGGACACGGTCTCATCCGCCGCGCCGCAAGTGCGCGCGGGCAAGGTGCGGGCACTGGCCGTCACGGGCGAACACCGCGTGCCGCAGATGCCGGACGTGCCGACTTTCGAGGAAGCCGGGATTCCCCAGGTGTCGTTCGTGGGCTGGTACGCCCTGGCCGCGCCGGCCCATACGCCCGCGCCGGTGATCGACACGTTGAACCGCGCGGTCGCGCAGATCATGCAAGACCCGCAGGTGAAAAAGGCGGTGTCGGACCTGGCGTTGGAACCTGTGTTCTTGCCGGGCCAGGCGTTCAAGGACCGGATTCAAAAAGAAGTGCAGACGTTCAGCGCCGTGGCCAAGCGCGCCGACATCAAGCTGGAATAGACGGCAAGGCAGGCACGGGCGCAAGGCGGCAATGCGCAAGTCGGCTAGGCAGCTAGGCTGCTAGGCAGCAGCATCAGAGCCGCACCGCACCGCCACGCCACCGCCACGGGCTGACACCATCAGCCACGACCGCAAAAAAAACGCCTGGTCATGCACGCCGCGAAGCGTGCACCACCAGGCGCCGGTGCAGGCCGCACACGCGGCCTGCAAAACCGTCGGCGTCAGACCATCGGCGGCATCGTTTCCCGTTCGGGGTGCCGATGCTTGGCCAGGGCCTTGATGAACGCCGTTGCGCTTTTGGCCGGTGCGCCGCCGCCCATCAACAACCCTTCGTCGGCTTCGTCTGGCGCGATGCCCGCCGAGCCGATCAGTTGCCCGCCCCGGCCCAGCCCCATCAACGTCTTGCCATGCCGGAAGGCGTCGCGCAGGAATTCCAGCGCGCGGCCGTCCGTCTGCAAGCGCGCCACGGCGGCGTCGCCCCCGGGCACCACCGCGCCGTCAAACAGCGTCGACGGGTGGTTGTCCAGCGACGCGTCGGCATCCAGCATGCCGCCGCCTTCGGTCTGCACGGGGCCGATGCGCTGGCCTACCAAGCGCACCACGACGCCGGCCTGGATCAACGCGTCGGCCACGGCCGACACGGCGCCTTCATCCACGCCCTCGGCCACCAGAATCGCTACCTTGCGCGTGGCCACATTGCCGTCACCCGGCCTGGCGGTCAGCGACAGCGCGGGCGACACCTCGATCTCCGGCTTGGGCGGCTGCGCAATGGCACGGGGCAGCGGTTCGGGCAAGACCATGCCCAGCAGATCCGCCACGCCCTGAGCCAATTCGTCGGACACGTTGCGCAACGAGGCCACCATGCGCTGGCGAATGGCGGGCACCGTCACCTTGCTCAGTTCAAACGAGAACGCGTGCACGATGTGGCGCTTTTCCCATTCGGTCTGGCTGTTGTAGAACAGCGTGGCCTGGTTGTAGTGCTCGGCAAACTTTTCGGGATGGCCGCGCAATTCGTCGCCCGCGATGGGCTCGGGAAACGGCACATAGCCTTCCATGCCGGCCTGAAACGGGCATCCGCCCGCCAGCGAGTTCGGCTCGTACGCGACGCGACCACGATGAATCGCCTGGCGGTGCATGCCGTCGCGCTGGTTGTTGTGCACCGGCGCCACGGGCGCATTGATGGGGATTTCGTGGAAGTTCGGACCGCCCAGCCGCGAGATCTGCGTGTCCACGTAGGAATGGATGCGGCCGGCCAGCAGCGGATCGTTGGTGAAGTCCACGCCCGGCACCACGTGCGCCGTGCAGAACGCCACCTGCTCGGTCTCGGCAAAGAAGTTGTCCGGGTTACGGTCCAGCACCATGCGGCCGATCGGCACGATAGGGACCAATTCTTCCGGCACGATCTTGGTGGCGTCCAACACATCGAAGCTGAAGCTGTCGGCTTCTTCTTCCGTGAAGATCTGCACGCCCAGTTCCCACTCGGGGCCCTTGCCCGCGTCGATGGCTTCCCACAGGTCGCGGCGGTGAAAGTCCGGGTCGGCGCCGGACACTTTGACCGCCTCGTCCCACACCTGCGAATGCGTACCCAGGATCGGCGTCCAGTGAAATTTCACCAGGCGCGATTCGCCACGCGCGTTCACAAAGCGGAACGTGTGCACGCCAAAGCCCTGCATCATCCGGTAGCTGCGCGGGATGGCGCGGTCGGACATCAGCCACATCAGCATGTGGGTGGATTCCGGCATCAGCGACACAAAGTCCCAGAACGTATCGTGGGCCGACGCGGCCTGCGGCATGCCGTGATGCGGCTCGGGCTTGACCGCGTGCACCAGATCCGGGAACTTCATCGCGTCCTGGATGAAGAACACCGGCATGTTGTTGCCCACCAAGTCCCAGTTGCCTTCGTCGGTATAGAACTTGACGGCAAAGCCGCGCACGTCGCGCGCCGTGTCCTTGGAACCGCGTTCGCCGGCCACCGTGGAAAAGCGCACGAACACCGGCGTGCGCTTGCCCTTTTCGGCGAACAGCGACGCGGCGGTCAAGTCGGTCAACGGCCGATAGCATTCGAAGTAACCGTGCGCCGCCGAACCGCGCGCGTGCACGATGCGTTCGGGGATGCGCTCGTGGTCGAAGTGCGTGATCTTTTCGCGCAGGATGAAGTCTTTCAACAAGGCGGGCCCGCGCAGGCCGGCCTTCAGCGAATGCTGGTTGTCGGCAATCGGCACGCCCTGATTTGTCGTCAGCACCTGGCCGCTGCCGTCGGCGCGCACGCGGCCCAAGCGGCCATCCACCGCGTTCACGCCGGGCTCGGCGGCATCGCCCGTCTTGGCGTTGGCTTCCGATTCCGACAGGGAACTGGCGCCCACGGACGGGTCCGGCGGTGTCGTGTGCGCGCCGGTGTAGGGGCAGCGCGCGCCTTCCTCGCCGTACTCGGCGGCCTTATTGGCGTTGTGCGGCAGGGACGCAACCGTGGCGCCCACGGCCGCGGCCCGCTTGAGCGCCGGGTGCACCGGTTTGCCCGCGGGGCCGGCGGCCGGGCCGCTGTCGGTATTCATATAGGCGGTGTCGACGGCGCCGGCCGCGCCCTTGCTTACGGGTTTCTTGCTTGCCATCAAGGCTCTCCTAGTGTTTGAGCATTTCGCCGCGAGCCTGCTCGGCGCGCGAGGCGCCAATGGCGGATTTCACTTGTTTGACTTCTTCAGGCGGCGGCAGCACGGCGGGCAGGCCCAACGATTCCACCCACAGTTCGCGCGACCAGCCCTGCGTGTGATACAGGTGATGCTCTTCGTCCAGCGCCACCGCGTCGTAGGCCTGCTTCAAGATGGCGGCTTCCTTGCCGGAATGCTGGTCGGCCAGCAGCCCGATCAGCGACCAGTTGGAATGGTCCTTGGTTTCGGCCAGCACCACGCATTCGGTCGCCACCAGCTGCGCGGCGTCGGGGTCACCGGCGTTGATGGCCATCTTCATGGCCTTGACCAGCGATTCCCCCAGGTGGCGCACCACCTCGCGGCCCGGCGTCTGCTGCGCGGGGTCAAGTCCCAGTTGTTCAAACACGGTCAAAAGCACACGTTGGTGCGTCCGCGTTTCTTCCAGGTATTCCTTCCACTCTTTCTTCAGGTCTTCATTCACGGCACAGGACACGGCGGTTTCATACACCGTCAAGCCGCCGATCTCGGTTTCCAGGGCCTGGTAAAGCAATTCGTTGATTTGTTTGGCATTTGCCGCTTTGCGTTTCATCAGGGGCTCCTTGTGTCCATGGGGATTCATGCCGGCCCCGGCCCGCGAGCGCGCACCTGCCAGCATGAAACGGGCCTTCAGCAAGCGCCGTGCCCATCCGACGCCACAGCGCGCCACAACAGCGTCCCCGATTCGCTTAGAATTGGAACCATTCTCAATACAAGATCCTTGCCGGCCGGCTCGCGGCGGCAATCAACGACAAGAGGCTCCCTCTGAAATCCGGTTTTCGCCTGTCAATGGCCTGGCTGCACACCTGGGTCGGCCTATGGTTTTCATGGCTGCTGTACACGGTGTTCCTGACCGGTTCGCTAGCCCTTTTCGCCGAACCCATCACCCACTGGATGACGCCCGGGCACCACGCCGCCGAAGCCGCGTCGGCGGCCCAAGCCAGCGCGCCGGTGGACCGCGCGCGCCGGCTGGATCTGGCGGTGGACTACATGGCCAAGCATCACGCGGGCGCGGGCATGTGGGAGTTCTGGCCCGTTAACCGGGGCCATGACAACAGCTTGTCCGTCTACTGGTTCGACAAGAACGGCCTGTACGCCGAGGCCGAGCTGGACCCCGAGACGGGCGCCGAGCTTGCCGACCACCACGACGACGAAGGCCGCGCCACGCTGGGCGGCACGCACTTCGTGAACTTCCACTACATGCTGCATGAAAGCCGCTTCGGCGTGTGGGTGGTGGCCTTTGCGACGATGGCGATGCTGGTGGCGCTGGTGTCGGGCGTGGTCACGCACAAGCGCATCTTCAAGGACTTTTTCACCTTCCGCGCCAAGAAGGGCCAGCGCTCGTGGCTGGACGCACACAACGCGGTGGCGGTATTGACGCTGCCCTTTCAATTCATGATTGCCTACACCGGCATCGTGATATCCAGCGCGCAACTGATGCCCGCGCCGGTCGCCGCGCATTACGGCGCCGGCATGGATGCCATGCGCCTGTATCTGGCCGAAATGCAGGGCGAGGAAAAACCGGTGCGCACGGGTCAGGCCATGTCCATGCCGCCGCTGGAACCGATGGTGGCGCGCGTCGAGGCCATGATCGGCCAAAGCGCACGCGCCGTCGTCATCCAGAACCCTGAAGACACCTCGATGCGCATCGCCGTGTACGGCTGGAACGAAGCCGGCGACGCGCAGCGCAACATCAGCGCCACCACGGGCATGGTTGAATTCCAGGGCGCGACCGGGCAGGTGCTGCGCATGCGCCCGGCGGGCGGCGTCAACGGCGGCGCGCCCGCCATGGTGCGCCAGGTGATGAACGACCTGCACATGGCGCCGTTCGGCGGCTGGGCCATGAAGTGGCTGTACTTCGTGTGCGGGCTGGCCGGTGCCGCAATGATGGGCACGGGCGCCGTGCTGTTCATGGTGAAACGGCGCGCCAAGGCGGGCAATGAATTCGGCGCCGCCACGGCGCGCATGTACCGGTTGTTTGAAGGCATGAACGTGGCCGCGTTGGCCGGGCTTGCGGTGGCGTGCATCGGCTTCTTCTGGGCCAATCGGCTATTGCCCGTTGCACTGGAAAACCGCGCGCTGTGGGAACTGCGCTGCTTTTTCGGCTTGTGGGCGTTGATGTTGGCGCACGCGTGGCTGACTCGCCCGCGCGCCGCGTGGATCGCGCAGCTTGGCTTGCTGTCCGCCTTGTGCCTGTTGCTGCCGATGGTGTCGCTTGCCACGCTGGGCGACCACCCCGTGGCGCAGATCGGCCGTGGCGATTGGGAAAGCGCGGGCGTCGAGCTGACCGCCGTCGCCATTGGCGTACTATCCGCGTGGGCGGCGATCCGGTTGTGGAAGCAGCCGCACTCCGCGCCTGCCCAGCGCACCCCTCGCGCGAATCACAAGGCCGCGGCATGAACACGAACGACCTATTTGGCATTGCGATGGCATTGCTGTTGACCTATTCCGGCATGGCGTGCCTGAGCCTGGCCATGCCGCGCCACTATGACCAGGTGTGGGGACGCGACCCCTCGGCCGGCCACACCCGCGTGCTGCGCGGCGCCGGCGCGCTGTTGCTGGCGCTGGCGCTTCTGCCCTGCGTGGGTCTGTGGGGCAACACGGTCGGCGTGGTGGCGTGGCTGGGTTGGCTGTCCGCCGGCGCGTTGCTATGGGTAGGCATGCTGTCCTGGGCGCCCCGCCCCGCCGCCCGCACCGCCGCGCTGGCGATGGCCATTTCCCTGGCGGGCATCGGCATCGGCTTCTAAGGCCAGGCGCCCGCCGGGTGATATTGCGATTTGTCCGTTGTCGCTTAGACATTTGACCCGTATCAATCCCGCCTGACATCGCGCCGCCTTGCAGCGCAAAAAACCGCTTTCTCCACCATATGTGGTGATAGAGTTTTGACACCCTACTACATATGGTGTCAGCGATGCTTCTTCAGCCCCCTCTCCCCCGCGACGTTCCGCCCGTGGCTTTCGACCGCGCCAAGCTGGTGGACGTGGAAAGCGCCATGGAGGAATACCTGGAACGGCGCGACTGGCGCGTCAACGCCAACGCCAATCAGGGATACAGCCTGGGCGGCCTGATCTTGAACGTGGCCGGCAAGGTCACGGCCAACTACTGGCTGTCGCACGTCTTCACGCCCGAGGCCGGACAGGCGCATCGCGACGGCGACATCCACATCCACGACCTGGACATGCTTAGCGGCTATTGCGCCGGCTGGTCGTTGCGCCAGTTGCTGACCGAAGGCTTCAACGGCGTACCCGGCAAGGTGGAATCCACGCCGCCCAAGCATATGTCGGCGGCCATCGGCCAGATCGTCAACTTTCTGGGCACGCTGCAAAACGAATGGGCGGGCGCGCAGGCGTTCAGTTCGTTCGACACCTACATGGCGCCCTTCATCCGCCGCGACGCGATGACCTACGCCGACGTCAAGCAGGCCATGCAGGAACTGATTTTCAACCTGAACGTGCCCAGCCGCTGGGGCACACAAACGCCCTTCACCAACTTGACCTTCGACTGGACTTGCCCGGCCGACCTGCAACAGCAAGTGCCCTATGTGGGCGGCGAGGAAATGCCGTTTTCCTACGGCGACCTGCAACACGAAATGGACATGATCAACCGCGCCTACATCGAAGTGATGATGGCCGGCGACGCCAAGGGGCGCGTGTTCACCTTCCCGATTCCCACCTACAACATCACCCCGGATTTCGACTGGGACCATCCCAACACCGACCGCCTGTTCGAGATGACGGCGCGCTACGGCCTGCCCTACTTCCAGAACTTCCTGAACTCCGACCTGGAACCGCATATGGTCCGGTCTATGTGCTGCCGCCTGCAACTGGATCTGCGCGAATTACTCAAGCGCGGCAACGGCTTGTTTGGGTCCGCCGAGCAGACCGGTTCAGTCGGCGTGGTGACGGTCAATTGCGCGCGGCTGGGCTACACCAGCCAGGGCGATGAAGCCCGCTTGATGCAGCGCCTGGACACCCTGCTGGACCTGGGCCGCGACGTGCTGGAAACCAAGCGCGCCGTGGTGCAACGCTATATCGACGAAGGCCTGTATCCGTATACGCGCCGCTACCTGGGCACGCTGCGCAACCACTTCAGCACCTTGGGCGTGAACGGCATCAACGAGATGATCCGCAACTTCACGAACGACGCGGACGACGTCACCACACCGGCCGGCCACGCGCTGGCCGTGCGATTGCTGGACCGCGTGCGCGCCCGCATGACCGAATTCCAGGAACAGACGGGGCACCTGTACAACCTGGAGGCCACGCCCGCGGAAGGCACCACTTACCGATTCGCGCGCGAAGACCGCAAGCGCTTTGCCGGCATCTTGCAGGCAGGCACCGACGCGCAGCCGTACTACACCAACTCCAGCCAGCTGCCCGTGGGCCATACCGACGACCCGTTTCATGCGCTGCAATTGCAAGAAACGCTGCAAGGCAAATACACCGGCG
The DNA here is from genome assembly GCF_057291955.1 of Achromobacter sp. 1L-A-4-B-C2. Lineage (NCBI taxonomy): Bacteria > Pseudomonadati > Pseudomonadota > Betaproteobacteria > Burkholderiales > Alcaligenaceae > Achromobacter > Achromobacter sp. 1L-A-4-B-C2. Next base: position 161,964 of record NZ_JBXAWP010000005.1, read on the forward strand.
GCACCGTGCTGCATCTGTACATGAACGAGGCCGTCTCGTCGGCGCAGGCATGCAAGCAGCTGGTGCGCCGCGCGCTGTCGAATTTCCGGCTGCCGTACATCACCGTCACGCCCACGTTTTCGATCTGCCCCAACCACGGTTATCTGGCCGGGCACCACGAGTTTTGCCCCAAGTGCGACGCCGAACTGCTGGCCAGACAGGCCGCGTGCTGCGCGGGGGCTTGACGCTTGGTGCCTGATGCGCGATGTGTGATGTGTGATGCGTGATGCGTGATGCGTGATGCGTGATGCGTGATGCGTGATCGCCAGCTTTGATTGTCAACCTTTCCCCGATGCAAGGAGTTTCCCGATGCAAACCTTGACCCTGCCCGCCCGCGCCGCTGTTGTCACCGCCGCCAAGGCCGACGATCGCCCCGCCCTGTCGCTGGACGACAGCCAGCGCGTGCGCTGCGAAGTCTGGACCCGCGTAATGGGGTATCACCGCCCCGTTGCTTCCTTCAACACCGGCAAACAAGGCGAATTCAATGAACGCCGCTTCTTCGTCGAGCAACGCGCCTGAGGGCGCAGCGGAGCACACCCAGCCCGGCACGCGCAGGCTGGCCGTCAGGCCGGCCTACTGCGCGCCGCCGCAACCGGTTGCCGAAGCCCTGCCCCGGCATGCGCCGGCCATCGGCGGCCTGGTGCCTTTTTCCAGCGTGGATTGGCCGGGGCAACTGGCGGCGGTGGTGTTCATTTCCGGTTGCCCGTGGCGCTGCCATTACTGCCACAACACCGAACTGCAAACCCGCACCGCTCGCTACGACTGGCGCGATGCGCGGTCGTTCCTGGAGAGCCGTGCGGGCCTGTTGGATGCGGTGGTGTTCTCGGGTGGCGAACCGCTATCGGAACCGCGCCTGCCATCATTGATCCGCGATGTGCGGCGCATGGGTTACCGCGTTGGGTTGCATACGGCCGGGATATATCCACTGCGTCTGGCCGACGTGTTGCGCCATCTGGATTGGGTGGGTCTGGACATCAAGGCCGATGCGCAAGGCTACGACGACATCACCGGCCGGCGCGATTCGCAACGCCCGGCGATGGCGTGCCTGACGCAGTTGCTGTCGGCCGGCAAAAGCTTTGAATGCCGCATCACCTGGCATCCCGATTGGCTGGACGAAACGCGGCTGCTGGCGCTGGCCGATGCGTTGGCCCGCCGTGGCGTGCGGCGCTTTGCCGTGCAGGCCGCGCGCAGTTCGCCGGGAACGCCGCCGGCGCGGGCGTTGACGACGCGGGCGCAGGCGCGCATGAGGCAGCTGTTCGAGGACTTTGCGTATCGCTGACGCCACCTCGCCGCAACCTCATCGCCACCTCATCGCAACCTCATCGCCACCTCATCGCCGCGCCAACGCCGCCTCCAACGTCGCGTGAAAGCGCGGTGATCCGATCGCGCCCACATTGCACCGCGACCAGGGCGACACGGCCGTCGGGTCCACGCTGAACACGCGGCCCGGCGCCATGATGACCTTCTCGGGCATCAGCTCGGCGGCCAGCGTCAGCGTATCGTCCACGCCGGGAAACGCCGCCCACAAATACATCGATCGCGACGGCCGCGCGAACACCTGCGCGCCCAGCGAATCCAGCACCTGCAAGGCGTTGCCCGTGGCCGCTTCCAGCCGCTGGCGCAAGCGCGCAAGATGGCGTTCGTAATGCCCGTCGCGCAGCATCACGTCCACCATGCGCTCGCAATATTCCGAACTGCTGACGTGCACCAAGGCCTTCAGGTCGGCCAGGTCGCTGGCCAAGGCCGCGTTGCAGCCGATGAAGCCCACCCGCAACGCCGCGGAAAACGACTTTGAAAAGCTGCCGATGTAGATCGTGCGTTCCAACTGGTCCAGCGCCGACAGCCGCACGGCCGACGTCGGCTTGAAGTCCGCCAGCGCGTCGTTCTCGACGATTATCAGGTTGTGGCGCTCGGCCAGTTGCAGCACCTTGTACGCCTTGGCCAAAGAAATATCGGAACCGGTCGGGTTGTGCGCCAGCGACTGCGTAAAAAACAGGCGCGGCTTCTCGCGCTGCAACAAGGCTTCCAGGGCGGCCACATCGGGGCCGTCCGCCAGGCGCGGCACGCCCAACATGCGCACGCCCGCCAGCTTCAGCTTGCCGAACAAGGGGTAATAGCCCGGGTTGTCGACCAGCACCGTACCGCCCGGCGGCACGAAGTAGCGGATCACCAGGTCCATGGCCTCGTTCGCGCCATGCGTCAGCACCAGCTGCGACGGCGCCACGTTCACCCCGACGTCGCCCAGCTTGCGCACCAGGCTTTCGCGCAGGGGCGCATAGCCAAAACGGCTGCCATAGCGGAACAAGGCGCCCAGCCCCGTGCGCACCACCTTCTGGTGATAGCGGTCCATGCGCATGTCGGCCAGCCATTCCACGGGCGGAAAGCCGTCGCCCGCCTGCACCGCATCGGGCTGCGTCTTGAGCTGTTCGCGCATCAGCCAGACGATGTCCATGGCACGGCTCAACTGGCCCGGTTCTTCATCCGCCGCCTTGCGCGTGTAGCCGCCGTCCAGCACGAAAAAACCGGAGCCCCGGCGCGGTTCCACCAGCCCCTGCGCCACCAGCATTTCAAACGCCACCACCACCGTGTTCTTGGCGTAGCGATGCAACTGCGATAGCTCGCGCAGCGACGGCAGCTTGTCGCCAGGCCGGTACACGCCATCGGCAATCTGCTGGCCTATCAGCTTGGCCAAACTTTCGGCAATGGGGGCCGCGCGCGGCCGTCTTCCAGTCATGGCTGAGTCTTCCATTGGTGCATTCTTGCGCCGGGCGCTACTCAAAATTGGTGCAGTGCGATGGTACTGTTTGGCAAAACTGTACCTCTCAATAGCGGTACAGTTTACCTAGAATCAGGCCACCTAATACCGATACGGAGACCTGCCATCGTGGCCGATTCACGCCTACCCAACTTCCGCGCACTGACCCCCGCCGACCGCCTTGGCGTCATTGCGAAAGCCGCTTCGTTGACGCCCGAAGAACAGCAACTGCTGGCCCGGCCAGGCGCGCTGGCGCTGGACCGCGCCGACGGCATGATCGAAAACGTCATCGGCACCTTCGAACTGCCGATGGGTGTGGCCGGCAACTTCCAGGTCAACGGCCGCGACGTGCTGGTGCCCATGGCGGTTGAAGAGCCGTCGGTGGTGGCCGCGGCGTCGTACATGGCCAAGCTGGCGCGCGAGTGCGGCGGCTTTGAAACGTCCAGCACCCGCCCGTTGATGCGCGCCCAGGTCCAGGTGCTGGGCCTGACCGACCCGCACGGCGCGCGCCTGGCGCTGCTGCGCGAACGCGAGCGCATCCTGACGCTGGCCAACAGCCGCGACAAGGTGCTGATCGAGCTGGGCGGCGGCTGCCAGGACATAGACGTGCATGTGTTCGCCGACACACCCCGTGGCCCGATGATCGTGCTGCACCTGATCGTGGACGTGCGCGACGCCATGGGGGCCAACACCGTCAACACCATGGCCGAAGCCGTTGCCCCGCTGGTGGAAGCAATCACCGGCGGTTCGGTGCGACTGCGCATCCTGTCCAACCTGGCCGACCTGCGGCTGGCGCGCGCCCGCGTGCGCCTGACGCCCCAGGTGCTGGACACCAAGGAACGCAGCGGCGCCGAGATCATCGAAGGGGTGCTGGACGCCTACACGTTCGCCGCCGTGGACCCGTACCGCGCCGCGACGCACAACAAGGGAATCATGAACGGCATCGACCCGGTCATCGTCGCCACCGGCAACGACTGGCGCGCGGTGGAAGCCGGCGCGCATGCCTACGCCGCGCGTTCGGGCCGCTATACGTCGTTGACGCAATGGGAAAAAGACACGTCCGGCGCCTTGGTCGGCACCATCGAAATGCCCATGCCCGTGGGCCTGGTGGGCGGCGCGACCAAGACGCATCCGCTGGCGCGCCTGGCGTTGAAGATCATGGACGTGCGCTCGGCGGATGAGCTGGGCCAGGTGGCGGTGGCCGTGGGCTTGGCGCAGAATCTGGGCGCGCTGCGGGCCTTGGCCACCGAAGGCATTCAGCGCGGCCACATGGCGCTGCACGCGCGCAACATCGCGCTGGTGGCAGGCGCGGTGGGCGCCGAGATCGACACCGTGGCCAAGCGCATGGCGGCGGAGAAAGACGTGCGCACCGACCGCGCGCTGGCCCTGCTGGAGGAATTGCGCAAGCAGTAAGCGGCAGGCAGGAAGCACAAAGCCCTGAGCAATAAGCGATGAGCAATAAGCAATAAGCAGCACACAGTCATAAGAACAGAGGCGTGCGCGGCCCCGACCGCGCCGCCCGCCCCCCCAACGGAGAGAGACATGGAACCAAAATCGCCCGCGCCATCCTGGCGCCTGGCAGAGGTATGGAGCGACACCGTCGACCTGCGCCAATTGGCGTGGGCCATCGGCATTGGCATCGCCATCAGCGTGACCGGATTTTTTGCCGCCAGCCGCTGGCTGCGCGGCATGGTGGCGTCGCCCGAACTGGCGCACGCCTACGCCATGCTGGCCGGCCTGGCCGGCTGCGTGATCGCGGGCGTGATCTGCGCGCGCCTGTTCCCGCCCAAGCGTGAAGTCATCGAACACACCTCGACGCACGACCCTGCCTGGCGCGCCGAAGTGCTGGCCGAACTGGCGGACCAGCCGGGCGGCCTGGGCTCGCTGGCCGACCTGCCCGAACCCGTCGTGCGCGAACTGAAAGAGCTGGGCCTGTACGACCTGTTCACCGAACCGCCGCCCCCGCCCACCACGCCCGCCACGGTCTCCACCGCCGCTTCTCCCACCGCCTCGCCGCAAGGCTCGTCCAAGGAGGCGCTGGCATGAGCGACCCGATCCTGCTTGAACAAATCATGGTGGCTGCCGCCATGGGCCTCTTGGGCGCAGTGGTGTTCGCGGCCATCGGCCTGGTGTCCGGCACCGACGAAACCACCACGCTTGCCCCGCTGACCTTGCTGGTGGTGCTGCTGGGCGTGCCGCCCGCCGGCGTGTTCACCTTCTTTCTGGCCGGCGCCGTGGCCAAGCACATGACGCATGCCGTGCCCACCGCGCTGCTGGGCATCCCCGGCGACACGCTGGCAACACCTTTGCTGCAAGACGCGAACATGTTGCGCAAGCTGGGCGTGCCGCACATCGCGCTGCGCAAGATGGTGTCCGGCGCCATCGTGGCCGCCTTTGTGGCCGTGCCGCTGGCCGTGTTGTTCGCCGTGTTGCTGGCGCCGTTTGGCGCGGCCATCACCAAGTCGGCGCCGTGGATCTTCCTGGCCGCCGCCGTGCTGATCGCGTATTTCTCGGCAGGCCGCTGGGCGGCGGTCGCGCTGCTGGTGCCGTTCGTGGTGGTGATCATTGCCTTGCAAAGCCTGACGGCAAAGTACGGCGTCAAGCTCAGCATCAGCTACTTCCTGGGCATCGCCATCGGCCCGCTGATTGCCGACCTGTTCACCGTGATTTCGCCGATGGGCCGCGCGAAGATGATGCGCGAGAAGGTGCGCACGTTTTCGCTCGCGCCCGACGTCAAGGGCTGGTCGGGCTATTTCCCCAACCCGCTCAAGGTCATGGACCGCACGCAGACCCGCTGGACGCTGGCCACTGCCGCCATCTCCAGCGCCACGTTCGTGTTCAGCCCCGTGGCCATGACGGTGGTGCTGGGCGAGCTGGTGGGCTCGCGTATCAAGCACGCGTACCACCGGCTGACCACCGTGCTGTCAGCCCGCAATGGCGTCACCGAAGCCACCTACATCGCCGAAGCGCTGATTCCGCTGATCGCCTTCGGCCTGCCGCTCAGCCCCGTGGCGGCTGGGCCGGCCGCGCCGCTGTTCAACGCCCCGCCCCGCTTCACGGTGGACGCGGCCACCGGCCAGACGCACAATCTGCACAACCTGCTGAATCACTGGGAATTCCTGGGCTACGGCATGCTGGCCGTGCTGCTGGCGGCCGTGGTGTCATACCCGTTTGCCATGAACTTCGCGCGCCGCGCCGCGCTGTTCGTGTCGCGCCGCGTCAGCCACGAAGCCATCATCGCCACGTTCGTGGGCCTGATCATCGTGATCAGCATCTGGGAAGGCCAGTTCCTGGGCCTGCTGGTGATCCTGACGATGGGCCTGTTCGGCGGCTTGCTGTCGCGCCTGTTCGGCTTCAACACCGGCGTGCAGTTCATGGGTTACTACACGGCGGTGCTGTCGGTGCCGGCCATCGTGAAGTTGATGGCGTGATCTGCGGGGTCGGGGGATCGCGGGATCGGGGGATCGGCTAAGCGGCTGATCCCCCGAATCCCGAAATCGCTTCCCAGTCCGTCCCGCGTCGCAGCCTGTCTCGCGTCGCGGCCCGTACCCTTACGCCGGCAACGGCGCTTCAAGAATCGCCCCGGTCGCGGATTCCGTCATGACGACGGCGCCGCCATCGGGGCGTATTGCGACATTGGTCACCGTGCTGCCGGCAATCGGACTTTTCAAGAAGTGGGTGACTTCGCCCCCCGCGTTCAGCACGAAGACGCCGCCCAGGCTGGCATGCGCCACCAGCAAGCCACCCGCCGGCGTGCTGGCAAGCCCGTCCGGCCCGCTGGTGCCGAAGAAGGTGCGAAACGCCCCCATCTTCGATAACGAGCCGTCGCGCATCAACGGGCCGCGCCACACCTGGTTGGCACGGGTCACGGCCACGAACAGCACCTGTTCATTCGCGTCCAGCGCAATCCCGTTCGGGCTCGGCGCATTGGCCAGCAGCAGGTCCAGGCGACCGCTGGCCGGATCATAGCGATACACGCGGCCATGCGGATCGTGCAACCCCGTCTGCCCCTGGTCGGTAAAGTACAGCCGGCCGGCGCGGTCAAACACCAGATCGTTCACGCCCTTGAAGGATTCGCTGTTGCGCTCGCCCAGCACGGTGTCGACCTGACCCGTGGCCGGATCGCATCGCAAAATGCCAAGCCGGTAATCGGCCACCCACAGGCTGCCGTCGCGATGGCGCGCCAGGCCGTTGGGCCAGCCGCCGGTTTCGGCCACCACGCACCAATCGTTGTCGCCATCCACGCGCAGGATGCGGCCATGTGGAATATCCGTTACGTACAACGCGCCGTCGGCGCCGAACACCGGCCCCTCAAGAAAGCAATCCACAATATGCCCCGCCTTGTTGGCGTCGGCCCACCCGCTGCGCCGAGGCAGCCGTAACGCGGCGGGCATGGCGGCGATAACGCGCGCTTCGATCACCACCGGCGGCGCGAAGTTCAGATTCCACATGCTGTCTTCCCCCTAGTCCGCATTATTCGGGCTTGATGCCCACGCGTTTGCCCACGTCGGCCCACAAGCGCACCTGGTCCTGCACATAGGCGCCAAATTGCGCCACGGGCAGGGACCGATGCCGGGCGCCTTGCCGCGCCATGTTTTCCTGCATGGCCGGCTCGCTCATCACCTGAGTCACCAGCTGGTTCATCTTGTTGACGATGGCCGGCGGCGTGCCTTTAGGCGCGGCCAAGCCAAACCAGTTCAGCACTTGATACGACGGCAGCCCCGCCTGCGCGAAGGTCGGCACGTCCGGCAACGCCGCCAGCCGCGTGGCGCCCGTAACGGCCAACGCGCGCACCCGGCCGCCCTGCACGGGCGGGATGGCCGTGGGCGCGGCCGTGATCAACAGGTCGATCTGCCCGGCCATCAGGTCGGACAACGCCGCGCCCGCGCCGCGATACGGAATGTGGGTCAGCGACACCTGCGCTTCGCTCTTGAACATCTCGGCGGCCAGGTGGGTAGAGCTGGCCTGCCCGCCCGACCCGTAGTTCAGCGTGCCGGGCGCTTTGCGGGCCTGCGCGATCAACGCGTCCATCGTTTTGTACGGGGACTTCTCGGGAACCAGCAGCACCAAGGGCGTTTCGATGATTTCACTAACGTGGACAAGGTCGTTCTGATAATCCCAAGGCAGCTTGGAAAACAGCAGCGGCAGCATCGTGTACGTGGTGTCGGTGACCAGGAACGTGCTGCCGTCGGGCGCGGACCGCGCCACTTCCTGCGTAGCAATGGTTCCCGACGCCCCGGTCTTGTTGTCCACGATGAAGGTCTTGCCGGTGGCCTCGGACAGCTTCTGCGCCACCTGCCGCGCGGCGTAGTCCGTCGTGCCGCCCGGGGAATAAGGAACGACAAGGCGCACGGGCTTGTCGGGCCAGTTGGCGGCGTCGTCGGCCGCGTGGGCCGGCACCCAGGCCAGCGCCGCCGCAACGGCGAGCAGCGCGCGGCGCACGGCGGCGCTGCGCGTGAAAAGCGTAGTCATGATGTTGTCTCCTGTTGGCTTCTGTGGCCCCGCGTCCGCATCACGCCGCGGTCTGGATGTTGGCTTCGCGGATCAAGCGCGCCCACTTCTGTTGTTCGTCCAGAATGTATTGCTGCGCGGACTGGGGTGACCCGCCCATCGGCTTGCTGCCTTCCGCCGTGAACATGGCGATGGTGGCAGGGTCGGCCAGCACCTTTTCCACGACGCCATTGACCTGGGCAATGATCTCGGGCGACGTGCCGGCCGGGGCCACCAGCGCCTTCCAGTCCACGGCCTCGAAACCGTCGAAGCCGGATTCCGCCACGGTCGGCACGTCGGGCAGGATGGACAGGCGTTCGCGCGACGTAACCGCCAAGGGGCGCAGCACCTTGCCTTTCAGCATTTCCTGCGCGGCTTGCGGCGTGGCGAACATGTAGTCGGTGTTCTCGCCCAGCAGGTCGTTCAGCGCCGGCGCCGCGCCTCGGTACGGCACGTTCAGCACCTGGAATTTGGCCTGATACGCCAACAGCTCGCCCGCCAGGTGGCCCACGGTGCCCGAACCGGCCAGCGCCTGCTTGATGTTGCCGGGTTGCGCGCGCGCTTCCTTGACCAGATCGGCCAGCGTGTTCCAGCGCGCGTTGGCCTTCACGACCAGCACCACCGGCAAGGACGCCACCATGGCGACCGCCGCGAAATCCTTGGCGGCATCGAAGGGCATCTTGGCCATCAGCGCCGGGTTGATCGCCAGGTTGGCGGTTTGGCCCAGGCCCAGCATGAAGCCGTCCGGGCGCGTCTTGGCCACGTAGTCCATGCCGATATTGCCGCCCGCGCCCGGCCGGTTTTCCACCACCACGGACCAGCCGGCGGCCCCCGTGATCTTGGCCGCGATGGCGCGCGCCACGGAATCGGTGCCGCCACCCGGCGTGTACGGAACAATCAGCCGGATGGGCCGGCCGTCGGGATAGGCGGACGCGGCATGCAGCCGCAGCGGCAACGCGGCCGCGCAAAGCGTTGCGCCCAAAAACGAGCGTCGGGTCAGCGTGATCATGATGGTTGGTCTCCTTCTGTTATGCGCCTTGCCTTCAAGGCCGCGATCTCGTCGTCGCGATAGCCCACCGCCCGCAACAGCGCGTCGGTGTGTTCGCCCACAGCCGGCGGCTGCAAGCGGATGGGGGGTTGCCGCCCGCCCAGCGTCAAAGGGGCCAGCGGCACGAAGCTCTCGCGCCCGTCGGGCAGCGTGATGGGCGCCAGCCCGCCGGTGGCGTTCAGGTGCGGGTCGTCAAACAGTTGCTCGGGCCGCGTAATGGGCGCAAAGGGCAAGCCTTCTGCTTCAAAGCGCGCGGCCAGCGCCGCCGCGCTATGGCCGGCCAGATGCGAACGCAGCAGCGGCATGAGCCATTCGCGGGCGCGTACCCGGTCGTTATTGCTGACCAGGCGCGGGTCCGACAACCATTCCTCCAGGCCAAAGGCGCGGCAGAAAATGTCCCACTGTTTGTCGCTGACCACGGCCAGGAAAATCTGCTCGCCGTCCTTGACGGTGAACACGTCGTACACCGCCCACGCTGAAATGCGGGTGGGCATCGGCGCGGGCGCGCGGCCCGTCATGGCGTACTGCATCATGTGCTGGCCGACCAGGAACACGTTGTTCTCGAACAGCGAGGCCTGCACTTCGGTGCCCACGCCCGTGTGCTCGCGCTGGGCCAGCGCGGCCATGGCGCCCATTGCGCCGAACATGCCGCCCATGATGTCGTTCACGCTGGAACCCGCGCGCAGCGGGTCGCCGGCGCGGCCGGTCATGTAGGCCAGCCCGCCCATCATCTGCACCACTTCGTCCAACGCCGTGCGGTTGTCGTAAGGGCCCGGCAAAAAGCCCTTGTGGCTGACGTAGATCAGCCGGGGGTTGCGCGCTTTCAGCGTGGCGTAGTCCAGGCCCAGCTTTTGCATCACGCCCGCCTTGAAGTTCTCGCTGACGATGTCGGCGGTGTCGATCAGGCGTAACGCGGCTTCTACGCCTTCGGGCTGTTTCAGATCCAGCGCGATGCTTTTCTTGTTGCGGTTGAACATGGGAAAGAAGCCCGCGCCCGATCCCAGCAGGCGGCGCGTAGTGTCGCCGCCTATCGGTTCGACCTTGATGACTTCCGCGCCCAGGTCCGCCAGCAGCATGCCGCAGGTCGGCCCCATCACCATGTGGGTGAATTCGACGACGCGGATGCCTTCGTACGGAAGGCGGGACGTTGCACGGCTAGTCATGGGTGATGCACCTTGATTGCGAAAAGGGATGAACGGATGGCCTCAGCGAGCCTGAACAAAGCCCAGGGGCACGCCCGCGTCGGGCGTCATGCCGTAGAGCGGTTCGCCGGGCAGGCCGGCGGCCAGCGGCTGGCGCGCCGCGATGATTTTTTCCAGGTCGATGCCGGTGCGCACGCCCATGGCCTCGAACATGAAGACGAGGTCTTCCGTGACGACATTGCCCGACGCGCCGGGCGCGTAGGGGCAGCCGCCCAAGCCACCGAGCGAACTGTCGAACGTGCGCACGCCTTCGTCCCACGCCGCCAGGCAATTGGCCAGGCCCAGGCCGCGCGTGTTGTGCAGGTGCGCGGCGCCGGCCTTGGCGCCAAGTTCCGCGCGCAAGCGGCGGAACAAGCGGCGCACCTGCGCCGGGTTGGCGTGGCCGACAGTGTCCGACAAGCCCGATTCATCGGCGCCCGCCGCCACGCACATCGCGGCCAGGCGGATGACCGCGTCTTCCGGCACCAGGCCTTGCAGGGTGCAACCGAACGCGGTGGAGATGCCGGCCTCAAGCTTGACGGCGGGCGCAAGTTCGTCGCGCAGCGCGGCAATGGCGCGCACTTGCTCGACCATTTCTTCGGGGGTCTTGCGCACGTTGGCCAGAGAATGCGCGCGGCTGGCCGATACCGGCATGGTCAGCTTGTGCACGCCGGCCCGCAACGCGGCCTCGGCGCCGCGCAGGTTAGGCACCAGGGCCATCACCGTCAGACCGGGGATACGCGCGGCGTACGCCACGACTTCGGCGGCGTCCGCCATTTGCGGCAGCAAGCGCGCGGGCACGAACGAAGCCACTTCGATTTCACGCACGCCGGCGGCAACCAGCGCGTCGATCCAGCGGAATTTGTCCTCGGTCGCCATCGTGGTCGACACGGACTGCAAGCCGTCTCGCGGGCCTACCTCGCTGATCAGCACGTGCCCGTCGTGGGGGCTGGAATCCGACATGACGATGTCTCCTTGTGGCTTTATATGTTCTATCTTATAGAATGACGTTCTTTCCTGTGGAATTAAAGACGATGCGAAAAACGCTGTCAAGCGGGTTGCCGGGTAGAAATCACGACGGGCCGGGGACGCGGCACGTTGCCGCACCGCGCTGTGCCTACAATGGCGGCGCCTGTCGTTCTAAAGGATGGAATATGCCGATCGCCCTTCCCTCTGCCGTGCCGCATAGCCCGGCCATCACCTCGCAGGTTCGCCATGCCGCGTAAAGCCGCAACCGAATCCGTTGCCGATGCCGACGCCGCTGCCGGTGGCGTGGCGGCGGTAGACCGCGCGCTGAGCCTGATGGCCGTGTTCACGCCCAGCGATCGCACGCTGTCCTTGGGCGAGCTGGCCGACCGCACCCGCCTGTACAAAAGCACGGTGTTGCGCCTGCTGGCCTCGCTGGAACACGCGCAATGGATACAGCGCCTGGACGATGGCCGCTATGCGCTGGGACCCGAAGTGGCGCGTTTGCATGGGATCTATTCGGCGTCGTTTTCCCTTGAACATGTGGTGGTGCCGGTGTTGCGCGACCTGGTAGCGGCAACCGGCGAAAGCGCGGCGTATCACGTACGTCAAGGCGATGCGCGCCTGTGCCTGTATCGCGTGGACTCCCCTCACCCGGTGCGCGACCACATCCGCGCGGGCGATTTGCTGCCGCTGGAACGGGGCAGCGGCGGGCGCGTGTTGACGGCGTTCGACGACATCCTGGGCAACGCGCCAGGCCCCGAACAGGCGCTGTACGCGCGCATCCGCAAGGACGGTTATTTCGCGGCAATGGGCGACCGCCTGAACGAAGTGGCGGGCATCTCGGCGCCCGTGTTCCTGCTGTCGGGCGGCATTGCAGCGGCCGTCACATTGACCGCGCCGGCGCACCGCTACAACCCCGATCACCTTAGCCATGTGCTGAACGCCGCGCGCCGCCTGACGGGCCGCGTGGGCTGAAGGCCGAAGCGCCCGCCGCGCGGCATTGCCCGCCGCTTGATCCTGCGCAAGGCGACCCGTCATGCCTTGCTCTAGCCTCTGTCCACTTGACCAGAGGAAAGGCTTTACACATGACGTGGTTCAAATCACTCAAACTCGCCGGCCGCGAACTGCTGCCCATCGTGCAGGGCGGCATGGGCGTCGGCGTGTCCGCGCATCGGCTGGCGGGAGCCGTCGCCGCCCAGAATGCGGTGGGCACCATCGCCAGCATCGATTTGCGCCACCACCATCCCGATCTGCTTGAGCAGACAGACAAGTGCAATGACCGCGACTTGATCGACCGCGTCAACCTGCTGGCGCTGGACCGGGAAGTGCGCGCCGCGCTGGACACGGCCCAGGGCCGGGGCGTGGTGGCGGTGAACGTCATGAAGGCCGTGCGCGGCCACCCGGCGCTAGTGCGGCAGGCTTGCGAAAGCGGCGCGCAGGCCATCGTGATGGGCGCGGGCTTGCCCATGGACCTGCCGGAAATGACGGCCGACTTCCCAAACGTGGCCTTGGTGCCGATTCTGTCGGAGTCACGTGGCGTGGCCGTCGTGCTGAAAAAATGGATGAAGAAAGGCCGCATGGCCGACGCCGTGGTGATCGAGCATCCCGGCTACGCGGGCGGCCATCTGGGCGCGGCGCGGCTGGACGATGTCCACGACGAACGCTTTGATTTCCAGCGCGTGCTGGCCGAATGCCACACGCTTTTCGACGAACTGCAACTGGGGAAAGACGCGCCCAAGCTGATCGTGGCCGGTGGCGTGGGCAGCCACGACCAGGTGCGCCATTGGCTGGCGCACGGGGCCGACGGCGTGCAGGTAGGCACCGCGTTTGCCGTCACGCACGAGGGCGATGCGCACGAGAATTTCAAACGCGTACTGATTGATGCCGACCCCACCCAGCTGGCCGAATTCACCAGCGTGGCCGGCCTGCCCGCGCGCGCCGTGGCCACGCCGTGGTTGACACGCTATCTGCGGCAAGAAAAAACGCTGCAAGCCGGCACGCGCTGCGATCCACGCCGTTGCAGCCAGCGCATGGACTGCCTGACGCAATGCGGCCTGCGCGATGGCCTGTCACGCTTTGGGCAATTCTGCATCGACCTGAAGCTGGCCGCCGCGCTACGCGGCGAAGTCAGCCGTGGGTTGTTCTTCAGGGGTGCGTCCAAGCTGCCCTTCGGCAGCGCGATGCGTTCGGTGCGCGAGCTGATGGACTATCTGCTGCACGGGCAGATGCCGGCAGCGGCGTAGGCCGCTGATTGAATGGCGCGCGTCTAGGGGCGTCGGGGCCTGCCCCTATCGCGCCGCCGACAGATCAAACTGAAACACCGCGCCCGGCTCCGGGCGTTCCACCAGCCGGATCTCGCTTTGGTGCAGTTGCAGGATGCGCTGCACGATTACCAACCCCAAGCCGCCGCCATCGCGCGGCCCACGGTTCAGCGCCGAGGCGCGCGTAAACAAGCCCGTGCGCAGTTCTTCCGGTATGCCCTGGCCCGTATCGCTGACCTGCACCTGCACCCGGTTCTGCGCCACGCCCAGCTGCAAATCGATGCGACTGCCCGGCGGGCTGTGCCGGATGGCGTTGTCCAGCAGGTTGGTCAGCACGCGTTCGATCAGCCCCAGGTCTGCCCGCACCAGCGGCAGTGCCTGCGGAATGTCGGTGCTTAGCTGTTGCTGGCGGGCCTCGGCGGCAAGCTCGAACTTTTGCATGACGTCCTGCACCAGCTCCGGCAAGGAAAACGTTTCTGGCTCCAGCCGCACCAGCCCGGACTCCAGCCGCGCCAGTTCGAAGAGCTCTTGCGCCAGACGCCCCACCTTGCGGCTTTGCCCCAGCGCGATGTCCAGATAGCGGCGCCGCTCGCCGGGGTTCAGGGTGTCTTCTTTCAGGCGCAGCGTTTCCAGATAGCCATGCAACGACGTCAGCGGCGTGCGCAGGTCATGCGAGATATTGGCCACCAGATCGCGCCGCTGCTGGTCCTGCCGCGTCAGTTCGCGCCATTGGTCGGAAATGCGTCGACCCATCTGCACGAAGCTGCGGCGCAACACCGAGATCTCGTCCTGGCTGGTGTCGGTGTCATCGCCCGGGCGGCCCAGGGCGGCCAGCGCCTTGCCGTCATCGCCCTCGAATGCGCGTACCGCTCGCGTCAACTCGCGCAGTGGCCGGGTGATCAGCGCAAACGCCGTCAAGCCCGCCACCAGCCCCAACAAGGCCACCAGCGCAATCGACCACAACGTGGTGCGCAACACGGAACTACGCGACACCGCCATCGCCAGCGCGTCGTGCGCCTGCCCTTGCAGCACCACGTAGACATAACCTTTTTCCTGCCCGCCCACGCGCACCGGCGCAGCGCTGAACACCTTTTGGCCGTCCTGGCTGCGCGGGTCGTCGCCCACGATCGGCAGCATGCCGCCCGCCAGCAGATGCTTGACCGGGGCCAGGTCCACCTGCGCGCGCTTGATCTGGCCGGCCGGCGCGGCATCGCCCACGATGCGCCCGTCGTTGGACAGCAGATAGACCTCCACGGCCGGGTTCACCGCCATCAGCATGTCGAACAGCGAACGCACGGCGTCGGGCTTCCAGCCGTTGGCATCCATCAATTCCGTGGTGCCCGCGATGTGTTGCGCCAGCCCGCTGGACAGGCGCTGCACCACCTCTTGTTCATAGCGGGAGTTGGCGGCGATCTGCAACCACGCCGATGCGCCGCAGCACGCCAGCAGCAGCATCGCGAACACGGCGGACAGGCGTTGGGTCAAGGTAAATCGTTTCATGTCGGGCCTCCGGCAGCGCCCGGTTCGGCGGCGAATTTATAGCCCCGGCCCCACACCGTCAGGATGCGGCGGGGGTCGGACGGGTCGGCTTCGATTTTCGTGCGCAGCCGGTTGATATGCGTGTTGACCGTGTGTTCGTAGCCTTCGTGCTGATAGCCCCACACGTGGTTCAGCAGGTCCATCCTGGAAAACACCTTGTCGGGATGGCGCGCAAAGAAATGCAGCAGGTCGAATTCGCGCGGCGTCAGGTCCAGCCGGCGGTCGTCCACGTCCACCGTGCGCGCAATCGGGTCGATGGACACCCCGTGCACCGCCAGGCTGCCGGCGTCGATGCGCGCATTGCGTTCGATGGCGCTGCTTCGGCGCAGCAAGGCCCGCACGCGCGCCACCAGTTCCAGCATTGAAAACGGCTTGGCCAGATAGTCGTCGGCACCCAGCTCCAGGCCCAGGATGCGATGCACCTCGGACGACCGGGCGCTGGTGATGATGATGGGGGTGTAGCGCGCCATGGCCCGCGCGCGCTTGCAGATTTCCAGACCGTCGATGCCGGGCAGCATCAGGTCCAGCACCAGCGCGTCCCAGTTGCCCTCTTCCAGGCGACGCATGCCGTCGTTGCCGTCGGCGGCGTGTTCCACCTCGTAGCCTTCGTCGCGCAGGTGCAGGCGCAGCAATTCGGCAATGTGGGCGTCGTCTTCAACAATCAACACGCGGCGGGGGGTGTCCATGGGCGGCTCGGGGGTAGGAATACCGCCATTGTCGCCAATCCACGGGCGGCCAGTTATCACAATTTTTTTAAGTTTGCGTGAGGACTTCGATATCGGCCTGGGACAAGAATGGCTCCAACGACAGCACCCCGCCCCCGGAGACCCGCCATGATGGCAAGCCCCGCCCCCCACATTTCCCCCGCCGCCCGGCCTCCCGGCGTCATCCACCCCGGCTGGCTGCGCATCATGCACTGGCTCAATGCCCTGGCGGTGGTGTTGATGGTCATGAGCGGATGGCGCATTTATAACGCCGCCCCGTTCTTTGACTTTGCCTTTCCCAACAACATCACCCTGGGCGGCTGGCTGGGCGGCGCGCTGCAATGGCACTTTGCCGGCATGTGGCTGCTGTTTTTCAACGGGCTGCTGTACCTGACGCTGAACCTGGCCACCGGCCGGTTGCGGCGCAAATTCTTCCCCGTCAGCCCGCGCGGCGTCGCCACGGACCTGAACGCGGCCTTGCACGGCAAGCTGTCCCACGGCGACCTGCGCCACTACAACCAGGTGCAAAAGCTGGCCTACCTGTTCGTCCTGGTCGATATCGCCGTGCTGGTCTTGTCCGGCCTGGTGCTGTGGAAGTCCGTGCAGTTCAGCATGCTGCGCGACTTGATGGGCGGCTATGAATTCGCGCGCCGCATCCACTTTGTCGCCATGGCCCTGCTGGTGGCGTTCGTGGCGGTGCATCTGGTGATGGTGGCGCTGGTGCCCCGTAGCCTGATCGCCATGATCCGCGGCAAATAAGGAGCCCGACATGAGCCAAAAGAAACGCTTGTCGCTGCTGGGCCTGGACGGCGCGGCCATTCTGAAAGAAGCCAGGAACCTGCTTGCCCGGCGCGTCGAGCAGCCGTCGCGCCGCGCCTTCCTGCGCAACAGCCTGACGCTGGGTGGCGTGGCGATGCTGTCCGGGTGTTCGCTGTCGGACGACGAAAACGTGGAAAAGGCGCTGACATCGGTGTCGCGCTTCAACGACCGCGTGCAAGGCTGGCTGTTCGACCCGAACAAGCTGGCACCCACCTATCCGGAATCCATGATTACCCGGCCGTTTCCCTTCAACGCGTACTACGGCATCGACGAAGTGCGCCACGTGGATGAAGAATCGTACCGCCTGGAAGTGACCGGCATGGTGGCCGACAAGCGCCAATGGCGCCTGGAAGAACTGCGCGCCATGGCGCAGGTGGACCAGGTAACGCGCCACATTTGCGTGGAAGGCTGGAGCGCCATCGGCAAATGGGGCGGCGTGCCCTTCTCAACCTTTCTGAAACGTGTCGGCGCGGACCTGACGGCCAAGTACGTCGGCTTCAAATGCGCGGACGACTACTACACCAGCATCGACATGCCCACGGCGCTGCACCCGCAGACCATCCTGGCGCTGACCTATGACGGCAAGACGTTGCCCCCCGAGTACGGCTTCCCCATGAAGCTGCGCATGCCTACCAAGCTTGGCTACAAGAACCCCAAGCATATACAGGCCATTTTCGTCACCAACACCTACCCAGGCGGTTACTGGGAGGACCAGGGCTACAACTGGTTCGGCGGAAGCTAGGTGAAATTCCTGTCTTACCCCCTCCATCAAAGGAACGCATCATGAAGAAAATCACCACCGCCGCTTTCTCCCTGTGCCTGGCATTTGGCGCCGTCGCCGCGCACGCCGCCGACACCATGGGCAAGGACAGCATGAGCAAAGACGGCATGAGCAAGAGCTCGATGTCCAAGGACGGCATGGCCAAGGATGGCATGGCCAAGGACGGGATGGCCAAAGACGGGATGTCGAAGGATGGCATGGCGAAAGACGGCATGGCCAAGGACGGCATGGCGAAAGACGGGATGTCCAAGGACGGCATGGCCAAGGGCGGGATGGCGAAAGACGGCATGGCCAAAGATGGCATGTCGCACGACGGCATGAAGAAGGATTCGATGTCCAAGGACGGAATGAGCAAGTAAGCGCAGCAAGCCGCACGCGCGCGGGCCGCCCGATCGGCCCGCGCCCGGCATGCCGCATTGTTGACGGAGCCACGCCATGACTTTGAACCGCAGACACTTCCTGACGCTGGGCGGCGCCGCCGCGCTTGCCGCGGGTCTGGCCCCCTGGCTGACCCCGCGTAACGCCTCGGCCGGCACCACCGCCGCTGCCTCCTTTCCCTACGCGTTGACCGACGAGCAATGGCGCGCCCGGTTGACGCCCGCGCAATACCAGGTGTTGCGCCGCGAGGGCACCGAACGCCCCTACACCAGCCCGTTGAACGACGAACACCGCACCGGCACGTTTTCGTGCGCCGGCTGCGAGCAGCACCTGTTCTCGTCCAGCACCAAATTCGACAGCCGCACCGGCTGGCCCAGCTTCTGGCAGCCACTGCCCAACGCCGTGGGCGAAACGCGCGACACCGGCTTCGGCATGGTCCGCACCGCCGTGCACTGCGCCAACTGCGGCGGGCACCTGGGCCACGTCTTTGATGACGGCCCCCGCCCCACCGGCCTGCGGTACTGCATGAACGGGGTCGCCATGACCTTTGCCGTACAGGGCTGAGGCGCCAAGCCGCTACCCCTTTCTTTCAGGAATCCTCTGACCATGAACTTCCAAGCCAAAAAATTCTGCGCCGCGCTTGCCGCCGCGTGCGGCCTGCTGGCAGCGGGCGCGGGTGCGTCCCGCGCCGCTGAAACCGCGTTCATCATCCCCGCCCCGTCTGTCGACGACGCCCAGGCCGCCGCCGCGCAAGAAAAGGCCGTCATCGCCGGCGGCTGCTTCTGGGGCGTGCAGGCCGTGTTCCAGCATGTCAAAGGCGTCAGCAACGCCGTCTCGGGCTACGCGGGCGGCAAGGCCGACACGGCCAACTACGACACCGTCAGCGGCGGCCGCTCGGGCCACGCCGAAGCCGTCGAGATCACCTATGACCCCAAGCAGGTCAGCTACGGGCAACTGCTGCAAATCTACTTTTCCGTCGCCCACGACCCCACGCAACTGAACCGCCAGGGCCCCGACCGTGGCACGCAATATCGTTCCACGGTGTTCCCGGCGAATGACGGGCAGCGCAAGGTGGCCGAAGCCTATATCGCGCAGCTGAACAAGACCGGCGTGTATTCCAAGCCGCTGGCCACCACCGTGGAACCGTTGCAAGCGTTCTACCCGGCCGAGGGCTATCACCAGGATTACCTGGTGCGTAACCCGAACAGCATGTACATCGTGATCAACGACGTGCCCAAGGTGGAAAATCTGGCGAAGACGTTCCCTGAAAAATACCGCGACAAGCCGGTGCTGGTGGGCGCGAACGGCAAGTAAGCCTGGCCGAAGATCTGAGCGCGGGCGCGCTGCCATGGGTCGGTGGTGGCGCGCGGGCCCGCGTGCATTCTGCGTGCATCACTCCAAGCCGATTCGCCTGGCGGCATTCTTGAACAGGGCTTGCGTGTCGGGCGTCAGGCGGAACGCGTCCAGGAAATTTGAGATGCCATAGGCGGGATTCGACTGATGAATGAGCGCCACAAACGCCAGCGCCTCGTCCTGCCTGTCGGCCAGTGCCAGGCAGTGCGCGGCGATAGCCAGGATGTGCACGTGAGCGTTGGGACGCATGGCCGCCTTGACCGCCCAGTCGGCGGCCTCGGCGACCCGGCCCAACCGCACCAAAGCCAGCGCGCGAACCGCCAGCATGCCGAACATCAAGGGATCAAAGGGGCTCAGATGGCGCGAATGATCGGCAGAGCCAATCGCCGCCTGCGCGTCGCCGGATTGGCAATGGACAAAACCCAAGGTGTAGTGGCCCAACGCAAAGTTCGGGCTCAGGTCCACGGCGCGCTGCAATTCCGACAATGACGGCTCCTGGCTGCCGCGCAGCCACAGCGCCCTACCCATGGCCCAATGCGCAGCGGGGTCCCGGTCGTCGGCGATCAGGCTCTGGCCGGCCGCTTTGTACGCGAGATCGACCGACGAATTTTGCTCGCCCCAACGTTGGAATGCGTCCTGCCAATGCGTGAACGACAGCCCGGCGTACGCCCGCGAATACGTGGGATCCAGCCGCAGCGCCAACTCGAAGAAATGCCTTGCCCGCGCGTTATCCGCCCGGTTGAACCGGTACATGTGCCACAGGCCGCGATGATGGGCCGACCAGGCGTCCAGCGAATTCGGCGGCGTAAGGATAGCGCGCTCGCGCTCGGCGGATTCAATTTCGATGTCGACCGAGGCGACGATCCGGTTGCCGATGTCGTCCAGCGCCACAAAGGCGTCGTCCATCGGGTGATCGAACGTTTCCGCCCACACGATGCGCGCGGTGCGCGCCTCGACCAGCGCCACGTCAACGACGATCCGCTTGGCGTGCCGTCGCAGCAAGCCGCTGACCACGAAGTCCACATTCAGCGTCCGCCCGGCCTCTTCAGGCCCCACGCTGCGCTGATCCAGGGCAAACACGGTGCCCTGCGCAATGACGAACAGGCTACGCAGCTTTGCCAATCGCGTGATGATGTCGTAAGCCAGGCCATCGCCAAGGCCGCCCCGCACCCCGCCAGGTGCTGACGCGTCCGCGAACGGCATCACGGCAATCGAGGCGCGACCGGTGTGATCCTTGCTGCCTTCTGCCTGCACGGCTAGCACCGCCTTGCCCGAGCCCGCCAGCGGTTCAGGCGGGTCGGATGGCGCCCGCCCCAATTGCCGCCTCAATTGGCTCCACGCATCGCGCAACGGTCGCCAGTCCAGCCCTTCGTCTTCAAACGCGCGAATCGCGGCGGCCACGTGTTCTTCGCCTTCGCGAAGCTGCTTTCGCGCACTGAGCGATTGCAGCATCAGCATGTGCGCGTGGCGATCGAACGGCGCCAGGCGCAACCATTTGTCCAGGCAGTCGTAGCGCTCTTCAGAGCCGTCCGGCAGCAGCGCCGCCAAATGTTCCAACACCGCGGCCTGGCATGCCCTGAACCGCCGCCGCTGCGCCACCAGCCAGCTATCGAACATCGGGCAGGACCGGATGTGCAGCCCCTCCAGGAATTCTCCGACGAACAGCGCCGCCATCGCGCGCAACGGTTCCACACCCACGTTGCCGATACCCTGCCGCATCGCCTCTTCAATGTCGACCCCATCCACGTGGCAGTCGTGCAGGTCCAGCGTCACGCTGTCTTGCGCGGCCTGCACGCGGCGTTGGTCCGCGTCGTCCAGCAACGGGCGCGCCTTGCTGAGGCACCAACGAAGCTCGCCGCGCGGATCGTTCGGCAGGTCCCAGAGCAGTTCGCACAGATATGCCCGAGACACCGGGTGCGTGGCCAGCGCCAGGTATGCCACCAGCGCGCGCAGCTTGCGCGATGGCGGCAGCGGCAGGGCCACGCCCGCGCGGCGGATCGCCATCGGCCCCAGCAGCTGGATATGAATGGCGCCGCTCTGGGGAATACCCTCCCCTCCGGTCGACGCGAATTCCACGCCGGCTACCACGTTGGCCTCCACGCGCCCGCTCTACGGTTGAGACCCGATCGCGCGCTACCCGAATAGCCTTTCGCCCGCGCATCGGCACCGCGTCGGCGATATCCGCCCACGCCTTCACCTTGTGTCAATGGAGTCCAGCTATGTCCCCAACCGATATTGCCGCCGTTCCTCTTGCGCCGGCTGCCGCGCCGCCCGATCTGGCCGCCGTAAAAACCCGCCAGCAAGCCACCTGGTCTTGCGGTGACTACGCCGTGGTCGGCACCACGCTTCAGATCGTCGGCGAACAACTGTGCGAGGCGATGGATGTGCGCGCCGGGCAAAAAGTGCTTGATGTGGCGGCCGGTAACGGCAATGCGTCGCTGGCAGCGGCGCGGCGTTGGTGCGAGGTCGTCGCCACCGACTATGTGCCCGCGCTGTTGAGCCGAGCCCGCGAACGCGCCGCCGCCGAACGGCTGAAGATCGAGTTTCAGGAAGCCGACGCCGAAGCCCTGCCCTTCGCGCCCGGCAGCTTCGACGCCGTCATGTCCACCTTCGGCGTGATGTTCACGGCCGACCAGGACAAGGCCGCCGCCGAATTGGTCCGAGTCTGCCGTGCAGGCGGCAAGATCGGCATGGCCAACTGGACGCCGGAGGGCTTCGTGGGCCAGATTTTCAAGACGATCGGCAAGCACGTCCCCCCGCCGGCCGGCGTCAAATCGCCCGCGCTGTGGGGCACCCGCGCGCGTATCGACGAGATGTTCGGCGCACATGCCAAGGCGATCCAGGCGGAACCGCGACACTTCGTTTTCCGGTATCGCTCGCCGGCGCACTGGCTGCAAGTCTTCAAAAGCTATTACGGCCCGGTCCTCAAGGCGTTTTCCATACTGGAGCCCGCCGCGCAAGCCGCCCTGGAAAGCGACCTGATAGCGCAAATAGACCGGTTCAATCGCTCTGGCGACGCCGGGGTGGTGGTGCCCAGTGAATACCTGGAAATCGTGATCACCCGTCAGTGACGGGGACACTGCCCGGAGCCCCGTGGCGCAGGCGCTACCCGGGCGGACAGCAAGCAGATGGTCCATGGCGCGACGCCTTCCTTCCCATCCGCGTGGCGGGCAGACGGGGCGATGCGAAGCATGTGGCATGCAAAGCTGGCGCGCGGGCTTGCGGCCCGCCGCCAGGCCGGTGCTGGTCCTTCGCCTGAAATCATACGCCTGCCCGCGCGCCTGCTGGTTCTATGTGCCCGCTGTTATCGGGCACAGAGTGCCGCTGCGATCACTCGCGCTTGCGCTGCTTTGCGCTGGCCTCGAACTCGGCCGACAAGCGCAGCTGCTCTTGCTTGTAGTCGTCCAGGCTGCCGCGGTAGCCGTCCAGATACAGATCCTGCCGAGCCTTGTCCATCGCCGTTGACGTCGCGGCCTGCCTGACGAAGTTTGCAAGCTGCGTACGCACGGGTTCGGGAATACCGCTGCGCACCGCCACGCTGTAGCTGCTGTGAAACACCATGTCGGGCACGCCAAGCTCGGCAAACGTCTTCACGCCCGGCAGATGGCTTACGTTGCCCGGCCGCCCGGTGTAGGCCAGCACCTTGACGTGCGGATTGTCCTTGACGCTTTGCGTGGTGCCGATCGTGGTGAAGTAGCCGTCGATCTGGCCGCCGAGGATGGCCGTCAGCCCTTCGGCCCCGCCCTTGAAGGGAATCGCGCGGTATTGCGTGCCCAGGCTTGCTGCCAGCCTGGCCGCCAAGGTGGAATAGGTGCCGATGCCCAGGTCCGCAATGCCGATATCCATTTCGCGCTTCACGCCTTTCAGGTCCTGAAGCGAGTTCCAGCCGCGGTCGGCCGGCACGATGAAGGCGTAGCTGCTTTGGGCCAGCGGGGCCAGGATGTCGAAGTCCGAAAATTCGTATCCCGCGCCGGGCGTCGTCAGCTTCGCGCTGTAGAAACCTTCGGCATGCACCAGCAAGGTGTACCCGTCGGCGGGCCGGTTCTTGACGGCCATGATGCCGATGGCCGAGCCGGCGCCCGGCCGGTTTTCCACCACCACAGTCTGCCCCATGATTGCCCCGAGTTGCTGGGCGAACGCGCGCGAGATGGCGTCGGTAGCCGCCCCGGGCGGATACGGGACCACAAGCCGCACGGGCTTGTCCGGATACGCCGTTTGCGCGGCGGCCGAAAAGGAAAACAGTGCGCTGAACACCGCGCCTGTCAGCAGCAGACGGCGGCGAATGGTGAAAGGCATGGCTTGCTCTTTTTCAGTTGTCCCCGCGAAAGTGTATCGAGCCGCCGCGCGATCCATTCCGCCGAAATCTGAAGATGTCATCTGCAAAAAATGCAGCACGCCGGCACCGCGCGCCGCGATCGGCCATGCCCATCACTCCTTCGATTCATGCAGTTCTGATCTGCGCCCCGAGCTATAGCCAAGCCGGTTCAGCTACCTAGAATTTAGAGCTCCAGATAACTCAAAAGTGAATTGAAAAATCAATTCAAACATTCCGGAGACAAGCCATGACCCACCCCCTTCCCGCCCGACGGGCCATCCTGCTGGGCGGCGTGCTGTTGGGCCTGGGCGTCAACGCCCTGGCCGCCCCCAGCGCTTGGCCCGACCGCCCCATTCGCCTGGTCGTCGCCGGTTCACCCGGCGCGGGTGGCGACATTTTTGCCCGCCTGATCGCCGCCCCCTTGTCCAAGACGCTTGGGCAGCCCATCGTCGTGGAATCCAAGCCCGGCGCCAACGGCATGATTGCGTGCGACGCGGTGGCCAAGGCGGCGCCCGACGGCTACACCTTGCTGCTGGCGCCCTCGTCCGCCATCTTGCTGAACCCGGTGGTGCTGCCCTCGCTGCCTTACGACCCGGACAAAGACCTGCTGCCCATTGCGCAGGTCGGCGCCGCGGGCATCCTGCTGGTCGCCAACCCCAGCATGGGGTTCAAGAACCTGGCGGACATGGTCGCCTATGCCAAGGCCAACCCCGGCAAGTTGGCGTACGGTTCGTGGGGAACGGGCTCATCCGGCAACCTGGCCATGGAAGGCATCAAGGCGCACTACGGTCTGGACATGCCGCACATTCCGTACAAGCAGCTGGTCACGGAAAGCACCGACCTGATCGCCAACACCATCAGCGTCGGCTTCATGGACATCGCCTCGCCGATTCCATTCATGCGTAGCGGCAAATTGGTCGCGCTGGGCCAGACGGGTTCGCGGCGCTGGCCCGCCACGATGGATGTGCCGACGCTGGCCGAACAAGGCTACAACTTCGAAGCCGATGGCTGGTATGGCGTTTTTGCGCCAGCGGGCACGCCGCCCCAGATCATCGACCGGCTCAACACCGAGATCTATCGCGCGCAGCACGCCCCCGACGTCCGCGAAAAAATCGAAGGCCAGAACATGATCATCCCCGCGGATATCTCCGCCAAGGAATTCGCGGCATCGATCAAGCGCGACGCGGTCATCTGGCAAGGCCTGGCGCAAGTGGCCGACTTGAAGAACAAGTAGGCGGCGCGCATGGATACCTCTTTGAACACGCCCTTTGCGGTAAACGCCTTGCAAGGCCGCGTGGCCGTGGTCACCGGCGCCAGCGGCGGCATCGGCCTGGCCATCTGCCGGCAACTTCAATCGATGGGCGCGGCCGTCGTGCAGGTGGACGTCAACGCGGGCGACGCCGGCGTCCAGGCGGATAGCCCGCTGAACCTGTGCTGCGATATCGCAGAGCCGGACGCGGTGGCGGATATGGCCGCGCAAGTGGCGCAGCGCTTCGGCCGCTGCGACATACTGGTCAACAACGCGGCCATCAGCGCCGCGCCGGTGGGCCTGGAGGCGTTCCCGATCGACTTATGGGACCGCATCTTTCGCGTCAATCTGCGCGGCGCGTTGCTGTGCGCTCAGAAGCTGTTTCCGCTGATGCGCGAACAACAGGCGGGCAGCATCATCAATGTGGCGTCGATCTCTGCCCACACGCCCACGCGTGTGGGCGCCTACGGTTCGACCAAGTCCGCCCTACTGGCGCTGACCCGCCAGATGGCGGTGGAATGGGGCCCCCTGGGCATACGCGCCAACGCCATCAGCCCGGGGATGATCCGCACGCCGCTGTCGGAACCCCATTACCGCGACGACGCCGTGCTGCAAAAACGCGTCGCCCACATCCCGGCGCGACGCATCGGCCTGCCCTCGGACATCGCGGGCGCCGTGGCCTTTCTGGCCAGCGACGCGTCGCACTATGTGAATGGGCAGGACATCGTGGTGGATGGCGGCTTCCTGAAAGCATCGCTGACGAATCTGTATGCAAGCTGAAACCGAACGCTGAAGGGGGTAGACAGCGGCGCTTTGCTCCACGCGGCGCATGCCTGCGCACCCCTGATTTCCGGTGGCGGCGAGGGCCGCTAAAATACAGCGATCCACGGTTTGCGGACCTGTCATGCCTTTCTTGGTCCGACGCGAACGAAGATCCAACAATGGCACGACGCCCCGCCCCTCGCCCAACCCAGTCGCCCCCTGCCGACTCGCGTCAGCCTGCACCGGAACATCTGGCGGAAATGCTGGACAGCCTAAGCGACGGGTTCATGTCGATCGACAAGTCGTGGCGGTTTACGTACCTGAACGACACCGCCGAACGCTACTTGCAGCAGGACCGGCAAAACCTGCTTGGGCGCGACATCTGGCAGTGTTACCCGGACCTGGTGGGCTCGGGCTATTACCGGATTTACCAGCAGACGGCGGCCACGGGCGTCCCCGGTCGCCACACCGCTTATTACGCCCCGCTGCGCACCTGGTTTGAAGCGCGATCGTTTCGCCACGATGAAGGCATCACGGTGCTGTTTCGCGACGTCACGGGCCAACACGAGCACGCGGCACAACTGGAATTCGAAGCCACCCACGACTATCTGACCGGCTTGCCGAATCGCCGCAAGTGCATGGAAACGCTAGCGGGCGCGGTCGCGGATGCGGGCTTGAGTAGCGCCGGCAAGGGCGCCCGTGTAGCGGTGCTGTTTATCGATCTGGACCACCTGAAAGACGTCAACGACGCATTCGGCCATGCCGTCGGCGATGCGTTGCTGCGCGCGTTTGCCAACAGGCTGAACACCCTGGTCGAACCCACGTGTTTTGCCGCGCGGGTGGGCGGTGACGAGTTTGTTCTGGTGTTGCGCAACACCTCGGAAAGCGCCGCGCAAGCGTGCGCGCGGGCCGTGCTGGATACGCTTGCGGCGCCATTTGAAACAGGCGGCCGATCGCTATTGCTTTCTGCCAGCATTGGTATCGCGCTGCTTGGAGAAAAACCCGAATCCGCCGAGGCGTTGCTAAGTCAGGCCGATACCGCCATGTACGCCGCAAAGTCCTCGGGAGATCTTCATATCCGCGTGTATGACGCGGCGCTGGACCGGGGCATGCGCGACCGCTTGGCACTGCGCTCTGAGCTTGGTGCCGCATTTTCGACGAATCAGTTTGAACTGCATTTTCAGCCGCAGATTGCCTTGGCCGACAGTTCCCTGGCCGGCGTCGAGGCGCTGCTTCGTTGGCGTCATCCCCAACGCGGCTTGCTGACGCCGGACGCGTTTCTGGCGTTGCTGCTTGATTCTTCCTACGAGGGCCATCTGGCCGACTGGCTGTTCGATGCCGTCTGCCGCCAAATCGCCGTATGGCAACAGCTGGGCGTCACCGTACCCCGGACCAGCCTGAACCTGTCGCCTCGGCAACTGCTGGACACGGGGCTGGCAGACCGCATTCTTGATGCCGCGCGGCGGCACCGCGTCTGCCCCACCCTCCTGGATATCGAAATCACGGAAGACGGCTTGCTGGGCGATATCGACATGGCAACATCGGTGCTGGCCGCGTTGAAAGGCGCCGGCATATCCACATCGCTGGATGACTTTGGCGCCGGTTACTCCAGCCTTAGCTACCTGGTCCGTCTGCCTGTGGACACGCTCAAGATCGACCGGTCGTTCGTCCGGGAATTGCTGGCGTCAGAGAAAGCGTCGGCGGTCATCCGTAGCATTGTCGGCCTTGCCCGCGCGCTGGGCATGAAGACCATCGCCGAAGGCGTGGAACACCAACACCAGGCCGATGCGCTGAAAGACGCGGGCTGTGACTGCATTCAAGGCTATCTGATCAGCCGACCGCTGACCGCCGAGGCTTTCCTGGAATTCATGCGGCGCGCGTAATGCCGCCGACGCGCCGCCGTCCCCTTCCCCTATCCCTCCGCGACCACCCCATGTTCCAACTACGACAGCTGAAGATTTTCATTGCCGCAGCAGAGACGTTGAACTTCACGCAAGCCGCCAAACGCGTGCACCTGTCGCAGCCCAGCGTGACGGAACAGGTGCGAGCGCTGGAAGACAGCGTGGGTCATGCGCTGTTCATTCGCCAGAACAACCGCTTGCAACTGACGGCGGCGGGGGAAAGGCTGGCCTCGCGCGCCCGCGAGCTGCTTGCGTTGGCCGATGAAGCGTTCCGGCAGGTTCGCGACAACGTCGATGATCCGGGGGGCACTATCCGCGTGGCCGCGCCGCAAACCTTGTGCACCAGCGTGCTGGTTCCGCAACTGCTGGCGCTTGCCGAGCTGTATCCCGCCACCCAGGTTGCGGTCCAGGAAAGAAATTCCTCGGACACCGCGCAGGCGGTGCTGGACGCAACGGCCGACCTGGGGCTGGTGCACGGCTGGCCGGCCGACAACGCCAGGCTCCGCGTGCAGACCATAGCCCGGGACAGGCCGGGCGTCGTGCTGCCGCCCGGCCATCCGTTGGCGCACGCAACCGAAATCCACCCGCACGCGCTTGCCGACTACCCGCTGATCGTTACGATGCAGGGCTGCCGGTATCGGGAATACCTTGAGGCCCTGTTGCAGGACGCCCCCGTCCGGCCCCACGTGCGCGGCGTGGCCGACAGCGTGCCGGCCTTAATGCAGATGGTGTCCGCCGGCCTGGGCATATCGATCCTTCCCAGGATGGCCATGGGCCCGGCCGTCACGGCGGCGAAGCCCGTATGGCGGCCGTTGGCCACACAGGGAGTAGGCCTGCCCATCTGCCTTATTACGCTGCATCGCGAACCCACGCGCCAGGTTGCGGCGTTCATTCAGGTGATCCGGCTTGCGACCCTGGGCTCAGACCAGGCGATGCCCGCCATCGACGTGCAGCACGGTGCCGGTCGTGTAGCCGTTGCCAAGTAGAAAGAGGATGGCATCGGCGATATCGTCGCCGGTGCCCACCCGCCCCACCGGCAGCCGCTCGGCCATCGACGCCAACAACGCCTCACTGTCGGCGCCCGCCACATCGTTCCAAATCGGCGTGCGCACCCATCCCGGCGATACCGCGTTGATGCGCAACGGCGCCAGCTCGACCGCCATCGCGCGCACCACCCCTTCCAACGCGGCATTGATCGCGGCCACCGCCACGCCCTTGGGCCGGGGTCGATAGGCGGCAATGCCGGATGTCAAGGTGATGGAGCCGTGGGCGGGCATCCGCGGGGCACCGTGCTTGGCCAGCAAGATGGGCGCGACAACTTTCGAGCGGATCGCCCGGTCCAGCGCGTCCAGGGCCAGGTCGGGCAGCAGCTCGTAGGCGCCCCGGATGTCGGCGGCGGTGCAGACCAGGTGGTCCACATGGCCGATGTCTTCAAAAAGCCGCTGCACCTGCGCTTCGCTGGTCACGTCCGCCTGACCCACGCGCGGCTCGCCAAACGCTTGCAGCTGCGTGGCCGCGGCGTCCAGTTTGTCGCGCGATCGGCCCACGATCACGACGTCGCAATGCATGCTCAGCAGCCGGGCGCTTAGCGCCAGGCCCATGCCCGAGCCGCCGCCGACGACCACGATGCGTTGTCCTGCAAGAGAGTTGGTCATGCTCATTTCCTTTGAATGGAGGTTTGGAAATGAACGATGTTCTCGTCATGCCGCGCGGCGGGCCAGCAGGAATGTCCGATGGGGGTATCGGATGTTCTATGTGGACGCGGCACACGCTTTAATCCATGCCGTCTGCGAGTGCGTTGACGGCGTCGTCATTACTCGACATCGAGTACGTGCGGTCTTCCGCCGAATACCCGTCTAAAGCAGCACTGTCTATTCTGTTCCAGTATGCTCGACCCCACCTAAGCCAGCGCTTTCAAGGACACACCTCATGAAGTTTGGATACACCATCATCTATGTGCCTGACGTGGCGGCATCCCTGTCGTTCTTTGAAGGCGCGTTCGGTTTTCCGGTGCGGTTCCTGCACGAGTCAAAAACCTACGGTGAGCTTGATACGGGTGCCACCACGCTGGCGTTCGCGGCGCATGAATTGGGGGCAATGAACTTCGCCACCGGGCACGTCGAAGCGTCGGCGTCGGCCAAGCCGCTGGGCATGGAGGTGGCGTTTGTGACGGATGACGTGGCCGCCGCCCATGCCCGGGCCTTGTCGCGGGGCGCAACCGAGCTAAGCGCCCCGACCGCCAAACCTTGGGGTCAGGTGGTGTCGTACCTGCGCTGCCCCGACGGCACGCTGGTCGAGTTGTGTACGCCTGTGCAAGGCTGAGACCGCCAGTTCAATGCCATCGCCATGCACGACGTCGCCGACAACGTCGCGTTGTCGAAAACCAAGCCGGCCATGCCGGTACTGGACATCGGCGGAGAAAAATCCTGCGGCGACAACATGGCGGTCGTCATGCGCAATGCGGCGACCAACGTGCGCGGGGAAGTTAACGATGCGCCCGCCGTCCGCCAGCAGCGGCAGCAAGGCCTGGGTAAGAAAGAACACGCCCTTGACGTGCACCGCAAAAAGCGCGTCGAACTGCGCTTCGGTGGTGGACGCAAAGTCCGCCACGCCGTCAACAAGCGCGATGCCTGTCCGCGACCCCTACTCCGCCTTGATCCCGCCCCGCTGGATCACCGCCGTCCACTTGGCCACATCGTCGCGGATTCGCTGCGCGAATTCGGCCGGCGTGCTGCCCACCGGCTGAAAGCCCAGCCCGGCCAGTTTGTCGCGCAGTGCGCCTTTGCGCACGGATTCAGCCAGCGTTGCCGACAGCTTCTGAATGATGGGTTCCGGCACGCCGGCCGGCGCCACCAGGCCAAACAGTGGCGAAATGTCCACGCCCCGCAGGCCTGCCTCGGTGAACGTGGGCACGTCGGGCAGCTGGCTGGCGCGTTGCGGGCTGGTGACGGCCAAGGCTTTCAGGCGCCCGCCTTTGATGTGTTCCAGCAGCGTGGGAACGGTGGCGAAGGCGAACTGCACCTGGCCGCCCAGCAGGTCCGTGATGACGGTGCCGCCGCCACGGTACGGCACGTGCAACACGTCCACGCCGGCCTGTTGGCGCAGTTGCTCGCCTGCCAGATGCGGACCGCTGCCCACCCCCGCCGACCCGAACGACAGCGTGCCCGGCTGCGCCTTGGCCAGCGCGACAAAGGACGCGACGTCGCTTGCCTTGACCGACGGATGCACCACCATGACGAACGGCGCGGTTGCCATCAGCGAGACCGGTGCAAAATCCTTGACGGCGTCGTAGGGCTGGCGGTCGCCCAGTAGCCCGGGGTTGATGGTGAACGTGGAGTCGACCATGCCGATGGTGTAGCCGTCCGGCGCGGACACCGCCACCGCGCGCGTGCCGATCGTAGTGCCGCCGCCGCCCCGGTTTTCCACGACGAAGGGTTGGCCCAGTGCGTCCGCGAATACCTGCCCCGCCATGCGGCCCAGCGTGTCGGTGGCGGCGCCCGGTGGGTAGGGGATGATCAGGCGGGCCGGCTTGTCGGGATACTGCGCGGCGCGCGCCGCAAAAGTCCACGGCAGGATGGCCGCGCCCGTTGCCATGGTCAGGCCGTTGATCAGGAACGCTCTGCGCGAGGGGTGCATGGGGATTGTCTCCAGGAATATGTTCGAGGCGGCCTCTTTGGGCCCGCCTTATCGTCGTATCAGGGGATGCGTATCAGGGGCTTCGTGTCAGGGGCTTCATATCGCGCACGTCCTGTCAGGCGCTGTATCGTCCTTCAACGAGCGCCGCTTCCGGGTCCGCGCCCAGCCCCGGCGCTTCCGGCACGTGGACCCAACCATCGGCAATGGGCACGCTGTGCGCATAGGGCACGTGGGCAAGTTCCACGTACAGCCGTTCCAGCGATACCTCGGTCTGCTGCGCGGCGATCAAGTGCAGGCTGGCCAGAAAGCCCGGACCAAAGAACGCCACCTGCGGTGCGCAGACGACGCTTGTTTGCGCGCACTTCTGCGCGATGCGCCACGCGGCGGTCAGGCCCAGCTTGATGACGCTGGGCTGCAAATACTGCGCGGCTTCGTTGTCCACGACACGTTCCAGGTCCATGGCGCTGGCGGCGTTCTCGCCCACGGCCAGCGGCACATTGCAGGCGCGCTTCAAGCGAGCCAGCGCACGGTCATCTTCCGGCGGCCAAAGCGGCTCTTCGATCCAGAACGGATCATGCGGCAGCATGGCGGCGATTGCGGACTCGGCCTCGTCCGGCAGCCAGGCGCAGTTTGTGTCCACCATGATCGGCACGGCCGGCCCCGCGCTGCGGCGCACGGCAGCCAGCGCATCGGCGGTGCGCTCGTGCAACTTGATCTCGGTATAGCCCTCGTTCAAGGCGCGCGTCGTGACGGCATCCAGCCGTTCAGCATTGCCGTAGTACTGAAGCAATGACGCATAGACGCGCACCCGTTCGCGGCGCTTGCCGCCCAGTAATTGGTACAGCGGCACGCCGGCGCGCTTGGCGCGCAGGTCCCACAGCGCAATGTCCAGGCCGGCCAGCGCGTGCACCACGGGGCCGGACCGACCCAGGTTGTGCAGCGTGCGTTGCATGCCGGGCAGCAAGGCGTCGTCATCCGCATCGCGCCCGCAGGCCACCGGGGCGATCAGCGTCTGGAAAATCGCCGTCAAGGCGCGCGGTTCCACGCAATACGATTCGCCCCAGGCCACCGTGCCGTCCTCGGTCTGCACGCGCACCAGCGCGCTGTCCAGCTTGTCGCGCGGACGGCCGGCGAACAACGGCGACGGGCTCCAGTGATGAAACGGCAGGCGTAGCGGGATGCAGTGGACAGAGACAATGGTGTTGGCGGGCATGGTCGGCGTAGTGATGAATGAACCGCAATGGGTACACGGCGGGAGACGATGCGGCTATTCTGGCGGCGGCTTCTTCATATGGTCAAATAGATGAATTGACTATTTCCATATGAAATTCATATGTTCCACCGACGAGAACTGCTGCTGCTGCGCGCCATGTATCGGCACGACACCGTCACCGCCGCAGCTGCGTCGGTCAACATGACCCAGCCCGCCGCCAGCGCGCTGTTGCGCGACATGGAAACACGGCTGGGCTTTGCACTGTTCAGCCGCGAGAACCGCCGCCTGCACCTCACCAGCCAGGGGCGCGCACTGATCCCCGAAGTGCTCAACGCCCTGGCCGGCATCGAGGCCGTCGACCGCTTGGCCGTGGACATCCGGCAAGGCGCGCTGGCGCGGCTGGACGTGGGCGCGGTGGCCATTGCCGCGTCCAGCCTGCTGCCTGCGGCCATGGCAGGCATGCGCCGCGCACATCCCGCCGTGGCGGTGACCGTTCGCGCGGGCACCGCCCTGGAGATCATCGAAATGGCCGTGGACCACCGCATCGATCTGGGCATCATCATCGGCGCGCCGTCGGACATCGCCCGCGTCAGCAGCCTGCGGCTGGCGCCCTTGGCCTTGCATGCGGTCATGCCCAAGAATCATGCTTGGGCGCGCCAGCACGTGTTGGCGCTGCAAGACGTGGCCGCCGCCGGCCCCATTGTGCTGGCGCCCGCCCTGCCCGCCGGCCGCGCCACGCGCCATGCGCTGGAGTCGCGCGGACTTCCCTATCGGCCGATTATCGAGGTGGCGCAATCGTCGGCCGCCTGCGCTTTGGCGGCAGAAGGCCTGGGCGTAGCCATCGTTGAAAGCCTGGGCGCGCACTACGCTGAACGCCAGGGCCTGGTCACACGCCGGTTGCTGTCACTGGAAGATCCGGTGCTTGCCGTG
Organism: Achromobacter sp. 1L-A-4-B-C2; assembly: GCF_057291955.1. Lineage (NCBI taxonomy): Bacteria > Pseudomonadati > Pseudomonadota > Betaproteobacteria > Burkholderiales > Alcaligenaceae > Achromobacter > Achromobacter sp. 1L-A-4-B-C2. The sequence goes on from NZ_JBXAWP010000005.1 coordinate 195,287, forward strand.
GTGTGGTCGCGCGACCGCGACATGAGCGGGCCGGCGCAGGTGCTGCGAGACGGTTTGGCGCAGCAGGCCCAAAGCCGTCTGGCGGGTAGCGGCGCCTGGTGACGGCAGCCGCGATAAACAGCTTGCGATAGACTTCCGGGCTTGAAGTGTCGAACACATCAGTTCGATCCCAGCACAGGAATTCATTTAATGAGCAGCATTTTTCCAGGCGATCAGTGGGCAGTGGGTGAATCCCGCATCAATGGTTTGTCAATCGTCGTGCGATTCCGTACGGGCCTGCCGCCGGCGCCTGATCGCCAAGTCAACGACAACCTGATCATTATCTCCTGGCCGTATACGGGCATTGAATCCGGCATGCCCAATGACGAAGACAAGAAGTCCACCAACAATTTTGAAGAAGCCGTCGAAAACGGATTCGAGAATTCCAGCGTCGGTGTGCCGGTGGCATGCCTGACCGGCAATCACGCGAAAGAGTGGCGTTACTACACGAATGACGTCGACGCGTTTATGCAGGCGTTCAATGAATGCCTGGCCGGGCATCCGGCCTATCCCATCAATCTGCGCGTGTTCAAGGATCCTGATTGGAAGGGGCTGTCGCAATTGCAGCCGCAAGGCTCGGATCAGATTCACTGATCGTCCGGCCGCCTGGGCAGCATATGCCCTTGCGTTTGCCTGTTTTACGGCAAGGCGGCAAGCTTTCTGATAAATTGACGCGCGAATTCAATATCACGTCGAACTATCACGTCGAAGCTGTAGAGCCATCAACGTCAATAACCGAACTGTGGGGTAACGGTCAAAATGAAAAAACTTGCATTGCTTGTTGTTCTGCCCGCGCTGCTTGCCGGATGTACGACTTCACAAATGAGCATGCTGACGGGCAAACGCGCCAAGACCTACAACGACGTCAATGCAAGCTGGGTTGGCAGCACGGAAGAAGCGTTGATATCGAAGTGGGGTCCTCCCAAAAAGAGCTACACGCTTCAAACCGGCGCAAAGATCGTGTCGTACGAAGAGATTTGGGGCCCCATGTCCGCCTATCACGTATGCGTGGAAAAATTCATGATTGAAAACGGCATGGTGACCAAATGGGGGATTTCGGACTGCCCGGCGCGGATTTCCGGCTCGGTCCCGAACGACACCCCCGTTCCGCAGCCCACCTTGTAAGGCGATGGCTGACAGGCAAGGCGTGGATGGACAACAGCAACCGCTTTGTCGTCCGCGTCATGCTTCAGGTTTCGGGTTTCAGGTTTCATAATCCAGGCCGTAGCGTCCGCGGCTTTGCCGTATGCGCGCAAAGCCCAATTCCCCCAAGTGCATCCCGGCGATCAACAGTTCTTCTGAGCTGACCATGTCCAGCAGCCGCGAGCGCGTGGCGGCGGCCAGCGTAGGATCCTGATCGAACGCAATCGACACGTCCGGCCGTTCAATCTGGATATGAGGGAAATGGACGATGTCTCCCCAAACCAGCAGGCTTTGGTTCGAGGATTCAAACAGATATCCGGTATGCCCATCCGTGTGTCCCGGCAACGGCATCGCTTGAATACCAGGCAGCACCTGCCCGTCCGTGAACGTCGTTAGCGTCTCGCGATAGCCGTCGAACACCTGACGTGCAATCAGAAAGTTGCCGCGCGCGCGCTCGGTGGCCCGACTTAGATTTGCGTCGTCCTGCCAGAATGCAAGCTCTTGCTGATGGAGCAGCACTTGCGCATTGGGAAATGCAATTTGCCCTTCGGCGTCTACCAAGCCGCCCACATGATCGGGATGGGCGTGGGTAAGCAGAATGGTGTCGACGCTCCCCGGTTCAACGCCCGCCAGCCGCAAATTGGCGTGCAGCCGGCCGCCCCATTGTTTAATGCCCCCCGCGCCGCCGTCGATAAGAATGGTGCGGCCGGCGCCGCGTACCAGATAGCAGTTGATATGCACGGCGGCAGGGTCCGTGGCGCCAGCATCGTGCTGCATTTTGTCGGCTTCGTCGGCGTCGATATTGGACAGCAGGCTCAGGCTGGCGCTCAGGTAGCCGTCGCTGATTGCGGTGACCGTGTACGCCCCGGCTTGCTGGCTTGGAAAGGGGCAAACGGCCCGCGAACCGGTCAGTTGTTCTGTGATCGGCGAGTACAGGTAAACCCCTTCAGCCAGGCACTCGACGGGCGGCGCCTTTCGCGCAGGCATCGTGGCCATCCAGCGGTGCTGTGGAAACTTCTCCAGCGCCACTGCGTGCATGGCCGACGGGGTCAGGCCCATTTGTATCAAGGGCTCGGCGCCGGTTGCACACAGCACAAGCAGATCGTCTTTATTGACGGCCGGTGCAATGCCGATACCGTCGTACAGATTGCGGTGCCAATCGGTGATGTGCTGCTGCCACCTCGCGAAATTGCCACCGCCCTTCTGGCGATACTCGTCTCCCGTCAGCACCTCCAGCCCGTCGATCGTGTGCAAGGCCAGATAGACGGGGCACCCCCGGCTTATTGCCTTGAAGCGCTGCGACGTGTGAAAGCCGGCTACCGAAATAAGCGCGGGCAATTTATCGACGCTGTAGAAGCGGTTCCATTCGGCTTCGCTGTGGGGATCGGCGAAGCTGCACTCCACGGTATAGATCATCAGAATGTCCTTCATGACAGACGGGGCCGCTGCGGCAAGCCGGCCGTTTCATTGCGTTGACGTAATGCTAAGCTGCCATTTACCGCGCATATAGCGATATAAAGTCAGTCTTCATTGACTTTTCATCAAGCTGATTGCAGCGCCTGGAACAACAGCCCCCAGCAAGACACATTCATGCGACGCAAGATTCCAAGCAACACCGCGCTACTCGCTTTCGAGGCAGCCGCCCGCCATGGCAGCTTTGCCCGGGCGGCCCAGGAATTAGCGCTGACCGAAGGCGCAATCAGCCGGCAGATCGCCCGGCTGGAAGCGTTTTTAAACGTCCCCCTGTTTGAGCGCGTGGGAAACCGGGTTCGGCTTGCGCCCAATGGCGTGCGATACGCCGTGCAAGTTCGCCAGACGCTGGATCGGCTGGAACGGGACAGCCTTTATGTGATGGGGCAGCCCGTGCAGGGCGGGACGATCGATATTGCCGCCAGCCCCACATTCGCCACGCGCTGGCTTATTCCTCGGCTAAAGCGTTTCCAAAACCGCCATCCCGACATAACCGTGCATATTGCCGAACGGTTGGAACCCTTTATTCTTGCCGGCAGCGGTTTTGACGCCGCCATCCATTTCGAGCATCCCGCCTGGGCCGGTATGCATTTGCATCCCCTGCTTGAGGAAGTGCTGGTGCCCGTGTGCAGCCCGGCACTGCTCGCGGATGCCGGTATGGACGCCAGTATGAACACCGGCGCCCACTTGCCACTGAATGATCTGCCACGCCTGCATCGGCGACAAAATCCGGACGCCTGGCAGCGATATGCCCAAGAGGCCGGCATCGAGCTGACCAATTCCGCAGTGGGCGCGCGCTACGACCTGCATGCCATGCTGATCGCCGCGGCCATCGCCGGTCTGGGCGTTGCGCTGGTGCCGCGCCTATACATCGAGGCAGAACTGGAACAAGGCCAACTGGTTGCGCCTTGGCCCAAGAGCAAAGCGGTCGCCAAGACCTTCTGCCTGGTACTGCCCGAGCCGATCGAATTAAGCGCAGGGCCGGTCCAGGCATTCGCGACATGGCTGCTTCAGCAAGCGCAGGGCCTGGCATCGTAATGGCAGCGCGTCATCCCGCTGCTGTCCCTTGTCCTACCGGAACAACACCGATTCAATTCGATTGCGCCCGCGTTGCTTGGCGTAATACAGCGCGCGGTCGCTGCGGCTGAGCGCCAGCTCGGCATCGTCGTCCTTCGTATGCAGCGCGGATATGCCGATGCTGACCGTCAGCGGTATATCGCGTCCGCCTGTCGAGTACGGCGTGTCGGCAATCTGGCGTTGCACGCCTTGCGCAAAACGATGTGCGCTGTCGATGTCGGTATCGGGCAGCACCACGGCGAATTCCTCGCCGCCGATGCGCCCCACCAGATCGGTTTCGCGCAACTGGCCGCGCAGCATATTCGCAAAATGCTGAAGCACACCATCGCCGATGGCGTGACCCCAGGTGTCGTTGATGTGTTTGAAGTGATCAAGGTCGCACATCAGGACCGCCGAACCTTGGCCGCCGTGACCTTTGATACGCGTCAGTTCGGCGGCGATACGCGACATGAAATGGCGGCGGTTGGGCAAGGTTGTCAGCGCGTCCGTGGCGGCAAGTTCGCGCAGCTCGAGTTCGGCGCGCTTGCGGTCGGTAATGTCCGTGACAAAGCCGTGCCACACCACGCCGTTGTCGACGTCCGGGCGCGGGCTGGCGTCGCCCTGCCGCCACCGCTCGCCTTGCAGAGGCAGGCAAACGCGAAACTCCAGATGCCACGGCGTCAGCGCGGCGGCGGCGTTCTGCAGCGACGCGCGATAGGCGGCCAGGTCATCGGGATGGATGCGCTGTTCGATGGCGGTGGAGCTGGCATGGACGTCATCGGCGGTCAGCTCGAACATGTCCCAGATGCCCGCGCTGACATAGGAAAACCATGCGCCGCCCTCGGGCGCCGGACGGCACTGGAAAACCAGGCCGGGCACCGCATCGGTAAGGTTGACGACCAGGTCCGCCGTGCGCTTGAGCCGGTCCGACATGGCGCGCACCGCGCTGATGTCCGTAGTCGTGCCCATCATGCGCAGCGCCCTGCCCGTCTCGTCGCGGCTGATGACTTTGCCGCGGCTACAGATCCACTTGTAGCTGCCATCCTTGCAGCGGATGCGGTGCTCGACTTCGTAGCTGTCGGTCTTGCCGTCGAAATGGTCCTGCATGGCGGCGCGCACGTAGTCCAGGTCGTCGGGATGCAGGCGGGTGTAGGCGTCTTCGATGCGCGTGGAAAGCTCCGATTCGCTATAGCCCAGCAACGCCTTCCAACCCGGCGAATAGGTGATGTCGCCCGTGACGACGTTGCGGTCCCAGACGCCCGTGCCGCTGCCCGCGATGGCCAGCGACAGCTTGCGGGCTTCTTCGCGCCAAGTGTCTTCGTCGGCGCGCTGGCCAAACAACGCGTCGCACTGTTCAATCGCCGTGGCCGCCAGACCGGCCAAGTCCATCAAGGCCCGCCGGTCTTCGTCGGTAAAGTCACGCGCCTGTCCGTGCACCAGCCGCAACACGCCCAGCAGGCGCCCGTCGGCGGCGTGCACCGGGCATTCGACCGACCAGGGCTGGGAACCAGCGGGAGGCGTGCCATCCACCGCTTGCCTGGAGACATCGGCATCGGCATTGGCATCGGCATTGGCGTCAGTACAGGCCAGCACGACCATATCGACCCTGAACAAGCGTCGGGTCAGGCGCGCCAGCCGGTCCAGCGAACGGCCGGGTTCGCAGTGGGTTCGGCTCGCGCCATCGCCAGGGGGTCGGGTTGCATACGGATCGCCGATAACTGGCATTTCAGGGCCTGGTCAGGATGGAATACACCGGTACGCCCGGCTCCACATGCCTGACATTTTGTCACGATCTCCACCAAATTTGCATTTTGGCGCGGCCCGTCCGGCGCATTTTCTCCGCCCATCCCCTCGCCCGTCGCTCGCCCGCCCCGTCGCCCGTCCCCGTTACGGCCGGTCTACCCGCATGACCTGCGGAAGTTTGTAGCTACCGTTCAAGATTTGCTCGGCCGGCTCGTAAAGACGCATCTGCAAGAAAAAGTCGCCGTCGGGCGCGGGCAGCCAGTTCGATTCCTTGTCCGGTCCGGGCGACTTGGCCTGGATGTACAGCGTCAGGCTTCCATCGGCGCCGGTTTTAAGGCCGCTGGTCCGGTCGCCAATCGAGTAGCGCTTGATGGGATTCTCGACCATGAAAAGGTCATTGGCGTCATACATCGTCAACGACCAGAAGGCCTTGACGGGCACGTCGCCGTCAAATCGAATCGTGTACGACGACTGCCCATTCAACGGCTTGCCGTCACTGTCCGTATACCGGTTCGGATACAGGGCCCGCAGCGCTTTATTCAAGCCAAGTTGCTTATAAGCGATTGCCGAGCGAAGCAGGTAATCGGTCCCGTACTCGCCGCCTTTGAACTCCATATTCCAACCGTTGACGCGTGATCCGGAATCCATGGCTACGCGCTTCACCGCGGCCATTCCATCCTGTAGCGCCCGATTCAACCCGCGCTTGGTGGGCTCGGACAATGTCGCCGCGTCAAAGGGCTTATCCAGGCCCACGCCGATTCGTTTGAATTGGTCGGTAATCGGTGCATCTTCCGCCAACGGGTTCAGGCGGATCGCGCTGTCAAGAACACCGAAGAAATTCAGGCCTTCAGGAAACCCCATTTTGGCGCTGGCGGCTTTGTGGCCCAGCTCAAGCTTTTTGAACGGTTTTTCATAATTGCTCAACAGCGTCAGCCGGTATTGGTCTTGCAGGGCTCGCGCGGCCGGCAGATCTTGCTCGCCGTCGACACCGGTTCTGCCGATGACGTAAACCTGCGGGGTGGGCGATTTGATCAGCACCATCTCCGCCGGCAAGGTTCCCTTCCAGTCGGGGCCGACGATGGCGAACGTGCCGCCCTTGGCGCCTAGCGTGCCGATACCGATGTCTTCGATCGACCGCGAATAGGCGTCAAGCAGCTGCATGATGTAGTAACGGCCGTTGGTATCCGGGACCGTCAACACCACCGGTTCTTTCGACAGGTCCAGGCCGGCAAAGGAATAAAGCGTGTCGTTGTTGGCCGTCACCACAAACTTATCGTTGGGACCGTAAAGGCGCCGCGCATGCCCCATCTGATTGGTGGGCGCCTGCCCATTGTCATAAGGCTTGTCGGCATCGGTCTGGCTGTTCAGGCCCAGCTGCATCATCACCGGAGCAAAGCCGTAGAACACGGCCTCCATGCCCGCTGCATAGGCAATGTTCTCGTCGGTTTGCTCGGTGGTTGGGGGCTGCTGCGCGAACGCCGTCGTGATAGCGCCGGCAGAAAAAAGCACCGCGACAAACGCCCGGGACGCCGTTTGGAAAATGAAGTTCTTCATATTGTTTTCCGTTGATCGTCGGGCGCGCGAAAGTCGCCACGCCCGACATCGTCACAAGAGTTCCACGGCCCGCGTTCGCCTTGGCCGATGGCACCGTTGCATGCCCTTACGGCACCTTGTTCAACTGGGGCATCTGCCACTTGTTATCCAGCACTTCCTGTTTGGGCTGATACAAGCGAAGAATGACGTAAAAGCCGCCTTTGGGCGCCGGCAGCCAGTTGGCGGCGTTGTCGCCCTGGGGCTTGTCAGCCTGGATCGGGATCGTGATGGAACCGTCCGGCGCCACTTTCAGCCCTTGCGTGTCGGAACCGACCTTGTAGCGGTTCAGTTCGTTGGGAACCAGCATCTTGTCGTCGGCGTTGTACATCGTCAGCGACCAGAAGGCGTCTACCGGCGGCGCCGAATCCAGTTTGACCACATAGCGGTTGGCGCCGCTTAGCGGCTTGCCCTCGCTGTCGGTGTATCGAAGCGGGTACATGGCTTCGCGCTCGCCCTGGCCGCCCAGGTACGGGCCCCCGACGAGCGCTCGCAAGGGATAGTCGTAGCCAAAACTGTCAAGGCCGGTCACCCAGTTCCACCCATTGCGCACGCTGGACGAGCCCACCATGGACGCCGCCGCAACGGCTGGGCCATCCTTCAACCCGCGTGCCATCCCCTTGCGGGTGGCGTCGCTGAGCTTGCTGGGATCAAACCCTTTCCTGGTCAGACCGATGCGCTCGTATTGCGCGAACAGCGCTTCGTCTGCCGGCTTCACGCTGGTTGATTGCAGGGCAAAGGCAAGGTGCTTGAAGAAACCAAATTCATCGTCGGCGATATCGGGCATCGGCGGCAACGACGTGATATCGCTGGCCTTGCCGCTCAAGGGTTTCACCGAGAACTGCTTCTGCAAAGCCAGCACCGGCGCGGGGTCTTCTCCCTGTTTGACTTGCAGTCGTCCCCATAGCCAGACTTTGTCGGTGCTGACATCAAGCCGCTTCATCCCCGCAGGGACCTTGCCTTTCCAGCCCGGCGGAGCAATCAGGAACTTGCCGGCTTTGGTGCCGGTCACGCGGCGGCCCACGTAGTGCTCCAGTTCCTGCCACGTGCTGAACAGGTCAACAACGTAGTAGCGATCATGGGTATCCGGCACGGTCAACACATAAGGCTCGGTCAGCTTTAAAACCGTGCTCATGTAGTAAGTGTCGTTGTTGGCCGTAGGCATATCCTTGGCGTCGGGATTGGCCAACATCGTCGCCCAGCCCATCTTGTTAAGCGGCGCGCGGTAGCTGGTGGGCGGCTTCGGTGAGGGCACGTCGATGTACTCGCGCATGACGCGTTCCATGCGGACCAGCGGGTAGCCCCAGGTATACGCCGACACGGCCAAGGCATAGCCGTCCGCTTCCTGACCCCGCGCGATGACTTCGGGTGTGCCCGCCGTCGTCAACAGTTCATCGGGAAAGTCCCGCGTGGCGGCCGTGGAAAGCATCGGCGCCAGTGCCGCGGAACTTGTTATGGCTGCGATGCATAGGAGGTTTGCGATTCTTCCATTCATGCGGTTTCTCCTTGGGAAGCCTGGATTGGCGATCGGTAGCGCGAGAGCCGTGGGGCAGCCCCGCGTTGCGTCCTGGCCCGCGGTCCGAACGCGCCGGTCGCGAGCACGCGGTCGAATTTATTTGGGGAAAAGCAGCGTGACCGTGAAGCGTCCGCCCCACCCTCTGGGCCCGTTGTCGGCGGACTCTGCCCAATAACGCAAACCGACCTGAAAGCTGATGGGCTGATCGCCCACTTTGGTCACTTTGGATACCTGGAGGTTGATCGGCACCGCCCATTCGGACTTCTTCCAGTCATAGGTCGACTCGGTGTTGAGCGCGTACGTGATGGCGTCCGGCGTGGTGTATGCCAGGAACGGCTGTAGGAACGTGGACGACACGCCGGGGCGGGAAGACTGCCCCGCATACGACCAGATGTGATTGCCCAGCCCGCCATAGGTCCACGGGCCGTCCTGCTGCAACACCACGCCGGTTGGCCCGGCGCCCCATTTCTTGCTGCCCAGTAGTTTGTCGGTGGCCGTGGGCAACAATAACGCGGGTCCCACCCCCCAGATGGTGCCCGAGGCCGTCGGCTTGGAGGGAGACAGGAAGAAGCTCTGAACGGTATCGCCCAGGCCGCTCTGGCTGGACCCATCGCCGGCCACGTCGCTCTGCCAAACCACCGGCAGAATCGTTCGCGAAATCAGGTTCCAATCTTCGTTCAGCGTGATCGGAACCACCGGCTGAATATTCACGGTATTGCGGTGGCCGTTACCGCCAGGCCCCATGCCGCGATCGTAGTTGTATTGGAACGGAACGCTGATCAACGCGGCGACGGGATTGCTAAGCTGCTTGGCAAGCTCCTGGCTATCAGCGGCAAGTGCCGTGCCCGTGCCCGTGCCCAACGTCAACGCCGCCGCAAGTATTGCCCGACGCTTAAACGAAACGTGCGCGCGCTGCCGTCGGGCATGAATAACTGTCCAACAAAACATGAAAACTCCCCGAGGTCCGGCCCGATTCAGGCATAGGTTCTATGGAATTAATTCGTGCAAAGCGTCTTCAACTCTAAAGGGATCGGGCGGCGACGTAAACGGAATTTGGCCGATGCGTTGTCGCTCGGCTGACAGGATCGGGGAGGTCCTGGCGGCAAATTCCTCGCAGCCGCACACGCCACGCACAGGCTCAAGGCTTTTCGAATTCGTATATCCGCTTCCACTCCGTCTTCATGTCAACCACCGTCCATCCGCTGCGCTGGGCTTCGTCCAGCGCGCGGTCCAGGCGCCCGATGCTGGAGTCCCTGTCGTAGGCCCATTCGCGTTGCGCGTCGGTATGGTGGACGATGCCGGCAAAGCGTTTGCCCGCGCCGGCGGTGGTCCACTGCAACATCTGCAGGTCGCCATCGGAGTTACCGAAGGCCAGTAGCGGGCGGCGGCCGATGTAGCGTTGGATGGCTACCGGCTTGCCCGGGCCGTCGTCGTTGAACTCAAGCTTGCCTTGACGCCACAGCACGGGCTTATCGCCGCGCATCTCGAAGGTGGTGGCAAAGCCGCTGCCGATGACTTGCTCTGGCGGCACGCCGTAGGCGGCCTGCGCCCAAGGACGCATGAACTCGGTTTCGCCGCCCGACACGATGTAAGTCTTGAAGCCGTTTGCGCGCAGATATGCCAGCAGTTCGCGCATCGGCAGGAACGTCATCGAGGTATAGGGCTGGTCAAAGCGTGGATGCCGCGCCGTTGCCGTCCACTGCGTTACGCTTTTCGTGAAGTCATCCACCGACATGCTGGTGTGCGTCGCCCCCACGATCTTCAACAGCCCCGCCTGCCCCGCTTTGGCCAAGGCGGCTTTGTCGCCGTCAATCGCCGCCTTGAACGGCTGGCGCTTCGCCCACTCGGGGTGCGCGGGCGCCATTTCCTTGACGCGGTCCAGCGCGAACAGCACCTCGAAATACAGCGGCTGCTCGGACCACAGCGTGCCATCGTTGTCGAACACCGCGATGCGTTCCTCGGCCGCGACAAAGTCCGGGCTGCCCGGTTGCGTCACGGCCTGCACGAAGTCGACGATAGCGGTGCGCGACGCCCCGTCGTTCCATGAAGGCAGATCGGCTTGCGGTGGCGACGCTTTCTGAGGCGATGCACATGCCGTCAACAGGGCGATGGTCGCCACCGCCAGCCATGTCGCCCAGCCCCGCCGTTTTTCAGTTGATTGCCTCATCGTTCGCGTCCTCGCGCATCTTGCGCAGTGGCTATTCGCCCTGCCTGGGCGGGTTCAATGCTTCGGGCACGCCATGCCAGGGCTTCGGCCAAAACCGGCCGCGCCCTTCAGAAGTGCCCCGGCAAAGGTTCAACGGCTGGCGACGCGTCCGGGTTCCTGTTGCGCCTGCTTCCACTGATCGGCGGACATCACCGTGCGAAAGCCCAGGTGCGACATCCCGTTCATGGGGTCGTTGCCGCGGCGCGCGCTGGCGCGGTAGCTGATGCAGTAGGTATCGCTGCACAGAAAAGAGCCGCCGCGCGTCACGCGCTTGGGCGCGGAGGCCGGCACATTGCCGTCGTCGGGGTCGAAGCTGTCGGCGGGTCCGGCGGGATCTTGCGGCGGCTGCCGGTATTGCGCCTGGATGTGGAACGCATCGGCGCGATACCAGTCGGCCGTCCACTGCCAGACGTTCCCCGCCATGTCATAGAGCCCGTATGCGTTCGGAGGGAATGAGCCCACGGGGGTCGTGCCGACCTGAATCTTTTCATCCTTGACGACGGGAAACGGCTGCGGTTGCTGCGTGTCCCAGATGTTGGCCATGGGTTTGCCATTGGGGCTCAGTTCATTGCCCCAGGCATAGGTGGCCTGCTCCAGGCCACCGCGCGCGGCAAACTCCCATTCCGCCTCGGTGGGCAGGCGCTTGCCGGCCCACTTGGCATACGCCAGCGCATCCTCGTACGACACCTGGACCACCGGGTGGTCGTCCTTGCCGTCGATGTTGCTGCCCGGGCCTTGCGGTTGGCGCCAGCTGGCGCCGGGCACGAAGCGCCACCAGCGGCTGTAATCACGCAACGACACTTCGGCTTCGGTTCCCACAAACACCATGGCGCCCGCCACAAGCTGGCTGTCGTCGGGACGCGGCGTGCCCGGGGGCAACTGGACTTTCAGGTCTTCCCATTTGGGCTTTTGCTCGGCCGTCGTCACGTAGCCGGTGGCCTGGACGAATCGGCGAAATTCCGCATTGGTGACGTCATGCGTGTCCATCCAGAAGCCGCTTACCCGAACGCTATGCGGGGGCAGTTCGTTCGGTTGCGACAGCTTGTGGTTGTTGCCCATGAGAAATTGGGCAGGCGGAATCCAGGCCATGCCGGCCGGCCCCTGCTTGCCGTCGCCCAGCGTGGCAACCACGGCCGCCGGCTTCGGTGTGAAGTCTACGCCCGCGATATAGGCGCCCAGCGCACTGGCGCCCAGGAGGACGCCGGCTATCGTCAATCCGACTTTCAGTTGCGGCTTCACGTGTCCTCCGTACTGCTATGGATACGAAACACTGGCGCGGAATTGTTCAATATTCCATTATCTTTTGCCGGATGTCGAGAATTTCACCAAAGGGAAAACACCAGACGAGTGATACAAAAAGTGAGCGCTGCCCTCTATAAACCAGAATGACTACAACAGAGTGAATAGCAGTTTTGACAGTGTGCTTTTCAGCGGCCATTGCATCGAGATCAGCAGCAACATCGGCAATGCCGCGGGCGCCAGAATCTTTATCAAGACGGACTTATTAACGATTGCCCCCCGCATTGCCGCAACCGCCTGGTAAATGGCCTGCACGTCAGCCACCGGCCCAAGCTCAGGCGCATTCAGCATGGGATAGTCGGGCACGTCTTTCTTCTCGATCCATTTTTCGTGAACCGCCCGCCCGTGCTGGGTCACAAACGCGCCGTAGTCCAGAAGCGCCTGTCTTTTGACGCGCAGCAACAAGGGCGTGAACACCAGCAGCGGCGCAAGGCCGATAAGGGTCAGCACCACCAGCAACGCTGCAATCTGGCCGTAAAGCGAGGGAACCGTCACGCCGTGATAAAGGACTTCGTGCGCCCAGACTCCCCCAACGACCGCTGAGACGGACAGCAGAAAGGGGCCATAGACCACCGGTAGCCGAGTCAGGAACCCCAGGCCGCCCAAGCGATCGGGGTGGCTGGGAACCAATTTCAATGGCAGGGCCGCGATCCTGTACAGAAGCAAGCCCAGCAGCATCAGCCGCCAGACCCAGGCAAGCAACAAGATCGAGAAAATAGGCCGCGTCACCAGCAACAGCCACCAGACGCCAAAATTCAGGCTTGGACTGCCCGAGTCCGCCCAGCGGATTTCGTCGCCGTTGGGCGCGACAAACAGCACGGCCACCCAGGTTGCGACAAACACCGCGATGACGATCCAGGGCGAAATTCGGTTGCGCAAATTCAGCACGCTGAGAAGGACGCGATCAAATCGAGCGGCCAGTTCACCATCCACAAGTCCGGACTGTTTGAATTCGCGCAAACCCACAGGAATAAGTTTTTGGGCGATCCCTTCGGACAGCACCAGCAAAGGGATGGCGACCAGGCAGCGCACGTGGATGCCGATGTGGCCAAGCAAGGGCTCGTTATTGCCCAGCGGCTCGATGGCGGTGCCCGCAAGCCACGCCGCGATCACCAGCGGAAGCCACGCGATCAGCGCATAGGCCACGGCGCGCCGCATGAAGCCATCGCCGCTGGCGGGGATCAAACCCAATCTGCGCTGAAGGCGATAGAAAACGTCGTCACGTACAAGCGAAAACCGGTCCACCGCGCCGGCCGCCTCCCGCTGATCCATTTGCTGCCGATCCATTCCGACTCCCGTAAAACACTGACTGCGGCGTCGACCCGTAAAACGCGTCGTTGATTACCGCAACGTTCGGCCCTGCGAGGAAAAATGAATCGCCCAAATGCTGACCCTGGCGTCGCACGAATATCGCACGCGCGCCGTCGGCTTTGCAAGGCGCGGATACACACGCCCGCGTCTCGTCGCATATAAAAATTTTGTTTTTTTTGGGGATTTTTTTGTGTAGGCTAGGCCGCTGAATTCCGAAGTTGCGTGACTTTGCTGCCCGACAGAACCCCGTGTTGTACGCCGGTTCGCCCATTTGAATGCATGGAGAAGTCGTCATCATGAAGCTCACTAGCACCGCGAATGCCCCCTCGTTGATCCATTACCCCCCCAAGAAGCAAATAAAGGGCAGTCGCCTGGCTTCAGCCGCGTTGGCGACATTATTTCTTGCCACCTCTACCTCTGCCTGGACGCAACAGGCGCCAAAGCCAGCCGAAGACGCAACCAAACAAGCCAATGCCGCGCTTCTGAAAGCGCTGCCATTTTCGGACAAGACGTCTTTTGAATTGGCGCACAAAGGCTTCATCGCCCCGCTGCCCGAGGCCATCATCAAAGGTGCCCAGGGCAATGTGGTGTGGGACCCCACCAAGTACAACTTCATCAAGGAAGGCTCGGACGCGCCCGATACCGTCAACCCCAGCCTGTGGAGGCAGTCGCAGCTGCTGAATATTTCGGGCCTGTTCCAGGTGACGGACGGCATCTACCAGGTGCGCAACCTGGACCTGTCCAACATGACGATCGTGGAAGGCAAGGACGGGCTGACGATCATGGACCCGTTGATTTCCACCGAGACGGCCAAGGCGGCGTTGGACCTGTACTACCAGCATCGCCCGAAAAAACCCGTGGTCGCGGTGATCTACACCCACAGCCACGTCGACCACTATGGCGGCGTGCGCGGCGTTGTGGACGAAGCCGACGTGAAGTCGGGCAAGGTCAAGATCTATGCCCCGCTGGGCTTTCTGGAACATGCCGTGGCCGAGAACGTGATGGCCGGCACCGCCATGAGCCGGCGCGCCAGCTATATGTATGGCAACCTGCTGCCGCCCAGCGCAACGGGGCAAGTGGGCGCGGGCCTGGGCACCACCACGTCGGCGGGTACGGTGACCTTGATTCCGCCCACGGACATCATCGAAAAAACGGGCGAAACGCGCACCATCGACGGCCTGACGTATCAGTTTCTGTACGCCCCGGGCAGCGAGGCGCCCGCCGAAATGCTGTATTACATCAAGGAAAAAAAGGCGCTGAATACGGCCGAGGATTCCACCCACACTTTGCACAACACCTATTCGCTGCGCGGCGCCAAGATTCGTGACCCGCTGGCGTGGTCCAAGTACCTGAACGAAGCCTTGGCCATGTGGGGGGACGACGTCGAAGTCATGTACGCCATGCACCACTGGCCGGTGTGGGGCAAGAAAGACGTGCAGGAACAGTTGGCCACGCAGCGCGACATGTACCGGTACATCAACGATGAAACCTTGCGGCTGGCCAACATGGGCTACAACAAGGAAGAAATCGCCGAGCAGGTCAAGCTGCCCAAGGCTATCGCCGAGAAGTTCTCCAACCGGGGTTATTACGGCTCGTTGAACCACAACGTGCGCGCGACCTACGTGCTGTACCTGGGCTGGTTCAACGGCAACCCTGCCACGTTGCATACCCTACCCATCGAAGAAGGCGCAAAGCGCTATGTCGACATGATGGGCGGCACGGACGCGCTGCTGAAGAAGGCCCGCGAGTATTACGCCAAGGGCGACTACCGCTGGGTGGCCGAGGTGGTGAACTACGCAGTGTTTGCCGACCCGAAAAACCAGGCGGCGCGCGACCTGCAGGCCGACGCCCTGGAACAGATGGGATATCAGGCAGAAAGCGGCCCGTGGCGCAACTTCTATCTGACCGGCGCCAAGGAGTTGCGCGAAGGCGTAAAGAAGCTGCCTGTGCCTGACACCGCCAGCCCCGATACCGTGCGCGCCATGACGCTGGACATGCTGTTCGACTATTTCGCGGTCCGCTTGAACCGTGACAAGGCCGCCGGCAAACATGTCGTGCTGAACGTGGACTTCACCGACACCAAGCAGCAGTACACGCTTGAGATGGTGAACAGCGTGCTCAACCACACGGAAGGCAAACTGGCCAAGGAACCCAGCGCCAGCGTGTCGCTGAGCCGGAACACGCTGAACGACATCATGCTCAAGCAGACCACGCTGAAGGACGCACTTGCCAAGGGTGACGTCAAGATCACGGGCGATCAGACGAAGCTGGACGATGTCTTCGGGTCGTTGGACGACTTCGAATTCTGGTTCAACATTGTGACACCGTAAGTTCTGCCGCCACCGCGCTAAAGAGGCCGACGCGAATGCGTCGGCCTCTTTTGTTTTTGTCGCCCCTTTCGCACCCGCATCGCACCCCGCCACGCATTGACAATGCTTGACTGTTGAACGCTGGCGACACAATGCGACACACTGTAATCTTTTCAAACACGTACGCGGTACGAGAGACCGGAACGCGATAGCCGGACCGGCCCGGCGCCTGCCCACGCCCCTATTCCACGGTCTTATCTTTCTATGCCTGCAACTCTGCTCGAATGGTCCGTGCCCGCGGCGATCCTGTTGTGCGCCATCGGACTGTGCGCCGCGCGCTTCGTAGGCTTGAACACCCTGCGATGGGGTTATGCGCTTGCCTGCCTGGGTACCGGTTACGCCGTCATGCTCGTGCAGGCCAATGCGCTTTCTCCTTATAAACAAGTCGTCGAGGACGCTTTCATTCTGGGAGGCGTCATATTGGCTTGCCGCGCACTGCAAGCCCGCCATCGCACGCAAACCCCTTGCTACTTTGACATTGCAGTCCTGGCCGCTTCGACGGCAATGGTGCTGGTGTCGGTGGTGTTGTTTGCCAGTGCGAAGCTGGAGACGTTTTTTGTCCAGGCCTGTTGCGCCCTTGTGATCTGGCGGACCGCGCTGTCTTTTGCCCGGCAGGTTGCAAGCACGTCGGACAAGGTCCTGGTCGCAGCGTTTCTGTTTATCGCGCTGGTGTTAACGGGACAGTGCATCTTGTACCTGGCCGCCACAACGCCGCTTCTGGCAGCGGGAGAATGGAGAACGTCCGTCTGGGGGACGTTGATTCAATACACCGGGCTACTTGGAAGCATCGTCCTGACCTTCGCGGTGTTTATCGCAACCAGTCGCGACGCCATAGACAAATATCGCCGCCAGGCACACACCGACGCGTTGACCGGGCTGCTGAACCGACAGGGACTCGGCAGCTTTCTTGCCCCCGATTCCGGCCGCCGCTGCCCGGACGGCGCAACGCCGACCGCGCTGATCATGGCCGACATCGATAATTTCAAACGCATCAACGATGTGTTCGGCCATCCATTTGGCGACATGGTACTGGCGCGCTTTGGCGCCCTGCTGCGCCGCGCGGACAACGCCCGCACATGCGCGGCTCGCTTGGGAGGCGAAGAATTCCTGTTGATGCTGCCGGCCGAAAATCTGGAAAGCGCGACGGCAATCGCCGAGCGAATCCGCGCGGATTTCGTCGCGCAGCGTTGGGCGCCGCACGCCCCTGACTCGCGCTTTACGGCCAGCATGGGAGTGACCCTGTTGCAAGCGGAAGAACCGTTTTCCAGCGCGTTGAAGCGCGCGGACGACTTGCTCTACGCGGCCAAACGACGAGGACGAAACTGCACGGTTTCAAGTGATGCACCGGGCGCGACCGTATATGCCCGATCCCCGTTCGGCAACAGGGTTCGCAGGCAAAGTCCCGCGCGTGAACATGAGTCTCGCAGCGCCCGCCGTGGGTAATCACCTATTAAGAAAGACGGCCCGCGTGCCGTATTGCCAGTGTGTCTTTGCCATCCACCTTGGGGAGAAGTTATCTTGGTCGACAAGAATTGCAATGTCGCGGGGCAGCTACATCGTCACCGCGACCGCGGGTTTCAGAATGACGTTTTAGCCGTTTCGACGCCCTGCCTGGCCATGCGCCGAAGCGCCTGCGGCGGTTGGCCGTAGACGCGCAGGAACGTGCGCCGCATGCGTTCCGTGTCGGTAAAACCCGCCCGCCGCGCCACGCTGTCGATGCTGTCGGCCCCCGCCTCAAGATGCGCGCGCGCCGCCTCGGCCCGGATGCGCTCGACCGCCTTGGCGGGCGTCTCGCCCGTCTCTGCCTTAAAGCTGCGCAGGAACTGGCGCGGGCTGACGCAAGCCACCTCGGCCAGACGCTCCACGCTTAGCGCCGCGCCCAGATTGTTGCGGATGTGCTCCAGCACCGCGCGCATGCGTTCGCTGTCGGGCGCCAGGTCCTGCAGCGCCGAGAACTGCGACTGTCCGCCCGAACGGCGGTGATAGACCACCATCTCGCGAGCCGTGGCGGCCGCCACGTCGGCACCCAGATCAGCTTCGACCATCGCCAATGCAAGGTCTATGCCGGCAGTAATGCCCGCCGAAGTCCAGGTGTCGCCGTCGCGCACGTAGATGCGGTCGGCGTCGACACGCACGCCGGGATAGTCACGCGCCAGCGCGGCGGCGTAGCGCCAGTGGGTGGTGGCGCGCAGCCCGTCGAGCAGGCCCGCGGCCGCCAGCACAAACGCCCCCGTGCAGACGCTGGCCAGGCGCCTGCCGGCCTGCCGCTGTTCGTGCAGATACCTGTGCAAACCCGGGGTCACGGCCGCCGCGCGCGCGCCCTCACCGCCCGGCACCAGCAGCGTGCCGGCAGGCGCGTCGCGCCACGATTGCGTCATGACTTGGACGCCACAAGAACTGCGCACGGGTCCGCCGCGCTCGGACACGACGTGGACTGCATAGGCGGGACCCGCGGCGGTCCCGGCCTGCTTGCCAGCAGTCTGGAACACGGCGGCGGGGCCGGACATATCCAGCAATTGAAAGTCGGGCACCAACAGAAAGACGACGTCGTGAGGCATGGCGTTTTTTGCGGGAATTATGTCATTTGCGCCAAAGTGTGCGCCGATAAAGTGACGCCTGTCAAACCTCAACCGCTCCGTCCGATCCGCCGTTCTTTGCTCGGCACCCAGCCTCCTCATCATTGCCCTTCAATCCCGTCGCTCCCACCATGCCCCCATCCCCCTCGCTCACGATTGGTCGTCGCAACGCCCGCATTCTGGCCGTGTGCCAGGGCCTGTTCGTCGCGGCCATTTCCATTGACTTGACGCTGACCGCGCTGACCGGCCACATGCTGGCTCCCAACAAAGCGTTGTCGACCCTGCCCTTTGCGCTGATCACGGTAGCCGGGGCCTTGGTCACCTGGTTTGCATCACTGCTGATGCAGCGCATCGGCCGGCGCAACGGGTTTGCATTGGGCGCCCTGGCCGGTGCGGCGGGCGGCGCGCTATCGGTGTGGGCGGTATTTCATGCCGACTTCTGGGTCTTTTGCGCCGGTACCGCGCTGGTCGGCGTGTTCCAGGCGTTTGCCCAGTACTACCGCCTGGCGGCGGCGGACGCGGTTGAGCCGGCCGCCAAGAGCCGCGCAATCTCGGTGGTGATGGCCGGCGGCGTCATCGCCGCCATTGCCGGCCCCGCACTGGCCGCCTGGAGCCGCGACCTGTTCGCGCCGGTCACCTTCGCCGGCGCCTACCTGATGGTGACCCTGTTGGCGCTGCTGTCCGCCGCGCTGCTGTGGGGCGGCTATCGGGACGCCGAAGCGCCCGCCGCTGCCGGCCAGACGCAGGCCGGCCTGCCGGCACGCCCGCTGCGCGACGTGGCGCGCCAGCCCGTGTTCGTCGCCGCGCTGGCCAACAACGTGGTCGGGTCCGTTTCGATGATGTTCATCATGACCGCCGCACCGCTGGCCGCCGTGGCATGCAGCCACAGCATCGGCGACGGCGCCAACATCATGCAATGGCACCTGGTCGGCATGTACGCGCCCGCCTTCTTTGCCGGCACGCTGATCCAACGCTTCGGCCTGCCCCGGGTGCTGGGCGCGGGCATGCTGCTGAACGTCGCGTGTTCCTTGATCGCAATGACGTCTCCGGCGCTGCCCGCGTTCTATGCAGCGCTGTTCTGCCTGGGGGTGGGATGGAACTTCATGTTCGTCGGCGGCACCACGCTGCTGGCGCAATCCTACCGCCCGTCGGAACGCGCCCGCGCGCAAGGGGCCGCCGAGATGCTGCGCTATGCCGCGACCGCGTTGGCGACGTTGGCGGCCGGTCCGGCGCTGGACGCCTTCGGCTGGGAAGCGCTTAACGCGGCCATGCTGCCGGTGGTTCTGGCGGCGGGCGTGATGACGTGGTGGTGGGCGCGTGGGCAGGCGATGCCCCAAGCCTCAAGATGCGGGTGAACTGATCGCGCGCCCGACAGTTTCCACGTCTTTCCCATGCAGAACGCGTGTCAGCATTTCCATTGAGTACGGCTTTTGCATGACCGGAAACGGGGCGACTGCTTGCCCACTGATGGCCTCGCTGTATCCGCTGGCAAGCACGATCCGTATATCGGGCCATTGCGCCCGGATACGGCGCCCCAGCTCAACGCCGTTCATGCCGGGAAGGACCACGTCCAGAATCGCGATGTCACAGGAACCGCTTTGCGCGGTCAGGTGCGACAGCGCGGCTTCCGCATCAAGGACCCAGGTCGCGTCCTGGCCCATGTCCTTCAACATCGTGTGCACCACATCGCCCACCATGCGATTGTCTTCGACCAGCAAGACGCGATTCCGAACCTGGGGATCGCGACACTGCTGATCGCTCTCATCGTGGGTTTTTGTCGTTGCCTCGAAGGCGGGCAGATAGAGCGTAAACGTGGTCCCCTGACCCACCTGGCTGCGGACGTCGACATCGCCGCCGGACTGCTGGACAAACCCTTGCACCTGGCTCAAGCCAAGACCCGAATTTTCGTGCTGGCCTTTGGTCGAGAAAAACGGTTCGAATATATGTTTGGCGACCTCGTCATCGATCCCGATGCCGGTGTCCTTGACCGCCACCGCAACCTGCGGCGCGTGCGCATTGGGACCGCGGCCCGGCGTCGGCGCACGATCTGCCTGGCGCGCGGAAATGGTCAGGCGACCGCCCGCGGGCATCGCGTCCCGCGCGTTGATGACCAGATTCAACAGCGCCGATTCAAACTGTGCCGGGTCTGCATAGACGGTCGTGTTCCCCGGGCCCACCTCGTAGGACAAGGCGATGGACGACCCTACCGAGGCTTCAACCAGCTGTCGAAGCGACGACAGGCTGTCGCGCACGTCGAACACGTGCGGTTTAAGGGGCTGCTTTTTTCCATATGCCAAGAGCTGGCGCGTAAGTTGCGCCGCCTTCTCCGTCGTGTCGGAAATGATGCCGACATAACGCATCAAAGACGCCGGCATATCGCGTGATCTTTTCAGGAATTCGGCCGAGAACCGTATCGCCGTCAAAAAATTATTGAAGTCATGGGCAACGCCGCCGGTCAGGCGTCCAATTGCTTCCATGCGATGCGCGTGATGCATGGCATCGCGCGCGGCCTGGAGTTCTTCGCGGTGCCTCTTCTGCTCGGTCACGTCGCGCGTAATCTTCGCGAAGCCCACGTGCCGCCCCTTGTCATCATGGACCGGATCGATGACGACGCTACACCAGAAGCGCGTCCCGTCTTTTCGCATCCGCCAGCCTTCCGCCTCGAAGCGCCCTTCCTTTCTGGCCGTCTCCAACGCACGTTCTGGCACCCCCGCGGCGCGGTCTTGCTCGGTATAAAACACCGAGAAGTGCTGACCGAGTATTTCGCCTTCTTTGTATCCCTTGAATCGCTCGGCGCCAGGGTTCCAACTGCTGACCCGCCCCTCTGCGTCAAGGAGATATATCGCGTAGTCCATCACGGCATCTACCAGAAGCCGATACCGGTCTTGTTCCGGAAAGTCTGCGGGTGACTGTTTCATGCTGATTCAAAATGGTCGTAAATTTGACGGCATTCCCGCGCGGGGCTGCCGTCTTGGCGCTGTAGTTTCGTGATCGTACGCGCTGACCGCCCGATCGAAAACGGGGACAACCCCGACGCCCATTTCAAAGCAATTCAAAGCCGCCTTATGACTTAGCCCTGTCGACCTGATACCCGACTTCAGCCCCGTGCCTGGGTCTGTCGATGGTCTTTTATTACCGCCCGCCCTCATTGGCTTGAGCATCAAGCTCTTGCCGGCCGACGCGCGCGGTTCCCCGCGGCCGGAGCCGCGCGTATCGCGCTACGCCGTGGCGACGATGCCCGCATCGTGCAGGCGGCCGATGGCGCCACTGTCCAGGCCCAGCAGTTCGTGCAGCACCACATCGGTATGCGCTCCCAGGCACGGAGCGGGCGGGGTCGGGGTGCGGTCAAGACCTGCCACGCGGGCGGCGGCGCCGGCGCTCCAGTATTCTCCGATGCCCTCCGTGGACATGCGCTCAAAGACGGGATTGGCCGCGCCGATGCGCGGGTCGCGCTCCAGCAACTCGCCCACGGTGCTGTAGCGGCCCCAGCACACCTTGTGCTGTGTCAACGCGGCCTCGGCCTGCGCTGCGGTGCGTACCGCAAACCAAGGCTCTACCAGGCCGGCGATTGCGTCGCGGCCTTCGAAGCGCTGCGCCTCATCGCGAAAATCCAGACCCAGGCGGCTTTCGGCTGCGCTGATCGCGTCGGCGATATCGCAGCATTGAACCAGCGCATTCCACTGACCGGCCGATATGGCGGCCACCATGATGCGCACGCCATCCGCCGTCGAAAAATCACGTCCGAAGGCGCCGTACAGGTGATTGCCGATGGACGGGCGTTCCTGTTTCAGCAGTTCTGCCTCGGCCAGCACGCCCAGGTGCGACAACATCGAGAACGCGACGTCTGACAGCGCCAGCTTGATCTCGGCGCCGCTGCCCGTGGCCGTGCGACGGTTCAGCGCAGCCGTAATGGCGAATGCGGCCTGGTAGGCGCAGGCAATGTCCCAGGCGGGCAGCACGTGGTTGACCGGCCGGTCGATGGACCCGCCGCCCGTGACCGCAGGGTAGCCGGTGGCGCAATTGACGGTGTAGTCCACGGCGGTGCTGCCATCGGCATTGCCCTGGATGGTGCAGCTGATTAGATCGGCGCGCCGGGCCGCAAGCACGTCATGAGCCAGCCAGGGCGCGGCCACGTTCGTCAGCAATACGCCGGCTTGCGGGCCGGGCGCGGTGGCCAATGCCTGGATCAGTTCACGGCCTTCGGGCTTGCGCAGATTGATGGCGATGGATCGCTTGCCTTTGTTCAGCGCGGTCCAGTACAGGCTGCGGCCATTGCCGTCGGCCTGCGGCATGCGCGGCATTCGGCCGTAGTCGATGCCGCCGCCGATCATGTCCACGCGTATGACGTCGGCGCCGAATTGCGCCAGGGTCAGGCCGGCCAGCGGCGCGGCGATGAAGGCCGAGCTTTCGATGACGCGGACCCCGCCAAGAAAGGAATAGGTCATCGGGTCAGGCCCTCTCGAACACGGCCGCCATGCCCTGGCCGCCGCCTATGCACATGGTTTCGAGCCCATAGCGTTCGCCACGGCGCGACAGTTCGTGCAACAACGACGTCATGATGCGCACGCCGGTCGCGCCCACGGGGTGGCCCAGCGAAATGCCGGAGCCGTTCACATTGAAGCGGCCGGGGTCATTCCAGCCCCAGCCCTTGGCGCAGGCCAGCGCCTGGCAGGCAAAGGCTTCGTTCAGTTCCACCAGGGCCATGTCGTCAAAGCCCAGGCCGTTGCGGGCAAACAGTTTCTGCACGGCAGGCACGGGCCCGATACCCATGTGCGAGGGCTCGCAACCGGCCGCCGCCCAGCTGTGCAAATAGCCGATGGGTTCAAGTCCCAGCGCTTCAAGCTTGTCTTCGGCCACGATCAGGCAGGCCGCCGCCGCGTCGTTCTGCTGGCAGGCGTTGCCGGCCGTCACGATGCCGTCTTTCATGATGGGCTTAAGGCGTGCCAGCTGTTCCAGCGTCAAGTCGCCGCGGATGCCCTCATCGCGCGACACCACGATGGGCTCGCCCTTGCGTTGTGGCACGCACACCGGCACCACTTCGTTTTCGAATTTGCCGGACTCCCAGGCGGCCAAGGCGCGCTGGTGGCTGCGCAGCGCAAAGGCGTCGGCCTCTTCGCGCGTGATGGCGTAGTCGCGCGCCAGGTTCTCGGCGGTTTCTATCATGCCGCTGATCGTGCCGAAGCGCGACACAGGCTGCGAGCGTTCGCGGCCGCGTTCCAGCCGATCGTGAAAGCGCACTGTGCCCGCGCGCTTGCCCCAACGCATATCGGTGGTGTAGTACTCGACGTTGCTCATGCTTTCCACGCCGCCGGCCATGACCACGTCGGCCACACCGGTTTGCACCATCATCGCGGCGGTGGCGATGGCTTGCAGGCCGCTGCCGCAACGCCGGTCCAGCTGCATGCCTGCAACCTCGACGGGAAAGCCCGCTTGCAAGGCGACCCAGCGGCCCGTGCAGGGCACTTCGCCGTTGGCGTATGAATGCGCGAACACCACATCTTCAATGCGGGCCGGGTCCAGCCCGGTGCGTTCGATGATGGCGCGGGCAACGGTGGCGCCCAGCTCTTCCACGGGTACGGGGCGCAACGCGCCTCCGAATGCGCCGATGGGCGTGCGTAAGGGGGATACGATAGCGGCGCGTTTCATGCGGCCTCCTGGAGATGAGATCGAATCGGATCGAAGCAATGTCTGCGCGGTGCGATTGCCGCGCGCAAGTCCGGCGAAGCGTGGGCGTCAGCCATGTTCATGTCCCTGCCGCGCATCATGCAGCGCGTCCGGGAACCGGGGCGTTTCCTTGGCCAGAAAGGCGCGCACACCCTCGCGGGCTTCCGCCGAGGTGAATGCGCGCTCGGATAACGGCAGCGCGCGCGCAATCGCGCCGGCTTCCGTGTCGTCCCAGCTGTAGCCGATGGCGGTCTTGCACAAAGACATTGCCAGCGGCGGCCGTGCGCCCAAGGCGCCCGCCAAGGCCAGGGCCTGGGCCTGCGCCTGGCCCGCCTGCGAAACCCGGTTGACCAGGCCCCACGCCAGCGCCGTCGCGGCATCAATGGGCTCGCCCAGCAGCATCATTTCCTTGGCGCGCGTCACACCGATACGGCGTGTGACCCGTACCGGCCCACCACTGCCCGGAAACACGCCCAGCTTGATTTCAGGCAGCGCAAAACGCGCCGCCGGGTCCGCCACGATGAAATCGCAGCACACGGCAATTTCCAGGCCGCCGCCGAACGCCACGCCATGCACCGCGGCCACCGTGGGCTTGGGAAAGTCAGCCAGCCGCGCGAACACCCGGTGCTGAAGCTCCAGCTTTTCGGGGCCGATGCGTCCGGGCTGCATCAGGGGTTGGAATTCGGCGATGTCCGATCCCGCGCAAAACGCCCTGCCCGCGCCGGTGAGCACCACGGCGCGCACGCGGGGCTCCACGGCCAACGCGTCCAGCGCCTGGCCCAGCGCCACCGTCAAGCCTCGGAACACCACGTTCAGCGGCGGGTTGTCCAGCGTCAGCACCGCGACGCCGTCGTCGCGGATGTCGCAGCGGATGGGCATGTAATCAGCCATAGCGGCCACCCGTGACGTGCAGCACCTCGCCCGTGATGAAGCTGGCCGGCTCCGACACCAGGAATGCCACGGCGTTGGCAATGTCCTCGGGCTTGCCCACGCGTTTGATCGGCTGCATCTGCACCGCGCGTTCCTTGATGGTGTCGTAGGTGGGCAGCGCCTGCACCATCTCGGTTTCCATGAAGCCCGGCGCCACGCAGTTCACCGTGATTCCATAGCGCCCTTCTTCGATGGCCAGCGCCTTGGCCATGCCGATCAGGCCTGCCTTGGCGGCCGAGTAATTCGCCTGCGTCGGGTTACCGAAATGCGCGCGCGAACTGATATTGACGATGCGGCCCCAGCCTTGGTCAATAAAGTGCGGCATGACCGTCTTGCACGCCAAAAAGGCACCTTTCAGCATGACTTCCATGACCAGGTCCCAATCCTGCTCGCTCATCTTGACCAGGTATTTGTCGCGCGGAAAGCCCGCGTTGTTCACCAGGATGTGGACGCCGCCAAAGGTGGCGATGGTCTCGTCGACCAGGCGTTGCACGTCAGCCGCCTTGGTGATGTCGGCCACGATGCAATGCGCCTGCAAGCCGTCGGCGCGTAGCGCGGCGGCGGTGGCTTCAGCCTGCTCGGCCAGGACGTCGGTGATCACCACACGCGCGCCTTCAGCGGCCAGCTTGCGGGCGGTGGCCGCGCCCAGGCCCCGGGCGGAACCCGTGACGATGGCCACTTTGTCGTTGATCTGCAGATCCATAACGGTCTCTCTTTATGCAAGGTAAGGCGCGCGCGGCGTCGCGTGCGCGCGGATTCAGTCGGACAAGTCGATGCGGCCGGAACCCAGCACGACGACGCGGCGTTCCATGGCGGTAGTGCGCAGCGAGACGACGCCACCGTCGCGCCACATCTCGGTGCGCAAGATGTCGCCCGGCAACACCGGCGCGGTAAAGCGCACCCGCATGCCGCGCACGGCACCGGCGTCATAGCCCAGCAGCGCGCGCAGCACGGCGTGCATGGCCACGCCCATCGTGGCCAGCCCATGCAGGATGGGCCGCTCAAACCCCGCCGCGCGTGCCGTGGCCGGGTCCGCGTGCAAAGGGTTGGCGTCACCGTTCAGGCGATACAGCAGCGCGGCCTGCGGCAGGGTGGCCAGGTCGCAAACCGCATCCGCAGCCCGGTCGGGCAATACATGCGCGGGCAGCGGTGCGCGGCCATGCGTTGCCCCCTGCGTGGCGCCGAACCCGCCGTCGCCGCGCAGCATCGTGGTCTGCGTCACCGTGGCCAGCAGCTCGCCGCTGGCGGCGTCGACGATGCGCCGGTCTTGCAGCATCAGCGCTCCTTTTTCGGCGCCCTTGTCGTGCAGGCCCACGATGCGGTTTTCGCCGACGATGTGGCCGCTGGCGCGCAAGGGGCGTTGGAGTTCGATGTGCTGTTCGGCGTGCACCAGCTTGCGCCAGGTAATTCCGGTGTCGGGCTGGTCTGCCCAGAATCCGAAGTAGCCCAGGATGTTCGCCAGCGTCGGCAAGGCACACAGCCCGCCCGGCGCGTGTTCGTACACATAGCGCAGCTGGCCGGCATCCAGCGGATCGGCGCCCAGGCCGCAACCCAGCGCATACAGCACGGTGTCGCATTCACGGTAGCGATGCGAACGCGGTTCGAACGGCCGGTTCAACAGAAGGTCGGGATTGATCGGCATGATGGCCACCTGATCAGAGCGTGCCCGGGCCGGGGCCACGGGCCACATCCGCGCGCGCATCCCCGTCGGCGGCCAGTTCGATTACCGCGTCCACGGCATAGGCCCCCTGCCCCGCAGGCAAGGCGATCACCGGATTGAGGTCTATCGATTGCAGGCGCGGCCCGGCCTCGTGTGCGAAGTGCGACAAGCGCGACAGCATGATGGCCAGTGCCTTCACATCAGCAGGCGGCTTGCCGCGCGCGCCTTGCAGCAGCGGCGCCCCTTTGATGGACAGGATCATCTGTTCAGCGGTGTCGATGTCGAACGGGCAGCGACGCAGGACGACGTCCTTCATGATCTCGACGAAGATGCCGCCCAGTCCGAACATGGCCACCGGGCCAAAAACCGGATCGCGCTGGGTGCCCAGGATGCACTCGACGCCACCCGACAATTGGCGCGCGACCAGCACGCCTTCAATGCGTGCATCGGGTGCCGCCGTTGCCGCACGCTCCAGCAACCGGGCATGGCCCGCTTGCACCGCTTGCGCGTTTGCAACGTCCAACAGCACGCCGCCGATTTCCGACTTGTGCAGAATGTCTGGCGACAGGATCTTCATGACGACGGGGTAGCCGATTTGTTCCGCCGCCGCGACCGCCGCTCGGGCATCGGCGCACACGCGCTCTTCGGCCACGGCGATGCCGGCCTGCGCCAGGATTTGCTTGGCCGTGGCTTCGCTGGGCGTGGCGTCGGGCAGCGGGATCGACACGGGCGCGGATGGCGTCTTCTGCCCAGCCGGCCGCGCAAACGCGGCGCCGAATCGTCCCATGGCTTCAATGGCGGCCACGGCGCGGGCGGGGTCTTCGTAGACCGAGAACCCGTCGTCTTCGTACTGTTGCACCCGTTCGCGCGAGGCCAGAATGCACAGCACGAACAAGCGGTCCGGATGCCGCTCACGCACTGCGTTCAGCTGCGCGCGCAGGCCGTCGGCAATCGATGCCGCCCCAACGGTATAGGTAAAGAATCCAAGAATGGATTGATAGCCGCCCTCTTGGACCACGGCATCCGCGAAGCGGCCCGCAATGGACAGGTCATTCATGAACTGTGCCGTGCAATCCACAGGATTGCGCGGCGCGCAGAACGGAATCAATTCCTTCAAATGCCGTTGCGCGGCGGCAGGCATTTGGGGCATGGGCAAACCACACAGCTCGGCCGCGTCCGACACGATCACGCCGGCCCCGCCACTTACCGTGATGACGCCGAGGGAATTGTGCACGGGGTAAATGCGGCGCGTAGCCAGCCGCGCCACGTCCAGCATGTGTTCGGTGGACCGGGCGCGCACCACGCCGTGTTCAGCCAACACGGCGTCCGTCACGGCGTCGTTGCCGGCGATGGACGCGGTATGCGATTGGGCGGCCGCGCTGCCCACTTCACTGGTGCCCACCTTCATCATGACCACGGGCTTGCGGGCCAGCCGCGCGGCTTCCAATGCGGCCAGCAAGCGCTGCCCGTCGCGGATGCCCTCGGAGTACACGGCGATGACGTCGGTGTCGGGATCATCGACAAATGCCTGCACCATGTCGCCCAGGCTGATGTCGCTTTCATTGCCGCTCATGACGCAGGCGGACACGCCGATGCCGTAGTCGCGCGCAAGGCCCAGGATGTGGCTGCCATAGGCCCCGGACTGGCTGGCGATTCCGACGCGGCCTGCTTTGGGAAAACCGCTTTCCACCACCGACGTAAAGCTGCCGTAGAACCCGATGCGAGGATTCAACACCCCCAAAGAGTTGGGCCCGAGCAAGCGCAGCCCGTAGCGGCGCGCGGCGGCGGTCATGCGGTCTTGCAGCGCCGCGCCCTGCGCGTCGGCCTCGGCAAAACCGGCCGAAAACACGATGGCGACACGCGTGCCGCGCTTGCCCAGTTCCTCGACCACATCGGGCGCCAGCTTGGCGGCCACGGCCACGATGGCCAGGTCGGGCGTTTCCGGCAGGTCGGCCACGCTGGCATAGGCGGGGATGCCTTGAATCGTGGAACGCTTGGGGTTCACGGGCATCAGCCGGCCCAGGTAGCCCTGCTGGCGCATGTAGGCAATGGGGCGGCCGCCGATACGCAGCGCGTCGTCGGAAGCACCAATGATGGCGATGGATCGTGGATGGATCAAAGACGCCAGGGCGTGACGGTCAGACATGAAGGAACGACTCCGGATTGAATGGCGGGTCAGGCGGCCGCAATGATGGCGACCGCCCGGCATGGCTTACTGGACGGTGGCGCCCGACGCTTGGACAACCGGCGCCCAGCGCTTGATCTCGGATGCGATCTGCTTGTCGAAGTCAGCCGGCGTGGACCAGCTGGCGGGGAAGCCCTGCGCGTCCAGGCGGGTCTTGATGTCGGGGTCGGCCAGCACCTTCTTTAACTCGGCGTTCAAGCGGTCGACGACGGGCTGCGGAGTTTTTGCGGGCGCCATCAGGCCATTCCAGACCTCCGCGTCGAAACCGGCCACGCCGGATTCCGCCACCGTGGGCACGTCGGGCAACAGGGGCGACCGCGCCGTTCCCGTGATAGCAATGGCCTTCAGGCGGCCGGACTGCACCTGCGGCAATGCCGAGAACATCAAGTCCAGTACGACTTGCGTATTGCCGGCCATCACGTCCGACATGGCTGGCGCGCTGCCGTTGAACGGCACATGGGTCAGCTTGATGCCGGCCTTGCTGGCCAGTAGTTCGGTCGTCAGGTGGGTGGACGAACCATTGCCCGCGCTGGAAAAGAACATTGCGCCCGGCTCGGTTTTCGCGCGGGCGATCAGGTCCTGGATATTGTTGATGCCCAGCTTGGGGTTGACCATCACCAGCATGGGGCCGCTGGACAAGCGGCTCACGCCCATCAGGTCTTTCGTGATGTCGTAGCGCAGGTTCTTGTATAGCGACGGATGAATGGCGTGCCCGGTCGTAACCAGCAGCAGCGTGTAGCCGTCGGCCGGCGCCCTGGCCACGCTTTCGGCGCCGATGTTGCCCGACGCGCCTGCCTTGTTTTCGACGATGATCGGCTGCCCCAGTTGTTCGCCCAGCTTCTTGCCGACCAAGCGCACGACGATGTCGTTGGTGCCGCCGGGCGGATAGGGAACGATGATCTTGATGGGCTTGTCGGGGTAGTCCGCGGCCTGTGCGGCGGCATGTGCGGGGGCAAGCGGCAAGGCGGTGGCGGATAGCGCGGCAAAGCCTAATGCAATGGCGGCCGACACGCGGCGGGCGAGTTTCATAGGGTTGTCTCCAGGTGTTATGACCGCGCCGTCATGGACGGCGCAGGTGCTGTTTTAGGTGCCCATCCTAGAGATGCCACCCATACTTGATCAAATACTTTGCATGTACACTTCTATTCATTCTGTGTATACCTCGCCGGCGGCTTGGTCCGCGCCGCGCCCGCCCTGCCCCGCCTCACAAGGTCAATCACGATGGAACTGCGTCAACTCAAACAATTCGTGGCGGTTGCCCAGACGCAAAGCTTCAGCCGCGCCGCTGAACGCCTGTTCATGGCGCAGCCGCCGCTGTCGGTCGCCATCCGCAAGCTGGAAGACGAAATCGGCGTGGCTCTGCTAGAGCGCGGGTCGCGCGGCGTCAAGCTGACACCGGCCGGGCATGCGGCGCTGGCGGCGGCGACCAAATGCCTGGATAGCGCGGCCGATGTCATCACCGCTGCGCGCCAGGCGGCCAACGGTGAAAGCGGCGGCTTGCGCATCGGCTTTATCGGGTCCCTGACCTTCAGCCTGCTGCCGCGCCTGATCCAGCATTTCAGCCGGCGCTTTCCCCACATCAAGCTGGACCTCAGCGAATCGACCAACCTGGGCCTGCTGTCGATGATCGACGCGGAAACCGTGGACGTCGCCTTTGTGCGCGAACCGACTACGCATCCCAGCAACATGGTCTTCGAACCCATTTCGCGCGACGTGTTCTGCGTGGCCATGCCCGCGGATCATCCGCTGGCGCGCAAGCAATCGCTGTCGCTACAAGAGTTGCGCGATCAGGATTTCATCGGCTATACGCCGTCGCGCGTAGGCGGCCTGAACGCCGCCGTTATGCATTTGCTGCGCGAAGCCGGCGTGTCGCCGCGAGTGACGCAGGAAGCCGTCCAGGTGCAAACCGTGGTGGGACTGGTGCGCAGCGGCTTGGGCATCGCGCTGGTCCCGTCGATCAACGCGGAGTTCATGCCGGCCGACGTCGAATTCCGGCCCCTGAACGACTTGCCCGAATCGTCCAACATCGGCATCGCGCTGGTTTATCGCGAGCGCGACACCAATCCCGTCATCGCAAGGTTTGTCGCCAGCATTCAGCAAAGCATCGCGGACCATGGAGCGAGTTTGCAGCGCTAAGCGGCGATGCCTTCCCGACCCATCCCGTTGCGGTCGGCGCTTCGCAGCGTTGGAAGGCCCGCCGCCCCCACCGGGTGCGCCGGCGGCATGCCCACGGCAGGTAAACTCCCGCCTTCCATTTCATGGGACCTTTCTATGCCCCCAACACAGCGTGTTGCTCTTGTCACCGGCTCAACGTCAGGCATCGGCGCCGCCATTGCGCGCCGGCTGTCCAAAGACGGCTACGCAGTCGTTCTGCACTCGCGCAGCTCGGTGGACGTGGGCATCTCCATGGCGCGCGAACTGGGTCTGGCGGCTTATGTGCAAGCCGACCTTGCCCAAGACGCAGACCGGGTCCGCCTGGTGCACGAAGCCGTGGCGCATTGGGGCCGCCTGGATGTCGTCGTGAACAACGCGGGCATCAGCCGCGTGGTGCCGCATGCGGATATGGCAGCAGCCACCCCCGACATCTGGCACGCGTTGCACGAGGTCAATGTCATCGCGCCGTTCCGTATCATCGCGCTGGCCGAGGCCGCGCTGCGCGCGTCCGCCGCAACCGGCACACCGGCCTGCGTGGTCAACGTCAGCTCGCATGCAGGCGTTCGTCCCAAAGGCGCGTCGATTCCCTACGCCGCAACGAAAGCGGCGCTAAACCACGTCACGCGCTTGCTGGCGGTCTCGCTCGCCCCGGATATACGCGTGAACGCCGTCGCGCCAGGCTTGGTCGATACGCCCTTGACCGCCGACTGGACCGCAGCCCAGCAGTTATGGCGCGAACGCGCACCGATGCGGCGCGCCGCGAAGCCGGAGGATATTGCGCAGGCGGTGTCGATGCTGGTTGAGTCGAACTATCTGACTGGGGAAATTCTGCTGTCGGATGGTGGGTTGAATCTGACGTGATCCGGGCAACGCCGTCTTGACGATCAACCCTCTGTACCCCGTTCCAGCGCCTCTGCGAACTTGCGCATCAGACGTACCAAGTCCGTGATGTCTTCGGCGGCCCAGTCCTGAAAGATGCCTTTTGCCAGGCGCTCGCGCGCCTGATCAAGCTTGTCGGTCACGGCCTTGCCCTCGGATGACACTACCGTTTCGCGCATCCGGCGGTCGTCCGGATTCTCGTGCCGCATCACCATCCCCATGCGTTCCAGCTTGGCGACCTGGCGGCTAATGGTGGTGTAGTCCCTGCCAAGCCGGTCCGCCAGATCGACCACGCCGATCGGCCCCACCCGTTCAATCACCACCAATAGGCGAAACAGCGCCTGGTCCAGCTGCACGCCCGCTTCCGCGATCAGGCGTTCGTCGTTCCTGGGGCGGTTCATCACGCTCACGATCGTGATCAAGGACCGATGAAGGTCCTTCAGCTGCGCGGAGATATGTGTATCTTGCACTTTCTTTTTGGTGACCATAGACTCCCCTTTTAATGTGTGCATATTACACATACTTGGAGAGCGACATGCGTAACCCCGTTGACGTCCTGATCTGCGGTGCCGGCGCTGCCGGCCTGACCCTGGCAATAGAACTGGCGCGGCGCGGCGTGCGCTTTGCCCTGATCGAAAAGCTCCCTTCTCCCTTTGCGGGCTCGCGCGGCAAAGGGATTCAACCGCGCACCCAGGAAGTATTTGAAGACCTGGGGATCCTTGACCGGGCCATGGCCGCCGGTGGCATCTACCCCACGATTCGCCAATACTCGGCCGACGGCAGTCATGAGGATCAGGAAGTCACGACGGTTGCCGAACCTACGCCCGCCGAGCCCTATCCGCTTCCGTTGATGGTTCCGCAGTTCAAGACCGAAGCGATCATGCGAGAGCGGCTGTTGGAACTGGGCCGTGCGCCGGAGTTTGGTGTCGAGCTGATCGGGATGGAGATCAACGCCGACGGGATTGAAGCCGTGCTGGCCACCCCGGACGGGAAGCAGAGGGTCCACGCTCGCTATCTGGTGGGCGCCGACGGCGGGCGCAGTCTGGTGCGCCGCACGCTGGGCATCGGCTTTCCGGGCAAGACGTTAGGGGTGCGCGCCATCGTGGCCGATGTCGTGCTGGAAGGCTTGTCGCGCGATAGGTGGCACCAGTTCAACGGTCATGGCGCGGGTCCCCTGGCCATCTGCCCGCTTGCAGGCACCGACCTGTTCCAGATCCAGGCGCCGGTCCCTCTTGAGGGCGACGTCGACCTGTCCGCTGCCGCGCTGACAAAACGCGTTGCCCTGCACACCGCGCGCACGGACATCACGGTCCACTGCGTTGCCTGGTCTTCGACCTACAACATGAATGCCAGGCTGGCCGATCATTACCGGCATGGCCCCGTGTTCCTGGTCGGCGATGCGGCGCATGTCCATCCGCCCACCGGCGGGCAAGGCTTGAACACCAGCGTGCAAGACGCCTACAACCTGGGCTGGAAACTGGCCGCCGTACTCGCCGGCGCGCCCGAGGCGCTGCTGGAGACCTACGAAGCCGAACGCCGGCCCGTGGCCGCGGACGTGCTCGGCCTGTCCACCCGACTGCTTGCGGGTTTCAAGACCGGGGACAACAGGCGGACCCGGGAAGTCCAGCAACTGGACATCGGGTACCCGACGTCGCCGCTATCGCTTCCATTGCAAGCTGACAGCCGACTTGAGCCGGGCAGTCGCGCGCCCGATGCCGTTGTGCGCGGCGCGGGCGGCAGCCCAACGCGGTTGTTCAACCTGCTTAACGGCACGCACTGGACCTTGCTGGTCAACGGCGCATCAACCTTTGCGCCGCGCGCAGGCTTGCACATCCACTGCATTGGCGCCGGCCTGGAGATCGAAGACCCTCTGGACCAGTTCGCCAGCTTCTACGGGTTGGCCAAGGGGGCCGCCGCGCTGATCAGGCCCGACGGGTGGCGCCTGGGGGCAGACCGGTAACACGCTTGAACGCACGGCTGAATGCTGCTTGCGACGTATAGCCCAAGCGCTCGGCTACCGTGTCGATCGGCAGCCTGTCGTGCGTCAGCCATTGCCTGGCAAGACGCATCTTCAACTCGTTGGCGTAGCGCAGCGGTGGCGTTCCCACCGTTGCATGAAATCGCTCGGCAAAAACAGAGCGAGAAATATTGCACTCGCCCGCCAACTCAGCCAGTTTCCAATCTCGGGCGGGTTGGCGGTGCAAGGCGAGGATGGCGCGCGCAAGCCGTGGATCCCGCAGCGCTGCGGCCAGGCCGGAGGCATTGTCGCAACCGCACTCGATCCATCCCCGGACAATCATCGCGGCGACCACTTCGGCCAGTCGCGCCAGAATGTCCGCGAAGCCCACGCGTCTGGAACAGATCTCGCCTTTCATCGCGGACAGAATCGGAACCATGCCAGGAAAGCGGTCGCTGTCGGCGTTCACGCACATGACATCCGGCATCAGCTGCCCCAAAGCCCGCATGCCGCCAAGGTCGAATTCCATGCAACCGTAAAAGAAAATTGCGCTGGGGACGCTGCTGGTGCTTGGACACGCATCCACGTCGGTGACGGAATTGCCGATCAAGGCGGCTTCAAGCGTATCGATATCCTGCAAGTCCGCGTCGTCGGCGGAAAGCCATTGATGAGCTTGCCCATGGGGCAGAAACACCGCATTGCCGGCACTCAATTCGTGCACGCCGCCCTCAGCGGTACGTAGCACGGCGGAGCCCACCGCCAAGTAGTAGAAGAAGCCGTGGCCGGCCTTCGCGTCAATGCTCAGTCCAAAACTAGGCCCGGTCTGCACCCGCCGGTACTGCACCCCGCGCAGACGCATTCCGGCAAGCAGCTCACTAATCAAGTGCGGAGGAAGCGCGTAATTCTGTGAGGCCAGCATCGGATTTTCTATCAAAAACTTAGTACGCCGCATCATAGATCATCCCAAGCACACGTCCTAGACTGCACTCACTGATTTTTTAGGATGAGTGCAATGCGTAGTGTTGTTGATGTTTCAAACCCCGAAGGTTCAGCAAGCCCGGGGGACATTGAGCCGGTGTCAGCGGCATGGACCGCAGTGTTCTCGCTGGCGATGGGTGTATTCGGCCTGTTGACCGCGGAGTATCTGCCGGCAAGCCTACTGACGCCCATGGCAGAAGCTCTGCACGTATCAGAGGCCATGGCGGGACAGGCTGTGACGGTGACTGCGGTGGTGGCGTTATTTGCAGGCTTGCTGGTGCCCGGTCTTACCCGCAGCCTCGATCGCCGTACGGTGCTGCTGGGCTTTTCCACTTTAATGATTGTGTCCAACCTGCTGGTTGCGGCGTCGTCGCAGATGTGGGTGCTGCTTTTGATGCGCGTTCTACTTGGAATCGCCCTGGGCGGGTTCTGGAGCATGGCGGCGGCTGTCGCCATGCGACTGGTGCCGACGGCGCTCCTGCCACGCGCGTTATCGATCATCTTCAGCGGCATTGCCGTGGGCACAGTGGTCGCCGTGCCGTTGGGTAGCTATCTTGGTGGCCAGTTTGGATGGCGCAGCGCCTTTGTCGCCGCTGCGGCGGTGGGTGTATTGACCCTGGCATTCCAATGGTTCACGTTACCGAAGATGGCGCCGCGCCGGCCCGCGCGCCTCCGAACGATCTTGGACGTTCTCTTGCGGCCCGGCATCGCGCTTGGCATGTTGGGCTGCATTCTGGCGCATACGGGCCATTTCGCTCTCTTCACCTATATTCGGCCGTTCCTGGAAAGCACTGCCGGCGTGGGAACGAACGGGCTGGCGCTGATGCTGCTTGGCTTCGGCGTGGCGAATTTCGCGGGCACCATGCTCGCAGGCTGGCTGATGCAGCGCAGCTTATCTGTGACCTTGGCCCTCATGCCGGCCCTGGTCGGTGGCAGTGCCTTGGCGATGGCGCTTTTCCCCGCGTCCCTACCGGTTCAGGCAACGCTGGTTGCGGCATGGGGCCTCGCGTTCGGTGGCGTACCGGTTGCATGGTCAAACTGGGTCGCGCGCGCCGTGCCGGATCAGGCTGAAAGTGCCGGCGGAATGGTCGTAGCGTCGGTGCAGTCCTCCATCGCCATGGGCGCCGCGGCCGGCGGTGCCATGTTCAGCCTGACAGGCATTGAGGGCGTTTTTATTGCGGGAGGCAGTGTCATGCTGCTTGCCGGCTTGTTCATCTGGATGCGGGTCAGAGGGGCGTATCCGCACGGGTCGCATGGGCCGCATGGATCGCATGGGCCCGACATCGCGGTCTGATCCTTGCCCCCCCTTGCTCGCGGTTGCGCGGACGCGGCTCCGAGTTCCTGATCCGCACCTCTATGCGCCCGCGCGCGCATTGCGGGCTGAACTCACATCGGCTTTAAATCCACTTCCTTGGCAATCTTGCCGAATGCCTCCAGGTCCGCCTTGACGCGTTGGCTGGTATCGGCGGGCGTGGAAGCGCGAGGGATCATGGCCAGGTCCAAAAGGCGCTGCTTCATCTCGGGCTTGGCGAACTCCCGCGCGATCGCGGCCTGGATCTTTTCAACGATGGCGTCCGGGGTGCCCTTGGGCGCCGCCAGGCCGAACCAGGCCACGGCCGAAAAGCCCGGCATCCCGGCTTCCGGCGCGGTAGGCACGTCAGGCAGCGCCGCTACGCGCTCGGGGTTCGTGACGAACAGCGGCCGCACCTTGCCCGCCTTGATGAACGGGGTCTGCACGCCGGTATTGTCCAGGACCGCGTCGATGTGGCCGCCCAGCAGGTCGTTCATCGCCGGGCTGCTTCCCTTGTAGGGCACGATGTTGATCTGGATGCCCGCCGCGCGGGCGAACATCAGCTGTGTCAGATGCTGCTGGGTGCCCAGGCCGGCATTTCCGAACGTGATCTTGTTGGGATTGCGACGGCCGTAATCGATGAATTCCTGGAGCGTCTTCGCGGGAAACGCGTTGTTCGTCACCACGACGAAAGGCAGGTCCACCAGCACCGTGATCTGCTTGAAATCCTCCAGGGGCTTGTAGCGCAGCTTGTAGACGTAGGGGTTGACTGCCATCGTGCCGCTGGCGGTCAGGGCCAAGGTGTAGCCGTCGGGCTCTGCCCTGGCCACATGCTCGGTGCCCAGCACGCCGCCGGCACCCGGCTTGGCTTCAACGATGACGGGCTGCCCCAGCTCGCTTTGCACCGCCTGGGCGGCAAAACGCGCCAGCATGTCGGCGGATCCGCCCGTGGCATACGGCAGGATGATGGTGATGGGCTTGCTGGGATAGTTGTCCGCAGCGGCTGGAAACGAGGCAGCCAGGGCTGCCACACAGGCGGCGGTCAGAAACTTCAGGTTCTTTATCATCGATTGATTACCCAAGTTGCATGTGAACTGCGCAGGAACTCGGGCAAGGTTAAGCGGTACGGTGTTATATGACCAATCAACAATTAAAATAAAACGTCATCAACATTACTGATAACGATATGGGGATACCGTGCTCGATGCCATCGACCTGAACCTGCTGCGCATTTTCGACGCCGTCATGACCGAGCGCAACGTCACGCGGGCGGCGTTCGCCCTGCACATGACGCAGCCGGCGGTAAGTAACGCCATCAACCGGCTGCGCCTGACATTGAAAGACCCGTTGTTCATCAAAGTGCAGGGCGGCGTGCTGCCTACGCAGCGCGCCGAATTGCTCTGGCCCCCCATACGGGACGCCCTCGCCCGCATTGCCGAGACACTGGAGCGCAACGAATTCGACCCTGCAAGTTCCGAGGCAGTGTTTCGGCTGGCCATGTCCGATTACGTGGCCGACCAGGTCATCCGGCCGCTGTTCGTTGAACAACAGATGGTGGCGCCGAACATCCGCATTCACCTGCACCCCTATTCGCTTGACAACACCGCCGCGCTGCTGGACAAGGGCGAAGTCGATATGGCCGCCGGCGTGTACTCGAACTTCGGCTCGTCGCTGCGCACCCTGCCCCTTGAGACGCTGACCTATGTGTGCGCGATGCGCAAGGGACACCCGCTGTTGTCCATGCCACGTTTCACGCTGGACGACTTCTTGCGCGCCCGCCATCTGGTCGTCAGCTTGCTGGGCACATCGGCGCTGGTCGACCACGAACTGGCCGCCCATGGCTACAAGCGCAATGCGGTGCTGACAATCAATCAATTCGCGCTGGCCCCGCGCCTGCTCGCCGAGACCGACCTGATCTGCGTAGTGCCGGTCAACGCCGTACGCAACAGCCCGCACAGCCACCAGCTTGAAGCCATCGAAGCCCCATTCCCGTTCATTCCGCGCACGGTCAACCTGATCTGGCACGAGCGTTCCGACAACCTGCCTTCGCACCGCTGGCTACGCGAAGAAATCCTGAAGGTGTGCAAGGCGCAAGGGATGTTGTTCGATCCGGCGCAGGGTGCCGAGTCGCACGCTTATTGATCCGCCGTCATTCACCAGGATGATGATTATCAATGCAAATCTTTGATTAGAAGGAATGATGCAGCGTCGATAAGATTCGGGTCACCCTAGCATCGGCGCGCGTCCGCGCCAGCTTCCTGGAGATTAGCGTTGACCCAGACTGCATCCCTTCCCGGCGAGCGCCGTTTCCGCGTCGGCTTCGACGTGGGCGGAACCTTCACTGATTTCACCCTGTTGGCCGAGCATAGCGGCGAGCTCTCGTACTTCAAGGTGCCCTCGACGCCGCATGACCCGTCCGAGGCCATCCAGAGCGGCCTGGCGCACCTGATGCGCGAACACGGGATCTCGGGCGACGAGCTGGCGCACGTGGGTCACGGCACGACCGTGGCCACCAATATGGTGATCGAACGCCGCGGCTCGCGCTGCGCGCTGGTGACTACGCGCGGCTTTCGCGACGTGCTGGAGATCGGCCGGCAGACCCGTCCGCACCTGTATGACTACAACGTCATCAAGCCCGAGCCGCTGGCGCCGCGCGAGTGGCGCTTCGAAATCGGCGAGCGCATGGCCGCCGACGGCAGCGTGCTACAGGCGCTGGACGAGGACGAGGTCGCCTCGGTTGCGCGCCAGCTCGCCGCCGCGCAGGTGGAAGCGGTCGCCATCTGCTTCATGCACAGCTACCGCAACGATGCCCACGAGCGCCGCACACGTGAAATCCTGGCCGAACACCTGCCGGGCGTGTACCTCAGCGTATCCAGCGAAATCCTGCCCGAGTTTCGGGAGTATGAGCGCATGTCGACCACGGCGCTGAACGCCTACGTTGGCCCGCGCATGGCCGCCTACATGCGCAACCTGGTCGACTCGGTGCAAGGCATGGGTGTGAGAGTGCCTCCGACGACAGTGCATTCCAACGGCGGTTTGATGTCGGTGGAATCGGTGCTGACCGCGCCGGTACGGACCTGCGTGTCCGGGCCCGCCGCCGGGGTGATCGGCGCGGCCGAGCTTGGACAGGCGGCCGGTTTTCACAACCTAATCACGTTCGACGTAGGCGGCACCAGCACCGACGTGTCGCTGGTGGCCGAATTGCAGCCGCTGTTCACCTCCAGCCGCCTGGTGGCGGACTATCCGGTGAAGACCTTGATGGTCGACGTGCACGTCATCGGCGCGGGCGGCGGCAGCATCGCGCGCATCGACGATGCGGGCGCGCTGAAGGTGGGCCCGCAAAGCGCAGGCGCCGTGCCCGGGCCGATCGCCTACAACCGGGGGGGCACGGCCGTCACGCTGACGGATGCGCACGTCGTGCTGGGGCGCCTGAATCCCGTGGCGTTGCTTGAAGGCCGGATGGCCGTGCATGCCGAATGCGCGCGCGCCGCGCTTCAGGAACAAGTGGCCGGGCCGCTGGGCATCAGCCTGGAAGAGGCGGCCTACGGCATCCTGCGCATCGCCAACTCGAACATGGCCCGGGCGGTGCGCGCGGTGTCGACCGAGCGTGGCCACGACATCCGCAAGTTTGCGCTGTGCGCCTTTGGCGGCGCCGGCGGCCTGCACGCGGCCGAGCTGGCTCGCGACTGCGGCATAGGCACCTTGTTGATCCCGCAGGAGCCCGGCACCATGTGCGCGCGCGGCATTCTCCTGTCGGACATCTCAATGGACTTCGTCCAGACGCTGATGGCAAGCGCCAACGACGCGGGCTGGCAGGCGGTGCAGCAGGCGCTGGACACCTTGGCCGGCAAGGCGCGCGCGTGGCTGGCGGACGAAGGCGTGGGCGATTCCGCCCAGCGCCTGACGGCCGTCATCGATGCGCGCTACCAGGGCCAGAATTTTGAGATCCCGGTGCCGCTGGAGGGCATGCGGCTGTTACCGCTGGCCGATTTTGTGCTCGCCTTCAGCGCGGCTCACATCCGCGAGTATGGCTACGACGCCACCGGCCGCTCGGTCGAGATCGTCAACTGCCGCGTGCGCGCGGTGGGCCTGGTGCCGCGCGCGCCGATCGCCCACGTGGCCGGCGGCGCCAGCCTGGCGGGCGCGGTCAAGGAGCACCGCCCCGTCTATTTCGAAAACGCCGGCTGGGCCGACACGCCCATCTACCGCCGCGCCCTACTTCCGACGGGCGCGCCTGTCGAAGGGCCGGCCGTCATCGAGGAAATGAGTTCGACCACTGTGATCCTGCCCGGCCAGCAAGCGCGCGCCGACGACTACGGCAACCTTGTCGTCACTCTCCAACCCTAAGGCAAACCGACATGACCACCGCACCGACTGCCGCCGATACCGACGCCTTCGACCCCATCGAGATGGAGGTCTTCAGCAACCGCCTGCTGTCCATCACGGAAGAGATGGGCAACACGCTGATCCGCTCGTCCTTTTCCAGCAACATCAAAGAGCGCAAAGACTGCTCCGTGGCGCTGTTCGACGCCGCCGGCCGACTGGTGGCGCAGGCCGCCCACGTGCCGGTGCACCTGGGCTCGCTGTCGGGCGGCATCGACGCCGTGCTGCGCCGCTACGGCGTCGCCGGCATCCGCCCCG
This sequence comes from Achromobacter sp. 1L-A-4-B-C2, assembly GCF_057291955.1. Lineage (NCBI taxonomy): Bacteria > Pseudomonadati > Pseudomonadota > Betaproteobacteria > Burkholderiales > Alcaligenaceae > Achromobacter > Achromobacter sp. 1L-A-4-B-C2. The sequence continues at coordinate 235,944 of NZ_JBXAWP010000005.1, forward strand.
GCGACGCGTTCCTGTGCAATGACGCCTATCTGGCCGGAGGCACCCACGCGCCGGACATCACCGTCGTATCGCCCATTTTCTGCGACGGCGCACTGCGTTTCTTTGCCGCCAACATCGGCCATCACACGGACGTGGGCGGGGCCGTGCCGGGCTCGACCTCCCATCACCTGAAGACCGTGTGGGAGGAAGGCATCCGCCTGCCGGCCATGCGTATCGTGCGGCAAGGCGAACTGGACCTGGATCTGCTGGAAATGATCGCGCACAACACGCGCGAGCCGGACAACCGCATGCACGACATCCGGGCGCAGATCGCCACCAATGACAAGGGCGCCCGGCTGATGCTGGAACTGGTACGGCAGTCCGGACTGGAGACGGTGTTGTCCGCCATCGATGGCATCTTGCGCTACACCGAGCGACGGCTGCGCAACCGCATCGCCCAGTTGCCCGAAGGCAGCGCGTCCTTCACCGAACGCATGGACGACGACGGCATGGGCGGCGATCCGGTGGTGATACAGGCGAACGTACACGCGCGGGGCGGCCAGCTGCACGTGGACTTTACCGGCACCGGCAAGCAGGCGCGCGGCGCCTTCAACCTGCCGGCCAGTGCGCTTAACGCCAGCGTGTACTTTGCCGTCAAGGCCATGCTCGACCCCGAGCTGATGCCCAACAACGGCCTGTTCCAGCCCATCACCATCAGCGCGCCCGAGGGCACGATCACCAATCCGGTGTTTCCCGCCGCGGTGGGCGCGCGCGTGACCACCGCGCAGCGCGTGGCCGGCACCGTGATCGGCGCCCTGGGCCAGTTGCTGCCGCCTGGCCGCGGCATGGCCTCGTCCAACGACGTCATGCCATCGATGCTGTTTTCGGGCCCCATGCGCGACGGCAAGGGCACCTTCGTCTATCTTGAAACGCTGGGCGGCGGCGCGGGCGGGCGCGCCCGTGGCGACGGCATGGACGGCATCCAGGTCAACGTCACCAATACATCCAATCTGCCCGCCGAGGCCCTGGAGATCGAGTACCCCCTGTTGGTCGACGAATACGCACTGGTCAACGACACGGGCGGCGCGGGCAAGTACCGCGGCGGCATGGGCATCGCGCGCCAGATCCGCTCGCTGCACGATCAGCTGGCCTGCACCATCCGTTGCGACGCGGCGCTGTTCGGCGCGGCCGGGCTGGATGGCGGCCTGACCGGCGGCACATCGCGCCTGATCCAGAACCCGGGCCGCGCCGACGAAAAACGCCTGCCAAACAAGATCTCGGGCCACGCCCTGCCGGCGGGGGTCTCGGTGCGTCTGGAAACGCCCGGCGGCGGCGGTTATGGCGCGCCAGCCGAGCGAAGCCTGGCGGATATCCGCCGCGATATCGTGGGCGGCAAGGTAAGCCGCGCGGCCGCCAAGCGCGACTACGGGCCCGAGCGCGTAGCCCGCGCCCTTGAACAGGAAAACGCATGACCGGCGCCGCACAGCCCGCGCCGCGCAGCGGCGGCGAAGCCCTGATCGCGCAATTGCAGGCCTTTGGCGTGCGCCGGGTCTTCATGGTGCCCGGCGAGAGCTTCCTGCCCTGCATCGACGCCCTGTACGCGCGACGCGACACGATGGAATCCATTGTCTGCCGCCAGGAAGGCGGCGCGGCCTATATGGCCGAGGCGCACGGCAAGCTGACGGGCCAGCCCGGCATCTGCTTCGTCTCGCGCGGCCCCGGCGCCACCAACGCAGCCATCGGCGTGCACACCGCCCGTGAAGACTCCACGCCCATGATCCTGTTCATCGGCCAGGTCGGCGGCGATACCGCCGACCGCCAGTGCTTCCAGGAAGTGGACTATCGCGCCATGTACGCGCCGCTGGCGAAATGGGTGGCGCAGATCGAGCGTGCCGACCGGATCCCGGAATACCTGGCGCGCGCCTGGACCGTTGCCACCAGCGGGCGCCCTGGCCCCGTGGTGCTGGCGCTGCCCGAGGACATGCTGGCCTGCCTGACCAGCGCGCCGCTGGCCGCGCCCCCCGCAACGCCGCAGGCCTGCCCCACGCCGACCGACATGCAGCGGCTGCGGCAGATGATCGAAACCGCTGCCAAGCCGTTGCTGCTGCTGGGCGGCTCGCGCTGGTCGGATGCCGCGCGCACGGCGATACGCGACTTCGCCCTGCGCTTTGACCTGCCGGTCGCCACCGCCTGGAGACGGCTGGAGCTGTTTGACAATGACCATCCGAACTTTGTCGGACAGGTCAGCGCCAGCATGCCCGCACACCAGAAACGGGTGGTCATGGACAGCGACCTTGTCATCGCGCTGGGTACGCGCTTGTGCGAACCGACCACCCTGAACTACGAGTGGATAGCCTCGCCCACGCCGCGCCAGACCCTGGTGCACATCCACCCCGACGCCAACGAGATCGGCCGGCTGAGCACTCCGGCGCTGGGCATTGCCGCCAGCATCGACGGCTTTGCCCAGGCTGCTGCGGAAGTCACGCCCACGCCCGGCTGGCAGGCGCGTCGTAGCGGCTTGCATGCCGCGGCGCCGGCGCCGGCGCTGCCGCCCACCCCCGGCCCGCTCGACCTCAACGCGGCCGCCCGCCATGTGGCGGCCTCGCTGCCCGCCCGCGCCTGCGTCACCGTGGGCGCGGGCAACTACGCGCTTTATGCCCACCGGCACATCGCCTTCAAGGGGCTGGGCAGCCAGCTGGCGCCTGCCGTGGGCGCCATGGGCTACGGCCTGCCGGCGGCCATCGCCGCCAAGCTGCACGACCGCGACGCCGCGGTCATCTGCTTTGCCGGCGACGGCTGCTTTCAGATGACCATGCAGGAAGTGGCCACTGCCGTGCAGCATCAGCTTGGCATCGTCATCCTGGTGTTCAACAACGGGCTCTACGGCACCATCCGGTTGCACCAGGAGCGGGCCTACCCTGGCCGCGCATTGGCCACGACCCTGGTCAATCCCGACTTCGCCCTGCTGGCGCAAAGCTATGGCGCCTTCGGCCGCCGGGTCGCGTCCACCGAGGATTTTGCACCAGCCTACGACGCCGCGCTGGCCTACGCCCGCGAGCGCCGGCTGCCCGCCATCCTGGATCTTGTGTACGACGCCGACATCATCCTGCCCGACCGCACCCTGTCGCAGATGCAGGCCGAGAAGGCCGGCGCCACGGAGCCGCGCGCATGACTGCCCTGCTGCGCCGCGTCGCCCCGCAGGCCGGGCCCGCCCTGCGCCTGACCTGGAACGGCCAGCCGATTGCCGCACAGCCCGGCGACACCGTGCTGACCGCGCTGCTGCTGGCCGGCGACCGGTTGCGGACCACCTTGGGCGCGGGCGCGCCGCGCGCGGGCTTCTGCCTGATGGGCGCCTGCCAGGACTGCTGGGTGCATCTCTCCAGCGGCCAGCGCGTGCGCGCCTGTTCCACCTTGGCCGAGGATGGCATGGCCCTGGTCGACACCCTGCCCGGAGCATGCCCATGAACGCGTTATCTTCGGCTAGCACCCAGCCGCGGATGGTGGTGGTGGGCGCCGGGCCGGCCGGCGTGCGCGCCGCGCAAACGCTTCTGCGTCATGGCGTGCGACCCGTCATCATCGACGAGGCGCCCTTGCCGGGCGGCCAGATCTATCGCCAGAGCCTGGTGCCGCGCGGCAGCGCGCGCCAACGCTATGGCTTTGAACACAAGCGAGCCGCCGCCATCCACGCGGCGGGTGCCCAGCTGCGCGGGCAGGCCGATTACCGCGCCCGGACGGCCGTCTGGAACGCCACGCCCGAGCACCTCGATCTGGTGCGTGACGGCGACCTTGATGGGCTGCGCTACTCGCACCTTCTGATCGCCACCGGCGCCACCGACCGCGTCCTGCCCTTTCCCGGCTGGACCCTGCCCGGCGTCTTCTCGCTGGGCGGCGCCCAGATCGCGCTTAAAGGTCAGCATTGCCTGCTGGGGCCGCGCATCGTGTTCGCGGGCACCGGCCCGCTGCTGTATCTCGTTGCCTATCAGTACGCGCGCGCCGGCGGGCAGGTGCAGGCCGTGCTGGACAGCGCGCCCCTGGCTGCACAGGCAAGCGCCCTGCCCGCGCTGCTGAACCAGCCCGGCACGCTGGCCAAGGGCCTGTACTACCTGGGGTGGCTGCGCGCTAACGGCGTACCCGTGCACCATTCCGCCGACCTGCTCGCCGCGCAAGGCACGACCCGCGTCGAAGGCGTGCGCGCGCGCATCGGCCGCGCCGAGCGCGACTTCGCGTGCGACGCGCTCGCGGTCGGCCACGGCCTGCGCCCCGAAACCCAGTTGCCGGACCTGCTTGACTGCGCCTTCGACTTCGACGCGGCCCAGCGCGTCTGGCTGCCCCGGCGCGACGCCGACGGCCGCAGCACGGTATCCGGCGTCTACCTGGCCGGCGACGGCGCGAGCATCGGCGGCGCCATGCTGGCGAAGCTTTCCGGCGAGCGCAGCGCGCTTGCCATGCTGGCCGACAGCGGCATCCGCGTGGATGGCGCAAGACTGCGCTGGCTTGCCCGCAAGCAGGCCGCGTTGGCACGCTTCCGGCAAGGGCTGAACCGCGCCTTCCCGTTGTCGGGCACGGGCACCGGCTGCGATGACAGCGTCATAGTCTGCCGCTGCGAGGAAGTGCGCGCCGGCGAACTGCGCGCTGTCGCCCGGCAATACGCCGTCGATGATCTCAACCGCCTCAAGGCCCTGACCCGCATCGGCATGGGCTTGTGCCAGGGCCGCATGTGCCAGAGCGGCGCCGCCGAACTGCTAGCGGACTGCCGGCGGATTCCGCTGTCGGCCGTTGGCCGGATGCGAGGACAGGCGCCCGTCAAACCGCTGCCATTCGCCGTCCTGGGCAAGGATCCGTCATGACCCTGTTGCACACCGACGTCGCCGTCATCGGCGCCGGCCTGGTCGGGGCCAGCGCCGCTCTTGCCTTGCGGCGCGCCGGCGTCGCCACCGTCCTGATCGAGCGCGGCCTGTGCGGCGCGCGCGCCAGTGGCGTCAACTTCGGTGGCGTGCGCCGCCAGGGCCGCAACATCGAACAGCTCTACCTTGCCCAGCGCGCCCACGGCATCTGGGCAAGGCTTCCCGAATTGATCGGCACCGACGCGGAATATGTGCGCACCGGACACCTCAAGCTTGCCCGCTCGCAGGCGGACCTGGACAAGCTCGTCGCCTATCGCGATAAGGTCCGCGACTTCGACCTGGGCCTCGATATCCTGGATCGCGCGGCGCTGCGCCGACGTTTTCCGGCGCTTGCGCCCGATGTCGTCGGCGGCTCGCTGTGTGCCGAGGACGGCCAGGCCAACCCCCGCCTGGTCGCGCCCGCCTTCGCCCACGCCGCCGCGCGTGCCGGCGCCCTGCTGCTGGAGCACTGCGCAATTGCCCATGCGGACACGCAGGCCGGCGACTTCCTATTGACCGCAGCGGATGGCCGCCAGATCCGAGCCGGCACGGTGATCAATGCAGCCGGCGCTTGGGGCGCCGTCGCTGCCGGCTGGTTCGGCGACGTCTTACCCTTGCAGGTCAAATATCCCACCATGCTCGTCACCGAACCGCTTACGCGACAGATCGACGTTTCGCTGGGAGTTGAAGGCGGGGGCTTTTACGCAAGGCAAGTGGGGCGCGGCAATTTCGTCATGGGCGGCGGCTACGGGCACGCCTTGCCGGGCGACCGCAGCCGTCCTGGCCCTGCCGCAATGGCCGAGCTTGGGCGCACCGCTCCCGCTATCTTGCCGGCTCTTGCCCGCGCCAGCATTATCCGCTGCTGGTCCGGCATCGAAGGGTACTTTCCCGACAAGAACCCCGTCATCGGCTTCAGCGCCACAGTGCCGCGGCTTCTGCACGCTTTTGGGTTCTCGGGCGGAGGATTCCAAATCGCGCCCGCCGTGGGCGAGGTCCTTGCCGACATGGCTTTGGACCGAGGCGGCCTTTTAATGGCGGATCGCTTTTCCCCGGCCAGGTGGGCGCGCTAGAACAAGTGCAAAGGCGCGATCTGGCGCGACGCGGCGCCGTTCGCGCTCAGGAACGATAGTCACGCACTACCGGCGTGCCGGTCGCGAAATTCGATTGATTCCACGCACTGCCCGGCAGCACGCCAAGCCTGTATCCCGCCAATTAAATATCTGGCGTCGATGCCCATCGCCTGAAGGGTGGCCGCCAGCCCTTGGCTAAGTTCGTGGCCTTCGGCGCAATAGACGACCACGGCCTGCGTGTTTGCTATCGTGTCTTTCCAGTCCAGCCACAAAGCGGGGTCAAGCCATTGGCCTTCAGGGATTGACACCCCATCCTCCATGCGCCTGAGCTTGCGTCGCACGTCTATCAACGTATGGGGAAACCCGGCGCCGCGCCAAAGCGCAAGTTCGGGAATGGATATGCTTTGCATGATGGGCTCCTTCAGCGGGCTTAATGCATCAGCGGGTAAATCGCCAGGCCGATCAGCGCCGCGCCCGTCACGATCATCGGTTCGGGCAGTTTTTTAAACCGTAACAACAGCAGCACCGCGGCCATCGCCAACATCAGTGTCGGCATATCGACGATTGTGCGTCGGGCGATAACGATGACTGCGCCCGCGATAGCGCCGATTGCCGCGGCCGTCACGCCGTCAACGAATGCGAGGACACCGGGCAGTTTTCCGTACTTTTTAAAATAGGGTGCTGGGACGATGGTGAACAGATAACAAGGCAGAAAGGTGGCCAGCGCCGCCACACAGGCGCCGGGAAAACCGGCCACCAGGTAGCCGATGAAACCCACCGTGATAACGACGGGTCCCGGTGTGATCATGGCCACCGCTACGGCATCCACGAACTGCTTGTCATTGAGCCAGTGAAAGTCGGTCACCACGCCGCCATAGAGAAACGGCACGATGGCCAGGCCGGAACCAAAAATGAAAGCGCCCGCCTTGGCGAAGAACAGTCCGATCTGCCAGAGCAGCGGCCAATCCAGCTTAGTTAGCGCCGTGCCCGCTGGCGCGAACATCGCGGCCGCTGCCGGCAGATGGCCGGACTTCAGCCACCGGGGCGGCGCGCGCCAAAACCAGACGAGCAGGCCGGCCGCCAGAAACAGCCAGGCTATTTCAGACTCGGTGATAACGGTTACGACAGCCAGCACCAGATAGATGGCCCACAACAGCTTGTCGCGGCCCACGCTCTTGGTAGTGAGCTTGTAGCCGCTGATGGCGATGATGCCGATCACGGCGGCGCTCACGCCGTAGAACACCGCTTGCATCCAGGCCAGGCCGCCGAAACGCACGTATGCCCAGCCCAGCGCAACAACCATGAAGAACGATGGCAGGACGAAGGCGATGCCCACCAGCGTGGCGCCAAGAATGCGGTAGTGCACGTAGCCGAGGTAGATGGCAAGCTGCGCGGCCAGAGGGCCTGGCGCCAGTTGGGCCAGCGCTAAACCTTCCTTGTAATCGCCGTCCGTGATCCAGCCCCTGCCCTCGACTAGATCGCGGTGCATGTAGCCGGCCAAGGCAACAGGCCCGCCGAAACCGATGGCCCCCAGCCGGACGAAATACCAGGCTAATTGCCAAAGGGTATAGCCAGGCGGCGAGACAAACGTCGCGGCGTGGTCGCGGGCGGATTCTTCAGCGGGATTCACGGTCGCGCTCTTGGCAAGGAAGGGTCATGTCTGACGCCCACCGGAGAAATGGGCGTACAGAGAATCCAGCACGGCGCCGACCTCGGCTAACAGGGCATCGTCGTCGGGCAGGCGCTTGCGCGCGCCGGCCAGCATGGCCTCGAAACCGGCAGCTTCCGGCGCGGCGGCGCCGCCGACGTCAAGCCCATGCACCAACGCGCCCAGACGTGCAAGGCCCCGGTTGTCTTCCAGTCCGAAGCTGGCAAGCAGCACCTCGAACGACACCCTGTCGCCCACGTGTGTGAAAGTGGCACCGTCGAAGTCAAATCCCAGGGCATCAGGCGGGCAGTCGACCGGGTTCTCGATCCAAAGGAAGCGCGCGGACGGGTCGATGAAGCGCTGGATCAGCCAGGCGCTAGCGACCCGGTCTACCCAGACATGGCGCCGGGTCGCCCAGAGCCGGCCCCGGTAATGCATGGGATCGCGGCGCGCGATGCTTCCCTCCTGGGCGACATGAGGTTCGCCGGGCGACAGAAGGGATTCGATGGCATTGGCGAAATCGCGCTGCTGGGCTTGAGCGCGCAGCGAGGCTTCGCCCGGGAAGAAATCGATCCGCTGCAACGCCAGGTAGCTGCGTTCGTGACGGCGCAACAGTCGGTTCAGTTCCGGCCCATTCAAACCGGCCAGCGTCTGGCGCGCCTGGGCCAGTTCCGCCAGCCAGGCTTCGTAGTCGGCCGAGCGGTCGAACAGCTGCTGGAACGAGGCGGACTCGTCGTTGTCCCGCGGCTGGACCCGCAGCAGCCAGGCCTGGCCGCCTTCTTCAGTTGTTTCGGTGGCCAGATCGGCCAATTGTGCCGCTTGCTCGGCATGAGCCGGCAGCAGATAGGCGCCGTCGCGCAAGGCGGTGCAGCCCAGGGCCTTCAGCTTGCGCCAGATGCGCATGCGCGCGGTGGCACCGCCGGTGGGCAGGCTGACGATAAGCAGAAACCACGAGGATGCGAGCGAGGTGTCCATGGGAAGCAGAATAAGAAGAGGTTGCGATATCTGCAATCATGTAGAGATCGCTACAACATTTTTTTCGCTTGCCCTGATTGGCGACATGGTTTCCAGCCTAGGGATCCCCCCCGGGGGGATATTATTTCCGCATGGAAAAACCTGATCCCCACCATCATCACGACGCCGTCGCCAAACGTCTCAAGCGGGCGGAAGGCCATTTGCGCAGCATTCTGGCAATGATGGAAGAACACCGTCCCTGCCTTGAGCTTGCCCAGCAGCTACACGCGGTTGAGCGTGCCATTTCCCAGGCCAAGAAAGTCCTGATTCAGGACCACATCGACCACTGCCTGCAGGACGCGGTGGGCGAGCTGGACGCGGACCGGCAGCGCGCGATCGACGAATTCAAAGAAATCACCAAGTACCTCTAAGGACGGATCCATGCTGTCGTTTTCCGATCTGATCGCCCAGGGCGCATCGCACGCCTGGCTGTTCATTCCCAGCGCCATCCTGCTGGGCGCCCTGCACGGGCTGGAGCCCGGCCATTCCAAGACGATGATGGCGGCGTTCATCGTCGCGATCCGGGGTTCGGTGGCGCAGGCCGTGTTGCTGGGCATCACCGCGACTATTTCGCACACGGCGATCGTGTGGGGGATCGGCCTGGGCGGCATGTATCTGTGGCGTGGCGTCGCGGCGGAGGAGTTGGAGCCGTATTTCCAGCTGGCGTCCGGGGTGATCATCGTGCTGATCGCGGCGTGGATGTTCTGGCGGACCTGGCGCGAGCAGCATGGTGCGGGCCATGGCCATCATCACCATGTCCATGGACATGACCATGAAAATGGACATGGACATGGACACCACCATCGCCATGAGCATCAGCAGCACCACCGCCAAGATGCGCCGCGAGGACTGGACGTAGGGGCCGAGGGATACCAGGATGCTCACCAGCTTGCGCACGCCAATGACATCCGGCGGCGTTTCACGAACCGCAACGTGACCAACTGGCAGATCGCCTTGTTCGGCCTGACCGGTGGCCTGATCCCCTGCCCCGCGGCGATCACCGTGCTGTTGTTGTGCCTTCAACTCAAGGAGTTCACGCTGGGCGCCGTGCTGGTGCTGTGCTTCTCGATCGGGCTGGCCATCACGCTGGTGACGGTCGGCGCCGTGGCGGCGCTAAGCGTCCGCCACGTCAACAAACGTGTGCCTTGGTTTAACGCGGTTGCCCAGCAAGCGCCGTATCTCTCCAGCTTGCTGATCATTGCCGTGGGCGTCTATGTGGGGATGAATGGATGGGTTGGCCTGCATCCCGCTTAGGACCGGTATGCAGAAGCGCTGAGGATTATCGAGGCCCACCCTGGCCCACGCCCGAGCCTTGTGCAAGCGAGCGGTGACGTCATTGCCCAGGAACATGTGACGCGACAAACTCATGGCGCCTTTCTGCCCATTCGATAAGCGCCTGCATCGAGGGCCCGAGCGCGTATCCCGCCTCTGTCAGCTGATATTCCACTTTCGGAGGGACCTGAGGAAAAACCGTTCTATGCACGATTCCGTCCGCTTCAAGCTGCTTCAGTTGCTGAATCAACATCTTCTGGTTCACGCCATCGATAAGCCGTTCCAGCTCTGAAAAACGGATCGCTTTTTTAGCGGCAAACAGCTGGCACAGAATGATGATCTTCCACTTCCCCTCAAGGACTCGCAAGGTTTCAGTAGTCGCCGCCGCCCACTCGCGTCGACGATTGGGGTCTTCACAGTTCCATTCCCGATCCCCGGTCATAAGGCCTCCTTGGTGGGTTACTGAGGTTTTAGTGGGTACTTCCAATTTCGAAAGCGAAATTCTACAGTGGGCCCTTCATACGCAGGAGTTCACATGAATATCGGGATCATCGGGACAGGAAACATCGGCGGCACCCTCGCTCGCAAACTGACGGCGGCCGGGCATCAAGTGCGCGTAGCCAATTCCAAGGGCAGAGAAGGCATATCCACGCTTGCAAAGCAGATGGGCGCGACGGCAGCAGACGTCTGGGACGCAGTGAACAATGTGGACGCCATCATCCTCGCCATTCCCCTGCCGGCGATGCAGCAGCTTCCGGCCGGCTTGTTCAATTCGGTCGCGACCGTTGTGCCTATCATCGATACCAGCAACTACTACCCCGGCATGCGAGACGCGCGCATCGCAGAAATCGACGACGGAATGCCTGAGAGCGTATGGGTGTCTCAGCAGATTGGCCGCCCGGTGACCAAGGCATTCAACAATGCGTTGGCTTACACCCTGGCGAACCTGGGAACGCCTACGGGCGCCCAAGGCCGCCTGGCCATCGCGGTTGCGGGTGACGACGAGGGATGTAAGCAGGTCGCGATGAACCTGGTTGACCAAGTCGGTTTTGATCCAGTCGACGCCGGCTCTTTGAGCGAGTCCTGGCGACAGCAGCCCTGCACGCCCGCCTATTGCTGCGACTGGGACGCCGACGAAACGCGCGCGGCCCTGGCATCGGCGGTAAAGGGCGATGCCGAGCGAAAACGCGGCCAGATGGCGGAGGCTTTTGCCAAGCTGGGGCCGAGCCCGACACACGAAGAAGTTGTGGCGATGAACCGCAGGATCAATGCGCCGCAGCATGGCCACCGCTGACCGACTATCACGGCTCCGGAATATTTTCCCGGAAGATGACCTGAAGCCGCGGCAGGTAGCTGGGTTCGGGCGCGCCCTTCACGGCCGCCACCAGCAGCTTGACGATTTCGCGTGCCTCGACGCGCGGGTTCTGGTCGATCACGGCGTCCATGGTGCGATCGAGCAACAGTCGGCGCGTGGCTTCGGTAAGGTCGTGACCCACGAAGACGATGCGATGGGCCGAGGCTGCCTGGTTTGAGCGAGCCTCGTTGGGCCATGCCTCGGTAAGCCGCGCCTCGGCCGGTCGCGCCTCTGCCGGCCGCGCCTCAGCCGGCCGCGCCTCTTTCAGCGCCCGCGCGATGCCTTGATTGCCGGCGCCGATGTTGTAAATCGCGTGCGGCGGCTCGTTGCGCAGCAGCTCCTGCGTGACGGCAAAGGCGCGGTCGCGGTCGTCGCCGATCTCAAGAATGTGTGCGATGCGCAGGTGCGGAAACTCTTCGCTCAGCAGCGAGCGAAAGCCCATCTCGCGCTCTTCGTGGCCGCGATACGCCAGTGACCCCACGAACACCGCGACCTTGCGCTCGGTGTGCTGTGGCAGAAACCGGCCGAGCAACAGCGCGGCCAGGCGGCCCGCGGCGCGGTTGTCGATGCCCACGTAACCCAGGCGCGCCGAGATCGGAATGTCCGACACCAGGGTGCTCACATGCACGCCGCTGTCGCGCAGCGCCATGATGGCGTCGCGCACCTGTGGATGGTCCAGCCCGACCAAGCCAACGGCCTGGGTCTGGCCGCGCAGCTCGTAGAGCTTTTGCGCGAGCTTATTGGCGTCGAATCCCTCGATCAGATGCAGGCGTGCGCGCACATCGGGGCGGGTGGCGGCTTCTTCAAGCAGGTGCTGACCCAACGCGGTCATGAAGCTGTTGGTGCCGGCGGGTAAAACGAAATCGACCCGCACGTCCTGGCTTGCGGCATCGGCGCCCTGGACGAAGTAGCCGAGGCGATTGGCGATTGCCAGCACGCGGTCGCGTGTCTTGCCGCGCACGCCGTCGCGGTCGTTCAGCACGCGGTCCACGGTGGCGGTGGACATGCCGGCTTCACGGGCAATGAGGGAAATGGTGGGGCGCATGCGGGACCAGGCTCTCAAGACACCATCAGGACGATGGCAGCGAGGCGATCATAACCCATCATTTGCAATCATTCTGGATCAAAAAGGTAACGTTGCTGCCCTATGGGCGCCAGCCACCTTTACCCCTGATTGTTTTGATGTGATTATCGCGGCTCAATAACATCAAACACCGCACGGCAGGATGCCAGGCAGTCGACAGTGCATACCAAGCCGGCAGGAGGAGCACATGTCGCACCCTACCCTGGTGCCCGACCCGCCCATTCGGGAACGGCGCTTTCGCATCGGCTGCATCGGCGCCGGCATGATCATGGCCGAATGCCATCTGGCGGCCTATCAGCAGGCCGGCTTCACGGTGGCGGCGATCGCGTCGCGTACTCGCAGCAAAGCGGCCAAGGTCGCCGAACGCTACGGCATCCCGCTAGTGCATGAGAATCCCCTGGCCCTGATCGCCGATCCGCGGATCGAAATCGTGGACATCGCGTATCCGCCCGATATGCAGCCCGAGCTGATACGCGCCGCCTTGCGCGCCCCGCACGTGCGCGGCGTGCTGGCGCAGAAGCCGCTTGCCCTCTCGCTGGACGAAGCCCGCGCCCTGCGCGACGAGGCACGGGCCGCCGGCAAGATCCTGTCGGTCAACCAGAACATGCGCTACGACCAATCGATGCGCACGCTCAAGCAGCTGCTGGACCAGGGCGTGCTGGGCACGCCGGTGTTCGCGCAGATCGACATGCACGCGATCCCGCACTGGCAGGACTTTTTGCGCGGCTATGACCGCCTGACGCTCTCGAACATGAGCGTGCATCACCTTGATGCCCTGCGTTATCTGTTTGGCGAGCCCACCGAGATCACCAGCATCACCCGCCCCGATCCGCGCACCCAGTTCGCGCATCAGGATGGGCTGGTAAGCACCACGCTGCGCTTTGGCAACGGCCTGCTGGCGCTGTCGCTTGAAGATGTGTGGTCGGGCCCGCGCGCCGAGGGATACCCGGACGACCAACACATTCGCTGGCGCGTCGAAGGCACCGAGGGCGTCGCGCGCGGCACCATCGGCTGGCCCACCGGCGAGCCGTCGACCCTGAGCTACGCCTCGCGCGCGGCCCAGGGCCATACCGACGGGCGCTGGGTAACCCCCACGTGGGACACGATGTGGTTTCCGCATGCCTTCATCGGCGTGATGGAGCAGTTGCAGTACGCGCTGGCCAGCGGCACCGAGCCTGCGTTGAGCGTGACCGACAACGTACGCACCATGGCGCTGGTCGAGGCCGCGTATACGTCCATCGCCGAAGGCCGCACAGTACGGCTGCCGGCTGTTGAATAACCAGACAAAAAACAGACGGAGACAAGCATCATGATCCAGACCGGAATCTTCTCGGGCTACTTTCCCTATGAGCTGGAGCGCACCGCCAAGGTGATCCGCTCGCACGGCTTCAACACCGTGCAGCTGGACCTGCATTTCAAGGACATGGAACTCGGCCCGGGGCAGTTGACCGCGCAGAAATGCACGCAGATCCGCGACACGTTCCGCAACTACAACCTGCCGGTGTCCTGCATCTCGGCCTATACCAATATCGTTCATCCCGATCCCGCCGAGCGCCAACGCCGCAACGGCTATCTCAAAGACATCCTCACGCACGCACGCCAGTTGGGTTCGCCTTATGTGATCTCGGAAACCGGCACGTTCGCCACCGACAGCGACTGGGTGCATCACCCCAAAAACAAGACCGAGGAAGGCTGGGACCAGTGCCGCGCGGTAATCGCCGAGCTATCCCAACATGCCTATGACCATGGCGCGGTGTTCCTGCTTGAGACCTACGTGAACAACGTGGTGGGGTCCGTCGAGGAAACGTTGCGCATGTTCGCCGAGGTGGATCACCCTGGCCTCGGCCTCTTGATGGACCCGACGAACTACTTCGAAGCGCACAACATCGACCAGATGGACCGCACGCTGAATCAGGTGTTCGACGCGCTTTCCGACAGGATCTGCATCGCGCATGCCAAGGACGTGAAGCGTTCGGGCGATGACAAGTCGGAAAAGCACAGCGACATCGGTGACGAGGGCGCGGCCGAGAGCCACACCTTCCGTGGCGTGGGCGAGATCGAGCTGCCGGCGCCGGGCCTGGGCGCGCTCAATTACGACCTTTACCTGCAACGCCTGGCCAAGAAGCACCCCAACATTCCCATCATCATCGAACACCTGACCGAAGACGACGTGCCGCGCGCCAAGACCTTCCTGGACGAGCGGCTGCGCGCGAACGGCCTGTAGGCCGCCTGCCGCAACACAGGCGCGCCGCGAGGCACCTTTGCATAAGGCCCCCGGCGCGCCCGCGAACACGACTGCGAACACGATTTTGAACACCGACACCGGCAAGCGCGCACCCGCGCCTTTGCCAGGGAGAACTCATGCCTGACATTTACGGAACCTGGATGACGCGCCGCGACGTGGAGGCGCGCACCGGGCAGCTTGCGCAGTTTGCCGGCGTACGCCTGATGACGCTGGACGACGGGCTGGAGCGCGGTATCCGCATGCTGGAGTTCCGCAGCGGTACGGGCCTGCGTTTCACGGTGCTGGTGGATCGCGCGATGGACATCGCCGATTGCGAATACCGCGGCTTCGCCATGGGATGGCAGTCGCCGTCGGGCTTTCGCCATCCCGGCCTGCATGACTATGAAGGCGAAGGCGGACTGGGCTGGATGCGCTCGTTCTCGGGCCTTATGGTCACTTGCGGACTAGACCACATTCTGTTCATGTACGACGCGCCGGCCGACAACTATGCGTACGGCCCGCGCAAGACCGCCAAGCAGTCCATCCATGGCCGCGTGGGCACCATTCCCGCGCGGCTGACCGGCTACGGCGAACGTTGGGAAGGCGATCGCTGCGTGCTGTGGGCAGAGGGAATCGTCAGCCAGGGCACCGTGTTCGGCGAGCACCTGGAGCTGCACCGCCGCATCGAGATCGAGGTGGGCACCAACGACATCCAACTGTCGGACCGCGTGGTCAATCGCGGCTTCTACCGCACGCCCCACATGCTCTGCTATCACATCAACCTGGGCTATCCGGTGCTGGACGCCGACTCGCGCTATCTGGCGCCGATCCGCGATGTGGTGTGGGCCGCGCACGAGCAAACCTACCGCAAGCAGGGCGTGGGCTACCGCCGCATGCCGGCGCCGCAGTTGGGCTTTCATGAGCAAGTGTGGCAGCACGAGATGGCCGCCGCCGCCGACGGCAGCGTCCCGGTGGCCCTGGTCAACGACAAGCTGGGCCTGGGCATGCAGGTCAGCACCTTCAAGCATCAATTCCCTTGCCAGTATCAATGGCAGAACCTGCAATCGGGCCAGTATGCGATGGGCATCGAACCCTCGACCAACCATGTGCTGGGCCAGGGCGCGGCGCGTGAGCGCAACGAGCTCATCTGGCTTGAGCATGGTGAAGAGCGCCGCTACGACACCACGTTCAGCGTGCTGGGCTCGCCCGCCGATATCGCGGCATGCGAAGCCCGCATCCGCGCGATCGCGGCGCAGCCCGAGGCCGATTATCCGCCGTTGTCGGGGCGCTTTGCGCCCATCGCGGGGCGCACATGAGCGCGCGCTTCTCATTGCAAGGCCGCCGCGTTTTGGTCACGGGCGCGGCGGGCGGCTTCGGTGTGGACACCACGATTGCGCTGCTGGAAGCGGGCGCCCGCGTGATCGCGCTCGACAACCACGCCGGCCATATCGATCGCCTGCGCAGCACCGTGCCCGCGCGGTTTTCCGACCAGCTTCACATCGTGCAGGTCGATCTGGCCGACGCCCGCGCGCTGCAATCGCAGCTTGAGCAGCTGACGGCCCAGGGCCCGATTGATGTGGTCATCAACAACGCGGCCATCTACCCCTCGCGCCCGTTCGAGGAATACAGCGACGCAGAGCTGGCGCGCGTGCACCGTGTGAACGTGGAGGCGGCGATTCAGATCATCCGCGCGGCGCTGCCGGGCATGCGCGAACAGCAATGGGGCCGCGTGATCAACATCTCGTCGATCACGCTGTCCGGCGGCTGGGAAAACCTGCTGCCCTATGTGCAATCCAAGGGCGCGATGGTGGGCGCCACGCGCGCCTTCGCCCGCGAGTTCGGCAAGTGGGGCATCACGGTCAACGCCATTTCGCCGGGCGCGTTTCCCACCGACGCCGAGAAGATTCATCCCGATCCCGAGGGCTACAACCGCATGGTGCTTGAACGCCAGTCGGTAAAGCGCCGTGGGCACGCGGGCGACATCGCCGCGGCCATCGTTTTCCTTGCCTCGGACGAGGCGGGTTTCATTTCCGGACAGACGCTGGCAGTTGACGGCGGCTGGGTCATGCATTGAAGCGCATCGGCGCACGCAGAGGGTAGAAGCATGAGTATTCTTTCTGGCTACAAGGTTCTGGACTGCTCCATCGCCATGGCGGGGCCGTTCGCGGCGCAGCGCCTGGGCGACCTGGGCGCCGACGTGATCAAGATCGAGCCGCCCACCGGCGAATGGCAGCGGCACGCGCCGGCCGGCGGCATCACGGGCAACAAGATCAACGTGTCCTTTCTCTCGCTGAACCGCAACAAGCGCTCGCTGGCGATCGATCTGAAGAGTGCCGGCGGCAAGGAGATCATCCACAAACTCGCGGCGCAGGCCGATGTGTTTATCCAGAACTACCGTCCGGGTGTCGCCGGCCGTCTGGGTGTGGACTACGAGACCCTGTCGGCGCTGAACCCGCGCCTGATCTATGTATCGATGTCCGGCTTCGGCGAAGACGGCCCCTATGCCACGCGCCCCGGTCAGGACCTGCTGTTGCAGGCGATGTCGGGCGCCATGCTGTCGTCGGGCCGTGCGGGCGAAGCGCCACGCGCGGCAGGCCAGTATGTGGTCGACGCCGTCACCGCGTACTGCGCCTTCGAAGGCGTGCTGGCCGCGCTGCTGCACCGCGAGCGTACCGGCGAAGGCCAGAAAGTCGAGGTCAATATGCTGGATGCGATCACCACGATCCAGATGCAGGAGCTCTCGGTCTACACCGTGGGGCACAAGCCGCAGGTGCGCAGCGCCGAGCCGCATGCCCACGTGTACATCCGCGCGCCCTATGGCACCTTCGCGACCAGCGACGGCTATCTGGCGCTTGCCATGCCCGACATGAACGTGCTGGCGCGCGTGACCGAAGAGCCGCGCCTGGGGCAGTACACCGACGAGCGCGACGGCTGGGAAAAGCGCGACGAGATCTATGCGCTGGTGCGCGACACGCTTGCCAAGGCCTCGACGGCCGACTGGTTCGCCAAGCTTGATGCCGCCGGCATCTGGTGCAGCCCCGTCTATGGATACGCCGATCTGGTCGACGATCCGCAGATCGCGCACAACGGCACCTTCGTCGAATATGAGCATCCGACCGAAGGCAAGATCAAGACACCGGGCTTTCCGATCCGCTTTTCCAAGACGCCAAGCCAAGTGGTGCGCGGGGCACCGCTGACCGGCCAGCACACCGACGAAGTCCTGCGCGATTTCGGCTTCAGCGCCGACGAGATCGCCGCGCATGCCGCCTCGGGCGCGGTGCTGCGTGGAGCCTCTGAATGAGCGTGCGCGCCCTGCCCTACCGCGGCCTGACCTGGGATCACCCGCGCGGCTTCAATGCGCTGCACGCTGCCACCGCGCACGCGCCACTTGTGCACTGGGACAAGCAGTCGCTTGAAGGCTTCGAATCGGCGCCCATCGCCGAACTCTGCGCCCGCTATGACCTCGTGGTGCTGGATCATCCGCATCTGGGCGAGGCCCTGGCGCACGATTGCGTGCAAGCGCTAGACACCGTGTTCGCGCCTGACGAGCTGGCGCGGATTGCGCGCGACAGCATCGGGCTGTCGTACGACAGCTATCGCATGGACGATCGCCAATGGGCGCTGCCGCTGGACGCCGCCACGCAGGTCATGGCCACGCGCGCCGATCGGCTCGACGGCCCCGTGCCGCGCACCTGGCGCGAGGTGCTGACGCTGTCGCAACGCAGCGGCGCGGTCGCGCTCAGTTGGGGCGGCCCGCACCCGTTGTTGTCGCTGTTGTCGATTGCGGCCGCCATCGCGCCCGATACCGACCTGCGTCCGCACGGCGCGTGGCACGACGAGGCGACGCTTGCCGAGGCTTGCGAGGTGCTCAGCGAATTGGCGCGGCTCACGCCCGCGCACGCCCTGGCGTACAACCCGATTGCGCTGCTTGGCCACATGAGCTCGCGCGATGACATCGCGCTCTGCCCGCTGGTCTATGGCTATGTGAACTACGCCACCTTGGCGGTCGCGAAGCCGCTGACGTTCCGCGACGCGCCCGAGGCTGACGCGGGCAGGCCCGGCTCGATCCTCGGCGGCACCGGCATTGCGATTTCACGGCGCTGCATCGTGGGGCCGGAATTGCGCGCGCATCTGTTGTGGTTGCTCGCGGCCGATACCCAAAGCGGCTTCATCCCGCAGCACGAAGGGCAGCCCAGCCATCGCGGCAGTTGGGCGGATGCGAACGTCAATGCGGCCAGCGGCAACTTCTATGTCAACACGGCTCGCACGCTTGAGGCTGCCTCGATCCGCCCCCGGCACGATGGCTACATCGCCTTCCAGGCCGAGGCCTCGCAATTCCTGCGTGACGGCGTCGCCGCACGCGCATCCTCCCACTTATTGGCGCGCGGCCTGACTCAGCGCTTCCAGGCCAGCCTGGCCCGCGCCCCCAAGCACACCGCAACCTAAGGATGTCGACGTGAACGCACTCGTTAACCTCAGTATCGATGGCCATGTCGCCATCATCGAACTCAATCGCCCCGAGAAGCTGAACGCGATGACGCCCGAGATGGCCGACCTGCTGATCGCGGCGGTGCAGCAATGCAACACCGACGCGCAGGTGCGCGCGGTGATCCTGACCGGCGCGGGCCCCAAGGCCTTCTGCGCCGGCTCGGACATTACCGAGCTTGACCGCTACGCCACCCCGTGGGATTTTCGCAATCGGCTCGACTACTGCGACTGCGTGCGCATGTTGAAAAAGCCCACGGTGGCGGCGATCAATGGCTATACCTTCGGCGGCGGCCTGGAGATGGCATTGGCCTGCGATATCCGCATCGCCTCCGACAACGCGCGCCTGGGCGCGCCCGAGATCAAGCTGGGCTGGATCGGCGGCGGCGGCATGACGGCCCAGCTTGTCCATGCGGTAGGCCCGAGCAACGCGGCGCTGATGGTGCTGACCGGCGACCCCATCCGCGCCGAGCAGGCGCTGGCCTGGGGCCTGGTAAGCGAGGTGGTGCCGCAAGAGCAGTTGCGCGAGCGCGCGCAAGCGCTTGCCGCCACCATTGCCTCGCGCGCGCCGATCGCGGCCGAGACGGCACGCGTCAATCTGCGTGCCGCCCTGTCGATGCCGCTTGAGAAGGCCGTGGAATACGAGCGCGATCTGCAAGCGATCTGCTTTGCCACCGCCGACGCCAAGGAAGGCCGGCGGGCATTCGAAGAAAAGCGCGCGCCGACGTTCGAGCGGCGCTGACCAGGGCGTTCAGGCGGTCAGGAAGCGCAAGACTTCGGCCCAGTCGTTCGTTGACAGGGCCACGTCCTCGAAGTCGCCCTCATCCTCGTCGTAGCGGGAAACACAGAAGCGCTGGCTCCTGCCGGACGGACGGTCGGCATAGTTGGCGTAGTCGATAAACACCTTCAAGCCGCGCTCCTTGTTCTCAAATGATGGCGCTGCATCGATATAGCTGGACGCGTCGAAATACCCTTCGGGAAGGGCCGGCAGGGTGGTGATGTCGTAGTCGGGAAATTCGCGACGGAGTCGTTCAAGGTTCATGAGGAAAGCACGTAGAAGGTGGAAGCCTGACATTTTACGTTGCTCGGCGCCGGCCATGGGGTCGGCACGCCACTTGCTACACCTTCCGCATGCGCTGGGAGTGTGGAAATGGCTATCAAAGGGTTCTATGCGTTAGTTAAGCAAACGGTGACGAACTGGCTGGACGACTATGCGCCCAGCATGGGCGCCGCCATCGCGTTCTACACGGTTTTCTCGCTGGCGCCACTTCTTATTATCGTGATCGGTATCGCCGGCTTCTTTTGGGGCCACGAAGCCGCGCAGGGGCAGTTGTTGGAGCAGGTCAGCGCCTTGGTCGGCGCAGAGGGCGGGAAGGCGGTGGAAAGTGTCGTATTGGGCGCGCAAGAACCCGCGCAGGGCATCGCGGCCACGGTCATCAGCGTCGTGGTGCTGGTGGTCGGGGCGACGACAGTATTTTCGGAACTACAAAGCGCGCTGGATCGCATCTGGAAGGTCAACGCCAAGAAGCAGTCCGGCATCTGGGCCGTCATCCGCGCGCGTCTGCTTTCGTTTGGCCTGATTTTGACCTTGGCGTTTTTATTGCTGGTCTCGCTGGTCGTCAGCACCGTGCTGGCGGCACTGGGCAGTTGGCTGGGCAGCGGCATCCCCGGCTGGGGAGTGCTTCTGCAAGTGCTCAACGAGGCAATTACGTTGGGCATACTCACCCTGCTCTTTGGGATGATCTACCGATTCATGCCCCAGGTCTCGGTCGCGTGGCGAGACGTCTGGGCAGGGGCGTTCGTCACCGCCGTGATGTTCGAAATCGGAAAGTTCCTGATCGGCCTGTACATGGCCAAGGCATCCGTCGCCTCGTCGTATGCGGCGGCGGGGTCGCTGGTAATCGTGCTGATCTGGGTTTATTACGCGGCCCAGGTGTTTCTGCTGGGCGCGGAATTCACCCGTGTTTATGCCCAAGCGCATGGATCGCGCAGAGAACGCAGCTAAAGATCCAAAAACCCGCCGTAGGGTCGGATCGCCACGCGCAAGAAGATCGAATCGGCTAGGATATGCGGCCCTACTGCTGCGCAAACCTGCCACTCATCATGGGCCGTGTCATACCCGGGTGCCGAGGGCTGGGCGTATACACCAAGAATCCACATGCATCGACGTTTTCCAAATGCCCTGTTGGTCGCCCTTATTATCAGCTTCGGCACTGTTAGCGCTCCGACGTACGCTCAGGCCCCCTCCTCGCCCAGGATGCAAACTGGAAACGGGCACCCCTACGAGATCCCCGATAGCGAGGTATGGGACGTGCCCGATCCCATTTCCAAACGCGGCTACCAGGTCTTCGTCGCATTGCCGCCGTCCTATGCCGCGCAACCGCAGCGGCGCTACCCCGTGCTGTATGCGACCGACGCCGACTACGCGTTCCCGATCATCCGCCAGCTGGCGCGCCGCCTGAATGTTGAAGGCCCCCAGGTCGAGGAGTTCATTCTGATCGGCCTGTCCTATGGGAAAGGCGAGAACGGGGGTGTCAGCCGCCAGCGCGACTACACGCCGACACCAAACGGCCCGAGCACGGCATCGCCCAACGCCATCCACGGTCAGGCACAGGCTTATCAACAGTATCTGCGCGATCAGGTAAAGCCCTTTGTCAACGCTCGCTACCGAGCGGACCCTGCCAAAGCAATATTTCTGGGCCACTCCTACGGCGCACTGCTTGGGACGCAAATCCTTTTCACCGAACCTGGCCTGTTCAGCAGTTATATCCTTGGCAGTCCATCGCTTTGGTACGACAAGCGACATGCGTTGAAGCTGGAAGCGAGCTATGCCAAGAAAAATCAGGATCTGAATGCGAAGGTCTATCTTTATGTCGGCCAGTATGAGGCCTTGCGCAAGGGTGATCGACGCTATAACCAGACCGTGGACATGGTTGCCGACAACCGGGCGTTGGAAGCGGCGCTGCAAAGCAGGAAGTACCCGAGCTTGACATTGAAATCAGCGGTCTTGAACGACGAGGATCATCTCACCGTCGCACCACGAGGCTTCATGCAGGCGATGAAATATCTACTGCCGGCGCGCTGAACCATCACATAGAGCCCAGCCCAACTCGCCCCCCGACCGGACCCTGAAAATGCCCCTGGATTTTGCACTGATTGAAGACGGATTCATGGACGTCTTGCGCCCTCACCCCGCGTTCGCCGGTTGGCGCAATAAGCGTAAGCGTTGCCTGTGGCGCATGGTTGGCGAGGTGGAACAGGGGCTGGTGCTGAACCGCTACAAGGATTCCTTCGAGAATCGGCAGTTGGTCTCGATCGGCGTTTACGTTTCCGTGCCGCATGAAGGTGGCTGGCCGGTCTATGTACCCCCCGAAGTCTGGGACAAGGGCCGCCTCTATCGCCGCGCCTACCTGGTGCCCGGAAAGGGCCTGGTCCCGGAAGACACGCTTGCCAGCGGCGCGCCGGTGGCGCTGTGCGAACCCGAAGATTTACGCGCATGGCTGGCAACGCTGCCGCAGGATATCGAGCAGTACATGGCGCCTTGGTTCGCCCGGTACCAAACGCTGGAAGCCGCCGGCTACGAATATCAGATCCCGAAGTGGCGGCTACAGCAAGCCGGGCACGCGCCGGTAGTGCATGGCGACGGCGCCGCCTCGTAGCGGCTTGGCGGAAATCAGCTCAAGCCGTCGCGAGCCGGGCAGCCCGCCCTCGAACAGGGTGGGACCGTGCCCGGCGATTACCGGGTGCACCAGGAATTGGTATTCGTCGATCAGGTTCAGCCGGTCCAACTCGGTGGCAAGCCGGCCGCTGCCCAGCAGTACGCCGTCCGGCGTGGCGTTCTTCAGCTTCTGTACGCCGGCGCGCAGCTCGTCCGCCAGGTGGTGGCTGTTGGTCCACGGGTAGTCTTTTCGCGTCGAGGACGCCACGTATTTCGGCTTGGCCTGTAGCTTGACGGCCCACTCGCGCATGGCCGGTGATGCGTCCACGTCGCCCCGGGCGACCGCCGGCCAGTAGGCTTCCATCATCTCGTAGGTGACGCGGCCCCACAGCATCGCCCCGCACTCGTCCATCAGCCGGGTGAAGAAGGCATGCGTTTCCTCGTTAACGATGCCTTCTCGGTGGTCTACGCAGCCGTCAAGAGTGACGTTGAAAGCGAAAGTCAGCATTCCCATGATGTCGGTTTCCCAAAATATGCACCGGGGCGATGACGTCGCCCGCCTTTAGAACTGCCAGCGCACATTCGCGTTGATGGAATGGTCGCGACTGTCGCCGGCATACTGGCCCGCATACCCAAGCCTTACTGACGCTGCGCGTGCAATCGCCACCTCGGCTCCCAATTCCACCAGCGCTGCATCGCGGCCGATGGGCGCGCCCGCGACGGTAAACGGCTGACCGGCGTCGAACGCCAATACGGATTCCGGTTTTACGTCACCGAACACGTGGCGCCAACCCACGGTGCCAAACACCCTGCCCTGACGGCCGCCGACATCGAATTCCTGGGCGGCGCGCAGACCCAGCGTTGTAGACGTCTGCTGCATGCTGCCTGATTGGCCCGACAGCGCGGCGTCGCCGCCGCTTTCCGCAAAGCCGCGCGTGCGCAAATTGCTCCAGGCCAGACCCACGAACGGCTCCACCGTGGTGCGTTTCCCGATTGGCCGGGCATAGGACAGTTCGGTGAACACCTGGCTGGTGCTGGCGCCATAGACCGCCGTCAAGGCAGCGGTCTGGCTGTTGGCGTAGCGCCGCGTCGAGATATCGTGCCACGTGTAGCCCGCGCCCGCCATAAATTGCCACGCGCCGGGTCCGACCGCGAAGGACTTTCCGCCATAGATCAACGCGCTGTAGCTGGACACATCCGCCTGCGATGAGCGCTGGTCGACACGCGCGTTGCTGTCGGTGTAGCCCAGTGCGCCGCCGACGCGCCAGCCCGCACCGACCGGACGGTCGGCGCCCACGAACAAGCCGCCAACATGCTGGCGGACTTGAGCGGCATTGCCGTCGGCATCGATCGTCTGCCAGTTGCCCACGACTTCGGCCCAGGCGGGCAAAGCGCCAGACGCGGGCATCTGTCCGGGTGGGACCGGGGCATCGGACGCGCCTCCTGCGGCGAGGGGACTGCCGGGGCGCGCGGTCGCCTGAAGGTTGGCTCGCAGCTTGGCCAAGGGCGTCTGGCGCACCAGCGCCGCGCCCTGAAGCAGCGTGCTGGAAACGCTGGCGTGTATTTCACCGGACAGGCTGTCGAACGCGTCTCCGGTCTGGCCCATCGCCAGCGTTGCCGCATATTGGCGCAACGCGCTGTCCGCGTTCATGTTTTGCAAGGCGCCCGCCACGGCGCGCTGGTTGGGCGTCGTGGCGCCGGTGGGAAAGGTGCGCGTTTGCAGCAAGCCCAGCGTCACGTCCGTGGCGCTGTAGGAAAGCTGGGGATCCAGGAATGCGTAGTTCGACGACACGCTGTCGAACCGGCCTTGCAACGACTGGGCGCTAAGAATGGTGTAGCGCTGGTTGGGCGTGAAGTTGCCGTCCGGCCCCACGTGCAGCACCGAGCCCGCCAGGCGCGCAATACCATTCACCACGACCCGATCGCTGGCGGCCGATGTGGGCGCCGCTTCGACGCGGTAGGTAGACCCCGGCGCAAAGGTCAGGTCGCCGTTGACGGTCAGGGTGCCGATCGAATTGCCGGGGCTGAGAATCGACCCGGCGACCAACGTGGTCGGCCCCACCGAACCTGAACCCGCCAAGGTGGCCCCCGCCCCCACGCTGACCGGTCCGGCCAAAGCGCCATTGACCGTAAGCGTGCTTGCCGATACGGTCGTCAGGCCGGTGTTGCTGCTGATGCCGGTAAGTATCACGTCGCCGGACAGGATGTTGACCCGGCCATTGCCTTGTATGCTGCCGCCGTAGGTCAGGGCCGGGCCGACAAAGTTGAACAGCAGTTCACCGTCGCCCGCGCCAAAGCGCAATACGGGCGCGTTCAACAAGCCGACTGGCGCGGCGCCAAAATCCGCGGGCGTACCCATCACCAGCGTGCCCTTGGAACCCGCCGCGTTCGCGATGACGACTTCACTTGCGTTCAGTGCCCCGCCGAACATCAGCAGCAGCCTTCCTTCGCCGGCATCGCCCACGGTCACCGGTCCGGTAGACGTCCAGTTCGATCCGTCGCCCGAAATCGTCACGTTGCCATAAGACCCCGCCCGCCTGCCCAGCGTACCGTTCCAGCTGAGCAGTTGCCCGCCGTCGGAAACGCCCAACCCGCCTCGCGCGCCGTTGGCATCGCCGACGACAAAGATGCCGCTGTTGATCCAGGAAGATCCCGCGCCGCCAATCGAGGCAGTGCTGAGGCTGCCCGCCCCGCCACCAACGAAGCCGGACGTTCCGCTGAGCGTCGCGCCGTCGGCCACCAAAAGCGTGCCGCTGCCCTCGTTGCCAATTTCCACAGGCCCCGAACTGGTCCAGGACGAACCCGCGCCTATTAGCGAGACGCTGCCGGTCGAGCCCGCCCTGTCCGCCGCGATCAAGCCACCGCTCTGCACGCGCCCCCCATGGCTGACCTCGAACGCGCCGTTGCCAAGATGCCCCACTCTGAGCGGCAATGCGGAATCCGCCGACGATCCCGCTCCGCTTACCTGGACAAAGCCTGTGGAAAGCGCCGAGTCGGCGACGTTGATTGCGGTGGCGATAAGCGACGCGCCCGCCAGCACGCGCACCGTGCCGCGAGCGCTGGTGCTGGCCGGCCCGAACTCATCGCCGCCCACCCGCAGGGTCCCGACGTGCAAACTGGAGCCTGCGTCGGTCACCTGTATTTCTCCCCACGCGTCGCCACCCCGGCCGGCTGTCAGATCGCCCGCCCGCAACTCGCCGGCATTGATGATGCCCAGCGCGGCCGTTCCGCGTTCGCCCACATACAACACGGACGACACTTCGACCCGACTGCCGGCGCCCATCACGGTCAAGAACCCGGTGCTGTTGACGCCTTTGGCGATCGTGCCGTTCACAGAGTTCCAGACGGTGCCGACGCCCGCGCCGCCCAGCAAGGCCGCGCCGTTTGATCCACCGCCGTTGCCCAGCACGAAGCTGCCCGTGTTCAAACTGCCGCCCGTTCGAAACACCAATGTGCCCGCCGCCGTGTCTCCCACCAGCAATGTGCCGGCTTCGCTGGCCCCGTCCAGCTGAACAACGCCGGCGCCTACATAGGCGTCGTCTGCAATGCTGGGCAGGGCACCGCCCCAGTTCGCGGGCACGCCCCAAAAGGCTCCGCCCGCACCGCCGATCCAGGTTAGGGGCGCCGCAACGGCGGTGGGCGTGCCAAGCACGGCGGCGGCCATGGCAATGGCCGCTGAAAGCGGACGCAGAGTCAAAGGGGAATTTACGGGTGACAGGCGCATCAGCTTCATACTTGGCTTCCAGGTGTTGGGGCTGCCGGGCGTTTGCATCCCGGCGCGTCGACGCGGAGTATAGGAATTTGCGCGCGTCTGAAGCTGAGCAAATCTGAGCGGCAATGCTGAGGAAAGCTAAGCGCACACGCTGGATTACCTGCCGGGCGGCATGCAAAGAAAGCGCTGCGCTCGGCGGGCAAGACTGGTTACACTGTGCGCCGCGCGATTCCGTTCCGGTACAGGTACACCGGTGCCCCGATACTCACCCCCCACAAACTCTGATGTCCGCCACGCCGCCTGCCGACCTGATGCCCATGCTCCTGGACGCCGTATGTGTCGTGAGCGAGTCGGGCGTGTTCCTCAGCGTGACCGGCGCGTGCGAACAGATCTTCGGCTACACGCCCCAAGAGATGGTGGGCCGCCCGATGATGGACCTGATCTGCGAAGCCGACCGGCCCGCGACACTGGCGGCCGTCGACCAGCTGATGGGCGGCAAGCTGCAATACGATTTTGAGAACCGATACGTGCGCAAGGACGGCCGGCTGGTGCACATCATGTGGTCGGCGCGATGGTATCCGGACAAACAGATTCGCGTCGCGGTGGCACGTGACGTATCCGAACGGTATGTGGAGCGCGCTGCCTTGGAAGATAAGCTGGCGCCGGCGCAACCGCAGCCATGGCAACTTTGCGATTCGCCGCCCTGCCTGGTGCCTCCGGGGGCTTCGCCCATTCCTTTGTCGCACCAGGACTACACGGTCCTGGCGACGCTTGCCGCCCATCACCAGGGCGCCAGCCGTCGGGCCATCGTGGAAGCGCTTGGGAAGGACTACTGGACCTATGACCGGCGCAGTCTGGATACGCAGATGCGCCGGCTGCGCAGAAAAGTCGAACAGGCCTGCGACCGAGAACTACCGGTTGCGACGCTGCGGGGGATGGGGTATCGGTTCTATGACCCGATAGAAAGCCGGCGGCGGGACGAGGTGGCGCGGCTGGTCTAAGCGCAAACGCGCCACGGCCGCGGCGCCTTGATAGGCGCGGGCCAGCGGCCTTGAATGAATCAAGAAAGCTGAATCAGGAAGCGCCGACCGGAAAATTCGGAAGAATCGTTGCCAGCACGTGATGCGTCTGCGTGGCCTTGGCGCGCAGGTAGCCGACGTTATGCGGGTTGGCGTGTACGCCCGTCAGCCGGCTTGCCACCTGGATGCCGTGCTGCTCCAGCTGCGACGACTTGTCGGGATTGTTGCTAAGCAGCTCGATACGCTGGAGCCCCAAGGCGCGCAGCATCTGCGCGGCCGCCGTGTAGTCGCGGGCATCCGTGCCGTGGCCCAGCTCGCGGTCGGCGGCGTAGGTATCGCGCCCCTGCTCTTGCAGGCGATACGCATCAAGCTTGGAATACAGGCCGATGCCGCGCCCTTCCTGGCGCAGGTACAGCAGGTAACCGCCTTCGTTGTTCAGCAGGCGCAGCGCTTCGTGCAGTTGCGGGCCGCAATCACAGCGCAGGGAACCGAACACGTCGCCGGTCAGGCACTCGGAATGCAGGCGCACCAGGGGCGCCGCGCCCGGCTTGCCGAATTTCAGGGCGATGTGCTCTTTGCCGTCGGCAAGACCATGAAAGGTGTAAACCTGCGCCTCGACGTCCCGCCCGTCCAGCAGCCGCATCGGCAAGCACACCTCCGTCCGCACTGTGGCCCCATCCAGCAAGGCAGCGGTGGGGGTATTTGATGTGTCGCTCACTACGGGGAACTCGCGTGTTAAAGGGTTGCCGACGATTGTATACCCGACGTCATCCCCCGGAAGCTGGCGCGCAAAGCCGGGCGGCGGGGCGATCGGGGGATTTTTATTCACGTTCAAGGCGGGATCGGCGTAGATTCTTAGCGTAACTCCGACGGGGATGTCGACCCCGGACCCGAACCCGCACCCGAACCCCGACACGGAACCGACCCCAGGCCCAAAGCTGGAGCTTCCATGAACGTGTTGCTTCGCTACCCTCTCGCGCTGATCGTCGTGGCCGAACTATGCGGTACATCGTTGTGGTTCAGCCCGAATAGCGCGGCGGACAGCCTTTCGGCCGAATGGGCGCTTAGCACTGCCCAGTTCGGCCAACTGACGGGCGCAACGCAGATCGGTTTCATTCTGGGCACATTGGTCCTGGCCGCCAGCGGCGTGGCGGACCGCTACCCGGCCAGCAGACTGTTCGCAGGCGCCTGTTATCTGGGCGCCATATTGAACGCCTGCTTCGCCTGGTTCGCGTCGGATTTCACCGAAGGGCTGGCGCTACGCTTTGCCGTCGGTATCTGCCTGGCGGGAATCTACCCCCTGGGCATGAAAATGGTGATCGGCTGGACCCAGACCGCCGCCGGATCCACATTGGGTTTACTGGTGGGCATGCTGACGCTGGGCACCGCCCTGCCCCACGCCGTGCGGGCCGGCGGCGGCGCCCTGTCCTGGCACGAGGTGGTGCTGGCTTCCAGTCTGTTGGCCATTGCCGGCGGCGCGTTGGTTCAAGCCTTGGGGGACGGGCCGTATCTGCCCCGCGCGCAAGCGTCGCGGGTGGGATGGGGCATGGCGCTCACCGCTTTCAAGGGCAGGCAGTTTCGTGCGTCGGCGCTGGGCTACTTCGGGCACATGTGGGAGCTGTACGCGTTTTGGACCTTGGTTCCCTTTTTCGTGCACGACTTGATAAGCACGCCGGGGGTCGCCGCCGATGCAAGCCCTGCACTGGCACCGGCCTTGTCGTTTTCCATTATCGGCATCGGCGCATTGGGCAGCATCATCGGCGGCAGATTAAGCCAACGCGTGGGCAGCCCAATCGTGGCGGCGGCATCGTTGGGCGTATCCGGCTTGATGTGTCTTGCCTATCCGTTTGCCAGGCCCTTCGGCATGGGGCTCTGTATTCCGATACTGCTGTTGTGGGGCCTGACGGTCGTGTCTGACTCGCCGCAGTTCTCCGCGATATCCGCGCGCGCCTGCCCGCCGGCACTGGTGGGCGGGGCGCTGGCAATACAGAACAGCATCGGGTTTTTGATTACCGTATTTTCAATCACCTTGGTGACGCATGGTTTTCCGATGCTGGGCGCGAGCGTGGCCTGGTATCTGCTGCCTGGCCCGCTATTGGGTCTGGCGTGCTTCATACCGGTCATGCTGCGGCGCAAACCCGCTGCCCTACCCTAAATGCCCGCCCGCCACGTACATCACCTGCCCCGTGATGTACGACGCTTCCGGCGCCGCCATGAAGCAGATGGCGGCGGCGACCTCTTCCATGCTGCCCATGCGGTGCATCGGTGTGGTCGCCAGGCAATCCGTGTACATCTCGCGTTGCCAGGCCTGGTCTTGTTCCGACGGCGGCTCGGTGTTGCGCGGGATGGCGCGCACGCCGTTGTCCAGCGCGCCGGGCGACACGCAATTGACGCGGACGCCGCTTTCGGCAAGCTCCAGCGCCATGCAAATGGTGGCGGCGTGCACGCCGCCCTTGGACGCCGAGTACGGCACGCGGTAGATGCCGCGCGTGGCGTTCGAGCCCACGTTGACGATGGCGCCGCGACCTTGCTTGCGCATCACCGGAATCACTTCGCGGCAAGACCATAGCGTCGGCCACAACGAGCGGTTGACCTCGCGCTGCATCTCGTCCGGGGTGTATTCCCAGAAGGGCTTCATCCAGATGGTGCCGCCCACGTTGTGCACCGACACGTCGATGCGGCCATGGGTGTCCAGCGTGTACTCGACCATCGCCTGCGCACCGGCATGGGTCTCCAGGTCGGCGCTGATGAAGGACGCGCGGCCGCCCGCCTCGCGGATCTCGCGGGCCACGGCCGCGCCCAGGTCGGCGGCACGGTCAACAAGGACCACGCTGGCGCCCTCGGCGGCGAGCCGCCGCGCCGTCGCGCGCCCCACCCCCTGGGCGGCGCCCGTCACCAATGCAATCTGATCTTCAAAACGGTTCATGGAACGCCTTTCTATTTAGTGGGCGCGCGACAGTTCGCCCGGCACGGGCCGCGACGTTTTCGTGTCGACAAGCAGCACGGCCAGCAAGGCGCCCGCCAGCGGAACGGCCAGGGCCAGGAAGAAGCCCGACGGGCCGAACCAGCCCAGGAAGCTGCCGCCGATGGCCGAGCCGATGATGGCGCCGGCACGTCCCACGCCGATGGACCAGCCCGTGGCCGTGGCGCGCAGCGCGGTGGGATAAGCGCCAATCACCAGGTAGTTCAGCGCCAGTTGCTGGCCGCCGATGCCCAGGCCGGCTGCCCCCACCAGAATGAAGACCATCGTCCAGTCGGTGCCCGCGTAGCCCAGGCCCAACGACACCGCGATACCCAACGCGAACATGGCGATGAGCAACGAACGCGTCGGCACGCGCGGCATCAGGTAAGACAGGGGGATCGCGCAGACGATGAAGACCAGGTTCACGGTGAACGTGCCCATGGGCGCCTGGTCGGCGGGCAGCCCGGCGGCCTTGAGCACAGTGGGCAACCACGACAGCAGCATGAACCACGCCACCCAATTGAGCAGATAGATGGACCAGATTGCGATGGTCTTGCGCGCATAGCCATCGGCGAACAACGCCTTGACGCTGGCGCGGATCGTGGCGTCTTCCGGCACGGTAAAGCGCGTGCCGGCAGGCAGCGGCTGGCCCGAGATCCTGGCAAGGATGCGGGCCACATAGCTTTGGCCGGCGGCATCGCCGCGCATGGCCTTGAATTGCAGCGATTCGGGCAGCAGCACGAACAACGCAAGCAGCAACAACAACGGCGCAACGCCGCCCACGATGAAGATGCCTTGCCAGCCAATCACGGGCAGCATGCGCGCGGCCAGCAGGCCGCCCAGCATGGCGCCGGCGGGCAGGCCCAGCAGCACGCCGGTGATGACGGTGCCGCGCAAGCGCGCGGGGGCATACTCGGCAGCCAACGCCAGCACGATAGGCGTGCAGCCGCCCATGCCCAGGCCGGCAATGAAGCGCAGCGCCAGGATCTGCCAGGTCTCGGTGGCACCGGCCGTCATCAGCGTCGCCACACCAAACACGGCAACACCCATCAAGGCGGCGGGCCGTCGGCCGATGCGGTCGCCCACCAGGCCCAACAGCATGGCGCCCACGGTCATGCCCACGATGCCGGCAGTAAGAATGGGCGCCAGTTCGCCCGACTGAAGCTTGAAGGCCACCAGAATCGCCGGGCCGGTAAAGGCCATGGCCTGCGTGTCGAAGCCGTCGAACAGGGCAATCAAAAAACACAGAATCAAGACGCGCCATTGGAAGGCGCTCATTCGATTCTTATCGATCAGGCTGGGTATGGATAGCGTTGCTGACATGAAAGTCCCCTCGTGATTTCGCTTGGTGCGTTATGCGTTATTGGTATGTGGTCAAGACTGCACTGCAATGCGGAAATAAAGGCCCCGAGCATCGCCGCGCGAGGCCGTGGGCAATTACGCCTGGGCGCTGGCGCGCAGGCGGTTGACGATCTGGTTGTCCTTGCCTTGCAACAGGCTGGTCAACGCAAAGTTGAATTCGATTTCCTTGTAGGTATCGGCCTTCAAACCCAGCTTGTCGCCGCCGGATTTTTCAACCACCGGCGGAATCAGGCCTTCACGCGTGGCATAGGCAAAGTCGTCCCAGATGAGCGGGTCGCCTTCGATGTTGAATTGCGTGGTCAGCTTGCGGTGCTGGTCGGCGCTGACGAAGAAGTGCACGTGCGCGGGGCGGTTGCCGTGGCGGCCCAGCGAGTCCAGCAGTTGCTGGGTGGCGCCCTGCGGCGGACAGCCGTAGCCGACGGGCATCAGCGTGCGGAATTCGTATTCGCCATTGGGGCCGGTCTTGACGGCGCCGCGCAGGTTGAAATCGGTTTGCGCGCCGGTGGGGTCGAAGTGCGAGTAAAAGCCGTTGGAGTTTGCGTGCCAGCATTCGACGACCGCATTGGCCAGCGGCGCGCCATTGGTATCGGTGACCACGCCGCGAATCACCAGCGGGCCGGCGGCGTCGTCCGGGTCCAGATCTATGCGCGACACACCGTCGCGCAGCGGCGCACCGGCTACGTACAACGGGCCTTCAATGGTGCGCGGCGTGCCGCCGTCCAGGCCCGCCCGCTTGTCCTCTTCGTCCATGCGGATGTCCAGGTACTTTTCCAGGCCCAAGCCGGCCGCCAGCAACGCGGCTTCGCCGTCGCTGCCCAGCTTGTTCAGGTAGTTCACGCCCGCCCAGACCTCGTCCGGCGTGATGTCCAGGTCGTCAATGGCCTTGAAAAGATCGCTTAACAGGCGGTGCACGATCTGCTTGAAGCGCGGCGTGCCCTCGCCGCCGTCCACGTTCGAAGCGGCGGTCAGCAGGTCCTGCACTTCCTTGCTGTTAAAAATGTTGAGGCTCATGATTTTGTCTCCGTTTGGGTATCGCTGGGGTATCGCTGGGGTATCGCTAGCGTTTCGCTGCACGCGGGGCACAACGCCCGCGATCAATGCCGTTTGGCCGTCACCTTGATCAGCCCGTCACGCGTAAAGCGTTTGATGCGGGCTTCGTCCAGTTCAATGCCCAGGCCGGGGCCCTTGGGCACGGTCAGTTCGAAGTCGCTGTAATCCAGCGGCTGCGTCAGGATCTCTTCGGTGATGAGCAAGGGGCCGAACAATTCCGTGCCCCATTGCAGTTGCGCAAAGGTGGCGAACAGATGCGCGGCGGCAATGGTGCTGACGGCGCCTTCCAGCATCGTGCCGCCGTACAGTTCTATACCCGCCGCATCGGCAATCGCGGCCACGCGCTGGGCGGCAAACAGGCCGCCGTTCTGTTCGATCTTGATAGCGAACACATCCGCGCCGTGCCCCCGCGCGATCTCGAAAGCGCTTTCGGGGCCTTGCAGCACTTCGTCGGCCATCAAGGCGACGGAAAAGCGGCGCATCAAACGTGCCAACGACACGGCGCTGGCAACGGGCTGCTCGACCAGTTCACAGCCCACTTGCGCAAGCGCCGGGATGGCCCAGGCGGCCTGCGTCTCGCTCCACGCCATGTTGACGTCCACCCGCACCGACGCCCGGTCGCCCAGCGCGCTTTTGATATTGGCCACGTGCTGGATGTCGACCTTCGGGTCCCGGCCGCCAATCTTCAACTTGAAAATCCGATGTCGCCGCGTATCCAGCATTTGCTCGGCTTCGGCGATGTCGCGGGCGGTATCGCCCGAGGCCAGCGTCCAGGCCACCGGCAGGCGGTCACGGCGGCGCCCGCCCAGCAGTTCGCTGACGGGCACACCCAGGCGCTTGCCTTGCGCATCCAGCAACGCCGTTTCCAGCGCGCTCTTGGCAAAGTGGTTCACCTTGACCAGCTTGCCCACGTGCGCCATCAGCGCCTGAATGCGGGTGGCGTCCTGGCCGATCATCGCGGGCGCGAAGTAGGCGTCGATGGCCAGCTTCATGGCCTCGGGGCTTTCCGGCCCGTACGCCATGCCGGCAATGGTGGTGCCTTCACCGATACCCACAACGCCATCGCTGCACACCACGCGAACAAGCATCAGCGTCTGCCCGTGCATCGTGGCCACGGACAGCTTGTGAGGCCGAATGGTCGGGAGGTCGACAAGAGACGTTTCGATGCGTTCGATAGTTGCTACGGGCATGTTCGGCACAGGAATGGTTAAGGGTCGGGATGTGGATTTATAGGTCCGACGCACTTTTATCGTCCAATACTTTGAATGTCCAAATTGATACCTTGACGGTATATATGGCGGAATTTCCTGGGTGAACCGGCTGCTTCACAGCTACGGAATTCTGGGATCCATACGGGTTTACGATCAGTGAAAAACAATGACTCAGACGCGAAACGCACGCGCGCCCCACCCAGGCGTTCCATACCTTTCTGATATGCGCGCCCACACCGCAGCCCTTTGAAAGGAAAAAACGGTGACGCCGATCCAGTTAATAATGCGGGTCCTCGAAACCAAGACAGAGAGACCCTGCGATATGAGTCAGAACACCCCCGGCCTTTGGCATCGACTGCGCCGCCCAATCTTCGCGCTGATTCTGGGCATGCTGCCTTTCTGGCTATTCATGGGTACGACCCAGCAGGCTTCGGTGAACGGCATGGTGGTGCAGGACACCCGTTTCAATATCCTGGGCCTGATCCTGGCTATTGCCGGTTTGGTGATGGCGGCAAAGATGCTCAAGAACGACGGCTCGTACGGCGAGCCCGCGCGCGGGTGGCCGCGCACGGTGCTGTGCGTGGCGGCGGGTCTGCTGTGCATTTTCCAGATCGGCCAAAGCGCCGGCCTGTACAACGTCAACGTCGGCCAGTCGATTGACAACCTGCAAAGCCGGCTGTTCGGCCCCAGCGAGCCGCGTCCGAAATCCCTGGCAAGCGAGCTGGACAAGGACGTGCGCGCACGCACCGAGCAACGCTCGGCCACGGTCAGCCAGGTGCTGCTGCGCGATGACATCGCCACGTCGCTGGCGCGTATCCACGCCAACGCCACGCTTTACAACCTGTATGCCGAAAAGTGCAACAACCCCGGCAAACGTTTCGTGCTGGACGAGATCCCCGCGCTGCTGACCGATAAAGACAAGACCTACGTCGAAAAAGCGCAGCAACTGGCGGCGCGCAACGCGTCGGACCGCTTTGACTGCCAAGGCGAACCGATGCGTGACTTCATGAGCAACTGGCTGGCCGGCGACGTTCTGCGCGACCGCGCCAACCTGGCCGTGCAAACCGCCGCCTATCGCGAACGCTTCGGCGACAAACCGGCAGGCGCCGGCGACGACACGCTGGTGACGACCGGCCTGGGCGTGTGGCTGGGCGATTCGATCAGCCAGGTGCAAACGGCCTTTGGCACCACGGCCATGCCGGTGCCCGCAGGCAAGTCCGGCAAAACCAAGCTGGACTTTCCGGATCGGGGCATGGAGCTGGTGTTCGACTTTGCCGGCAAGGTGGACACCATCACCGTGCGCGCGCCGTTCACGGGCAGCATCGTCGGCCTGAAAATCGGCGATAGCCGTCGCACGGTCAACCGCCTGCTGGGCGAAAGCTGGATCGACGTGCGCCTGCCTTACGACAACGCCGCCGCCGATTACGACATCCAGTTCCGCAAAAAGACGCCGGGGACCCAATCGCAATGGATCGACCGGCGCCAGGGCAACCCGCAAACGGTGCTGCTGCTGCAAGGCGCCAGCTATGCCAGCCAGATCGACGAGATCAAGCTGGTAACGCCGCGCCCGCCGGGCTAGCACCGGAACGGCTGGGGGGTTGGCTTACTTGGCAAACGCCCCCATCGCCTGCCGCATGAACGCCAGCGTCGCGTCGTCGGCCCAGGTGCCGGCGGTCAACTCGGGCTCGGTCATCAACGCCTGCCGGAACTTGGCATGTGTGGCCGGGTCCTTGCCCGCGTACGAACTGAACAGTTCCAGCCACTGCCGCGCCAGAGCCTGGCCGGTTTCCGAATCGGGCGCCACGCCCGCATCGATGGCGTTTCGGACCTCCGCGATCAGCGACGGCCATTCCGAAATCCGGTCGCCGTAATGTTCGCGCATGAACCGGGCTTCGTCCGGCGTCAGGTGTTTTTCGTAGATCAGCAGTTTGCTTTCCGAGAAGGCGCGCAGCACATAGTCGCGCATGGCTTTGGAAATGCCGACGTGCGTCTGCATGCCAGGTTCCTGCTCGTGCATGCGATTGAGCTTCACCAACAAGCGCGGATCGCCGTTGGTATCGCGCAGCAGCAGTTCCATCCAGCGCCGGGCAAGCTCGCGTGGATTGGCTTCCTCGGGCGCCACGCCCTGCTCCATCTGCTGACGCACTTGCTGAACCAACGCAAGCCAGTCCGGGTCGCCGTCCGGCCCATGCGTATACAGGGGCAGGCGCGCCAGTTCTTCGGGCGAAAAATAGTTATCGTACATAGTCATCATTTCCAGAGTTTTTAGCCAATCGGCCAGCTCGGGCTCCGTGCCGTCCGTCAACTGCCCGTGCAGTTGCGCCAAGCGCTCGCGCAAGCGCGCGGCCTGCTGCATCTGACGGTCCAGCATGGCAATCTGCCGAGAGATCACGTCCGCCAAGGGAACGCCGGGCTGGTCCAGGTAGGCGCCGATTTCCGCCAAGGCCAATCCGAAGCGACGCAATGCCTGAATCTGATGCAGACGGGCAATTTCGTCGCGACCGTACAGGCGATAGCCGTTGTCGGCGCGCGCTGAAGGCGTCAGCAAACCAATCGCGTGATAGTGGTGAAGCGTGCGCACGGTCAGCCCGCTACGCTTTGCCAGTTCTCCTACGGTCAGCTGCATGTTTCCTCCTTCGAATGCGCAGGCCAAACTCTGGGCCATCACGTTACGTGAGGGTCAAGCAGCGCCGCAAGTCCTGTTTCGACACGGGTGCTGTATGTGCTGCCGGCCGCCTAAACGTGCCGGAAACGTCACACGCGGGCTGACCGCGCAACGCCGCCGGGCGATATCATGGCGGCCCAACGAATAGAGACACAAGGAGAGACGATGGAAGATAAATCGTACCGAGCGCGCCTGGTCCCGGAGCTGATGGTTCGAGACATAGCGCAAAGCCGACGCTTCTGGATCGACCTGTGTGGATTCGAGGTGGTCTACCAGCGCGAGGAAGAGGGTTTTGTGTTTCTGGATCGGGACGGCGCGCAATTCATGCTGGACGAGATCCGGGGAGACGATGGCTGGATCACCGCCCCGCTGCAAGCGCCTTTGGGGCGGGGTGTGAATTTTGAGATCAAGGTGAAGTCCGTCGGGCCGTTATACGAACGGCTGCTGGCGGCGGACTGGCCGATGTACCGGACGATGCAGCAACGTTGGTATCGAAACGGGCAGATCGAGATCGGGGTCCAGCAATTTCTGGTGCAGGACCCCGACGGCTATCTGCTGCGTTTTTCCGAATGGATAGGCGACCGGCCCGTGGCGACCGTTGCGCTATCTGTTGCAGCGGCGGCTTGAGCTGACGTTGATCCTATTGCGGCGCGGTGGCGGGTTGCTGGGGGGAGCCTGAACTGGGGGCTGGGCCGGAGCTTGGGGCTGAGCTTGGGGTTGGGGCTGCGCTTGGGCTGGAACCGGAGCCTGTGCCTGTGCCTGTGCCTGTGCCTTTGCCTGCCCCCGCCCCTGCTTCCGACGTCGGCGTGATACGCCAGATCACGTTTGCCAGGTCGTCCGCCACGATCAGCGCGCCCTTCGGGTCTACCGTCACGCCTACCGGGCGGCCGCGCGTGGTGCCGTCGCTATCCCGAAAGCCTGCCACAAAGTCCTGCGGCGGACCGGACGGGCGCCCGTCGCGGAACGGCACAAAGACGACCTTGTAGCCGACCGGGTCGCTACGGTTCCAGCTGCCGTGCTCGCCGACGAACACGCCATTGGCGAATTTTGCGCCCATCGCCTCGGACGAAAAATCAACGCCCAGGGCCGCCACGTGCGCGCCCAGGCTGTAGTCCGGTTTGATGGCGGCCGCCACCTTGTCCGGGTTTTGCGGGCGCACGCGGTCATCGATATTCTGCCCCCAGTAGCTATACGGCCAGCCATAGAAGGCACCCGCCTGCACGGCGGTCAAATAGTCGGGAACCAGGTTCGGACCCAGCTCGTCGCGCTCGTTCACCACGGCCCACAGCTGCCCGGAGCCCGGTTCAATCGTCAACGCGGTGGGATTGCGCAGCCCCGTGGCGTAGACCTTGTGTTCGCCCGTGCGGGCGTTGATCTGCCAGATTCGCGCGCGGTCCGCCT
The DNA here is from genome assembly GCF_057291955.1 of Achromobacter sp. 1L-A-4-B-C2. NCBI lineage: Bacteria > Pseudomonadati > Pseudomonadota > Betaproteobacteria > Burkholderiales > Alcaligenaceae > Achromobacter > Achromobacter sp. 1L-A-4-B-C2. Next base: position 273,997 of record NZ_JBXAWP010000005.1, read on the forward strand.
CCACGTCCATGCCGCGTTCCGTGATGTTGCTGTTAGAGCCGATGCCCACATACAGATGCTGACCGTCCGCGCTGGCGGCCAGCGCTTTGGTCCAGTGGTGATTGATCTCGGACGGCAACTCGGTCACGGTTTCAGGCGGGCCGCTGGCCCGTGTCTGGCCCGGTTGGTAGTCGAAGCGAACCAAGGCGCCCTGGTTGGCGACATAGAGCTTGTTGTCTATCAATGCCAGGCCATAGGGCGCATCCAGATTTTCCGCGAAGGTCGAGGCCGAGTACGTGCCGTCACCATCGGCATCGCGCAGCAAGGTCAGGCGGTTGCCGCCTTTTACCGAACTGGTGCCGCGCGCCTTGATGATGCCGGCAATGACGTCCTTGGGCTTGAGCTTGGGCGCATTGCCGCCCCTGCCCTCTGCCACCAGGATGTCGCCATTGGGCAATACCAGCGTCTGGCGCGGTATTTTCAGGTCCTTGGCGATGGCGGTGATCTTGTAGCCCTCAGGCACCGTGGGCATCTTGTCGCCCCAGTCCGCGGGTTTGGCGATGACCATGTCAGGCAGCAGCCCCTGCTCGGGCTTGGGTAGTTCCGGCGTGGGCCCCACCTGAGACGGCTGGCCCTGGGCCAGGCAAATTCCGGCTGCGGCGGCAAGCGGGATAACGGCAAGCAAGCTGGCGTGTTTCATTTGGCCCCTCTGATGTGCGGCGTGCGAAAGCCCAGCCAGATCGCGGCGCACGCAAGCACCGCCACGATCACCGACAGGATCAAGCCCAGCGGCATGCTCGCCCAGGCATCGCGCGCGTGGATCAAGGCGTTGATAATGCCTAACACCCAGGTGGCCAACAGCACCACCGTGTACGAAACGATGCCGCGTGCGCGCTGATAGGCCCGGAAAAGATCCACGATGGCGAACAGCAGCGCGATGCCGCCGAACACCAGGCCGCCGATGATCAGCCACGACGCGAAATTATTCCACTGGATGTGAAAAGACTGCGCATAGGCCGCATCGGCTAGCGCGGCGCCTAGAAACCACGGGAACATGCCCGCCAGGAAGACTGCCGGCACGGGGTGCACGGTCAGGGCATATCTGTTTTCGATAAGTTGGGTCACGTCTGATCGCCTCTTAAAGTAGCGGACTCGCGCGCGGAAACATCGACGTCGGCAGCAATTGCCGTTCCCAGCCCCACAACAAAAAAGCCCAGCATCGGCTGGGCGTTTTCAGAAATCGGTGCGCGGCGCCGCGTGTCGTGGCCCCGTGCTGGGTCGATCAGTTGCTGTTGACCCAGTCCTGCGTATCCTGGATGAACCAAGGCAGATTCAACCTTTCGCCTTCACCGGACTGTATGGTCAGGCGCTGGCCCGATGAACCCGGGTTACCCGTTGCGGACTGCGTCGTGGAAGACGGCCGGCTGTGATAGTCCATATCGGTTTGCCGCGCGGGCTGACTTGTGCAAGCGGCCATTGCCGCGAAACAAAGCGGGGCAATGACGCACCGCACTGCTGAACGAAGAATCTGCATGATGATCGGTTTCCTGCTGGCGGCACAGGCCGATGTGCCGGGTAATCAGGCCTTAAGCGTGTAAACCGCTACCTTACTCGCAATGCCGGGCTGCGTCAGCGCGCAGAGGCCGCCAACGGCCGCCCGCAACGCGCAATCATTTAGCGATAATGTTCCACCGTTGCCTCCAATCCGCCCAAAGAAAAAGCCATGCAGCCCTTCGTTTTCCAAGGCCTATTGTTCCGTGAATTCCGCGATACCGACGCCCAAGATTTCGCGAATGCCGCACGGGAATCCGTCGATACCGTCGGCCGCTGGATGCCGTGGTGCACGGCTTCGTTTTCCGAGCAAAACGCGCTGGACTGGTTTGCGATGTGCCGCGCCAGCCGCGATGCGCAGACGGGCCATGAGTTCGGCGTGTTCTCGGAAGACGCTGGCCGGCTGCTGGGTGGCGTGGGGCTGAACGCGATCAATCAGCAGAACCTGTTTTGCAATCTGGGCTACTGGGTAAGGCAGTCGGCCCAACGGCAAGGCGTCGCGCATCGCACGGTGCGGGCGATGCTGCCCTACGCCTTTAACACCCTGGGCATGCACCGCGTCGAGATCGTGATTGCAGCGGGCAACGTGGCAAGCGAGGCGGTGGCGCGCAAGGCAGGCGCGCAATTTGAATGCACCGCGCGCAATCGGCTGCAACTGCACGGAGGCCCGGTGCCGGCGTCCATCTACTCGGTCATCCCCTAGCCCGCGCGTTGCGATCCGGGGCGGCGAGCCGCATGGGTCTCCAACAGATGCGCCTGGAAAGCCGCCACGCTGCGGTTGCGCGGTTCGGTACGGCTGACCAGGCCCAACGGCGGCAAGGTGTCGGCCAGCGTGCAATCCAGCCGCGCCAGCGCGCCGGAATCCAGGCCTTCGCGCACGAAGCTCAAGGGGCCCATCATCAGGGCCTGGCTGGCGCGCAGGTAATGCACCATGGTGGCAAATGAGCGCGTGCTGAGCGGTTGCTGAGGCGGCAGTTCCCCGCCTTCGGCGAACAGCGCCTCGAACGCGCGATAGGTCTGGCTATCCAGCGGTGGGCTGGCCCAGGGGTAGGCCAGCAAATCGGCGGGTTGCAGATTGCGGCGGCCCAGCAGCGGGTGCCCGGGCCCCGAGGCCACCACGCAGATATCGGCCAGCAATGCCTGGAACTGGGAATCGGGCGCCAGCTGCGCGGGTTCGCGCGCAACCAGAAAATCCAGTTCGCCATCCGCATAACGACCCAGCAATACCGGCAACGCGTCTTCGAACAATTCCAGACGAACCTGCGGCTGGCGGGCAAAGAACTCGGGCAGCGCGGGGTTGATGACGCCGCTGACGCCAGCCGTGATCGCGCCCACGCGCACCGTGCCTTCAAAGCCCGCGCCCGCCGCCGCCAGGGACTCCGCGCAACCGGTCAGGCTGTTCATCACATTGCGCAGCAACGGCAGCAAATCCCGGCAGGCAAAGGTGGGCCGCATGCCACGCGCGTGTCGTTCGAACAAACGCGCTTCCAGCACGCGCTCGACTTCCAGCACCATCTTGGTGGCGGCCGACTGGGTCAGGCCGATCTGCGCGGCGGCGTGCTGCACGCTGCCCAATTCGGCCACCAGCACGATCAGCTGCAAATGCCGCAGCCGGGTACGCGCGATCAGGCGGTTAAAGAGCGTGGCGGCAGAAGACGGGCTGCCGGGGGTGGCGGTGGCGGTGGCGGTGGCGGTGGCGGTGGCGGTGGCGGTGGCGGTGGCGGTGGCGGTGGCGGTGGCGGTACGCATGGATTCAGCTATTCCTAAACGGCATATCTGTTATTGATATTTCACTTTTCAAGTATAGCTATTCAAGGCGCAATAGCGGCCTGACACCAACAAAACAAGGGGTTTGAAATGCTGCACTTTTTCCGTCGCGCGCGGGTTCGCGCCGCGCTGTCCGCGGCGCTGATCGCGGGGGCCTGGTTGGCGCCCGTGCAAGCGCAAACCTGGCCCGACAAGCCGGTCACCATCATCATCCCCTTCCCCGCCGGCGGCTCGATCGACGCCGTGATGCGGGCGATTTCCCCGCAACTGAGCGAACGCCTGGGCCAAACCGTAGTCATCGAGAATGTGGGCGGCGCCAGCGGCGCTATCGGCGCGGGCCGCGTGGCGCAGGCCAAGCCCGACGGCACGACGCTGCTGGCCGGCAGCATCAACGACGTGGTCTTGCAGCCGCTGGTCAATCGCAACCTGCGGTATGCCACGGACAGTTTCGACCCGGTGTCGCTGGTGTTCACGTCGCCGCTCATTCTGGTGGCCCGCAAGGATCTTCCCCAATCGAATATCGACCAGGTCGTGCAGGCGCTGCGCGCCGCCCCGGAAAGCCTGAGCTATGGCAGCCCGGGCCAAGGCACGTTTCAGCAGGTGGTGGTTGAAGACCTGCAACGCCGCACCGACACCAAGATGCTGCACGTGCCGTACAAGGGCGCGTCGCCGCTGGTCAATGACCTGCTGGGCGGGCAGATCGACATGGCCGTCATGGCGCCGCCCACCGCGCTGCCGCATCTGCAACAAGGCCGCATCAAATCGCTGGGCGTGATCAGCCGCCAGCGCCTGGCGGCCTACCCCGACCTGGCCACCATCAACGAAAGCCAGACGGTCAAGGGCATGGAGATGGTCGGCTGGGTGGGCGTGCTGGCCCCCAAGGGCGTGCCGCCCGAGCGCCTGCAACGCGTGCGCGACGCGCTTGCCGCCGTGATGGACAAGCCCGAGGTGCGCGAACGCGTACTGGCCATGGGCATGGAATCGGCAACCGCCTACGACAAAGCCAGCTTCGATGCCCGCATCCGTGACGACGTCACCGCGTTGCGCGCCTTGAACCTTCCGACGCAGCCTTGAGGAACCGCATGACGACCCACCAAGACCCCGACGCCGGCCGCGACAACCTCGGCATTGCCCCCGCCGACGCCGCTGTCACCGCCGACGCCGCCGACGCCGCCGACATACTTGCCACCATCAGCGCCAACCCGGCGTTTCGCGCCATCCGCCGCGATGTGCACGCGCATCCGGAAATCGGCTTTGAAGAACACCGCACCGCATCGCTCGTCGCCCGCGAACTGGCCGCCTGGGGCTGGCAGGTATCGACCGGCATCGGCGGCACCGGCGTGGTCGGCACGCTGACGCGCGGCACGGGCGCGCGCCGCATCGGCCTGCGCGCCGACATGGACGCCCTGGCGATGCCCGAAGCCAACGCCTTCGCGCACAAGTCGCAACACGAGAACCGCATGCACGCCTGCGGTCACGACGGCCATACCGCCATCCTGCTGGCCACGGCCTGGTACCTGGCGCGGCACGCGCAGTTCGACGGCACCATCCACTGCATCTTCCAGCCCGCCGAAGAAGGCGGCCAGGCCGGTGCGCGCGCCATGATCGAAGACGGCTTGTTCGACCGCTTCCCCTGCGATGCGGTGTTCGCGCTGCATAACTGGCCGGACCTGCCCGTGGGCAGCTTCGGCGTGCGGGCCGGGGCTTTCATGGGGTCCAGCAACCGCTTTCGCATCGACATCACGGGCAAGGGCGCGCACGCCTCGCAGCCGGAACTGGGCGTCGACCCGTTGGTCTGCGCCGGCCACATCCTGCTGGCGCTGCAAACCGTGATCTCGCGCAACCGCGCGCCCGACGAACCGGCGGTGCTGTCCGTCACGCAGATCCACGGCGGCGACGCGGTCAACGTCATCCCGCAAGCGGCGTGGCTGGGCGGCACGGTGCGCACGCACCGCGACGACACGCTGGACATGATCCAGCGGCGCATCGAAGAAATCACCAACGGTGCCGCCACCACGTTCGGCTGCACGGCCACGCTGACCTTCGAACGCTGCTATCCGTCGCTGGTGAACGACCCGGAACAGACGCGCTTTGCGGTCGAGGTCATGCGTGAAGTCGCGGGCCAAGAGCGCGTGTCGGATGACCTTGCCCGGCTGATGGGGTCCGAGGACTTCTCTTTCATGCTGGCCGAACGACCGGGCTGCTACGTGCTGCTGGGCAACGGCGCGGGCGCGCATCGGGACGCGGGGCACGGGCCCGGGCCTTGCCGCTTGCACAACCCGTCGTATGACTTCAACGATGAAGCGATCCCGCTGGGGGCCGCGTATTTCGTGCGCCTGGCGCAGCGGTTCCTGGCGCGGGACACGGGCTAGAAGCCGGCCGGGGGGCTTGGGCACGTTGCGCGTGCCCGGCTCTCTTGTCATTCCCGCCGGGCAAGGTGAAAATCGCCCCAGGGCGCGCGGCGCAGCCAGCGCGAGGACAGGTGATCCGGCCGCCGGGGGAACTGCGTGTGAAAGATGCTGGTCAGTACGCAACGCACAATGCTACGTATCTCGACGGCAATCCGCCCTCGGACTGGTTGTACCAATGCGCGATGGGCCTGCTTAAGCGCCCCGTCAATGACGCCATCGCGGATCTGCTGGCCTTCATGGGCGAGACCTCGGACGCAGACCGCGCCTGGATGATCGAATACCGCCCCGACCTGCTACGCCTGCGCAACACGCACGAATGGTGCCGGGGCCAGACTCAACCCTTCGTTGAGCAATTGCAGGATGTGCCGACGACCCTGATCGCCTGGTTGCACCGGTTCATGGTGAAAGGCTTGGCCGTGGCCATTCATGACATCAACGACCTGCCGCGTACCGCGCGGCCGATCCAGATGGAATTCCAGCGTCAGGGTAATAAAAGCGTGCTCAGCGTGCCGGTCTTTCATGACGGAAAGCTCTACGGCATCATCGGTTTCGACACCACCGCGCAGTACAGGACGTGGTCCCCGCAAGAAGTTCGGGCCGTATATCAATGCGCCAACCTGATCGGGCAAGCCAAGTACGCCAACCGCCTCGATGACCGGCGCGCCGTCTACGACGGCACGACCGCCGTCATCTATCTGACCATGCGCGGCGTGGTCCGGGGCGTACAGCCCGAAGCCATCGTGGGCGTGCGCTCGGCCGGCAATTACAGCGAGATCTGGCTGGACGACGGCTCGATGGTGCTGGATTCCCGCGCGCTGGGCATGTGGTGCACCCTGCTGCCGGACAAGACCTTCTTTCGTGTACACCGCACCGCCATTGCCAACGCGCTGCATGTCATGGACGTGGACCGCAGAAGCGTCGACAAGTGGCTGATCCGAATGCGGTCGGTGAACAGCCACTGGCCGGTATCGCGGTCGTACCGCAAGCTGCTGCGCGAGCGCATGGGGATCTGAAAGCCCACCCCTGCCGTGCACCGGCGGATGTCATTCGTCATGCCGGCATGTTGTTTCGTCCTGACGCAGAAGACCGTTCGCCAAGTTCTTGGGATTATCTCGGCATGCGGAGGAACCCCCGTTCCCCCGGCGCTTTTTCTTCAGGATCGGCATGCTGGCGTCCCGCTTTGCTTCGCGCTTCACCTCCCTGGCGTTTTCCGTCGCGTGCGCGCTGGGCACCGCCCCAGCCAACGCCGCCGACCCCGCGCTACAGGACGCCGTGTCGATGGCCGGCATGCAGCTCTATCTGAATTCGGGCGCCCCCGCCGTCATCATCGCGGTGGTACGCGGCGACGAGGTCGTGATCCAGGGCTATGGCGAGACGGCGCCGGGGAACGGGGTCGAACCCGACGAACATTCCGTCTTCCGGATCGCGTCCGTCTCGAAGGTTTTCGCCACCGATGTGCTGGCGTCCTTGGCCGCCAAGGGCAAACTCAAACTGACGGACCCGCTGGCCAAGTACGCACCGGACGGCACCCAGCTTCAATCCCACGGCCGTCCGATCACCCTGTTGGATCTGGCCACGCATTCTGGCGGGCTGCCGCGCGAACTGCCCAACCCGGACGCCAAGCCGTCAGACAACCCCTACGCCGCCTTTGACCGCGCCTATTACTGGAAATGGATGAGCGCCAACAAGCCGGCCTATGTACCCGGCACCACCACGCTGTATTCCAACCTGGGCTTCGGCTTGCTGGGCGACGCGTTGGCCAAGGCGGCGGGGACGGACTATTCAACGGTGCTGACCAACGAAGTAACTCGACCGGCGGGCCTGGTGGATACCACCAACGTGCTTAACGATGCGCAAAAGAAGCGGTTAATGACGGGGTTGGACCCGTTCGGCAAGCCGGACGCGAACGCAACGGTGCCCGACGTGATGTATGCCAGCGCCGGCATTTATTCGTCGGCCAGCGATATGGCGCGATGGATGCGCTGGCACCTGGACGGCGCCAGGCAGGCCAAAGAAGCGTTCGCGCTGGACCACCTGATGTGGCTGCCGTATGACGGGCTGAAGTCAGTGGTGGGCACCGAAGTGACCGACGCCGACGGCATGGGTTTGGGCTGGGTGGCCACGTTGCCGCGCAATGGCGCGCCGTTGCTGCTGGGCAAAAGCGGCGGGCTGGGGGGCTTCATGAGCTATGCGGTGCTGTCGCCGAACCGGGATCTGGGCATTTTTGTGGTGGCCAGCCGCGTCAACTTCGCCATGTTCGAGAACATCCATTCGCAAGTACGCACATTGGCGGCCGAGTTGGCGCGGTGATCGGGTTGAAGTCGGTGCCGCGCGCCGTGTCGCCAATCCACGCCGCGGTGTCTGGGTTGTCTGGGTTGTCTGGGTTGTCTGGGTTGTCTGGGTTGTCTGGGTTGTTTGGGTTATTCGGGATGCTTGCCATGCTGATCGCGCACACGGCGTCGGCGCAAGAAGCCAGAGACATCTTCAAGACCGAGATCTTCTTGACGCCTTATAGCGAACTGGGCGATGACGACAGTCAGTACCCGCAGCTGAACGGCCGCTTTCTACTGATGACCGGCTACACCGGCTTTTCCGGCATCAAGGACGACAACGGCCGGATCCCGCGATCCCATTGGAGCAGCGTGCAGCCCACCGCCGAGGCTGCCCTGGTCTTGCAACTGACGCGGGAATTTTCCATCCGAACCAAGGCCACGTTCAACTCGGCCAACAACGAAACAAAGGACAACGCGTTTTCCGACCTGGGCGTCGATATGAACAACCTGTTCGCGGCCTATACGGCCGATCACTATGCGCTGTATGGCGGCAAGATGGACCTGGGCTTCGGGGATGCCTGGCATGTCATCGACGGCGTGTACACCGGCTTTAACGAAAACTCTGAGTTTCGCGGATCGATCGGCTTGGGCGGACGCTACACGTTGGACACGCCCGGCCAAGGCGCACATTCCGTGGCGGCGGTGCTATTCAAGCGTGACGACACGGCGCTGAACCGCCGCCTGAGCCTGGACGATAGCTTCATCCGCACGGACGCACCACCCGCCTTCAGCGACCAGATGAAGTCCTTCATCGTGTCCTATGACTTCCGCGACCTGCCGAGTTTGGAGCGCCTGTCGGGCGGCGTGGATGCGGGCAGGCTGTACGTGGACCCGTCCCACGGAAAAAGCGCCAACACCGTGTCGGCCCGCCTGCGCTATGACGCGCCGCTGGGCAACGCGTGGAGCCTGGGCTGGTTCAACGAGGCCACCTACGCCACCGCCTTTCGAGGCGCGCCGGTGGCAAACGGCAACAGCGTGACGTCGGTGTCGCTGTCGCGCGACCGCTGGCAACTGACCGCCACAGCCGCCGTGCGCAGGCTATCGGGCAGCGAACAAAAGCTAGCGCGCTACGGACTCAAGGACGACGTCGATTGGGCGCTATCGGGCGCCCTGACCTACGTGACGCCCTTGGGCTTCATTGTGCAGGCGGGGTTGACGCACCAGCGCGACCAGGCCATTCGTATCAACCAAGGCGTTTTTCGCATCGCTTACCAGGCGGGATTCTGAGGGCACCATGACAAGCAAAACACTATTTCCGGCCTGGGCATGCGCCTTGGCGCTTGGCGGTTCCGGGGCGTGGGCGCAGACCGTGGCGATCGACAGCGCGGCCAGCCCGCCGGCGGACGTCGTGGCCATTCCCTCAGGCAGCGCGCAACACGCCGTCCAGGCGCTTCCGGGCATCGTGCAAGACATCATGACGCGCAGCGGGGTGCCGGGCATGGCCGTGGCCGTGGTGGTGGACGGCAAGACGGTGCTGGTACGCGGCTGGGGCACGCGCGAGGTCGGCAGGAATGCGCCCGTGGACGCAAGCACGGTGTTCCAGATCGCATCCATCTCCAAGTCACTGTCGGCAACGGTGGCCGCGATCGAGGTGTCCCAAGGCACCGTGGCGTGGGATGACCCCGTGGCCCGATACCTGCCGGACTTCCGCCTGCAAGACGCCTATGTGTCCCGGCACGCCACCATCGGCGACTTCTTTGCGCATCGGTCGGGGCTGCCTGGCACTGCGGGTGACGACCTGGAAGACCTGGGGTACAAGCAGGCCGACGTCATCACGCGCTTGCGGCAATTGCCGCTGGATGCCTTTCGCACGTCCTATCACTACGCCAACTTCAGCACGACTATCGGCGCCAACGCCGTGGCCAGGGCAGCGGGCCGCCCATGGGACAAGCTGGCTGACGAACGGCTGTTCAAGCCCTTGGGCATGCAGGCCACCAGTTATCGCTTCGACGACTTCATGGCGCACACCAATCACGCCGTTCTGCATGGCTACCAACAAGGCAAGTTCGTGTCGCTGGGCCAGCGCAATGCGGACCAGCAGGCGCCCGCCGGCGGCGCGTCGTCCACCGTCATCGACATGGCCGAGTGGCTGAAGCTGCTGCTGGCCGACGGCCAATATCAGGGCAAGAGGCTTATCGCCCCCGGCGCGCTGCTGCCCGCCCTGACCGCCCAGGCGTTTTCCGCGCGTGCCCACGATCTGAATTCGCGTTCAGGCTTCTATGGCTATGGCTTTAACGTCAACACCGAACTGGGCGGCCGGCCGTCGATGGGGCATTCGGGCGCCTTCCTGATGGGCACGGGCACCACCTTCAAGATCGTGCCGTCGGCGGGCATCGGCATTGTGGTGCTGACCAATGGCGCGCCCATCGGCGCGGCCGAATCCGTGGCGGCGGCGTTTACCGATACGGCGCTTTACGGCAAGCCGACCCGGGACTGGTACGCGGCCTATCACGGGGCGATGAAGGGCTTTTTTGAACCGCAGGCGGACCTTTCCGGCAAGGTTAAACCGGCCAAGCCGACACCCGCACAAGCCGTGGCCGCCTACGCCGGCGGCTTTGACAATCCGTACTACGGCGCGGCGCGGATCGAACAGGCCGACGATGGCCTGACGCTGGTTCTAGGCCCGCGCGCAATGCGCTTTCCGCTCACGCACTGGGATGGCGACACTTACGCTTTTTCGCCCGTGGGCGAAGCCGAACTGGTCGCTTCGCGGGCGTCGCTGGTGTTCGAGATGAACCAGGGCCGTGCCGCCGGCTTCGCCATCAAGTTCTATGACGATGCCGGCTTGGGCCGCTGGACCCGTCAATAGCGCGCGGGCTGGGTGCCTGGGCCTGGCATATTGCCCCGCATCCGCCTATCAGCGCGGTTCCGGCGCGATGGCATCCAGCGCCTGGATGTCATCGTCGCTCAGGCGCAACGCGGCGGCATCGACGTTTTCGCGCAGGTGCTTCACCGACGACGTACCCGGAATCAACAGGATGTTGGGCGAACGCTGTAGCAACCAGGCCAGCGCCACCTGCATCGGCGTGGCCTGCACCTTGTTCGCCACGTCCGACAACACCGCCGACTGTAGCGGCGAGAAACCACCCAGCGGGAAGAACGGCACGTAGGCAATGCCGTCGCGGGCCAGTGCATCGATCAGCGGGCCGTCGCCGCGATGGGCCAGGTTGTATTGGTTCTGCACGCAAACGATGTCGGCAATGCCGCGCGCCTGCTCCACTTGCCGCGCGGTGGCGTTGCTAAGGCCGATGTGACGCACCAGGCCCTTGCGTTGCAGTTCGGCCATCGTGGTCATGGATGCTTCGATGTCGCCTTCCGCCGGGCCGGCCACGTCGAACATCAAGCGCAGGTTGACGACGTCCATCACGTCGCGCCCCAGATTACGCAGGTTGTCGTGCACGGCCGATTCCAGTTCAGCGGCAGAGAAGGCGGGTATCCAGGACGCATCGGCGCCGCGTCGCGCCCCCACTTTCGTCACGATGACCAGGTCGTCGCGATACGGATGCAGTGCTTCGCGGATCAGTTGATTGGTGATGTGCGGCCCGTAGAAATCGCTGGTGTCCAGGTGGTTGATGCCCAGTTCCACGGTCTCCTTCAGCACGGCGATAGCCTGCTGTTTGTCCTTGGGCGGACCGTACACGTGTGGGCCGGCCAGTTGCATGGCGCCGTAGCCGAGGCGGTTGACGTTGAATTGGGCCAGGCGGTAGGTGCCGGCTTGTTGGGCTTGGGTCATGGGGTATTCCTTGAACGGGGGTGAATGCCTGGCAGTCTAGGCCTGGATTGGCCGTGCGACAATCGGGCACAATCGCACAGCTTGTGCGGAAATCCGAACAATCGAGAAACGCCGTGGTCGACCTTCAAGACATCAGCGCCTTTGTTGCCGTTGCCACGCATGGCGGCTTTCGTGGCGCTGCGCGCATGACCGGGGCCAGCGCATCGCAATTGAGCGAGGCCGTGCGCCGGTTGGAAACGCGGCTGGGTTTGCGGCTGCTTAACCGAACGACGCGCAGCGTGGCGCTAACGGTTGCCGGACAGCGCTTGCTGGAACAGCTGACGCCCGCGCTCAACGCGGTGGAATCGGCGCTGGACGTGGCCAACCACTTTCGTGATCGGCCGGCGGGGAGGCTGCGGCTGAATGTGCCGCTGGCGGCATCCAAGCTGGTGCTGCCGCGCATCGTCCCCCCGTTTCTGGCCGCCTACCCGGAGATCTGCCTTGAGGTCGTTGTCGAGGACCGCTTTGTGGACCTGCTGCAATCGGATTGCGATGCGGGCATTCGCTACGAAGAAAGCATGGACCAGGGCATGGTGGCGATTCCGATCGGCCCCAAGCGCCAGCGCATGGCCGTCGCGGCGTCGCCCGCGTATCTGGCCAAGCATGGGCGCCCGCGTCGCCCTGAAGATCTGCGCAAGCACATCTGCCTGCGCGGCCGCTTTTCCAGTGGCGCCATGCCCTCGTGGGACTTCGAGCAACAGGGAAAAACCGCCACGGTGGACGTGACGGGCCCCTTGATCGTGGGCCTGGGCGCAGCAGCCGACCTTGCCGTGGATGCGGCCGTTGCGGGCACCGGCGTGGTTTACCTTTTTGAGGAATGGCTGCAACCCTACATCGATCGTGGCGAGCTCGCGCCCGTGCTGGAACGCTGGTGGCCCGGCTTCAACGGCCCGTCGCTCTACTTCCCGGGGCGCCGCTATCTGCCGGCGCCGCTGCGCGCTTTCGTCGACTTCGTCCAAACCGTGCGCTGGTAGCGCAAACCTGAAATGAGCACCCCTCACGAACTTGGATAGGGAGCCGCGCCCCCGGACGCGTCGTCGGTACTGTGGCGCGGTTTTGCGGCGGTACCGACCGGCCCGACCCTCAACGGCGGCATGCCCGCTGCCGCCGTAAAAGGCGGCGGCAGCACGGCCGCCACGCCAGCGGAAAATCGATAGGCCTGGTACGGCAGCAGGCCTTGAATCGTGCCCAGGTCATGCGCCGCGTCGGCCCGCGCTTGCAAGGCGGTTTGCTCGTCGCGCAGCTGGCGATTGGCCGCGACGGAACGCGCATCCAGCCGGGCTTGCTGATCGTGGTAGGCCTGGATGGCGTTTTTAAGGCAATGGGCGGTGTATTGGTCCCGCATCGCGTCGACGGAAATGGGGGCCTCGGCGGTATCAACGCCTGCGGGTCGATGGGCGTCGGGCGCGGCGGGCACCACCGCAGCCGACTTGGCAACCAGTTCCCGCGCGGCTTGAATCCGCGCGTAGGGCGACGGACGCAGTTGCGTCGAAGGCGCGGCACGCGTTGGCGCCCGCACGCGTTCGCTGCGGTAAGGGTCATGAATGTAGCGGTCTTGAACGTATGGACGCTGAATATCGGCGATACGGACCTGGCCGGTCGGATCAATAGCGCGGGCAGTCATGGCGGCCTCCTTGGTGATGCGTGGGCGACGGGTCGTGCCCCGGAAATGTCGGCTTCGGTTGCACCGCTACAGTCGCCCGGCGGCTTTGGCGGGCATGCGGCGTTGGGCTGCCATCCACAGCAACTGCGCCGTCGACCCCACCACGAAAATCGCCAACCACACCCCTAGCGCACCGCGCACCAGGGGCGATTGCGGGCCGTCGGCAAGCGGATGGGAAACGGGCAGGCGCGTCAGCGTTTCGGCAATGCCGGGCACCCACATCAAGAAAAAGCTGAACGAAAACCCCAGTTGCGACAGATAGGGACGCGACCGCGACAACCAAGACAGGCGCGGCGCCAGCAACGCCCCCGACACCGCCAGCAACGCCAGGATTCCCAACGCATGCCCGGCATTGAAGCCACCAGAGCTGGACAGCCCGAACGACGTCAGCACCGCCAATATCAGCCCGCCCAGATAAAGCTTGCCCGTGCGCGTTGCGGGGTCGATGCCTCGATACCGCGCAAAGCTGTACAGGCCGACAACGGCAGGGACAAGGCTGATGAGGGTGTGGGCGGCGCCCAAGGTGGAAATAGGATGTGGCATGGCAAGGACTCCAGACAGGAAACAAACCGACTAGTTGGTCGGCCATCAGGGCAAAAAAAAGCGGGATAAAGCGGCACTGCAAATGCGGGGGTGTTAACGGTCAACGGCGCGCACCCCGAGGTGCGCGCATTCCACTGTCAGCCCGCCGCGCTCAACTGCTTGATGGCGGCGCGTGAAATCGATTCGAATACCTTGGGGTCGCCAAACGCGCGCGCGGTCAACATCGCGCCGTGCACCATCGACATGAACGCCTGCGCTTCGGCCTCGACCTTGTCGCGCAATTGGAACTGGCCCTTGGCCGCCCCGCTGGCCAGCACGGAACCGATCCACGCTACCAGCTCGGCAAAATATGCGCGGACCTCAGCGGCGACGGCGCTGGGAATCAAGGGCGCCTCGGCAGCCAGCATGGCGCATATGCACATGGGCATGGTGCCCTCGCGGATGCACTTGGCCCAGTATTCCGTGTAGGCGGTCAAGCGGGCTTGCGGATCTTCAACGTGCTGGTCAAGCTTGGCCAGCCCCTGGCGCGCTTGTTCACGGTGCACGGTCACCACACTCAGGACCAGGTCTTCCTTGGTGGGGAAATGATGGTGGATGCTGGGTTTGCCGATGTGCACCTTTTCCGACACATCGGCATAGCTGAACCCGTGATAGCCGCCGGCGGCAAGCAGCAATCGCGTCTGCTCGACGATTTCAAGGGCTCTGGGCGAGAGTTCCAAACTCATGGATTTCCAGGTCGGTTTACGAGTTGGCCCCTACTGGAATATTCGGCAGGGCCGCGCATGGCAGCCAATCTACTAGTTGGTCGGTTGCGAGTCAACAATTTCGTGCTGATGGACTCATGTCAGCAAGCGATTGGGCACCGCGCGCCTTCCATGCCCGGGGTGCTTCAAACATCCCACCCGGCAGGACCGCGCGGGTTCGTTAGGCTACAGTGCCGGGGGGCCGACAAAATTTTGGACGTCGAGCCCCGAAATCCTGGAGAAACACCGCAGTGAACGACACCCGCCTACCCGATCCTGACAGCCCCGAAGACCGCAAGGAACAGGAGCCCAGGCTTTGGCGCGATGACGGCTGGACCGCCCGGATCATCAAGAACGAAGAAGACGACGGCTGGGCTGTCGAAATGACGATGGACGGGCAATCCGAGCCGGCCTTGGTCGGGCCATGGACCATGGGCCGCGACAAGAAAAACCCCAAGCCGCTTGATTCGCCCGCCTTCATCACCCTGGTCAAGACCGCCAACGAAGTGCTGCGCCGCCACGAACAGCAGCTGCATGCCACGCTGCACAAAAGCGTGAAGATCGACGCCGAGGCGGGCCGCTTGACCGTCAAGCTGGACATCGTGCCCGACGAAGACGAGCCTTACGCCGTGCTAAGCGCGTACGATGAATCCGGCGAACAACTGGCCCAGGTCAACGTGCCGCCGACGTACAAGCTGACCGTGCAGCGCGCATCGGAATGGGCCAGCGGCGGTTTCGGCAAACAGGGCTGAAGGGTCGTACCGGCGGTCCGGCGATCAGGCGGTCCGGCGATCTGGCGTTCTGGCGATCTGGCGTTCTGGCGATCTGGCGTTCTGGCGGTCCGGCGATCCGGCGGTCCGGCGATTCGGCGTATCGGCGTACCCGCGCTTCGGCGATTAGCGGTTCGGCGTCTCATCCCCCCTCTGCAAAGGACTTCTCATGCCTAAATTCGTGACGATAGGATATGGCGACCAGGCAGGTTACGACCGCACCCCGGTCGCCCTTCGAGACGCCGCGCACGCGCACGACGCGCAATTGCAGAAAGAAGGTGTGCTGATGGGCATTGCGGGCACGCCCGTGCAGGTGCGCAACACCGGCGCGGCCGGGGTGGAAACCACGGACGGCCCCTACTTGCAGTCGCCCTTGCCCGTGGCCGGCTTTGCCATCATCGAAGCCACGGACCTCGCCCAGGCCATCGCCATCGTCTCGCAAACGCCATGCGCGGTGGCGCACGGCGTGGTCGAAGTCTGGCCGCTGGAACACGCCTAGCGCATCGCCCGCCAGGCGGAGCTTGTTCACGGCAACGGCCTCTTGCCGGCAGCCACGCACCGGATCGGATGCCATCAAGCCTTGCGGCCTAGCGCTGCGTTCACGCCCAAGGCGATCGTTTCGGCCAGGGCCGCCACCGCCCCAATCGCCCAGATGGAGCCGGCGCCCAACACCGCCGCGCCCAAAGCGCTGCCCACCGAAAACCCGAAGTACATGGTCGAAGTGTTAAGCGCCAACGCGACAGGCGCTTGCGACGGCATGCCCGCCCCGATCAGCCTTGCCATCTGCGCCGGAAAGAACGACCACACGGTGAAGCCCCACAAAGCGACGGCAAGCAGCACCAGGCCCAGCGAGACGCCCCTGGACAACGCCGTCGCCATCGGCAACGCCACCATCGCCAGCACCACAAACGCCAACCCCAGCAACATCAGCGATACGCGCACCACGCGGCCTGGTCCGAAGCGGTCGTTCAGGACCCCACCCGTCATGACACCGGCTGCCGCCGACAGCCCCCACAACGACACCGACGCGGTGATCTCCAACGGCCCGAAGCCCAACACGGCGTTCAAGTATTCGGCAAGGTACGGATAGGCGGTAAACGCGCCGATGGACCAGAACAAGCTCACCGCCAGCAAACGCAGCACGGCGGGTTGGCGCACCACGGACACGCGCTGACGCAGGCTTGCCACCGCGATGCCCTGCCCCGCGTCGCGCTCGATGCCGGTCAGGATGCCCGCGATTGCCACGACGCTCATCGCGCCCACCAGCAGGAAGGTGGCGCGCCAGCCGAAGGCATGCCCGATCAGCCCACCCAGAGGCAGACCCAGCGCAATGGCCAGCGTCTGCCCTGCACTGACGATGGCAAGGGCGCGCCCGCGCATCGCCACCGGCACGATGACGCCGGCCAGCCCGTTGGCGGCCGGCACATACAGCCCCGCCGCAATCGCCATCAGCACGCGCGCCAGCATCAGCACGGCGAACGACGACGACAGCGCGGCCACAACGTTGCCAATGGCGAACAAGCTCATGGCGGCCAGCAGCACCTGCTTGCGCGCCATACGCCCGGTTGCCACCGTGGCCACGGGCGATGACAAGGCCAGCACCAATGTGAAGATGATGACCAGCAAGGCGACGGTGGGCACGGGCAGCGCAAAGTCCTGCGCCATGACCGGCAGCAGCGGCGCGATCATGAAGCCTTCGGTGCCGATGGCGAATGTGCCCAGGGCCAGGAAGCCGGCGGGCAGCAAGACGGCGCGCGAGTCTTGCGCAAGTGACGCGGACATAACGCGGTGCTCCTGATAGGCGCTGCCGCCGGAGTCGCGCAAACGCGGCCCCGGCAGCAGACATGCCTTGCCTTAGACGGGAATGGGATTGGCGGCGATTTCGGCGTTGAAGCCGTGCACCAACGCGTGTTCGCCCAGGCCGGGGTTGTCGCGCAAGGCGCGGATTGCCTCGACGAACACTTCCGGCGCATCCGTTGCCAGCCCGGTCATCGTTTCGGCGATGAAGGCGTCCAGCGGCATGGCGCGCGGGTCGCCGCTCTTTTTGATCAGGTCGGTATCGACCCACGGCGGCGCAATTTCCTGCACGGTGACGCTGGTGTCGCGCAGCATGAAGCGTTGCGACAGCGCGTACGAATGCAACGCCGCCTTGGACGCCGAGTAGACCGCGTTGGTGGCGATGGGCACGTAGGCCAGCACCGAGGTGTTGTGGATGATGGTGGCGCGCGGCTGGGCCTTCAGATGCTCGACCAGTGCCGAGGTCAGTCGGATTGGCCCAAGCAGGTTCGTGTCCAGGATCTGGCGCGAGACGGCGTCGTCGATCCGGCCCGAGGGATCGTCAAACGGCATGATGCCCGCGTTGTTGATCACGACGTTCAGCGTGGGATAGTCGCGGATCAGTTGCGCGGCCACGCGTTCGATATCGGCGGCGTCTGAAATGTCCAGCGCCACGCCATCGATCCCGGGGTTGGCGGCGGCCACTTCGTCAAGCAGCGCCTGGCGCCGCCCGGCGACGATGACCTTGTTGCCCAGCGAATGAAACTGTTCCGCCAGCGCGCGGCCAATGCCCGAGGTGCCGCCGGTGATGAAGATCGTATTGCCCGTCATTTGCATGATTTGTCCTTGAGTGGCACCTGGATGGCGCCTTCCATGGACGAACTATGCGCGGTTCGGGCGTAGTCTCAAATGTCGTAGATCCGGCATTTACGGACATGGCGACCGTGGCCCACCCCCACGCGCTGATGCGCTCGGGCGGTCAGGCGGCATCCTGCATCAGCGCCAGGCCGCGCTTGACGCTGGCCGGCGGCTGGCCCAGGTTGCGCAGGAACGCGCGCCGCATCCGGTCGCGGTCAGCAAACCCGGTGTCGCGCGCGACGACTTCCAGCGGGTACCGCCCGTCTTCCAGCATGACGCGCGCGGCCTCCAGCCGCAGCATCTCCACCGCTTTGGCCGGCGACCGCCCCGTCTCTTCCCGAAATACGCGGCTGAACTGACGCGGCGACAAGCTGGCCGCTTCGGCCAGTTCCTCGACAGACAGGGCGTTGCGCAGGTTTTCGCGGGCATAGGCCAGCGCGCGCTTGACCCGATCAGAGCGAGGCTCCAGCGCCAACAGCGCCGAAAATTGCGACTGACCGCCGTGGCGGCGGTGGTACACGACCAGCTTGCGAGCCAGCAGGCGGGACAGAGTCGACCCGTGGTCTTCCTCGATCAACGCCAGCGTCAGGTCGATGGCCGACGACATGCCCGCCGATGTCCAGACGTTGCCATCACGAACGAAGATGCGATCTTCATCCACCCGCACCTTTGGAAAGCGCGCCTGTAGCGTGCGCGCGTGAGCCCAATGGGTGGTGGCGGCGCGGCCATCCAGCAAGCCGGCTTGCGCCAGCACAAACGCGCCCGTGCAGACCCCGGCAACCCGCCGGGCGTCTATGCCCGCCCGCGCCACATACGCCCGCACGCCGGGCGAAATTTCCTGAGGCACCAGTTGCCCCGCCACCATCAGCGTGTCCGGTATGACCCCGAACGGCGTCGTTTCAATGCCCGCATTCATCGACGACCGAATGGTGCCGCCCTGCTCGGACAACACCGTCAACCGGTATCCGTCATCGCCCAACTCGGCATTGGCCAGTTCAAACGCCGACAGCGCCGCCAGGCCCATCAGCTGGAATCCGTCTTCAAGGATCAAACCCACCTGCCGCATGATGCTTCCCTTCAAAAAAACGCGTCGCGTATCCGCCTGTAGCGCCGCGATCAGACACATTCCGAAAGGAGTATCCTACGCCGCTTCTCCCCGCCAGATTCACCCATCGCTATGCGCGGCAATCCCGACGCCAGACAAGGCGCCATCGCGTTGCACGGATTCTATTTCCTGTATTACGGCTTGCAGGGCGTCAGCATCCCCTTTCTTCCCCTTTGGCTGGCCAGCCGTGGCCTGGACCCGGCGATGATCGGCCTGATCGTCGCCACGTCGTTCCTGCCGAAGATCCTGTCCACACCGGTTGTCGCGCACGTGGCCGACCAGACCGGCCGCGCGCACGCCTTGATTGCGTCCGCGCTGGCGGCCTCGCTGGTGTTGTTCATCTGCTATCCGTTCATGCACGCGCCGGGCTGGTTGCTGGGCGTCACGTTGGTACTGAACGCGGTGTTTCCCGCGGTGCTGCCGTTAATGGACCGCATGGCCATTGCCAGCGGCCGCGCGCAGGGCAATTCGTACACCATCATGCGGGCGTGCGGATCGCTGGGTTTTGCGACGGTGACGGTGGCAGGCGGCTATCTGATCAAGACTTTCGATGCCAACTGGGTGATGTGGCTGTCGATCCTGCTGATCGTGGCGTGCCTGGCGTGTGTTCGGCTGCTGCCCCAAGCGGCGCAGCCCGGGTCCGGGACGCCGACGCAGGCCATGGCCGCACCCCGCGCGCGCCTGCCCATGCTGGAGGTCGTGCGTGATCGGCCCTTGCTGATGTGTATCGGCGCTGCCTCGCTGGTGCAGGCCAGCAATGGTTTCCTGTATTCCTATTCCACGCTCTACTGGACGGCCAGCGGCCTGTCGACCGCATTGATCTCATTGCTTTGGGTCGTTGGCGTGGGCAGCGAAGTGCTGTTCTTCTTCCTGGCGCCCAAGATCCTGGCGCGCAGCGGCGCCCAGTGGCTGATCCTGGCGTCGGCGTTCATGTCGGCCATCCGCTGGGCGGGCTTGTCCGTCACCACGGACCCGACGCTGATCGGCGCCTTGCAGCTGTTGCAGTGCTTCACGCTGGCCGGCAACAACGCAGCCATCATGTGGTACATCACGCGACACGTGCCCGCCGCGCACAAGACGTCGGCAATCGCCCTGTACGCGCTGTTGTCCGGCGGAGTGTTCATGTTTGCCAGCATCCAATTGGGCGGCGCGCTGTATCGCAGTTATGCGCCGGGCGGCTTCATGGTCATGGCGGCCTGCGCGGCCTGCGCAATTCCGCTGGTCGTGTATGCGGAGCGCTTGCGGCGAAACCTGCAACCGGGCCAAATCTGGCCCGCCGTAAGCCGTTGATAAGACGCGGGTTCTTTGGAATCGAGTCATATCTGGCTCGCTTTGTTGTGGAAAACGGGGGTTTTTCTGGGCGACGGTGCAACCCATGCAGCACCCGGGTAGCCATTTAGCGTGTAAGCCATTGATCGGCCTGGTCTATTTTTTGGCGCGTGTTCCGTGGCATGGACGTTGCATCACGGCCGGCCGACATGGACGCGGAATCTCGGACCTGAAAACGGACGTGCCGCCGCCAGCCCTAACCCCCCACCCTTCCCCCGCAATGCCGGCACACCCTTGCGTCGCGAAGAATGCGCCCCGCGCAGCGCGGGCAATCGACATGCGTTGGCGCAACCGGTACACGCGCACGGGGTGAGCGGTCCGGAAGCGTCAGCAGAAAAGCACCCGCCAGCGGCGGGCTGATCAGGACGGCCAGCACCGTCCAGCCGATGCCGCGACGGCCACGGCCGGCGGCCATGACGCCCACCACCACCGCCAGCACGACCCAAAGAAGAATAAGCAGGAACATATCGCGATGTTAAACCGCGCCTAACGAGAGTAATCTGCTGCCAGGGAGACATCCCGATGTGAGTGGTCAGAAGTTCGTCAGGAACCTTGCAGCGCGTTGGCAAACGCGTCCGCAAACCCGTATGCAACCTAAAAAGGAAGCGCAAATGAACAAGATCTCTTCAACATGGCGTAGGACCACGCTGGCGGCGGTAACGTTGGGCGTGGCAAGCGTGCTGTTCGCGGGGTGCACGACGAATGGCCCCAAGGCGACCCCGACCTCCGCCGAAAAACGGCAGGAACTCAATACCGCCGCCAACGCCACGCTGACCCAGCTGTACGCAGCGTCCCCGCAATCCAAGCAGCTGGTACAGCGCGCCCGCGGCGTGCTGGTGTTTCCCGCCGTGCTCAGCGCCAGCTTCATCGTGGGCGCGGAACATGGCTCGGGCGTGCTGCGCGTGAATGGCCAGGACACCAACTACTACAGCATCACGGGGGGGTCGATCGGCTTTCAGGCGGGCGCGCAGTCCAAGGCCATGGTGCTGCTTTTCATGACGGATGACGCCTTGGCCAAGTTCCGCGCCAGTAGCGGCTGGACGATCGGGGCGGACGCCACCGTTGCCGTCGCGAAGCTGGCCGCCAACGGAGCGCTTGATTCGTACACCGCCCAGCAGCCCATCGTCGGCTTTGTGCTGAACAATGGCGGTCTGATGGCGGGCGTGTCTATCGACGGCAGCAAGATATCGCCGCTGACGCTGTAATTGCATGACTGGCCGCCTGCCGCTGTGTTGAACGGCATCGGCGGCCAGGGTTCACTCATCTACTGCCCTGCGATGGCGCGGCGCCTGGCTTACGCGCCCGTCGCCATCGCCTTTCCCTTTTCAGGCCAACATCGGCTCCATGTCGGGATCGCCTTTCTTCATGGCGTGGCGATACGCGTCGCGCGCGCCGATGCGCTGAAGGTACGCCAGGATGTTCGGATACGGCGACAAGTCGTAGGGATAGAACAGCCGCATCGTCGTCAGTGAAAACACCGCGACAATGTCGGCCGCCGTCAGCACATTACCCGCCAGGTAATGCGTGTTGCCCAATTGCTTGTCGACCAGCGCCAGCGCCTGCTGGCGGCGCGCGTCGGCAAACTGCGCCACGGGTTTGTCGGCGGGCACCTCGGCGCGGGCCAGCACCATGTTGCGCATCAGCGCCGGTTGCAGCGAGCCGTTGGCGAAGTGGAACCAATACAGGTAGTCGGCATAGGCGGGGTCGCT
This sequence comes from Achromobacter sp. 1L-A-4-B-C2, assembly GCF_057291955.1. Lineage (NCBI taxonomy): Bacteria > Pseudomonadati > Pseudomonadota > Betaproteobacteria > Burkholderiales > Alcaligenaceae > Achromobacter > Achromobacter sp. 1L-A-4-B-C2. Next base: position 296,306 of record NZ_JBXAWP010000005.1, read on the forward strand.
GGGTGGCACGGTCAGTTGGCCATCGCCATACCGGGCGAGGATGTATTCGACGATAGCCGTGGATTCGGCCAGCACGGTGTCGCCGTCGGTGATGATCGGGGCGGTGCCCAGCGGGTGCAGGGCCTTGTATTCCGGCGGCGCCAGACGCGTGTTGGCGTCCCGGTCGTAGACCTTCAGGTTGTACGGGATGGCAAGTTCTTCGCATAGCCACACAATACGTTCGGACTGCGATTTACCCAGATGGTGCACGGTCAGCATGAAAGTCCTTTAGAAAGGGGTAGCGCCGGGAAAGCAACGTTGCCACTCTACGCCGCTTTGCCCACATCGGCATCGCCGCCGTCCACGCGCCGAACCCGCGCCAAAACCCCGCGCGGCACCGGGTCGCTACACCTTTCGCGCAGCTTGTTAACGGATAGATACATAACGCGCAAGGTCAGCAATTACCAGATGCAATCAGCGTGCTAATTTAGGCGCCCGTAACCGCCCACGTCCGTGGCGGCCGTCCAAAGGCCCCTACTTTTGATGAACATGCATAAGACGCCTGCTCGCGATATGAACCCCGCCAAGCGCAATCAACGCCTATCCCGCATCGTGCCGCTGGCGTTCGGCCTGGCCCTGGCCGCGGCGTCGCCGATGATCGCGGCGCAAAGCGACCCCGTGCGCGCCCATTCGCCGGCGCAGCAAAACGGTGCGGCGGCCCAGCCCCAGACACAGATCCAAACCCCGGCGCGGGCACCGGCGCCCACGCAGCAAAACAGCGCGACGGCCCTGGCGCCGGTCACCAAGACGGACATACGCAACCAGGCCGCCTACGAGCGCCTGATGAACAATAGCGGCGTCACCGTGCAGTGGCTGTGGTCGGCCGATCGGGGCCAGCTCAGCGCCAAGGACGTCAATGACGTCGTGCGCATCGACGGCACGCAGGCCAACTTCGAAGGCACCCTGAAGATCAACGGCGAGATCGTGTCCATCGACAGCGACCGCTTTGTCTTTCGCGGCACCATCCTGATTCTGGACGCGCCCGAGAAAGGCCGCCGCTGCGAACGCACGGGCGACTATGAATTCCGCGCCGCCGGCAAGCGCAAGTACTGGCGCTTGCAGCAGATGGAAAGCTGCGGCCGCCTGACCGATTACGTCGATATCTACTATTGACGCGATTGACGCGATTGACGCGACGGGCTATTGACGCTTCAGCGTGCCCCGACATTCCGGCATCTGCCGCCCCCGGCTCCGCACACCAACGAGGTTTCGCATGATCGATGAACACGACAAGCAGCATCTGGCGCGTTGCGTGGCGCTGGCGCGACAGGCGCTGGAATCTGGCGACGAGCCCTTTGGCTCGGTGCTGGTGTCCGCCCAAGGCGAGGTGCTGTTTGAAGACCACAACCACGTTGCGGGCGGCGACCACACGCAGCATCCCGAGTTCGAGATCGCGCGCTGGGCGGCCAACAACGTGCCGCCTGCCGAACGCGCCTCCTGCACCGTCTACACGTCGGGCGAACATTGCCCGATGTGTTCCGCCGCGCATGGCTGGGTGGGGCTGGGCCGCATCGTCTATGCCAGCTCGTCGCAGCAATATCGGCAATGGATGCAGGAATGGGGCGTGGCGCCGTCGCGTGTGAAACCCTTGGCCATTCAGGACGTTATTGACGGCGTGGCCGTCGATGGCCCGGTGGCCGAATTCGCAGAACAGGTCAAGCAGCTGCATCAGGAAAAGCTGCGTCGCCGCGCGTAGTAGCGCGGCACCCTGCACTGCGTAGCGGGCACAAGCACACCCGCCCCACACCGAAACCGAAGGAATCCCGCATGCCCTCTAACAGCGTCAAATGGATCGTCAGCATTGTGTTGGGGCTGCTTATCGGCAAGGTCAGCTATGGCGTGCTGCTTCCGCTTTTGCTGGCCGGCCTGCCTGATCCTGACGCGGCGGACGGCGACACAATGATGTACGTCGGCACCGGGGTCTGGCTGCTGATCACCGTGGTGGCCGCGGTATTGCTGGCCCGCATTGCCGACCTGCGCCGCCTGATTGGCTGGGGTTTCGTGGTGCTGGGCGTGGCGTTGATGCTGACCATCCCCGCTACGATGTTGACCATGGATTTCAGTGCGCACCAGGCAGCCACGGCGGGCGCGCAAGCAGCCAACGACGCCAACACCGCGCTGTTTTTCTGGGCCCTGATATTCGGGCTGCCCTATGTCGGCGGCGGCCTGGCGCTGACCATCCTGGGCGCGGTGCTGATCCGCAAAAGCCGCGAGCCCGCCGCGCCCGCCACCCCCACCATTTAACTATCCGGCCAAGCTGCCGTTGTTAAAGACAGCGGCCCCGAAGCGCCATGCCCTCCGCGCGGCCGCGCCGGGTTCGCCGTTCCCTGAACCCACCTTGCCGTAGCGAATGACCCCATCCAACGACACGATCGACACCCTGCTCGCGCGCCGCGCGCAACTGCGCGAATGGCTTGACGCCGGCCAATACGACGACCTGGACGCCCTATTGGAAGCGGCCGCCTTGCGCTGGCTGGACAGCGACGGAGAAAGCCATGGGTATCGGTGGATGCTGGACGTCATCAGCGATCCGCAACGTGCGCCCGCCGACAACCTGGCCCGCGTGCGCGCCTGGCGCGATGCGCGCCCGGCGTCGTATCACGCCCACCTGGCCTACGGCAACCAATGGGAAAGCATCGCCGGCCTCATACGCAGCAGCAACACTGCCGACTACGTAAACGATGCCCAGTGGGCCGGCGCGATGATGGCCCGCGACCACGCCGTGGCGGCATTCCTGCACGCCATGGCCTTGCACGAACGCCCCGTGGTAGCCGTGCAGCGCACCATGCGCGTGTGCGCGTACCTGGACGAGCCCGACTGGCTGGCCGACTTGCTGGAACATGGCGTGGCCGCGTCGCACGACGGCTTGCAGGCAAGCTGGTCGCCCGACGTCTGGGAACAGGCGCTGCGCCTGCTGGACGAACGCAGCGGCATGGGGCTGGCCGAACTACCGGCCTCGCGGCCCGACGGCCTGCCCCCGCGCACGCCCCAGGACAAGGACGACCCCAAGACCTATTGGCTGCGCACGTCGCTGGCGCTGCGCCCGAACGACCTGAGCGCGCTGATCAGCTACCTGTACTTCCTGTACCCGCGATGGAACGGCAGCCATGCCGACATGCAGGCTTTCATCGACGGCCCGATCTGCGCCGGGCTGACCGACGCACAGCGCGAAGAGCTGCGGTTTTACAAAGAGCTGGATTATCTGGGCTACCCCGCCTTCTACCCGGAAGTGGACGACGACGAACGTAACGCGGCGTTTTGCGACGCCTTCGAGCAATGGCTGACGCTGGATGTGTCCGCCGAATTGCAATGCCGCGCGCTGTGCCACTACGCCAACTTCCAGACAGCGCGCGCCCGCCGTGAAGACGACGACGGCGACGTGCACTGGAACGCCGGGCTGTTGCAGCACGCCTACGCGTTGTTGACGCGCGCATGCGCCGTGGCGCCCGCCAACATCGACCTGGCGGACGACGCTTACCCCGGCGTGCTGTTCACCTTGCAGGCCTGCGTGTGGTTTCAGGGCATGCCGGACGCACAGCGCCTGTTCCCGCTGGTTCTGACGCGCGGCGCGCACTGGGGCGACGATGTGGAAGCCGTCTTGCTGGCGGCGGTGGGCAGCAAGTTTGGCCTGTTCGGCTTGCAGGTGGACGAGCTGGACACCCAGGCCTTGCTTGAACGCGGCTTTGCGCTGGACGGCAAGGACCGCTCTTTCAACCTGGCGCAGCTGGGCCGCAACCTGTGGGGCGACGTGTCGCCCGAGGCCGCGCTGTTCCTGTGGCAGGAAGGCGCCCGGCGCCAGCGCGCCGACGCGCTGATGTCGCTTAGCGAGCTGTATGCCGGCAAGATCGACGCCAACTATCCGGGCATCGACAAGGCCGCCGCAAGAAATTTCCTGACGCAGGCCGCCGAAGCGGGCGACCTGATTGCGCGCAACAACCTGGCCTACGCCGCCATCGACGAAGGCCGCGACATTGCGGCGCATGAATACCAGACGTACCGAGGCTGGCTGGAAAACAATTGGCGCCTGGCCGACCGGGGCTCGCGCATGGAAGCCATGGCGGCGCGCAACCTGAGCTGGCTGATGCTGATGCACAGCGGGTCGGAAGAAGACCAGCGCGCCGCGCTGGACAGCGTGCTGCCCTGGCTGTGGAACCAGGACCACGACGGCGACCGCGAAACCGCCGCCCGCAGCTACGCCATCGCCTTCATGGAAGGCCGTGGCTGCGAGGCCAACGCCTATCTGGCCCACGTATGGATTGCCCGCGCGCTGGCCTTGTCGCCCGATAACGAATACCTGCAACGCCTTAGCGCCGAGATCAACGACGCCGGCGGCTGGTTTGGCGGATGGCGCTTGCGCCGCCGCCTGGCCCGCGACCGCGCCGGCATGGACGAACGCGCCCGCGAACTGACGTTTGCGGGCGATGACGGCGAGGGTGACGGCAAAAGCGGCAGCGCTGCCAACGCCGGCTAGGCGACGGGTGCGACGGTCAGCGATGGGCGCATCGTCTTACGTCCGGGTGGCTTGAGGTCGCTTCAGGTCGCTTCAGGCCGCTTCGAACCGATTCAGCTCGCCCCAGACCGCTTCCCTCGGCTCAGCCCGCCTGCGCACGCGCCACGTCCCACTGGCGCATCAGCTGCGTGATGGCGGCGTCGAATACCGCGTGGCGCACGCCGTCGCGCGCCGCGATGGACACGCCCAACAGAAAGCTGTTGAACACCGTGGCCAGCGCCTTGGCATCCGTGGCGGGGTCCAGTTCGCCGCTGGCGATGCCGCGTTCCACGCAGCGGATAAAACCCGCATACGTGCGCTGGCGCGACTGCGTCAAGGGCTGCGTCACGGCGGTGTGCTCGGGGGTGGGCGCACTCATGACGCCCAGTGCCACCATGCACCCTTTGGGATGGTGGCGTTCGCACTGCATTTTGGTCGAGCGGCGCAACGCCAGCTCAATAGCCTGTGCCGGAGGCAGGGCATCGTCCCACAGGCTCTCCGTGACGCGCGCGTACGTGTCCAGGTAGCGCTGAACGGCCTCTTGGTACAGCGCCTCTTTCGAGCCGAACGCCGCATAGAAGCTGGGCGCGGAAATGCCGCCGCCGATGCCCGCTTTCAGCTGGCTCAGCGACGTTGATTCATAGCCTTGTTCCCAAAATAAATGCAGCGCCTGATCCACCGCCTGTTCGCGGTCGAACGCGCGTGGCCTGCCCATTTGCGCCATGCCGGTGCCTCCGTTGAAATCAGCGACTCGAAATTCGCGACATCAATACTAATCGATACAAAAGTCGTTGACAACGCGAAAGCCTCGCCTCTACATTTATATCAATCGGTACACATGTACCGTCGAATTCGGAAACACCGTCGCCCTGACGGCCCACCAGAACAATCACCGCCCGGGCATCTCCCGAGCACCGCAACAGCTTGCCTGCCCGGGCAAGAAAAGGATTTCGTGTGACATCCCCTACCCTGACCCCCGCGCCAACCGCGCCCGACCGCCTGCCCATCGCGGGGCTGCTGGCGCTGGCCATGACCGGCTTTATCTGCATCGTCACCGAAACCCTGCCCGCCGGGCTGCTGCCCCAGGTCAGTGCCGGGCTGGGCGTAAGCCAGGCATGGGCCGGGCAGATGGTGACCGCCTACGCATTGGGATCATTACTGGCCGCCATCCCGCTGACGATCGCCACGCGCGGCTGGCGCCGCCGCACCGTGCTGCTGATGACCATCATCGGCTTCCTGGTCTTCAACTCCGCCACCGCGCTGTCGACGAATTATTGGCTGACGCTGGTCGCACGGTTCTTCGCCGGCGTGGCGGCCGGGCTGGCATGGAGCCTGATCGCAGGCTATGCGCGGCGCATGGTGGCGCCGTGGCAACAGGGGCGCGCACTGGCGTTGGCGATGGTGGGCACGCCCATCGCGCTGTCGCTCGGGGTACCGCTGGGCACCTTGTTGGGGGCCACGGTGGGTTGGCGCATGGCGTTCTGGATCATGTCCGCGCTGACCCTGGTGCTGATTGCCTGGGTGCTGGCCAAGGTGCCCGACTACCCGGGCCAGTCGTCGCACGAACGCATGCCGCTGCGCCGCGTGTTCCTGACGCCGGGCGTGCGCCCGGTGTTGGCCGTGGTGATCGCATGGATGCTGGCGCACAACATCCTCTATACCTACATCGCGCCGTTTGTGGCGCGGGCCGGGCTGGGCAAGCGCGTGGACCTGGTGTTGCTGGTGTTCGGCACGGCCGCCCTGGCGGGCATCTGGGTGACCGGCAAACTGGTGGACCGCCATTTGCGCGCCACCGTGTTGGCCAGCCTGGGCGCGTTCGGCGTGACCGCGCTGGTGTTTGGCGTGGCGCCCGTTACCCCCGCTATTGTTTACCTGGGCGTGGCGGTGTGGGGCGTAAGCTTCGGCGGCGCCGCCACCCTGTTGCAAACCGCGCTGGCCGACGCGGCGGGCAACGGCGCCGATGTGGCGCTGTCCATGAACGTGGTGGCCTGGAACGGGGCAATCGCCTTGGCCGGCGTGGTGGGCGGCATGCTGCTTGGGGCCTGGGGCGTTGCCGCGTTCCCCTGGGTGCTGCTGGCCTTGGTCGGCGTCGCCTTCCTGATTGCGTGGGGCGCGCAAGCCCATGCGTTCCGGCCCGGATTACGCATGTCCGGCGCGCTGGTGGCGGGCCATTAGCATCGCCGCGTACCTCACCGGGTGCCCCGCCGTATTCCCCGCCGTATTCCCCGCCGTATTCTCCGCCGTATGCCCCGCCCTGTGCCGCGCCGTGTCGATTGCAGTTTGATACGTTTGTTCACCCGGCGGGCGGGCCCACCTCGAGGCGTACCAGTACAATTCCCGCCACTTCTTGCTTCTGGTCCGCGCTTCGGCCGCCCTTTCCCCATGTCCAACCTTATCGTCCACGGCGGCACGCCCCTGCGCGGCCGCGTCATTCCCTCGGCCAACAAGAACGCGGTGCTGCCAATTCTGTGCGCCACGTTGTTGACCGACCAGCCGCTGACCCTGCATGGCGTGCCGGACATTACCGACGTGCGCAAGATCCTGGACATCTTCCGCACCTTGGGCAGCGAGGTACAGCTGGATGAAGCCACGCGCACGCTGGCGCTGCATCATCGGCACACCGCGTTCGACGCCACCGCGCACCGCCTGCCCGAAGAGATGCGCTCGTCGATCATGCTGGTGCCGCCGTTGCTGGCGCGCTTCGGTGTGGCGCGGCTGGAAGACAACGTCAAGGGGTGCACGCTGGGCGTGCGCGAAATCGATCCGCACGTGGACATTTTCCGTTCGTTCGGCGGGCAGGTGGAACGCGCCAGCGGGTCGTTGCTGGTGCGCAGCAGCGGGCCGTTGACGGCCACGCATCACTGGCTGGATTACGCGTCGGTCACCACCACCGAGAATTTCGTGCTGTGCGCGGCCGCCGCGCAAGGCGAATCCACGCTGACCAACGCCGCGTCCGAGCCGCACGTGCAGGAGTTCTGCCGCTTCATGGTGATGATGGGCGCGGACATCGACGGCATCGGCACGTCGCGCCTGACCGTGCGCGGTGGCGCAACACTGGGCGGCGGCGAGTTCACCTTTGAAGAAGATTTCCACGAAATCACCACGTTCCTCGCGCTCGGTGCGATCACCGGCGGCGATGTCGTGGTGCGCAACCGCACGCCGGGCAACTTCCCGCTGATCGACCGCACCTTCGCCAAGTTCGGCGTCACGATCGAGCACAAGGACGGCTGGTCGCGCGCGCTGCGCACCGGCCCGCTGAAGGTGCAAACGCCCTTCACCAGCAACGTGCTGACCAAGGTGGAAGCCGCGCCGTGGCCATACTTTCCGGTGGACCTGCTGCCCATCTTCATCGCGTTGGGCGTGTGCGCCGAAGGCAACGCCATGTTCTGGAACAAGGTCTATGACGGCGCGCTGGGCTGGACGGGCGAGCTGTCCAAATTCGGCGCGCACGTGTTTTCTTCGGACCCGCACCGCGTGGTGACGTTCGGCGGCATGCCGCTGACGCCGGCCGTGGTGGAAAGCCCCTACATCATCCGCGTGGCGATCGCGCTGTTCATGGTCGCCAGCAGCATCAAGGGGCGTTCCGAAATCCGCAACGCAACGCCGATTCGCCGCGCGCATCCGCAGTTCGTGGAAAACCTGCGCAGCCTGGGCGTGCAGGTGGAATGGGCTACCGAGGAATAGTGGCCCCGGCTCCCATGGCTCACAAGCCGTCGGCCGGCGTACCCGCTGCCCGGTTCAAGAATTCCAGCACCGCCAGGTAAGACCCCTCGTTGCCCGCCGCATTCGCGGCTGGCGTACCCCCCGCGTCCAGCAGGAGGCCCGACATTGCGTGCGGCTTGCTGATCAGCGTGGCCGGCAGGTACGGGTAGTGCACGTGATGCCCCGCCCCCATGCACACGTGGTGGAACGTGGGCAGCCCATGCGCCTGGCGCTGGCGCATCACCATTTCGGAATACGCGGTGCTGGGCCAGAAGCCGTCATCGGACGCGCTGATCAGCATGACCGGGCCGGGATATTTCTCGACCGGAATGCGTGCGCGCTCCACCGCCGCCGCATCGCGCGTGGCGCTTAGAAAGGCGTGGGTTTGCCGATACGGCGGCTCGGACGCGTAGGCCGCTTCCCAATCGGCACTGGCGTTGTTCTGCCACAGATGCGGTAGCGGCTCGCCGTTTTTCGTCCACACCTGCGCATCGCGGCCCGTGCCGGGCGAGCCCGCGCTGACCACGCCGTGCATGACGGGCGACGGCACGTAGGCGGCCACCGCGCTGACCAAATCGGGATAGTGCGAGGCCACCAGCAGCGAGGTCTCGCCGCCCCGGCTGATGCCTGACAGTGCCACGAAGCCGTCGCGCGGCGCCAGCTCGGCATGCGCCCAGCGCAGCGCGTGTTCAAAATACTCCAGCGGCATGTCGTTCAGGTACTTCGGACGGCCGTCGTAGTTGAAGATGGCCAGCCCCAGGCACTGGAAACCGCGCGCGGCAAACAGCGCGGCGCGCGGCGCGTTGACGCCGCCCGACGAGCCGTTCATGTAGATGACCAGCGGATGCGGCCCCGGCCCCGCCGGCGTATACAGTTCGCCCGAAACGGTCATGCCGCCGACTTGTTCGCGCACCGCGCGATGCGTGACGCCCTCTTCCAGAAAATCCTGCACCAGTTGCGCCGACGCGTGCTGCGTCCCGTCCGTCGCGTCAATCTGGACCACCAGCGGCTCGGTGCGATCGGGCGGAAACACCACGCGGCTCATGTCTTCGCACACCATGGACCACACCAGGCCCATGGCGGACGGCTCGGCGTAGCTGCCGGACACGGGGCTGTCGCGCCCCAGGTCCAGGCTACCGTCGTGGCCCGCCACGAACACGGCTTGCGAGCGCCACGGCGCGCCGCACATCTGCATGCTGGCCCGGACGGTGATGAAGGCATAGGCCGGAAAGCCTTCGATGCGGATGTCGCGGGCGACGTCGATCAGGGCGATTTCGGGGCTGACGGTAATGCGGGCTTGGTCGGTCACGGTGCGTCCTTACGCTTTCAGATCGGTCTTGGGCACGCCGTTGGCCTTGATGACCTCGGCCCACATGGCGGATTCGTCGGCAATGACCTTGTCCAGGTCCGCCGACGACGTGAACTCAACGGCCACGCCCTGCTCGGCGAATTGCTGGATCAGGCCAGGGTCGCGCGTGCCTTCGCGCACGGCGTTCTCAAGCACCTTCACCACGTCCGCCGGCATGGCGGCGGGGCCGGAAATCATCATGCGCGTGTACAGCTCGAAGCCATCCACGCCCGCCTCTTTCATGGTGGGCACATCGGGCAGGCTGGACAGGCGCTTGTCGGCGGTCACGGCCAGCACCTTCAGCTTGCCCGACTTGATGTTGGCCAAGGCCGACGTGGGAAAGTCGAACGTGCTTTGCACCGTGCCGGCCATCAGGTCCAGCAGCGCGGGGCCGCTGCCCTTGTACGGCACGTCTTGAAACTGCGTGCCGGTCTTGGACTGGAAATGCAGCAACGCCAGGTGGTTGATAACGCCTCGCCCGGCATGGGCGCAGGTGATGTCACCGGGCTTTTTCTTGGCCAGCGCAATGAATTCCTGCACGGTATTCACGCCCAGGTCGGGGTGCACGATCAACAGCATGGGCGATTTGCCCATTGACCCCAGCTGCTTGAAGTCCGACTGCTGGTACGGCAGGTTGTTGTATAGCAAGGGGTTCAGGATCATGCCGTTGGTGCCGGCAAAGCCCAGCGTGTAGCCGTCGGGTTCGGCGCGCGCCACCGCCACGGTGGCGATGATGGCCTGGCCGCCCGGCCGGTTTTCCACCACCACGTTCTGCTTCAGGGTTTTGCCCATGCGCTCGGCCAGCGCGCGGGCCGCAATGTCCGTCAGGCCGCCGGGCGCAAAGCCCACCAGCAGGCGCACGGGGCGCGTCGGAAATGCGGTCTGCGCCCACGCAAGGCGCGAGGTGAGCGGCATCAGGGGCAGCGCGGCAAGCGCGGCCAGGGCATGGCGGCGGGACACATTCATACGACTCTCCAGCGGGGGCAAGGGCAAAGACAAGGCAATGCGGCACCGTCCGCGCGTGCCATGACAAGACGCCGCGTGGCCGGACACAGGAAATGGGGAAAGACGCACAGGCCGCACGCCGAACAGCGGCGGTCACAATGACGGTATCTTGTATGCAATACCTTTGGACCGCCATTTAGGGATATCCCCAAAAGAAAAATGCCGGCATCGCTGCCGGCATTCTGGTCCGCTACTTGAAGTCCGCCCCCGGATCGTCACCGCCATAGGTGCTGGTGCCGTAGGACGTATCGACCTCGATCTTCACCTTGCTGGAATCCACCTGCGCCTCGTCGCTCTTGTAGTGCATGACCAGGCCGGGAAACGCCATCACCGCCGCCACCATCGCCAGCTGAATCACGATGAACGGAACGGAGCCGCGATAGATCTGGCCCGTGGTGACGGGTTCGATCATCCTGCCCGTGACCTTGTCCTTGTACCGGTCCTTGGGCGCCACCGATCTCAGGTAGAACAGCGCAAACCCAAACGGCGGGTGCATGAACGAGGTCTGCATGTTGACCGCCAGCAGCACGCCGAACCAGATCAGGTCGATGCCCAGCTTGTCGGCCACCGGCCCCAGCAACGGCACGATGATGAAGGCCAATTCGAAGAAGTCCAGGAAGAAGGCCAGCACGAAGGTCAGCACGCTGACGGCAATCAAGAAGCCCAGCTCGCCGCCCGGCAGGCTGATCAGCAGGTGTTCCACCCACAAATCGCCGTTGACGCCCCGGAAGGTCAGGCCGAACACCGTCGAGCCCACCAGGATGAACACCACGAAGGTGGACAGCTTGGTGGTGGTGTCCATGGCCTGCTTCATCAGGTTCAGCGTCAGGCGGCCACGGATCAGCGCCATGATGATGGCGCCCACCGCGCCCATGGCGCCGCCTTCGGTCGGCGTCGCCACGCCGATGAAGATGGTGCCCAGCACCAGGAAGATCAGGAATAGCGGCGGGATCATCACGAAGGTGACCCGTTCGGCAAGAGCCGACAGCAGGCCGATCTTGAAGACCTTGTTGACGCCGGCAATGATGAAGGCGGTCAGCCCCCAGATCAGCAGCGACAGCACAATCTGCTCGTCCACCGGCGCCGTATCGGCTTCGATGTATTGGCCGACAAAGTATGCGGACAACGCCGAGATCACCATCAGCACCAGCAGCGAACGACCGCCGCGCGTGCCGTTGGCTTCGTGAAACGACCGTGCTTCTTCAGGCAGCGCCGGCGCTGAATCCGGCTTCAGGTACGACTTGATGATGACGAACAACACGTAGGTGCCGGCCAACATGAAGCCGGGCACGATGGCGCCACGGTACATGTCGCCGATCGAACGGCCCAGCTGGTCGGCCAGGATGATCAGCACCAGCGACGGCGGGATGATCTGCGACAGCGTGCCCGACGCGGCGATGATGCCGCTGGCCAGCCTGCGGTCGTAGCCATAGCGCAGCATGATCGGCAGCGAGATCAGGCCCATCGAGATGACCGAGGCCGACACCACGCCGGTGGTGGCGGCCAGCATCGCGCCCACGAACACCACCGCGATGGCCAGGCCCCCGCGCACGGTGCCGAACAACTGGCCGATGGTTTCCAGCAGGTCCTCGGCCATGCCTGATCGTTCAAGCACCAACCCCATCAAGGTAAAGAATGGCACCGCCAGCAAGGTATCGTTGGAGATGATGCCGAAGATGCGTTGCGGCAAGGCCTGGAACAACGCCGCGTTCAAAAGGCCCAGTTCAATGCCGATCAACGCAAAAAGAATGCCGTTGGCCGCCAGCGCGAAGGCCACGGGAAAGCCCATCAGCAAGAACACCACCAAGGTGGCGAACATGATGGGAGCCATGTTTGCAGTCAAGAATTCCATGGTCAGCGTCCGTCCTGTCCGTGTTGATCGCCGGCGCCGCCGGGCGGCTTCCCACCTTGCGCCGCCAACGCGCGTTCTTCACGCACGCGCGCTTCTTCGGCGATTTCCAGCGCCAGGGCTTCCTCGGCGGAAATCTCGGTGGCGCGCGCGCCGGGGTCCGGGCACTTGCCCATCAGGAAGCCCACGCACTTGATCAAGTGCGACAGGCCCGCCAACACCAGCAAGGCAAAGCCAACAGGAATCAGCAGCTTGACCGGCCAGCGCACCAGGCCGCCGGTATTGGACGACTGTTCATTCGTCACGAACGAATCCATGAACACCGGCCAGGACAGGTAGGTGATGAGCAGGCAGGCGGGCATCAGGAAGAAGATGACGCCGAAGATGTCGATGTAGATCTGCTTGCGCCGCGACAGGCGCGAGGACAGCACGTCCACGCGCACGTGTTCGTTGCGCAGCAGCGTGTACCCGGCGGCCAACAGAAAGATGGCGCCGAACAGGTACCACTGCATTTCAAGCCAGGCGTTGGAGCTGATCTGGAAGACCTTGCGCACGACGGCGTTGCCGGCGCTGACCAGGACGACGACCAGCGTCAACCACGTCACGCACCGGCCGACCACCGTGTTGATCGCATCGATCAAACGGGATAGGGCTAAGAGGGCATTCATGTTGGATATCCGGACCGGCGCGGGACTTACGCGCGGTCAATGTGCAACTTGAGGAGAGACAGACAGGACAGAGGCGAAAAAACAGCGGCAAAAATCCAGCAGGCGCGCGGGGATGCGGCACATCCCCGCGCGCCTTGGGCACTGGCCGGGGCTTACTTGCCGCGGTTGATCGTGCCCATGTAGCTGTCATAGCTGCCTTCGGCAACACGGAACCAGGGCAGTTCGTTGTCGCGGAAGTTCTTCATGCTTTCGTAGACCTTCTTGAACACCGGATTCTTGGCGCTCATTTCGTCGTACAGCTTGACCGATTCCGCAAAGCACGCGTCCATGACGGGCTTGGGGAACGATTGCAGCTTGGCGCCCTGGGCGATCAGGCGGCGCAGCGCGGCGGGGTTCTCGGCGTCGTACTTGGCGATCATGTCGTTGGTCGCCGCGGCCGATGCCTGCGCCAGGATGGCCTGGTAGTGCTTGGGCAGCTTGTTGTAGGCGTCCTGGTTGACGTACAGCGACACTTGCAGCGTGCCTTCCCACCAGCCCGGGTAGTAGTAGTGCGGGGCCACCTTGTTGAAGCCCAGCTTTTCATCGTCGTAGGGGCCGATCCATTCCGCCGCGTCGATGGTGCCCTTTTCCAGCGCCGGGTAGATGTCGCCGCCGGCGATCTGCTGCGGCACCACGCCCAGGCGCGACAGCACCGCGCCCGCGAACGCGCTGACTCGGAACTTCAGGCCCTTCAGGTCGTCCACCGTCTTGATTTCCTTGCGGAACCAGCCGCCCATCTGCGTGCCGGTATAGCCGCAGGGGAAGTTGACGATGTTGTAGGTCTTGAAGACGTCACGCAGCAGCGACAGGCCGTCGCCGTGGCGCATCCACGAATTCATCTGGCGGGTGTTCAGGCCGAACGGCACGGCGGCGTCAAAGCTCAGGACCGGGTCCTTGCCGTAGTAGTAGTACGAGGCGCTGTGGCCGCATTCGATCGTGCCGTTTTGCACGCCGTCCAGCACTTGCAGCGCCGGAACGATTTCACCGGCCGGGAACACGCGGATGGAAAACTTGCCGCCCGTGGCTTCCGACACGTACTTGGCGACGCTTTCGCCGCCCGAGAAAATGGCGTCGGCACTGCGGGGGAAGCTGGAGGCCAGGCGCCAGTTCAGCGTGGGGGCTTCCTGCGCGATGGCGGGCACCGCCAGGGTGGCGCCGCCGGCAGCGGCTCCCAAAGTGGCTTTCTTCAAAAACGAACGGCGTTGCATGCAAGTCTCCCAACTTGGATAAAGTTCTTTTCCGGGTCCTGGGGCGAATTGGTGGAGCCCCGTGGGCGCGATCCCATGGGTAACAAATGGTCGCGCTTTTGATTTTGGGTGCGATGCTATGGGAAAAATAAACGCCGTACGTAGCGGGAAAACCCTTGCCGTAAGTTTCGTGAAATTTTTGTGCGTCACGGCACTGGTATGACCAGCCCCGCTTTCAGGGCCGCGTCATTGCCTTCTGCACGGGTATGGGGACCGGATCAGATGGCGCGATGCCGGATTCGACCGGCAAATAAAAACGCCGGTTTATATAACCAAAAAATATTTAGCGCGCGTCGCATTCCGACGCCCTGCCCTGGCCCTTGCCCTTGCTCTTGCGCTGCCCCTCAAGCCCCTAGCGCTTGCCAGCTTCAGGGTAGGTGCGCGGGTCCGGCCCTTGTTCGGGCCACTGCTGCGGCACGCGGCGCAGCAATGCCGGGTCGTAGCCCAGCTCGCGCACCTTGTCGACCAGGCGCGCATAGTCGGCATCCGGCAAGGTGGGCGTGCGCGCCATGATCCAGACGTAGTCGCGCTTGCTGCGGCCGATGATCGTCTGCTGATAGGCGTCGTCCACATAGGCAATGACGTATTCCGCCTGGATCGGCCAGATGAACTGCATGCCCCACACCGCGTTGCCGGTGCCGGGTTGCACCGTGCCTTCGGGCCGCATCGTTTTCACCTTGGCGTCAAAACCGCCGTGGCGATAGCGGAACGTGGTCTGAATGCCCCCGTCGGGCAGCAAGGCGTAGGTTTCCACCGCGTTGAACGACGCGCGCTCGGGCCAGGTCGGAATGCCAGCGATGACGTACCAATCGCCCATGAAGCGCGGGATGTCCACCTGCGCCACGGGCGGCATGGGCGTGGGGCTGCCGCAGCCCGTCAAGGCGGCAAGCAACGCCAAGCCGGCAACGCGTAAGGTCTTGCGCATGGGCAGTGCCCTCCTTTAGTCTGGCCGCGCAAAGCGGTAGTGGGCCACCATCCAGGCCTGCCCGTTCTGGTAGCCGAACAACTCGGCGCACGCCATCCAGAACATGCGCCAGCGGTTGAACCACAGGCGGGCCAGCGGCGCGCCGTAGGCCTTTTCCAGCACTGTCAGCACCTGGGCGCGATGGGCGTCCTGGTTGGCCAGCCAGTGGTTCGCGGTGCGTTGGTAGTGGCTGCCGTCAACCAGCCAGCGCGCTTCGATGCGCAGGTCGCCCTGAAACCACAGCAAGGTGTCTGCCGACGGCATGAGGCCGCCCGTGAAGAAATGCCGGCCCATCCAGTTGTCGTCGCCCTCGGTCTCGAAGGGGTACATCAGGCTGCGGTGCGCAAACAGGTGCACGAACAGCTTGCCGCCCGGACGCAGCCATGACCCGATCCGCGCCAGCAGCGCCTGGTAATTGCGCATGTGCTCGAACATTTCCACGGACACGCAGCGGTCGAAGGTCTGCGGATGCAGTTGCAGCGTGTTGACGTCGCAGGTGATGACCTCGACGTTGTCCAGCCCGCGCGCGCGGCATTGCGCCTGGATGTGCTGGCGCTGCGAGGCGGAGTTCGACACGGCGGTGATGCGCGCCGTCGGATAGCGTTCGGCCATCCACAGGGTCAACGAGCCCCAGCCGCAACCCAGTTCCAGAATGCGCTGGCCGTCCGCCAGTTCGGCGCGCACGCCATATAGCTCCAGCATGGCGGCTTCGGCCTGGTCCAGCGTTTCCCGCCCCGTGGCGTAATAGCAGCCGGAATACTTCAATTGACGGCCGAGGCACAACGTGAAGAATTCCGCGGGCAGTTCGTAGTGCTGGGCGTTGGCGTCGTCGGTGTGTATGGCCACGGGGCTGGCGCGCAGTTCATCGATCAAATGTTGGTAGCGCCGCGCCTGGGCGGCGGGGCCACCGGCGCTTTCGTCGCGCAGGCGTTGTGCGCACAGGCGCCGGATGCCCAGGCGCAAAAGCGCGTCGGGCACCAGGCCGCGTTCAGCCAGCCCCAGCAGGCCGGGCGCGGCCCGGTCGGAAGCCAGGCGCGATTCAGTCAACGTGGCAGCGTTCATGATTAGTCCTCAGGCGTCGGGGTGCGGTGATGCGGTGATCCGGCGCAATCGCGCTTCGGAAACCACGGAAACAGCATCGGCGTAGTGCGTTGATACTGGCGATAGTCTTCGCCCCGGCTGCGCAGCGCTTGCGCCTCGGTGTAGGGAATGCCGCTGATCCAGCGCAGGAAGATGTACATGGCAATGGGGCCCACCCACGCCAGCCAGGCCAAGCCGCTGCCCGCCGCCAGCGCCACGTAGCTGAACCAGTGCAACCATTCGAAGAAATAATTGGGATGCCGCGATACGCGCCACAGGCCGGCACGGCAGGTGCGACCACGGTTGGCGGGGTCTGCGCGAAAGGCGTCCAATTGCCGGTCAGCCACGGTTTCGCCCGCCACCGACACCGCCCACACCAGCACGCCCAGCCAGGCCCAAGGCGTCATGCCGGGCACGGGGTTGGCGGCCACGGCAATGAACGGCAAGGACATGAAGACGACCAGCCCCGCCTGCGCCAGGAAGAACAGCGCGAATTTGCCCTGGCTGCCGTTCCAGTGCGCGCGCAGGGCACGGTAGCGGCCGTCTTCTTCGCCGTGGCGCACGCGCTTCCAGATGTGCAGCGCCAGCCGTCCCGCCCAGACGCCGCCCAACACGGCCAGCAGCACACGCGGGGTGGCCGCGCCCGGGCCGGTCCAGGCCAGCAGGACGGCGGCCACGGCCATGCCGGATGCCCACATCGCGTCGACGATGCCCGCGTTGTGATGGCGCCGCTGCCACAGCCAGCCGCCAGCCATCAGCAACGCGGCCACGGCGGCCACCATCAGGGCTTGCATGATGGGCGTCATGTCGGGCGTCATGGCGCCGCCCACCGCGCCGCTGCCGGCGTGGCCCCGGGCCGCGCCAACAACAGATGCGACACGCCGATGGCGCGTTCGCGAAAGCCGCCTTCGCAGTAGGCCAGGTAAAACTCCCACAGGCGGATGAAGCGGTCGTCAAAGCCCTGCCCGCGCACCGCGTCCACGTTCGCCATGAAGCGCTCGCGCCACGCTGCCAGCGTGCGCGCGTAAGACAGGCCAAAGTCCTCCAGATGCACCAGGCTCAGGTCGCTGGCGCGCGTCTTGGCTTGCAGCATCGCCTGGATCGACGGCATGAAGCTGCCGGGAAAGATATGCCGCTTGATGTAGTCCACCGCCTTGAGCGCCTGCGCATAACGATGGTCTTCGATGGTGATGGCCTGGATCAGCGCCATCCCATCGGGCTTGAGCAGCTGGCCCACCTTGCCGAAATACGTGGGCAGGTAGTCGGCCCCGATCGCCTCGATCATTTCTATGGACACGAGCTTGTCGAACTGGCCGTGCAGGTCGCGATAGTCTTGCAGCAGCACGTCCACGCGGTATTGCAGGCCGGCGCGGCGGATGCGTTCGGTGGCCAGCGCGTGCTGCTCGCGCGAAATCGTCGTGGTGGTAACGCGGCAGCCGTAGTGGCGCGCCGCGTGCAGCGCAAAACCGCCCCACCCCGTGCCGATCTCGACCACATGCTGGCCGGGTTGCAGGTCCAGCTTGCGGCAGATCACATCCAGCTTGCGGGTGGACGCCTGCTCCAGCGTGTCGTCCTCGCCCGCCCACATGGCGGACGAATACATCATGTCTTGCGACAGGAACAGGCCGAAAAAGTCGTTACCCAGATCGTAGTGGGCGGCAATGTTGCGGCGGCTGCCGGCGCGCGTGTTGCGGCGGCACGCATGCAAGGCGCGCATCGCCACGCCGCCCAACCGCGCCACGCCACGCTCCATGCCGTCAAGCAGATCGCGGTTGCGCACCAGCAGCCGGATCAAGCCAGTCAGGTCGTCGCAGTGCCAATGGCCGTCGCCATAGGACTCGCCCCCGCCCACGCTGCCGTTGGCGGCAATGGCGCGGTAGAAGGCGGGATCTCGCACCCGCAGGCGCAACAGCCGGGCCGCTGTAGCGCCCTGCCCGCCCAGTTCAACGCTGCCCATTGCGTCGTCAATCACCAACCGTCCGCCTTGCAATTGCGCCAGTTGTCCCAGCAAGCGCCGACGCAACAGGCGCTCGGTCAGCGACAGGGGCTGCGCGGCCTGAGGCGCGCAAGCCTTGTCCAGCGCCAGGCGTTCGGAGTCAGAGGGAGATCTCATCGGTCTTCTCCTGGTTCGGAGGGTTAAGCGCAAGGGTTTCGGTGGGCGTCGGAATTCCCGGCTGCGCGTGTGGATGCCGTATATACGTACGCCCGGATGCATTGGATTCATCGGGGAAAACCCGTAGCACCGGGCCGATATGCGACCCATGCGCTACTTGAACGCGCTATGGGTCGGCCCGCAGCGGCCCGCCCGACGCATCCAAGACAAAACCCGCCAAGTCGTCCAGAACCGGCGCCCGCCAGCGCAAGGGACGCGCCAGCGCGCCGGCCAGCAGCGCGTGCCCCAGGCCGTCGTAACGCACCAGCGTCACGGGCACATGGGCGGCCTGCAAGGCGGCGGCCAGGCCTTCGGTGTTGCGATGCGGGTCGACCGTGGTGTCCGCCATGCCGGCCATCAGCAAGGTGGGCGGCGCGTGGGCCGTGACGTGGGTAATCGGCTGGGAGTCGGGCGGCGTGCCCGGAAAATGGAAGACCGGCTTCAGGCTGGCCGCCACGATCGGCAGGAAGTCATAGGGGCCGGCCATGCCGATCCACCCGCGCAGCATCGACGGTGAGGCGCCCTGGCGCTGTAGCCAGCGCGGGTCCAGCGCGATCATGGCGGCGTTGTAGCCCCCCGCGCTGTGGCCCGCCACGAAGACGCGCGCGGGGTCGCCGCCGTAGTCGGCCACGTGGCGCAGCGTCCACGCGACGGCGCGCGCGCAATCGTCCAGGAAGTCGGGATAGGCGGCGTCGGGGTATAGGCGGTAATCGGCGATCACGGCCAGGATGCCGCGCGAGGCCAGCGCGTCGCCCACGAATTTGTAGTCGGCGCGCGAGCCATTGCGCCAACTGCCGCCATAGAAGAAAACCACCACGGGCGGGTTCCGCACCCCGGGTGGCGCGTAGATATCGACGCGTTGGCGCGGGTCGTCGCCATAGGCCACATCGGTGACGATGCGGCTGGCGTTGTCGGGCACCGCGCCGTTAAGCACCGTCAGCGGCGAGCAGGCCGTCAAGCCCAGGATCAGCAAGCCGGCCAGCAGCAACGCCAGCAAAGACGCCACGGGCACGCTACGCATCGCCGCGCGCCCGCGCGATCAGTGAAAAGTGTGGCACCGCCGTCTCCTGTCGCGTCGTGGGAAGGGTCTACCCGGCGGGGGCAGCCCGCGGGGTGTCATCCCATATACGAAGCAAACGGCGAAATGGATGCCTAGGGCCGGGTCATCAGTTTTTTCCAGCCTTCCAGGCCCAGCTTTTTCATCGTGTCGATGTTCTTTTCATAGATGTCCGAGGCGTCCGGAAACGACTCCACCGCGCGGTCGATGCTGTCTTCCCGCAGCAAGTGCAGGATTGGGTACGGCGCGCGGTTGGTGTAGTTCTCGATGTCGTCCGGCTGCGTGTCGGCAAACTGGAATTGCGGGTGGAACGTGGCCACCTGCAATTCGCCCACCAACCGCATGCGCTTGAGCAGGCGGTCGGACAGGTCCTCGAAATCGTTGAAATCCAGGAAGTCGTCCAGCGCGTCGGGAATGATCAACAAGGTGGTGTCGATCTTCTCGGGGTCGGTCTCGGCCAGCAGAGCAAGCTCGTCCTGCAAGTCGGTCAGCACCCCTTCGGCGTCGGTGGCGTCGCTGACGGCAAAGCGGATCTGGTCCTTGACCTGAACCGCCTTGGCGAACGGGCAAAGGTTCAGGCCGATCACGGCCTGATTCAGCCAGTGGCGGGTTTCAGCCACCACGTTGGCATAAGCGTCGGAAGTCGAAATCATGCCGGCATGGCCGCCATGGTTTGCGCAACGGCGGCCGTCAGCTTCTTGCCATAAGGCACGTGCAGGAATTCATTGGGGCCGTGCGCGTTCGACTTGGGGCCCAACACGCCGCACACCATGAACTGCGCCTTCGGAAAGCCCTTTTGCAGGATGCTCATCAGCGGAATCGTGCCGCCCTGGCCGATATAGCCGCAAGGCTGGCCGTAGTACTGCTGGGACGCTGCGTCCAGCGCCTGCGTCAGCCACGGCACGGAAGCCGGTGCGTTCCAGCCGGTGGCGGCGCCTTCGTTGGCCTTGAAGATGACCTTGGCGTTGTAGGGGGCGTCGGCTTCCAGCAGTTCCTTGATTTCCTGCGAGGCGGCCACGGCGTCGATCAGCGGCGGCAGGCGCAGCGACAGCTTGAACGCGGTGCGCGGACGCAGCACGTTACCGGCGCTGGACAGCGGCGGCAGGCCTTCGGCGCCGGTCACCGACAAGGTCGGGCGCCACGTGCGGTTCAGCAGCGCTTGTTCGGGCTCGGTCGTCATCGGCAGCACAAAGCCGCCTTCGGCGCCGCAGCTCCAGGGGAAACGGCGCCACACTTCGTCGCCCAGAATGCGCGCGGTGGCGGCCACTTGTTCAACGCGTTCGGCGGGAATTTCGCAATGCAGGCTTTGCGGCAGCAGGCGGCCGGTGGCGCTGTCTTCAAGGCGGTCCAGCAGATGGCGCAGGATGCGGAACGACGACGGCACCACGCCGCTGGAATCGCCCGAATGCACGCCTTCGTCCAGCACCTGCACTTCCAGCGTGCCCGACACCATGCCGCGCAGCGAGGTCGTCATCCAGAGCTGGTCGTAGTTGCCCGCGCCCGAATCCAGGCACACCACCAGGGCGACGTTGCCCAGGCGGTCGCGCAGCGCGTCCACGTACGGCAGCAAGTCGTAGCTGCCCGATTCTTCACAGGTTTCCACGATGCCCACGCAGCGCGGGCGCGGGATGCCCTGCTTGTCCAGCGCCATGATGGCGGTCAGCGAGGCGTACACGGCATAGCCGTCGTCCGCGCCGCCACGGCCATAAAGCTTGCCGTCTTCATACTTGGGAGTCCAGGGGCCCAGGCCCGCGCGCCAGCCCGAAAATTCCGGCTGCTTGTCCAGGTGGCCGTACAGCAGCACGGTGTCGCCGTTGTCGCTACGCGTGGCGGGCGCGTCAAAGAAGATGACGGGCGTGCGGCCAGGCAGGCGCACCACTTCCAGCTTCAGGCCGGACACCTTTTGCGCTTCGACCCAGGCGGCGGCATCGCGCACCACGCGTTCGATGAACGCGTTCTTTTCCCAGTCGGCGTCAAACGCCGGGCTCTTGGCCGGGATGGCGATGTAGTCGGTCAGCGCGGGGATGATTTCGTTGTCCCACTTGTCGTCGACAAGCGCCTGGAGGGCGTCGGGATCAAGGGTGGGCGGCAGGGCGTCGTCGGGGATACGGGCGTTCATGGCGCGGAATCCTGTAGGGTGCGTGGGGGGCGGGATTGGGGTAATCCGGTATTTTATGCCCGTGGCCGCCATCGCGGGGCGCGGGCGCGGCGTCGGCGGCTTCGGCTCGCCGTCATTTATGGCAGCCCCAGCCGGCGTCGCCCCACGCAAGTGCGTCATCGAGCCGCGTACGCTTCGATACGCCCCCACACATCGCGCGCCAGGGGTTTGGCGTTGTCTACCGATTGATAAATCCGAATTTCCATATGGATGTCATTGCGGGCGCTGTCGGCGCGCACCAGGGTGCCTGCGCGCAGATCCGGTTCGATCAATGTGTGCGGCAGCCAGGCCAGCCCGAACCCTTGGCGCGCCATGGCGTGTAGCGCGTCGGCCAGGTCCGACTCGTACATCGTCTGCAACTGCCCGATCAGGCACAAGCCGCGCAGCCGATCGTCCAGGATGCGCCCCAGCGACATGCTGTCGGCATAGGCCAAAAAAGGCACGGGCGGATCGGACGGCAGCTTGGGCACGGCGTAGCGCGGATGCCGCCCGCCCGCCGCCACCGGGGCGCTGACAGCCACCAGCTTGTCGGCGCCCACGCGGCGCCACCGGTAGCCGGGGTTGTCGATCTTTGCGTACAGCGGCTCGTGCGCGTGGCACAGCAGAAAGTCCACTTCGCCATCGGCCAGCATGTCCACGCCGTAGTTCAGCGTGGTGGTGACCACCTTGAGCTGAAACGGCGCCATGCCCTGCTGCACGCGCGCCATCACGCCGGGCAGCACCGAATGCGCCAGCGTCTTGCCCGACGCGATGGTGATTTTCCGATTGCGTTCCTGCTCGGGCTTTTGCAGGGCCTGGCGCGTGTCGCGCAGGATATCCAGCACATCGATCGCCGCCGCCAGCATGCTGCGCCCGGCCGCGTTCAGCGTCGACACCTGATGGCCGCGTTCCACCAGCGGCACGCCCGCCCATTCCTCCAGCGCCTTGATGCGGCGCCCGAACGCCGGGTGCGTCACGCTGCGCGCCTCGGCCGCCTGGAACATATTGCGCGACTTCGACAGCGCGACGAAGTCCTCCAGCCATTTCGTGTCCATCGGTATTGCTCCGTCCCAGCCCTGGTTCATCTGTGCCGATTCGGCACAGGCATTGCGCATTTTGCACAAGCCAGAAACATCTGGCAACTAACATCCCGGCATCGACTTCTGGAAAACCCTGATGCCCGACTCCCCCGTGTTGCTCAAGTCCATCCGCAGCCATTTCGTGGGCGGTGCCGAGGCCGTGGCCGGCGGCGTGCCCATGCAGCAAATGCAGGTCGTTGACAACGCGCCCCGCCTGATCGACATGAACGGCGGCTACCCCGTCGGGCAGTTGTACGTGCAGGAATACCGGCTGGCACAACCGCGCCACCCCTACCCCGTGCTGCTTTGGCACGGCGGCGGCATGACGGGCGCGCAATGGGAAAGCACGCCGGACGGACGCCAGGGCTGGCTGTGGCGGCTGCTGCAATCGGGCTATGACGTTTTCGTATCCGACGCGCCCGAACGGGGCCGCGCGTCCTGGGCCATGTACCCGCAGGTGTACGACAGCGCGCCCATCTTTCGCTCCAAGGAAGAGGCGTGGCGCCTGTTCCGCATCGGCTCGGAAGCCGGCTATGCACCGGCCGGTCAGCCGCGCCGCGCCTATCCCGCGCAGCAATTCCCGGTAGAGGCCTTCGACACGTTCGCCAAGCAGTTCGTACCGCGCTGGCTGACGCATGGCGAGATGGCGCTGGACGCCTACCGCGCCCTGCTCGACCTTACCGGCCCGTGCATCGTGGTCGGACACAGCCAGGGCGGCGGCTACGCCACGCTGTTGGCCCAGGAATACGCCAGCACGGTACGCGCCGTGGCGGCGCTGGAACCCACCGGCACGCCCGCCGCCGCCGCCCCCGGCCTGCCCCCGCAATTGCTGGTATGGGGCGACCACTTTGGCGCCGACGACACCTGGCAGCGCTACCGCGCGCAAACCGATGCGTACTGGGCGGCGCTGCGCGCGGCCGGCCAGCGCGCCGACGTGCTGGACCTGCCCGCCACCGGCATCGCCGGCAATTCCCATTTCTGCATGCTGGACCGCAATAGCGACCAGATCGCCGAATTGATCGTCGATTGGCTCGCCCGCAGCCTCGACTAACCTTCGCCTGGAGACACTGATGACTTTCAAGAAAACCACCATCGCGCTGGCACTGCTGACCGGCGCCACGCTGGCCGCCGGCGCCGCGTCGGCCCAGCAAGCCGCCTACCCCGCCAAGCCTGTGCGCCTGATCGTGCCGTTTGCACCGGGCGGCACCGCCGACATCATCGGCCGCGTGTTCGCCGCGCAGCTGGGCACCGAGCTGGGCGCCACCGTGGTCGTTGAAAACAAGGCCGGCGCGGGCGGTTCGATCGGCACGCGCTTCGTGGCGGACTCCGCGCCCGACGGCTACATCCTGCTGCTGGCTTCGTCCAGCACGCACGGCACCAACCCGGCGGTGTACAAGTCGCTGACGTATGACCCCGTGCAGGACTTCACCGCCATCACGCAGCTGGTGACGGTGCCGGGCGTGCTGAGCGTGACCAAGGACTTTCCCGCCACCGACCTGAACGCGCTGATCGCCGCGTCCAAGGCCAACCCCGACAAGTTCACCTACGCCTCGTCCGGCGCGGGCGGGCTGGGCAACCTGGCGATGGAACTGATGAAGTCGATGACGGGCGCCAAGCTGATGCACATCGCCTACCGTGGCGCGGGCCCGGCGTTCACCGACGTGATCAGCGGCCAGGTGTCGATGATCTGGGAACCGGTGCCGGCGTCGCTGCCGTACATCAAGGGCGGCCAGATCCGGCCCATCGCCATCGCGGCCGACGCGCGTTCGCCCGAACTGCCCGACACGCCCACCTTCAAGGAAGCCGGCCTGCCGCGCTACGAAGCCAACGCCTGGAACGGTTTGCTGGCGCCCAAGGGGTTGCCGGATGACGTGAAGAAGGCGCTGCACGACGCGTCGGTCAACGCCCTGAACACGCCGGAAGTGAAGGCCAAGCTGGCCAGCCTGGGCGGCACGGTGGTGGCCGGTTCGTCGGACGCATTCCAGCAAGTGATCGCCAGCGACGTGAAGAAGTGGAAGAACGTCGCCGCCGACGCCAATATTCAGCTGGACCAGTAAGACGGAATAAGAAAAGCGCCCCGAGGGGCGCTTTTCTTTTTGGCCGACGGCGGTGTCGCGATCGGCCCAGGGCAGGCTGGGAAAGGCTGGGTTGCGGCTCCCCGGTCGGGGACCCGGCTAAGACGCCCCGGCTCAGGCGCCCAGCAGCGCCGGTTCGCCATTGCGGCCCAAGGCAGCGGCGTCGGCATCGATCACCTGTCCGCCGGCTTGCAGCTTGAACACCGCCACCGCTTCACGCAGGCGTTGCGCCTGGGCTTCCAGCGATGCGGCGGATGCGGCCGCCTGCTCGACCAGCGCGGCGTTTTGCTGCGTCACGCTGTCCATCTGCGACACCGCCTGGTTCACCTGCTGAATGCCTTGCGACTGCTCTTCCGACGCGCTGGAGATTTCGTTGATGATGTCCGTCACGCGGCGCACCGACGTCACGATCTCCTGCATGGTGGCGCCCGCGGCTTCCACCTGGTCCGAACCGATCGACACCTTTTGCACCGACTCGTCGATCAAGCCCTTGATTTCCTTGGCCGCCTGGCCGCTGCGCTGCGCCAAGGCGCGCACTTCGCTGGCCACCACCGCAAAGCCCTTGCCCTGCTCGCCCGCGCGCGCCGCTTCCACCGCCGCGTTCAGCGCCAGGATGTTGGTCTGGAAGGCGATGCCGTCGATCACGCCCACGATATCGGCGATGCGCTTGGAGCTATCCGCAATGCCGCGCATCGTGCCCACCACGTCGCCCACGGCCTTGCCGCCGCGCGTGGCCACTTCCGAAGCCGCCGACGCCAATTGCGAAGCGCTGCGCGAGCTGTCGGCATTGTTCTTCACCGTGGACGACAGCTCGTCCATGCTGGCGGCCGTTTCTTCCAGCGACGCGGCCTGCTGCTCGGTGCGGGAAGACAGGTCGATGTTGCCCGCCGCGATCTCGCGCGACCCGGTGTGGATTTCTTCCACGCCCAGGCGCACGGCCGACACGGTGCGCGACAAGCTGTCCTGCATGCGCTTGACGGCGGCATACAGCACGCCGATTTCGTTATTGCCACGCTGCTCGATGCGGTTGCTGAGGTCGCCGCCGGCAATGCGGTCAAACAAGCGGCCGGCCTCGTGCAGCGGACGGAACACCGAACGCGCAAAGATCGCGTACAGGCTGACCACCAACACCGCCACCACCACCAGCAAACAGATCAGCACGACGATCGCGCCGTTGATGCGCGTGGACGCCTCGCGCGCCACACGCTGGCCCACGTCGTCGGCGTAATCCACGTACTTCTGGATAGCCTGCGTGAACAGGATGCCCAGCGGCGTGACCTTTTCCAGGTTCAGGCGGCTGGCGTCCTGCGGCTTGCCCGCGCGAATGGCCGCCACCATCGGCGCAATGGCGTCGCGCACATAGACGTCGTAGGCGGCCAGCGCGCCGTCGAACAACGGCTTACCCACTTCCGTGGTTTCTGGAAGCTTGCGCGCGGCGTCGATCAAGTCAGACGCCTTCTTGGTATAGCCATCCAGGCGCTGCATGCTGGCCATGTTGTCGATGGACTTGCCTTCCAGCAGCGCGCTCTGCGCGGCCAGCAGCACCAAGCGGGCGCGCAGCAGTTCGGCGCCCGCGCCATCCACCGCGTTGGCGCGGACGAGGTTGGTGTCCAGCAGCACTTCGATCGAGGTGCGGTTGGAGGTCAATTGTTGATAGACGGCCACGCCGGTCAATAGGAAAAGCGCGAAAAAGACGCCCAAGGCGGTCGTCAGGATTGCGCGAATACTTAGGTTCTTGAACATGAAAAGCCACTCCGGGTTGCATTACGCTCTACGGGTTTACGGCAGGTTGCAACGAAAAGTTAAATATCTCATTACGTTACAAAAGATTGTCAGCGAGCGATGCCTCGCAAGCCCCAATCGGCCTGCAAGCCGCGCCAGTGTTGAATCCGCATGCGCTGGACACGGCTGCGGCGCCCTGCCCTTGCTTGCTACCTTGACAGCTAATGAACTACGGTCGGTCAGCACTTTGGATGAGTAGCCGGGGACCTTTCAGCAAGCTCGACTGAGCAATAGGGGGGCATCAACATGAAGTTGCAGCAGGTATTCGATTTTCTTGCCGTCACGCAACATGGCAGCGTGCACGCGGCAGCCCGCGCCACCGGACAAACCCAACCGGCAATGACCAAGTCCCTGCGGCGTCTTGAACGCACGCTGGGCTTGTCGTTATTCGACCGGCACGCCAAGGGGATGCGGCCCAACGACTACGGCAAGCGCTTCTTGCCGCACGCGCAATACCTGGTTCACGAAACCAAGCGCGCCCGCGACACCATGGCGCAGATGCGGGGCGAACGGCTGGGTACCGTTCAATACGGCATTTCGGCGGCGGCCTCGGTGCTGCTGGCGCCCACGGCGATTCAGCGCTTTCGGCAGCGCTACCCCGAGGTTGAACTGCACTGCCGCAGCGGCCTTTACCATTCCCTGATGCCGCTGCTGCGCGATGGGCAACTGGATTTCGCCATCTGCCCCGTCAACACGGACCAAGCCGACCAGAACCTGACCGCGCGCGCCTTGCTGACCTGCCCCTTGGTGGTCGCGGCGCGCCGCAACCACCCTTTGCGGCAAGCCCAGGCGTTGCAGGAACTGCGCGACGTGGTGTTCGCGGTGGCGGGGCCGCCCGGCCAGCCCGGCGCGTCGGTGTACGACGTGTTCTTGCAGGCCGGCCTGGGCACGCCGCGCGTGGACATGCACACGGACGGGGTGATCGACACGGCGGCGCTGGTGGCCAACAGCGACCGCATGGCGTTGCTGCCGACCACGTTGATCGCCACCGGGATGCTGCGCGAACAGCTCGACATCGTGCCCATCACCGACCCGCTGCCCGACTACGTGATCGGGCTGCTGCAACGCACATCGCAGCCGTTGACACCCGCGGCGGAAGAGCTGGCCAGCCAGTTTGAACGCGAAGCGGGAACGCTGCGGGCGGCTGCCAGTTAAGCGTCACAGCGGACGCAGTGACAACAAAAAGGACGGGCAACGCCCGTCCGGCAACAACAAAAAAAGGACGGGCCGTGGCCCGTCCTTTTTGTCATACGGCGGCGGCATTGCCGCCCCCGGGCTTACTTCAGCCAGACGCGCGCATTGCGGAAGATGCGCATCCAAGGGCTGTACGTGCCGCCCTGGTCGGCGCTGCCCCATTTCTCGGGCGCCCACGACATCATGACGTTGCGGGTCACGCGTTCCGGGTGCGGCATCATCACCGTGAAGCGGCCATCGGCGGTGGTGACGGAAGTCAGGCCGCCCGGGCTGCCGTTCGGGTTGAACGGGTAGGCTTCGGTGGCCAGTCCACGGTTGTCGATGTAGCGCGCGGCGGTCAGCACGCGGCCGGCATCGCCCTGCTGGGAAAAGTCGGCAAAGCCTTCGCCGTGCGCAACCGCGACCGGGATGCGGGCGCCTTCCATGCCGGCAAAGAAGATGGACGGCGACTTGGCCAGTTCCACCATCGACAGGCGTGCTTCGTACTTTTCCGACTGGTTGCGCGTGAAGCGCGGCCAGTGCTCGGCGCCCGGAATCATCGGAGCCAACGCCGCCATCATCTGGCAGCCGTTGCACACGCCCAGCGCAAACGTATCAGGACGCGCGAAGTACGCGGCGAACTGATCCGACAACTGGCTGTTGAAGCGGATGGTGCGCGCCCAGCCTTCGCCGGCGCCCAGCACGTCGCCGTAGCTGAACCCGCCTACGGCCACCAGGCCCTGCATCTGCGCCAGGTCCACGCGGCCGGCCAAGAGGTCGGTCATGTGGACGTCGATGGCTTCGAAGCCCGAAGTGTCGAACGCCCAGGCCATTTCCACCTGGCTGTTGCAACCCTGCTCGCGCAGGATGGCCACGCGCGGACGCTTGCCGGTGTTGATGAACGGCGCGGCGATGTCTTCTTGCGGGTCGAACGACACGTTCGGGCTCATGCCCGGGTCGGTCGTATCGTTCCAGACGTCCAGTTCGGCTTGCGCGCAAGCCGGGTTGTCGCGGCGGGCCATGATGCGGTAGGACACTTCGCTCCAGGCGCGGCCGAGTTCAGCGCGCGGCTGGCCCCAGACCTTCTTGCCGTCGCGGTAGAACTCGACTTCGTCGGCGCCGTTCAGGCCGCCGATGACGTGCGAGTGAGCCGACAGGCCCGCGCCGCGCAGCACTTGCATGACCGCGTCGCGTTGCGCGGCGGGCACCTGGATGACGGCGCCGGCTTCTTCCGAGAACAGCGCCTTCAGCGTCAGTTCTTCGCGCTGCACCTTCACCTGGTCCGGGCGGATCTTGTAGTCGCCCCAGTCCGCCGATTGCGGATCGAACGTCAGCATGTCCAGGTTCACGGAAATACCGGTGCGGCCGGCGAAGGCCATTTCGGTCAACGTGGCGAACAGGCCGCCGTCGGAACGGTCGTGGTAGGCCAGGATGGTGCCGGCTTCGGCCAGCGTGCGGATGGTGATGAAGAACGCGCGCAGGTCTTGCGGCGCGTCGATGTCCGGCACGGTTTCGCCGACTTGGTTGTACGTCTGCGCCAGGATCGAGCCACCCATGCGGTGACGGCCACGGCCCAGGTCGATCAGGATCAGCACGCTGTCGCCGGCGTCGGTACGCAGTTGCGGGGTCAGGCTGGCGCGCACGTCGGCCACCGGCGCAAACGCCGTGACCACCAGCGACACGGGCGCGACCACCTGGCGCTGCTCGCCGTCCTGTTCCCAGGACGTTTTCATGGACAGCGAATCCTTGCCCACGGGGATGGACAGGCCGGTGGCCTGGCACAGTTCGCTGACGGCGGACACGGTGTCATACAGCGCGGCGTCCTGGCCATCGACGCCGCAAGCGGCCATCCAGTTGGCGGACAGCTTGATGTCTTCCAGGCGCGCCACGTCGGCGGCAGCCAGGTTGGTCAACGCTTCGGCCACGGCCATGCGGCCGGACGCCGGGGCGTCCAGCATGGCGATGGGGGTACGTTCACCCATCGACATGGCTTCGCCACGGAAGCCTTCGTAATCGGCCAGCGTCACGGCGCAGTCCGCCACCGGCACCTGCCACGGGCCAACCATCTGGTCGCGGCTGGACAGCCCGCCCACGGTACGGTCGCCAATGGTGATCAGGAAGGACTTGTTGGCAACGGTGGGGTGACGCAGCACGCGGTAGGCCGCTTCCGTCAGGTCGATGCCGGCCAGATCCAGCGGCGCGGACACGCCCGGCAGGCGGCGCACGTCGCGCGTCATGCGCGGCGGCTTGCCCAGGATGACGTCGATCGGCACGTCCACGGGGCGCACTTCGGCCTCGCCTTGCGGGCGGATCGTGTCCAGGCCGGGCAGGCCCTCGCCGTCCACCACGCGCAGCTGGCGTTCTTCAGTGGCCACGCCCACCACCGCATACGGGCAACGTTCGCGGCGGGCGATGGCGTCAAAGCGTTCCAGGTCTTTCGGCAGAATCGACAGGACATAGCGTTCCTGCGATTCATTGCTCCAGATTTCAGCGGGCGACAAGCCCGACTCTTCCAGCGGCACGCGCTTCAAGTCGAAGATGGCGCCACGGCCGGCGTCGTTGACCAATTCCGGGAAGGCATTGGACAAGCCGCCCGCGCCCACGTCGTGGATGGCGATGATGGGGTTGTTCTCGGCCTGCTGCCAGCAGCGGTCGATGACTTCTTGCGCGCGGCGTTCGATTTCCGGGTTGCCGCGCTGGACGGAATCAAAGTCCAGTTCGGCGGAGTTGCTGCCCATGCTGATGCTGGATGCGGCGCCGCCGCCCATGCCGATACGGAAGCCCGGGCCGCCCAGCTGGATCAGCAGCGCGCCGGGGGGAATCACGTCTTTATGGGTCAGGCCGGCGTCGATGCTGCCCAGGCCGCCCGCGATCATGATGGGCTTGTGATAGCCCCAGCGCGTGCCGCCTGCCGTCTGCTCGAACGAACGGAAGTAGCCCAAGAGGTTGGGACGGCCGAATTCGTTGTTGAACGCCGCGCCGCCGATGGGGCCGTCGATCATGATGGACAGCGGCGAGGCGATGCGCTCGGGCAGGCCGTGGTGGTCGGCTTCCCAGGGTTGCAGCGCGTCGTCGAAACGCAGGTGCGACACGGTAAAACCGGTCAGGCCGGCCTTGGGCTTGGAGCCCCTACCGGTGGCGCCTTCGTCGCGGATTTCGCCGCCCGCGCCGGTGGATGCGCCCGGGAACGGGGCAATCGCGGTCGGGTGGTTGTGCGTTTCCACCTTCATCAAGGTGTGCACGGTGGTGTCGCGGCGGATGTACCTGGCGCCGTCAGCGCCCTGCCCCGTGACGCCGGGCACGCCGGCCTGGAAGCGCTGCGCGGGGCCGCCTTCCATGATGGCGGCGTTGTCCGAATACGCCACGACCGTGCCTTCCGGCTGCGCCTTGTGCGTGGCGCGAATCATGCCGAACAGCGTGTTCGGTTGCGATTGGCCGTCGATGACCCATTCGGCGTTGAAGATCTTGTGGCGGCAGTGTTCGCTGTTGGCCTGCGCGAACATCATCAGTTCCACGTCGGTGGGGTCGCGCCCCAGGTCGGTGAAGGACTTGGCCAGGTATTCGATTTCGTCTTCTGACAGGGCCAGGCCCAAGGACACGTTGGCTCCGGCCAGCGCCTTGACGCCATCTGCCTGCACGCCAACCGTGCGCATCGGCTTGCCGGCCAGCGTCTGGAACAGCGCCTGGCCGTCGAAGTTGGCGTCGACCACGGTTTCGGTCATGCGGTCGTGCAGGCAGTCGGCCGCGCGCGCCAGCATGGCGTCGTCAAACGACTTGGTGCCAAGCAGGCCACGTTCGGGGGTGATGACATAGCGCACGCCGCGCTCGATGCGGTGCACCGACGACAGGCCGCAATTGTGGGCGATGTCGGTGGCCTTGCTGGCCCACGGGGAAATGGTGCCCAGGCGCGGAATGACCAGCAGCGACAGGCTCTTGGCCGGGGCGTCGGCTGTGCTGGGGGTGCCGTAATCCAGCAGTTGGGTCAGGTGTTGCTGCTGTTCGGCCGTCAAGGCGGCGTCGGTGCTGACGAAGTGCTCGTAGCGAGCGGAGATGTCGGCCACCGGCAGGCCGGCTTCCTTCAATTGCGCCAACAGGCGATCGCGACGAAAGGAGGACAGGACGGAGGAACCAGGCAGATGCTGAACTAGGGACACGATGCGGGCGCCGTATAAGGATGGGTGCAAAAAGTGATTTTACCTGTTTAGGGGGTTTTCCCGGAGCTGTTGTTCAAGAAGCTAGCCAAGCGGCCATTTCGGCCGATGTTACAAAAGAATTCCAACGCCGCCGCACAAAAATGGTGCACGGCAATATCGCGGTAAAGCCTTGGTGTCATCGCGCCCTGTCGCTGGCGACAGGCGCCGTGCGGCCCGGAAGGCACGGCCGACTCTGACGCAACGCAGCATGTTGTTGCCGCCCCGCACCACGGGAAAACACGAAGACCGGCGCCTGCGGGCCGACGGTAGGATGCAGCGACCCCATGACTAGAACGCGCCAAGCGCCCTGCCGTCGCCGCACCCATGTCCCGCCCTGAAGCCCCCGCCGAACCCGTCGAACCGATCATCCCCGTTGAATCCGAACCCGCCGTCAAGGTGCCGCTTGCCATCGAAGACTGGCTGGCCGTCATCCTGCTGGCGACGCTGGCGCTGATCACCTTCGCCAACGTGCTGGTGCGCTACTTCACCGACCAGTCATTCGCCTGGACCGAAGAAATCTCGGTGTTCCTGTTGATCGTGCTGACCATGGCGGGCGGCAGCGTGGCGTTCGTGCGCAACCACCACATCCGCATCGAAATCCTGGCGGACAGCGGCTCGCCCCGCCGCCAGCGCATCCTGGCCTTGATCTCCAACGGCTGCGTGCTGGCCTTTTTCGTGCTGCTGACCGTGCTGTCGGTCAAGCTGGTGTCCGACGAATTCATCTACGAAGAAACGTCGCCGGCCATTGGCGTGCCTACCTGGTGGTATTCGATCTGGCTGCCCGTGATGGCCGCGGCGATCTCGCTGCGCACGCTGGGCACCATCCGCCGCATCGCCCGGGGCGCCGACACGAAATGATCGCCACCCTGCTCTTCGTTGTCTTCATTGTGCTGATGCTGATCGGCGTGCCCGTGGGCGTGGCGCTGGGCATCGGCGGCACCGTCGCCATCGTGCTGTCCAACCTGGACACGCCCTGGTATGGCCTGTTGACCGTGCCGCAGAACTTCTACGCGGGGCTGGCCAAGTACCCGCTGCTGGCCATCCCCATGTTCGTGCTGGTGGGTTCCATCTTTGACCGTTCGGGCGTGGCCAAGCGGCTGGTGGACTTTGCGATTGCCATTGTGGGCCGGGGCCCGGGCATGCTGCCGCTGGTGTCGATTGCGGTGGCCATGTTCCTGGGCGGCATTTCGGGTTCGGGCCCGGCATGCGCGGCGGCGGTGGGCGCGGTGATGATTGCGGCCATGTCGCGCGCCGGCTACCCGGGTTCGTTCTCGGCGGCCGTCGTTGCAGCCGGCGCCGCCACCGACATCCTGATTCCGCCGTCCGTCGCCTTCATCATCTATTCCGTGCTGGTGCCCGGCGCGTCGGTGCCGGCGCTGTTCGCGGCGGGCATGATCCCCGGCATCCTGGCCGGTTTCGCGCTGATCATTCCGGCCGTCTGGCTGTCGCGCAAATACAAGATGGGCGCGCTGGAAGCTCACCTGCCGCGCCCGCCCTTCTGGGCAAGCCTGCGCGAAGCGTCATGGGGCCTGGCCGCGCCGGTGCTGATTTTGGGCGGCATGCGCCTGGGCTGGTTCACGCCCACCGAGGCGGCGGTCGTGGCGGTGTTCTACGGCTTGTTCGTGGGCGGCTTCATCCACCGCACCATCAAGCTGCGCGACCTGTACACCATCTTGCGCGAGGCGGCCGAGCTGTCCGCCGTGATCATGCTGGTGGTGACGCTGGCGGGCATCTTCGCCTGGGCCTTGTCCACGCTTAGCGTGATTGACCCGATCACCAACGCCATCGTCAATTCCGGCCTGGGCGAATGGGGCGTGCTGTCGCTGCTGATTCTGCTGCTGATGACGGTGGGCATGTTCCTGGACGGCATTTCGATCTTCCTGATCTTCGTGCCGTTGCTGATGCCCATTGCCAATGCCTACGGCTGGGACCCGGTGTGGTTCGGCGTGATCCTGACCTTGAAGGTGGCGCTGGGCCAGTTCACCCCGCCGCTTGCCGTGAACCTGATGGTGTCGTGCCGCATTGCGCGCGTGCCGATGGAATCCACGGTGCGCTGGGTGGTGTGGCTATTGGGCGCCATGTTCCTGGTGCTGGTGGCGGTGCTGGTGTTTCCGCAGCTGGCGCTGTGGTTGCCGAAAAAGCTGGGCTATTGAAAGGGCAGGTTGCAGCACAACCATCAACGACCGACAACAAACAACCGACAACAACAACAGACACACTCAGAGAGAGGAGACACCGCATGAAATTCCGCAACCTGATCGGCGCCGCGCTGTGCGCCGCCGCCGTGGTCGGCATGACGCCGGCGCACGCGCAGAACTACAAACCCGAATACAAGCTGTCCATCGTGGTGGGCACGACCTTCCCGTGGGGCCAGGGCGCCGAGATCTGGTCCAAGCTGGTGCGCGAACGCACCGATGGCCGCATCAACATCAAGGTGTACCCGGGCACGTCGCTGGTGCAGGGCGACCAGACGCGCGAATTCACCGCCATCCGCCAGGGCGTGATCGACATGGCCGTGGGGTCCACCATCAACTGGTCGCCGCAGGTCAAGCAGCTGAACCTGTTCTCGCTGCCCTTCCTGATGCCCGACTACGCCGCCATCGACGCGCTGGTGCAAGGCGACGTGGGCCGCGAAATGTTCAAGCTGATTGAAAAGGCCGGCGTCGTGCCGCTGGCATGGGGCGAAAACGGCTATCGCCAGCTCAGCAATTCCAAACGCGACATCAAGAAGCCCGAAGACATGAAGGGCATGAAGCTGCGCGTGGTGGGATCGCCCCTGTACATCGACACGTTCACCGCGCTGGGCGCCAACCCCACGCAGATGAGCTGGGCCGATGCGCAACCGGCGCTGGCCAGCGGCGCGGTTGACGGGCAGGAAAATCCGCTGTCGATCTACACGGGTTCCAAGCTGTACACGGTGGGCCAGAAATACCTGACGCTGTGGAACTACGTGGCGGATCCGCTGATTTTCGTGGTGAACCGCGAAGTGTGGAATTCGTGGTCGGAAAAGGATCGCGACATCGTGCGCCAGGCCGCGCTGGATGCCGGCAAGCAGCAGATCGTGATTGCGCGCAAGGGCGTCACGCCCGAAGACCCGTCGCTGCTGAAGGAAATTGAAGGCCACGGCGTGACCGTGACGTCCTTGTCCAAGGCCGAACACGACGCCTTCGCCAAGGTCACGCAACCCGTGTACGACAAGTGGAAGAAGCAGATCGGCGAAGACCTGGTCAATATGGCCGAAAAGTCCATCGCCGCGCGCAAGAAGTAAGGCCGGCTCGTTGAACGTCAACGCCAACGCCAACGCCAACGCCGACACCGACACCGACACCTACGCATCGATTTAAGCAGCAAGCCCCAGGGGAACGACGGCGCAAGCCGCCAAACCGAGGCAGGGACGTCAGAGCCCTCCCAACCAAACAGGCGCCAGTCAAAAGCTGGCGCCTGTTTCCTTTTTGGGCGGCGGGCAATGTTCGGGTTTGCGCGCGGACACTGTTGCGCTTTTGCCCTTCTGCCCTTTTTCCCGCTTTTGCCCTTTTGCCCCTGTTGCCGCTTTTGCCTTTTTCCCCGTCGCGCCTACGGGTAGCGCACTTCCAGAATATCCAGCTCTTCGATGCCACCCGGCGTGCGCAACACCACCGTGTCCCCTTCCCTGGCCTTGATCAGCGCGCGCGCCACCGGCGAAATCCAGCTGATCTTGCCGGCCAGCGGCTCGGCCTCGTCCACGCCCACAATGGTGACGGTGTGGTCTTCGCCGGCCTTGTCGCTATACAGCACCGTGGCGCCGAAAAAGACCTGGTCGCGGTTGGGCTGCAAGGCCGGGTCCACCACTTCGGCGATGTCCAGCCGCTTGGTCAAAAAGCGCATGCGGCGGTCGATTTCCCGCAGGCGTTTCTTGCCGTAGAGGTAGTCGCCGTTTTCCGAGCGGTCGCCGTTGGACGCCGCCCACGACACCACTTGCACCACCGACGGACGCTCGACGTTCATCAGATGCGTCAGTTCGGCGCGCAGGCGTTCGTAGCCCTCGGGGGTCATGTAGTTCTTGGTGCCCACGGGCAAAGCCTGGGCTTGCGGCAGGTCGTCGTCGTCCTCGTTGTCGGACTCTTTAACAAAGGCTTTATTCATGGCGATGCTCAAGCACTGGCGCCGTGACGGCGCAATCACATTAGTCGGGGCTGGCAGGCGGGGCGGCGCGGGCCGCCCGCGTCAAAACCAATCGTGCCAGACCGGCTTCAGGTCGGACGGCAGCGATGGCAGGCGGCCAAGGTCGATCCGGCTTTCCTTGGGGCTGTGAAAGTCAGACCCGCGCGATGCCAGGAAGCCGTAGCGGCGCGCGACCTCGGCATACTGGCGCGCTTCTTCGACGGTGTGGCTGCCGGTGGTGACTTCGATGCCCTCGCCGCCCAATTGCAGGAATTCGTCGAACAGCGCGGCGAATTGCAGCGGCGTGTACTTATAGCGGCCCGGGTGCGCGATGACCGCGCGTCCGCCCGCGCCGCGGATCCAGCCCACGGCTTCGGCCAGCGTGGCCCATTGCATGGGCACATGGCCGGGGCGGTCGTCGCCCAGGTGTTTGGTGAATACGGTTTGCACGTCGGGGCAGTAGCCCGCTTCGACCAGGTAGCGCGCAAAGTGCGTGCGGCTGATCAGTTCGGGGTTGCCGGCAAACGGCAGCGCGCCTTCGTAGGCGCCCGGCATGCCCATGTCGGCCAGCCGGTCGCCGATGCGCTTGGCGCGTTCGGCGCGGCCCGAGCGGGTCTGGCGCAGGCCGGCCACCAAGTCGGCGTTGTTCGGGTCGAACTGCAAGCCCACGATGTGCACCGTCAAGCCCGCCCACGTGACCGAAATTTCAACGCCGGTGGAAAACCGCATGCCCAGGTCCTGGGCCGCGCTGGCCGCTTCGGCCAGCCCGCCTACCTCGTCGTGATCCGTCAATGCCCAGACGTCGACGCCGTTGGCGTGCGCGCGCTGCGCCACGTCGCGAGGCGCCAGCGCGCCGTCGGACACAGTGGAATGGCAATGCAGATCGATGTTCAGGGTGGGCGATGTCATCGGGCTATTGTAGAGAAGGCCCGCCGCGCTGAATAGCGCCGTGCCGTCCCCGTAATCGCACGGCGGACATTCAAGCCAACAGGAACGCCGCCACGGGTTCCACCTGGCTATCGGCGATCAGGGTAGGCGCGTGTCCCACGCCCGGCACTTCCAGCGCCTGCGCGCGCGGATTGCGTTTCAGCATTTCGTCAACCGTGGCGCGGGTCAGCAGATCGGACTTCTCGCCCCGCACGATCAGGATCGGGCACGGCGTGGCGTCATACGAGCGCCACAGGATCTGTTCGCCGGCGGCCAGTTCGTCCGGCGTTTGCGCGGCCAATGCCTGGGCCAGCGCCAGGTC
This sequence comes from Achromobacter sp. 1L-A-4-B-C2, assembly GCF_057291955.1. NCBI lineage: Bacteria > Pseudomonadati > Pseudomonadota > Betaproteobacteria > Burkholderiales > Alcaligenaceae > Achromobacter > Achromobacter sp. 1L-A-4-B-C2. The sequence continues at coordinate 333,773 of NZ_JBXAWP010000005.1, forward strand.
GTAGTGCTTGACCCATTTGCCACCGAACTCCGGGTAAAGGAACCGGGCCAGCTCGGTCCATTGCGCGTCGGTGTGCGGGCCGAAGGTTTCGGAATTGGCGCGCATGGTGGCCACCGCTTCTTCGAACGTGGCGAATTCGCCCGGCTGACCGACGTATTGGCCGATGCGCGACAAGGCGCCCGTTTCCAGGCGCGGGCCCACGTCGTTCAGCACCAGCTTGTCCAGCTGGATGCCCTGACCGGGCGGCAGCATGCCCGCGTGGGGCCGCATCGCCTGCATGGCGCCGGCGAATACCGCGGCGCCCGACAGCGCCAGCCCGATCAAGCCGCCCATCGACGTGCCCACCCAGGCCAGCCGGGCCGGGGCCAGCCGCGCAAGCAGCGTGACCATGTCGGACACGTACTGCGGCACGGTGTAGAACGCGGGGTTGGCCAGCCAGTCCGACCGGCCACGGCCCACCACGTCGGGGCACACGACGCGGTAGCGCGACGCCAGGCGGCGGGCCAGCACGTCGAAATCCCGGCCGCTACGCGTCAGGCCGTGCACGCAGACCAGCACTTGGTCATTGGCCGGGTCGCCCCACTCCCAATACGCCATCCGGTGCAAGCCCGCCGGGCTGGCGCAGGTGACGAATTCCAAACGGGGTTGCAGGCTGGCGTCCACCATGTAAAGGCTCCACGTATCGAACGGATCGGCGCGCGCCGAAACGGCGGTTCACCAAGGCGGACTAGTGTAATCGCGCCAGCCGGACAAACGCACGACAGTTGCGCGGCCGCCCACTCTGAATTCGCCCGCGTGCCGCAGGCTGGACACTGCGCCCGCGCCTCGCTACGATCACCCCATTCTCACTGGCGCCCCCGGTTTGCACGGCAGGTAAATTGCCGTTGGCTATCAAGCCGATCCATTCATTAAATTGGAATCGGCCGTTCGTTGGGGCCAGAGTTATGAGCTTCAGGCATTGCCAGATCAGTCATCCCAAAATTGATATGGAGTCCGTATGCAGCAAAGCAGTCCTGTCTCTCCGCTGACCGCCGACCATTCTTCGCCCGACGTCAGCCCCCCGCCCCCCGAACCGCCAAAAGTGCTTCAAGACGTGTTGTCTCGCGCCGACGTGCAGATCAACGGCACGCGCCCGTGGGACATCCAGGTACATGACAAACATATGTACGAACGCGTCTTCGCCAGCTGGTCGCTGGGGCTGGGCGAATCCTATATGGACGGCGAATGGGACTGCGAACGGCTCGACGAGCTGTTCACCCGACTGCTGCGCGCCGACATGGGCTCGGCCGCGCTAGGGGTCGCGCGCATCAAGCTGATTGCCGAACACCTGCGGCACAAGCTGTTCAACCTGCAATCGAAGCATCGCGCCTTTGAAGTGGGCGAACAGCATTACGACGCCGGCAACGACGTGTTCGAAGCCATGCTGGACAGTCGCATGATCTATTCCTGCGCCTACTGGGAAAACGCCCAGACGCTGGAAGAAGCGCAGTTGGCCAAGCTGGACATGATCTGCCGCAAGCTGCAACTCAAGCCCGGTGAAACGCTGCTGGATATCGGCTGCGGCTGGGGCGGGCTGGCCAAGTTCGCGGCTGAAAACTACGGCGTGTCGGTCACCGGCGTGACGGTATCGAAAGAGCAGCTGGCGCTGGCGCAGGATCGCGTCAAGGGTCTGCCGGTACAGCTGCTGCTGCAAGACTACCGCGACCTGCAAGGCAACTTCGACAAGGTCGTGTCGGTGGGCATGTTTGAACATGTGGGGCCGAAGAACTACGACACGTACTTCAGCAACGTGCAGCGTTTGATGTCGCCGGACGGCATCTTTCTGCTGCACACCATCGGCATCGCGGCCACCAGCCAAAGCACCGACCCGTGGATCGACCGCTATGTGTTCCCGAACGGCAAGCTGCCGTCCGCGCGCGAAATCGCCGGCGCCGTCGAACACCGCTTCATCATCGAAGACTGGCACAACTTCGGCACCGACTACGACCGCACGCTGATGGCCTGGTGGGACCGCTTTGAACGCGCGTGGCCGTCGCTGCAAGCGCGTTACGGCACGCGCTTCTACCGCATGTGGAAATACTATTTGATGTGTTGCGCCGGGTTCTTCCGGTCACGCGAAGGACAGCTGTGGCAAGTCATCCTGACGCACCCGCAGCGCCAGGACGTGTACCGCTCGCTGCGCTGACGCGGCGCCATTCGCCCACCTAACGCCGCATGTCGGCGTCCTCGCGGATCATGTCGGCGGCGCGCTCCGCGATCATGATGGTGGGCGAATTGGTGTTGCCCGACGTGATAAGCGGCATCACCGACGCGTCGGCGATGCGCAACCCCTCCAGCCCGAACACGCGCAGGCGCGCATCCACCACGGCGCCGCTGTCCGCGCTCTTGCCCATCGCGCACGTGCCCACCGGGTGAAAGATCGTGGTGCCGATCTTGCCGGCGGCCTCGCGCAGTTGCGCGTCCGTCTGGTAGTCCGGCCCCGGCAACCATTCCTCTGGGCGATAGCGTTGCAACGCCGGCGCGGCGGCAATGCGGCGGACCAATCGGATGGAATCGGCCGCCACCTGGATGTCGGCCTCGGTACTGAGGTAATTGGCGGCAATGACCGGCGCCGCGCCAGCGGGCGTGCCCGCCGCGCCCTGCGCATGCACGCTGCCGCGCGACGTCGGCCGCAGGTTGCACACGCTGGCCGTGAAGGCGTCGAAGGCGTGCAGCGGTTCGCCAAACGCGCCCAGCGACAAGGGCTGCACATGAAACTCTACATTCGCGCGCGCCTGGCCCGGGTCAGACTTGGCAAACGCCCCCAGCTGCGACGGCGCCATGCTCATCGGGCCGCTACGGCGCAGCAGGTATTCCAGCCCGATGCCCGCCTTGCCCAACCAAGATCCCGCGATCCGGTTCAGCGTCTTCACGCCATTGACCTTCAGGATCACGCGCAATTGCAGATGGTCTTGCAGGTTTTCGCCCACGCCCGGCAAGGCATGGCGCAGCGCGATGCCGCTTTCGCGCAAGCGCGCGGGTTCGCCGATGCCAGACTGTTCAAGCAGATGCGGCGTGTTGACCGCGCCGGCCGCCATCACCACCTCGCGTCGCGCGCGCACGGTGACAAGGCGCGGCTCGCCCTTGCCCTGCCCTTTGCCCTGCCCCTGGCTTTGGATGCGCACCTGCACGCCCACGCAGCGCTTGCCTTCAAACACCAGCTGCTCGGCCTGCGCCCCCGTCATCACATGCAGGTTGGGCCGCTTTCGAATCGGGCGCAAAAACGCCTTGGCCGTATTCCAGCGCCAGCCGCTGCGCTGGTTCACTTCAAAATAGCCGCTGCCGAAGTTGTCGCCCCGGTTGAAGTCCTGCACGCGCGGGATGCCTTCCTGTTCGGCCGCTTGCGCGAAGGCTTCCAGGATGTCCCACCGCAAGCGCTGCGCCTCGACCCGCCATTCGCCCCCGGCGCCGTGAAATTCGTTGGCGCCCCGGTGGTGGTCTTCGCTGCGCTTGAACACCGGCAGCACCTGGTCCCAGCCCCAGGCCGGGTCGCCCGACAGCGCGGCCCAGTCTTCATAGTCTTCACGCTGGCCGCGCATGTAGATCATGCCGTTGATGGACGAACACCCGCCCAGCACCCGGCCGCGCGGGTAGATCAGGGACCGGCCGCCCAGCCCCGGTTCTTTCACGGTGCGGTACATCCAGTCGGTGCGCGGGTTGCCGATGCAATACAGATAGCCCACCGGGATATGAATCCAGTGGTAGTTGTCGCGGCCGCCTGCCTCCAGCAGCAGCACCCGGATACCGGGGTCCTGACTGAGCCGGTTGGCCAGCACGCAGCCGGCCGAGCCCGCGCCCACGATGACGAAGTCGTATGTCTCCATAAGCTCTTCTTATCTGCTTGGCGGGGTTTACACCTGCCGCCACATTGAGCCGACCCGGCTTCGGCGTTGCCACGCACGCCGGGCATCTGGCGTGACTCTGGCGCAGCAGGCCGCCGCTGTCCAATGAAATGTTGAAAATCCGTTTATAAGCATCTTTAATAATGCTCACCCCATTTCGGACGGTGCCATGGACCTCAAGCATCTACGCACCTTTGCCGCCGTGGCGCGCGAAGGCAACCTGACCCGCGCGGCCGAACATCTGCACCTGACGCAACCGGCGTTAAGCCTGCAACTGAAGAACTTTCAGGAATCGCTGGACCTGACGCTGTTTGCACGCAGCGCCCAGGGCCTGGCGCCCAATGCCGACGGACGCGCCCTGCTGCCCGCCGCGCAGCGCGTGCTGGACGCCATGGAAGACTTCCAGCGCGCCATCAGCGCCTTGCGCGACACCGTGCAGGGCGAACTGCGCATGGGCACGATCCTGGACCCGGAGTTCCTGCGGCTGGGGGCCACGCTGCAACACCTGATGGAGCACTATCCGAAAATCCGCCCCACGCTGCGCCACGGCATGTCCGGGTCGGTCGGCCGCCAGGTGCGGGCGGGCGAGCTGGATGTGGGGTTCTTCCTGGGTCCGGCCGGGGGCACGGGCGGCCCACCGCTGCTGGACGTGTTGCCGCTGGCCACGTTCACCTACTACGTGGTGGCGCCCAAGGGATGGGGCGCGCAGGTGGCCGGGCGTGGATGGCAGGACATTGCCGCGCTGCCATGGATCTGGACGCCGCCGGATTCCGTGCACCATCGGCTGCTGGCCGCCCGGTTCGATACGCTGGGCGTCACGCCGAACGCGGTGGCGCAGGTGGATCAGGAAGCCTCGATGCTGGACTTGGTGCGGTCGGGCGTGGGGCTGTCGCTGGTGCGCGATTCCATCGCGCTGCGTGAGTCCCAGGCGAACGGGCTGCTGTTGCTGCCCGGGCTGGCTATCCAGGCGGAACTGTCGTTTATCACGCTAGCCACCCGCCGCGCCGATCCTCTGGTCGCGGCGGCCTTCACGGCAGTCAGGGCCGCGTTCGGGTAGTCGGCAGCAAAGTAGCTGCCCAGCCAACGCCGGCCGCAAGTCCCGCCGCAAGTCCCGCCGCAACTCCCGGCCGCACCCCGGCCGCCGGCCGTCCACGCTAGCGCAGCCGGCCCGGTGCCATCAGAGACGGCGCAACGCCCTCGTCCACCAGCCACGTTGGCAGCGGCTGTTGGGCCAGCAACGCCGCCGCCATCGCCGACACGCCTGCCGCCGATTGAATGCCGTAGCCGCCTTGCGCCGCCAGCCAGAAAAACCCGGGCTGGGCCACGTCATAGCCCACCACCATGTCGCCGTCCGGCACGAACGAACGCAGCCCGGCCCACACGTGGGACGGCCGCCGGATGGTCAGCGTGGTGGCGGATTCGATGTGATAGATGCCGGTGGCCACGTCCAGTTCTTCGGCCACCACATCGTGCGGGGCAACCGGGTCCGCGTTGGCGGGCGAGCCCAGCAACTGACCCGCGTCCGGCTTGAAGTAGAAGCTTTCGTCGATGCCGACCACGGCAGGCCAGGCGCTGCAATCCACGCCGCCGGGCGGCGCAAAAATGAAGGCGCTGCGCCGGCAGGGCTGCAAGCCCACGGGCGCCACGCCGCAGCGCCCGGCCAGGTCGTCGGCCCACGCGCCCGCCGCGTTGACCACCACGCCTGCGTGCAGTGTGGCGCCGTCCGTCAACCGCAACGTCCACACGCCGTCGTCCGACCGTTGGCCGGATTCCACCTCGGCATTGCAATGCACGACCGCCCCCTGCCGCCGCGCTGCCGCCAGAAAGCCCTGGTGCAACGCATGCACGTCCAGGTCGCGCGCGTCTGCTTCAAACAAGGCGCCGCCCGCCACCGCTTCGGGGCGGATACACGGCACACGCACCATGGCCTGGGCGGCATCCAGCAACTGCACGTTGCCCGCCTGCGCCGTCGCCGCCTCATAGCCTTGCATCAGCTGGTCGCGCTGCTCGGCACTGGCGATATACAGGCAGCCGCGTTCCTGCAGCAAAGGGTGTTCGGTGAAACCGGCGGGCGGGTTCTCATAGAAAGCGCGGCTGGCGCGCGTCAGCGCCTGGATCTGCGCCGTGCCATAGGTTTCCATGAACATCGCGGCCGAGCGGCCGGTGGAGTGGTAGCCAGGCTGCGACTCGCGTTCCAGCAAGATGACCCGCGTCTGTCCCGGTTTTTCGGCGGTCAGGCGATACGCCAACGACGCGCCAGCAATGCCCGCGCCTACAATCACCACGTCAAATTGCTGCGCTTTCGATGCGTGTTCCACTTGCAGTCCCAACGTACGTGTGAATGTACGAGCCAGATATTTCTCGGATTTGAGAATTCTCGGATATGACAAAATATCCGTCAACGAAAAAAACCGGCCAGCCTAGCGCTTGCCCCTGACGCCTAGGGAAAGCACCGACATGCCCATCATCCGACCGCCCGCCTCTACGCCCCCCGCCGCCTCGCCCGCCAGCAACATCCTGGCCGACCGGACCAGCCTGGGCGTCCGATTGCGGGGCCTGCGCCGGGCGCGCTCGATGACGTTAAAGGAACTGTCGGCCTTGACCGGCGTGGCGCTGTCCACGCTATCGAAGATGGAACTGGGCCAGGTGTCGATCAGCTACGCCAAGTTCGCCGCCGTGGCGCGTGCGCTTGAAGTCGATATTGCCCACCTGTTCGGCCCCGTCACCCCCGCGGAAAACGGCCGCCCCGCCCCGGCCGCCCTGCGCTGCACCCTGGCCGAATCGCCCGGCTACATGACCGGCGCCTACGACTACAAACTGTTGGCCGGCCAGTATCCCCAGCGCAGCATGACGCCCATGTACGGCCGCATCCTGGCGCGCGACGCGTCGGAATTCGATGACTACATGCGCCACGCCGGCCAGGAATTCCTGGTGGTGCTGGAAGGCGAAATCGAAATTCGCTTTGAAAACGGGGAATCGCTGGTGCTGGCCAAGCACGAGACGGCCTATTTCGACAGCGGCGTGGGGCACATCTATTTAACGCGCAGCGCCCGGCCAGCCGAGATCATGGTGGTGATGACGGGCGGCAACTGACGGGCACGCGGCTTGCTGCTTGCGATGCGTCACTGTTCGCAGGCAGAGCTTCATGACCGCACCCAAGCCCGATGTGCGCACCGGCCAATATTCCGGACCACTTTCGCGCGACACCTTCCGGCTGCGCTTCATGCGCCGCTTCTATGACCCCGCCTTCCAGGCCGAACAAGCCGCGCTGGACCGGCTGGAAGCCATTGCGTGGGACGCCTACCAGGGCGGCCGCAAAGCGCCCATCACCGTCAAGGCCGGCGCGGCCTACGCCGATCCCGACTACGACTTGTCGGTGGAATGGAAAGACGCCAACGACCGCCTGGCGCAAGCCGCACAGAAGCAGCGCCGCCCGGATACGCCGTCGCGCGTACTGGTGGTGGTGGGCGCTTCGCGCAACGACGGCACCTGTCCGGGCGAGGTGTCCAAAACGTGGCGTCTGGCGCAGATCGTGTGCGCCGAGCTGGAGGCCGCCCACGTCCAGGCCGACCTGCTGGACCTGAGCCGGCTCACGTCCGAATACCAATATCAGATCCATCCGTGCAAAGGCTGCGTGTCCACCGCCATGCCGCTTTGCCACTGGCCGTGCAGCTGCTATCCCAACCATTCGCTGGGCCAGGACAACGACGCCATGAACGACATCTACGAGCAGTGGGTGGCGGCGCACGGCGTGATCCTGCTGGCGCCCACCTATTGGTATCAGTCGCCCAGCCCGCTCAAGCTGATGATCGACCGGCTGGTGTGCGCCGACGGCGGCAACCCGGACCCGACCACCACGTCCGGCAAGGACGCGGCCAAGGCCAAGGCCATTGAACTGGACGGCTGGCCCTATCCGAAACACCTGGCGGGCCGGGCTTACGGCCTGGTGGTGCACGGCGACGTGGCGGGTATCGAGGGCCAGCGGCGCGCGCTGAGCGATTGGCTGGACTGGATGGGCCTGATTGATGCCGGGTCGATGGCCCGGCTGGAGCGGTACATCGGCTACTACAAGCCCTACGCCACCAGCCACGCCGACCTGGACCTGGACACGGCGGTGCAGGAAGAGGTGCGCAACGTTGCGCGCGCCATGGCGAACTGCCTGCCGCGCCTGCGCGCCGGTGAATTGACCCCGCCCGATGCGGGGCTGCACGACCCGCGGCCCAAGTAGCCGGGACGGTGGCTTTGTAGATGCAATGCAATCAGAGGATGAGGATTAGCAGGTGATGCTCATGAAGAACGATGTGGAAGCAAAGAAGACGGCGCAACAGCACGGCGACAAGCCGGGCGATAAACCAGCCGACAAGCCGGGCGACACGCCGGCCGACAAGCAAGGCAAGCAGCCGCAACCCGTGCCGAAGTCGAATGCCTTCACAAAATTCTTCGACCATTTTGCCGCGCGCGTCACGCATTGGGCGGGCTCCCCCATCGCGTTCGGCTCGGCCTTGTGCGCCGTGATCGTGTGGGCCGTCACCGGCCCCTTCTTCGGTTATTCGGAAACCTGGCAGCTGGTCATCAACACCGGCACCACCATCGTCACGTTCCTGATGGTGTTCTTGATTCAGCAAAGTCAGAACAAGGACGGCCGGGCGCTGCACCTGAAGCTGGACGAACTGCTGATCGCCTTGAAAGGCGCGGACGAACAACTGGTGGACGCCGAACAACTGGACGAAGACAAACTGCTGGCGCTGGCAGCGGCGTGCACGGCACGCGCTCGCGCCAAGGCACGCAGCGACCGCTCCAAGGGGACCAAGTCACGCCGATCGAAGTCGGTCAGGGGCAGCAAGACCACCGTCCGTAGCAGCCTGCGGGTACGACGCGGCGCGTTCCGCGCGGGCAAAGGCGCCCACCCCTGACGGCAACCCTGCCGCGCCGCCCCACCATGCTGCGCCGCGCCAAAGCAGTGCGCGCCGCACAACAACTTGCACCGCTTTGACGCACCGCGCGGCCCGCCTGGCGGCCGCGTGTGTCGCCTGATGTCCCCACGCGTTCCGCCCTTTTCCCTATGACGCCGCGCGCAACCCCGCCCCGCGCGGCCGTCCTTTTCCAACCTGGCATGGTCTTTGCTTAAGTGTTCATGCAGGCCCCAACAGGCCCGCGGCACAATTTAAGCAGTACCGGCAAAGGCGCCCCGACCGACAGGTCCAGGGCGCTTTTTGTCTTTTGAAACCCAAACCACAAGCCTGGGGAAATTCATGAAAGCAACGGCCACTCCCGCCTCCTTGCGGACCTTGGTTGTCATCGGCAACGGCATGGTGGGCCACCATTGCGTCGAACAGTTGATTGCACGCGGCGCGCTGGAGCGCTATCGCATCCATGTCTATGGCGAGGAAACGCGCCGCGCTTACGACCGCGTGCATCTGTCCGAATACCTGAATGGCCGCGACGCCGAATCGATGTCGATGAGCGAGGCCGCCTTTTATGACCGCGACGGCCTGACCCTGCATCTGGGCGAACCGGTGCTGGACATCGACCGCCACGCGCGCGAAGTGGTCACGGCCAACGGCCGCGTCGGCTACGACAAGCTGGTGCTGGCCACGGGCTCTTACCCGTTCGTGCCGCCCATTGCCGGCGCCGAGGGCGCGTCGCGCCTGGTGTATCGCAGCATCGACGACCTGGACCTCATCCGCGCGGCCGCCCAAGGCGCGCGCCGTGGCGTCGTGGTCGGCGGCGGCCTGCTGGGGCTGGAGGCGGCCAACGCCTTGAAGTCGCTGAACCTGGAAGCGCACGTGGTGGAATTCGCGCCGCGCCTGATGCCGGTGCAGTTGGACGAGGAAGGCGGCGCCGCGCTCAAGGCGCGCATCGAGGCGCTGGGCGTGGGCGTGCACCTGTCGCGCGCCACGCAAGACATCAAGCCCGGCACGCAGTACCGCTATCGCATGCGCTTTGCCGAAGGCGCGCCGCTGGAAACCGACCTGATCGTGTTTTCGGCCGGCATCCGCCCGCAGGTGTCGCTGGCACGCCGCGCCGGGCTGGCGCTGGCCGAACGCGGCGGCGTGGCCATCGACGACCATTGCCGCAGCAGCGATGAAAACATCTACGCCATTGGCGAATGCGCTGCCTGGAACGGCAGCGTGTTCGGCCTGGTGGCGCCGGGCTACCAGATGGCGCGCATCGCCGCCGCCGAGCTGTGCGGCGTGCCGGAACAGCCCTTTACCGGCGCCGACATGTCCACCAAGCTCAAGCTGTTGGGCGTGGACGTGGGTTCCATCGGCGACGCCCATGGCACGACGCCCGGCGCGCGCAGCTACCGCTACATCGACGAAGCCGGCGCCAGCTATCGCCGCCTGGTCGTGTCGGCAGACGGCAAGCGCGTGTTGGGCGCGGTGCTGGTGGGCGACAACCGCTACTACGACACCTTGCTGCAATACGCGCAGAACGGCATCGCGCCGCCTGCCGACCCCGCCAGCCTGATCCTGCCCGCCAGCAGCGCCGCGCCCGCGCTGGGCGTCGATGCCTTGCCCGCCACTGCCACGATCTGCTCCTGTCACAACGTCAGCAAAGGCGCCGTCAGCGCCGCCATCGACGGCGGCTGCACCGACCTGGCCGGCGTAAAAAGCTGCACCAAGGCGGCCTCGGGCTGCGGCGGTTGCGCCGCGCTGCTCAAGCAGGTGGTGGAACACGAACTGGCCAGTCGCGGCGTCGCCGTCGACAAAAGCCTGTGCGAACACTTTGCCTATACCCGCCAGGAGCTCTACGCCATCGTGCGCGTCGGCGGCATCGAAACGTTTGAAGAACTGTTGGCCAGCCATGGCAAGGGCCACGTCGGCTGCGACATCTGCAAGCCCGCCGTGGGGTCAATTCTGGCGTCGTGCTGGAACCGCCCCATTCAGGAACCGCGCCTGGTGCCGCTGCAAGACACCAACGACACCTTCATGGCGAACATGCAAAAGAACGGCACCTATTCGGTGGTGCCGCGCATACCGGCCGGCGAGATCACGCCCGACGGCCTGATCGCCATCGGCGCCGTCGCCAAGAAATACAAGCTGTACACCAAGATCACGGGCGGCCAGCGCATCGACCTGTTCGGCGCGCAGCTGCACGAACTGCCCGACATCTGGAGCGAGCTGATCGCCGCCGGTTTTGAAACCGGCCATGCCTACGGCAAGTCCACCCGCACGGTGAAGTCCTGCGTGGGCAGCACGTGGTGCCGCTACGGCGTGCAGGACAGCGTGCGCATGGCGCTGGACATCGAACACCGCTACAAGGGCCTGCGGTCGCCGCACAAGCTGAAGTTCGCGGTGTCCGGCTGCACCCGTGAATGTGCCGAGGCGCAAAGCAAGGACATCGGCGTCATCGCCACCGAAAACGGCTGGAACCTGTACGTGTGCGGCAACGGCGGCATGCGCCCACGCCACGCCGAACTATTCGCCACCGACCTGGACGACGCCACGCTGATCCGCATGATCGACCGCGTGTTGATGTTCTACATCCGCACCGCCGACAAGCTGCAACGCACGTCCGTCTGGCGCGAGTCACTGGAAGGCGGGCTGGACTATCTGAAGGACGTGGTGCTGAACGACAGCCTGGGCCTGGGCGCCGAGCTGGAAGCGCAAATGCAGTTGGTGGTGGACCGCTATGAATGCGAATGGGCCAACACCGTCAGCAGCCCGGAAAAGCTCAAGCGCTTCCGCACTTTCGTCAACGAGCGTGGCGGCGACCCGGACATTCAGTTCGTTCAAGAACGCGGCCAACCCCGGCCCGCCCCGGCCCCCTCGCCTGCACGCCCGGCGGCGCGCGTCATCCCCATCGCCGAGGAGATCGTCTGATGAACGCCCTGGCCCCCGCCTCCACTGGCGCCCGCACTGCCGCCCCCGCCTCCCGCGCATCGACCTGGCGCGCGGTCTGCACCCGCGATGACCTCGTTGCCGACTCTGGCGTGGTCGTCTTGCTGGATGGCCAGCAGATTGCCTTGTTCTACCTGCCCGACGCCGACGGCCCGGCCTTATACGCGATTGAAAACCGCGATCCCAAATCCGGCGCCAACGTTATCGGGCGCGGCCTGCTTGCCCATCTGGGCGGCGATCTGGTCGTGGCCTCGCCGCTGTACAAGCAGCACTTCCGTCTGGCCGACGGCAGCTGCGTGCAGTACCCCGAACAGCAATTGCGCACCTGGCAGGCCCGCTTCAACGGCGACACCGTTGAAATTGCCTGACGCCCGCTCCCCTTATCACTGTCACCAACGCAAAAGGTAAATCATGTCCTACCTGGTCCCTTCCGAATTCGTCACCAAGATGGTGGACGCCGGCGAATCCAAAATCTACATGGCGACGCGCGACGTTCTGATCCGCGCCTTCATGGCGGGCGCCATCCTGGCCATTGCCGCCGTGTTCGCGGTGACCGTCACGGTGCAGACCGGCTCGCCCATCCTGGGCGCGGCGCTGTTCCCCGTGGGTTTTTGCATCCTGTACCTGATGGGCTTTGACCTGTTGACCGGCGTGTTCGTGCTGACGCCGCTGGCGCTCTTCGACAAGCGCCCGGGCGTGACCGCGAAGGCCATCCTCAAGCACTGGGGCGTTGTCTTCGTGGGCAATTTCCTGGGTGCGTTGACGGTGGCCGTGTTGATGTCGATTGTGTTCACCTACGGCTTTTCCGTACCGCCCAACAAGGTCGGTGAAGTCATTGCGCACATCGGTGAAAACCGCACGCTGGGCTACAAGGAATATGGCGCGGGCGGCATGCTGACGATCTTCATCCGAGGCGTGTTGTGCAACTGGATGGTGTCGCTGGGCGTGGTCGGCGCCATGATTTCGACGTCGGTCAGCGGCAAGGTCATCGCCATGTGGATGCCCGTGATGCTGTTCTTTGCGATGGGCTTTGAGCATTCCATCGTGAACATGTTCCTGTTCCCGTCGGCGATGATCATGGGCGGCAAGTTCTCGATCATGGACTACATGATCTGGAACGAAATTCCCGTGGTGCTGGGCAACCTGATCGGCGGCATCTCGCTGACCGGCCTGACGCTGTACACCACGCACATGAAGACCGCGCCCAAGCGCCGCTTCAACTGATTGCGCATCGGGACGCCCACCGCAATGGACCGCCGCGAACCCGGCCCCAGCACCGCCGCTACGTTGCGGGTGGCGGTGGGCCAGCACACCGAGCCGGGCGTCAAACCCGTCAACCAGGATTTTCACGGCCTGTGCGTGCCCGGCGAGCCCTTGCTGCACACCAAGGGCATCGCAGTTGCGCTGGCCGATGGCATCAGCAGCAGCCAGGTCAGCCACATCGCCAGCGAAACGGCGGTGGCAAGCTTTCTGGAAGACTATTACTGCACGCCCGAAACCTGGTCGGTGAAAAAGTCGGCGCACAAGGTATTAAGCGCGGCCAACAGCTGGCTGCACGGGCAAACGCGCCAACGCCATCACGCCGACCAGCCGCGCGATGCGGATCGGGGTTATGTCTGCACCATGACGGTGATGGTGCTGAAAGCCACTACCGCGCACATCCTGCACATTGGCGACGCGCGCATCTACCGTTTGCGCGCGGGCGTGATGGAGCAGCTGACCGACGACCATCGCGTCTGGATATCGCAAGACAAAAGCTATCTGGGCCGCGCGCTGGGCCTGGCGCCGCACCTGGAAGTGGACTACCACACGCAGCCGCTGGAAGCCGGCGACGTCTTCTTGCTGGCTACCGATGGCGTCTACGAACATATCAATGCGGACGACGTCGCCCAGGCCATCGCGGCCCACCCCGACGCACTGGACGCGGCGGCGCGCCGCCTGGCGCAGCGGGCGCTGGAACGCGGCAGCACCGACAACCTGACCGCGCAAATCGTCCGCATCGACGCCCTGCCTGCGCGCCGCGCCTTTGAACTGGCGCAATACAGCCTGAACCTGCCTTGCCCGCCGCTGCTGGCGGCCGGCATGGAATTCGAGGGCTTTCGCATCCAGGACGAGTTGCACGCCAGCCACCGCAGCCACGTCTATCTGGCGCATGACATCGACAGCGGCGACGCGGTGGTCATCAAGATTCCGTCGCTGGACCTGCGGCATGACCCCGCGTATCTGGAACGCCTGCTGACCGAGGAATGGATCGCCCGCCGCATCGACAGCCGCCACGTCGTGCGCGCCTGGCCCATGCCGCGCGAGCGCCGCACGCTGTACACCGTCAGCGAATACCTGCCCGGGCGCACGCTGACGCGCTGGATGGCGCAAAACCCCCGCCCCACGCTGGCGCAGGCGGTGACGCTGATTGAACAGGTTGCCCGTGGCCTGCAAGCGTTTCATCGCCTGGATATCGTGCACCAGGACCTGCGGCCCGACAACGTGCTGATCGGTGACGACGGCGTGGCGCGCATCATCGACCTGGGCTCGACCCAGGCGGCCGGGCTGTGGGACGCCGCCGCGCAGGGCGACGAGCCGCCCGCCATGCTGGGCACCGCCCAATACGCCGCGCCCGAATACTTTCTGGGCGAAGCCGGCACGCCGCGATCCGACCTGTATTCCCTGGCCGCCATGCTTTACCAGATGCTGTCCGGCCGGCTGCCCTATGGCGCCGACGTGGCGCGCGCGCGCAGCCGCGCCGCGCAGATGCGGCTGACGTATGTGTCGGTGCTGGACCGCGAGCGCGAGCTGCCCGCGTGGGTTGACGGAGTCCTGAGCCGGGCGCTGCACCCCGACCCCGCGCTGCGCACCGCCGAGCTATCGGAATTCACGCACGCGCTGCGCCATCCGCCCGAGGCCACGCACCGGGGCGAACGGCTGCCGCTGCTGGAACGCAACCCTTTGGCGTTCTGGAAAGGCCTGTGCCTGGTCCAGTTCGTGGTGGTAGTTTTTCTTTTGCTTGATCGCTGATCCCCTGCATCCCCTGGAGCCCATCATGAACCCTTCCGTCTGGCTGATCGGCGCCGGCCCCGGCGACCCCGAACTGCTCACGATCAAAGCCGTGCGGGCGTTGGGACAAGCCGACGTCGTCCTGGTCGATGACCTGGTCAACCCGCAAGTGCTGGACTACTGCCCGCAGGCGCGGCTGGTCTATGTGGGCAAGCGCGGTGGCTGCCGTTCAACCCCGCAGGAATTCATCCAGCGGCTGATGCTGCGCTATGCCCGCCAAGGGCTGCGCGTGGCGCGGCTAAAGGGCGGCGACCCCTGCATCTTCGGACGCGGTGGCGAAGAAGCCCAATGGCTGAGCGACCACGGGGTGGCCTGTGAAGTCGTCAACGGCATCACGGCCGGGCTGGCCGCCGCCACCGCTTGCGGCATCCCATTGACCCAACGCGGCATGGCCCAGGGCGTTACACTGATCACCGCCCATTCCCAGGACGGCGCCACGCCCGACTGGACGGGGCTGGCGCAAAGCGGCACGACGCTGGTGGTCTACATGGGGGTAGCCAAATTGCACGACATGAGCAGCCAGTTGCTGGCGGCCGGCATGGCGCCCGACACGCCCGTGGCGATGATCGAACGCGCCTCGCTGGCGGATCAACGTGAATGCCGCTCGACGCTGTCCGGCATGACGTCCGACGCCGCCGCCTTTCAGCTGCGCAGCCCCGCCGTGCTGGTCATCGGCGACGTCGCGGCATGCCACGTGCTTGACAGGGTTGATACCCCCCGGCCGCAAGCCGCCGAACCGCTGATGCGCCGCAGCGCCTGATCCTCCCCTTGCCCTTATGGTCGAACGCCACATCCCACCCCCGCTGCGTTTCCTGCTTGCCGCGCGGCGCAGTGAACTGCACGGCCTGGAAAGCCTGGCTGTCACGTGCGAACTGGCCGTGCACGTCAGCGCGCTGGTGCACGCGCTGCAAAAAGAACGCGGCTATTCCAACCTGACGCTGTGCAGCGCACAGAACGGCGTGCCGCAAGACGGCAAGGCCCAGACGCTGAGCGGGCTGGCTCAGGAATCCGCCCGCGTCGAGGCCGACGTCCGCCGTTTTCTTGACGGGCTGGCGGCCACCGCCCCGCACGCCGGCAACAAGGCGCGCCTGCTTAACTGCATTGCCTTCGCGCTGTTTCGGCTGGACGAATTGCCGGCGCTGCGCCGCCAGGTGCGTGATGTGTCCGTGCCCGCCGAAGACGCCGATGCCCGCTACACGCAAATCATCAGCAGCCTGCTGGCCGTGGTGTTCGAAGCCGCCGATTCCGCGCTGGACCCCGGCGTGACGCGCCTGCTGGTCGCGCTGCTGAACTTCATGCAGGGCAAGGAACTCAGCGGCCAGGAACGCGCCACCGGCGTCATCGGCTTCACCAACGGTTTCTTCACCGACCCGCAGAAGGCCCGCATGCTGGGCCTGGCCGCGCACCAGGCCCGCAGCTTCGACATCTATGCGCAATATGCCGAAGACGCCGCGCTGCAACGCTGGGAGAGCATCCAGCAACAAGGCCAGCCGGTCGAACGGCTACGCGACATGGCGCAACGCACGTCCGCCGACCAGCGCGTGGACGGCACGCTGGCCGAGTTGTGGTTCGAGCTGTGCACGGCCCGCATCGACGCCATGCGCGACGTTGAAAGCCTGTTGGCGCAGGCGCTGGCGCGGCAATGCGAACGCCGCATCGTCGAGACCCGCCAGGAGCTGGACGACCGACAACTGCTGCTGTCGCGCTACGCCGACCATGCCAGCGGCCGCGCGCCCAGCATGGTGTTCAGCGTGCAAAGCCGGCCCCTGGACACGCCGCCCGCCGATGGCGTGGGCAGCGTGCTGGAGCGGTCCATTCTTGAAATGATGCGCGAGCAGACGTTGCACATGCAGCGCACCGACGACGCCTTGAACACGGTGCGCGTCGCGCTGGAAGAAAGAAAGCGCATCGACCGCGCCAAGCGGCTGCTGATCAACCAATACGGCCTGACCGAGCAGGCCGCCCATGAACGCCTGCAACGCGCGGCCATGGACGGCGGCCTGTCCCTGGCCGATGTGGCGCGGCAGGTGATCGGGCAGCTGGGGCCGAACTGAGGGGCAGTGTCGGCGCGGCTGCGGGTTCGGGTGGCTGCGGGTTCGGGTGGCTGCGGGTTCGGGTGGGTGCGGGTTCGGGTGGCTGCGGGTTCGGGTGGCTGCGGGTTCGGGTGGCTGCGGGTTCGGGTGGCAGCGGGTTCGAAACAGGCGCGGTACCGGAACATGCGCGGTATCGGAACATGCGCTACCGGCACGGCCACGCTACCGGAACACCCGCTGCGTCCAGCTGATCAGCACGCCGGCCACTGCCAACACAGCCAGGGCGCGAAAGTGATCCAGATTGGCCAGCAGCGCCGACTGCTGATTCACCAGCTGCGCGATGCGCGCCAGCGCCATGCGCTGCGCCTGCACCGGATCGGCCACCGCGGCATACACGCCGCTTAGCGCGGCCTTCGCGGCTTCGACATTGACGTTGCCCTGCGTCACGCCCGCTTGCAGCACGTTGTAGTGCTTGGATGTCAACCATTGCTGCCCCACGGTGGCCGCCATGATGCCCAGCGCCTGCCCCACCTGCGCCAGCATGTTCTTGACCTGCTGCGCATGCGCAAACACCGCCGGGTCATGCGTCAGCCCCGTGAACGTGTTCATGGCGGTGGCCGGCATCAAGATCATGATGAAGACGCCATAGCAAGCCAACGCGGGCAGCACATCGGCCCAGGGATCGGCCATCGGCGTCAGCCGAGCCATCAGCACGCTGAACGCCGCCAGCGCCACAAACCCGGCCACGAAGAACTTGCGGGGCGACGGCCAACGCGGCAGCAGCTGGGCCATGACCGCAAAAGTCAGCACGCCCGCCCCCAACCCCATCGCGAAGAACATCCCCGTGTTGGCCCACGACAGGCCCAGCGCGCGTTGCAGCATCTGCGGCACCAGGTAGCCGTTGGCGCCCAACATCAAATAACAAAACATGAACAACGCCAGGCCGCACAGAAAGCGCACCTCGTTCATGCCGCCCAGCTTGAGCAGCGGCGCGCCGTTGCGCGTCTCGGCGCGGATGAAATACGCCAGCGCCAGCAGGCCGGCCAGGGCGAACAGCACCAGACGATGGCGGTCGCTGAAAAAGTCGTAGTAGGACCGCTGCAACGCATGCAGCAGCAGAAAGCTGCCCACGCCCAACGCCGCAATCGGCGCCAGGCGTGCCTGCCCGGCCACCGTGGCGCCCGCCTGCTTGCCCGGCATGGCGCGCGCCACCGGCCACATCGCCAGCAGCGACAGCCCGGCCACCAACCAGAACATCAGCGGCCAGCCATCGTGGTCCACCGCCGCCGATGCCAGCAACGGCCCCAGCGCCGTGCCGGTGCACAGGCCCGTGGCAAGCGCCTTGATGCCATGAAAGCGCGCTGGCCCCGGCGCGATCAGGTTTACCGTCAAACGGGACGACGTCAGCATGGCCGCGCACCCCATCGCCATCATCACCCGGCCCGTCAGAAAGCCGGCCTCACCCCGAGACATCGCGCACACCACCGCGCCCGCTGCGGCCGCGCCCAGCGACGCCAGCAGATAACGGCGCAGGCCCAGGTGATGCACCAGCCAGCCTTGCAACGCAATCATCACCACGGCGACGCAGGCGTAGATGACGGCAACGGAGGTGTATTCCTCGGGGCTGGCGCCGATTTCTCCCATGATGGGCGTGGCGGCAAACGTGACCATGCCGTTTTGCAGGAAGTCGATGAACGTCAGCGCGCCGATGGTGGCGAGCAAGGCGGGGGGGATTCGGGGTGTGGCTGGGGCGTCGCTGGAAAAGGCTTGCATGGCTTTGGCTTATTTTTATGCCCAGGCTGTATATGCCTAGGCAGGTAAATGGATAAAAAAAATGCAGGGGAAAAGGGCCTGCGGGTCGCTGCGTACGGGTCGCTGCGTACGGGTCGCTGCGTACGGGTCGCGGTTACGGGTCGCCGTCTACGGGGGCCTACGCCTCGTCCGCCTGCGCATTCATCAACACGCGCGACAGCAGCTTGTGCAGCGTCTCAGCGTCCGCTTCAGAAAAGCCGGCCAGCAGCCGGCGCATGGCGACTTCCGTGGCGGCCAGCGCCTGCGGCAATGCGGCTTGCCCCTGTTCGGTCAATTCGATCAGGTAGCTGCGCCGATCCGCTTCGTTCTCCACGCGGCGGATATAGCCCTTGGCCACAATGCGATCCAGCAGCCGCGTCATCGCGCCCGAGTCATACGCCAGCACCCGGCAAAAATCGCTAAGCGTGCGGCCCCACCCCTTGGCCAGGCAGTTCAGCACCACGTACTGCGGGGTCGTCAGGTCAAACGGCGCCAGTTCGCGCTCCAGCGCATCATGAATGCTGCCGCGCACGGACGTGATCATGAAACCGAGCTCACCGGTGTAGAAGCGGTCCAGCACGGCGGGTTTGGCAGTGGCCATGGTTGTCTCGTGGGGTGGATGGCGATGGCGATGGCGACCGCGATGGCGATTGCCGATAGCGGATTTTATCTGCCTAGGCAGTTAAATAGCAAGCATGTTGAAGCAAACTTCCCTCAGGGCAGGTTTTCGCGAAAAATCACCTGGCTGCGCGCCAGTTCCACGCCGTTCATCGGGCTGCGCTTGTCGCGCAGATTGCTGAAGATGCGCACACAGCTCATCAGCGCCTCCATCGGGCTTTGCGTAATCACGGCGTCCATGGTGCCGTCAATCAACAGCGAGCGCGTGTCCGGCGTCAGCCCGTGGCCGATGAACACCACGCGATGCTGCAAGCCGGCCTCTTTCAACGCGCGCGCCACGCCGTCCGACGCCCCCCCGATGTTGTAGATGCCCGCCAGATTGGGATATTGCTCAAGCAACTGCCGCGTCTGCTCGTAGTTGCGCTGCGCATCGTCATAGCCTTCACGCAGATCCACCACCTGCATCGCCTGGAACTGTTCGGCATACAACTGCAAGAAGCCGCTTTCGCGTTCCTCGTGCGCGCGGTAATGGCGCGAGCCCGCAATCAGCGCCACGTGCGCCGCGCGCGGGCCGACAAAGCGCGCGATCAGGTAACCCGCCGTGCGCCCGGCGGCGCGATTGTCCAGCCCCACGTAAGCCGTGCGCGCGCTGTTGGCCAGGTCCGAAATCAGCGTCACCGTGGGCACGCCCTGTTGCGCCAGCGTGTTGACGGCTTCGCGCACCACCGGATGTTCCAGCGCCATGAAGGCAATGCCGTCGGCGCGCTTGCCGTGCTTGACCAGCGCCTGGGCCAGCGCGTCGGGGTTGAAGCTTTCAACGTATTCGATCTGGCACTTGGCGTTCAGCGGACCGAAGTGTTCATGCGCATAGCTGACGGTGTCGCCCAGCATGCGCAAGTACCGGTTGCTGCCACGCGGCAGCAAGAACACCAGCCGCATCGGCTCGGCCGGCAAGGCGGCGGCCAGTTCCTGTTCGGGCAGATAGTCCAGTTCCATGGCGGCCTTCAACACCTTCTGGGCGGTGTTGGCGCGCACGCCGGGCCGGCGATTCAACACACGATCGGCGGTGGCGGTAGACACGCCGGCGCGTGCGGCCACATCGGCCAAACGGGCTAGCTTGCGGTCGGGCGACATTCTATTCACATCAAAAACCATCATGAATAAGGTTTGACGATGATAGCGTCAATTCACTATTGTCCAGTCTGCCGCATGGTTATGGCGCTTTTGTGGCACATCAAAAAACATCATAAAACCGATTTTGGAGACAACCATGAAGCTGCTGACACGCCGTAGTGTTCTGCGCCGCCTTTGCGCGGTGCCCGCCGTTGCCCTGGCCGGCGGATTCCCGCTGATCGCCCGCGCGGCCGACTACACGCTCAAGTACGGCAACAACCTGCCGGTGACGCACCCGCTGAACATCCGCGCGCAAGAAGCCGCGGACCGCATCCTGAAAGAAAGCAACGGCCGCGTCGACATCAAGATTTTCCCGAACAACCAACTGGGCGGCGATACCGACATGCTGGCGCAAGTGCGCTCGGGCGGCATCGACTTCTTCACCCCGTCGGCGCTGGTTATCGCCACCCTGGTGCCGGTGGCCGCCATCAACGCCGTGGGCTTCGCGTTCAAGGACTACAGCCAGGTCTGGGGCGCCATGGACGGCGCGCTGGGTGCGCACGTGCGCGCCGCCATCGCGCAGCGCAAGCTCTACGCGTTTGAAAAGATGTGGGACAACGGTTTCCGCCAAACCACCAGCAGCAAGGCGCCCGTGACCACGGCCGCGGACATGGACGGCTTGAAGATCCGCGTGCCGGTCAGCTCGCTGCCCATCTCAATGTTCAAGGGCTTGGGCGCCGCGCCCGCCAGCTTGCAGTTCAGCGAGGTGTATTCGTCGTTGCAGACCAAAGTGGTCGACGCCCAGGAAAACCCCCTGCCCATCATCCAGGTGGCCAAGCTGTACGAAGTGCAGAAGTATTGTTCGCTGACCAACCACATCTGGGACGGCTACTGGTTCATCGCCAACGGCCGCATGTGGGAAGGCCTGCCGCAAGACCTGAAGACCATCGTTGCGCGCGGCATCAATGAAGCCGGCCTGGCACAGCGTGAAGACATCAAGAAGCTGAACGCGTCGGTGCAGTCCGACCTGGAAGCCAAGGGCCTGAAATTCAACCAGCCGGCCCCGGACACCTTCCGCCAGGCGCTGCGCACCGCCGGCTTCTACAAGGAATGGCAGGGCCGCTTCGGCAACGAAGCCTGGTCGCTGCTGGAACAAAGCGTCGGCAAGCTGGCCTGAGGTCGCGCCATGTCTTCCTTGTCCGCCCCCCACGCCGCCGCCCCGGTGCTGCCGGCCAACCCCTTGCGGCGCGCCGCCAACGCGCTGGACAGCGTGCTGGGCGGCGTGGTCGAGCACGTTGCGGCCGCCATCGTGCTGGTCGAGATCTGCGTGCTGTTCGCGGGTGTCGTCGCGCGCTACGCCTTCCACAGCCCCTTGGTCTGGTCCGACGAACTGGCTTCCATCCTGTTCCTGTGGCTGTCGATGCTGGGCGCCGTGGTTGCGCTGCGGCGCGGTGAACACATGCGCATGACGGCGCTGGTCAACAACGTCAGCCCGGCCCGGCGCGCGCAGCTCGAAACGGCGGCGCTGGCCGCGTCACTGGCGTTCCTGGTGTTGATCCTGTCGCCCGCGATCGAATACGCGCACGAAGAACACTTCATCATCACGCCCGCACTGGAACTGTCCAACGCCTGGCGCGCCGCCGCCATTCCCGTGGGCATGGCGCTGATGGGCGTGGTGGCCTTGCTGCGGCTGTTGCGCACGCAACCCCTGCGCCATGTGCTCGTGGCGTTGGCCGGCGTGGCCGTGGTGGTTGCCCTGTTCTGGTTGGCGCAGCCCATGTTCAAGGGGCTGGGCAAGCTGAACCTGGTGATCTTCTTCCTGGGCATCGTCGCGGCCACCGTGTTCTCGGGCGTGCCGATTGCGTTCTCGTTCGCGCTGGCCACGTTTTCGTACCTGGCGTTGACGACCAACACGCCCATGGAAGTCATGGTGGGCCGGCTGGACGAAGGCATGTCGCACCTGATGCTGCTGGCCGTGCCGCTGTTCATCTTCCTGGGATCCTTGATCGAGATGACCGGCATGGCACGCGCCATGATCCAGTTCCTGGCCAGCCTGCTGGGCCACGTGCGCGGCGGCTTGTCGTACGTGCTGATCGGCGCGATGTATCTGGTGTCGGGCATCTCGGGCTCGAAGATCGCCGACATGGCGGCCATCGCCCCCGTGCTGTTCCCGGAAATGCGCAAGCGCGGCGCCAAGCCGGGCGACCTGGTGGCGCTGCTGTCGGCCACCGGCGCGCAGACCGAGACCATACCGCCGTCGATTGTGCTGATCACCATCGGCTCGGTTACCGGCGTGTCGATTGCCGCGCTGTTCACGGGCGGCCTGCTGCCCGCTGTGGTGCTGGGCCTGGCGCTGTGCTCGGTGGTGTGGTGGCGCTATCGCCGTGAAGACCTGAGCCTGGTGCAACGTTTCAGCTTCAAAGAGATCGGCCGCTTTTTCGTGATCGCCCTGCCCGCCGTGGCCCTGCCGTTTGTCATCCGCGCGGCGGTGGTCGAAGGCGTGGCCACCGCCACCGAAGTGTCCACCATCGGCATCGTGTATTCCGCGCTGATCGGCATCCTGATCTACCGCCGCTTCGACTGGGCGCGCCTGCGCCCCATGCTGATCGAAACCGCCTCGCTGTCCGGCGCCATCATGCTGATCGTGGGTTGCGCCACGGCCATGGCGTGGGCGTTGACGCAGTCCGGCTTCTCGGGCGATCTGGCCAAGTTGATGGCCGGCATGCCCGGCGGCAGCTACGGCTTTTTGGCCGTGTCCATCGTGGCGTTCATCATCCTGGGCAGCGTGCTGGAAGGCATACCCGCCATCGTGCTGTTCGGCCCCTTGCTGTTCCCGATCGCGGTGCAGGCCGGCGTGCATGAAGTGCATTACGCAATGGTCGTCATCTTCGCCATGGGCATCGGCCTGTTCGCGCCGCCCTTCGGCGTGGGCTACTACGGCGCCTGCGCCATCAGCCGCGTCGACCCCAACGAGGGCATCGGCCCCATCTGGGGTTACGTTGCGGCGCTGTTGATCGGCCTGATCATCGTGGCGGCCTTTCCCTGGTTCTCCATCGGCTTCCTGTGACCCGACGCGGCCCGCGCAGATCCGCGTCGGGCCGCCTCCCCCCCATCTTCGTCTTCCTTTTATAAAGATCCATCATGAGTCGTTTCCTGGGCGAAATCCGCCAACTCGGTTATGTGGTGCACGACATCGAAGCCGCCATGGAGTACTGGAGCACCACGCTGGGCGTAGGCCCGTGGTACTACAACCCGCGCGTGCCAATCGTCAATTACCAGTACGACGGCGAAAGCCACCAACCGCACAATTCCGTGGCGCTGGCCAACTCCGGCTTCGTGCAGGTTGAACTGATCCAGACGCGCAACGACGTGCCGTCGATGTACCGCGACTTCCTGCAAGCCGGCCGCACCGGCCTGCAACACGTGGCCTACTGGACCGAAAGCTACGACGCCGACCTGGAACGCCTGCTGGCCCAGGGCTTCAAGCCCAAGATGAGCGGCGAAGTCGGCGAGAAAGGCCGCTTCATTTATTTCGACACCGAATACCACCCGGGCACCGTCATCGAACTGTCGGAAGTGGCCGGCCCCAAGGGCCGATTGTTCGACCTGATCCGAGAAAGCGCCAACGGCTGGGACGGCAAGGACCCGGTCCGCCCGTTCCCGGATTTGTCGCGCCTTTGAACTGCTGACGCCTGCTGGTGCCTGCTGGTGCCTGCTTAGTGCGTGCTTAGTGCCCGCTGATGCCTCTGTCGCATGCTGATCGCTACTGCCGCCCGCTGTCCCTTGCTGACCCAACATTGCCGCCCGCCGCCCCCTTTGAATTCCCAAGCCTATGAATTCCCAGTCCTTTAGCGCGACCTACCTGATCGAAACCCCGATGGACCCCGCGCGGGTCGCCGAAGTGATGGCGGGCGAGCAGTCCTGCGGCACCTTCACCCGCGTGCAAGGCGAAACTGACGAGCTGCGCGCCCGGGCCCGCGCGCGCATTGAATCTATCGACCTGCTGGACACCACCGACACGCCCAGCCTGCCCAACGCCTGGCTGGCGCGCCAAGCGGGCGGCATGCCTGGCAAGTACCAGCGCGCTCGCGTCCGCATCGCCTTTCCCGTGGCCAACGTGGGCGCCAACCTGCCCACGCTGGCAGCCACCGTCGGCGGCAACCTGTACGACCTGGGCGAAGTCACCGGCCTGCGCCTGGAAAGCATGGAGCTGCCCGCCAACTACCGCGCCCAGTTCGACATGCCGCAAGTGGGCATCGCCGGCACTCGGCAATTGACAGGCGTGGCAACGGGGCCGCTGGTAGGCACGATCATCAAGCCCAATGTGGGCCTGTCGCCCGAGCAAACCGCGCATCTGGTCGCCCAGCTGTGCGCGGCTGGCGTGGACTTCATCAAGGACGACGAGGTGTGCGCCAACCCCGCGCACGCGCCGCTGGCGCAACGCGTCGCCGCCGTCATGGCGGTGGTGCGCGCCCACCGCGAACGCACCGGCCGCCAGGTGATGGTGGCGTTCAACATCAGCGACGAAACCGACGCCATGCGCCGCCACGCCGACCTGATCGAACGCGAAGGCGGCACCTGCGTCATGGCCAGCCTGAACTGGTGCGGCTTTTCCGCCATCCAGACCCTGCGCCGCAGCACGCCGCTGGCCTTGCACGGGCATCGCAACGGCTTCGGCGCCTTGTCGCGCGCGCCCTTGCTGGGCATCGGCTTTCAGGCGTATCAAACGCTGTGGCGCCTGGCCGGCGTGGACCATATGCACGTGCACGGCCTGCAAGGCAAGTTCGCACAGGAAGACAGCGAAGTCGTCGAATCGGCGCGCGACTGCCTGGCCTCGCTCACGCCCGGCATCGACGACCCGGTCATGCCCGCGTTCTCTTCCGGCCAATGGGCCGGCACCGTGCCCGCCACGTGGGCAGCTGTGCGTACTGACGATCTGATGTTCATGTCCGGCGGCGGGATTTTGGCGCACCCGGATGGGCCGGCAGCGGGCGTCCAGAGCATTCGGCAAGCGTGGCAGGCGGTGCGCGATGGACAGGCCCCGGAAGACTTTGCGCGGAATGCGCCCGAGTTGCAGCGGGCATTGGAATTTTTTGGTGGGCGGGCATGACTGCGGGGGTCGGTAGCGCTGGCGGTGAGGCGGGCAGCGCCAAAGATCACGACGGCCCAGGCCATGCCGATGACGCGAGCAGCGCAAATGCCGCAGTCAGCCTGACCGCACCAAGCATCTGCTGGTACGGCGACGATTTCACCGGCGCCACCGACACGCTGGCCGAAGTCGCGCGCGCCGGCCTGCGCGGCTTGCTGTTCCTTGGCGTGCCCACGCCCGAACAACTGCGCCGCGCCGGCCCGCTGGACGCCATCGGCATCGCGGGCGCCGCGCGCGCCATGTCCCCCGCCGATATGGAAACGGAACTACGTTCTGTCGGCCGCTTCATGGCCGGCACCGGCACACGCGTGCTGCATTACAAGTGCTGTTCCACCTTCGACAGCGCCCCGCACGTCGGCAGCATCGGCGTCGCCATCCGCGAACTGCGGCGCCACATGCCGAACCGGCTGGTACCGATTGTGGGCGGGCAACCCAGCATCGGACGCTATTGCAGCTTTGCCCAATTGTTCGCCCGCGCTGGGGCCGCGCCGGAGGTGTATCGCATCGACCGGCATCCGGTGATGAGCCAGCACCCGGTCACGCCGATGCATGAGGCAGATTTGCGACGGCATCTGGCCGCGCAGGGGCTGGAGGGGATTCGGTCGGTGCCGCATATTGCGTACCCGCGATTGCGGGGTGCTGGGGATGTAGGTGCGTCGGGTGCGCCCTGTGCGTCGAGTGCGGTGGGTGCGAACGACGTCGCCCAGCTGGACGCCTGGATCGACGACCTGATCAGCACCAGTGACGGCCCGGTCCTGTTCGACGTGACGGACGACGAGCAGCTCGCCGTGATTGGCCGCCTGATCTGGCGCGCGGCGGCAAGTGCGCCGTTGTTGGCGGTTGGCCCAAGCAGCGTACAGCAGGCGCTGGCGCGCGCGGCGGCGTTCGCGCGCGACGCAAGCGTGTTTCAGCGTGACAAAGCGGCGGCTGGCCCAGACGGGCACGCGGCCGCGCACGGCGGCAAGATGGCTGCGCGTGATGCCGCTACCTCTTTACTCAGTGGCGTAGTCCCGCTTGCCCCGGCCTCTGGCCCCGTGCTGGTCATGGCCGGCAGCCTGTCACCCGTCACCGCTCGGCAAATCTCTGCCAGCACCCGCTACAAGCATCAGCCCCTGCAAGTACAGGCGCTGTTGGCGTCACCCGCCTACGTAGCCGAACAAATCCAATCGGCGGTCGCCGCCTTGGCGCAAGGCCACAACGTGCTCGTCCACACCGACCGCCCCGAACAGGCCGTCACCTCGGACGAAGCGGCCTCCACCGCCCGCGCCACCGCACAGCTTGCCGCCGCCATCATCACCGCCAGTGCGCAAGCGGGAACCCGGCTTGCACGGGTCGGCATCGCCGGCGGCGACACTTCAAGCCAAGCCACGCTGGCGCTGGGTTTGTGGGGGTTGGCATTCCGGTGCGTGTTAGCGCCCGGCGTCACCGTCAGCGTTGCGCGCAGCGACGACCCTGTGGTTGATGGTGTGGAGTTGATGCTTAAGGGCGGACAGATGGGCGGGGACGATTTGTTCGATCGGTTGGTGATGGGTGTGGGGTAGCACAGCGGCGGCTAGACTGGCTGCGGTCCGCGTCTAACCGTCCCCAAGCGCTTGCCTATCGCGCCTTAGCCGACAGTCATCGCCCATGCCAGTAGCGCGCACCGTCATCACGCTGCGACCAAACCGACAGACCGTTTGCAGTGGATAAAGCCATCACCGCGCCGTCCCGGTCACTACGCCAGAACACCGCCCCCGCCGCTAGCCAACGCCGCTCCACCGCCGGGGCGGGATGGCGGAAACGGTTTAGATGGCCCGCTTGCGCAATGGCATGAGTGGCTTGCACGGCGCGTACCCAGTCGCGCCCGGATGACGATGCTGAGCCGTGGTGCGGGGCCAGCACCACATCGGTTTCAGGCACCCCGCGTGCGACCAGTTCGCGCTCCTGCGCCACGCCGATGTCGCCTGTCAGCAATAGCGAATGGCTGGCTCCTTCTACGAAAAGCACACAGCTGTCCGCGTTCCGGTCCACCGGTTCGGCGCCGCCGCCGTCGCCAGGATGCAGAAAGGTGAACCGCACGCCGTCCGCCTCCCACGAGTCGTCGCGACGGCAGCGCAACATACGATCGGGCAGCGTGGACGGCGTGCCGGGCGCCGCTTGGCTCGACGCCGCACCCGACGCCGTCCCTCCCCCCGCCCCGCCTACCGTCCCTCCCGCCATCCCTCCTACCGTCCAACCCCGCGTCCCTCCCGCCGTCCCGCCTACCGTCCCGCCTACCGTCCCACCTACCGCCCCTCCTGCCGTCCCTCCCGCCGTCCCGCCTACCGTCCAACCTCGCGCCCCACCTGCCGTCCCGCCCATCGCCCCCACCGCCGGCCACACACTGGCATCCCGCCGTACAAACGCCGCCACATCAAATGACGCATAACTACGCCGCACCGGTACCGCCGCCATCACCGCCCGCGCGCCGCCGACGTGGTCCTGGTCGGCGTGGGACAGCACCAGCACATCCAGCACATCGATACCGCGCGCCTGCATGAACGGCGCCACGACTCGATCGCCCGCGTCGCTGCCGCCGTAATGGCGCGGGCCGGCATCGAACAGCAGGGTCTGCGTTGCCGTTTCGACCAGGATGGCGCTGCCCTGCCCCACGTCCAGGGCCGTCATGCGCCAATGGCCGGGTTCGGGCTTGTCCGGCCGCCAGCACAGCAGGGGCAGCATGCAGACCCAGCCAAGTTGGCGGGCCGGCCACCCGCGCACCTGCAAGGCCCAGACCATGCCGGATACCGCGACCAGCAGCCAAGGCCAAGGCGCCGCAGCCACGGCAAAGCTGGCCCAATCAGCATTACCTACCCACGCCACCGGGGCCATCGTGTAATCAAACGCCGCCAACCCCACCTGGCCGACCCACGCGGCCACCGCCTGCGCACCGGGCACCACGGACAGCGCCGCGCACAGCAACGCCAAGGGCGTGACGATGAACGTTACCGACGGAATTGCCACGGCATTGGCCAGGGGCGATCCGACCGATACCTGATACACCAGAAACGCCAGCAGCGGCGTCAAGCCCAGTGTGACCAGCAGCTGCAAACGCGTCGCTTGCGCCAACCGGCTTGCCCAACGGCGGCGCCAGCCCGCCTCGGCATCAAACGGCAGCTCGGCAATGCGCAGCAATATCGCCACCGCGCCGAAAGACAACCAGAACCCTGCCGACAACGGCGCCCACGGGTCCAACGCCACCACGCCCGCCCCAGCGCACGCCAACACCCTGCCCGCCGTGAGCGGCAGCCGCGACATCACCGCCGCCAGCACCACCGACAACATGAAGAACGTGCGCCGGGCCGGCACGCCCCATCCCGCCAGCAGGCAATACAGCAGCGCCACCACGGCCGCCGCCGCGCCGCCGGCCACACGCGACGGCACGAATTCCGGCAAGCCCGTCCCGCGCCATCGCGCCCGCCGCCACCCCGCCGCCACCAGCACGCCCGCGATACCCGCGATAGACGTCACGTGCATGCCACTGATCGACACCAAATGCGTAATGCCGCTGCGGTTGAAGATGCGCCAGTCATCGCGCGCTGTTTCCGCTCAATTCACCACTGAACCTGAACAATTTTCTTGAACTATCCCAACAAAGGCCTGGACGACTGAACAAAAAAATTCTTTCAGCGGCTCACTTCAGGTGCTCATCGAGCGAATAGCTCAGTCATTTCATCGGCTTGCCCACTCTCTACGCCGGATTTGTCAGCAAAGCACCGTCTCTGTCACCGCCCAGCCAATCTTCGCAGACGCCTCTCGCCACCTCGCGCAGCTCTAAGGCACGATGGCGCGTGCAATGAGGAATCAAGGACTTACGTGATCCGCAGAACAATTCGAGTTGAACAAATTGAACTGCGAACAATTTTTCTTGAACCGGCGCCGGCACACCTTCCACGACCTCGGATAGGCAGCTACCTGAAGAGGTCGTAGTGTGAGAAAAACCGTTGAGAAACGCCTCCGGGAGCGCGGCCATGACTCTGGAAAGTCCGCTAATACATAAGGAATGCTGCGACCTGCAAGCCGCGGCAAAACGACTGCCCACCGAAGTCGGGCTCGCACTTGTGGAAAGCATACGAATCGCACTGGACCTCACGCTTCTACCGCGTAAGCGCGCCCTCGCAGCACGGGATGTTGGTCAAACCTTGGATACAGAAGCAGCCCTACGGTTGGGTTGCGCGCCGAATGAAGCTCGGGCTTGGTATCAGCTAAGCGCGAGGCTGGGAGACGTGCAGGGTTGCGCCGCATTGGCGTCGCAATGCCTCCGGTTACGCGATCTGCGCTGCCATCGAAGCCTATGCCTCCCACTGCCACAGCTCACAACGAAGACAGGAAACATCAGACGAGGCGCCGTGGTAGCGGCCGACCTAGACACTATGTCCGCCTGGACCCTTGGCGCTGCCGCCATCCACAAGGCTAGGCCTCAGCTATTTCTTGGCTGGACCGCCAGAGAGTTCTCAGTCGCACTGGACCTCATCGCGTGTTGGCTGACGCTGCCAATATGCGCCGAAGGTGAGCAATCTATGCCGCAAAACTGGCGCGCGATGGAGTGGTCGCGTATCGCGGACTGCTGGCCGCTGCTCGTTGCTGGTGCCTCCCAAGGCACCCAGGATGATGAGCTCCACCATCAACGCTATACCGTCATTCAGAACGAAATCGAAGCACACGTCTTTCGAGTCCCTCAACCCCGACATCTCGCGATCTCTACACCTGGCCCACGGTGCCTGCCCCAAGCCGCGCACGTACCACACGGCAGAAATCACGCGACTCCCATTCTTCTCGGGGAGATACCGAAATCCTCCGATCCACATGAGGCTGACTGCCTCACCACCTATGAGGCGCTCAAGGAAGACACACCCTTGGTTTCCCTCCCTAGCGAGACGAAGCTATACGCCATTCTCCAAGCGCTAGAGGAAGAGTTTCCGTGGGCCTCAGGAGTCTCGAGGTTCATTGTCGATGCACTGCTAGCGAGGTCCCGCTGGGGAAGCACACGACTAGGCTGGCGACCGATACTTCTTGCGGGCACACCCGGCTGCGGTAAGACGCGATATGCACGCCGGCTGGCCGAACTGCTTGAAATCAGAGGTCTGATCATCAACATGGCCGGTATGAGTGATGCGAAGTTGCTCAAAGGCCAGACGCGAGGCTGGGCTGGCAGCAGAGCCTCACGGGTCGTGGAATTCATGCTGCAGCATCGCCTTGCGAACCCATTAGTGATCCTTGATGAGTTGGACAAAGCTCAAGTCGCTGTAGAAGCGCAAGGGGGCAGACCCCACGACGCGTTGCTGGATCTCCTCGAGCCGCTCAGTGCGGCCCGCTACAGCGACGTTTTTCTAATGACGGAGTGCAACCTCTCACATTGCCTATACGTCGGCACCGCAAATTCGCTTATTGCGCTACCTGAGCCATTGCTCAGTAGGTTCGAGTTGCTTCACTTCCCGCCGCCGAGATCGCAAGACCTGGATCGAATCACAGATCTGATTCTCAGAGACATTGAGGAGTGGTGGAACCTTCCTCGCGACACCCTGCAGCTTTCCACTTCCGCTCGTGCGCACCTCTCTCAGATCGAAGGGGTCGACATGCGCGCGACCCAAAAAATAATTTACAAACTATTACTTCGAGAGGCGCCGAAAGGTGTCCGACATTAATAATGATTAATACCGACTGTGCAAAACCTATTGCAAATGGAAGAGCTAACGCCGTAAATTTTTCACATTTATTTTTTTATTTTATCTAGTGAAGAAAGAGCGCATACGCAATATAACCGCGAACCGTGACAGTCGCAACTGCAGATGTCCGATGAGTTTGAATTTCTGACGAAATACGGCAGAATTCGATCCCCAAAAAAAATAAGGACAGAACTCATCGCAACATATTTCCCACCGTTTCCCATCGTGAAAGCACAAAAGCCGTCATTCCTGTTAGAGCAGGAATGACGGCTCGGGACTGTGCGTTAGGCAGAACATACCTTCGCACGATCCTAAAGGATCTCAAGCGGCGCGTCAAGCGTGCCGCTGGGCACACTCGTGCCTAGCTAAGTCCCGTGCTTCCTCGACTCCAATTATTAAACCGAGGATTCAACATGCGCAGTATCTCAACCTAGCCGATTCAGTAACGGATTCTCATATCGAGCCTCCGTTATCACTGATTTATTCCTGCCCAAGCCATAAGGCCTGGGCTGCTCCCACTCGTCTTTTACTCGAGGGAATAATGGCGACCAAACACACCCCAATGACGGAAACTAAGCTTCGTCAACTCTTCAACGAAGGACGCGGTTCCGGGCATGGCCCAGATTACCGATCGTTCATTACGGTTTTCGACTTGTCGTCAATCGGCCAATCTCGTCGCGTCCCATCAATCAAAGTTGGCCGCACGCTCCACCTGCTGAGTGGACTGGAATATCGCGTTTTCTTGCTGCTCGAGCGGTCCAAAGAGGTTGTCGACATTCGTGAACAGTACCCTCTGGACCGCGATCAAACGTTAGAGGTCGCTCGCCGACTCGGTTTGAAGCATCCTGTCTATCCTCATTCGGAAGTTCCGGTTGTCATGACCGTCGACTTCTTGGTGGACTTCATTCGCGACGGCAAGCGGAGCGTAGAGGCGTTTGCAGTGAAGACCTCCGCGGAACTGCAGAGCAAGCGTTCCGTGGCCAAACTGGAGATTGCCCGCACGACGCTCCAGGACATGGGCATTCCACACCATCTCATTCTCGACACGAAGCTTCCCAATCGTGCGGTAGAAAACATCGAGTGGATCTACAGCGCTCGCTCATGTGATGACGAAACCACCGAGAACGGCGAAATCGTCGAGGCGCACTTGGACGACTTTGAACAACAACTCAGAGACGCTGATGGACTCACTATCGCCAGAACGATGTGCGAGTCCTTTGATGCCGCTCGTTCGCTGGAGGCGGGAACATCGATCCGACTTCTGAAGCGCCTCCTGATCGAACGGAGAGTCAGCGCGCCGCTCACGGCGACTGAGATCCTCGATACGCCTCTCGCAGAATTCACAGCTCCTGGGGACCTGCCATGATCTTGTTCAGAAATGACCAATTCATTGACCTGGAAGGTAATCGATTCATCCACTTTTGTGATGCGAAAGAACCTGCATACTCGTACGTCATTCGAGCGCACGACATGCGAGCCTGGCCACTGAAAGTTGAGACCGATGCGCTTCGCAACGTTCGTTTGATCGGCGTGGACGCCGAGAACCTCGAAGCTCACCGTCAATGCAGCGACGCTGAGCTCGATCTCGCACACGCACGCTGGTCGATCATTGAGCCGTTAGTCAAGGATGACGCGATTCTGCGACGAGGCTCGCGATGGGAATTGATCACTGAGCGCGCACACGAGGTAAAAAACTGCAAAAACACGATCGCCTCATACCTCAAGAAGTACTGGCAAATGGGCCAGTGCATTGCTGCCTTGGTGACTCGGCGCAGCACCTCAGATGCTCAGCCCAAAGATGCCTTCCGCGGACGGAAACCCGAAGGCTACCCGGGTTATGTTTTGACGGACGACGACCGAAGGAACTTCGAGGACATCATTCGGACGGTCTATCTCGCCAGCGATAAAGTTACGGTCAGCGCCGCCTACGACTCACTTGAAGTCAGACATTACAAGCGCGTGGATGCAGAGGGACGGGTGCTGTATCGAGACCTTGGGCAGATGCCCACCAGACGGCAATTTGCGCACTACCTTCGGACGCGTTACGAGAAGGAATTCGTCTTGCGGCTGCGAGCGGGCCCCAAGCTGTTTCCACTCATGCACCGCCCCATCCTCGGCTCGGTAGAACAGAAGGCGAAATACGCCGGTCAAGTCTATGAAATTGATGCGACCATTATCGACGTCACGCTCGTTTTCTCGGACGATCGGTCCAGGATCATCGGTCGACCGACGTTGATCTACATCATCGAGGTCAGAACGAGGCTGATCGTTGGTTGGTACCTTGGCCTGGAAAACGCAAGCTGGGATGCAGCCCTACACGCGATCTTCAGTATCTCTGAAGACAAGCGAAAGATGTGCGAAGCCCTGCGCGTCGATTACAACGAAGCTGACTGGCCTGCCCACCAAATCCTACCCGTCGAATTCCACGCCGATCGGGGCGAAGCCATGAGCCGAGAGGCCACTCGTCTTTCAGACGCGCTGTCCGTGACCGTCATGAATCTGCCGTCGTGCCGTCCTGATTGGAAGCCACTCGTTGAACAGAAGTTTCGAACTACACACGTCGCGATCGCCGACTTAGCGCCTGGATATAGTCCCGCAAAGGACCGGGACGCGCGTCAGAAATCTGATGGAAGCGATAGCGCAGCCTTGACCTTGCGTGAGCTTCAGCGACTCATTCTTCTAGACATCATCCGCCACAACAACAGCCCTCGCGACAACTATCGTCTCACGGTTAGGCAGATCTCAGAGAAGTTCATGGCTACCCCGATCAACGTCTGGAACCACGAGATTCAGACGAATGCAGGACGCCTTGCGCGTGTCTCTGAGCAAAAGCTTCGGACCGCATTGCTGCCTCGGCTTGAAGCGTGGGTGACGAAATACGGGTTGCGCCAAGGAAGTCTCTACTACGTCCCAGTAGACGAGGCTCTCCATTCAAAGTTTGCTCGCACAGGCACGCCAACTTATCCGGTCGAGTGCTATGCGCATCGCAATCAAGTCGATGTAATCCACGTTGTCATCGATGGCAGACTCGTAGCGGCGACCCTCGCGCCACGCAGCAGCCAGTATCGCGGTCTGTCACGCGAAGAGACCCTTAGCTTCCGCAAAGCTGAGGCGCAGTTGCTTAAGGTCGTCCGGCATAGGCAGCAACAGGAACGAATCAGATTCCGCCACGAGAGCCAGAAGACGACGGAACCCGCCATAGCCTTGGCCAAGCTGGCGAAGAAGGGGAAGTCCAAGAGCGCCGGCAGGAAGAACTTGCCCGCAGATCGCCGTACTGAACTGGCTAGGGAACGGCACGGCGCCGTAGCCGAAAACTGCCCCGTTGACACTGCGTCGGTACAGGAGGCCAACACCATGCCGGCAGACCAACCTTCGACGTCCCCTTCCACTGCCCGCCGCTTGGCGTCCGGCCTAGCGAATAAGGCGCGTCACATGAAGTTCTGGAGTCAAACATGAGATCAGTAAAAGCCCGGTATACGCCACAAACCAACCCTCGAATGCAGGGAAATCCCATGATTGAAGCGCTTCCTCCGCTTGTCCCTGATTCCCACATTGCACAAAGCTTGGCCCTCGTTCCCCACTTTGACCTGGTCCAGAGACAGTGGAGCGACCAAGATCGCATTCAGGAAATCCTAGCTCTTTCCAACTTCATGTATCCGCTGGGGCTACATATTGAACTCTCGGGCGCGATCCAGACCACGATTCGTGAGGGCTATGTCGGGAGGTGCCCTGCCCAAAAGACTCATGTTGAAGCACTGGGGGAGCTTTATAACGCGCAGAAGAACGGTGGGATCTACTCGCAACGCCACTCAGTACGCATGACCTCGGAATGTGGAGCGTTACTTGGCGTTTCAGGGATGGGTAAAACGGTGACGCTTAAGCGTTGGCTGAGCATATATCCTCCCGCCATCGAGCACGAAGAACTGGACATACTTCAGCTTCCCTACATCTACATCGAAATGTCTTCAGCGGGAAGTTCGGTGAAGGCGCTTGCTTACGCGATCATCCTTCAGATCGATGCGTTGTTACCTCAGTTCGGCTATGCCGACTTGTATCTTGGCACGCGGCAAACGGGCGAAATGCTGCTACAAACCGTCGGCCGCCTGATGGCGATCCATTACGTCGGCATGTTGGTCGTGGACGAGACGCAGAACCTTAACAACTCGCCCTCTGGTGCTGCTCGCGTTATGACGGAGCTGACGACGCTGTGTAATATCCTCAACGTCCCTATCTTGTTTGTCGGAACTCCCGCTGCGATGAAGGTGCTGGGCCGGGATTTCCGTATTGCGCGACGAGCGACTGGGCTTGCACTGTCCAAATGGGAACGCATGCCACTATATGACGATGCAGGGCCGGACAGCTTGAGCGAGTGGGCTGAGTTCACGATGGCGCTTTCGAAGTATCAATGGGTCAAGAAGCCTCTCGAGTTCGACAGTGAAGTTCTTCGAATCATCTACGGCTACACCCAAGGCATCCTAGCGCTCACGATCAAGCTCTTCCAGTTCGCTCAGATTCGAACAATCTCCGCGGGCGCTGACGAGTTGACGTTGGAATGGTTCGATCACGTCTATGAGGTTGACTTCAAGATCCTTCACGAAGTCATCGGAGCACTGTCTGTCAATGACACCCGAATTCTGGGACGTTACAGCGACGCCGCTCCGTTTGCGGATCAAGTGAAACTTGAACAACTTTCGCGTTCGGCCAAGCTGCCTTCATCCAAGGCAAAGGCCTCGAACCCAAGCCCACAAGAACCCGGCCAGGTCGTCTCGCCGCCACCACCGGCCACCGCTATTCGCCCCAAACGATCTTCAGGTGCCAAGCCGCCGGTAACGGGCTATCTTGAGGCGTACGAGCTTGCGGTCAAATCGAAGCGGCCCATCTTGAAGGAGTTTGAACGGCTGGGATTTGTCGCTAACGCCGAGGCTTTCATACCTGTGGATTGATCATGTTCGCGCCGACTCCCTACCCAGACGAGGTTCTTGGAAGCACGCTCGCGAGAGCGTGCATTTGGTATGGGCTGCGTCCGACGCAGCTCTTCAAGCGCGTCATCCGGAAGTCGGCGCAAACATCCTATTTTTTGCCAAACTCTATTCAGTCAATCGCAAATTGGCTTGGATCAACGCCTGAGGCTCTGCTGCAAGAACACACCATGCTTCCGTATTGCGCGGCATTCGCCGACGCGAGCACGCGCCTGCAGTCACCATTTTTCTTCTCTAGACATGCACAAGAGTCGAACTGTTTCCGCGCTTGCGCAAGCTGCATGGAGACGGAACTGAAAGAACTCAAGGAAAGCTACTGGCATCGCTCACACATGCTCCCGGGCGTCACACGCTGCCCAATTCACAACGAGCAGCTGCTGCGGGCAAAGAGTGGCGCTCCTCACTCATGCGCAGCAGCCATGGACTTTGCAATGCCTCACTTATGCGTCCTTACTCTCGAGACCGATCCAGGCTACAGCCCCCAACTACTTGAATCATGGATTTCCATATCCGTCAGCACCTTGAGTGCCGACTGGAGCCTGCGGGATAACTGGCATGACCTCTACAGACAAAAGGCACTCGAACGCGGCTATATCTATAAGGATCGCCAGATAGCATCAGCCGCTCTATCCCAAGATTTGATCAATGCTTTCGGACGCTCATTCCTCGCCACCATCAACGCGCTCCCTAACGATAGC
Source organism: Achromobacter sp. 1L-A-4-B-C2 (assembly GCF_057291955.1). Taxonomy (NCBI): domain Bacteria; kingdom Pseudomonadati; phylum Pseudomonadota; class Betaproteobacteria; order Burkholderiales; family Alcaligenaceae; genus Achromobacter; species Achromobacter sp. 1L-A-4-B-C2. Next base: position 370,614 of record NZ_JBXAWP010000005.1, read on the forward strand.
GCAAGGGCCAGCTGGCCGGCGTTGCTCCTGCGCAAGCAATTGCCTGCAGGCCGCTTAGCGGCGCCTAAGCATATCTGCATGGCAAGCTTCCTGAACGCCGAGGATATCGACCGCGCAAATTTTCAATACCCCGCGCCCGGACCGGCACCCAGGGATTGCCACGCATTGGATCTCGATGGCGTGGAGATCATCACCCGTCTGTGGGCTGAGCTACGTGCCGAAAGCAAGCGGGCTACAGTCCGATCGCTAATGACGCGACTTTCGTACTCCTGTCTGTATCGGCACCAACCCACATCCTTCCCGCTTACTCGAGCCCTCATAGAACGGTTTCGTCATTCAGATCAGTCCGAGCGACAGATCGGTCGGCGCAACTAAGGCCCACGCAAACAAAAAAATTAGCAGTACTGATGCAGAATATTCGTAGCACCCTACACCCCTATTGGTTGGACAAGATAAGTTGGAAAACCCACACGCCTCATCTCAATTTCGTGTCCCCATTGGGCGAGAAAACGTTACCGCTAACGTCAGAAACATTTGGGAATACCTATCGCTTACCCCACGTGGGATCCTATGTCAGCATTGGCGCAGAGGTTGATCTTCGACACTTAGAAGAAAGCGAGGCTCACAAATTCCTTGAGCCCGACGGGCTTGCAGCGTTGAACTCATGTAGCCATCAAGTTTGGAGCACGACGATATGCCGTTATACCTGGCCGGACGGCGAGCCGGCTTACTTCAAGGTCACGATTCCTGCCAGTTGCCTAATCGCGGCACTGCTCCCAATTAGCGACTTCCTGCCTGCAGTTTTCCGTGGCCACTCGCCTTACGAGCTCTGCAACCCACCTGCTGAATGGCCACGGAAGGGCGACCTACGATTTGGCCCACATCGGGTGACCCCCGGCTCGGCCGCCTCCCTCGCCATTGCCTGGGTCACTCGCTTTCCCACCGCCATGCGCATGTGGCGATCAGTTACCCAGAGCGCTAGACAAGGCCGCATTGCCCTGAAGTTGCCCGCGGCGAGAGGCTACATGCGACTTGCCGGCTATTCAGACGGCAGGTCCATACTCGTCGATACCGTGAACGTGAGAAAGCTATGGGCCCTCGAGCCACCTTCTGGTTATGTCCCCGATGGGGTCCGACGCGAATGGGGAATCCAGAGCTCCAAGGTGGGGCTATTTAGGCGGTACGCTACGGTCCCGAACACCACACAGATCGAGAATTACGGATTCGCGCCAGGGGCCCAGCTTAAGTTGAGTTGAAGGTAGATGTGATCGGATTTGCATGTTTTTCCGCCGCGGCATCAAGCGGGAATTCACCCTTGGCTAGCCAGTAGGCTACGCCGGACCTAACAGGTAGCCGATCCCATGAATGGTACGGATGATCTCCACACCGAGCTTAGAGCGACGGCTGTGAATTATGATGAATGGGGGCTGCCGGCCATGAAGAGACGTTCAGGCCCTCGCCCCTAGGCAGTCGGTCGTGAGTTCGACGAGATGCCTACCGTCAGCTCAACCCTTGGTGGAAGCATTCGTGTCGCTCGTCGTTTCTCGCGGGGGTGTGGCCAGGTCTACGTCTGCGCTGCTCGACACCGTCCAAAGAGTTCGGCCCACCGCAAGGACTTTGATGTGAACGGGTCTATCCTCACGGAAACCAGAATTGAGCTCGCTACGCGTCGTTCTCGAAAAAGTAGACGCCGGACCTCGCCAGTCGTAGTCATTGCGACTCTGATCGAGGAATGCCAGTCGTCGGCTGACCAGTTCGTCACGAACTACTACATCGCCACCGTGGTAACCGACAATCAGATGTCCTGCGTTCACCGGTAGAACGATTGGAGGTTGCCGGCCTCGTCGAGAATCCCTGCGCGCTTGGCAATCTCAATGGCCGTTTTACGGCCTACCAAAAACGGATTGGTGCGTTTTGGTGCCGTCAGCGCCGTATAGGTAACCGACTCCGGCTGGGCATGGGCTTTTTTGGCCCTCTTAGAAGCTGGCTTAGGATCTGCTACCTTCTTTGCGGCGCGCACCGGTTTGCCTGCTTGCTTCCGAGGAGCTTTGCTCTTCGGGGTCGGCGTGCCGGTTTGGACGACGTAGCGGACTATAGGTAAGTCCCCACTGGTCGTGGATGGGCGTTTGCGAACGGTTGCCATGGGCTTATTTTCGCATATCAAGCCTCGGCGGAGTACCCCTTCCAAGCCTAGTGGGCATGCTGCGCCGGTCAACGCCCTTCTCCTACCCATTTCAAGCAGGCCAGCGCTCTGCCAATCGGCAATCCCCCGCAGACGGGAACCTCTGCGTAGCAAACACCTGTTGACGGGGCCCGGACGGCCAGCAACGGGTCGCGGGCGACCCTTTGCCACCGGCCGCTTCCGGCCGATTCTGTTGAAAAACTCCTCCAGATGACATTCGACCGTGTTCTTGAGGGTGCTTCACCCCTTACCCAAGATGAGATCGTTGATCCAGGGGCGATCTGAGAGGTCGATTTTTCGATCTCGGAGCGATGGCGCACGGACATCGAGTTTTTCAACAGAATCGGCCAGTAGCGGACATCCGGCTTCTGCAAGAACTGAACCAGACAACGACAGAGATTGGGCTTCCTACTGAATGGCGCTTTCAGGGCGCCCAGAGGCGATAAGCGGACGCTCGGTTACCCTAATGCGCGAAGATCCTCAGCCTAGCGTTCGCGCGCCCGCATGTCGTCGACAGGCCGTCGATGTACATGATCAGCTGCCGCGTCCGGTTGGTCAACCTGTTCGCCAACGCACGTTCGCGCGCAGTCTCAATGTTTAGCAACCGGCCTGCGACGAGCCAGACCTCCTTGGCAATGCGGCGATCACGCAACGCCGCGCGTACCACTCCAGCAACGTCACCGGAAGCGAGCCCTCCACTGTTGCGGAAAATGCGGATGCTTCCCGACGCTGGCGCGGGGATGGTGGTCTTGTTCGCGGTGTAGGCGCGCTGCCATCGGCTGTTCTCGATTTGAGGCGACGAGGTCAGGAAGAACCCCAGCGATGCAGCCACTTGGCGCCCAACCTCCTGGATGGCCGTCACGGAGGCGCTTTCGTCACCGTCGTCGTTCCCCAGAGCCTTTGCGTGGAGCAGCACCACCTTGCTGTCTGAGACAAGAATGAAGTCGGCCATCTCCTGGCCGTCGTCGTCAAGCAGGACAAGGGGGAACTCCCGCAGCGCCTCGGCATAGGCGTCGGGCGCCAGGCCGGTGAGGCCGATGTATTTGTGAGTCAGTCCGAAAATCGACTCCTTGTGCCACTTGGTGACGTTGCCGGTCGCCCATGCGGCCTCTCCCTTCTCCACGAACGTGTCCCTCAGCGCCGGCACGGCAACGGCGACATCGAGCGCCGGGACACGCCCGTCCGACACGATCTCCCGCGCCTTGGCCCATTTACCATGCATGTAAACCTTGTCGGCCTCGTCGGTGAGGACGCGAAACGCCTGCTCGGCGTTGATTCGCTCGGTTAGCGTCATGACCGTACCCGACGCCGATAGGCCTTGCTGGAAAATGGCGTTGAGTTCGTCGCTTGAGATCGCGTAGCGGCCGGACTTGGGGTTGTATGTGATCGAGCAGCCCACCTTGTTACCGTCGATCATCGTCACCTGGAATTGGCCGGCGTCGATATCGGCGCAGAGGTCGAGCACGGACGGCGCCTTCGGCGTCGACGGCTGCCCCTCGCGGTCGGCGATGAACACACCAAAGTCGTCAAGCGGCTGCAGATCGAGCAGGATATTCCTGGGCTCCTTCGCCTTGTCGGGGTCCGGTGTTGTGAGCTGCGCGAAACGATCGAACACCCGGTTGCCCGCCGTCGCAGCGGTGAGCTCGCGGTCGATGTCGGTGGCCCATCTCACGTAGTCATCGACGCCGACGCGGCGGACGCTCGCGTCGGTGACCTTGGAGCGGCTCAGGCCTAGGTAGCGGGCGGTGCCGCCGACGTATCCCGCGACGTTGGTCGGAAGGAGCACCGCATCCAGCAAGTCCGTAAACGTGTCCTCGAAGGATGCGGTGCTGGTCGTCGTCGTCCGGATCGCGCGGTCCGCCATTTCGAGCGACGCGGCTGCCAGCTTGGTGATGCGGACCTTCCGGTCGTTGCTGCTCGGGCCGAAGAGCCGGACGAGGATCTGCCTGTCCAGACGCGTGACGCCGATCTTGCTGGCGTCGAACGGCACACCGTCGGTATCGAACACGAACAGTCGGTCGTTGATCCGCACCATCAGCGTGACCCCAAATTGCCATTCAGTAACGAAGTGGCGGCTGAGGTAGGGGCTTTCGTCGACGGTGAAGAAGGTCCAGCCCCAGACTCCTTCCGGCAAATCGGCGACGGGATGGACCACAAAGCGATTGCGGGCGACGATGCCCTCGAGGGCCTCGGTTTCCGCGAGAGTCGCGTCGAAGTCCGGACCGATGGCGAAGATCGCGGCGCGGCGGGGGACCAGAAGATCATCACGGTGCAGCGGACCCGTTACAGGGAGTCTCTGGCGGAAGCTCCCGTCGACGTACTGTTGATCCGGCATCGCCGGGATGATCCTCTCCGGCAGATAGGCCTCGCCGGGGATGATGCTGGCTAGGTTCTCCTCTCCTGCGGCTTCGAAGGCCAGGTATTGTGCCCAACTAGTCTTGAGGCGCGCGAGCTGCTCGGCGTTACGTGCGACCACCGTCGCCGTCTGGATCTGCTGGCGCTTCGCATCGGTCGAGCGCAGAACCCGGCCGATCTGTTGCACGAGCTGGCGGTCGTTCGTGAAACCGTCCAAAATGGCGACCGCGACGAACATCGGATCGTCGATGCCTTCGAGCAGTTTTGTCTGGTGCAGCCAAAAGGTCGCTCCTCCGGCTTTGTTCTGCGCCTCCCTTACCGTGACGAAGCGAAGCGGATGCAATTTGCGGTTATCACCCTTGCCCACCTGGTCATGGATCAGCACCGCGTCCGTCTGTTCGCTCCCCGCGAGGAGTGGCTGCAACGTCGCGAGCGCGCTCCATGATGCAGCCCGCACGATGATTTTGGATCCGGCCGGGCGGTCCTTAGTGAGCAAGGGTGCAAGTTCGAGCAGTTGGCCTGCAAAGGTCTTGACGGCCGATGCGTCGCCGTCGGTTAACGTCTTGTCAGTATCCTCGTTAGAGGAGTTGATGGCCGTCGCGCTGCCGTTCTGCGAGTCCAGCGTGGCGAAGCACACGTCCCTCACGATCTTGGCGTCGGCCGCCTTCGGAAACGGGAAGTTGTAGGCGAACGAGCCGCGCACGGTGAAAAGCTTGTAGTCGTTGCGGAAGGGGGTAGCGCTAAGCAGGATAGTTGGCAGCGCAAGTTCTCTGACGCTCCGGCTCCACGACGGCGCCGGCTCATAGTGCCCCTCGTCCACGACGACGAGATCGAACGTGCGCAGCAGATCAAGGATGCGGTCCAGCCGGGCGAGTTCCGCCACCTTTGTGTCCTCCAACGGAACGCCGGCCGCCTGGCGCCTCAACTTGTCTCGATCCGTCCGGATCTTGTCGAGAGCTTGGAGGGTGCCGACAAGGACGATTCGGTCGCTACCTTCCGCCCTGTTGCAAATCTGTTCCGTTCGAGTCCCGTTCGGCAGCAGAATCCCGATCGACGCCGGCTCGACGCTAGAGTCCGACCAGATCTCGTCGCCCGGCTCGGCGCATCCCATGTTCGCCCAAAACCGGCGCCGAATGTCGGCGTACATTTGCTGAACCAGGCCTTCCCTTGGCGTTAGCACCAGCGCGCGGCGAACGTTGGGGAGGCATCGCGTCAGCACGGCGATAACCCCCGATTTTCCGCTACCCGTCGGCATCTTGACGAGGGCGCCTTCGCGTTCGCCCGTTTGTTGCGAGACGCGGACGTAGGCGGCGCCGAGAGCTATTGCCTCCTTCTGGTTCTGCCAGAGGGATAGGCCGTTCGGAGTTCTGGTCCACACAGGAAGGTCTTCGAGGACCTTGATGTCTGCGGCATAGGCGACACCATCGAACTTAAAGGCGTCAGGCACGTCGAAGGTCGTGTTCCGACCATGGTGGGCAAGGTTCGAGCTCACTCAGTTCACTCCGATTTCACACCCCGCTGTCGGGAAATGAATAAATGTATGCTGGGCGCTCTTGGCCAAACACTTTTCGCATTATCTCAGATCAGATCTTGCTGTCGTCTGCTTAACAGTGAATCGACGACAGAAAGTTGACTGGCGGTTTCCACCAGATGTGATTATTGGCGGTGCTTAAACGAACGGCGGCTTGCACTATCTTCCTTGTATAGCTTGTCCTGAAGCTTGAGCTTTGACTCCACTCGATTATTGCTAGCCAAATAATATCTTTCAAAAACAGTATCTTAATCTAGGCCTCTTCGGCAATGCCCCGACAAATACCATGCAAAAAATGCGCAAATTTAAACGAAGTGTGATGAGTGCGGACTTACCCCACTATCGCATGTATCCCAACGCCCATGCGCTGCGACAGGCGGCATGGAGATCTGGACGAAAAGCGGACGTCCATACACCTTCAGTTGAACGCGCATAGGTTCCAACCTATAATAAATCACGGTTCGATCCACATACTGCATCGAGGGCGACATTCGCATCGCGCCGCTCGCATGTGCGAAGCTTTTGAGAAGGACGGACAACTGAAATGGGCCGTAGCCTGACTGAGACTATCGGAGCGCTTCAAGTGGACGAGCAGGAAGCAATGGAAGCTAGTTGCCAGGACCTCAAGCAGGAGGTGGAAGGCCTACGCGAGCTGCGGCAGATCGCTGGCAAGGCTCAGGCGGAGATCGCCTCCGCCCTCAACATCAAGCAACCCTCGGTTTCTCAGATCGAGCGGCAAACCGATATGTATCTCTCCACGCTTCGCAGCTATGTCGAGGCCGTGGGGGGAGAACTCGAACTGACGGTCAAGCTGCCGAAACGGCCCACCTTACGGATTCACCAACTAGGCTACGTCGACGCCCCTCCGCAGGCGGGCGCCCGTAGCCGTCACACACGCGCGCAGATCGGCGGTAGCCGTGGGCGCTAGTTATCCAACGAGGATCATCCTGGCGTTTCGAAGCGGCGGCGTCTGTGCTTTCCCGAAGTGCGGCAAGCATCTCACCTACGACGCTCAGGTGGGAAACGACACCTATGTTGGCGAGGCGGCGCACATCCGTGGCGAGAAGCCGACCGCGGCCCGCTATGACGCCTTGATGACCGATGATGAGCGCGATAACGTCCGTAACCTCATCTATCTCTGCACCGATCACCATACGATCATCGACAAAGTCGAGGCCGATTGGCCGACCGCGGCCCTTTTGCAACTGAAGGAAAGCCACGAAAAGCAGGTCCGGCAAGCCATGGAAGAGGCCTTTGCGGATGTTGCCTTTCCCGAATTGCAGAACGCCGTTTCTTGGGTTGCTAGCCAAGCGCCGGCTCCAGATGGTTCTTTTGATCTTCTCGCACCAGACGAGAAGATCAAAAAGAACGCGCTTTCGAATGGATCCCGTCACATCATCGCTGCCGGCCTGACCTCGCGAGCCACCGTTGGCGAGTATGTCGGGGCCGAAGCGCAGCTCGATCCTGACTTTCCTGAGCGACTGAAAGCTGGCTTCCTTGAAGAATATTACGCTCATCGGAAAGAGGGCCATAAGGGTGAAGATCTTTTCGAGTTAATGTGCGCTTTTGCCCAGCGTGGTCTGCGTCGGCAGGCTGACAAGATCGCAGGCATCGCCGTTCTGATCTATCTCTTCGAAATCTGCGACGTGTTTGAGAAATGATTCTTCCGACCAAACATATCCCGCAGAACGAGGCGCTGATCGGTGTCGGTGCCACGCTGCTGGCGCGGCTCAGCACGCCCATGACCGTTTCAAGCCTTTGGGAGCGTCTGCGCACGGAACCGAACGTCGGGACCTTCGAGCGGTTCGTGCTGGCCTCGAACCTCCTCTATCTGATCGGCGCCATCGATATCCGAGACGGCCTTATTTTCAGGACCGCCTCATGATCAGAGCTGTTCGCGCCAACCGAAAGGGCTTCCACACCGCGTTGCTAAAGTCGGGGGTCAATCTTATCTTGGCGGACCGCTCCACCTCTGCCGGGGACAAGGACACGACAAACGCCCTAGGCAAATCGACGCTCATCGAAATCATCGATTTCTGCCTTGCCAGCAATACCTCACCCGGAAAAGGACTTCGCATCGAGGCTTTGCAGGGGTGGGCTTTCACGCTCGAGCTTTCCTTGCAGGGCCACGACGTTACTGTGACGCGAGCGGTCAATACACCGGGGTTTTTCGCGATCGAAGGAGCCACCGACGACTGGCCTGTCCGGCCGACGCCGAACAAGGAAGGCGCCCCGGGTCTCGACGCCAAGAGATGGCGAGCCGTTCTCGCCTGGGCGCTATTCGGTATCAGCGAGCTGTCAGCAGAATCCGGCTACAAGCCCTCCGCGCGGTCGCTGCTCTCCTATTTCGTGCGTAACCAGACAGCCGCCTACAACACTCCCTTCAAGTACTTTGACAATCAGAAAACCTGGGACATTCAGCTCCACAATGCGTTTCTTCTGGGGTTGAACTGGGAGAAGGCCGCGACCTGGCAGCAGCTCAAAGATCAAAAAAACGCGCTCGATGCGCTCAAACAGGCGATCAAGACTGGAGCCATCGACGGCGAGCTGGCAACACTCGGTGAACTCGAAGCCGAACGCCTGCGCCTTACAACCCAGCTTGAACGTGAACGCGAGGCTCTGTCGAATTTTCGCGTTCTTCCTCAATACCGTGAAATCGAGAGTCAGGCCAACCTCCTGACCAGGGAAATCCATGGCCTGGTCAACGCCAATATCGTGAATAAGCGTCGGCTCGATCGCTACCGCGACTCGTTGGTGAGCGAAGACGCCCCGACGGGAGACCGTCTCGAAGCCCTTTACGGCGAGGCCGGCATCGCGCTGCCTGGCGCCGTCAAAAAGACGCTGGAGGATGCGCGGGCATTCAATGCGCAGATCATCTCCAATCGCCGTCAGTTCATCGCCAGCGAGATTGCCACGCTCGAAGCTGCCGTCAGTCAGGGCGAGACCGACATTGCGACCCTCACGGATCGCCGTGCCGGCTACCTTAGCGCGCTTGCCGGACAGGGCGCGCTGGAAGAACTCACCCAACTGCAGGAGCTGCATGCAGCCACCCGGCTGAAAGTCGACGAATTGACAAACAGGATCAGCCAGCTTCGTCAGATGAGCACGAAGGCCGACACGATCAAGGTCGAGACCGTTGAGTTGAAGCGCGCGACAACCCTCGACTATGAAGAGCGGCGTGCGCTGTGGTCACAGGCACTCGGCCTCTTTTCAGAGTTCTCGGAGAACCTCTATAAATCGCCCGGCCGCCTGGTCATCGATATCGACGACACCGGCTACAAATTCGATGTCGAGATCGCGGGCAGCCCGAGTGAGGGCATCAGCAAGATGAAGATCTTTTGCTACGATCTCATGCTGATCTCGTTCGCGCGCCAGCGTGGTCTCGGAATCGACTTCCTCATCCACGACAGCACAATTTTCGACGGCGTTGACCCGCGACAGCGCGCCCACGCGTTGGAACTTGCCGCCGCGATGGCTGCAAAACACGGCTTCCAGTACATCTGCACACTCAACACCGATATGGTTCCAGTGGCCGACTTTACGTCAGGCTTTGATTATGAGAGCCTCGTCCGCCTCCGGCTCACCGATTCTGACCCGACCGGAAGCCTCCTTGGGTGCCGTTATTGAGCGGGGGAACATGAATTACGATCTTGAACATAAGGCGCCTCTCGCATGAGATCTGTGCCGTTCACTCGCCCCACGCTGATCGCCGCCGTTGAGGTACTGGAGCAACACAGCCAGGCACGATTCAACCAGATGGTCCTCCGCCTTGGCCTGGAGGACGAGATTTCGTCCAGCACATCTCTCAGCGTCGCCAACAAGTGCGCTTTATTGGGCCGGCTTGTCATACAACGAGGCGAGGCAGTGCTCGATACGCTTGAAGGCAGCATGACCCTTGGCGAGGCAGTGATACGGCACGCCGCACAGCTAGCTCAAAAAGACGCTACGCACGCTCTGCAAACGGCCTTCGCACGCGGCCTTGCGCGTGACGGATACGTTTTGACGTGGGACGAACACGGGCAAAACGCCTCGATCCGCGCGTCATTGCCCGGCGAAATCCAGCTCCCGGAAACGGATCACGAGGTGCACCAGCTTCTCAAGTCCTTCAGCTTCACAACCCCTCTCGGTCATCTCGACCAGGCCGTCGAAGCGCACACGCGCGGCGATTGGGCGGCTTGCAACAGCCAGCTCCGCACTTTCCTGGAAAGCCTGTTCGACGACATCGCTCGTAACGTGCGACCGCAGGAAGCGGGTCAACGGCCCAGCTCCGAAAGCCGGCGCGCCTTGCTCGCAGAAATCAGCTTCCTTGCCAAGGATCGCAACGAGTGGACGCAGGACGGAAAGAACTACATCAACGGTCTCTTCAAGATGCTACACACCGAAGGTTCCCATCCCGGTCTGTCCGACGAGGACCACAGCACCTTCCGGCTGCATGTCGTGCTCGTCACGGCCAGGACTTTCCTGCGCCGCCTGTCAAACGGTCGGTGATAGCCATGGCGTTCTTTTCGCAGGATCAATTAGAAGCGATAGCTGGCGCGCTCGGCGACACCTCAGAGGGTCTGACCGTGCCAGAGATCGTACATCTGCTTGCGTCGTGCAAGATTGCAGATCCGGGGCCTACGACGAAGCGCGTCCGCATCTATAACGCCTTCGCGGAATGCCAGAACACGAAACGAAACCGCACCAACATCCTCGAGTTCATACGGCTCGCCATGAAGCCCGCGCGTTACAGCCGCGAACCTCACCGCTACGAGCCTATGCGGGCTCGCCTAAACCTGGCGCTGGCATTCGCAGGGCTTGTGGTCGATGAGTCCGGTGAACTGAAGTCGGCGGATGTTGCCCACACCCTGCCAGATGCACAGCGACGGGCTAGAGACTTGCGAGCAGACCTTGAAGGTCGCGGCGTGCATCCTGACGTCCTGAAGTTCTGTCGCGCCGAGCTTCTTGCCGACAATTATTTTCACGCAGTGCAAGAAGCGGTCAAAAGCGTCGCCGATAAGATGCGCACCCGTACCGGCCTGACCGATGACGGAACTACTCTTGTCGACCGTGTCCTCTCCGGCAACCCGCCTCTTCTTGCGGTGAATTCTCTATCAACGGCCAGCGAACGCAGCGAGCAAAGCGGCTTCGCCAATCTCGTCCGCGGCACGTTCGGCATGTTCCGCAATCCGACCGCTCATGAGGCCCGAATACATTGGACTATGTCGAAGGAAGACGCGGAAGATCTGTTGTCGATCGTTTCGTTGATTCATCGACGCCTCGACGCGGCCCACATGCCTCCACGCGTGTGATGATCAAAAGTTCGAAATTTGAACGTTAGAAGACCTAGAACCCGATCGCGTTGGCCTGCGCATTGCCCTCCGACCATGTCGGTACGTCAAAAGCGGGTAATTGGGTTATCGGACTACGGGGCCTCGCGTAACGCGAGGCCTTCGCTTTCACCTTCCTCCGCGTGCAAAGGACGCAGCCGAGCTGGCTTTCCATGTACCCCCTGTGCCGGCTTTCCCGTCGACATCAAATATAGTCCGGTCGCATCCGACATCGCAGGTGAAGAGTGTCTGCCTACGATAGCGCCATGTGCTGCTGCGTGAAAGCCCTCCCAGAGGGCTTTCCCCGCCAGCCGATGATCTGCTTGAGCGGGCGGATCACGCGCTAGAACGGCAGGGAAAAGTCAACCTCAATGCCCAGTGCCTCGCACTTGAAGTCGTCCAGCATATTGAATACGCGAATGCTGCGCCCATCGGCAAGCTGGTCATGCATGAAGGCCCTCGACCCGCCCTGGTTCACGTTGGGCGGCACGGTCAGTGGCTCAGGCGTCTGAGGAACCAGCCGTTTGCGCGGCTTGATCCGCGATAGATCCGGTACACACGCTTATGGTTCCAGCCGAAGCCTCGAACACTGCGCAGATACAGGAAGCACAGACCAAAGCCGCAGTTGCGGTCGTTGTCAGTGAGACATTGCAGCCACTCGGCGGTCTTCTCATTCTCGGCGTCCTTCTTGGTGAGGAATCGATAACAAGTCTGGCTGACTCTGAACGCCTCGCAGGCTATCCGTATCGATACGCCGCGATCCTGCAGGGCACGTTGGGCCATCCCGCGACGGCGACATGGCCTCACCACTTTTTTATAGAAGCTCCGTCAAGATCTCGGCCTTGAGCTTCTCCTCGATGTACATCTTGCACAGCCGAGCGTTCTCAGCCTCCAGCTCCTTCATGCGCGCCATCAGCGATACGTCCATGCCGCCGTACTTGGAACGCCACTTGTAGAACGTAGCAGAGTTGATGCCCAGCTCTCGGCACAGCTCAGGAACGGCAAAACCAGCCTACACGCGCTTGATGGCTTCAATGATCTTGCTATCCGTAAATCTCGACGTCTCCCCGCGGTAGAACTCCTCAACGAGAAAATTCTACTTCTGACCTCATCGCTTATGCGGGGGACTACCAGACCGCTACCGACAGTTGACGACAGATCGACGCCGGCCATGGGCCGGTTGTTCATGCGCTGCGGGTGCTGCACTGCCGCCCAGCGATCATGTCGCAATTCAATCATCTCGGATCTTGTCCGGCATGGCGCGAAATGGCGTGGACGACTCGATGAGGGACGACGTATTTCGTCTAGAGTACCGATCATAAAAGGATTGCGGTCTCGGGGTCGAGGCCCACTGCGTTGATGAATTGACCTTGTAGCCAACGCCGCATCTCATCTTTCGAAGCCGAGGCGATCAACCACTCCATGTTGTATTGAAATGGTCCCTTTTTAGCAATCCACTGGTGAGTGAGATCAAATAATGCTGCAGTGTGATAAAAATCATCAAATGTCTTTTTGACAATAGAGGCGTCTCGATTTTTTTGTATGCGCGGAAAAATACTGTCATTGTCTGCTTTATCGACAAACAAAGCACTATGTCGCTCAAACAACTCCTGATTTTCGATCGATATGTCTTTGCCCACCATGTGTGCGGCCGGCCAGCAAAAGAATTCAGGACGCCTAGCTTTGTCAGTTTGGAACGCCAGAAAGTGTGCGAATAAATGTCCGATTACGAAATTGCGGGGATCAAATTCGTACTTTTTGTATTGCTCGAGCAGGCTTGACAACGGACCAGTAGCGTTGAACCAACTGGAGAATTTAGTGGCAATCTTCAGTGGATCAGGTTCCTTAGCAGCATGGCAGAGTTGACTGACAATTTCCTCGTACTCATTTTTATCATGCCTTATTATCAATTTTTTGAAGTGTGGAAAACGAGTTGCAATAAGACGACAAAACAAAATAAAACGTGAGCCCGGGTTAACATCATCAATAAAGGAATCAAAGTTCGGAGATATTGAAAAAGGAAATCCGCTTCCCGGATTTATCGATAAATCACATACCAATAGAAATAGACTAACAAGGGGACTATCGGCATTGCCAGGCCAATCCGATTCGGTGCACTTCAGGAACGCATCGAAGGCAAGAATATATACTCCGTGTAACATGCCAATGCCCTTGAAATCATCCCAGCTCGGGGGGTGGGCACACGTGCGGGAAATGAACTGCATTTGAGAAAAGCTCGCCTGCCCTTCAAATATTTCGTAAGCACCGATCGGGTAGAGACCGACCGGGGACCCATAATAATATCCGTTTACCTTGCGAGATCTTAGATCTTTGAATGCGTCCTCCCATTCACGCGGATGAGGCAATACTTTAAACTCTGGATCGACTGTAGAGGCGAGCGTGTTTATCGTGTGCGTATACGTGAAGCGAAACGAATGGCCTATGTTTTCAAATAGATTACTTTCGATAATCCGCCTGGCCGTTTCTGGGCCCAGGGTGATTGCGCGATACGCAAATAGGTCGAAATGGTTGTTAACAATGGTGTTGGCCATTCCTGATGGCGTTCCGTATCCAGTCGGTCCTTTTTTGCCTAGCTTGGATGATTGAAGTAGGACGGACTTCTTGAAGCCGTCAACTTGTACGAGGCGAAGCAAGTCATGATGGGTGCAGTGCGTTTGGACCGGATAGTTCAAGCCAAGAATAAATCCATACGTCGATCCGATGTGCTGCCACCAATGTATCGTCTCGTGCAAGTAGGTGGACATTGCCTGCCTAATCTCGAAATCGAACTGCACTTCAATTCCCGGTACTACGCTTGCCAATCTCTGGTGTACCAATGGCGAGAGACGCAATACGAACTGTTGCGTGTTATATAGGCCGCTGGCAGATGTGGTCGCCCCAAATTCACTACCCTTTGAGCCCCCCCTGTAGTCAGCGAGCAGTAGGTCAGGACGTAGCGCAGTCATGTTCATCTTCAATTTATTTGTTTCTTTGTATAGTGCAGCACTTTACCGGCGACCACTGACCGGCGTATCAGCTGACCAACACCGCGTACAACTTGCCGCCGCAGCACCGCAGACCTGTTGGAGTAGGACACACCCCCATCACAACTTCATCGACGGAGTTAAGACCGCTTCGCCTCGGAAATAGCCGTACGTCTCCTGCTCTACCGACGTAGTCAGCTTTTGGGGCGCAGGCGGTCAGCCCGCGTGAGTGTTAACCCTAACCCGTTTTTAGTACACAGACTAAATCGGGGTTAGGGTCAATTTCTTTCTTGTCGATTTCTCGGATCAAATTGATAAGCTGCGATTTGATAAGCACAATTATCCCCCCCCATCACAGCCTTAGCGTGCGACCAAGGCCGACACTCACACTTACTTCTAGCAATGGTATTGTTATTATGTTTGCACTCGCCAATCAAAGGACAACTTACAGGCCTTGGGGCTGAGATCGTGAAGCTCTTAGGATTACCCTTTATATGAGCCGTTGCATAGTGGACACCCGCCTGAAAGACATCCCACTCAAGAAACACCGAATCCTTCCCACCGAACACAAAGCTACGTTTTGCCGGTCCGCTAGGAGAGATCCCGACATCTTTCGTCACCAGGCAACCACCAAACTCCCCCACGAACTTGTTCAACTTCATCTCCAACTGATCTTCAGCCTGGAAACTCTCCAAGAAATCTAATTCTGGCATTGGCGAATGCATCCTGCGCTTCAAATACTCAAGCGAAGAAGAAAACAATTTAACTATTAAATCTCCAAAATCGGGATCGCTATGGCGAAACCCCTCTCTTACTGTCTCTAGAACATCCTCCATCCATTTCTTATTTCTCTCAATATGGCACTTAGCCAGTTCATTTAGATGAGATCGAACTTCATCATCATTCCAACCACGCGACGCAATGTCTAGTGCCCTATATGCGAAATCTACATGGGGACTAGCGGATTGCATCGACGAAAGCAGAAGTAGAGCAAGCCTAGTGTCACTACACCCAGGATCATAGTGCCTAGCAATAGCCTCTCCAAGCTTGTATGGTACAAATGGCGTCACCTTGCCAGCGCCCAACAAACCTGTTTCTTGACAGAAAATTCTTTCAAGAACATGCGCTGCACTTTCGAAAAACTCCCAAATCCCAAACGCCACATCAACATCTGCGCCGTCCACTAAGCACTTTATTTCCAAGGGCGCCAGATCAGGCGTAGCCCTACTTTCTATGGACAATATATCCAACTCTTTGCCGGGGAAGGAGAGATCTTGGTTGGGAAGGTAATAAACAACGTTTTCTATTGCCTTGCGTATCTGAAAATTATTAGATTCAGTGTTTTCTATACAAACGGCTGTCCTTATATTTTGCCAAAGAGAGATCACCGAATTCAGATAGGACAGCCCGGGGACACTGGATATATTTTGAATGTGGTGCAAGAACTCATGGAAAAAAGTGGGGATTTCCATCTCGCTAAATTCACAAGCGAATTCCTGATCATCAGCACCGCGCGCGTGACGAGAACTTAAGTGTATCTTTAAAAGGAGTGGCGTATAAGCCCCCTGCACCCGATCAAAAAACTCTGAAGATGAGAGATTTAAATCCATCTTTACCTACCCTAAAAACCGCAGTAGAGCCTTGACGCAACCAATAAACCCCCAGTTTCAAGCAACCTAGAATATCGATCATTTTCAAGGCTCCCACACAACCAACACGGACAGCCCTATTTTATTAAAATAATATATAAGGCAGGCTTATGCACAAACTCTCTTAAACATCTACATTCAAAAATACTTGATGCGCCTCCGGAAATTTTGCTTCAAAAGCCGGCCAATTCAAATAGAGCTTGTCTTTCCAGCGAGCCGTCCGCTCATTATAATAATTGAAGTATATCTGCATTCTATTTCCAGAGAACGCAGCCAAACGTGCGATAAGCTGGTTATCTGGATGCCCATGTCCTTTGCCACTCGTACTAATTAGAAATCGATGGCAATTTAGTATCTTAAGCAACGCCGTACTCGTGTTGGCCTTACTTCCATGATGAGAGACCTTAAGCAGGTGAATTGGAATGCCTGGCGCGAGACATCGATTCAACCCCGCCGCCACCACATCAGAGAAAGCATCAGCACCCAATAGAGCCCGTCTTCCTCGAAACTCGAGAAGAAGAGCGATACTACTTCCGTTTGCAATTGATCTATCAGTTACGAATTTGTCTTTAGAAATTAGTGATGTAAGATTTCCGGGAGGCCAAGGATCTCGATTTCCAAGGAGGTCGCTCGGGGCTTCAAGGGAGGGAGGATCGCAAGAATCTTTCCAGTCCTTTCGTAGCGCTTCTAGTCGTTCTTGATCCGGCGATACTACATAAACCTTAAGGCCGCCACTTAGCTCAATTGGCTTTTCCGCTTGTACGATAGCTTTAAATTCGTGCGCTCTATTCCAGTAGTAATGCCCCGATATCAACGACGTAAGCTCATCACCTTCTCTTGGCCCTAATCGATCTGTTTCCTCATAAAGGTGTCTGTACCCATTAAACCAAATATCATTGATCTCTAGCCAGTGGGGCTTATGCTTCAATAGATCTATAATTCCATCAATGTGATCGAGATCGTAGTGAGTAACTACGAGCGCCTCCAGCCGGAGACGGCCGTCGGTTTTGCTTAGCTCGAGCACGTTGATCAAATTACGCAAAGTCCCACTGGGACCTCCGTCGATAAGTATGTGCCGGGGCGCATGGCTTTCTCCGTAGGTAACTAAAAAGGAATCCCCGTGCTCGGCTTGCACTGCAGTTAAGCGAAACATATCAATTTCCCTCTTTGCTCAAGCCCAGTGAGATATCGGCATCTCCGAATGCAACAAGAGAGAGCCCTAAAGCAATATCAGAGACAAGAAGCTTTCGTCGAATTGAATTCATCAACTCTCCGATCGAAGTGACTTCCTTGTTATCTGGAGATACCGACCGACGGAGTGCTAAGGAGAATTCGAGAGCAACACGATTTGCGTGCCTTCCTAGCACGTCAGTCATAGCGGCAACAACAACGCGGGCTCCCTCTTTCATTAGCTTCGTAGAAAGGCTCGCTCCAACCATTCGACCGTAGCCAGAAGAACAACCCATCGCAATTACAATTGGCTCTGAGGGCCCAATATGAGCTTTTGAAAGAGCTGCGATTAGCAATGTATCATCGTCTCCGAGATGCATTTCATCTTCTGCTATATGAACCACAAGGATCAATAAGTGAGGCTGAAGTTCTTTAACATGGGAACACCACTCATCCCACGAATTTGGCCTGGAACAACCTAGCTCCCTAACAATATCCGACGTGCGGACTTGTGCGGTCTCTTTTGCCCCGTCACTGCCACTAAATTGATCGGCTTCCTTACTAGCGGAAAAAAGTATAGGCTCTACCCCAGCAATCCTATCCCGCTCTGCTAGATCTTTTGGTGCCGCTAACCAGATACCCGGGGAACTGCCAGGTCGCCAAACCTGCCTCTCAATGATTGCAGTAAGCCCAAGAAAACCCATTGGACAAAATTGCTTTGCTTCAGATCGGATCGGACAATTGGGACGAGCGACTCCCGCGGATAGACACAATTCACTATCACTGCACATTCCGTACTTGGAATTTGTCGGAATATTCCCATCGTAAAGATATTCCAAAGGGAGAAATGCGTCATCTTGGCTGGTAAGCTGCATTCGATCAATGTGAGCAGGCCAGCCCTTCACATTATCCCTTAAGTACGCTAATAGCTCACGCCCTCGCCCCGCAAGCCGTAAGAGGATCTTGGCCGTCGGCTCATGCGGATTTATGACCGCCTTCTCTAGGATCTCCAGCATTTCAATACGTATTCTATCTACTTGGGTATCGTTTAGGACCGAAAGATCTACTCCCTCTGAGGTAAGAGACGTAAGGCTAGACACACCGCCTAAGCTATCGTTTACCAATAGCGCAAGATCGAATTCTTTTTTTTGAGCGCCAATGGATCCGACGATACTTTCTACCTCGAAACTCACCCATCCGCTGAGCTCGCCTTTGATTCTTGCGGTTTGAATGAGCCTCGCCCCATCGCTAATAATAAAACGAAGGTCCATTTTTTTTGTTAGATGATAAGTAAATTTGGCCGCAGTAGACGGGCCATATTTTGGTATCTCTAGCTCTTTCGTTACAGGAAGCGCACCCACTTCAAACATATGAATTTGTATTTTTTTCGAAGAGCCGGTCCACTCCACTTCTTCGTCTGGAAATATTGGTCGAAAGTCATCGAATTCGGCCTTCGGTCGAATTTTTACAAGGATATCTACAGCTCCAAAAGCCGGCAGACGTCGGATTACTTGTGAATTCAGAGTTATGCAAGCATCAATCACTCTAGCCTGACATTCTGGGGGTTCCTTTGATTCCACCAGATACTGGGTATTTAACGTTTCCCGAACGCTGGAGGACGATGCATGAGAGGAGAAGAAATTTGAATTTAAACTTGGATACTCATCAACATAATAGCCAGCCAAGCCATTGGTTTCCTCAAAATCGCTGGCTTTGGAATGTAAAAACCGATCACTATCCAATATAAATTTCTGAGTTGTAGCGACAATACTTGCTTGTATTCCGCTTGCGTCGTTAACTGTGCTAATTACCTCATCAACGGATATCCGTGATCTTTGCCATGCCGCTAAGAACATCTCGGCCCAAGCAAGCCCTTCATCATATTGTGTAGGAACATGTATAAGACATCGAGCTCGATGTTCTTCGCGAGACTGCACAATGCGAGACATTTCGCTGTCTGACACAGAGCCTAATAGAATAGCAACAACAGTTCGTCTGCTGACCTCGAGAGCATCGGATGACGTCGTAAGGAAAATATCGACTGACTGCATTGCGTCGTGCGTTAAATCCTTTCGCGGCTCAACTAGGGGCGTCGAATATCCAATTCTCAGCGCGTCGGAGACGTGAATAATAGGCTGTTCAGGATGCGCTCTAGCTACACGAGGCATGGGTACACCAGCTCGTCCGGGCCACTCTGGAAATACCCGCTCAGAGCCAACCACTTTTGCGAGGTCGGCAATTACTTCCGTTCTGACCTCCTCTGATTTTTCCCAAATATTACGGCTCACTCGCAGTCTAATTTTTCTCCGTAAACTTATATAATCGAATACTTGAGCGATAGTTAATGCTAGCCTTGGTTCAAGCCAACGATCTACGTTCAGAACTTGACTTTCCGGATCCCACAGGGCGATGCCATGACCTGGAATTGAACTTTCAAGGAGGGAACGAATCTGGGTCGGATCAGTTGGCAGAGTGCGAATGCCATTAGCTACCAGTATTCCTAGACTTGTTCGAACACGAGAGGCAAGATGTGCATCTCTACCTAACCATTCTGTATCGGCAAACATCGATATACCTATTCAAAATTATTGTCAGCCATCCACTACTGCACGTTCCCCGGATGCTTTTTTTTCCAGACCGGGTACTCTCCAGGGGCAGACCTCCGCAAAAAAATTCGTGGATCGTTCCGCTGGAGGAGCACGTTCACTCAACTTAGCTAAACAGCCGAACGGAAAACAATCAAAATGTAACACGGCGCAGCGCTTATATTTTCCCGCTAAGCTGCCGCAGTGTGACCCTAACCCAGTTTTTAGTACCGATCTAAATTAGAGAAATCCGGCATGATTTCACCATATGGAATAGGAGCCATGCCGTGAAGAGATCGAAATACACCGAAGAGCAAATCGCCTTTGCGCTGAAGCAGGCCGAACTGGGAACGGCCGTACCCGAGGTCTGCCGCAAGATGGGCGTGAGCGAAGCGACCTTCTACAACTGGAAGAAGAAATTCGGCGGGCTCGGCCCCTCGGAGTTGCGACGGCTGCGCCAGCTTGAAGAGGAGTGCAATCGCCTTAAGCGCCTGGTCGCGGACCTGTCGCTGGACAAGGCAATGTTGCAGGACGTTCTGGCAAAAAAGCTCTGAAGCCTTCGCGGCGCCGCGTACTCGTGGATGATCTGATGAAGCGCTACGGCGTCGGCGTGACCAAGGCATGCGCCGCAGTCATGATTTCCCGGTCGTTGTATCGCTACGAATCGTGCCGACGCGACAGTGGCGCGCTGATCATGCGAATCCACGAGATAGCGCATACGCGCGTTCACTACGGATACCGGCGTGTACACGTGATGCTGCGCCGCGAAGGCTATCGAGACAATCACAAACGGGTCTACCGTTTGTATCGAGAACAAGGCTTGTCGTTGCGGCACAAGCGCCCCAAGCGCAATAAGTCGGCGCAACGTCGCCAACCCAAAGCGGTCGCGCAAGCCATCAATGACATCTGGAGCATGGACTTCGTCATGGACCAATTGTTCGATGGTCGCCGCCTGCGTGCGTTGACTCTGGTCGACAATTACACCAGAGAGTGTCTGGCCATCGACATTGGGCAAAACCTGCGGGGTGACGATGTGGTGGCGACGCTCGGTCGCATATGCGCACTGCGCGGCTTGCCGCGCGTCATCAAAACCGATAACGGCAGCGAGTTCATCTCCAAAGCCATGGACAAATGGGCATACGAAAATGGGGTGGAAATCGACTTCAGCCGGCCCGGCAAGCCGACGGACAATGCGCAGTGCGAATCCTTCAATGGCCGCTTCCGTCAGGAATGCCTGAACAGCCACTGGTTCTTGTCATTTGCCGACGCCAAGGAGAAAATCGACGCCTGGCGGACGTACTATAACGAGGTTCGTCCCCACTCCGCGCTGAAGTGGCAGGCACCTGCTGAATACGCGCGCCAGCACTTGGCCAGCGGCCAAAGTACTAACCTCAATGAGCCGGAAATCTCTACTTCTGATCCGGACTAATTCGGGGTTAGGGTCACGATCAATGCCGGGCCGACGCGTTCGACTGCATCAAACGGTTCTACAACCTCGTCGGCAGCACTCAACGCTGGTCTTTGTAAGCTTCGAAGCAGTCGCTTCTTAGGTTACCCAATCTGTCCGGAGATCCGGGGCAAGCCCAGACTTGCCTAAGAGTCGCCTAGTCGGAGCGACTCAAGGCCCATCTATCTTGCCAACTGATCTCACGCTCATTCCCGCCAAAACGACCAAGAATTGGAAGAAGTTTGTGATAGCTCACAATTTTTTAAAATCGCGGCGATTGATTCAAAGTCGGCAAGCACCTTATCCACGGATAGGATCACTGTGAGGGCAAGAATCAGATAGGACACAGCACTTTCTTTGGCGACTGAGATGGCTTTTGTTCCATGCGCAATTGCATTCCTCAATCCGGTGAGCTGATCAAAGTCAAGAATAATTGACGTATATATTTGATGTTTTTCCAAATCTTTGCCACCAAACGCCCCTACAAACAATCGCTTGAGCTTTTCAGACAGTCTCTGCTCATCAGAATTCGAGTTAAGGCGATAGTTAATGAAGGATTCCAGCGCGCAGTAGAATAGAAACGATGCAATCTTGTAATCCTTTCTGAGCATCACGGCGATGCCTTCGCCAAGGATTTCCAGGCTGACATTACCCCCATCGTCATAACCATTCAGACCCAAAACGTCACAAATCGCGTATATTCCAAACCCTTCCGGCTGAATGCCAGAATAACTCGCCTTATACCCACCGATAAATTTGATCGTTTTCTCAATATTATCCACAGCAGGTTTATCTATACCATGCAGCTCAAAGTACCCCACCCCTTCGACAGATAAATTGACATCGGGATTGACAGCCAAAATTTCCGTCAGAGTTTCCCCGCGCCCCTGAACCTCGCCCAAATTTAATTCTTTTCGATAATCTTCGAGCTCTTCGTCTGCAAGAATTCCCTCTGCCTCTATATCAATATGGATAAGGAAACTTAGACCCAAAGGAAACTCATGACAATCCGAAAAGAAATACGTCTCCATATTATAACGATCATAACTAGAAATGTCGTAATTTGGATTATTGTCGATATCAAACGCGACTCTCTGCTGGACAAGGATCCCAATGGCCTTAAGCATCTTGAGTTCAAGACCATCTATTTTTTTAAAATTCTTGTAATTCATCAACCACCTCAATCCCAATGCCTGCCACATATCGAAAAAATGCGACGAATTTCAGTTACTCTATATAAAATGCTCTCGTGCGCTCATGACATGAAGAAGCATGCATGCTCAACGTATTGATTTACATCTCTACCTCTATGCCTGCCAATGAGGTCCCGATCGCGTCTGGGCGTCTGGAGAGAGGACTAAAAAGCATTTTTCTAGGGGTTTCGGTCGGGAACGGCGAATTCCACACCATTGCGTAGTCTCATCAAATGCCCAACTCTCGTCAGGAGGACTCTCCGGCACAAAATAGTGGCAATAGACGTACTCAAGTTGCTTTTCGCCAGGATCGAACTTTCTCGCTGTCGCGAGGATTTTGGAATGGCGCACGCGCTCGACCTTGTCGCCCTCAACCGCCTCGAATCCGACATGAATTATGCTAGGGCGGCCCTCGGGAAGCTGCGCTGTCGCTTCCGATAACTTCTTGCGAACATCTCGGGCTTTACTAGCTATTGCTGCATCGCTCAAACTCTCCCATTGCAACACAATGGCCAGATCACAATCATCGACATAACGGGGATTATCTCCCCGCTTTATCCTGAGCTTAGTTTGATAGTGGGCATTTCTAACATAACTGCCAGTCAGAAGCTCCGTAATTCGATGACTACTTCCCAGGACCATGTCCGTGGCCAGCACCTGCCTTAATGGACGCAAATCGAGGATGGAAATACTGCCATCCGCAGTTGCATCACTCCACTCGATATCCTTAAATCCAGATTCCAACCACTCAATTACCCTTTTCATGAGGTAGTCGTTAGCTACTGCCTTAAGTTCGGTCTTAAAGCTTACTTTACACAGCGTGTTTTGCTTTAGGATTCCCAACTGCATTGAGCAGGCGGACCAAAGCCGCCCAATCTGCAGCCGTTCACTATCGCTGTACTCTCCCACCTCCATGCGCTTGCATTCAACGGCCCAAGTGCAGCCATTAAGCGTGACGTCCATGTCGTAAGTCTGCGCCTGACCCGGTCGCTCCTCAGCGAATGCAACTTTAGCTCCAACCCGGGCATAGCAGGAGGCAACCAGTAATTCAAATAAGCCGCCGTTAGGTTGTCCGCGTTCTTTCCCGACCATACGATCGACGCGCGACTCAACTCCTTCAACCTCTTTTAGCAGATCCAGATCTCGCCCGATGGCTAAAAATATCGGGACCACCCTTGCACCATATAGATAGTCGTAGTTTCCGATGTGATCTAGCATAGCTTCGGCAAGAAACAGGTACCAGCCAAACCCATCCTTAGAATCGAAAAAACGGCCATCCGAGACCTGGATCCCCAGGGCACCGGCGTATAACCTGCGCGCGGCTTTCTCCCTGCGCTCTATCCATTGCTGAGGAGGCATGAAGCTCTTGAACCAGTCGACAGCTCGACGCAGTTGGGGGTTGTCCGGCCATTCAGCGGGACGAGGATTAGGAGGATCGAAGAAATCAGGTGGGAATTCCAATTGGTCGATCATTGACCGGGTTTTCAAGGAATTCATATTTAACGTTTCAGTTCGGAGGTTGAGGAACCTTGGGACGTTCTTATCATTACTATCACTGATTGCATACAAATATCATTCTTTAGCATGCAATGCAATATCACGTCTTGTATTCAACTGAAACCCATCCTCCAAGTGCGGCAACGACCATCAATTTATGCACACCATGTGAAATGCAGTGGTCACACAGGATATCGCTTTGCGATTCATATGCCAGCCACTCAGGAGCAATGCACTACAGCATGAAGCCTAGACCAAAGGCAACACGCTCTACCCACTACCGAAGGTCAACAGCAGTGTAGACGGCGGCGCAATGCCCGACGACGCTCCCCGGCCAGCGCCACGACGCAAGCCGCCGTCGCACGCGCCACCACACCGGGCAGCGCCGGCATTAATTGCAGCGCCTCTAGATAGACCCAGTAGGGCGAACGTGAATTCGCGCTGCTTGAAATAAGGCAACATCTCTTTCAGAGTCCGGGAAAATACGTGCATCAAGCGCTGCGTCTTGCGCTACCATCTTACATAAAGAGGAGGACAAGACATGCCCGATACGCGCGATGAAATCCTCGCCGAATGTGCCCTCGCATTCGGCACTAACTCTGAGGACTGCAACAAGTATGTGAAGGCGGTTTCTGCTCCGTTCTTCGACCCGGATCTCTTTACCGGACCGGGTATGAACGCAGATACGATCGTAAAGTTGTTGAGCGAATCCGCGGACTGGACCCGACTGGGTACGTCGCACGATCAAGCCATAGCTAATGCAAAGGGGGGACAGTTCGTTGTGGCGGGAATGACCTCAACAGAACTGGAGAGCACAAATGGTCACCTTGCAATAGTGGTTGGCGATGACGGTGAGATGTCGGGCAACGTGCGGGTCCCGATTTGCTATGCGGGGAGCCTCAACCCTGCAGCCCGCGTGCAGCGCAAGCGTGTCTCGGAGACATTCGGTGCACAGGTCGCCAGGGACCGCAAGATTCACTACTTCTCGCGCGACGTTCAGACCCTCCCATCGGTATTTGCCGTATCGCGCCTGGTCGACGAGCTACGAGGTGTGAAGGTTCCCACCACCGAAATGGCGCTGCTCCAGACCGTCGATAAAGGCAAGGGCAAAGGCAAGGATGCTGCCAAACTAAAACTGAAGACAGGCGCGATGAAGCGCAAGCGGAGCGGTTGAGATTGGGGGCTGCGCTACCGTAATCCCCTCGCAAAAGCGTTAGTGGGGTTTTAAGCGGTCAGTGCAACATCTCGTCGAGCTCTTCACCTGGAGTCTTGAAGCCCAACGTCTTTCTGGGACAAGCATTTAGCTCGGCCGCCACTTTGTCCCGGCCAACGCCAGCATTTGAACGAGATGCCCAGGTCATTGATGCCCTCAAGCCCATTGTCACGCGGTATGGGCGGTGGGAATTCTGGAAGTGCTTTACCCGGCTGCGGCTCGACGACCGCTCCTGGAATCAAAAGCGCGTTCATTGGGTGTACTGCGACATGGGCTTGAATTTGCCTCGGCGCTGCAAAAAGGCGGCTACCGGAACGGCCTCGACAGCCGCTGGATCTGGCCACGGAGCCCAATCGCTGTTGGGCGATGGACTTCATGCATGACGCACTCTATTGTGGCCGACGATTCCGGAAGCTGAACGTGATCGACGAAGCGAATCGCGAATGCTTGGCCATCGAGGTGGGTATGTCCATCCCTTCGGCTCGACTGATTCGCGTCCTAAGTCACTTGATCGATTGCTATGGGCCTTCCCACGCTATACGCTTGAACAACGGTCCGGAGATGATTTCCGACGCCTTTACCGAATGGGCTGCCGCGAAAGGCATCTCGATCCGTTATGTCCAACCTGGCAAGCCGAATCAAAATGCCTTTATCGAGCGGTTCAATCGCACCTATCGCTCCGGAGTACTTGATTACACATCTTTTCGCCAACCTTGAGCAGGTCCAAGCGATTACCGATCGATGGTTCGTTGATTCCAACGAATACCGCCCACGCGAGTCGCTGGGTGCCTCCCCCGGTGCAGTTCATGCCTCGGTCAACCTTTGCTCCATCGACTATCTGCGAATGTCTACTTGACAGAGGGCTTACGCGCGCGGTAGAGCAGGCTCGACCTGGACATCGTGCGCCTTGCCCCGCGTCGCGACATACCGCACCACTGCGCAGGAGATGGGCCTTACTCTGCCGTTGATAGCCAAACTCGAGGAAGTAATGCGATCACTCCGACTTCGGGCCGAGGATACAGCGTTGCCATGCTTCCGCCTGCACATGCGCGTTTAACCCTGGTAGCCATCTGATTTATGTACCTGGGAATTTCACGCGTACTGACAATACCCAAAATTCACCATGGGAGCATGTCCGCAAACAATGGACAATAAATCAGTGGCTATGTCGTCGAGTGACCTGACCCCCGAATTTCGTCCTGTTCCGACGTAGAGTCCAAGGTTAAAAGCTGTTGTTGCCGATGGGCCTGCGCGAACTGCTCGGGAGTTACATATCCAGGCGCGCCATATGGCCGCTCGGCTTTGTACTCGATGCGCCAGTCCTCGATCAAGGATTTGACTTGGCGCAACGACAGAAACCATTGCTCGTTCAGGTATTCATCCCGGAATATTTTTGTTGAAGCATCTAGATGCAGGCGTTTTCCACGGGTTTTCCTGTCTGATAAACGACAGCTTTACTCCGACTTGATAAGCCCACGCATCCAGGGCCCTGCCGGCAAACTCAGGTCCGTTGTCCACGGGGATCGACCGAGATAGACCGCGCATTTGCGCATGTCGTCGCAGCACCTGTGTCACCCGCAATCCTGGCGGTCACGTATCGACCTCTATGGAAAGGCACTTTCGCATGTGGTGATCGACGATGTTCGGACATCTGAGCCCCCGCCTTAGGCTAGGGGGTCGGCCAAAAAATTCATCGACCAGCACTGATTCGCAGCGATTCCGCAGTGTATTAGGACAAGCCGACCGCGCAACATTACAGCTAAAGAACACCAGTAAGTGGTAGTGCCTGTGGCCTTCTAGGCGCGCGTCCGTTCAAGAGCGGCCAGTGTTTCGCAGCATGAGTATGTGTTGGCTTTACTTTTGGGGGACGTCAGCGTGCGCAAACGGAGTCTCAACAGTCGCAATTCGCGGTCGAAGTCAGGCATGGAGCTGACGCGTCGAAACTTGGCCGCCGGGACGGGTGCCGCAACGCCCAGCGATGGCGGCGCACTGTCGCAGTCCCCACTTACCGCCCTCGTCCCGGTCAGTTTTATCAAGTCAGGTGGCAGCTACGAGCTAAAGCGTGGCACAGCGAAGTTATGGCGCATCGATGAACGTCTTTTCGACCTTACTGAGCGAGGACGGATCAGAGTAGAAAATAACGGCCAACGCTTAAGCGTGAAAGGCCTTCTCGCCGGCACCAATATCGAGGTGCACCTCTCTATCTCGATCAATGGCGCCAACCTCGAGTTCTCGTCATTTGGAAGCGGCAAGCAGACCATCTCCATCGATAACTGGAGCGGAAGTGTGGATGGTGTTGGCCTTGAGTTCCGACTCGCCAACCACCGTGACGCATATTTGCGGCTTGAGCGGTCGACTAGCTCATTCGAGGCCACGCTCTTAGCGCCATTCGCCTTTCACGTCGAGGCCGATTTTTTGTATTCTGGTAGTGAATCCGGGGACGGACGTGCTGCGAACGTCGCATTCGAGGCGATGCGCGACGATGCCGGCTTGGACCCAGAGGTCGGTGAGCTCCTAAAGGGCGCCCGCCCGATCTCCCGGCTTAAGCTCGATCGCGTCGAGCTTAAAAGGCCCGTAGAAGGCTGGAAGCTTGGCAGCGTCGGCAAGCGCATACTGCGGCTGTTTTTCCCTCAAGGGTCGGGCAGCGTCGTCTTGGACCAAGTGATCCTTGGCTCTACTCGCTGGGTGCTACGCCGCCGGGCGACATCCGTCGGCAGCGGTGCCCGCATCCGCTATGGTGACGAGACGTTCGGCCGCGACATCCACGTCGCTGGAACGGAGCTTCTCGAGGTCCTGAACGGCTTCTCCAAGCCCCGTGGACTGAAGGTGGAGGGAGGGCCAAGGCCCTTTTACGTGGAGGCGGAACGTTTCGCAGCGGCGGTTAGACTGCGCGACGACCGCTATTTTCCCGACTTCCATGGCCAGAAACATATCGACTTACCGGTCGAACTTTTCGTCCTCCATGTCCGCGGCGGTGGAAGCACTCGCTTCGAGGCCGATTTCCGGTCGGTGACGTGGGACTCGAAGGGGGCCGAAGTCGGCGAACCGGGGCTGAACCGCTCCGCACCTATCTGGAGCACCGAAGGGACCGTTGGGGTAAAGGCGAGCCTGACTATCGGCATCAGCCGCCCGGCCGACGACACTAACCGCATCCACTTAGGGGAGGACGACTCGGCCAGCATTTGGTTGCACCGAGAGGGAGCCACCGGCATAAGGGTCGACACCCCGATCCTGCGCTTGAGGCGCAGCGCCGACGCGCTCGACCTGGGGGTAATGTTCTATAACTTCAGGCTCGACGTCGGCGCCACTTCCGAGCTCATCGCCATTGCTGGCGCGCAGCGCGGGATACGATTCAACCCGCAGCATATCGAGGAGGAGTGCTTCTCGCCGCCGCTGGAAACGGACATGGCAACCACGACGATCACGCCGTTCACGCGGAGGCCCTTCAGATCCAGCGAGAACTCGACGTGGTTCCCCGGCGGTCCACCCACTTTGATCGCCCGCACGCAGGTCGCAGGCGCGAGCCGTGTCGTTTTTCAGCCAGAGCCCGCGCGTACCATTCAACTCGACGCAGACGCGCTAACTGACTGGAGCGCGCTCAAGCTGGTTGTACCGCCCCGGGCTATCGACGAGCGAGCCGTCGAGGAGCAGCTCGCACTCGTCGGCATAAAGAGGGAAACGGAGCAGCAGACCGGGACGACGCGCGCCGAGGCACGCGAGCTCGTGACGAAGTCGCTCGTCCAACCCTTCGCGGACGAGACTTCGCTCGAACTGGTAACCGGCCTCTACTTCGCTCCAGACGACACCGCCCGATTCCGCACGAGCACCGGGTCTGAGTCACCGCCCGCGCTATGGACCGCCGAGCTGGACACTGTCCCGATGTCGGACGTCTTCGCGCAGGAGCCCCCCCAGACCACGGCGAGGTCGGCAGTCGTCCGCGCGGTATGGGCCAACGGCCTGGAGCCTGGCTTCCTGTTCGGCGGCACGTGCCCGGCTCCTGCGCCATTTACTGCGTCGACGACACGACAGGACCGCATCGAGATCGCGCTGCAGTCCTCCACGTTCGGCCTCGCCGGGCTCCGCGCGATAACGGTGCAGGGCGTTGACGTCCCAAACAGCCGCGTCCGGCGCGTCGACCGCAGCTGGAATTTCATCGACCACGAAGGTCTGCCCGCTCCCGGCGGTCCTTCTGACGGGCCGCTACTTGTCCAAGAGGGCGTCTTCTCGCCGGCGCCGTTCAAGGGCTTCAAGGCCCGCCTCACCGGCTTCGGCGCCGACATGGACGCCGAGTGGCAGGCTGAACCGGTCGCACCTTACAGGCGGCCGAGTGGGCCCGACCCGTTCTTCCAGAACGCTTTCTCCGTCGAGCGCTATCTGCACCGGACCCGGCTGGGCAGCGACGTCTTGGCCCAGGTCGTCCACAAGGGCTTCCTGTTCCCATACGGCTTCCGCGTCGCGCTAGTGAAGATCACCACGCGGGAACCGATGGTCCTCGACGAATCCGGCGCAATGATGCCGCTGATCACGCGCCACTACCTCATTCCCAAGCCCGTCGTCAAGGCATATCCCGGCATCTACCAGCCGTTCGGCGGCCGCGAGGTCCCGCTATCAAGCGCAAGGCTCCTCGGGGAACGGACGCCGGAACTGGACGGCACTCAGATGAAGCCGCCGGCGGACATGAAGCTGCCGCCGCTGACGATAAGCCCCAAGCCACCCTACTGCCCGTTCCCGGACGACGACGAGCAGCCGCCGCGCGTGTTTTGGCCGATGCTCAGGACCGGGGGACGGCTGAGGTTCGAGTTTTCCGCGGACGATCAGGCTACGCCGCGCACGCTGCCGATGCTGTTCGTCTCGAACTTCGACGCGAACCTGCCGGGCAGCGTCCGTGCGGTCATCGACTACTACAACTCGCTCGCCGCGACCGACCGCACCGAGGACCACCATCGCGCGATGACGATCTTTGCTCCGCCGAAGACGACGGCTAGTGGCACAAACGCGGAGAACGGACTAGGCAGCACGAGCTTCGAGACCGACCACATCGTCCTCAAAGCCCGGGCGCGGATGCTGCCCGAGGATCCGGGCGGACAGCCGGCAGACGACGACGCGCCATACATTCTCGACGCCTATATGAACGGCGCGGACGAGCCTCCCTTCTACCCGGTAATGGAAGAGGCCAGCATCACGGTGCCGCCGCTCGACCGGATCATGGGCTCCCCCCAGGGCCTCAAGCGCGTCGGCTATAACAGCACCTACGTCCGCCACGGCTTCCACAAGGGGCTGAACCCCGCCGAGCTCTACCTGAACTATCTTGACGAGAGCCTGATGGACATCGGCGGCGACGGCCGGGTCTCCGGCGGCGTTCTGCGGACGCCGACAAACATATCCGGCGTGACGCGCGACAATGCCGTCCTCGGCGCCATGTCGAGGCGGAGTTTGAGCACCGCGAAGGCGAGCGCGGCGCCGGGCGGTGACCCGCCGGTGGGCACCGATGGCCATGCCCCGTGGAACTTCGCCTCCGTCACCGCCGGCAAGTTCGACCCCCGCAGCTTCTTCAACGGCGCGAAGCTACTCGGCGTTGTGGACCTGGCGCGTGTGGTCGAGGTTGCCGGGATCGACACGCAGCCGCAACTGAAGGAGGTCTACGACTACGCGCTCGGGGACGATTCCGCGCTGACCGCGCTGCAGATCGCTGCCACCAATGTTGCGTCTCTTATCAACGCCGCGATTGAGGAAGCGGAAGCGAACCTGAAAAGGATATTCGAAGGCGTGATGGGCGGACCGGCGCCGGACAACGTGACGATCGAGCGCTTCTACCCCGAACTCCACAAGCAGCTAACGGAGTTCGCGATCGCGCTGCAGGAGGACCAGAAGGGGAAGGACCCACTCGTCTGGGCAACTAAACTCGTCGGGCAGTGGCGCACCGTGAAGGCGGCCGTGGACGCGGTCATCGCGAACCCCTCGCCAGAACCGCTGCGTGCGGGAATGGCCGAGTTGCGCGGCTACCTCGACGACCTCCAATCGGTGTTCGGAAAGAATCTGCACAACGCCCTAAGGGACGCCGCCAGAGCTCTTGTCGAGGGCGCGGTCGAGAAGCTGGCCCTGGACATCGCGGCGGCCTGCTTCGACCAGTCGGGGCAGCTTAAGTCGCCATGGTTTTTCGAGGCGGTCGCGGGAGTTCCTCCCCTTCCCACTGACACAGCCGCCACGCTTGTGCCCAGAGTGAAGGCCATCCTGCAATCGCCGGGCGCCGCCGCGCCCGAAATCGCCCGATCCGTCCTCGGAATGGCGCTCAACGTCCCGCTCCGCAGGGTGGTGGCCTCGGTCAAGGCGATCGTCGACAGCGCAACCGAACTCGAGGGAGCCGCGATCGAGGCGGCCGCACGCGCTGCGGCCGCGCTGTCGCGGAATGTCGCAGAGGCGATGGTCGAGCTGGACACACTCATCGCGGCGGCACGCCAGAACGCGACCGCCGCTTGCCTGGCCGCGGACGGCGTCTTCCGGCTGGAGGATCTCTGCAAGCTGGCACTTGAACTCGTGCCTTCCTCCACCGATATGGCCGTGACGTTCACGGCAATCTGGGAGGCATGGCCCGAACTCGACGTCCCCGGACTTCCGGCCTCTCCGGCAGCGGCGGCAGCTCGCCAGGCGAGTGCGCGGCTCCGGAGGGCGGTGACCGGCGTCGAGACCGCGTTCGCCACGTTCAACGCGACGCGCAGCGACATCGCCGCTTTGAGGCTCGACGACATCTGCCGCGGACAGCCACAGCAGATCGCGACCCTCATTGCGCGCATCTCCGGCGCCCGCGAGGAGCTTGTCCCAGCACTGCAGTCGTGCGTGGACGTTGTCCGCGACCTCGTCGCGACCTACGCGGCGCTACCGCAGGGCGAACTAACGGACGCGCTCGCGGCCCTTGCAGACCTGCGGCGGAGGCTAGTGCTTATGGCTGCCGACCTGACTTGGGCGCGGGTCGCCACGCTTGGCCAACGCCTCGTTTGGCTCGAAACGGTCCCCGTCATCGGCCCCCGGGTCACCACGCTGAAAACCGAGGTGGTCGCCGCCGCGGCGGATCTGCGGAAGCAAGCCGACGATGCGGTCAACGCGACGCTGGCGGACGTCATCGCGACGACCAAGGCATCACAGCAACTTGCCGACGCTGAACGAAGGCTGCTGAACCTTGCAAGTGACTTCTCGAGCCTCACCACTGAACTCGTCGACGACATCGCCAAGGTGCGCGACGACCTCATCACCGGCGTGGCCACCCCGCTGATCGCGCTGAACCAGAAGGCGCTCGACCTCGCGAACAAGGCCATAGGTGTGTTCGACGCCGCTCCGGACCTAGTCAAGCAGTTCACGCAGAAGGTCTACAAGCGCCTCCTCGCTGCGCGCGATTTGATCCAAGCCGATCTCGCGGTCCTCAAGAACCTCTCTACGGCGAACGGGACTCCGGACTTCGACAAGCTCATGCAGCGATGGCGGAGCGGGCAATTCGGACTGTCCGAGGCCGTCAATCTGATCCTCGACTTCTTCAATGCCATCATGACCGGACAGATCGGCAGCATCTTTGACCTTGCCGCTATGCGGCAAGCTGCCGAAGAGGCGATCCGCCAGTTCATCCCGACCAAGGTAAACCTGACCTACGACTGGACGGGCGATCTCAAGGAACACTCGATTTTCGAGCCGCGCGGTGACAAAAAGCTTAAGCTGAGCAGCCGCATATTGGTCGACCTGCTCGACCCGTCGGACCGCAAGGTTGCAGTGACGGGCAGCGTCGACCGGTTCGCGCTCAACCTCTTCGGGTCGCCGGACCTTGTCACCATCGAGTTCGGCGACACCAAGTTCACCTTCTCCGGCGGCGTGCCGAAATTTGACACCAGAATCACGAAGGTGAGGCCAGGCACGGCCCTGGCGTTCATGGACAAGCTGTCCAGCCTGCTCGGCGACGACGAAAACAAGATTTACTTCGAGCCCATCGGCGCGCTCGAAGGTTTCAAGGCCGGATATCGGTTTAGCAAGGAGCTGATCGATTTCGGCGGCGTCCAGATCACCAACTTCGGCTTCGACGCATCGCTCTCCATGTTCTTCGATCGGCGAGAGGCCGAGGCCAGGTTCGCAGTGGCGAGCCGGGACGCTCCCTGCGGACTGATCATCGCTCCGGCGTACTACGGTGCCGGTTTCGTATCGCTCACGACAACGGCCGAATCCGTCGTCGCCTTCGAAATCCAGCTCGAGTTCGGGGCAGCGCGCGCCCTTCAGTTCGGGCCACTCAAGGGCCACGCCAGTGTATCCGCCGGCATCTACCTGATGCACGCGACAACTCCGGACGTGAGCAAGACGCGGCTTGAGGGCTTCGTCCACGCGGTCGGCGAGGGAAATATCGCGTGCTTCGGCATCAGCGTGAATTTCGAGGTGAAGGTCGTCCACGAGAGCAGCGGAACCGTCACCGGCACCGCGACCTACCGCTTCAGCTTCCGCGTCGGCTTCGTAAAGGTCAGCTACGGCGTGACAGCGACATACGCCTTCGGGAAAGATGGCGCGCGCGCGTTCACCTCGCCGTCGCGTCCATGGCTGCTCACCCAGGGCCACTGCCCACCGTTGCCCGACAAAACCCGCGAATGGCTCTGCTATCGCGACCACTTCGTATCGGATTGGCCCGGACTATGAACAACTGCAGCGTCGAATGCACCTCCGTACCCGATGGCTTCACGAGCGCCGACGGCACAAAGCTGCGCTTGAGCGTGATCCTCCGGCCGGTCACCCACGATCCCGCCGATCCTGCGACTGGGCCGTCCATCGACCTCGAACAGTGGCCGACGCAAGTGCCCGGACTCAACTTCAATGTCTGGGCCGGGCCGTCGAAGTCCGCCTTGCAGCTGGTTGGGGCCATCTCGGCGGGAACTGCGTTCGAGGACGACCTGACGGCCAGTATCTCCCCGCATGCCCAGAGTTGGTGGAGCGGCCTCTGGCAGAACCCGGACGATCTCGAAGGCTACCTTTCACTCCTGAACGCGCCCGCGAGCGGATCGGACACCAAGGTGGAGGGTTACGACTACTCGCGCCTCCACCAGGGCGCCATCGACAGGTCGCTAGAGGAGTTTGCTGCCGCCTTCGTAGCCCACTCGGTTCGCCAGAAGGGCAAGGACCTGACGAAGGAATTCAGCGGCCTCGCCCTGCGCGCCGCGCGTGACCCCAACGACCCGCTTGTCCGAATCGCCCGCGCGCTGAAGTGGAAGGCCTTAAGTTCACCCCCGATCTCGGATCCTGCTACAACCGTCGAGACTATCGTCCCCACGGACGAGAACCTCGCCGAAAGCGTCGTCGAGCCGCCGCCCCGGGGAATGGCCAGCGGAGCCACGCTCGACGCTGATTTCGCACGGGCGCTCGATCCCCAAACGCCAGAAGTCGTGCTGAGGGTAGGCGGGCTCGGCGCGTTCCGCTCAGACCCGCCGACGATAGGGACCACGGCCGAAACAAATGACGGCGACTTCGAGCGTGCGATGCGCAACGACGAGGACCTGCTAGCAGAGGGCGCCAATCCGGACGCGCTGGATCCCAAGCTCGGATACGTGCACCAAGTCATTGGCGCGCTGCAGGCGCACCCGGCGCTGCGCAAGTTCGCTCGGCAGATCGCCGACATCTCGCTCGATGCGGGCGTGCTGCGCGCGGCGTTCCCCGCCGTCGCGGGAGACCTCAAGGGAATCATCGCCGTCGAGGCTGCCGCACCCGGGGGAACCGCTCCTGTCGCCCCGTCACCGACCGCCCTGTTCACGGCTTTCAAACTGGGCTCGGCGGGAGCCGCGCTCTTCGAGCCATGTCCCGAGGCCGAATTCGAGGACGCCGCGCGCCCGACCACCGCGATCGGCACCGCGCTCCCGTTGAAGGACGGCTTCGTCGAACCCCAAGTCTATGGCGCGACACGACGGTTCCAGATTGCCTCGATTGACGCGATCGCCGCATACTACTCGCGCAGGTGCTCGGAGGACGCGACGCGCAAGGCGTACCTCCGCGGCGCACTCGCGAGCAGCGTGCCGAGCGAGCCGACCGGGTTCAGGACGCGCGGACTGATGCTGCTCGACCTAGGCGCGCAGAAGATGACCGAGGCTGCCGAGAAGCGGCAGCGAGCAATCGAAATTGACCGCGTGCTATTTGCCGAAGATCTCGTTGACGGCTACCGCGTGGACATCGT
This sequence comes from Achromobacter sp. 1L-A-4-B-C2, assembly GCF_057291955.1. Taxonomy (NCBI): domain Bacteria; kingdom Pseudomonadati; phylum Pseudomonadota; class Betaproteobacteria; order Burkholderiales; family Alcaligenaceae; genus Achromobacter; species Achromobacter sp. 1L-A-4-B-C2. The sequence goes on from NZ_JBXAWP010000005.1 coordinate 405,912, forward strand.
CGCGCCAAACGGCACTGTCTTCCAAGCGTGCGCGCGGACAGTCGAGTATCACGCGTTTGACGCCCTGAAGGAGAACCTGCGACAGGCCTACCGGAATCCACGCAACGACGGATTCGTGACGCCGCTGGCGAGGTCCTGGACCGCTCCGTCAGACGACCCGGCCAAACCGGACAGGCACCTGTCCGTGTCACAGGTGGTTTTCACGTGGACCGGGCGTCCGCTCGGACTGCCGTCCGGGGAGATTGCCGAGGCGCAGAAGGCAACCGGCGAGCACCCTGACCTCGGTGCCGAATACGACTTCGACAACGCCCGGAAAGGACCCATCCTCCGCATGTTCGGCCACTATCGGTTCATGCTGCGGGCCCGGAAACTCAATGGTTCCAGCGTGGCGAGCGACGCCTCGCGGGTCGGCGACTTCGCGCTTGGGAGCGAGGACGACAAGCTGGGGCGGCTGATGAGCACCAGCCGGAACGCAAACGATCCCGGCTACCAGTTCGGCATTGTCGAGAAGGCGCCGGCGCCCACGCTGCTCGTCCCGGATGGCTTCGTTGGCCACGAGGGCGTCGATCCGGCAGACCGCGAGAACGTTGGCAGGATCATCGTCAGGACGGGATCAACGGAGAAGAAGGTACGCTGGCTGGTGTCGCCGCTGGTCGGTTTCGACCTCGCTGAGATGCAGGGTCAATTCGACCCGCTGTCCGCATCCAGGACTGACCGAGACAAGGCAGCGGAGTGGGCGAAGTTCGGCGCATATCGCTACTTGGTCCACGACCCTGCAACGGGAGCCTTCCCGACGATCAAGGCCGGTCCTGCGACTGTTGCGCTCGTCATGCAGACCACGCGCCCACCGGTGGACAACCCCAAGACTCCCTATTTTGTCGACGGAACGCTGCGCACGGTCGGCGCCAAACTAATGGGTGACAAGTCGACGCCGTCCGAAGCGATTGCCTCCTCCACGCTCGCATGGGATCCCGCATTTTTCGCGCCAGCGGCGCCGCGCGGCCTTGACCTTGGGTCGGTCGTGCCGATCCGTCTCGAGGTGACCGCGCTTGGACCGGGTGGCGTGAGCACGATCCGTATGGGGGAGCTGTTCGCGCTCGAGCTGCCCGGACCGGCAGGCCGGAGGGTTGATTGCCCGACCATCTGCGTCGATGTGGCGCCAGCGGATTCACTGAAGCTGGAAATCTGGTCCAACCGAACGCTGGAGGCGTTCCAGGCGAACCCGACCGTGGCCGCAGCGACGGAGGGCTCCCGATCAACCATGCTGGGAATCGACTCCCTGCTCGATCCGGGCAGCAACCGCAGCCACGACCTCTATGCGACATTCGTCCGCAACCAGCGGGTCGCGTCGCTCAGCGACGTCGCCGCGATCACGATTGAGCACCCGGTACCGAAGCCGCTGGAGCGTCCCGGGGTCACCTCAACGCTCGCGGCGTTCCGCGCGACCGACGCGAAGTCGTGGGAAGCCGTCGTCTGCATTAGCAATGGGCGCGACGTCCCCGACGCCGCGAAGGTCTACTCCACCGGCCGCATTCGTGTGGATCGCAAGTCGACAGGCGAGGTGTGGGCGGAGGCGTTCTGGGTCGAGGTCGCGTCGAAGGACCGCGTCTTCCGCAACAAGACAGCCGAGACGCCCGGCCGCGTCGAGCAGAAAGACCTTTTCGAACGGAACACGCCGACCCTGTCCCGCAGGCTATTCTCGATCAGGTCGCTCGAACTGCCCGCGATCGGAGACGGCGAGACCGGGGAGGACTACCTGCGTCGGATCAACGAGATCGACCTACTTCTGCAGGACCGGCCGCCACCGCCGCCCGGCGGCCCTTCGGTGCCGAGGAACCCGCGCTTCCTCAGTGCGGACTTCGACTGCGACCAGCATCGAATCCTTGCGGTGCGCTTGGTGGCTCGTTCGCGATTTGCGCCCCCCGACGCCCCCGCCGAGCCTTCCCCTCAAGCTGGCACGACTGCTCCGCTGGGTGCCACAGCTACGCCGGCCCCGGAGGAGACGCCCGAAGACTCGACATACCTGACGTCGTCCGCCTCTCGGGACGCCTGCCGTGCCGCCGTCGAGCGCGGCAACTGGGACACCATTGGCGTCTTCCGGATCAACATGCCCGCCACGCGGCGTCCGCCCGCGCCCTACGTCACCAGGGACAAGGGAACGCTTTACCAGCGCGTCCTCCGCACCTCTGCGGACGGATCGGAGACTTCGCTCGTCCACGTCTACCGGTGCTGGCTTGACGGCGACTGGTTCGCGTCCGGGCCCGGGGAGAAGCTCGCCATCGTGTGCCGCCAACCCGGAGCCGCCCCGCTGCCCGGCTGGGCCGACGCACAGGTCAGCCGCTGGGGCGGGGACGGGGCGAGCGTTCCCGGCCACAAGCTTTGGATGCAGAACGGCCTGGCCGAGGACGAAGCGTCCTACCTCTCCGCCAGCCAGATTGGCGGCGCCTGGACGGACCAGACGGTCATGCGGAAGAATGAGACGGACTCGAACGACACTGCCCAGGTCGCGGTCGCCTGCATTGAGCCAAGGTTTCACGCGGGGTACGGCCGCTGGTATTGCGACATCGAGCTGAAGCCCACGGGTGCCTACAAGGCGGCCGTGAAGCTGGTCCTAGCGCGCTACCAGAAGGACTCGCTGGCCGGCCGGGCCCTGTCGAGAACAGTCCAGATAGACGCCGTGATGATCCACCAGCCCTGGCGCTTCTCAGCCCTGCGGAAAGGCTCGACCATCGAAGTCACGGTCACCGGCCCCGCCTACCGCGGGCGAGCGCCAATGCTTGACAAAATGGATGGCGTCTCCGAAGGCCACAGCACAAGGGTTCTCTCCGATCTAGTCGGGGAGGTGCGCCCGCTCCCGACAGATGATTTGCCGTATACCCCGCTCATAGTCGCTGAACTCGAGAGGCTGGATCCACACGGGTATGGACCGCTTCCGGTGATGAACGGCGGCCTCGTTGTAGCAGCTACCAGTCTGGGCGTGCGACCGCAGCGCGTACCCGAACCGGTTGAGTCGTTTCACAATTCGGTGATGATGTCGCGCTGGACGCTCTCGCTGGCAATTCCGCCAGAGGATGCCGGCAAAGGCCTCGCGGTGAGGGTGGGTCTGTCGTCCGCTCACGCGAACTCGCAGGCCCGCCATCGGAGACCGACCGGGGTGGGAGTCGGCAGAGACGGTGCCGCGTTCCAGCCATCGGCGCTAGACGGTGAATTGATCTACCTGCCTGAACCAATCGTTGTGCAGATGCGCGTGGGAATCAAATAGACTGAATTGCCCCCCAGACATCATGACATCCAGCCAGCCGTCGGTGGCGGCCCGAACAAACCGCTTGAGCGCCAAAGTCTCTAGCGTCTGCCCGACCAATTGTTCGCGTTCCTGGCGATCGTCTGAGGCATTGCCTCCCCTTTCCGGACACATCAGAAGGCATGATGATGCCCGACACGCTCTTGAACGCGTTCAAGAAGGCGCGGGACGTCCGCCATGTCACCTTCCCTTGAATCTCATTCGTTGCGCGGCGCAAGTTTCTTTTCGCTCTGCACGACAAAGTTCGGTCAGGGAACTGCTTCGCACGATTTTTCGAACGCGCGCCACCCTCGCTCGAACGGGTGTCCACAAGCTTAAAGCGGCCGCTCAAGCCTTGCCTTTCAATGGCGCCGATTGTCCGGAAGCAGACGATAATCGTTTGGAGCTAGTTACGGCAGCCAGCCGACCGCAGAAAGCATGCGGGCGGGTCAGCCTTTGGTACACCTGATCACTCGGAGCGACTGACCGGAGGAGGTTGAGCGCTCCCCAGCAGCGAACGCTGTACTCGCATGACATCTACCCTTAACCAAGCGACTTTTTACCTACCGGGCATCAGAGTGCACTTGGTTCTTTCTAACATGGCGTGATAATCGCGCGACTTCAAGCTCAAATTGTCTGTGCTGCTGAGTTTGAAACCACCGTCGGTTCATGAACGAATTGGTCAGATAAATTGCCTTGACTCCACATTTCTCTTAGGAATCAAAGGTCTACCTGAGGAAGCCGGTTCAGAGTTGTTTTGGTCTGCAACACGCGCCACGCCCGCTTGGTCGCCAATGGCCAAAGCAATCAGCACCGGCGCATAACGGTGTTCCCCCAATGCCCGCCGCAAACCCACGCGCACGTGGTGTCGCGCCCGTTCGATGGCCACCCCTGCCGACGCCCAAGGCTTGTCATCCAACAACTGCGGCCGCCCACGCACCGTGCCCACCGCCCGCAAGCCCCGCGCGAACATGCGCCCTTCCGCGTCCGGCCCTGCCGGGTTCAGTACGCCATGCGGCCGCCGCAACACAAGCGCCATGCGCCAGATCTGGCCCGGCAGCAGTGCGGGCAGTGGCACGGTCGCACCGGGCGGCGCTTGCCATGTGACCTGGATGCGAGACGGAATGCCCGGGCGCGCGGGCTCGGCTCGTTCGGCAATGAAGCGATGATGCCGGCCATCGCCGTCCGGCAGCTCGGCTACGCGCAAGGTCAGGCGGGAGACTTGGTCCTGATGCAAGTCCGCCAGTGAATCTCCAAGGCGCAGGTGCGCTTGAAGGCACGCGTTAAGCGTGCCGGCGCAAAGGCCCAGCACAAGAGCACAGACAACGCGCAAAGAACCGGCGCGGCATCGCAGGCGATCCGCAGCCGCAACGCCGGCCGAAACGCCGGCCAAAACGCCGGCCAAAACGCCGGCCGAAACGACGGCCGCAACGACGACCACAACGACGGCAGCAACGCCCCCCGCTATGCCTGTCAGCGACAGAACGAAGGCGCCGGGCAATACCGGGAAGCACTGCACCCACGCCGCGCCGCCCACGAACGCCAGGCAAAAAGAACGACCAGTGATGTCCGCCTCCTGAAACCAGAAGCGTAGAACAAGCCGGCCGTAGGGCACTCACCGAATGAACGTTTTTATCCACCTCGGTTTGCCGCAAGCGGGCGCCCTGCCACGCAAGCCGCTCACAAACTTGACCCGCCATCCACCACCATCAAACACCCTGTGACATAAGCCGACTCGTCAGACGCCAGAAACAGCGCCGCGTTCGCAATATCCCACGGGCTGCCCTGGCGTCCCATCGGGCACCTGGCGTCCCGAGCCTTATGCCCTTCTTGCGCCGCCTCACTGCTTGCATACAGCGCGTCGGCATGCGGCGTGCGGATCATGCCGGGGATGATGCAGTTGCACCGCACCTGATCCGCCGCGTACTGACGGGCGATGACCCGCGTCATGTGGTTGACCGCCGCTTTTGCCGTGCTGTACGACAGGAATTGCATCGGGCTCCATTTCAGGCTTGCGGTTGACGACACGTTGATGATGGCCCCGCCGCCGCGCGCCTTCATTTGCGGCAGAAAGGCGCGCGCCATTGCCATGGAGCCGCGCACGTTGACTGTCATGACGCGGTCCCACTCGTCGTCCTGCACGGCGAGCAGGTCGCCCTGGATTTCGATGCCGACGTTGTTGTGCAGGATATCGATGCCGCCAAAGCGCGATGCCACGTCTTGCGCCACCCGCGCGATTTGCGCCGAGTCGGTAACGTCGAGCTCGATAGCCTCCGCCACGCCGCCTTCCGACCGGATCTGCCGGGCGGTCTCTTGCGCGGCGGCCAAGGACCGGTCGGTGCAGATGACCGCCGCCCCCTCTCGGGCGAAGCGAATCGCACAGGCTGCGCCATTGCCGACCTGGTCGGCGGCGGAAAACGAATTTCTTAACGTTCCGGCGCCCGCTACCAGCGCCACTTTTGATGCCAGACGCATGATCCGACTCCTGCGCTCAGTCGCGCGTGAACTCGGCGCCGCCCTTGGGGCGGATATAGCGGGGGATGGGCAAGCCGGCCTTCTTGGCCGCGTCGATAATCGAGTCCTCGATGGCGCCGGCATCGCGGATGTTGGCGAACTGGCCGTCGATGAAGTTGATGTTGGCGCCGAAAACGACCATGAATCCTTCGGCCGGCTCCTTGGCGTCCTCGGGTACTGAAAAGGTGTGAACGGACCCGCCCGGCTCGTACAGATAGCTGCCGGCCGTCTGCACGTCGTTGGGATATTCCAGGTAGTTCCACTGCCCCTTGGTGGTGTAGAAGTGGACGACGCCCGTATGAAAGTGCGTGGGCAGGCGGGTGCCCGGCGCGAACTTGCCGTACAGCACCCACACGCCGTTTTCCCGATCCAGGAACAACGGAATGATCGACGAGCCCGGGGCGGCGCCTGGCAGCTGGACGCCGTCTTCGATGTTGACGGTCAGCAGGCGATCTTGATGGGTGACGGTGTACGGTAGTGTCATGAGCGTTCCTGATTAGGGTGTAGGGTCAAGACGGCGCTGCGGGCGCGCACGATTCGCGCAATATCAGCTGCGTCTTGATAACGATGCGATCGCCTTGCGCGGGCGCGCTCTGGCGATCAAGTTGCTTTAGGACCAGTTGGGCCGCGCAAGTGCCCACCGCCTCAAGGTCCCAACTAAGCGAGGTGATGGCCGGGCTGAACAGCTGAGACAGATCGGTGTCGCCAATACTGATCACGCTGATATCGTTGGGCACCGCGTCTCCGGTATGACGCAGGGCTTGCAGCACGCCGGACAAAATTCTGGTTCCCAGGCATACAAACGCGGTGGGTCGATTCGCGTGCGACAGCATCGACATCGCCTCCGAAAACGCAAACTGCATTGCGGACTGTTCCGCCCGAATCAGCGCCGGGTCAGGAACCATGCCGCGCTCTTTGAACGCCTGGCGAAAGCCCGCGATACGCTCTTTGCCGGTGCGCAAATCCGTACCCGGCGTCAACAGCGCAATCCGTGTGTGGCCCAGGTTCAGCAGATACTGGGTGGCCTGGAACGCCCCCGCTGCATGATCCACATGGACGCCGACGGACACGTCGCCAAACTCCCGGTCCAGCGCCACAACGGGAACTTCTTGAGACAGCTTGTCGATCAGCTCGGCGGATTCTTTTTCGCACGGGCCCAGAATCAACGCGTCAACGCGGCGGCCGCGAAAGATGTCGATCAGCGACGCTTCGCGACGCCTTTCGTTATGCGTGCTGGCCACCAGCAACGAATAGCCTTCGGCCTGTAGCGCGGTCTCGGTGGCCGTGATGATGCGCGCGTACAGCGGGTTGGCCAGGTCGGACACCAGCAGCCCGATCACGCCCGAGGACTTTGTGCGCAGGCTTCTGGCCACGGCGTCCGGGCGATAGTCCAGGCTGCGTACCGCCTGCTCGACCGCCGCGATGGCGGCTTCGCTGACACGGCCGGTGCGGTTCAGCGCGCGCGACGCCGTGCCCAGGGATACCCCCGCTTTCTTGGCGACGTCGCGTATGGTGATTCGGGTGCTTCGGTCTTTCATGATGTTGGTTTTGTCTGTGCCGGAAGTGGCTAACATACACCGTCTTCGGCACCGGGCCGGCTAGGTGCGCGGGCGTATCGGCGCGGACCCATCCCAGGCTTCAGCCGCCCTTCTGATCTCGTCGAAATATTCGCCCTTGCCGCCTTTCATTTCAGACACTTCGATCATGCCGCTGGGCAAATCAGGATGCACGAAGTACGCAAAGCGACCGCGCAGGCCCATTCTTCCGCCGTGCCCTTCTTCGTAGCCACTGCCACGCAGCCGGTCGCAAAACTCGTCGAAGTTATCCAGCGTCCAGAACGCCACGTGCTGCGCGCATTCCCCGCTTGCACGCAGGGAATCCAGATAGAGCGATGGCGCATCGTCTCGTTGCTGGATCAGCTCGATTTGCAGGTCGCCGGAATTGGCCAATGCAATCGACAAGCGCGGCGGTTGCGAGACCTGGCCGCGATATCGGAATTCCGTGGTCCCCACCTCTTCCTTGTAGAACCAGGGCCCGACGCCAAGCACCTCGGACCAGTGGCGCATGGCCTTTTCGATATCGCGGACTACATAGCCCACTTGCCGGACGCCGCCAAAAATCTTGCTCATTGATGTTCCTTAATTCATGTGGGCGCCGCCGTTGATATCCAACGTCGTGCCGGTGATATAGCTGGAAAGGTCGCTGGCCAGGAACAGGCAGCCGCCCGCGATTTCGTGTGGGCGTCCGGCGCGACGCAGCGGCCAGGCTTGCGCAGCGTCGTCCTTGCTTTCATCCGAGCGTCCGGTACGCGAAAAGTCCGTTGTGATCAGGCCTGGCGCAATCGCGTTGGCGCGGATCTTGTGTTCGCCGAATTCCTTGGCCATGGCGCGGGTAATGCCCTGCACGCCCGCCTTGGCGGCGCAGTAATGGGCGCCGCCGAAGATGCCGCCGCCGTTTTGCGCCGACAGCGACGAAATGGAAATGATGCTTCCCCCGGCGCGCTGAACCATGAACGGGATGACCGCTTGGCTCAGGTTGAAAACGCCGGTCAGGTTGACCCGCAGGATGCGTTCGAAGTCGGCGGGGGTGATGTCCCGGAACGTGGCTTTCTGCGTGATCGCCGCGTTGTTGACCAGCACGTCGACGACGCCGCCGGACCAGGCGGCCACCTTGTCGATGGCAGCGCGACATTGCTCGTCGCTGCCCACGTCGCAAGCCAGCGCAAGCAGCTGAGCCGCCGGGGCGCCCAGGTCCGCCGCGCTTTCCTGTATGCGTGCCTCGTCAACGTCCAGGATCGCGACGCGCGCGCCATGCTCAAGAAAGAGCTTTGCGGTGGCTTTACCGATGCCTTTGGGGTGCGCGGCCCCCGAGATGACGGCCACGCGGTCTTGAAGCAGTTTCATAGTGTCTCGTGCAGGAAAGGGGGCAACGCGACGGTTCGTTGCCACAACCAAGAAACCGTCTATTGCGGCGTAATGCCGGCTTCTTTCGCCACCACGCGCCACGCTTCGATGTCGGCCATGTTTGCCTTTTGATGCGCGGGCCCGGCAACGTACCGAGCCGAAATGCCAAGGCCAAGCAACTTGTCGATCACTTCCTGTTCCTTCAGCACCTTTTCCAAGGTGCCGGACAGGCGATCGACGATGGGCTGGGGCGTGCCGGCGGGCACGTACATCGCCCAATTCAGGTCGCGGTCAAAGTCGATGCCCTGTTCCTTGTAGCTGCGAACTTCCGGCACGCTGGGCGACCGCTTGGTACAGACGGCCAGCCCCTTCACCTTGTGCTGCGTGACCATCGGCGTGGCGGTGGCCATGTCGACAAAACCCAGGTCGATATGCCCGCCCATGATGTCCGTCATGATCTGCGTGGTGCCCTTGTAGGGCACGTGCTGCATCTTCAGGTTGCCCTTCTGCACCATGACTTCGCCGCAGAAGTGCCCCGTTGAGCCGATGCCCCAGCTTGCGTACTGGATGGGGTCCTTGCGGGATTCCGCCAGTTTCTTCAGCCCTTCAATATCGTTGGCCGGGAAGTTGTTGTTCGCGACCACCATGATGGCCGAATTGCCGATGGCGCCCAGCGACGTAAAGCTCTTGATCGGGTCATACGGCAGGTCCTTGTAGACCGACGGAGACAGGATGTGCGTGGTCATCCCCCCGATGGTGATCGTGTAGCCGTCCGGCGCCGAGCGGGCCACGGCGGCGATGCCGATCGTGCCGCCTGCGCCGGGCTTGTTCTCGACGATGACGGGCTGCTTCAGTTCGGCCGAAAACCGCTCTGCCAGGATCCGACCCAAGGTGTCGCCACCGCCGCCGGCCGAGAACGGCAACAGCATGCGAATCGGGCGATTCGGGTAGTCGTCGGCATGGGCCGCGCCCATGCCCAGCAAGGTCAGCAGCGCGGCTGCAACGGACAGCTTCTTCATTGTTGTCTCCTCGGATTTATCTCCGGGTGCAGCGCCTGACCGGCCTGCCCGGTTTTTTCTGTAGAACGCATTGGCCCAACCAGGTTGCCCGCCTCCTGAACGGAACAACCGCTACCGCTACCGCTATCCCTACAGCAACCCGAGCGAACGCAGCTTGGCGTTCTGACAGGTGTACGGACGCTCGCAGATCACCTTGGCCGAGTTCGGCGCGAATTCGAACGTGGCCGCCATGCGAACGCGAAACTGGCGTCCCGTCGGCTCGTACGTCTTGCCGTCAACAGTGAACGGGCCGGCATGCGTGCCGGAAAGCCAGAACTCCACCAGGACGATGTCCGTGCCCTCGGCGGCGGCCACCGCGATGATCTCGTTCTTCAAGTCGGGAAACGAGGCCCGCGACGACTGGAAATAGCCCATGACTTCGCTCTCACCGTCAAAAACCGCACCACTGGAGTGCATCTCGTATCGGGGATGTTCGAAGGTGTCGATGACCTTGTCCCACTCCTGAACGCATTCCAGCGCCATGTGGTCAACGACGGTTTTGACGCGTGCAGCCTGCAACTCGGTACTCATGGGAATCCCTTTTTGTGGAAACGTTTCCGCAAATTATGGACGCGCTGTAGGTCCATAAAAAGCTAGGGATTACGATAATTAGTGGAAACGATAACGCAGCCCGGTCCGACGAGGCGGCGCTCGGGACCGGGCTGCGCGTGAGGGCGGGCTTGAACGGTTGGGGCGGTAAGGGGAATCGTTGTTACGGCTGCTGCGCACCGTCAGGCAGAAGTTCGCGATGCAGCATCACCACGTGCGCCGACTCCTGCCACTTTGGATACCGATCCAGCACCAACGGATCATGCCCCGGCACGACATGCTGCTCGGACTGCGCCGCGCCAAACAGCTTGGCGTATCCCGACAGCATCTGGGCCGTGTTGTAGACGATGGGAAACGGCCTGCCCTGCCCCATGTTTTCGTAGTAGTGGCTGGCGTCGGACGCCAGCACTACCCAGCCGCGTTCGGTATGCACGCGCACCGCTTGCAGGCCTTTCGTGTGGCCGCCGATATGCAGCAGTTCCAGGCCCGGCAACAACGTGCCGTCGCCGTCATGAAACTGCACCCGGCCGTCGTACACGCGCCGCACCAGCGTGACCACGTCTTCCACCGCGTAGGCATGCCGCAGCGGTTCAAAGCACATGCAACGGCCGGTAGCGTAGTCAAGCTCATCGTCTTGCACGTGAAAGCGCGCCTGCGGCAACAAGTCCAGGTTACCCGCATGGTCGTAATGCAGATGGGTCAGCACCACGTGCTGCACGTCTTCTGGCTGCACGCCCAGTTGGGCCAGGGCCGAGATCGGGCACTGGATCAGCTCACGCCGCCGCACCCGCGCCATGTCCGCATTGAACCCCGTGTCGACCAGAACAACGCGGCCCGCGCCGCGTATTAGCCACACGTAGAAGTCCATGGGCATGTCGCCATCATGCGGATCGCCGCCCAAGAAGTTGTCGCGTCGCTGGCGCGGCATGCGGGCGTAGCGGATGGCGTAGATTTCGTATTCGGGAAGAACGTTCTGCATCGCCAAGGCTCTCTTCATATGCCCAGATAGGCTTTCTGCACGAAGGGGTCGGCCAGCAGGTCGGCGCCCTTGCCGCTGCGCACCACCTCGCCATGTTCGAACGCATAGGCATGATGCGCCAGGCGCAGCGCCAGCCGCGCGTTTTGCTCCACCAGCACAATGGCGATGCCGCTGTCGCGGTTGATGCGCTGAATGGCGTCCGCGATTTCGGCCACGACCTTGGGCGCGATGCCCAACGACGGTTCATCCAGCATCAACAAGCGGGGTTGTGCCATCAGCGCGCGGCCGATGGCCACCATCTGCTGCTCGCCACCGGACAACGAGCCCGCCAACTGTGCACGCCGTTCCTGCACACGCGGAAACAGCGTGTAGACCTCGTCCAGCCGCGCGCGAACGCGGCTGCGCGACCTCACCCCATGCGCGCCGGCCATCAGGTTATCCAGCACGGTCATGCGGCCGAACAAGCGCCGCCCCTCCGGCGACAAGGACAAGCCGGCCGATACGCGCGCCGCCGAAGCCAGCCCCGCGATGTCTTTCCCGTCAAACACAATGCGCCCGCCCGCGGCCGGCGCCAGGCCGATCAGCGCTTTCAAGGTAGAGCTTTTGCCTGCGCCGTTGGAGCCGACCAGCGCAACGATCTGGCCTTGTTCAACCGTAAAGCTGATGCCGCGCACCGCCTCCAGCGGCCCGTAGCGAACCTTCAGGTCCTGGACGTCAAGCATGGGCATAGTCGGGCGCTCCCAGATAGGCTTCGATCACGGCGGGGTTGTCGCGGATGGCTTGCGGCGTGCCCTCGGCGATTTTTTCTCCCTGCACCAGCACCACGATGCGATGGCAAAGTTCCATGACCAGCGCCATGTGATGTTCCACCAGCAGCATCGTCAGCCCTTCCTCGGATTGCAGGCGGCGCAGCAACCGCCCCAGCTCGTTGCATTCTTCATGGTTCAGCCCCGCCGCCGGCTCGTCCAACAACAACATGCGCGGCCGGCAGGCCAGCGCAACGGCGATGCCCAGCTTTTTCTGCAAGCCGTAGGCGAGCGATCCGGCCGCCGCGTCGCGCCAGCCTTGCAGGTCTAGCAGGACCAGCAGCCGGTCGACCTCCCGCGTCACTTCCGACGCCGGCAACAGATCCTGGTTACGCCCGGCCAGACGACGCAGCCAGGAATGCTGAATGCGCGACAGCATGCCGCGCCGGATGTTCTCGGCCACGGTGGCCTCGGGATAGGTCGAGGTGGATTGAAACGTACGAGCCAGCCCTCGCACCACGACACGGCTGGGCGGGCCGCCGGAAATATCACGGCCATCGAAATGCACGGAGCCCGACGACGGCGGCATCGTGCCGCTGATGACGTTGAAGGCCGTTGTCTTGCCCGCGCCGTTGGGGCCGATCAAGCCCACGATTTCGCCCGGCGCGATGGCGAAGCTGACGTTGCGCAAGGCTGCCAAGCCGCCGAAGCTGCGCGACAGGCCCTGCACCTGCAATAAAGGTGTGTTCATGCGGACTCCTTGTGCCGACGCGATTGCCACGGCCCCGGCAAGCCGGCCAGGCCCGCCGGCAGAAAACGCAGGATCAGGATCAGCGCCGCGCCGTAAAAAATGTGCTGCGTTTGCACCGCCCCGCGAAACAGCTCGGGCAGCGGCGTCAGCACCATGGCGCCGATCAGCCCGCCCCATACTGAGCGGCGGCCGCCGATGACCAGCATGATGATGAAGCCGATGGAAATGCTGGCGTTGAATGATTCGGGCGACACGTACCCCACGTAGCGCGCCTGCAAGGCGCCGCCCACTGCCGCCAGCGCGCAACCGGCCACAAATGCGCACAGCTGAATCCGGTGCACGCTAAGGCCGGTGGATTCGGCCAGGGCCGGGTTCTCGGCCACGGCGTCGATGGCGTGGCCGAATGGCTGCCTTGCCACCGCGCTCAACAGCGCGACGGAGCCCAGGGCCACGCACAGCGCCAGGCCGTAAAAGCTGGCCCGCGTATCGAACACGATACCGGCCAGCGCGGCCGGCGGGATGCTGGCGACTCCGTTCGCGCCACCCGACCAGGACGACCCGTCCAGCAAAATCAGCCGCACCAGTTCCCCGAACGCAAACGTTACCAGCACGAAATAAACGCCTTTCAAGCGCAGGATGATCGCGCCCAATATCAGCGCCACACCCGCCGTCAACGCGACCCCCACCAAGGTGGACGGCAAAAAGCCCCAGCCCAGGTAGCGGGCGCCCAGCACCGAGCCGTAGGCGCCCAGCGCGACGAAGGCCGCGTGTCCCAACGACAATTGCCCGCAGCGTGCAATCAGCGCCAAGCCGTTGACGATCAGCACGTTCAGGCAGGTCAGCACCGCCAGATGCTGGGCGAACGGCCCGGCAAACCACGGCGTGAAAGCGGCCACGGCCAACGCGGCCCACAACAGCCAGCGTAATGGCGCGGGCCGCGTCACGGCGGCATCAAGTGAAAGGTCCGTCATGGTTTATGCTTCCCCTCGGCCCAGCAAGCCCTTGGGCCGCACGACCAACATCACGATTACGACGGCGAAAATCAGCATGTCCGCCGTGCTGCTGTCGAACAGCAGGCTGCCATAGCTTTCCGCCAGGCCCAGCGCCAGGCCCGCGAAAGCCGCGCCCGGGATGCTGCCCAGCCCACCCAGGATCACGACGATGAACGCCTTGAGCAGCGGCGTGGCGCCCACGAATGGCGACACCGAGAACAGCGGCGCCATCAGCGCGCCGGCCACCGCTGCCAGCCCTACCCCCAGGCCAAAACCCAGCGGGTAATAGATGCGCGAGCGGATACCCTGGATGCCGGCAATCTCAAAGTCCTCGACCACGGCGCGCAGCGCGCGGCCCGGCCGCGAGTGACGCAGGAAGCCATACAGCAAGGCCAGCGCCAGCAAGGCGAACACCACCACGTACACGCGCGACAAGGGCACGACCAGCTTGCCCATGCGGGCGGTGCCCTGCGCCACGGCGGGCATGGACAAGGGGTCGGGGCCGAAGAACATCAAGGCCAGGTTTTGCAGGATCATCGCCAGGCCGATGGTGGCGATCATGCCGTTCAGTTCGTCCCGGCGAAACGGCTTGAGCACGCCCCATTCCAGCACCGCGCCGCCGACCACCGACAACGCAAAGGTCAGCGCCACGGCAGGCAGAAACGAGAAGCCCGCCTGGGTCGTCAGGTAGTAGGCGCCAAAAGCGCCCAGCATGTAGAACTCGCCGTGGGCAAAGTTCACCATCCGCATCACGCCGAACACCAGCGTGAAGCCCACCGCCATCAACAGATACAGCAATCCCACGATCAAGCCGTTGATCGTGGCCTGCGTCAGCAAAATGCTCCAATCCACGTGGCATCCCCCGCCGCGCTAGCGGCATCCCTCGACGGTGCAGCGCGCGCGGATCACCTCGCGGCCATCCTTGACCTCGGCCACGTAGAACGGCGCGTTCAACTGATGGTTGATGCCGTACATGGCCTTGCCCGTCCAGCTGAGCTTGCCCAGTGATCCGTCAAAGCCTTCCAGCTTTTCCAGTTCGACGCGCACGCGGTCCGTGTCTTCCACCGTGCCGGCGCGGCGCATGGCTTCGAACAGCATGTTGGTGCCGTCATAAAACGCGGGGCTGAAGCCGTTCATCGCGTGCTTGTACTTGGCGGCATACCGCTGGGCGTAGGCCTTTGTAGCGGGCAGCTCGGGATCGATCGGCGTATGGACGAACATGCCCTCGGTAGCCGCCTTGCCGGCCACGTTGACGATTTCCTGCGTGGCCGGGCCGCCAGTACGCACGATGCGTCCTTCAAAGCCCAGTTCGCGCGCCTGCTTCACGATCAAGCCGGCGGTGGTGGGCGAATTGCCGTCCAGTTCGATGGCGTCGATGCCGCGCGCCATCATGCGCGTCAGCACGGGCACGAAGTCGACCCGGTCGCGTTCGAAGAATTCCTTGACGGACAAGGCCGCGCCCGCCTTCTTGTAGGCAGCTTCCAGGTCCAGCGCAATCTGCTGCCCGGTTTCGTCGTTGGGGAACAGCGCCCCCACCTTGCGCAGGCCTTGCGATTTGACCAGCCAGTCGATCTGCGGCTGCGACACCTCGGCCGTGGTGACGTTGGGACGGAACGTATAGGGCTTGTCCGCGGCCAGCGCCTTGGCGGTAAAGCCCAGCGTCATGACGATCACTTTGTTCTTTTCCGTCATGGGCTGGATGGCCAGCACCGGCGCCGATCCCACCGGGCCGATCACATAGCGCACCTTGTCCTCGAACACCAGGCGGTTGGCCACGGTGACGGCTTCGTTGGCCTGGTACTTGTCGTCATAGGCCACCACCTGCACGCGATACTTCTTGCCGTCCACCTCCAGTCCGCCCGCCTCGTTCACCTGGTCCGCCGCAATCTCGGCGGCATTTTTCATGCCCTGCCCCCAGGCGGCACCGGCGCCGGACAGCGTGACCAAGGCGCCAAGCTTGAGTGTGCCTTGTGCCTCTTGCGCCTTGACGGCGGGAACCGCGGCCAGCGCAAAGATGCCGGCCAGAATGATCGGATAACGCATGATGCCTCCTGTGAGTCGCGGGCAATGCCGCCCGTCGTTGTTGCCGCGCTATAGGCGGGCGATGGCGTCCAGCACCGGCAATATGTAGCCGCGAAACTGCTGTGGGTTCTCGCTCATGGGGAAATGCCCCAATTCGCGCATGATGGTGACCTGCGCACCGGGAATACCGGCGGCGGTGCGCAAGGTGTCTTCGGGCGTGCACGAAAAGTCGTACTCCCCCGTCAACAGAAATAGCGGACAACGCTCGGTGCGGATGCCGTCCAGCCGGCCCCGCAAATCGCCGTCGACACGGTAGAAATACAGGTCGCCGCGAAACACGCCGGGGCCGCCCTGCATGTATTGCCACAAGGTTTCGTGGCGATAGACGTCCGGCGACTGCGGCGCCACCAAGCCCGATACCAAGGCCGCGCAGACCTCGCCGCCATGGACGTCGCCGCGATGCAGCCACGAGGTGTCGTACCAGGGCTGCTGGAAATCAGCCGCTTCGACTCCGATCAACGCGCGAAAACGTTCGGTGTGCTGATGCGCCAGCTGCAACACGATGCGTCCGCCGATCGAGCAGCCGATCAGCGCGGGGCGATCCAGCGCCAACGCCTGGCAGAACGCCATGACCGTTTCCACATAACGTTCGGTGGACAAGCGATATTCCTCGTCCTGCCAGCCGGCCGGCGGGTAGGACTTGCCGTGCCATGGCATGTCGAAAGCAATGACGCGATAGCGCGACGTGATGTCCGCATCGCACAGCATGTGGCGGTACTGGCGGCTGTCGGCGCCGGCGGTGTGCAGGCAGACCAGCGGGATGCCCTCGCCCGCTTCTTCGAAGTAAACACGGCAAGGCTTGCCGCCGATGTCGATGTGCACATAACGGCCAACGATGGGTTCCAGGGCGGCGTTCATGCGTGCACCTCGCGGCCCCTGGCCAGCAGATCCTTGACGAACTGCAAGTGCGCCATCAAGGGTTGCAAGTTGCCTTCGATAGCCAGTTCGCCGCGCTTGCTCAGCGCAAAGATGTCATGCCAGCCCGCATCCGGCACGGCTTGCCAGAAGCGCGACCAAGCGGCGGCAGAGGCGCGCAGCGATACGTCGCAGGAAGGCAGCGGCGCAGCGGGCGCGTCGGCGCTGGTGACCCGGCCGTCGCGAATGCGTACAAGCAGCGGCGCATCGCCGACCCGCACCAGCAGGTCCATATCGACCTGGCGCGGCCGCGAGAACGACAACGCGCGGCTACGGAATCGATGCGCAAGCTGCGCGTCCGACGCGTGTTGCGCTGGCGTGGCGTGGTTTTCCATTGTCTCTTCCCGCTTATGTTGTTCTTATGTGCAGAACGTATATTCTTTCTATAAGAACATTCTAAGTATCGAAAACTTCCCCTGTCAACACGGGGAAGTACGAGCCGAAGGCTATTCAGGCGACAACACCCGCCAATCGCCCGCCAGCGTCAGCGGGCAATCCGTCAGGTCCTGCAAGGCGTCAAAGCGCAGCCCCGCCACCATCGCGATCACTCGCATGCCATCCGGCAGCACATCGATGATGGCCAGATCAGAATAGATGCGGTCGACCACGCCCGCGCCAGTCAGTGGATAAGTGCATTCGCGCACGATCTTGGGCCGCCCATCCTTGGTCACGTGGTCCATCGTGATGTAGACCTGGCGCGCGCCGGCCACCAGGTCCATCGCGCCGCCCACGGCCGGAATCGTGCCCGGCGCACCGGTGTCCCAGTTGGCCAGGTCGCCGCGCGCGGACACCTGGAATGCGCCCAGCACCGTCAGGTCCAGATGGCCGCCGCGCATCATGGCAAACGACACCACGTGGTCGGTAATGGATGCGCCCGGCAACAAGGTGACCGCTTCTTTGCTGGCGTTGATCAGGTCCAGGTCCAGCGGCGCGTCGGGATCGCCCGGCCCCATGCCGACGATGCCGTTTTCGGTGTGCAGGATCACATCGCGGTCGGCCGGTAAAAAGGCAGATACCAGCGTCGGTATGCCGATGCCCAGGTTCACATAGGCGCCATCCGGAATGTCCTGGGCCACCAGGCGTGCAATCTGGCGTCGATTCAGCTTTTCATATTCCATGATCGCGCTCCACCTGCACCACTCGTTTAACGAAAATTCCCGGCGTCATGACGTATTCGGGCGGGATGGCGCCCAGGTCCACGATGCTGTCCACCTGCGCCACCGTGGAGGTGGCCGCCATGCACATGACCGGCGCGAAATTGCGCCCGGCATAGCGGTACACGAGATTGCCCCAGCGGTCTGCCGTGCGCGCCTTGACGAAAGCAAAGTCGCCCTTCAACGGGGCTTCCAGGACGTACCCAACGCCGTCTATCACGCGCGTCTCCTTGCCTTTCGCCAAGGGCGTACCAAAGGCGGTCGGCGTGAAAAACGGCCCCAGCCCCGCGCCCGCCGCGCGCATGCGCTCGGCCATCGTGCCCTGCGGCACGCATTCCAGCTCGATTTTTCCCGCGTGATAGGCCTCGGCGAAGGCGGCGGCGTTTGGGTTCTTGCGATCCGACGAACGCGCAAACGAGCAGACCATCTTGCGCACCCGGCCTGCTCGCACCAATTGGCTCAGGCCACGTTCGCCATTGCCGGCGTTGTTATTGACGATGGTCAGGTCGCGCGCGCCTTGGTCAAGCAGCGCGCAAACCAGTTCGGTAGGTACGCCCGAGGCGCCAAAGCCGCCGATCAGAATCACCGCGCCGTCTTGCACGCCGGCCACCGCGGCGGCCAGCGTATCGACTGTTTTGTCCAGCATGAAAATCCCTTTTCTAAGGAAGGCGCAAGGCCGGCGTCAGCGCGTGGACGGGCCGCCCAGGATGGCGGTGGACTGGCTGGACAAGGTGCCGCCGTTGCCGTGTACCAGCGCAATATCCGCGCCCGCCACCTGTCGTTCGCCCGCCTGAGCCCGCAGCTGACGCACGGCTTCTATCACCAGGAAAATGCCGTACATGCCGGGATGCACGCACGACAAGCCGCCGCCGTTCGTGTTCACCGGCAGACGCCCACCGGGCGCAATGCCGCCGCCCTGAACAAAGGCGCCGCCTTCGCCCTTTTTGCAAAAGCCCAGGTCTTCCAGGAACAGCAGCGTGTTGATCGTGAAGGCGTCATAAAGCTCGGCCACGTCCACGTCCGCCACGTTCAAACCAGCCATGGCCAGCGCGCGCTTGCCGGATTCCGCCGCCGCCGTCACGGTCAGGTCTTCCATGGACGATATCTGGCGGTTCCACACCGCCGTGGCGCTGCCCAGCACGTACACGGGAGGCTGCGGCAGCTGGCGGGCGCGGTCGGCGCGCACCATCACGTAGGCGCCGCCACCGTCGCTGACCAGGCAGCAGTCGCGCACCGTCAATGGATCCGAGACCGGGCGCGAACGCAGCACGTCCTCGATCGATAAGGGGTCGCGCATCGCGGCCTCGGGGTTCAGCGCCGCCCAAGCGCGCGCCGCGACGGCCACTTCGGCCAGCTGTTCGCGGGTTGTGCCGTATTGATGCATGTGGCGGGCGGCGGCCAACGCGTAGGACGTCACGGGCTGTAGCGGCGAATACGGATGTTCGAATGGTTGGGGGTCCAGCAACGTACGCGCCTTGATGCCTTCCTTGCGGCCGAACGTGGCGGTCTTTTGCGTGCTGCCATAGCAGACCAGCACCGCATTGCATTGCCCGGATGCCAATGCCATCACCGAGGGCAGCAGGTGCGAGACAAAGCTGGACCCACCCAGCATCGTGGCTTCGATATACCGAGGACGCAGGCCCAGGTATTCGGCAACGGGCATGCTCCACATCGTGGCCGATGAACTGCATGTGGCCAGCCCGTCGATATCCTTCATGGTCAGCCCGGCATCGGCCACTGCCCGCGACGCGGCCTGGGCCAGCACTTCCATTTCGGTGTAGCCGTGCGCTTCGCCCAGGCCCGCGTGCCCGACCCCGGCAATGGCGACCCGGCCGCGCAGTGATTCCAGCGTCATCATGCGGCCTCCACAGGCTGGAACACCACCAGCGGCTGGGCCGCATCCAACAACACCCGCGCCTTGACCGGCATGCCGATCCGCAGCCGTTCCAACGGCACGCCGTCCACCCGGCTCATCATGCGCGCGCCCTCGTCCAGATCGATCAGCGCCACGTTGTAGTCGCCGCCCGCTTCCGGCTTGCGCCGCACGATGCTGAACGAATAGACCGTGCCGGTGCCGGCGGGGTCCGTCCACGCCAGGTCGGTCGCGCCGCAGTGCACGCACAGCGTGCGGGGAAAGAACTGATGCCGTTCGCATGCCGCGCAGCGCTGAATTTGAAAACGGCCTTTGGCCAACGCGGCAAAGTACTGTTCCTGTGGCCCCCGCGACAGGGCCTCGACTTGTTCCGTATGCATTGCGGTCTCCTTCTATTTGTTCTGAGTCGCCGCGCCCGATGTCACGGCGCGGCGGGCCAACGATTTACAAGTCCGCAAAGCGCTTGCCCTGCGCCACCAGGCGTTCCAATAACGGGGCGGGCTGCCAAAGTTCGCCGTGTCGATCGTGAAAGCGCCGGATCGTGGCCAGCACATTCGGCAAGCCTTGCTGGTCGGCATAAAACAGCGGGCCGCCCCGATGCCCCGGAAAGCCGTAGCCGTTGACGTAGATGACGTCGATATCCGACGCGCGGCGGGCGATGCCCTCTTCCAGGATGCGCGCGCCTTCGTTCACCAGCGCGCACATCGTGCGCTGCACGATTTCCTCGTCGGTGATGTCGCGTCGCACGATGCCGTCCTGGCGCGCGCATGCCTCGATCAACGCCAACACCCGCGCGTCTTCCAACGGCTCACGGCTGCCCGCTGCGTAGCGATAAAAGCCGGCGCCCGTCTTCTGCCCAAAGCGCCCTTGTTCGCACAGGCTGTCGGCCACGCGCGAATAGCGCAGGTGCGCCGGCCGGGTCGATGCGGTGCGCTTGCGAAACGCCCAGCTGATGTCCAGACCCGCCATGTCCGCCATGCGCAGCGGCCCCATGGCCAGCCCAAAACGCTGCAAGGCGCCGTCCACCTGCGACGGCGACGCGCCCTCTTCCAGCAGAAAATGCGCCTCGCGCGTGTAAGGGCTGACCATGCGGTTGCCGACGAATCCGTCGCATACGCCCACCAGCACCGGCAACTTTTCCATGCGGCGCGCCAGCTGGAACACCGAGGCGATGACGTTACCATCCGTCTGGCCACCCTTGACCACTTCCAGCAAGCGCATGACGTGGGCCGGGCTGAAGAAGTGCATGCCTAACACCTGGGCGGGCCGACGCGTAAAGCCGGCGATCTTGTCGATATCCAGACGCGACGTGTTCGAGGCCAGAATCGCCAACGGCTTGCACACCGCGTCCAGCGCGGTGAAGATCTGGCGCTTGACGTCCATGTCCTCGAACGCGGCTTCGATCGCCAGATCGACATCGCGCAGATCGTCCATATCCAGTGACGGGCGGATGCGCGCCTGCCGTTCGTCCACCTGCGCCGCCGTCAGCTTGCCCTTCGCCGCCGTCGCGGCGTAGTTCTTGCGGATGGCCGACCAGCCGCGTTCCAGCGCCTGCGCATCGCGTTCGACCAGCACGACGTCCAGCCCGGCGTTGGCCAGGCTCATCGCGATACCGCCGCCCATCGTGCCCGCGCCGACCACGCCCACGGTCGTGATGCCGGCTGTGGCCGCCCACTCCTTCGGCAATTTGACGGCGGCGCGTTCGGCAAAGAACAGGTGACGCTGCGCCTTGGACTGGCTACCGTTGACGAGGTCCAGAAAGTGCTCGCGTTCAAACGCCAGGCCGTCTTCCAGCGTGCTGTGGGTGGCAGCTTTCACGCAATCGATGCACGCCAGCGGCGCCACGCAGCCACGATAACGGCGGGCGGCCTGTTCGCGGGCACGCTCGTACACGCCCGAATCTTGCGGCGCAGGCACCTGCCGCGCGCCCACGTTGCGCCCGGCCAGTGGCGCGTCGGCCTTCGCCCGCGCATAGGCAGCGGCGCGCTCGGGCAGATTGTCGGCCACGACTGCATCAAGCAGGCCCCAGTCCAGGCCGGTTGCGGTGTCGATGGGGTCGCCCTGCGCAATCATCGTCAGCGCGCGCTCGACGCCGACGAGTCTGGGCAGTCGCTGCGTGCCGCCCGCGCCGGGCAGCACGCCCAGCTTCACCTCGGGCAGACCCAGCGACGCGCCTTGCAGCGCGATCCGGTAATGACAACCCAGCGCCAGCTCCAGCCCACCGCCCAAGGCGGCGCCATGTATTGCCGCAACGACGGGTTTGGATGCGCCTTCGATCAACGCGATCAGGGACCGCAGTGTCGGTTCGCGCGTCGACATAGGGGTATTGAATTCCCGGATCTCGGCCCCGCAACAAAAGAAGCCGCCGTCCCCGATCAAGACCAGTGCGCGAACTTCCGGGTCCTGTAGCGCGTCCTTGATGCTCGCTTGCAATTCGCTGCGCAAGTCCGAGCTCAAGCTATTGACCGGCGGGTTGCGCAACCGCAGCATCGCGACCCGGCCCGCCTCGGTTCGTTCCGTATGGATCAGCATGGCGGCGTTACTCCAGCTCGACCACAACCTGGCCTTCGTCCACCTCGTCGCCTTCGCCCACCAGCACGCGTGCGACGATGCCCGCGCGTTCGGACTCGACAGGGATTTCCATCTTCATAGACTCGACCTTGATGACGCTATCGCCAGCGTCGACACGCTGGCCCGGACGCACACTGACGGCAACCACTCGGCCCACAACCGGGGTTTCTACTTTGAACATTGTTGTCTCCTTGGATACTTCGGTTCAGTCCACGATGCCAAGGCGGTCAACGCCTGGCTGCTGATTAGCTATTCACGCTGCCTGCACCGCGCGCGTCGCGTCCAGAATGCGGGCCACCATGCCGGTGGACACCTGGCCCGCGCCAAAGCCCTCGTCGTCCAGCACGCGCAACATGAAGGGAATGTTGGTCTTGACGCCGTCCACCCGAAACTGCGTCAGCGCCTGCTTTAACAACAGCAACGCCTGGTCGCGCGTGGCGGCATGCGCGATCACCTTGGCCAGCATCGGGTCGTAATGGCTGGACACGCGGCAACCTTCCGCGTAGCCCGTCTCCACGCGCACGCCGGG
The DNA here is from genome assembly GCF_057291955.1 of Achromobacter sp. 1L-A-4-B-C2. NCBI lineage: Bacteria > Pseudomonadati > Pseudomonadota > Betaproteobacteria > Burkholderiales > Alcaligenaceae > Achromobacter > Achromobacter sp. 1L-A-4-B-C2. Next base: position 428,808 of record NZ_JBXAWP010000005.1, read on the forward strand.
CAGCACGGGCGGCGCAAAGACTTGCAGCACACCGGGGGACGGCAGAAAACGCACAGGATCTTCCGCGTAGACGCGCGCCTCCAGCGCATGCCCTTGCAAAGGCGGCACCCGCGCCAACACGCTGCCCATCCGTTCGCCCGCCGCCAGCCTCAGTTGAGCGGCCACGATGTCGATGCCCGTAACCGCTTCCGTCACGGCGTGTTCAACTTGCAGGCGGGTGTTGATTTCCAGGAACGAAAAGCCGGACTCGGGCGTGTACAGCATTTCAACGGTGCCAATCACGTCGTAGCCCAACGTCGACAACATGCCTTCCAGCTTTGCCGCCATGTCGGCCACCAAGTCTCGGTCCAGCCCCGGCGCGGGCGCCTCTTCCAATACCTTCTGGTGCCGCCGCTGCGTAGAGCAGTCGCGTTCATACAGGCAGCGCACTTGCCCATGGCGGTCCGCCAGGAACTGGAATTCCACATGGCGCGGGTTGACCAGGAGCTTTTCCAGATACAGGTCCGATCCGCCAAAGCTGCGCTCGGCGATCTGCCGCGCCCGCGCCCATTCGGGTTCCACCTCCTGCGGGCCGTGCAGCGGAATCATGCCGATGCCGCCGCCACCCGAGGCCGGCTTGATCAGCACCGGGTAGCCCAGGTCCTGGGCGGCATGGCGCACAGCGTCAAGGTCGGCGCCCAACACGGCGCTGCTGGCGGCCATCGGCATGCCAAGCGCCCGCATCGCATCGCGCGCCCGCGTCTTGTGCCCCAGCATTCGTATCCAGCGCGGCGACGGGCCGACGAAGATCATGCCGGCCGATTCCACCGCCTGGGCAAAGTCCGCGTTCTCGGACAGGAAGCCATAACCGGGATGCAATGCATCGGCGCCCGTCTCGCGCGCCACGCGTAGCAGCGTGTCGCGGTTCAGATAGCTTTGCGCGGCGGGCGCCGGCCCGATGGGAACGGCCACGTCCGCTTCACGCAGATAAGGAAGATCGCGATCCGCCTCGGAATACACGGCAACCGATTCCAGGCCAAGCGCGCGCAAGGCTCGGATGACCCGTCGGGCGACAGCGCCCCGGTTGGCGACGATGACTCTTTTAATATTGCGCTCCAAGCCCGCCGTCATGGCCGATACCCAAAGGCGCGCGGGCCGGGTTCGCGCAGCGGCGCAACCACTTCCACGAACTCTTCCAGCACCTGCCGCGTGGTGGCCGGGTCGATGATGTCTTCCACGACGAAAGCTTCGGCGCTGCGAAACGGAGAGGTCAGGCCGCGCACGCGCGCTTCAATTTCACGCATCTTGGCCTGGGGGTCGGCGGCGGCTTCGATCTCGGCCTTGTAGGCCACTTCCAGGCCGCCTTCAACCGGCAACGATCCCCATTGGGCAGACGGCCACGCATAGCGGAAATTGAAGCGGCCCGCGCTTTGGTGGCCGCCGCCCGCCACGCCAAAGGCCTTGCGTACAATGATCGAGCACCAGGGCACGGTGGACTGCGCCACCGCCGTCAGCGCGCGTACGCCGTAGCGCATGGCGCCGGCCTTCTCGGCGTTCAGGCCGATCTGAAAGCCGGGCACATCCACCAGGTTCACGACCGGCAAGTGAAACGTTTCGGCCAGGTCGAGCAAGCGGGTGAACTTCTCGGCGGCCGGGCCGTCCCAGCCGCCGCCGTAGTGATAGGGGTCGCTGGCAAACACCGCCACCGGCCAGCCGTCGATGCGCGCCAGCCCCGTGATGACCGCCTTGCCCCAGCGCCTGCCGATCTCCATGAACGAGCCTTCGTCCATCAAGGCCGACACGATGGGTCGCATCTTGTAGACGGCACGCGGGTCGGCGGGGATGGCCTTGCGCAGCCAATCCTGGTCAGCCGACGCGACGGCGGTGCCAGTCGCGCGGGGCGGCAATTCGTGCACCGAACGCGGCAGATAAGACAGGAAGCGCCGCGCCATGGCAAAGGCGTCGGCTTCCGAATCAGCTTCGTCGTCCACCACGCCGTTGCGGGTATGGATGTCGCTGCCGCCCAGTTCATTCTTGTCCAGCGTCTGGCCGATGCGCGCCACGACCGGCGGGCCGGCGATGAACAGCTGCGAGGTCTCGCGCACCATGATGGCGTAATGGCTGGCAGCCACGCGCGCGGCGCCCAGGCCCGCCACCGACCCCAGGGCCAGCGACACCACGGGCACGGTGGCCAGGTTCTGTGCCATCAACGGCCACATGCGCAGCTTGGGCAGCAAGGTGTGGCCCTTGATTTCGATATTGCGCACCGACCCGCCGCCGCCCGTGCCATCCACCAGCCGCAATAGCGGCAGCCTCAGGTCATGCGCCATGCGTTCGGCCTCGACCAGCTTATCGCCCACCGCGCCGTCGTTGGCGCCGCCACGCACCGTGAAGTCGTCGGCCGCCACCACCACCGGCCGGCCGTCGACCTTGGCGCGGCCGATCAGCAAGTTCGACGGCGTCAGATCCGTCAAGCGACCTTCGGCATCGTATTCCCCGCTGCCCGCCAGCGCGCCCACCTCGCGAAACGATCCCACATCGACCATGTGCGCAATGCGTTCGCGCACCGGCAGCTTGCCGCCCTCTCGATGCCGGCGCACCTTGGCCTCGCCCCCCATGCGCTGCGCCAGTTCTTTGCGCAGCGCCAGTTCTTGCAGTTCTTTGTCCCAGGACACGTGTGCTCCTCCCTGCCCGTTGCCGATGCGGCGGTTGCCGCCCGGTCAATCGATCTTGATGTTGGCGCGCTTGATCAGCGCTTCGTTTTGCGTAAGTTCTTCTGCGATCTTCTGGCGGAAAGCCTGCGGCGACTGCGTCAGCGGATTGCCCTGCGCCGCCAGCCGTGCGCGCACCTCGGGGTCCTGGGTTACCGCTGCGATTTCCCGATTAAGCCGGTCCACCACCGTCTGCGGCGTGCCCGCGGGCGCAAAGATGCCGACCCAGAACGAGATGTCGAACCCGGGGTAGCCCAGCTCGGACACGGCGGGCACGTCCGGCAGGTCGTGCCAGCGGTCGGCGGACGACACCGCCAGCGCACGCAACTTGCCCGACTTGATAAGCGGTACGCCGGACAAGGTGTCAAAGCCGAAGTCGACCTCTTTGGACAGCAGCCCGGCTTCCATCGGCGCGGCGCCCCGGTACGGCACGTGCAGCATCTGCACGTTGGACATGGCGGCAAGCTGCGCGCCCGCCAGATGCATCAGGTTGCCGTTGCCGGCCGAGCCATAGCTGACCGTATTGGGATTGCGCTTGGCCAGCGCCACCAGCGATTTGACGTCGGTCACACCCGCCACACGGGGGTTCTCGGCGTTGATGGTCAGGATGAAGGGCACCGACATCACCGTGGTGACCGGGGCAAAATCCTTCAAGGGGTCGTATTGCAGATCCTTGTAGAGCAAGGGATTGACGGTGATCGAACTGGAATTGCTGACCAGGATGGTGTAGCCGTCCGCCTTGGCCTGCGCGACGGCGCGTGCCGCAATCATGCCGTTGGCGCCCGTCTTGTTGTCCACGACGAAGGTCTGCTTCATCCGCGCGGACAGCGCCTCGCCGACGATGCGCGCCACCGTGTCGATAGTGCTGCCGGGGCTGAAGCCCACCACGAACTTCACCGGTGCACTGGGGTAGTCGGCAGCGCTTGCCTCAAGGGGCGCTGCCGTTGACAACACGAACACGCTTGCTGCCAGCCATTTTGAAACTGTCATGATGTGTCTCCTCCGTGGTTGCCTGAACCCGTGCCTTGCGCTGCATCGGCGCGCGACTCCGGGCCGTTGCTGTGCCTGGCTATGTGCCTGGCGTTGTGATTACTGCGCGGCGACGGCGCCGGATGCCTTGACCGCGCGGCCCCACTTGTCCTGCTCGCTGGACATGAACGCGGCGAACGCCTGCGGGGTGCTGTTGACCACTTCGCCGCCCAGGCTCTCGATGCGCGCCTGCATCGCGGGCGTGGCCACGATCTTGGACACGTCCTCGTAGATGCGTTGCGCCTGCGCCGGTGGCAGCGATGCGGGGGCCAGCAGCCCGAACCACGTTGCGGCCTCGAAGCCGGGCATGCCGGCTTCGGCAAAGGTCGGCACATTGCGCAGCGCCTGCACGCGCGTGCCGTTGGCCACGGCCAGCGCGCGCAGCTTGCCGGATTCAATCAAGGGCAGCGCCGACGTAATCGTGGCCAGCATCATCTGCACCTGGCCGCCCGCCAGGTCCGTGAAGGCCGGCGCGTCACCCCGATAAGGCACGTGCGTGATGCTGGACTGCGTGGCGATCTTGAACAGCTCACCGCTAAGGTGCTGCGCGGTGCCGTTGCCCGGAGACGCAAAGTTGACCGAGCCGCTGTTCTGCTTCAGGTAGGCCAAAAATTCCTGCAATGTCTTGGCCGGGATGGCGGGGTTGACCACCAGCACCAGCGGCACCTTGGTGACCAGCGTGATGGGGGCAAAGTCTTTGACCGGGTCGTAGTTCAGCTTGCTGTACAGATGGCCGCTGATCGTGTGGGCAGACGTGGTCATGAACAGCGTGTAGCCATCGCCCGGCGCCCGCGCCACCGAACTGGCGCCGATGGTGGTGCCGGCGCCCGCGCGGTTTTCAACGATGACGGACTGGCCCCACGACTGCGTCAGCTTTTCAGCGACGGCGCGCGCCACCACATCGGTGGCGCCGCCGGCCGGATACGGCACGATCATCGACACGGGTTTTGAAGGGTAGGAATCGGCCTGCGCCGTTCCCGCGAACAACGCCGTGGCACATGCCAGCGCGCACAAGACATTGCGGTGCATCGAGTTGTCTCCTCTTGTCTTTGAATGACGGTTTGTTTATTCTTACCGTTCCTGTAGACAGAACGCTTATTCTATTTTATATTTTTTCGGCCAGCGACTGTCAACGAATAAATGCATACCGGCCGCCATCGGACGCGCCGGAAAATCCCATCAAGAGAGGAACATCACGTCATGTCCGAATCATCGGAAACCCTTAAATCCATGCTGATCGGCGGTGAATGGATCGCCCGGCAAGAGGCGGCATTCGCGTCCACCAACCCGGCCACGGGCGCGCAGAACTACTTGGTCAGCGCAGCGTCGGACGCGCAGGTTGACCAGGCCGTGGATACCGCCTGGAAGGCAGTTCGCCAGGCTGCCTGGCGCGACATGCTGCCGCACCAGCGCGCCGCGATCCTGCGCCGCATCGCCGATGGCATCGAACAGCATTCGGAACTGCTGGCACGCTTGCAGATGATTGAAAACGGCAAGGTCTGGGCGGAATGCAAGACGCAGGTCGCCAGCGCGGCGGCCACCTTCCGCTATTACGCGGGCGTGTGCGAAACGCTGGGCGCGGAAGTCACGCCGGCGCGCGGCAACTACCTGTCCATGACGCACTACGAGCCGTATGGCGTGGTCGTGGCGATCACGCCGTGGAACTCGCCGCTGACGATGGAAGCGCAGAAGGTGGCGCCCGCGCTGGCCGCCGGCAACGCCGTGATCCTCAAGCCGTCGGAGGTGACCTCGTCGCCCGCCCTGGCGCTGGGCCGCATCGCGCAGGAAGCCGGCTTGCCGCCTGGCATCCTCAACGTGGTCACCGGCCTGGGCGCCACCGTGGGCCGTCGCTTGGTGGAGCATCCGGGCGTGCGCATGGTGTCGTTCACCGGAGGCACCGCCAGCGGTCGGGCCATCGCCCATGCCGCCGCTGAAAAGCTAATGCCCGTGGCACTGGAACTGGGTGGCAAGTCCCCGCACATCGTGTTTGACGACGCGGACCAGGACGCGGCGATAGACGGCGTGATCGGCGGCATTTTTGAAGGCAGCGGGCAATCCTGCGTTGCCGGATCGCGGCTGTACGTGCAGCGCGGTATCGCAGAAGCGTTTATCGAAAAACTTGTGGCGCGTGCCGCACGGCTCAATGTCAACCTGCCCGACGCCACCGGCGCCCAGATGGGCCCGATCGCGTCCTTTGGCCATCGCGACAAGATTGAAGGCATGGTGGAATCCGCCAAGCGCGACGGCGCGCAAGTGTTGCTGGGCGCGCAGCGGCCCGACGACGACGCGCTGCAAGCGGGCGCGTTCTACCAGCCCACCATCCTGGGCGGGCTGTCTCGCGATGCCCACGTGGTGCGCGAAGAAATCTTCGGCCCGGTCCTGTGCGCGCTGACCTTCGAGGACGAAGACGATTTGATCGACCAGGCCAACGACAGCGTCTACGGCCTGGCATCCGGCGTATGGACGGCGGACTACCGGCGCGCGTGGCGCGTGGCCAGGCGCCTGGAAGCCGGCAGCGTGTGGATCAACACGTATAAGCAATTGTCGATATCCACGCCGTTCGGCGGCTTCAAGCAAAGCGGCATCGGGCGCGAAAAAGGCGTCAGCGGGCTGCGTCTGTACCAACAATCCAAGGGCATCTACTTCGGCATGTAGGCCGCAGGAGCCTGTACGCATTCTTTCCAGGGCCGCGACGACGGCCCCCCTTCTTCGGAGACTATCCACATGTCTGAATTTCAACGAGCCGGCTTCATCGGCCTGGGCGTCATGGGCGAACCCATCTGCCGCAACCTGGCCACCAAGGGCGGCCTGCCCGTGCTGGGCTGCGACACCGACGCGGCACCCTTGCAGCGTCTGGCCCCACATGGCGTCCAGACCGCGACGGCCCAGCAGATCATGCGCGACTGCGACGTGGTGTTCCTGTCGCTGCCGTCCGGCGAAGTCGTGGCGCAGCTGGCGCGCGCCGCCGATGGTTTGCTGGCCAATACACGCAGCGGCCAGTTGATCGTGGACCTGAGCACGTCGCCCGTTGATGTGACGCGCGAGCTGGCCGGTGAATTTGCCGCCAAGGGCGCAACGTTCATCGACGCCCCGGTTGCCCGCACCCGCGCCGCCGCCGAGGCCGGCACGCTGTCCGTGATGATCGGCGGCGAGACCGCGACGTTTGAGCGGGTCAAGCCGCTGGTGTCCACCTTCGCCAACGAAATCACCTATTGCGGCCCGGTCGGCAGCGGCCAGGTGGTGAAGATCCTGAACAATATGGTGCTGTTCGAAACCGTGGTGGCGTTGTCGGAAGCGCGTGCAATTGCGCGGCGTTCCGGCGTGGATCCGCAGGTATTGCTGGAGACTTTCACGCGCGGTTCGGCGGATAGCTTCGCGTTGCGCAACCACGGCTTAAAGGCTATTCTGCCCGGTGAATTTCCCGAAAAAGCCTTCCCCGTGGACTATGCCCGCAAAGACCTGCGCTACGCGCTGGCGTTGGCGGAACAAACCGGCGTACAAGCGCTGGGCGCCCGCAACGTTGACCACTGGTTCAGCGCCGCGTTGGCCCAGGGCCATGGCAACCGCTATTTCCCGGTCATCAGCCGGGTGATCGATCCGGAGTCGGGAACCCATGCCTAATCATCCCTACCATTCCAATGAGTCGCACCCCTACTCAGGACAATTCCACTGACGGCGTCGCCGCCGTCGAACGCGCCCTGACCATCGTCGGGGCCGTTGCGCAACGCACCGAGCCCATCACGCTTGCCGACCTTTCCCGGGCCACGGGGTTCTACAAAAGCACCTTGTTGCGGCTGATTGCCTCGCTTGAAAAAGTGGCGCTGGTGGTGCGCCGCGCCGACGGCCGCTATTCCCTGGGGCCTTACGCGCATCACCTCGGGCGCGCGTACGAAGCCACCTACCGCCTGACCGAAACCATCCTGCCGCTGCTGCAAGCCCTGGTCGATAAGGGCACCGAAAGCGCGTCGTTCCACGTCTACCACGATGCCAATTCACGCGCCTGCGTGCTGCGCGTGGATTCGCACCATTCCACGCTGGACCGTATTCGTGTCGGCGACCTGCTGCCGCTGGACAAGGGAGCGGCGGGCAGGCTGCTGACCGCGTATCTGGTCGACGGCAAGTCCCCCGCCGAATTCGGCCTGATGCTGACGTCCATGGGCGAACGCGACCCGAACTGCGCGGCGGTGGCCAGCCCGGTATTCGGCCCCGACGGCGACATCTGCGGGGCGATTTCCTTGTCTGGCCCTAAAGAACGTTATTCGCCCGCGGCCGTCAAGAAAATGGCCAAGCTGGTGCAGGAAGCGGCGGCCGACGCCACGCGCGCCCTGGGCGGACGCTGGCCGTCCGCGAAGTAAGGTGACGAACGGTCGCGGCCAGACTCGATTGACAGCGTGCCGGGCAACACCAGAACATACGCCGATCCATCGGAACGCGTAGCAAGGACCTTTAGGCATGGCTGAATCTTCCATCGACCTCGACACCGCCGACTTGGCGCGCGCGTGCCAAGACCGGTACACGGCGCTGCGGCAGGATGCACCGCTGGTGCAGTGCCTGACCAATTTCGTGTCCATGAACATCGCGGCCAATGTGCTGCTGGCAATCGGCGCATCGCCCGCCATGGTGCACGCCACCGAAGAAGCGCCGGAGTTTGCGCGCATGGCCGGGGCGGTGGTCATCAATATCGGCACGCTGTCCGCGCCCTGGTTGGAAAGCATGCTGTTGACGGCGGCGTCGGCGCGGCAGGCCGGCGTGCCGTGGGTGCTGGACCCGGTGGCGCACCACGCCACCGCTTTCCGGCGCGACGCCGTGCGGCAATTGCTGGCCTTGCAACCGACTATCGTGCGCGGCAACGCGTCGGAAATCATTGCGTTGGCGGGCGGCCACAGCGCCGGCAAGGGCGTGGATGCGCGCGACGCCGTGGCGCAGGCAGAACAATCGGCACGCGCCATTGCTGCTGCCCATGGCACCGTGGTGGCCGTGACGGGCGAAACCGATTACGTCACCGATGGCCAGCGTTCAGTGCACATCACGGGCGGCTCGCCGCTGATGCCGCGCGTCACGGCCACGGGCTGCGCGTTGACGGCAGTGGTGGGCGCTTTTGCCGCCGTGTCCAAAGACGACCCGTACATCGCGGCCGTTGCCGCCCTGTCCTGCTTTGCCATCGCAGGCGAACGCGCGGGCGCGCTGGCGGAAGGCCCGGGCTCATTCGCGTGGCGCTTCCTGGATGCGCTGGCGGCGCTGGAACCCGACAGCCTGACAAGAGCATCACCGCTGCGGTAGGACGCCGCTTACCCGGCTTGCACACCCCGGCTTGCATACCCCGGCCTGCACACCCCGGCTTGCATACCCCGCTTGCATACCCCGGCGGGCACACCCCGCTTGCATACCCCGGCTTGCATACCCCGGCTTGCATACCCGGCATCATCCGTGTCACGCCCAGGTCACACACCGTCCTCACACTCGGATTCCTTCATGACACGGAGGAATGACGGTGAAGCCCCACGTACGAAAACTATTCGCGGTATCGGCCAGCGTTGCGCTCTTGGCGGGCCTGACCGCCTGCGGCGGCGATGACGATGATGATGATGACACCGGCGCAGTCACCCCGCCCGTCGCCAGCGTGCCGCAAGGCGCCGCGCTGGACGTGGCGATCCTGGCCACCACCGACCTGCACGCCAATGTGCTGGGCTACGACTACTACAAGCTGGCCGAAGACAAGAGCTATGGCGTGGACCGCAGCGCGACGCTGATCGCCAACGCGCGCAAGCAGCACGCCAACACGCTGTTGTTCGACAACGGCGACACCATCCAGGGCACCGCGCTGTCCGACTACCAGGCGCTGGTGGCGCCGGTGCAGTGCGCGGACATGATCGCCATCTACAAGCAGATGAACCTGCTGGCCTACGACGCGGGCACGATGGGCAATCACGAATTCAACTACGGCCTGCCTTATCTGTCGCAGATCACGAATGTGGACTTCGGCTTGGCCGGCATCGGCAAAGGCACGGACAAGACCAATCCCACCGGCGCCACGAACTGCGCCGCGCCGGCCTTCCCCTTCGTGTCGTCCAACGTGGTGTCGGCCGCCAGCAAGCAACCCATCTTCAAGCCCTGGGTGTTGCTGGACAAGACTTTCAAGGCGACGGACGCGGGTGGCAAGACGATAGATGTGCCGTTCAAGGTGGGCGTGATCGGGTTTGCCCCGCCGCCGATCTTGCAATGGGACAAGGCCAATCTGGAAGGCCACGTGCAGGTCACGGGCTGGAAGGAAACCGCGCAGCGCTACGTGCCCGAGATGAAGGCGGCGGGCGCGGACATCATCGTGGCGCTGGCGCACGGCGGCATCGACATGAAGACAGCGTACGACCCGGCAATGGAGAACGGCGCCGGGTACCTGAGCCAGGTGCCGGGCATCGACGCGCTGATCACGGGCCACCAGCACTTGCTGTTTCCGGACACCAGCGCCACGTCCCCGTTCGTCGGGCAGCCGGGCGTGGACCCGGTGCGTGGCCTGGTCAACGGCGTGCCGGCCGTGCAGGCGGGCCAGTGGGGCAACAACCTGGGCCAGATCACATTGAAGCTGTCGTATGACAAGGGCTGGCGCGTGCAACAGGACGCGACCACGGTGCAGCGCATTTCCACGCGCCTGACCGCGCAAAGCGGCTCGACGCCGGCCACCTACGTGGCGCCGGACACCGCCGTGCAGCAGCTGGTGCAAGGCGAGCATGCCGCCACCATCGACTACGTGAAGACGCCAATCGGCCAAAGCCAGTTCGACATGGCAACCTACTACGCGCTGACGGGCGACGTGTCGGCGCTGCAAATCGTGAACATGGCGCAGATCGATTACCTGAAGGACTATATCGCCAAGAACAATCCGGCTTACGGCGCCCTGCCCATCCTGTCGGCCGCCGCGCCGTTCAAGGGCGGGCGCAACGGGCCGGGCGACTTCACGTTCGTCAAACAAGGCAACGTGGCCATCAACAACGCGGCCGACCTGTACCTGTACCCGAACACCTTGCAGGTGGTGCGCGTCACGGGCGATACGGTCCGCCAGTGGCTGGAGAAGACGGCCGAACAGTTCAAGCAGATCGACCCCGCCCAGGTCGCACCGCAAGACCTGGTCGACACGACCTTCCCCACGTTCAATTTCGATGTGCTCTATGCCCCGGGCAATGCGCTGAAGTACGAAATTGATGTCAGCCAGCCCAAGGGTACGCGTATCTCGAACCTGACCTACCAAGGTGCGCCGCTGGATCTGGCCGCGCAGTTCCTGGTGGTCACCAACAACTACCGCGCCAGCGGTGGCGGTGACTTTCCTGGCCTGGCCGGCGGCAAGGGCGACATCGTGCTGCAAGCCCCGGACGCCAGCCGCGACGTGCTGATCAGCTTTATCAAAAAGAACCCGACGCTGGACCTGGCCACCTACGGCCTGGACCGCAGCTGGCGCTTCAAGCCGCTAAGCGGGCTGGCCGGCCCCGTGGTGTTCTGGTCGGTGCCCGGCACCCTGCCGATGGCGGCGGCGCACGGCGTGACCAATGTCAGCGTGTATGACGCCACCCCGGACGCTACGACGCAGTTGTCGCGCTATGCGGTGGATCTGACCCAGTAGGTCGCGTAGACATGTGGATGACAGCCAGGGGTGCTTACAATACGGCTGTTGCGTTGCAACATTCCTCGAATCACCCCTAGCCATCCCCATGTCTCACCCTGCTTCCTTGCAGCACCGCCCCGCGCTGGTGCTGCTTGCCCTTGCCGTGGGCAGCTTCGCCATCGGAACCACCGAGTTCGCCACGATGAGCCTGCTGCCCTATTTTTCCCAATCCCTAGGAATCGACGCCCCCACCGCCGGCCACGTCATCAGCGCCTATGCGCTGGGCGTGGTGGTTGGCGCGCCGATCCTGGCCGTGCTGGGCGCCAGAATGCCGCGCCGCCGCCTGCTGATTGCGTTGATGGGCTTGTTTGCCGTTGGCAACGGCCTGAGCGCCATTGCGCCGGATTATCACTGGATGCTGTTTTTCCGCTTTCTTAGCGGGCTGCCGCATGGTGCGTACTTTGGCATTGCGTCGCTGGTGGCCAGTTCGCTGGTGCCGGCCAATCGCCGCACCATGGCCGTCGGGCGCGTGTTCCTGGGGCTGACGGTGGCCACCATCGTCGGCGTACCGCTGGCCAACTGGCTGGGTCAGGTGATCGGGTGGCGCTGGAGCTTCGGGCTGGTGTCGCTGCTGGCGGTGCTGACGATGATCAGCGTGGCCATCTACGCGCCGGATACGCCCGCCGACCACAAGGCCAGCCCGCTGCGCGAGCTGAGCGCACTGGGCCGAGGTCAGGTCTGGATCACGCTGGCGATCGGCGCGGTGGGCTTTGGCGGCCTGTTCTCCATCTACACCTACCTGGCCGACACGCTGACCGCCGTGACGCAGGTAGCGCCCACCACCGTGCCCTTTGTGCTCAGCGCGTTCGGCGTGGGGCTGACGGTGGGCAACATGGTGGTGCCGGTGTTTGCCGACCGCGCCGTGATGCGCACGGCCGGGCTGCTGCTGGTGTGGTCGGCCGTGGTGCTGGCGCTATTTCCGTTGATGGCGCACAACGTCTGGCTGATCACGCTGAACGTGTTCCTGGTGGGCGTGGGCGGCGCGCTGGGCACCGTGTTGCAGACGCGCCTGATGGACGTGGCGGGCGACGCCCAGGGCCTGGCCGCCGCGCTGAACCATTCCGCCTTCAATACCGCCAATGCGCTAGGGCCATTCCTGGGCGGCCTGGCCATCGCGGCGGGCTACGGCTGGACGTCGACGGGTTGGGTGGGCAGTTTGCTGGCCATCGGCAGCATGCCCTTGTGGCTGTGGGCGGTGATGCTGGAACGCCGCCATCGCGCCAGGCGGCAGGCCGGGCTTACCGCCAGCGCCGAATCAGCGTAGAGGTTGTGGCGCGCCGCACGACTTTCCTTAGCGGTAATACACGCAGATGCGCTTGCCGCCGATCTCGTGCACGTCGATCGGCAATTCATACAGCGGGCTCAGCACCTCGGGCCGGATCAGTTCGGCCGGGGTGCCTTGATACGCCACGCGCCCCTGCCGCATGGCCACGATGCGGTCGGCGTAGCTGGACGCGAAATTGATGTCGTGCAGCACCAGTACCACCGTCTTGCCCAGCTCATCGGCGGCGCGGCGCAAGGTGCCCATCATGGCCACCGCGTGCTTCATGTCCAGGCTGTTCAGCGGTTCGTCCAACAGCACGTAGCGCGTGTCCTGGCACAGCACCATCGCAACGAAAGCGCGCTGGCGCTGGCCGCCAGACATCTCATCCAGATAGCGCCCGGCCAGGGGTTGCAGGTTCAGATACGCCAGGGCGCGGTCGATGTGGGTCTTGTCGTCCACGGTCAGCCGCCCGCCCGTATGCGGATAGCGGCCGAACGCGACCAGGTCGCGGACGGTCAGGCGCAGCGGCAGGTGGTTGTCTTGCCGCAGGATGGACAGGCGGCGCGCCAGCTCGCGGCTGTCCGCGCACATCACGTCCAGGCCGTCCACATGGATGCGCCCGGTGGATGCGGGCAGCAGCCGGCTCACCATGGACAGCAGCGTGGACTTGCCCGCGCCGTTGGGTCCGATGATGGCGGTGACACCGTTGGCGGGCAGTTGCAGCGCGACGTCATCCACCACCACGCTGTCGCCGTAGTGCTTGCTGACCTTGTCTATTTCTATCATCGGCGCCCCTTGCGCAGGATCAGGGCGAGGAACATCACGCCGCCCACAAATTCGATCACCACGCTGACGGTGGTGTTCAAGCCCAGCACGCGTTCCAGCAGTGTTTGCCCGCCCACCAGGAAGATGACGCCCAGCAAGGTGGCGGCCGGCACGGTGTAGCGGTGCTTGTCGGACCCCATCGCCTGGTATGCCAGGTTGCTGACCAGCAGGCCGAAGAAGGTGACGGGGCCGACCAGCGCGGTGGACACCGACACCAGCACCGCGATAGCGCCCAGCGTCAGCAGCAGGCTGCGGCGATAGTCCACGCCCAGGTTCACGGCAATGTCCCGCCCCAGCGCCAACACGTCGTAGCGGTGGCGCAGCCGCCAGATCACCAGCGTGGCCGCGCATACCGCCGCCAGGGAGATGGGCAACAGCGACACGCGCACGGCATTGAAGCTGGCGAACATGCGGTCTTGCAGCACCAGGAATTCGTTGGGGTCGATCAAGCGCACGACAAAATTGGACAGGCTGCGAAACAGCAGGCCGAAGACAATGCCCACCAGCATCATCAGGTGCAGGCTGCGCACCGCATCCGAAAACAGCCATCGGAACAGCAGACAGGCAAACGCCGTCATCGCGCATACCTCCAGCATGAAGGCCGCTACGGGATGCTGGGCCGCCGTGGCGGCCTGGCCGAAGCCGAACACCACCACCGCCTGGATCAACAGGTACAGCGCATCGAAGCCCATGATGGCGGGCGTCAGGATGCGGTTGTGCGTGATGGTCTGGAACAGCACGGACGACACGGCCACGGCATACGCCACCAGCACCATCGCCACCAGCTTGCCGCCCCGAAACGGGATCACGAACGACCACTGGCCATTGGCGCCCAGGCTCATATACGCCGCCACGCAGGCCAGCGCCACGGCGGACAGCCATAGCAGCCGCGCGCGCTGCGGCGAACGCGCGCGCATCTGCACGGCGGGCAAGATAGCCGGATCAACCAAGACGAGTCCTTTTCAAACGCAGCAGGCACAGGAACAGAATGCTGCCGACCACGCCCACCACGGTGCCGATCGGGATTTCGTAGGGGTGGATCACCAGCCGCCCGATGATGTCGCAGGCCAGCACGAAGACGCCGCCCAGCAAGGCTACCCACGGGATGGAGCGGCGCATGTTGTCGCCCAGCACCAGGCTGACGGCGTTGGGCACGATCAGGCCCAGGAAGGGTATGCCGCCCGCCGTGACCACCACCACGGCTGAAATGGCCGACACGATAAGCAGGCCCACGAACGTCAGGCGCGCGTGGTTCAAGCCCAGGTTGGACGCGAACTCGCGGCCCATGCCCGCGACCGTATAGCGATCCGCCGCTACATAGGCGGCGCAGGCCAGTGCGAAGCCGATCCACAGCAATTCATAGCGGCCGCGCAGCACGCCCGAGAAATCACCGGTGGTCCAGGCGTGCAGCGATTGCAGCAGGTCAAAACGAAAGGCAATGAAGGTAGTGGCCGCGTGGATGACCCCGCCCAGGATCAGGCCGATCAGCGGCACGATGAACGGCGTGCGTAGCGGCACGCGGCGCAGCAAGGCCAAAAACAGCAAGGTGCCGGCCAGCGCAAAAGCCGTGGCCGTCATCATCTTGCCGATTACCGGCGTATCGGGCGCCAGCAAGGTAATAACAAGAATGCCCAGCGTGGCAGATTCGACGGTGCCGGCCGTGGTGGGTTCCACAAAGCGGTTGCGCACCAGCATCTGCATGATCAACCCCGCCACCGCCAGCGCCATGCCGGCCAGCAGCAAGGCCAGCGTGCGAGGCACGCGGCTGACCATCAACAGGCGCCAGGCGCGCTCGGCCTCTTCGCCGCTGCCCCACAGCGCCGAGACGGACAAGGTGCCCGCGCCCAGGCTGACACTGGCCGCGCACAGCGCCAACAGCACCATCACCGCCAGCGTCAGGCCGCCCCACCCGCTTATCGTGCGCCGCCAGGTCATCGGCGGCCTTCCCTTGCCCCAGTCATGCCGCTTACTTTCGCGGCGCCAGCGCGGCCGCGATGTCGTCCACGTTCTGCTGCATGGCCGTCAGCCCGGCGCTGCCCAGCAGGTACCAGTTAAAGCCGTTCAGATAGACCACGCGCTTGTTCTTCCACGCGGCCGTGGCGCGCACCAGGTCGTTGTCCAGCATGCGCTGGGCCGATACGCCTTCGCGACCGATTGCGGCATCGCGGTCAATCACGAAGAGCCAGTCGGGGTTCGTCTCGGCAATGAATTCAAACGAGATGGCCTGGCCGTGGTTGGACACGTTCAGGCCCTTGGCCGCGGGCTTGAGGCCGAACGCATCGTGAATGACGCCAAAGCGCGAACCCGGGCCGTAGGCGCTCATCTTGCCGCCCGTGGTCAGGATGACCAGCGCCGTGCCGGCCATGGCGGCCTGGCCTTGCAGCGCGGAAATCGATGCACGCAAGGCGTCCAGCTTCTGGCGCGCTTGCGCCTGTTTGCCGTAGATGGCGGCCAACGTTTCGGTGTTGCGGGTGACGCTGCCGACCAGGTCGCGCGGGTCGACGGTCAGGTCGATGGTGGGCGCCAGCTTGGACAGTTCGTCGTACTTCGGCGCCGACCGGCCGGCGACGATAATCACCTGCGGCTGCGCGGCGTGGATCACTTCGTAGTTGGGCTCGAACAGCGAACCCACTTTCAGGTAGCGCGGCTCGGCATATTGCGCCAGCTGCGGCGGCAGCTTGGCCGCCGTGGGCACGCCGGCCACTTCCACGTCCAGCGCGTGCAGGGTGTCCAGCACCGCCATGTCCATCACGATGGTTTTGGTGGGATTGGCCGGCACGCTCGTCTGCCCGCGTGCGTGTTTGACCGGCACGGTGGCTTGCGCCATGCACACGCCAAAGGCGGCCGACAGGGCCAGCGCGGCGCCTGCCTGGATCAGTCGGCGTCGGCCATGGCCGGTGTTTTGCTGCATCGTCATACGTACCTCTTTGGCTTCGCGGGGAAGCAGGAATCGCCCCCCCCCAGTTCATTCATCCCGATCAGAATTTCACGCCGACGCCCAGCCAGTAACGGCGGCCGTCTTCGACGTATTCGTAATCGTCATACGTGACCTGTTTGTCGAACAGGTTGTAGATGCCGGCATACACCGACACGGTCTTGTTCACCGCGTACGACGCGCCCATGTCCACGAAGGTGTAGGACGGCGCCACCACCGACGACGACGATGCGCCCGTGATCGGCTGGCTTTCCTTGCCGCGATAGTTCACGCGCGCCCACGCTTGCAGCGCGTCGGACGCCTGCCAGTCCACCGTGGTGGTGAACAGGTGCTTGGGCAATTGGTTCAGCGGTTCGCCCTTGTACTGGCCCGACTTCTGTTCCGACTTGGTAAACGTGTAGCTGCTGGTCAGCGACCAGTCGCGCGCCAGCGGCAACTTCATGCTGGCTTCCACGCCGCGCGACACGGCCTTGTCCACGTTCATGTAGGTGGTGGGGTTGGAGCCGAACTGGTTGGGGCCTTCGGTGCACTGGGACAAGGGGCACGCCACGCGCGTGATCTTGTCCTTGAAGTCGTTGTTGAACAGCGTGACGCCCGCGTTAAAGCCTTCGCCGTCGTCATACAGCAGGCCAATTTCTTCCGTGACGGACTTCTCGGGCGTCAGGTCCGGGTTGCCGTACATGTTGCCGCCCCGGCTGACCTGCCCCCAGCCGGCCACCGTCTGGCGCAGGTCCGGCGCGCGAAAACCGGTGGACACGCCGCCCTTCAGGGTCCAGCGGTCGGCGAAATGCCACACGCCGTACAGACGCGGGCTGAAGTGCGTGCCGGAGTTTTCGTCTTCGTCCATGCGCAGGCCGGCAGTGACGGCAAACTGCTCGGTCAGGCGCCATTCGTCTTCAGCGAACAACGCCCACTGGTAGCGGTCGATCTTGTTGGGGCCGCCGGACAGCTGGTTGCCGGTCTGGTCGTTCAGGCGCTGGCTCAGGTAGGTGCCGCCCAGCGTCAGCATGTGCGAGCCCAGCGGCAGGGTCCAGCTGGTTTGCAGGTTCAGGTTCTTGACCTTCATCTGGCGCGAGCGGTTGTCGAATTCTTCTTCCTGCACATAGCTGTCCGACACCGCCCAGCCCCAGCGCCCGGTATGCGACAGCGCCCACTTGTTGCTGCGGTAGTCGTTCTGCGCCGACGCGGGGCAACCGGTGCGCGCGCACGCCTCGCCCGGCGCCAGCGGCGCGACCGTCTTGCCCAGCGTTTCCTGGATTTTCTGACGCATCGTGGTGGCTTCCAGCACGATGTCATGGTCGCGGTTGGGCGTCAGCGCCAGCTTGGCCGTGACGCTGTCGGAATTGCGCTTGCGAAATCCGTCAACGATATTGTCTTCGTCGCGCTGCGAGGCCTGGCCGTAGATTTGCAGGCCCAGCAGGTCGCTCTTGATGGGGCCGGCCAGGTAGAAGTTGCCCTGGTAGATATCGCCCGACTTGCTGCTTTCCTGGATGGTGGTATCCATGCGGATTTCACCGTGCCATTCCTTGGGCACCTTGCGGGTGATGATGTTGATGACGCCGCCCATGGCGTCCGAGCCGTACAGCGACGACATCGGGCCGCGCACGACTTCAATACGTTCGATGGCGGCAAGCGGCGGCGTCCAGCCGCCTTCGACCCCGGCGGAGTCGGAATTGGTGCGGGTCTCGCGCGAGCTTTGGCGCTTGCCGTCGATCAGGATCAGCGTGTACTGCGGGCCCATGCCGCGCAGGCTGATGTCCTGGCGGTCGCCACCGCCGGTAACGATGACGCCCGGCACGTCGATCAGCGCGTCATTCACGTCGCGGTAGAACTTCTTGTCCAGGTCTTCGCGGGTGATGACGCTGATGGAAGCCGGCGCGTCCTGGATCTGCTGTTCGAAGCCGCTGGCCGTGACCACCACGGTGTCCAGCGTCTTGGCCTCGCTTGCGGCCTGCGCCCACGACGCCGCCGGCGCCATGCCCAGGCCGGCCGCGCACAATGCCGCCGCCAGCTGCGTGCGCGATGTCAAAACACGGCCGCCCAAGGCCAGATCGTTGCTGCTCATGATGCTTGTTTTCTCCCGTACCAGCGCCCTGCCGCACCCCGCGTGCGGCCTCGGCGCTGCCTCTTATTTCTTAATGAAAACTATTCTCATATTAGAATTGAGGCTTTCGGAACCGGGCAAACACCTTTCCGCAACTTTTATCTTCTTCAGACTTCTTGACACTTCGGCGGGCGGCCATCGGCCACACTGCCGGGTGCGGAACACACTACGGATGCTCTTCTCCCAATCAGCGGTCGCGCGCCGCATCCTGCTTATCGACGACGACGTCGAACTGGCACAGATGCTGCGTGAATACCTTGAACCCAACCATTGCGTGCTGACCCTGGCGCATACGGGCACGCACGGGCTGGCCCTGCTGGCGCAGGACGACTACGACCTGATCCTGTTGGATCTGATGCTGCCGGACGGCAGCGGCCTGGACCTGCTCAAGCAATACCGGCAACGCTCGCGCCGCCCCGTCATCATGTTCACGGCGCACGGCGGCGAAACCGACCGCGTGCTGGGGCTGGAATTCGGCGCCGACGATTACCTGGCCAAGCCCTTCAGCCCGCGCGAACTCAAGGCCCGCATCACCGCCGTGCTGCGGCGCTTTGAAGAGGTGCCTGAAACCACCAAGCCCAGCCTGACGCTGGGCGCGCTGTCGCTGGACCCGGCCTCGGGGCGAGCCTGCCTGGACGCCGAAGAGGTGCTGCTGACCGGCGCCGAACAGCGCATCCTGGAACTGCTGATGCGCGCGCCGGGCCAGGTCGTGGCGCGCGAACAGATCGGCATGTATGCGCTGGGCCGGCGGCCCGACCGCTATGACCGCAGTATCGACACGCACATCAGCGCGCTGCGCAAGAAGCTGCGGCTGGATCAGGCCAACGGCACGCTGTCGATCCGCAATCTGCGCGGCCTGGGTTACGTGCTGGCGGGCGCGGCCTGATGCGCTGGCTATTGCCGACGCGCTCGCTGTTCTGGCGCGCGTTCCTGACCTTCTGGTCCGCCATGGCCATCATCCTGGTGTGCGGCATGCTGTTCACGGCGGCCGTGGCCTGGTATCGCATCAATTCGCTGGACGGGCTGAACCCGGGCAGCCTGACGCATGACGCCGCCCAAGTGGCGCGCATCCACGGCAAGGAGGGCCTGGAACGCTGGGTGCAAGCGATGGACCAGCGCTATTCCGCGCTGAAGATCTACATCCTGGATACGGACGACCGCGAGATCCTGGGCCGCACGCTGCCGGCCCGCATGCACGATTGGCTAAGCGCTTACCGCGCGGCGCCCGACCGGCCCGTGCCAGCGGACCCGGCGCAGCCGGACCCCTCTGTGCAACGCGTGTCGTGGTGGCAGCCGCAGCTGCTGGTGCTACCGGATGGCGCCGAGCTGCTGATGCTGTTCCTGCCGTTCGACTCGTCGCACTGGGAAGTGTTGGGGCTGTCGCCCGTGGCGCTGGCCTTGCTGCTGTTCGCGCTGGCGGTGACGGCGCCGTTCTGCTGGGCGCTGACCCGTCACGTGACGGCGCCCTTGACGCAGCTGCGTCACACCACGCAGGCGCTGGCGGCGGGCCATCTGGGCGCGCACACGCCGGCCAAGCTGGCCGGGCGCAAGGACGAACTTGGGCTGTTGGCGCGCGACTTCAACGCCATGGCCGACCGCCTGAAAGCGGTGGTCGACACGCGTGAACAACTGCTGCACAACATCGCGCATGAATTGCGTTCGCCGCTGGCGCGGCTGCGTTTGGCCAGCGAGCTGGCGCGGCGCAAGGATGAACGCCAGGACGTGCAGCTGGACCGTATCGAACGTGAATGCGAACGGCTGGATGCGCTGGTGGGCAGCACGCTGCGGCTGGCGCGGCTGGGCGCGCTGCCCGAGCCGAACGACACGCTAGACCTTGGCGACATCGTCAACGCCGTGGTCGAAGACGCCCGCTTTGAAGCGACCACGTTGCAAGTGCGCATCGCCTGGGAACCGCCCCCGCCGGTGCTGATCACAGGCGAGCGCGACAGCCTGTCCAGCGCCATTGAAAACGTCATGCGCAACGCGCTGCGTTTCGCGCCGGCGCACAGCGCCATCCGCGTGCGGCTGATACAGAACGCGAATTACGCCTGCGTGGAAATTGAAGACCGAGGGCCCGGCGTGTCGCCGAATGATCTGGAATCATTGTTCGAACCCTTCTTTCGCGCGGCCTCGGGCGCCAAGACACCGGGCTCCGGAGCGGGCCTGGGCCTGTCGATTGCCCAGGCCGCCGTGGCCGCGCACAAGGGGCGGATAGCGGCACGGAACGTGTCGCCGCACGGGCTGGCGGTGCGCATTGAAGTGCCACATCCGTTGCCTGTTCCGCTGCCTGTTCCGCCGCCAGGCTCCCCGCCCCCGATCAGAACGTGATGTTGGCCGACACCCACAAGCGGCGCCCTTCCAGCACCTGCCGGTAGGAATTGGTCCAGTTGGCGTTAGCAGCTGGCGTCGTGGCGCCTACCTTGGTCGGGCCGTAGTTCACGAAGTTCTTGTCGAACAGGTTGAACACCGACGCCGACAAGGTCACGTTCTTGTTGACCACGTATGAACCGCCCGTGCTGGCCAGCCAGTACGGGTTGTAGAACACCTGCTCTTTTTCCCAGTCCATGTCGTTGAACTGCTTGGCGCGGTATTCGCCGCGCGCCCACACGTTGAACTGGTCGTTGATGCGCCAGTTCAAGCCCAGGTTCAGCGCGTGGCGCGGTTGCGAACCCAGCGGTTGGCCCTGCTTGGCGCCCGAAGTCACTTCGCTGGCGGTCAGGGTGTAGTTGCCGTTGAACGACACGCCGCCGCCCAGCGGCACGCGTCCACCCAGCTCGAAACCCTGGATGGTTGCGGTATCGACGTTCACGCGTTGCGAGAAATTGGCCACCGGGATGCCGTTGCGTTCCCATACGCCCAGGTCCAGGCAGCCTGCGGCCGGGCCACCTGCCGCCAGGCAGTTGGGCACGTTCTGGCTGTCGATCTTGTCCTTGAACTTGGTGTGGAATGCCGTCAGGTTGCCCGACAGGCCTTCCCCATCGTCAAACAGCAGGCCCAATTCGGACGCGGTGCTGCTTTCCGGCTTCAGCTGCGAATTGCCCAACAGCGGCATGGTGCCTTGGGCGCCCAGGCCGATGATGCCGTCGGTCATCAGATTGATGTCGGGCGTCTTGTAGCCCTTGCTGACCCCGCCCTTCACCGTCCACATCGGCGTTGCGTTCCAGACCAGGTAGCCGCGCGGGCTCCACTTGCCGCCGAATTGCTCGTTGCGGTCATAACGCGCACCCGCCGTCAGGGCCAGGTCGTCCACGATGCGCCATTCGTCTTCGGCGAACAATGCCCATTGATACTGGCGCTGGTCCAGCGGCGCGGACACCAGCGTGTCCTTGAAGTGCTGTTCGCGCCACTGGCCGCCCACCGTCAGGTTGTGGCGTTCATTGAGCAGCGGCATCGTCCACTTGGTGTCGAACACCCAGTTGTCGTATTCCAGATCGCGCTTGTCGCCGTCGGTCGGGCGGCGCGGCGCGTTCATCGGGTTGGTGCGGCCGATGGTCTCGGTCGTGTCATAGACCAAGCTGGTATCGGAACTGACCGACCCGCCGTAGCGGCCCAGGTGCGTCAACGCATAGCGCTGGCGGTTGAACTCCATTTCCGGGTCGTAGCCGCCGCCCTGGCGATTGGGCGCAATGCTGGTGTTCAGCGTGCCCAGCTCGCCGTTGCCGTTGTCATAGGTTTGCCAGTTGCTGTCCACGTCGAACAGCACGTCGTGGTTGCGGTTGGGCGTGAGCGCCAGGCGCAGGCCCACGTTCTGTTGGGTGCTGTCGCCCAGGCCGGAAAAGCTGGCGATGTCGCCGGTGTAGTTGCCGCTGTTGTATTCGGCCTGGTTGACCGGGTAGCTGCCGTTGGCGCCAAGCCGGCGGTAGTGGCCGCCACGCAGCGTCAGACCCAGCTTGTCGGTCTTGATGGGGCCGCTAAGGTAGAAGGCCGCGCCATAGTTGTTGCCGTAGGTGTTGTCACCTTGCGCGGTGCCGTCCAGCGTGATCTGGCCGGTCCAGTCCTGACTGACCTTGCGCGTGATGATGTTGATGACGCCACCCATGGCATCCGACCCGTACAGCGTGGACATGGGGCCGCGCACGACTTCGATGCGTTCAATGGCGGCCATCGGGGGGATGAAGTTGGTGTCGACGTCGCCAAAGCCGTTGGGCCGCGCGCCCGAGCTGTTCTGGTTCAGGCGCTTGCCGTCGACCAGCACCAACGTGTAGTCGCTGGGCAGGCCACGGATGCTGATGTTCATGCCACCCGCCTTGCCGCCCCGCTCGACCGTCACGCCTTCGACGTCGGCAACCGCATCGGCCAGGTTGTGAAACGGGCGCGTCTCCAGCTGCTCACGCGTGATGACCGAAATGGACGCAGGCGCGTTCTTGATTTCCTGTTCGAAGCCGGCGGCCGTTACCACCACGGTGTCCAGTTGCGCCACGCCCATGGTGTCTTCCATGGCGCCGGCCGTGTGTTGCGCATGCGCCGCGCATGACGCGGTAATGGCCAGCGCCAGCGGCAACAGACGGAAGCGAGGACGGCGGGCAAGACGAGGAACGCGAGGGGAAGGACGGGACGCGACGAGGTCGAGGTCTTTAGTGCTTTTCTGAGTCGACATGGGGAATCGGGACAACCACCCGAGGCGGGCGGCGCGCAGTGCGCTGATTGGGAATTTCAATGAACGGCAATGATAGGCATTCCCAATATGTGATTCAACTTTTTGTCAGCTTTAATTCAGTTTTTAGAAAGTTTTAAGAAATTTCTCGGATCTCTGATGTATCCAGACGACAAAATGCCGCCTTCCGGCGGCATCATGCGGGGACGGATTCAGTCGTCGCCGGCCAGAATGGCGGCGGGCAAACGCGGCAGGACGCGCATGGCGTTGGCGGTAGTGGCGTGCGCCACCTGGGCGGGCGTGATGCCGCGCAGCTCGGCCAGCACGGCGGCAATGCGCGGCAGTTCGCCTGGCCGGTTGCGGCGCTGCGGCGGGTGCAGCCAGGCGGGCGGGATATCGGGCGCGTCCGTCTCCAGCACCAGATGGGACAAGTCCACATCCACCGCATGGCGACGGATCTGCAAGGCGCGTTCATAGGTCATCGCGCCCCCCATGCCCAAGGCAAAACCGTGGTCGATAAACGCCTGCGCCTGCTGCGCGCTGCCGTTGAAGGCATGCGCAATGCCGCCGATGCGACCATGGCGGCGCAGGTACTTGAGCAGGATGTCTTGCGAACGGCGCACGTGCAGCAGCACCGGCAGCTTGAACTCGGCGGCCATGGCCAGCTGCGCGGCATAGAAGCGTTCCTGGCGTTCGCGCGGTTCACCCGTGGCAATCTCGGGCACGAAGAAATCCAGGCCGATTTCGCCGATGGCGACAAAGCGGGGGTCGCCCAGGCATTGCTTGACGGTGTCGCGCAGGACGTCCAGGTCGGCATCGTCGGCGCGCTGCACGTACAGCGGATGGATGCCCAGCGCGTAGGCGCCGCCGGCGATCTGCCCGGCCAGCGCCTGCACTACGGAAAAGTTGGCGCGTTCGACGGCGGGGATCACGATGGACCCCACGCCGGCTTCGCATGCGTGGTCGGCTACCTGCTGGCGGTCGGCGTTGAACTCGGCGGCGTCCAGATGGCAGTGGGTGTCGATCAGCATGGGCGGGGTCTCCTTGGCGCCATTATGCTCGCCGCCGGCATGGCCCTGCTACCCCGACACCAGCCGGCCGTTTTCCATCAGCAGTTGGCGGTCGGCGCGGGCGGCCAGTTCGGGATCATGCGTGACGATGGCGAATGCCGTGCCCGATTCCTGGTTCACGCGCGTCAACAATTCAAACATCTTGTGCGCGGTGTTGCGGTCCAGGTTGCCGGTGGGTTCGTCGGCCAGCACGCAAACGGGCCGCGTGACCAGCGCGCGCGCCAGCGCCACACGCTGGCGTTCACCGCCCGACAACTGCCCCGGGAAATGGTCCTCGCGCGCGGCCAGGCCCACCAGCGCCAACACTTCGCGCGCGGCGGCGCGAGCCTTGTCGCGGGTCTCGCGGCGCACGATCAGCGGCATGGCCACGTTATCCAGCGCGGAAAATTCCGGCAGCAGATGATGAAACTGATAGACAAAGCCCAGGCTGCTGTTGCGCACGGCGCTTTTCTTGGCCTCGGACAAGCCCACGGCCAGTTTGCCGTCCACCGACACCGTGCCGCTGGTGGGCACGTCAAGCAAGCCCAGGATGTGCAGCAAGGTGCTCTTGCCCGAGCCGGAAGCGCCCACGATCGCAACCATTTCACCGCGCTCCACCGACAGGCTGACGTTGCTGAGCACGTCGATGCGGGCGGGGCCTTCGTCGTAGTACTTGACGATGTTCTCGGCCTGCAACGCGGGCGTCAGGGCGTCTGCGTTTGGAATCTTAATCATGGCGCAGCACCTGTGCCGGTTGCAGACGCGAGGCGCGCCAGCTGGGATACAGCGTCGCCAGCAACGACAGCACCAGCGACGTCAGGCCGATGGTGGCGATGTCGCCCATTTGCGGGTCGGACGGCAACGCGCTTATGAAATAGACTTCGCGCGGCAGAAAATGCACGCCCAGCATGCGCTCGATGAACGGCACGATCACATCCACGTTGTAGGCAATGGCAATGCCTCCCACCACGCCCAGCAAGGTGCCGATGACGCCGATCATCGCGCCTTGCACCAGGAAGATGCGCGCGACTTCGCCCGGCCCCGCGCCCAGCGTGCGCAAGATGGCGATGTCCGACTGCTTGTCCTTCACGGCCATCACCAGCGACGACAGCAGGTTGAACGCTGCCACGGCGACGATCAGCGCCAGGATCAGGAACATCATGCGCTTTTCGGTTTGCACGGCGGCGAACCAGGTGCGGTTGTTGCGCGACCAGTCGCTGGCCATCACGTAAGGCGGCAGCACCTTCTTCAGTTCATTGGCGACTTCGGGCGCTTTTTGCATGTCGGCAATGCGCAGCCGCACACCGGCCGTGCCGCTTTCACGGAACACGCGGGCAGCGTCCTGGTTATCGACAAACGCCAGCGACGAATCGTATTCATAGTGGCCCGACGAGAACACGCCGACCACGGTGAACTGGCGCATGCGCGGCGCAAAGCCGGCCGGGCTGATCGAGCCTTGCGGCGCCATCATCAACAGCGTGTCGCCCACTTTCACGCCCAGCCCGTCGGCCAGTTCATTGCCCAGCACCACGCCAAAGCCACCCGCTTTCAGATCGGTTAGCTTGCCCGACACCATCTGGCGCGGCAGGTCCGACACGTTGCCTTCGGTGGCCGGGTCGATGCCCCGTACCTGCACACCACGCAACGCCTGCCCCCGCACCAGCATGCCCTGCGCCGCCACGAAGGGCGCGCCGGCCTTGACCTGGGGGTTTTGCTCGGCGGCGGTGGCGAACTGCTGCCAGCGCTCAAGCACCTGTTCGGGCAAGGCGCCGGGAATATAGAGTTCGATGTGCGGCAGTACCGACAACATGCGGTCGCGCACTTCTTTTTGGAAACCGTTCATCACGGACAGCACTACGATCAGGGCGGCAACGCCCAGCGCGATGCCCGCCATGGAGCTGGCGGCGATGAAGGAGATGAAGCGATCGCGGCGCCCGCGTCGCTGGCGGATTCGGGCCATCCCGGCATAGCGGGCGCCTATCCAGAGTTCGTAGGGTATTTTCAGCACGTGCGCATTATGGCATTAACGGCCTGGAAATCGCGCCGCGGATGTGCGGTTCCACGACCAGCCGTGTCAACCTATGGCAGCCGCCACCGCCGCTTAGTTCCCGCCGCCCGGGCGGACTACAATCGCGGCCATGCTGATCGTCATTCCGGGCGCCCTGCCCGCCCTTCCCGTTGCCGCCGAACTGGCCAAGCTGCTGCCTGAACGCGCCCCCACGCTGCACCGCTGGTTGCTGGCCGGCGCCGCCCGGGCCGCCCCCTTCGATGTACGTGCCGCCGGGTGCACGGCTTTCGAATCCTGGCAACTGACCCGCGCGGGCTACCGAACCGAGCCCGGCCTGCTGCAAGGCGCGGGCCTCGGTCCGTTGCTGGCCGATGAGCAGGCCCCGTCCGGGCAAGCCGTGTGGCTGGCCGAGCTGGTCCATCTGGCCCTGGGCGCGGACCAGGCCAATCTGCTGGACCCGGGCCAGATGGATCTGCGCCCCGAAGAATCCGCCGCCTTGCTGGACACGGCGCAGCCCTTGTTCGACGGTACCGGTTTTACGGTCCAGCCCCTGTCCCCGCAGCGCTGGCGGCTGACCTTGCCTGACGGCCTGCGTCCGCAGACGGCGTCGCCGCTGGTCGTGGCGGGGCATCGCTTGAATGAATGGTGGCGCCAGGACGCGGAAACGCGGCCGTGGCGGCGCTTGCTGAATGAAATACAGATGGCGTGGCACGAACACCCCGTCAACGACGACCGCGCCGCGCGCGGCCTGCCGCCCGTCAATGCGCTATGGCTGTACGGCGGCGGCACGCCCTGGCCGGTGGCCGCGCCCGGCCCGGAACGCGTGCTGACCGGCCTTGACGCGCCCCAGCGCGCGGGCGATTGGGCCGCCTGGCTTGATGCCCTGACCGAACTCGATACGCAGCATTTGCGCCCCCTGGCGGGCAAGCAGGGCGTGCCCGACAGGCCCGCCGAACTGCTGCTGCTGGGCGACGACCGCCAAGTCGCCCTGACCCTGAAACCGCGCGGGGGCCTGCTGGGCTTGCTGCCCGCGCCCAAGAAAAACTGGAGCGCCTGGTGGTCTCACCCCGCTTAACGACTCGCCCCGCCGACCTGGACGCCTGCCGCGTCCTGGAAGCGTCGGGCATCCATCCCTTGCTGGCCCGCCTGTGGGCCGCGCGCGGCGTCACGCATCCTGATCAGACCAAGCTGGCCTGGCCATCGTTGTTGCCGCCCGCCGGCCTGACCCATTCCGCTCACGCCGCCGGCGTGCTGGCCGATGCCATCCAGGCCGGCAAAAAGCTCTTGATCGTGGCCGACTACGATTGCGACGGCGCCACCGCCTGCGCGGTCGGGCTGCGCGCCTTGTCGGCCATGGGCGCCGACGTCGACTTCCTGGTGCCCAACCGCTTTGAAACCGGCTATGGCCTGTCGCCCGCCGTGGTCGAGCTGGCCGTGCGCCACCGCAGCGGCAAGCCCGACATCATCATCACCGTGGACAACGGCATCGCCAGCGTGGACGGCGTGGCCGCCGCCAACGACGCCGGCATCGGCGTGGTCATCACCGACCACCACTTGCCCGGCGACACCCTGCCCGACGCGCTGGCCATCGTGAACCCGAACCAGCCCGGCTGCGGCTTCCCGTCCAAGAACCTGGCCGGCGTGGGCGTGATCTTCTACATGATGCTGGCGCTGCGCGCCGAGTTGCGTCGCCGTGGTGTCTACCCCGCCGATGGCGGCCCGCGCCTGGACGCGCTGTCCGACCTGGTGGCGCTGGGCACCGTTGCCGACGTGGTCAAGCTGGATGCCAACAACCGCCTGCTGGTCACGCAGGGCTTGCAGCGCATGCGCAGCGGCCGGCTGCAACCGGGCCTGCGCGCGCTGTTTGCCGTGGCGGGCCGCGAACCGCGCAGCGCCAATGGGTTCGACCTGGGCTTTGCGCTGGGCCCGCGCATCAACGCGGCGGGCCGCCTGGCCGACATGAGCCTGGGCATCGCCTGCCTGACGACGGATGACGAAGCGCAAGCGCTGGAAATGGCGCGCGAGCTCGACAACATCAACCGCGAACGCCGCACGATCGAAGCCGAAATGCGCGAACAGGCACTGGCCGCCATGGAAGCGCCCAATGCGGCGGCGGGCGCCACGGTCTGCGTGTTCGACCCCGGCTGGCACCAGGGCGTGGTGGGGCTGGTGGCATCGCGCCTGAAAGAAAAATTCTGGCGTCCCACGCTGGCCTTCGCGCCGGCGGGCGATGACGAAATCCGTGGCTCGGGCCGCTCCATTCCCGACGTGCATCTGCGCGATGCGCTGGACCTCGTGTCCAAGCGGCACCCCAACCTGATCCGCAAGTTCGGCGGCCACGCCATGGCGGCCGGCCTGACGCTGGGCCGCGCGGACTTTCCCGCCTTCGCGCCCGCGTTCGACGCCGCCGTGCGCGAGCTGACCGGCCGCGACACCTTCGAACCGGTCATTGAAACCGACGGGTCGCTGGAAACCGGCTACGCCAACGCCGAAATCGCCGGCATGTTGCAGCAACAGGTCTGGGGCGCGGGCTTTGCCGCCCCCCTGTTCCTGGACGAATTCACCGTACGCAACCAGCGCCTGGTCGGCGAAAAGCACTTGAAGCTGTCGCTGGAACGCGGCCACCAGCGCTTTGACGCCATCTGGTTCGGCCACGACCAGTCGCTGCCCGAACACATCCAGGCCGCGTACCGCCTGGAACAGAACGTCTGGAACGGCATGGTGTCCGTGCAGCTGGTGATCGAGCACGCGGGGTAAAGCCTTGGGGGAAGCCGACGCCGGCACGATCGCTTCCCAACCAGCGATCCGTCCCCCCTGTTGCAACACGCGCCCGCGTAGTTGCCCCAACCACGGTAAAATGCCAGGTTTCGCACAAAAGTCATCAGGACAGGATCATCATGGAAGCCGAACGTCAGAACCAGCTCGCAGCCCGCCTCGCCGATTACGCGGAGCGCGAACAGGCTCTACGGAGGTATCTTTGACTACGATGCCAAAGCTGAACGCCTGCACGTTGTAAACGCCGAGCTCGAAGACCCGGCGGTCTGGAACGACCCCAAGCACGCCCAGGACCTGGGCCGTGAAAAGAAAGCCCTGGAAGACGTGGTGGAAACGCTCACCGGTCTTGGCACGGGCCTGGCCGACGCCAACGAATTGTTTGAACTGGCCGAGGCCGACGACGACGATTCCACGCTCGAATCCATCGAAAAGGACGCCGACGCGTTCCAGGAAAAGCTGGAAAACCTGGAATTCCGCCGCATGTTCTCCAACCCGGCCGACCCGCTGAACTGCTTCCTGGACATCCAGGCGGGCGCGGGCGGCACGGAAGCCCAGGATTGGGCATCGATGCTGCTGCGCCAGTACCTCAAGTACGCCGAGCGCAAGGGCTTCAAGGTCGAAGTCCTGGAAGAATCCGAAGGCGACGTCGCGGGTATCAAGTCGGCCACCATCAAGATGGAAGGCGAATACGCTTTCGGCTACCTGCGTACCGAAACCGGCGTGCATCGCCTGGTTCGCAAGAGCCCGTTCGATTCGTCCGGCGGCCGCCACACCTCGTTCGCCAGCGTCTTCGTGTACCCCGAAGTCGATGAATCGTTTGAAGTTGAAGTGAACCCCGCCGACCTGCGCGTGGACACCTACCGCGCGTCCGGCGCGGGCGGTCAGCACATCAACAAGACCGATTCCGCCGTGCGCCTGACGCACATCCCGACGGGCATCGTGGTGCAGTGCCAGAACGACCGCTCGCAGCATCGCAACCGCGCCGAAGCCATGCAGATGCTGAAGTCCAAGCTCTACGAACTGGAAATGCGCAACCGCATGGCCGAACAGCAGAAGCTGGAAGACTCCAAGACCGATGTGGGCTGGGGCCACCAGATTCGTTCGTACGTGCTGGACCAAAGCCGCATCAAGGACCTGCGTACGAACGTTGAAATCTCCAACACGCAGAAAGTGCTGGACGGCGACCTGGATCCCTTCATCCAGGCCAGCCTGAAGCAAGGCGTTTAAGTCTGTCGCGATACTTCCGCTAACCGTACCCAGAGGTCCACGAATGTCTGACACCATCGCAATCCTTACCGGCGCCTCGCGCGGCATCGGCGCCGCCATGGCGCGCGGCCTGGCCAAACCGGGCACCCGCCTGATCACGCTGGCGCGCCGCGAAGACCCCGAACTGGCCGCCTACGCGCAGTCGCGGGATGTGCAGCTGGAACAACTGTCCGTGGACCTCTCGGACTTGAAGGCGGCTGAAACCGCGGCCGAACGCATCTGCTCGGCCCTGCCGCGCGATGCCAAGCGCTATCTGCTTATCAACAATGCGGGCACGGTGCACCCCGTCGCCGGCACCGACGCCCTGATCGACAGCGCGGCCATTACCGCCGCCTTCAACCTGAACGTCACCGCCGTCATGCTGCTGACCGCGCGCTTTCTGGCCGCCGTCGAAGGCCTTAACGCTGACCGCCGCGTGCTGAACATTTCCTCCGGCGCGGGCCGCAACCCGAACGCCGGCTGGGGCGTCTACTGCGCCACCAAGGCCGCGCTGGACATGTACACGCGCGTGGTCAAGCAGGAACAAGGCGCCGACGGCGCGCGCATCGTCGCGCTGGCCCCCGGCATTGTCGACACCGACATGCAGGTCGCCATCCGTTCCAGCGACCCCGACAGCTTCCCCGCGCTGGCCAAGTTCCAGGACTTCCACGCCACGGGCAAGCTCGCTTCGCCCGCCAATGTGGCTGCCCGCATCCTTGCCTACCTGGATCGCGAAGATTTCGGCACAACCGACATCGACGACATCCGCAATTACGACTGATCCCCTTACCATGACCGACCACTCGACCGCTCCGGCACCCGCCCAGGATGAAAACCGCTTGATCGCCGAACGGCGCGCCAAGCTGGCCAAACTGCGCGAAACCGGGGTTGCGTACCCGAACGACTTTGTTCCGGACGCCCGCGCCGCCGCGCTGCACGACAAGTACGACGGCGAGGAACAGGAAGCCCTGGCCGCCGCCGGCGTCACCGTCAAGGTGGCCGGCCGCATGATGCTCAAGCGCGTCATGGGCAAGGCCAGCTTCGCCACCCTGCAAGACAGCACCGGCCGCATCCAGATCTACCTGGACCGGGGCACGCTGGGCGAAGACAACTACGCCGCGTTCAAGCAATGGGACATCGGCGACATCATCGCGATCGAAGGGTCGGTCTTCAAGACCAACAAGGGCGAATTGTCGGTGCACGCCGCCACCGCCCGCCTGCTGTCCAAGTCGCTGCGTCCGCTGCCCGACAAGTTCCACGGCGTGGCCGACCAGGAACTGCGCTACCGCCAGCGCTACGTTGACCTGATCATGACGGACGCCACGCGCCGCACGTTCGAAGCGCGCAGCAAGGCCGTGGGCAGCATCCGCCAGTTCATGCTGAACGCCGGTTTCCTGGAAGTGGAAACGCCCATGCTGCACCCGATTCCGGGCGGCGCGGCGGCCAAGCCGTTCGTCACGCACCACAATGCGCTGGACATGGAAATGTACCTGCGCATCGCGCCCGAACTCTACCTGAAGCGCCTGATCGTCGGCGGCTTCGAACGCGTGTTCGAAGTCAACCGCAACTTCCGCAACGAAGGCGTCAGCCCGCGTCACAACCCTGAATTCACGATGATGGAGTTCTACGCGGCCTATGCGGAATACCGCTGGCTGATGGACTTCACGGAAGAACTGATCCGCCAGGCCGCCATCTCGGCCACCGGCAGCGCCGTGCTGACGTATCAGGAGCGCGAGCTTGATCTGTCCAAGCCGTTCGACCGCCTGACCATCTGCGAAGCCATCCTGAAGTACGCGCCGGGCTACACGCAGGCACAGCTGGACGACCCGGTCTTCGTGCGCGCTGAACTCAAGAAGCTGGGCGCGGACGCTGACGGCCCCGTGCTGTCGCGCGCCGGCCTGGGCGCGCTGCAACTGGCGCTGTTCGAAGAGACGGCCGAAGCCAAGCTCTGGAACCCCACGTACATCATCGACTACCCGGTTGAAGTGTCGCCGCTGGCACGAGCCTCGGACACACGCGACGGCATCACCGAGCGCTTCGAGCTGTTCATGACCGGCCGCGAAATCGCCAACGGCTTCTCGGAATTGAACGACCCCGAAGACCAGGCCGAACGCTTCCGCTCGCAAGTCGAAGCCAAGGACGCCGGCGACGAAGAAGCCATGTTCTACGACGCGGACTACATCCGCGCGCTGGAATACGGCATGCCTCCGACGGGCGGGTGCGGCATCGGCATCGACCGCCTGGTCATGCTGCTGACCGACAGCCCCAGCATCCGCGACGTCATCCTGTTCCCGCACCTGCGTCGTGAAGACTAAGGTCGCAGCAGCGCAGGCGAGCGCCGGAGCAGCGTCGTGATCTTCAAGATCCTGATGCTGCTGCTGATCGTGGCGGGGCTGGTCTATTGGATCAAACAACCCCGCCGCGTCCTGCCGGGTGCGACCTACGCGCCCGCGCGGCCACGCCGCCCGGTGTTCATTGCGCTATGCATTGCCACCGCCATCTCCGTGGTGGCCGCGATCTTGACGGCGCTGTTGTGGATGGGTGGCGTGGCCGGCGGCGTCACCGGCGGCGGCTATCACGGCGAAGCCGACTTCCTGCTGCCTGTCTCCGGTTGCCTGCTGGCCTTGGGCGTGGCGTGCGCCGTGGCGGCATTCCTGAAGCGTCGCGGCTAGGCGGCGGCATCCAGCGGCCACGCGCCCGCCCCTTCCGGCAACGCCGGCAACGACGCCAACAACATCGCATCGATGAAAGCCGCCGGCGCCAGACGCCCGCCAGGCTTGTACCACTGCACCGTCAGGTTCATCGCCCCCAGCACGCAGCGCTTGATGACGCGCGCGTCGCCCTGGATCAGTCCCGCCTGAACGGCATCCGCTACCACCGACTGCCACATCGCTTCGTAGCGATCGCTTAGCGCCTTGACCGCCGACTGGCTGGGCGCGGACAAGCTGCGCCATTCGTAGACCAGCGCATTCATTGCATCGCCGCCCGCGCCTTGCAGCATGCTCCACATGTGCACGCGAAACAGCGCGGCAAGCCGATCCGCCGGCGCATCGTAGTGCGCCAGCGCGCGTTCGCCGCCGTCAATCACTTCCTGGATGCCGTTGTTCATCACCGCCACCAGGATCTCTTCCTTGCTGCGAAAGTGATGGAACAGGCTGCCCGACTGCAAGCCCACGGCGCGCGCCAATTCGCGCACCGTGGTCCGTTCGTAGCCGTGCTTGCAGAACAGCCTGCCGGCCGTCAGAACCAGTTCGCGCCGGCGTTCGGAATCAGCGCCCTCTTCGCGCGGCACAAGGGCCGCGGTCTTGGTCATGGCCGATCACAGCCTTTGAATGATGGTGGCCGTGGCCATGCCATGGCCGATGCACATCAGCTGCATGCCGATTTCGCCTTCGGTTGCCTCCAGCCCCGCCAGCATCTTGGCCATCAGCCCGGCACCGGTCGCACCCAAAGGGTGGCCGTGCGCGATGGCGCCGCCCCAGGGATTCACGCGCGCGGGCTTCGCATCAAGCTCGCGCTGCCACGCCAACACCACGCTGGCGAAGGCTTCGTTGATTTCGATCCAGTCGATGTCTTCCAGCGCCAACCCGGCACGCGCCAAGGCCTGACGCGCCGCCGGGATCACGCCCGTCAGCTGCATCACCGGGTCGGACCCCACGACCACCCGCGCCAGGAAGCGCGCCCGAGGCCGCAGCCCGTCGGACAGCGCGGTGTCGCGATCCGCCAGCAACACCGCCGCCGCCCCGTCTGCCAGCTGGCTGGCGTTGGCGGCGGTAACGCCGCCCTGGCCAGCGGGCCGCATTGCCGGCGCCATGGCAGCCATACGCGCCGCGTCGGTCTTCTCCCTGATACCTTCGTCCCGATGCGCGGCGTCTTGCGGGCCGGGCAGCAGTTCGGCATGCAGGCCGGCCCGCGCGGCGGCCCAGGCGCGTGCGTGGCTTTCACGCGCCCAATCGTCCATGTCCGCCTGCGACAGTTTCCAGTGGTCGGCGATGCGCTCGGCGCTTTCAATCTGATGCACTAGCGCATGGCGTTCCAACAGCGCCGGGTTCAAGGATTCAAAACCCTTGAATTCGCCCTGCCCCAAGGTCACGTCCAGGAACATCGGCACGCGGCTCATGCTTTCGACGCCGCCCGCGACCACGTAGCGCATATCGCCCGCCGCGATGGCTTGCGCGCCAAAATGCACCGCCTGCTGGCTGGAGCCGCACATGCGGTTCAGTGTTACGCCCGGAACGGTTGCCGGCACGCCGGACAGCAGTGCCGCCAGCCGCCCCACGTTTGCGCCCTGCTCACCCGCCTGGCTGACGCAGCCCGCGATCAGGTCCTCGACCTTGTCGCCCGGCAAGCCGGCACGCGCCAGCAAGCCATCCACCGTCTGCGCCAGCAACGTATCGGGCCGCGTATCGGCCCACCATCCGCCACGCCGACCAAACGGCGTGCGAACCGCCTCCACGATCACGGCGTCATTCATGCCATCGTCTCCTCAACGTAGAGCCTTTCGATTTCGTTCGCGTACGTGCGATAGATGCTGGCCCGGCGCACTTTCATGGTGGCCGTGACCTCGCCATCATCGTGGTCCAGTTCCTTGGTCAACAGGTGAAAGCGCTTGATCTGCGACACCGGGGCCAGCCCGGCGTTGGCGCGCGACACTTCTTGCTGCACCAGCTCGCGCACCTCGGGCGATTCCGCCAGCGACCGGAAATGCGTGAACGCAATGCGGCGCGACTCGGCCCACTTGCCCACCGTGTCGAATTCAAGCTGGATCAGCGCCGACACGAACTTGCGCCCATCCGCGATCACGATGCATTCCTTCACATACGGGCTGCCCTTGACGGCGTTTTCGATTTCGGACGGCGTCAGGTTCTTGCCACCGGCCGTGATCATGATGTCTTTCAGGCGATCCACGATGCGCACGCGGCCGTCCTGTTCCGCCACCACGTCGCCCGTATGCAGCCAGCCGTCGCGCACCGTGTCGGCGGTGGCGTCCGGGTTCTTGTAATAGCCCTGGAACACCATGTCGCCGCGCACCAGCAATTCACCCGCCTCGCCCATCTTCCATTCCACGCCCAGGATCGGTTCACCCACCGTGCCTACCTTTACGCGATCGGGGTGTTGGCCGAAGATCATGCCGGCGGACTCGGTCAGCCCATAGACTTCCAGCAGCGGCACGCCCAAATTGCGAAAGTAGCGGACCACATCGGGCGGTATCGGCGCGGCGCCCGTCATCGCGACGCGCACGCGCCGCAAGCCGATGAAGTTCTGCAAGGCGCGCAGCACCAGCCAGTACCACAGCGCATGCGTCAGCCGTTCGCGCGCGCTGTATTGCGCAGGCGACTTTTCAAGAAACGGCGCACAACGCGCCAGCGCCCGCCAGTACAACCACTGTTGCAGCCGCCCCGCCTCCTGCATCTTGATCGAGATCGACGCGTGCAACTTTTCCCAGATGCGAGGCACGCCCAGGAAAATCGTCGGCGCCACTTCACGCAGGTCCTCCTGCACGGTGCGAATGGATTCCCCAAAGTTCACCTGCGACCCCAGGTACAGGGGCACGAAGGTGGACAGCATTTGCTCGGCCACATGGCATAACGGCAGATACGACAGGTGCACGCTGGCCGCATCCATCGACAGCCGGTCCGCGATGCCCGGCGCCACGCCGCGCATGTTGCGGTAGCTGAGCATGGCGCCCTTGGGCTTGCCGGTGGAGCCCGACGTATAAATCATCAGCCCCGTGTCATCCAGCCGCTGCGTATCCAGCGCGGCGTTCAGCGCGGGAAACTCGACGGCCTCGCGACGCGCGCCGTCGGCTTCGACTTCGGCAAAGGTGACGATGCGCGTGCGATCGGCGGGCGGGTATGACCGCAGGCCTTTGGTCTCCATCATCACAATGCGGCGCAGCAAGGGCAGCCGGTGGGCCACTTGCAGCACCTTGTCGGTCTGCTCCTGGTCTTCGCACACCACCAGTTCGACGTCGGCATGCTCCAGCACATAACCCATTTCCTCGGCCGGGCTGGTCGAATACACACCCACCGCCACGCCGCCCACCGTGCCCGCCCCCAGCTGCGTCAGCAGCCATTCCACGCGGTTTTCCGACACGATGGCCACGCGCCCGCCTGCACCCAAGCCCAGGGCACGCAACCCCAGGCCCACGCGGCAGGCGCGCTGCCAGTAGTCCGCCCACGACAGCGGCTTCCAGATGCCAAAGTCTTTTTGCCGGATGGCGATGGCCGTGGGTTTGCGCCGCGCCTGCTCGCGCAACATCTGCGGCAGGGTCAGCTCGGGCCAGACGGCGGGATCAATCAACGCAACCATGGCCTTGTCCTTCATGACAGCCAGCGCTTGCGGCGCTTGTAATGCTTGATATCGCGAAAGCCGCGCGCCTCGCCCGTGCCGCCCACGCCCAGATAGAATTCGCGCACGTCGGGGTCGGCGGCCAGCTTGTCGGCCGAGCCGTCGATCACCACCTTGCCGGTTTCCATGATGTAGCCGTAGTGCGCCACGGCCAGCGCCACCGAGGCGTTCTGCTCAACCAGCAACATCGACACGCCCTGCTCGGCGTTGATGCGCGCGATGATGGAAAAAATGTTTTCGACCAGCATCGGCGACAAGCCCAGCGAGGGCTCGTCCAGCAGCATCAGGCGCGGCTGCGCGATCAACGCGCGGCCGATGGCCAGCATCTGCTGTTCACCGCCAGACAGATAGCCCGCCAGGCCGCGCCGCCGCTCGAACAGGCGCGGAAAGTAGCCGTAGACCAGGTCGAAGTCCACCCGCGCGCCGGGCCTGCCCGTCAGCGCGTAGCTGGCGGCCACCAGGTTTTCTTCCACGGTCAGGTCTTCAAATACGCGGCGCCCTTCCATCACGTGCGCAAGGCCCGATCGCACCAGGTTCTGCGGCTTGGCGCCGCGAGTGTCGCCGCCGTTGAACACGATGTGGCCGCGCACCAGTGCCCCGTCTTCCAGGTCCAGCAGACCCGACACGGCCTTGAGCGTGGTGGACTTGCCCGCGCCGTTGCTGCCCAAGAGCGCCACGATGTTGCCGGCCGGCACCGACAGGGACAGCCCGCGCAGCACCTGCACCGCCTTGTTGTAGACGACTTCGATATTGTTGATGTCCAGCACCGCCGCGGGCGTGGCGGTGCCGGTCGATGCCGCGTGCGCGTCAGGGGCGAACGTCACAGGCGCCTCACTTGAGCACGATCCAGTCGGACGCCGGCACCATCTGCTTTTGCTTCACATCGGCGCGATAGATCCGGCCCACCGGAATGGAGTTGCCCTTGATGGTGATGGGCACGCCGATCAGCCCACCCGTGTCGAAGTCCTTGATGCCATCCAGCGCGGCTTTCATGTTGGCGCTGGTCAAATCCTTGCCGGCGTCCAGCGTGCGCTTGGCCACTTCGGAAAACAGCATCGCGGCCAGGAAGCCCTGCATATAGCCCGTGCTTTGATATTGCGGACGCATCTCGCGAATCTTCTTGAGCATCGGCGCATCGCCCTCGGTGTCGTAGTAGTAGCGATACGGCATCACGCCCATGAAGCCCTCGGCGTCTTCGCCCATCTGCATCACGGTGGAGTTGTCCATCGTCCAGAACGTGCCCATGTAGCGCGTCTTCAAGCCCATGCGCTTGCCCTGCCCCACGAATTCGGGAATGGGCGCCAGCACATAGCCGTGGAAGATCGTGAAGTCAGGGTCGGCGCGGCGCAGCTTGATGACTTCGGTGGACACGTCCACGCTGCCCGGCGGCGTCATGATCTCGGTAGCGACCTTCAGGCCCAGCTTTTCCGCGACCGCGCGCGAACTGGCAATGGGGTCGCGGCCGAACTCCGTGTCGGAATACACGAACGCGACTTTCGCACCAGGCTGCTCCTTGGCGATGTAGCGCAGCAGGATGCCGAACATTTCGGTGTAGTCGGGCCCCAGCATGAACTGCGCCGGATACTTGGCGGGGTCGTTCAGCTCGGTGGCGAACGACGCGCCCGTCATCAGGATGTCGCCCGTGCGGTTCAATTCAGCGTTGATGGTCTTTGAAAACCCCGTGGAATCGCCGTAGTAGAAATTCACCTTGTTCTGGCTGGTGATCTTCTTGAAGGCGGCCACCGACGCATCGACCTTGTACGCCGTGTCTTCCGGCACGTAGCGCAGCTTGCGCCCCTTGATGCCGCCCTGGTCGTTGATGATCTTCACGTAGTCCGTGATGCCGGCGTGGATGCCCTGGCCCGCGAACGCGAACACGCCGCTCAAGGGAATCGACCCGCCCAGCACCAGGTCCTCGGCAGCGTGCGCGGCGGGCGCCGCCGCTATTGCCGCCGCCAGGCCCAGCGGGGCCAACAACCTCGATAAACCGCTGCCTATCCGGATGCGCTTCATGGTGTGTCTCCTTGGGTCTTTTTGGATCATGCAATCGGCCAAACCGCGTTCAGGTCCGGAATGGCCACAGGTGGAAGAAGCGACGCACGCGCCGCCAGATTTCCGCGAGCCCATGCGGCTCGAAGATCAGGAAGCCCACGATCAGCAGGCCGAAAACAATGGTGCGCACCGGCGATACCAAGCGCAGCGCGTCGCCCCCTACGGGCAGCCAACCGACGATCAGCTTGAGCAGTTCCGGCACCATCGTCATAAAGACCGCGCCCAGGATGGCCCCCAGAATCGAGCCCATGCCACCCACGATGATCGCAGCCAGGAAAAAAATCGACATGATCAGTGGAAAGCTCTCGGGTGTGACGACGCGAAAAAAGTACGCCCACAAGCCGCCCGCCACGCCCGCATAAAAAGACGACAGCCCGAACGACAGCAGCTTGTAGCGCAGCAGGTGGATGCCCAGCACTTCGGCCGAGATATCGCGGTCGCGGATGGCGATGAAGGCGCGGCCGATGCGGGTGCGAAACAGGTTGGCAGCGCCCAGCACCATCAGGATCGTCACGGGCACGATCAGCCAATAGATCTTGAACGACGTGTCCAGGTCCACGCCCAGCAAGCGCGCGGGGGGCACCTGCAAACCTGTGGTGCCGCCGGTGAATTGCCAGTTGGCAAAGATGAAATGCGCGATGAACGACGCGGCGATGGTGGCGATGGCCAGGTACAAGCCCTTCACCCGCAACGACGGGATGCCCACCAGCAGCCCGCCCAGCATGGCCACCACGCCGCCCCCCAGCAAATTGACCAGCACCGGCGTACCCAGGCGCAGTTCCATCACCGCCACCGTGTACGCGCCCAGCCCCATGAACGCGGCTTGCCCCAGGCTGACCAGCCCGGTGTAGCCCGTCAGGATATTCAAGCCCGTGGCACTGGCGATATTGATGGCGACCAGGCAGGCCAGGTACAACCAGTACGCGTCGGCCACGAATGGGAACAACACCAGCGAAGCCGCCAGCAAGGCGAGCCACACGTGCTGGGTGCACGTATCGAACAGGGCCTCGTCCGCCAGGTAAGTCTGTTTCGCGGTCGCGATGCGCATGGGTCAGAGCCTCTCGATTTCACGGGTGCCGAACAGGCCGTAGGGCCTGACCATCAGCACCACGACCAGCACGATGAAAGTGGCCAGCAGCTTGAATTCGCCACCCAGATAGGCGCCTGCCCAGGCTTCCAGCAAGCCGATGAACACACCGCCCACCAGCGCCCCCGCCACGCTGTCCAAGCCGCCCACGATCACCACCACCAACACCGACAGGCCGAACACGCCCATCGACGAAGAGATGCCGCCGATGGCGCCCACGATCACGCCCGACACCGCCGCCAGCGCGCCCGCCGCGACCCAGGCCAACGAGAACACGCGCGGCACGTTGATGCCCATCGCATAGGCCGCGCCCTGATCGGACGCCGTGGCGCGCAAGGCCACGCCGCCGCGCCAGTAGCGAAACACCACCAGCACCAGCAACGCCAGCACCACCGCCACCCAGAATCCGTAGAACACCTTGGGGGCAACAAACGCCTCGCCGATCATCACGGGCGAGCGCGGCATGAATTCCGGCAAGCGCCGTTGATCCGCTGTCCAGATCAGTTCCACCACCCCCACCAGAATCGAGGCCAGGCCCACGGTCACCATGAATACCGAGATGGGCGCTTCGCCCAGCATCGGCCGTATCGTCAGCCGTTCGACCAGCGCGCCCAACGCGCCCGACACGACGACAGCACCCACAATGGCCAGCCAGATCGGCCACTGCATGCCGGTGGCAAACGCGTAGAACACATAGGCGCCCAGCATCAGGAATTCACCGATGGCGATGTTCACGACGCGCGTGGCCTTGTAGACGATGACGAACGCCAGGGCAGCCAGCGCGTACAGGCCGCCACTGCCCAGTCCCGCCAGGGTTACTTCCAGGAAGAACAGCGCATCCATCACGCGGCCTCCCGCAGGCGGCGGCGCAGGTCGCCCACGTCCCCCGCGCCCAGATAGGCTTTGATGACCTCGGGGTTGGCTTGCACCTCGGCGGGCGTGCCATCGGCAATCACCTGGCCAAAGTTCAGCACCACGACGTGATCCGACAGGTCCATCACCATGCCCATGTCGTGCTCAACCATCAGCACCGTCACGCCCCACTCGGTGCGCGCATCCAGGATGAAGCGCGCCATGTCGTCGGTTTCTTCGCGATTCATGCCGGCCACGGGTTCGTCCAGCATCAGCACCTTGGGCTGCATGGCCAGCGCGCGGGCCAGTTCCACGCGCTTTTGCAACCCATAGGACAACGCCGCCACGGGCGCATGGCGGATGTGGTCGATTTCAAGAAAGTCGATGATGCGTTCTTCGATGTCGGCCCGCAGCGCCATTTCTTCGCGGCGCGCGCGGCCCAGGTACAGCAGCGCATCCAGCACGTTGGTGCGCAGGTGCGCGTGGCGCCCCAGCTTGATGTTGTCCAGCACCGTCATGCCGCGAAACAGCGCGATGTTCTGAAAGCTGCGCGCCAGGCCCATCCGCGCGCGCTCGGGCGCCGCCACGCGACTGATGTCGCGGCCTTCAAATCGGATCTGGCCGGCAGCCGGCTTGTAGAAGCCGGAAATGGTGTTGAACAGCGACGTCTTGCCTGCGCCGTTGGGGCCGATGACGGTGGTGATGGTGCCGGGCGCCACCCGGAAGCCCACGCCCGTCAGCGCTTTTACGCCGCCAAAAGCCAAGGTAACGCCATCCACCTCCAGCAAGGGAGCGTGTTCGGACTGATCCACCATTTGTCTCCTCGCTGATTGATCGCGAAGTTATTTGCCGCCTTGTGGCGGACATTTTTTTTGGGCGATGAATCGGGCGACCCGCCAGGCAGGCGATGCAACGAACCTGTCTTTTACCTACGCCAATCCAGCGCCGGAAAATCGTTCAATGCGACAGTGCTATGCGGCAGTGCTATGCGTTACGCTAGGCCTGCTTAAAACAAAACCAAGCAAGCGCTCGGTTCAGACCATAGCATCGCGGTTTTTGGATCGACAGTTGGTACTTACCCGATAACGGAGACACGCCATGACCCAGGAACTTCCCACGTTCGATTCCGTGCTGCTGGAGGCGGACTGCACGCTGGCCACCGTCACGCTGAACCGCCCCGACACGCTTAACGCCATCGACGTCGCCATGGCGCGCGACCTGCAACGCGCCGCGCAATGGCTGGAAACGCAGAAGGATATTCGGGTCGTTCGGTTGCGTGCGGCGGGCAAGGCGTTTTGCGCCGGCGGCGACATCAGCATGTTCACCGGCGAAGCGGCGCAAGTGCGCGCGACCTTGCTGGACCTGTTCACGCCGCTGAATGATTTCATCGCGCGCATCGCACGCATGGACAAGATCTGGTTGGCACAAGCGCATGGCGTCGCGGCGGGCGCAGGCTTGTCGCTGGTGCTGGCCTGCGATCTGGCCATTGCCGATAACGACACACGCTTCATGACTGCGTACTTGAAGCTGGGCGCAACGCCCGACGCGGGTATGACGCACGGGCTGGTTCGCGTGCTGGGCGCACGGCGCGCGCTGGACCTGCTGCTGCGACACGATGCCTTCACGGCAAGCGATGCGTTGGCATGGGGCATTCTTAACCGCAGCGTGCCCGCTTCGGATCTGGCTGAGGCGGGTGCACGCTACGCCCAGGAACTGGCCCGCCATGCGCCGCATGGTATTGCGGGCGCGAAGGCTTTGCTGCGCAGCGCGCAGCACGCCACCTTGGAGACGCAACTGGCCGAGGAGACGGCGCGCTTTTTGGATTCCGCGGGTCGGGCGGACTTTGCCGAGGGCGTGCGCGCGTTCCGCGAAAAACGCGCGCCGCAGTTCAAGGGGTAATAGCGCGGGCGGGGGCGTTAGGGGTTCGTGAGCGGCGCGCGGCCTTCATGGACCCTCCCCGCCGTTGCTGTTCCCTACGCTTGCTTCCACACCGGTGCACGCTTTTCCACGAACGCCGACAGTCCCTCAGCGGCATCCAGCGTGGCGGCAGCGTTGCAAAACACCTCGACAGCGGTCGCCAGCTTGCGGCGGTAGTCGTTATCGTTGGCAAACACGAACGCGCGGCGGCCCATGGCCAGCACCTGTGGCGGCTTGCTTGCCAACGATTGCGCCAACTGGCGCGCCTGCGCCAACAACTGCGCTTCTTCTTCAACGCGCGCCACCAGGCCCAGCGCGTGCGCTTCCTGCGCACTGAATGTGCGGCCGGTAAAGAGCAGATCAAACGCGCGATGCTTGCCCACGATGGCAGGCAGATGCGCGTAGTGAATGGCCGGCAGCACACCAACATCAATCTCGGGATACCCGAACGTGGCGTTGCTGGCGGCCACGATCATGTCGCTGGAAATGGCCACCGTCATGCCGCCGCCGCGCACGGCGCCCGACACCACGGATATCGACGGCTTGGTCAGGTTGAATTGCGCGTCGTAGAGCTTGACGTACAGCCGGGACAACAGCGCATGGATTTCGCCGGCTGAACTGGCCATCAGTTTCTTCATATCCAACCCGGCGCAGAAGCGGCCGGGAAGATCGCTGGCCAGCAGCACCGCGTGCACGGCCGTATCGGCATTGGCGCGCTCCAGCGCGGCAATCAACGCATCCAGCATGTCCACATCCAGTGCATTGACCGGCGCATGGCACAGGTGAATCTCGGCGATCCGGTCGCGCACTTCGTAGCGTAGATAGGTCAAGATGGTTCTCCGGGTGCTGTGTGGGGCGACGCTTGGGGTGCTTGTTGGGGTGCTTGCTGGGGTGCTTCCTGCACGCTGCCGGCGGCAAGCAAGGCGTCGATGTCGTCGGGCGTGTAGCCCAAGTCTGCCAGAATCTCGCGGCTGTGCTGTCCAAGCAGCGGCGCAGGCATGGCGGCTTGGCGCGGCTGCTTGCCGAACCGCACGGGCAAGCCCACGTTCTGAACCGTACCCAGCACTGGATGCTGGCTGCTGACGATGAGTTCGCGTGCCGCCACCTGCGGGTGCGACAGCGCCTGGTCCAGCGTGTGTATGGCCGAACAGGCAATGCCGGCGGGCTTGAGCGTGGCGATCCAGTCGGCCACCGTTCGCGTCGCAATCCGCGCCTGCACCAATGCCACGGTCGCGTCAAAGTTGCGCACGCGCGCCGCGTTGCTGGCGAATTCCGGATCGTTCACCTTGTCCAGCAAACCGGCGACGGCACAAAAGCGCTGCCATTGTGCGTCATTGCCCACGCCCAGCATCAGGTCGCCATCCGCCGCGCGAAACGCCTGATACGGGCACATCGCCGGGTGGCCCGTGCCCATGCGACGCGGAATCTGGCCAGTGCGCCAATAATTCTGCGCCATGTACGACATCAAGCCCAATGAG
This sequence comes from Achromobacter sp. 1L-A-4-B-C2, assembly GCF_057291955.1. Classification (NCBI taxonomy): domain Bacteria; kingdom Pseudomonadati; phylum Pseudomonadota; class Betaproteobacteria; order Burkholderiales; family Alcaligenaceae; genus Achromobacter; species Achromobacter sp. 1L-A-4-B-C2. The sequence continues at coordinate 472,717 of NZ_JBXAWP010000005.1, forward strand.
GTATCCAGTAAAGACACATCCAGATACTGGCCTTGCCCCGTCTGCGCACGCTGAAGCAGTGCCGCCAGAATGCCACTCAACGCAAACGACCCCGTGCCCAGGTCCACCGGCGAAAAGCTGGCGCGGGCGAAGTTGCCGCCCGGCTCGCCCATGGTGCTGATCATGCCGCTGAAGGCTTGCAGCATCACGTCATAACCGGGCTCGTCACCCATCGGCCCTTCGCGGCCATACCCGGAAATTTCGCAATAGATCAGCGTCGGATTCAGGCGGGCCAGCGTGTCGTAGTCAACACCGAGCCGCGCGGCGGTCTTGCCGCCGAACCCCTGCAACACCACATCCGCCTGCTGGGCCAGCCGATGCACCACTGCCCTGCCCGCGTCGGATTTCAAGTCGACGGCCAGGCTGCGCTTGTTGTGGTTGACGGCCAGGAACGTGGCGGATTGCCCGGCGTCCTGCGGCAACCAGGCGCGCGTGTCGTCGCCGGTGCCCACGGGCTCAACCTTGATGACGCGCGCGCCCAGCTCGCCCAGATACTGGCCGCACAACGGGCCGGCCAGCACCTTGCTCAGATCCAGCACCGTAATGTCTTTCAGTGGCGCCATGCGCGTAGGAGTCGGCATGTTCATCATTCAGCCTTCAATCCGACGGTGTGGGCGGCATGGGTCCATTGAGCCGTTTCACGCTTGAAGAACGCGTCAAGCTCGGCCGGCGGCACGGACAACGCTTCGGCGCCACGTTCCTGCATGGCCTTGCGATACGCTTCACTGGCCACCACATTGGCCACGGCCGTGCGCAGCTTTGCCACGACCTCGGGCGGCGTGCCGGCCGGCACTTGCAGCGAGAACCAGAATTTCAGGTCCAGTCCCGCGTAGCCGGCCTCTTTCAAGGTGGGCACATCCGGCAGCAGCGGCGACCGCACGCCCGACGTGATGGCCAGGGCCCGCAGCCTGCCCGCCTGCACCTGCCCGATGCTGGTCGACATGCTGTCGAACAGAAAATCGACCTGGCCGCCGATCACATCGGTCACGGCGTTGGCGCTGCCCTTGTATGCCACGCCCACGGCGTCAAACTTCGCCAGCTTCTGCAACAGCGCGCCATACACGTGCGGCGAACTGCCCGGCCCAAACGTGGCGTAGCTCAGGCCATGAGAGGCTGCGCGGCCACGCTCCACCAGCTGAGCCAGCGTCTTGACCGGCGTGCGCTCCGGGTTGACGACCAGCAGGTTCGGCATGGCGCCGGTTGTGCCAACCGGCACATAGTCGGTCAGCGGCTGCATGTTGGCGCTGGGATACATCAACGGGTTGATGGCCTGCATGCCAACGGTGTTGTGCATCAGCGTGTAGCCGTCGGCGGGCCCATTCAGCACACTTTGATAGCCGACGTTGCCGCTGGCGCCCGGCTTGTTCTGCACGATGACTTGCTGGCCCAACTCGCGCGACAGCGGATCAGCCACCAGGCGTGCGATGAAATCCGTGGGGCCGCCCGCGGAAAACGGCACCAGCAACGTAATGGGTTTGGACGGCCAGGTATCCGCGACCGCGGGCGTGGCCAGAACCGCCGCGGCAATCGCGGTGGCCAGTGCTTTCATCAGCGCCATGATGTCTCCTTGTGTTTTTTCGATGGTGGCGGCTGCATTATGCAAAGCGGGTAGTTATATGAGAAATACCGTTTTTATATACGGGCTATCATAAAGTTGTTATAGGCAATCCCGACCAGGACCTTTCAATGTCGATGTCGATTCGTGCAATGCAGTGCTTTGTTGCGGTGGTTTCAACCGGCTCGATCAGCCGTGCGGCGGCCGCGCTGCATGTCGCGCAGCCCGCGCTTAGCCTGTTGATCCGCAACCTCGAAGAAGATTTGGGCGTGGTGCTGCTGCACCGGACATCGCGCGGCGTCACCGCCACCGCCGCTGGGGCACGACTGTTGTCTCACGCCCGCGAGATACTGGGCCGCATCGACGCGGCGCGCGCCGATGTGCGCGAAGACCTGGTCGCCCCGCGCGGCACGGTGTCCTTGGCCATGTCAATGTCCATGGCCAAGCTTGTGGCCGTACCGCTGCTGCGATTCAGCCTGCAAACCTGGCCCGACGTCTATTTGAAGATCATCGAATCCAGCACCGGATACATCCCAGGTTTCGTCAGTTCGGGACACGCCGACCTGGGCCTGACGTTCAGCGACGACGCGGCCGTGGACCTGCGTTTTCAGCATTTGATCGATGAAGAACTGGTGGTGGTGTCGCCACCGGCAGCACGCGGTGGTGCAAAAGCGTGGTCCGGGCAGTTGGCCGCGTTACCCAAGATGGGGATAGGCGCCCTGGCCAAACTACCGCTGGTTCTGCCCGGCAATCCACATAGTTTGCGGCGGCTGCTGGACAATTATCAGCAGCAGGAACGCACGGCGTTTCGCGTCATTGCAGAAGCCAACGCGATCCCGCAATTGATAGAACTGGTTCGCGCCGGGCTGGCGCACACGATCCTGTCCTACGAAGCCGTGCGCAAAGAGGCGATGCGCGGCGAGGTGTCGCTGCGCCGGATAAAAGCGCCGCGCCTGACGCGGCCGGTATTCTTATGCCGTTCGGACGTGCTGCCGCTGTCCATGGCGGCCACCGCCGTGGCGGACCGGGTAAGCCGGATCATCATCGATGGCGGCTTGCCCGGCTAGCACAGGCGTCAGATCAGGCCCACGCGCTTCTCGACCGCCTGCGCCCAGCGCCGCGCCACGGTCGGCGAGGTTGCGCAGGTGGCGGAGTCCGTCACCACGCGCACGGCGCGTTCAAGCAGTTGAATGTCGGCCTCGTGCTGGCGCGCCACATGCGGGTCTTCGAAGAAGATCACGCGCTGGCACTGATGCTCAAGCACCAGTTCGGCAATCTGCGCGTCGCCGCCCAGCGGACCGCTCAGGTAGCGATGCACCCACGGCGTATCCTTGGGCCACCCGCGCGACCATGCCAATTCGTTCAGCCGGCCGCCTGTGGTGCCTGTCGCCACGCGCCGGGCAAACTGCGACAACACGTCGAAATGCTCGCTGGCAAAGGCCACCATCTCGTCTTTGAGCGCATCGTGCGCGATCATGGCCAGCGTCTGGCCCGTGAAGTTGAACAGGCGCGACACGGACGCATCAGGCGCCAACCCGGCATGCACGCGTTCCACTTCCATCCATTCGATGGCACCGGCCACCGTTGAAATAAACGGCCGGCCATGCGTGATGCACTGACGCTTTAACGCCAAGGCTTCCGGGAAAATCGACGACGGATCCACCGGGTCGATCAGATAGATAGCGCCGTCGAACGGCGCCTGCCCGTCGCGCCCTTCGGTCACGCGCGCCACCAGCTTCATCAGTCCGCCTTCGCGCCCGTAGGGATACCGGATCAGCCCGCTGTAGCCCTGCAACATCCCTTCGCGCACGATGGCGTCATGGGTGCGGCCGACGGTGTGCAGTTGGACTCCCAGCTCGCGTATCGTGGACGAGCACGCGCGCAACCAGGTGAACAAAGCGGCATCGGGGGTTTCGTGGTGCAGCCGGTTGGCGGCCAGGCCAAAGCGCAATGGAGCAGCGGGCATCAGTAGACTCGGACAAGGTGGAACACAACGTACGGATCCTTGATGATAACTTGGCCGCTTGACGGCGGCACGACGGCACGACGGCCGCGCAAACAAAAACGCCCCCATCCGGGAGCGTATTCGTTGATGCGGTCAGTCCGCTTCGTCGATCCAGGCCATCTGGATGGCTTCAAGGATTTTTTCGCCACAGTGCGCGGGGTCGTCGTTGAAACCGGGCAAGGCCATGACCCATTCACGCAGTTGCGTGAAGCGCAGCGTTTTGGGGTCCACGTCAGGATGCGCGTCGACCAGGGCGGCCGCAACGTCGTAGGTATCGGTCCACTTCATCAATGGCCCTCTTTGGCATGGTTGATGGTGTACTTGGGAATTTCAACCGTCAGGTCAGCATCGGTCACCAGCGCCTGGCACGACAGGCGCGACGTGGGCGTCAAGCCCCAAGCCTTGTCCAGCAAGTCCTCTTCGTCGTCCGTCGCGTCTTCCAGTGCGGAATAGCCCTGCTTGATGACCACATGACAGGTCGTGCACGCACACGATAGTTCGCAGGCGTGTTCGATGTCGATATGGTTGTCCAGCAAAATGCGGCAGATCGACACGCCCTTGGGCGCGTCCTCGATTACGGCGCCTTCAGGGCAGTAGTCGGGATGAGGCAATACAGTCAGTTTCGGCATAGCGTCTTATCAGGCAATCTCATCAAGTTTTCGACCCGCCAAGGCGGCGCGAATGCTGCGGTCCATGCGGCGCGCGGCGAAGTCGTCGGTTGCGGCCGACAAGGCCTGCACGGCGCCCTTCACGGTGTCCACATCGTCGGCAGCTTGGGCGTCGATGGCGGCTTGCAGGCATTCATCAACGCGGCGGCGCTCGTCGGCGTCCAGAAGGTCGCCGTCAACCGCCAGCGCGGCTTGTACGGACTCCACCAACTGGCGCGCGTCCACTTGCTGCTCGCGCAACATGCGGGCGCGGGCGTCGGTATCGGCTTGCGCCACGCTGTCGGCCAGCATCTGGGCAATTTCGTCGTCGCTTAATCCGTAAGACGGCTTGACCGACACGGCGGCCTCGACGCCCGTGCTTTGCTCGCGCGCAGTCACGCTGAGCAAGCCGTCGGCATCCACCTGGAACGTCACGCGGATGCGCGCGGCGCCCGCCACCATCGGCGGAATGCCGCGCAGTTCGAAGCGAGCCAGGGGACGGGAGTCCGCCACCAGGTCGCGTTCGCCTTGCACCACATGAATGCTCATGGCGGTCTGGCCGTCCTTGAACGTGGTGAACTCCTGGGCGCGCGCCACGGGAATGGTGCTGTTGCGCGGGATCACCCGTTCAACCAGCCCGCCCATGGTTTCCAGACCCAGCGACAGCGGAATCACGTCCAGCAGCAGCCAATCTTCACCCGGTGCGCGATTACCGGCCAGCAGATTCGCCTGCAACGCCGCGCCCAGCGCGACGACTTGATCCGGGTCCAGGTCGGTCAGGGGCTCCGTGCCAAACACCTTGCCCACTGCGGCCCGCACGACAGGCATGCGCGTCGCGCCACCCACCATCACCACGCCTTTCACGTCCGCCGGCTTCAAAGACGCATCGCGCAGCGCGCGGCGCGCGCAATCCAGCGTGCGTTCGATAAGCGGCTGGGCCAAGGTTTCGAATTCGGCGCGGGTCAGTACCAGATCCACGTTGCGGCCGTCGGCCAGCGCCAGCTTCAGCGTCGCGCTGTCCGCGCTGGACAAGGCTTCACGCGCGGCGCGCGCAGCCATCAACAAACCGCGCCGGTCAGCGGCAGAAAACTCGCCGGCCGCCAGCTTGGCCACGGCGTGATCGACAATCAACGCATCAAAATCGTCACCCCCCAGCGCCGTGTCGCCGCCGGTGGAAATCACTTCGAATACGCCCTGCGTCAGCCGCAAGATGGAAATATCAAAGGTGCCGCCGCCCAGGTCATAGACGGCGTAAACGCCTTCCGATGCGTGGTCCAAGCCATAGGCGATGGCGGCAGCGGTCGGTTCGTTCAGAAGGCGCAGTACGTTCAGCCCGGCCAGCCGCGCGGCGTCGCGCGTTGCCTGGCGCTGGGCGTCGTCAAAGTAAGCGGGCACGGTAATCACCGCGCCCACCAAGTCATCGCCCAATACGTCTTCGGCGCGCTGACGCAGCACCGCCAGAATCTGGGCCGACACTTCAACAGGGCTCAAATCGCCCTGCACCGTGCGGATCCGGACCATGCCGGGCGCGTCCACGAATTCATAAGGCGCACGCGTGGCACGCGCCTCTTCCAGCGAACGACCCATGAATCGCTTCACGGAAACTACGGTATTCAAGGGGTCTTCGGCTTGCTGCGCAAGGGGCTCGCGGCCCGTTGTGACTTTGCCACCCGGCAGGTAGCGCACCGCCGACGGCAGCAGGGCATGGCCCTGCGCATCGGGCAGCACTTCAGCCACGCTGCTGCGCACTGCCGCAACGAGGGAATTGGTAGTGCCCAGATCGATGCCCACCGCCAGCTTGCGCTGGTGCGGCGCGGGCGATTCACCGGGCTCGGATATCTGCAATAAGGCCATGATCTATTTTTTCTGGTCAGTTGGCGGCGATGTGCAGGCACCCGGTGCTCGGGCGCCACAACGCAGCGTTGGCTATCCAGCGGGCTGGGCGTGCGCCAGCTCTTGCGCCAGTTTTTCCACGAACATCCATTCGCGTACCTTAAGGCCCGCGGCGGCATGGTCGTGCTCATCGTCCAGCAGGCGCTTGAGCGTGGCGCGCATCGACACGCGAGCCTCGTCCAGTTCCGTGCGCAGGGTCGCCAGCGCGTCAGCGTCGTCACGCGCGTCGTCCAGCATTTCGCGCCACGTCATCTGCTGCATCAGGAACGCCGTGTCCATGGACGTGTTGCTCTCGGTCTGCAGGTCCACGCCCGCCTGTTCGCACAGATAGCGGGCCCGCAGCAAGGGATCGCGCAAAACGCGATACGCCTCGTTGGCTCGTGCGGCCCATTGCATGGCGACACGGCGCTCGGCGGGGCTGGCGGTGGCATAGCGATCGGGATGCACCTGCGCCGCGACAGCTCGCCACGACGTTTCCAGTGCTTGCGCATCCAGGTCAAAGCGGGCCGGCAAGCCGAACAGGCTGAAGTGGTCGTCTACAGCCAAGACTTACACCGTGAACGACTCGCCGCAGCCGCAGGTCGCCTTCTCGTTGGGGTTGCGGAACTTGAAGCCTTCGTTCAGGCCTTCCCGGGCGTAATCAAGCTCGGTTCCGTCCAGGTAAGCCAGGCTTTTGGGGTCAATGAAGACCTTTACGCCGAAGCTTTCGAACACGACGTCTTCCGGCGTCGAGTCGTCCACATATTCCAACTTGTAGGCCATGCCGGAACAGCCCGTCGTCCTAACGCCGAGCCGCAAGCCGATACCCTTTCCGCGCTTTTGCAAGTAGCGGCCGATGTGGGTGGCAGCCTGTTGGGTCAGGGTAACGGACATGATCAGCCTGCCACCGCTTCGGCCGGGGCCGAATGCTTCTCTTTGTAGTTCTGCACCGCAGCCTTGATAGCGTCTTCGGCCAGGATGGAACAGTGCACCTTCACCGGCGGCAGCGCCAATTCTTCGGCGATCTGCGTGTTGCGGATGTTCATCGCTTGATCCAGCGTCTTGCCCTTGACCCATTCGGTCACGAGCGAGCTGGACGCAATGGCGGAGCCGCAGCCGTAGGTCTTGAAACGCGCGTCTTCGATCACGCCGGCTTCATTGACCTTGATCTGCAGCTTCATGACGTCGCCACAGGCGGGCGCGCCGACCATGCCGGTGCCAACCGATTCGTCCGACTTGTCGAACGAACCGACGTTGCGCGGGTTTTCGTAGTGATCCAGAACTTTGGTGCTGTAAGACATGTTATTTCTCCACGTATTTCTTGGCGCGGGCGCTTAGTGCGCGGCCCACTGCACGGTGTTCAAGTCAATGCCTTCCTTGGCCATTTCCCACAGCGGCGACATATCGCGCAGCTTGCCAACGCGGCTCTTGAGCAATTCGATCGCGTAGTCCACTTCCTTTTCGGTCGTGAAGCGGCCGAGCGTGAAACGGATCGAACTGTGCGCCAGTTCGTCATTGCGGCCCAGGGCACGCAACACGTACGACGGTTCCAAGCTGGCAGACGTGCAAGCCGAGCCGCTGGAAACGGCCAGTTCCTTGATCGCCATGATCAGGGACTCGCCTTCGACATAGTTGAAGCTGACGTTCAAGTTGTGCGGTACACGCTGGTCCATGTCGCCGTTCAGATAGACCTCTTCGATCTGCGACAGGCCATTCCACAGCCGATCACGCAGCATGCGGATGCGCTCGTTCTCGGTACCCATTTCTTCGCGCGCCAGGCGGAAAGCCTCGCCCATGCCGACAATCTGGTGCGTAGCCAGCGTGCCCGAGCGGAAACCGCGCTCGTGGCCGCCACCGTGCATTTGCGCTTCGATACGGATGCGCGGCTTGCGACGCACATACAGCGCGCCGATACCCTTCGGGCCGTACGTCTTGTGCGCCGAAAACGACATCAGATCAACCTTCAGCTTTTGCAGGTCGATTTCCACCTTGCCAGTCGCCTGAGCGGCGTCGACGTGGAAAATGATGCCCTTTTCGCGGCAGATTTCGCCCAGCGATTCGATGTCCTGGATAACGCCGATTTCGTTGTTCACCATCATCACCGACACCAGCACCGTATCAGGGCGCAGCGCGGCTTTGAACGTGTCCAGGTCGATCAGACCGTCGTCCTTCACGTTCAGGTAGGTGACTTCAAAACCCTGGCGTTCCAGCTCGCGACAGGTGTCAAGCACTGCTTTGTGCTCGGTCTTGACGGTGATGACGTGCTTGCCGCGTTCCGCGTAGAAATTCGCAGCGCCCTTGATGGCCAGGTTATTGGACTCGGTCGCGCCAGAAGTCCAGACGATCTCTCGCGGGTCGGCGTTGACCAGCTTGGCGACTTCTTCGCGGGCGCGTTCGACGGCTTCTTCCGAATCCCAACCATACGCATGGCTACGGGAGGCCGGATTGCCGAAGTTCTCGTACAGCCACGGCACCATCTTGTCCACGACGCGCGGGTCGACGGGGGTGGTGGCCGAATAATCAAAATAAATCGGACGGGTGGTCATGTCTACAACTCCTGATACTGCTTATACGGTGGCGTTAGCCGCGACGGTCGTGGTCGGGGAATTGGCAGCGGCATTGGCGCCGCCCACCCGATTGACACGTACTGCGCAGGCCTGCGCTTGATTGCTGGCTTCCTGCAACTGGCGCACGCGCTGCTGATCGACCAGATCTTGCAGGGACACCGAATCCAGGTAATCGACCATCTTGCGGTTCAACGTCGCCCAGAGTTCGTGCGTCATGCACTTGCCGGGCTTGCCGTCATTGCCGCTTGTACAGTCGCGCTTGCCGCCACAGCTGGTGGCGTCCAGCGGCTCGTCCACTGCAAAGATGATGTCCGCGACGGTCACATTGCGTGCAAGGCGCGCAAGCGAATAACCGCCGCCCGGGCCGCGCACGCTGTCCACGAGTTCGTGGCGACGCAGTTTCCCGAACAGCTGTTCCAGATAGGAAAGCGAGATGTTTTGACGCTGGCTGATGGCCGCAAGAGTGACCGGGCCGCTGTGCTGGCGCATCGCGAGATCGATCATGGCAGTCACGGCGAAACGCCCTTTGGTAGTTAGCCGCATGGTGGGTTCCCTGTGATTCGGCAATGGCCGCCAGCGAATCCGGCGGTCAATACCCGAGTAATTGGGTCAAGTATAGCCTATTCCCGACTAATTTGGTATGGCTCCTGGCCAGAAAAAACCGCGCTGTTGCGCGGTTTTTTCGTTGCCATGTACCCCAAGAGCCGCACTGTGGGCGGCTCTACGGAAAAGCGGTCAGGCCGCTTGGTACTGGGTAGCGCGCTTGCGGACCAATTCCAGGACACCTTGGCAGGCGTCTTCCAAGTAATCGAGAACCTTGCCAAAACCATCCGCGCCGCCGTAGTAAGGATCGGGCACAGTGGCCTCTTCAAACTCATTGGCGAAGCGCATCAGCAGCATCAGCTTGTGCTGATAGGTCTTGGGGCACTGCTGCTGCATCGCAGACAGGTTGTCCCAATCCATGGCGAGGATAAGATCGAAGTCGCAGAAATCCTCTGCGGTGACCTGACGGGCCTCACAGTGCGTGATCTCGTAGCCGCGTTTACGCGCCGCAGCCTGCGCCCGGGCATCAGGCGCCTCGCCGATATGAAACGCATGCGTGCCCGCAGAGTCAATGCGAACAACGTCGCTCAACCCCGCGTCATTCACCAAATGGCGAAACACGCCCTCTGCGCTCGGCGAGCGACAGATATTGCCCATGCAAACGAAAAGTACCTTGGTCATCATGGGAGTAAGTGTGAGGGAAAACCCGAGATAAGGCAAGCTTTTTTTGCAAAGAAACAAATGAGTAAAGGTCGGCCGGGGCGTTCACAAGCCCCTTTAATATCAACGGGTTATCGGGATATTTGAACGTCACCCCTCCACTCCCAGTGGGCGCCAGGCGCCCTTTCCTGCTCGGCGCGCATATCGATCGTCCTGCGCACCATTTTCAGCATTATGTCAGCTACCTGTCAGCCCATACCGACGCGCTGCGCGGCGCGGCGCGAGCGCTTATACGGCCCCATCAAGAAGAACACGTTGCTTCAGCGCGGTAAGCGCATCGCGTGCGGCAGCGGCCTGTTCGAACTCCAGGTTTCGAGCATGGTCCATCATCAGCTTCTCCAAGCGCTTCAACTCGCGAGCCAAGGCCTTCTCGTCCTTGAGGAACTCGGCCGGCACGGCGGCTTCGAGGGCGTCGTGCTGCACTGGCGCGACGATGCCGTCGATCAGCTCACGCACGGCCTTGCGGACGCCGCGCGCCGTAATGCCATTGTCGATATTGAACTGCAGTTGCTTCGCGCGCCGACGGCTGGTTTCCTCCATCGCGCGCTGCATCGAATCCGTAATACGGTCTGCATAGAGAATGGCGTGGCCGTTCAGGTTGCGGGCCGCGCGGCCAATCGTCTGGATCAAGCTGCGCTCGGATCGGAGGAAGCCTTCCTTGTCGGCGTCAAGAATTGCCACGAGCGAAACCTCGGGAATATCCAGCCCCTCGCGCAGCAGGTTGATGCCCACCAACACATCAAAGGTGCCCAGGCGCAGGTCGCGCAGGATTTCCACGCGCTCGACGGTATCAATGTCGGAGTGCAAGTAGCGCACCTTGACGCCGTGTTCGCTAAGGAAATCCGTCAAATCCTCGGCCATGCGTTTGGTCAGGGTGGTGACCAGCACCCGCTCGCCCACCGAAACCCGTGCCTTGATTTGGCCCAACAAATCGTCCACCTGGGTGCGAGCTGGCAATACCTCGACCAAAGGATCGACCAAGCCGGTGGGCCGAACGACCTGCTCAACGACGTTGTCAGCGTGTTCTTTCTCGTAAGCCGCTGGCGTGGCCGACACGAACACGCATTGGCGCATCCGCGCCTCGAATTCTTCAAGCTTGAGGGGCCGATTGTCCATCGCGGAGGGCAACCGGAACCCATATTGCACCAACGTTTCCTTGCGCGACCGGTCGCCGCGATACATGGCGCTGAGCTGGCCAATGGTCACGTGGCTTTCGTCGATGAACATCAGCGCGTCGGACGGCAGGTAATCGATCAACGTGGGTGGCGGCTCGCCTGGTGCGGCGCCGGACAGGTGGCGGGAGTAGTTTTCGATCCCCTTGCAAAAGCCTAACTCCTGCAGCATTTCCAGATCGAACCGCGTGCGCTGTTCCAGACGCTGGGCTTCGACCAGATGACCGTCGTCCACGAAGCGTTTGACACGCTCTCGCAGTTCCACCTTGATCGTTTCAATCGCGCGCAGAACCGTATCGCGCGGGGTGACGTAATGCGACCCGGGATACACGGTAAACCGTGGCAGCTTTTGCCGAATGCGGCCCGTCAGGGGATCAAACAACTCCAGGCTTTCGATCTCGTCATCAAAAAGCGTCAGGCGCAGCGCCAGCTCGGGGCTTTCTGCCGGGAAGATGTCGATGGTTTCGCCACGGACCCGGAACGCCCCCCGCGTGAATTCGGCGTCATTGCGGGTGTATTGCATGGCAACCAGACGCGCCAGGATTTCCCGCCGCGAGATCTGGTCACCGCTGCGCAGAATCAAAACCATCGCGTGGTAGTCGCCGGGATTACCAATACCGTAGATGCAAGACACCGTGCCGACAATAATAGTGTCCCGGCGTTCAAGCAGGCTCTTGGTAGCCGATAGACGCATTTGTTCGATGTGCTCATTGATGGACGAATCCTTTTCAATGAACAGGTCGCGCGTCGGGACATAGGCCTCGGGCTGGTAATAGTCGTAGTACGAAACGAAATACTCGACCGCGTTCTTCGGAAAGAACTCCCGCATTTCGGCATATAGCTGCGCCGCAAGCGTTTTGTTGGGCGCCAACACCAGCGCAGGGCGTCCCAGCCGCGCGATCACGTTCGCCATGGTGTAGGTCTTGCCCGAGCCCGTCACGCCCAGCAGCGTCTGGAACATCAGGCCGTCTTCGATACCCTGGGTCAACCCGTTGATCGCGGTGGGCTGATCGCCGGCCGGAGGATAGGGCTGGAACAGTTGGAACGGGCTACCGGGATATTCCACAAAGCGCGGTTCCGCGCCAGCAACGGGCGGTGCGTCAGCCGATACTGGTACCACGGCATTTCCAGCGAGATTCTGGGCCAGATCTCCCGCGCCGCTCGGGTCTATTGGGCTGTTTGGCATGCTAGACTGTTCCAGGGTAAACCCCCCATTATCCACAGCACCTCGTACTGCGTCCACCCATCCTCATCAGAGTCCCATGAGCAACCTTTTCGATTCCGTCGAACTCGCGCCGCGCGACCCCATTCTTGGTCTGAACGAACAATTCAACGCGGACACGCGTCCGGGTAAAGTCAACCTGGGCGTGGGCGTGTACTACGACGACCAGGGACGGATCCCCCTGTTGGGCGCCGTTCGCAAGGCCGAAACCGCCCGCATCGAAGCGGCCGCCGCTCGCGGCTATTTGCCCATCGAAGGCATTGCCGGCTACAACCAGGGCGCTCAAGCCCTGTTGCTGGGTAAGGATTCCGCGTTGGCCGCAGCCGGTCGCGTGTTGACCACCCAAGCGCTGGGCGGCACCGGCGCGCTTAAGATCGGCGCCGACTTCCTGCGCCAATTGCTGCCCTCGTCCAAGGTGTTGATCAGCAACCCCAGCTGGGAAAACCACCGTGCGCTGTTCGAGCGCGCCGGCTTTGAGGTCGGCACGTATTCGTACTATGACGCTTCCACCCGCGGCCTGAACTTCGAAGCCATGCTGGCGGACTTGAAGGCAGCCCCGGCGCAGACCGTCGTCGTGCTGCACGCGTGCTGCCACAATCCGACCGGTGTGGACCCCACGCCGGAGCAATGGAAGCAGATCGCCGCGGTTGTGAAGGAAAACAACCTGGTTCCGTTCCTGGACATCGCCTACCAGGGCTTTGGCGAGGGTCTGACCGAGGACGCCGCCGTCGTGCGCATGTTCGCCGATCTGGACATGACCATGTTCATCAGCTCGTCGTTCTCGAAGTCGTTCTCGCTTTACGGTGAACGCGTGGGCGCACTGACGATCGTCGCTGGCAGCAAGGAAGCGGCGGGCCGCGTCCTGAGCCAGCTCAAGCGCGTCATTCGCACCAACTATTCCAACCCGCCGACCCACGGCGGCACGGTGGTGTCGACGGTGCTGAACACGCCGGAACTGTTCGCCATGTGGGAAGAAGAACTTGCCGGCATGCGCGACCGCATCCGCCTGATGCGCAAGCAATTGGTGGAAAAGATCAAGGAACACGGCGCCAAGCAGGACTTCAGCTTTGTCCTGCAGCAACGCGGCATGTTCTCGTACTCGGGCCTGACGTCGGCTCAAGTGGATCGCCTGCGCGAAGAGCATGGCGTGTACGCGGTGTCCAGCGGCCGCATCTGCGTGGCCGCGCTGAACAGCGGCAACATTGACAAGGTAGCTGCCGGCATCGCCGCCGTGCTGTAACGCCTGCCTGTACGGGCCGTCCGCGGCCCTGTTATGACGAAACGGAGCCCTGCGGCTCCGTTTTGCTTTCGGGCCCGCCGCCGGCTTGCTTTTTTCCGCTACGTCCCCCAGAATGGCGCTGTATATATGTACAGTCCGCTCATACCGGATCATCGCCATGGCCAGCAAACTCACCGACCGCCAGCAACAAATCCTGGACCTCATCCGGCAGACCGTCACGCGCACAGGCTTTCCGCCGACGCGTGCCGAAATCGCCCAGGCCCTTGGTTTCCGCTCACCGAATGCGGCAGAAGACCACCTTAAGGCATTAGCCCGCAAGGGTGCTATCGAGCTCACCGCCGGCGCCTCGCGCGGCATACGCTTGAAAGACGGGCCCTCCCAGTCTCAGACCTCCCTGGCCATACCTTCGTTAGCGCAGTTGCTGCTGCCGTTGGTCGGGCGCGTTGCGGCAGGCAGCCCCATCCTTGCGGCCGAACACGTCGAACGCGAGGTTGGCGTGGACCCCCATCTTTTTGCCCAAGCGCCCGATTACCTGCTGAAGGTGCGCGGCATGAGCATGCGGGACGCGGGCATTCTGGAAGGTGACTTGCTTGCGGTGAAGAAGGCCTCTGAAGCGCGCAACGGCCAGATCGTCGTGGCACGTTTGGGCGACGACGTGACGGTCAAGCGCCTGCAACGCACCAACGGGCACATCGAACTGCTGCCGGAAAATCCGGACTTTCAAACAATCATCGTTGAAGCAGACCAAGAGTTCGCGCTGGAAGGCATCGCCGTCGGTTTAATCCGTACGCACGCGTTGCACTGACGCGGCACGGGGGTAGATCAGGCACGGTCTGCCTAGACTTGCCGTAGCGTTCGCCCGGCAACGGCCATAGCCAAAGTCACCGCGATGGCCAAAACGATGGCCATAAAAAACCCCGCCACATGTGGCGGGGTTTTTGTTGGGCGCCCATACTTCGGGCGCCCAGCCATACCAGCTGATCAGTGCTTCAGAACCGGGTCCGTCGAGCCGGGCTCGGCAGGCTTGGTCACCAGCGCGTCTTTGACGGCTTCTTCCTCGGCCAGAGGCTCCGGCAGACGCTCCAACGCTAATTCCAGCACCTTGTCGATCCAGCGGACCGGCACGATCTCAAGTTGGTTCTTGACGTTATCGGGGATCTCCGCCAAGTCCTTGACGTTTTCCTCGGGAATCAAGACCGTCTTGATACCGCCACGGTGGGCCGCCAGCAGCTTTTCCTTCAGGCCACCGATAGGCAGCACTTCGCCGCGCAGCGTGATCTCACCGGTCATGGCAACATTGGCGCGCACCGGAATGCGCGACAACGCCGAAACCATGGCCGTCGTGATCGCGATACCCGCGGACGGGCCGTCCTTGGGCGTCGCACCTTCCGGCACGTGGACGTGCATGTCGTGCTTCTCGAAGACGCTGTCGGCAAAGCCCAGGCGGCGAGCGCGGGACCGCACCACCGTGCGAGCCGCTTCCACCGATTCCTTCATCACGTCGCCAAGCGAACCCGTACGCTGGATCACGCCCTTACCCGGCATGTCCGCCACTTCGATCGTCAGCAGATCGCCACCGACCTCGGTCCAGGCCAGACCGGTCACCTGACCAATCTGGTTTTCCTTCTCGGCCATGCCGAAGGTATAGCGGCGCACGCCCAGGTAGTCGCTCAGATTGTCGCCCGTGACGTTGACCGGCTTGACCTCGAGGGTCTTGCCTTCCGCCTTGGCGCGATCATTCTGGGTCAGCAATTGCTTGATGACCTTGCGGCAGATCTTGCCCACTTCGCGTTCAAGGGCGCGCACCCCGGCTTCCCGGGTGTAATAGCGAACGATATCGCGCAGCGCGCTGTCATCGACCGTCAGTTCGTTGTCCTTCACGCCGTTGTTCTGCATCAGCTTGGGCAGCAGATGGTCGCGAGCAATATGGATCTTTTCCTCTTCCGTGTAACCGGACAGGCGGATCACTTCCATACGGTCCAACAGAGCCGGCGGGATGTTCAGCGTGTTGCTGGTGGCCACGAACATGACGTCGGACAAATCGAAGTCGACTTCGATGTAGTGGTCCTGGAACGTGTGGTTTTGCTCCGGGTCCAGCACTTCAAGCAACGCTGAAGAAGGATCGCCGCGGAAGTCCATGCCCAGCTTGTCGATTTCATCAAGCAGGAACAAGGGATTGCGCACGCCGACCTTCGACATGTTCTGCACGATCTTGCCGGGCATGGAACCGATGTAAGTACGGCGATGGCCTCGGATCTCGGCCTCGTCACGCACGCCGCCCAGCGCCATACGCACGAACTTGCGGTTCGTGGCCTTGGCAATGGACTGGCCCAGCGAGGTCTTGCCGACGCCCGGGGGGCCGACCAGGCACAGGATCGGTGCCTTGACCTTGTCTACGCGCTGTTGCACGGCAAGATATTCGAGAATGCGTTCCTTGACCTTTTCCAGACCGTAATGGTCGTTGTCCAGCACCGTCTCGGCGTTGGCGATCGAGTTGTTGATCTTGCTCTTCTTCCTCCAGGGGAGGTTGATGAGCGTATCGATGTAGTTGCGCACCACGGTGGCTTCGGCCGACATGGGCGACATGAGCTTGAGCTTCTTGAGCTCGGCATCGGCCTTTTTACGCGCCTCTTTGGGCATGTGGGCAGCGATGATCTTCTTTTCAAGCTCTTCGATGTCCGCGCCCTCTTCGCCCTCGCCCAACTCCTTCTGAATGGCTTTGACCTGCTCATTCAAGTAGTAGTCGCGCTGGCTCTTTTCCATCTGCTTCTTCACGCGGCCGCGAATCCGCTTTTCGACCTGAAGAATGTCGATTTCGGTTTCCAGCTGGGTAAGCAGACCTTCAAGGCGCTCGGACGTGCCGACGATCTCGAGCATTTTTTGCTTCTGCTCGAGCTTCAGCGGAAGATGCGCGGCGATCGTGTCAGCCAGGCGACCCGCATCGTCGATGCCGGCCAACGAGGTCAGGATCTCCGGAGGGATCTTCTTGTTGAGCTTTACGTACTGTTCGAACTGGGCAACGATCGCGCGGCGCAGAGCCTCGGTTTCGGAGCCCTGCATGGCGTCCGGCTCGATCGGCGTCACCTGGCAGGTGAAATGCGAATCGGCATCTTCGATGCTGTTGATGCGGGCACGCTGAGTGCCTTCGACCAGAACCTTAACGGTGCCGTCGGGCAATTTGAGCATCTGGAGGATGCCGGCAACGCAGCCGATCTCGTAGACGTCTTCGGGGGTGGGATCATCCTTGCCGGCGGATTTTTGGGCCACCAGCATGATGCTTTTGCCCGCTTCCATCGCAACCTCGAGCGCGCGAATAGAGCGCGGACGGCCGACGAACAGCGGGATGACCATGTGCGGAAACACCACGACGTCGCGAAGTGGGAGCAAAGGCAGGTCGATCGGGTCGGAAGGCAGGGTCTGGCTGGCAGACATAGGAGGTTCCTCGGTATGACTCGGCGTATCGGGGACGGGGAGCCTGGGAGAGAGTACCCGGGCTATCCGCGTCAGTTACGTCTGTTATGGGAACAATAGCCGAAAATTCAAGATCCCGGCTGCCGGATAGGCAAAAGGCAAAAAAAAATGCCCCGGAGGGCACTCCTACGGCAAAAAAACCCGTTACAGGAACGGGCTTTTTTGAAATATCAGGCTGCAGCGTCGCGGACTTCTCCACGCTCCGGCTTGTCGGATTCGCCGGCTTCGTCCGCATAGATAAGCAAGGGCTTGCCCTCGCCTTCGATTGCGTTCTCGTCGACGACCACACGCTTTACGTTGCCCTGCGAAGGCAACTCATACATGGTGTCCAACAGCGTTTGTTCGATGATCGAACGCAAGCCCCGGGCACCCGTCTTACGCTTGAGCGCCTTGCGGGCGATCGCCTTCAACGCTGCGGGACGCAGGTCCAGCTCGGCGCCTTCCATGGCGAACAGCTTCTGGAATTGCTTGAGCAAAGCGTTTTTCGGCTCGGTAAGGATCTGAACCAATGCCGCTTCGTCAAGCTCGTCCAGCGTGGCGACCACGGGCAGACGACCCACCAGTTCCGGGATCAAGCCGAACTTGATCAGATCTTCGGGTTCGACTTCCGAGAACAGCTCGCCTACACCGCGTTCGGATTTGGCACGCACCGAGGCCGAGAACCCGATGCCGGACTTTTCGGTACGGTCACGGATGACCTTTTCCAGTCCGTCGAAGGCGCCGCCCACGATGAACAGGATGTTGGTCGTGTCCACTTGCACGAAGTCCTGGTTCGGATGCTTGCGTCCGCCTTGCGGGGGTACCGAGGCAACCGTACCTTCGATCAGCTTGAGCAGCGCCTGCTGCACGCCTTCGCCGGAAACGTCGCGCGTAATGGACGGGTTGTCCGACTTGCGGGAAATCTTATCGATTTCGTCGATGTAGATAATGGCGCGTTGCGCTTTCTCGACTTCGTAGTTGCAGTTTTGCAGCAACTTCTGAATGATGTTCTCGACGTCTTCGCCGACGTAGCCGGCTTCGGTCAGCGTCGTGGCGTCAGCCATGACGAAAGGCACATTCAGCATGCGCGCCAAGGTCTGCGCCAACAGCGTCTTGCCCGAACCCGTGGGCCCGATCAGCATGATGTTGCTCTTGGAGAGCTCGACTTCGTCACCCTTGATCTCGCCGTGACGAATGCGCTTGTAATGGTTGTAAACCGCCACGGCCAGCATGCGCTTGGGCGAGTTCTGCCCAATGACGTACTGGTCGAGGAAGGTCTTGATTTCGGCCGGAGTGGGCAGCTCGGAACGAATCGCCGCGCGCGCGGTCGCTTGCGCTTCCTCGCGGATGATGTCGTTGCACAGATCTATGCATTCATCACAGATGAACACCGACGGACCCGCGATCAGCTTGCGGACTTCATGCTGGCTTTTATTGCAAAACGAGCAATGCAGCACTTTTGCGTCTGCCGATCCCTTTTTTTCAGGCATATTTGTTTCGTATCTCAGGTAAAGATGCGCCAGACCGATAACGGGTCCAGCGCATGCGCTTACTCAAACTTGGTGGCAGCGGGTTCGGATCAACCTGGAAGTCAGCCTTCCGAGCGGGAGCTCATCACCTTGTCCACCAAGCCATACGATACCGCATCTTCGGCGGACATGAAGTTGTCACGTTCCGTGTCCAGACCGATTCGCTCCATCGACTGGCCAGTATTGTCGGCCAGGATCCGGTTAAGACGTTCGCGCAGGTCCAGGATCTCGCGAGCCTGGATCTGGATGTCGGACGCTTGGCCCTGGGCGCCGCCCGACGGCTGGTGGATCATGATCCGGGAGTTGGGCAGCGTGAAGCGCTTGCCCTTCTTGCCAGCCGCCAGCAGGAACGCGCCCATGCTGGCCGCCAGGCCGGTGCACAGGGTCGATACGTCCGGCTTGATGAACTGCATGGTGTCAAAAATGGCCATTCCCGCATACACCGACCCGCCAGGCGAGTTGATGTACAGGGAAATGTCCTTGTCAGGATTCTCCGATTCCAGGAACAGCAACTGCGCCACAACCAGGTTGGCCGTTGCGTCATTGACCGGACCCACCAGGAAAATGAGCCGTTCGCGGAGCAGACGCGAATAGATGTCGTAGGCGCGCTCGCCGCGCCCCGACTGCTCGATAACCATGGGAATGTAGCCCAGGCCGGTGGGGGTCACCGAAGACCCGCCATTCATTGCCGCATAGAAATCGGTGAATCTCTGCATAGTGTTACGCCATCCCCATCAACTGATCGAAAGGCACCTTTTCTTCGGTGACCTTAGCTTTTTCCAGAACGTGCGCGACGACATTGTCTTCCAGCACGATAGCCTCGATTTCAGCACGACGCTGGCGGTCAGCCAGGTAATAGCTGACAACCTGAGCGGGTTGTTCGTAGTTTTCCGCGAATTCTTCAATGCGCGCACGAACTTGCTCGGGCTTGGCTTGCAACTGGGCTTGCTTGACCAGTTCCGACACCAGCAGGCCCAGGCGGACACGGCGTTCGGATTCGGTCGAGAAAGCTTCAGCCGGGATCGGCACGGACTCGGCGTTGGGGATGCCACGCTGCTTGAGCTCTTCGCGGGCAGCTGCGACACGGCCTTGAACGTCGTTGTCGACCAGCGCCTTCGGCACGTCGAACTTGCCGGCTTCGACCAAGGCGTCCATGACGCTGGACTTGGTGCGGCCAGCCGAACGGACCTTGACTTCGCGTTCGATGTTGCTGCGGATGTCGGCCTTCAGCTTTTCGACGTCGCCTTCGGCTTGGCCGAGGGACTTGGCGAATTCGCTGTTCAGTTCGGGCAGAACGCCTTCAGCCACTTCCTTGACGGTAATGGTGAATTCGGCGGTCTTGCCGGCGACTTCCACGCCTTGGTAGTCATCCGGGAACTTCAGTTCGAAGACCTTGGTTTCGCCAGCCTTCAGGCCGCGAGCGGCTTCTTCGAATTCCGGCAGCATGCGGCCTTGGCCGAGCACGAACGGGAAGTCTTCGGCCTTGCCGCCTTCGAACGGCACGCCGTCGATGGTGCCGGCGAAGTCCAGCGTGACGCGGTCGCCATCTTGCGCGGCGCGGCCTTCACGGGCTTCGAACGTGGCGCGCTGCTTGCGCAGAACGTCCAGGGTTTGTTGAACTTCGGCGTCGGTGACGGCGGTTTCGTAGCGCGTGACAGCCAGCGCCGACAGATCCGGCACGGCAACTTCGGGGTAGACCTCGAACGTGGCGGTGAACGCCAGCGTGTCGTCGGTAACGCCTTCAGTCTTGGGTTCGAGGTTCGGGGCGCCAGCGACGCGCAGCTTGGCGCCGTCGATGGCTTGTTCGAAGGCACGGCCAACTTGGCTATTGATCACGTCGTAGCGAATGCTGGGGCCATGGCTACGCTCGAGCATGGCGAGCGGAGCTTTACCCGGGCGGAAGCCGGGGACCTTGGCGGTGCGAGCCACGCGCTTTAATTGCGCCTGGACTTCCTTTTCGACGTCGGCCACCGAGACGGCCAGATCAACACGGCGCTCCAGGCCGGAGAGGGTTTCAACCACAGGCTGCATTAAAAGACCTATTTTCCGAGAGATGAGATTACGGGCGGATAAACGCGCCATTTTACCGGAAACTTCCGGAACCCTGACGCAAAGGGGCGCGAGCCCCGGAATTGCCCGGATACTCGCGCCCCGTTTTCCGCCCGAAAAGGGAGGGCGAACGTCGCTTTGACGCCTTATTTGGCCTTGGCGATGCGGTCTTCGATGTGTTGAGCGCGCTTGGCCGAGGACGGGTGCGAGCTCATCATATCGCTCTTGCCGCCATCAAGCTCGGCAAGCTTCTGGAAAGCCGTGACCAAGCCCCGCGTATTGAGCTTCTTGGCCTGCAACTGATCGAACGAATAGTCGTCCGCGGCGCTTTCCTGCGATTGCGAGAACTGTGCGTTGATGAACTTTTCGGTCAGGTCGCCCAGTTGCGACGAATTCAGAGCTGCGACCGTGGCGCCACCCGCGGCACCGGCGGCATCGCGCGCGGCGGACACGGTGTAGGCAGTTTGCATGGCCTTCTTGCTATGGCCCAGCGCAACGTGGCCGATTTCGTGGCCGACCACGCCCATGACTTCGTCGTCCGTCATCATGTCCATCAAGCCGCTATAGACGCGGATGCAGCCGTTGGCCATGGCCCAGGCATTGACGTCCTTGGTGATGTAGACCTTGTAGTTGGCCTTTTGACCATTGACAGTGCCGCCCAGCGCCTTGGCGATCTTTTGCAGACGCGCATCGTACTTGCTGCCCGGCGCGGCAATCTTTTCTTGGGAATCGCTTTGCGCGCACGCCTTGTCCGACAAGGTCTTGATTTCGGCGTCGCTCAAGGTGGCAGCTTGCACAACCTTGCTGCCGGCGCCCACCAGGCCGCCGATGTCGAAGGCATGCGACGCGGAATAAGGGGCAAGCGCGACGGTCAACGCGGCAACGGTGTAGCGGATCTTCATGGGAACAAACTCCTCTTGACTGACTCTATGCGAGCGAGGCGGCAATTCTATATATGCCGAAAGCGCTCCAAGCGTTTCGCCACAGAGTTTCGCAAATGGCAGTTTCGCTTACATAAAAGTCGGGCAAACCCTGTGCGGAAGTGCTAGCGGGCCGTGACGACATGACGCGGCTTTGTCATAAAAATCTGCTGCCGGCGTCGTCTTGGCGTTGTTAGAATTGCCGCCGCGCTTTTATCGCAAACAACAAATGGCTCGCACCCAACATGATTGAACCCTCCCCTCCCCGCCTGGGCCTATTGCCCAGTTTGATCTTCAGTTCGCGCTGGCTGCAATTGCCGCTGTACCTTGGGCTGATCGTGGCGCAAGGCGTCTACGTCATGCTGTTCCTGAAAGAGCTATGGCACCTGCTGACCCACGCCAACAGCTTTGGCGAAATGGAAATCATGCTGCTGGTGTTGGGCTTGATCGACGTGGTCATGATCTCGAACCTGCTTGTCATGGTGATCGTCGGCGGATACGAAACCTTCGTGTCACGACTGCGCTTGCAGAATCATCCGGATCAACCGGAATGGCTAAGCCACGTGAACGCCAGCGTGCTGAAGGTGAAACTGGCGATGGCGATCATCGGCATCTCGTCCATACACTTGCTGCGCACGTTCATCGAAGCCGGCACGATTGGCACGCCGAACGCGCGTTTCACCGAAGCCGGCGTCATGTGGCAAACAATCATCCACGCGTTGTTCATACTGTCCGCATTGGGTATCGCGCTGGTCGACAAGCTGTCGACTCCGGCCATGCACAAGCACTAAGGCACTAAGACACCTAGGCATTAAGACGCGCGCGCCAACGCGTTGCGTTTGTCGTAAAAAAAAGCCTCCACACATTGCGTGTGGGGGCTTTTTTATGGGCCGAACACCGGGCGCACCCGGGGCGCTACCCGCAAAGCGTCAGGACGCGACCTTGATGTTCTTGGCGCTGGGACCCTTGGGACCGGTACCAACCTCGAAGGTGACGCGCTGGTTTTCCTGCAGGGACTTATAGCCTTCGCTGCGGATTTCGGAGTAATGGGCGAAAAGGTCTTTGCTGCCGTCGTCGGGCATGATGAAGCCGTAACCCTTTTCGGCGTTGAACCACTTAACGATGCCGGTTGCCATGGATTGTCCTTGAACCTAAAAGATGCGATTTCTCGCGGGGCGCCAGATCATCAAGGATGGGAGAGGAAGCAACCGCAGCACCACTGACGGCGACAAGTTGACGCAGACCGCGTCGCTTGAAAATCTCGCTGAACTCAGTGTATTGGTGAACCCGGAAAAACGTCAAATATGCGAATGGTCGACGCACGCGCGAAGCTTGTCGGCAAGCGCGGGCCATATAAAGACGAATATTTTCACATTGGTATGAAAAGATACATGCCGATACCCACTGGCTTCGCGTCAGCGCATGGGGTGCAAGCTCGGTCAGCCGGCAAATCCGCCGGCAGCCAGGAACTCATGTTCGGCCTGAGTGGTCTGTCGTCCCAACACGGCATTGCGATGCGGGAAGCGACCAAAGCGCTTGATGATGTCCCGATGCAAGATGGCCCAGCGCAGCGTATCCGGCTCCAGCGGCTCCATCAGCGCAACCCCACGGTTTTGCATGACCAGGCTTTCCGAATGCTCGAACGGCATGTAGAAGAACTGCCGCATCACCGGCTGCACCGCCAGATCGTGCCCTGCCGCGATAGCCCGTTCGGCGAAATACTGCGCCAATGGGTCGGTGGCGAACATATGCGCCGTGCCGCGATACGCGTTGCGAGGAAACTGATCCAGCAAAATCATCAGGGCCAGCGCGCCATCAGCATCTTCTTGCCAGGCGTCTAGCTGCCGCGATGCGGCTGCCCAATGCGCCGTTTCGAAGCGCTGCCGGAACTCGGCGTCGAACGCATCGCTTTTGCGATACCACTGCTGCGGCCCTGCATCGGCCCAGAAGGCCACGACGTCGGTCGCTTGCGTGGTTAGGGCCATTGGCGAAGAAGCAGTCATGGAAGCCGTCCTGAAGGCATTGAAGCGGTACAGGCTAGCGCGGCGCTGTGGCCGTGCTGGCAGGTGCAGAATAGCGCGCCGCAAAAACAAAAAAAGCCCCCGAAGGGGCTTTTTTGCGAAAACTCAGACCTTTACAGGACCTGAATCTTCGTGGCTTGCGGGCCCTTGGGGCCATTGGCCGTCACAAAGCTGACGCGCTGGTTCTCTTCCAGAGACTTGAAGCCAGAACCCTGGATTTCGGAGAAGTGAGCGAACAGATCCTTACCACCCGCTTCCGGGGTGATGAAGCCATAGCCTTTTTCCGAATTGAACCACTTAACGACGCCGGTTTCCATACTGTATTTCCTAGAGATAATGGGCAAATGCCCGGAGGTCACGAATCAATCAAGGAGGGGACAGTAGAACAATAACGCTGAGCCGGAAAAGGCACGGCACTGAACGAAAATCGCAACGCTTGTGATCGTGTGCCGACACTATCGTTATGTTCCCCTCACAAGTCAACATAATCCTAAAAAATACGTGCCAATAATGCAACAAAGAGAAACTGCGTTGAAAATTTGCACGTTTTCATAGGCAAAACTTGTCCCTGCATAGGTGTAAACACCCATACAACATAAAAAAACAATCGGGGCTTATATAAATGCTGTCTTAACGCATACGTCTTTCATACGTCATTCGGATCAGCACTTTGGTTTGCCGTCAGGCTTACTGGTCGATAGGTAAACCCAACAGATCGAGAGCCGCGCCAAAAGCATCGGATCCCGAGCAAAGGAAAACCGCCACGTCGCCGGGATTCATATTTTCCAGGACCTGGTCGATTTGTTCTTGCGCATTATCAACATTGTCGACATTTGAAGCGTGTATATCCGCTCCGGCCTCGACTTTTTCGATGGGGACGATGTCAGCGATCGCAGTGAGATCGGTTACGCCCACCACCACGTAGACGCTGATGGGCTCGCCATCCAGCGTCGTGAGCAGCTCGACGCCGCCCTCTACGTCGGCAAGGTGCCGACTTACTATTTCCATGTTCAATCTTCCTTGATCAGCGGGCTGGGCCCGCTTGGACGCACGCACCGTGAAGGTGCAATCTCACGCCCAGGCGCGACTATAACAGCCTTCGCCTAATGTTTTTTGACATTTGGGCCCAGCGACTGGCGAGCGGCCCCAGACGTGGCCGCTACGCTACGGCAGCGCACCCCTGCATCGGTCAGCACGCGGATCAGCGGCTTCTGGGCGGCCAGGAACGCACCCTTGTCATCGCCGGTGAGCTTGCAGATGAACATCTGCGCCTGCAGCTGCGTGCGGCGCGCCCTGCGGTTGTCGGCTTCCTGGGCCAGCCATTCGCCGATCCAGGCGGCGGCCGCGTCGGCGTCGCCTTGTTGCTTGACGTGGCCAAGCAGGTCGAAAATCGTCACGCCTTCGATGCGCTCGTCTTCGCCACGCGTCAGGTAAAGCTTGGCGGCCTGGCCCGAATAACCGGGGATCACCGCAAGGCAATCGCGTTCAGCGGGTTTCTTCATAAAGTTCTGTAGGTAAGTGTCGGTTGTCGAGAACCATCGACTGTAACCCGGCCTTGCGCACCGTCGCATTCACGCCACGGAACTCTGCTATCGTCAGCCTACTATTTTTCTTACGGTGAACATCATGCAACGCGATTTCGACTTGGTCGTCACGATTCTTGGCGCCCTGCGCGACGCGCCCGGCCCCAACCTGAGCACGCACGACATCAAGAACGCCGCTTTGGCGCCGCACCCCGAAGAACAGGGCTTGCAGGTCATTGCGCATCATCTGGACCTGTTGGCCGATGCTGGCCTGGTCAAGCAAGTGAGCGAAACCGCCGCCAATGCCGGTGCCGCGCGCTGGCGTATCACCTGGAAGGGATACGACGCGCTGGAGCAGGATGAGGACGACGAGGACGACGCCGAGGAATTCGACGCCGAAGAGTGATGTAAAGGCTACAGATAAAGGCTCAGCGGCGTTGCAGGATGCGCCGCGTGAGCAAGGATGCCGCGGTGCCGATCACCAGGCTGAACATGAAGGCGGCGATGGACAGCATCGCCGACAAGTCGCCAAAGCCGCCTTGGTGAGATAGCAGCACAACGGCAGCGCAGATGGCCCCGGCCAGGGCCAGCACGCCCAGCAGCACTTGCTTGACCGAGCGCAGGCGGCCACAAAGCGAACCGCCGATCAGCGCGGCCGCCACCATCGCGGCCATGGACCAGAACAAATATTCGTACTGCATGCGAACGTCTCCCCCGTAATCGTTGAGGCGTGCGCATTATAGGCGGCCCCCTGCGGGGCGCCGATTCACCAGCCGCGAAACCGTTCCCAGTGCGCCACCACGCCGGGCTCGCCGGGTCGAACGACTTCGTAGGCCTCGTGCTGGGCACACGTTGCGCACGCGTGGTTGGGCAGAATGCGCAGCTTGGTACCCAGGGGGAGGTCCGGCAGGCGGGCAGTGCTGCCCGCGCGCAGTTTGATGATGCCCTGCTCCTGGTTGGTTTCGGCCAACAGCAGATCGGGGTAGACGTTTCCCTTTACGTCGCAGACCACGCCGTACAACTGGTCGACGGCCTGCTTGGCGGTGCCGCGGTCGCGCGACATGGCCATCCACCCGGCGTCAACCAGTATCCAGCCCTTATCCGGCTGGTGTCCGATCACCGTGGTGAGCACCGAGGCGGCGATGTCGTCCATTGAGCAGACGCCCAGGCCCGCCATCACCAAGTCGAAAAACACATACACGCCCGCGCGCACTTCCGTCACGCCGTCCAGGTTGCGGGCGAAATGGGCGGTGGGTGTCGACCCCACACTCACAACCGGGCACGGCAGCCCAGCCGCGCGGATGGCCTGGGCGCAGCCGACCGCAGCGGCGCGCTCTTGCTCGGCCATGTCGGCGATGGCGTCGACGCTGCGGCAGCCATAGGATTCGCCGGCGTGCGTCATGACGCCGCGCAGGCTGTCGGCCGCGTGCAGCACCCGCGCAATGGCCAGCAATTGCTCGGCGTTACCCGGCTGCACCCCTGCCCGGTGGCCGTCGCAATCGATTTCGATCAACGCGGGTATCCCGCCGCCGCTGGTCTGCGCCTGCGCCGCTACCGCGCGCGCCGCGTCCAGGCTGTCGACAACCACCGTCAGGTCCACGCCGCGCTGGCGCAGCGCCAGCACACGCGGCAGCTTGCCCGGCGACACGCCCACCGCGTAGAGCAGATCGGTGACGCCGGCGGCCGCAAATTGCTCTGCTTCCTGCAAGGTCGAAACAGCGGCCGGCCCGTGGGGGCCGCTCATCACCCGGCGCGCCACCTCGATCGACTTGGGCGTTTTCAGGTGTGGGCGCAGTTGCACGCCGTGCTTGGCCATCAGGGTGGCCAGCCGTTGGATATTGCGCGTCATGCGCGTTTCGTCCAGCAGCAGGCATGGGGTTTCAAGGCTGTCCACGGTGGCGGCAAGGGTGGCGGGAGTCATGAGCGGGTCTCGAAAAAGGCGAAGACAATGCGGAATATTCTGATTTGGTCGGTCCAAGTATGGCGTGACGCAACGCGCACGTGTTTAATGTCAGCTTAATTTTTCATTAAGTCGAAACTGAATGATCACAACGGACGACCTGCGATTTTTCCTGAGTCTCGCGGCGACGCCCTCGCTTGCGCAGGCCGCCCGGGCGCTGGACGTGACGCCCCCGGCCGTTACGCAACGGCTGCATGCACTGGAAAAGCGTCTGGGCGTCCGGCTGGTAAACCGATCCGGCAAAGGCACCGCACTGACCGACGAAGGCCGTCTATTGGCATTGCGCGCCGGCCAGATCTGCGGCGAACTCGGCGATCTGGCCGACGAATTGGCCGGCCGCCGGGGTGTGGTGGCGGGGCATTTGCGCGTCGTGGCGCCGCTGGGCTTCGGGCAACGCTACGTTGCCGCGCTGGTGGCGGAATTCCGAAAAACCAGCGGCAACATCACCGCAAGCCTGACGCTGTCCGATGGCCCTCCCCGCTTGGCCACGGACAACTGGGACGTCATGATCCACATAGGAGAGCTGCGCGACTCGACGTTGGTGGCCTACCCCCTGGCGCCCAACCGCCGCATCTTGTGCGCGTCGCCGGCGTACCTGGCCCGCCATGGCGCGCCCGCCAAACCGGAAGACCTGCGCGACCATGACTGCATCGCGCTGCGCGAAAACGACGAAGACGTGACCTTATGGCGATTCAAGCGCGGCCGAGGCCCCGCCGTGGGCGTACGCGTATCGCCGGTGCTATCCAGCAACACCGGCGCGGCCGCCGTGCAGTGGGCCTTGGCCGGGCACGGCATCGTTGCGCGTTCGGAATGGGACGTGGCGGAACATCTAAAGGCGCGCGCGCTGGTGCCGCTGCTGGCGGGGTGGAGCTTGCCAGATGCCAACGTCGTGGCGCTGGTCAAGTCGCGCCAGGAGCAATCGGCCCGCACCGCCGGTTTCCTGGCGCATCTGCGCGAAGCCTTCGCCTCGACGCCCTGGCGCGACAAGCCCTAGCCAAAGCCCATGTCAATCCAGCATGGCTTCCGCTTCGATCTCCACCAGCCATTCCGGCAGTGACAGGCCGCTGACGATGATCCATGAGGACGGCGGCGGGTCTTTTGGAAAGCGATCGCGCAGCGCCTGGGCGATCACTTCCTGATCCTCTCGCGCGGTCTCGCAGATGTAGATGCGCAGCATGATGACCTGGGCCAGGTTGGCCCCCCCGGCGGCCAGCACACGTTCGATATTGTCCAGTGCCGCCTGGGTTTGTTCTTGCAGCCCGGGGCCAACGGTGCGTTCGTCAATGTCGACACCGACCTGGCCAGACAACAGCATTCTGCGCTGCCCGGTAACGATCAGCGCCTGGCTGAAGCCGTACTGGACGGTGTTGAAAACGGTATCGGGATTGACAACGGTTCTGGACATGCGTGCTCCTGTGAACGGCGCGCCCCCACAGCACGCCGGAGCCGCCATTCTAGCGATGCCTTGCTTTACAGCGAGACGCGCGCCACCCCCTGCCGGCGCGCGCCGGGCAACGCCACCAGCAACACGATCGCGCCAGCTACCGTGGCAGTCCAGAATCCGGCTTGCACGCCATGGTGGTCCACGACCCAGCCCGCTATCGCCGCGCCCGCCGCAACGCCGGCCCCCAGCCCGGTGACCAGCCAGGTCAGCCCCTCCGTCAGACGCTGGCCGGGCACGCTGCTTTCCACCAATGCCATCGCGATGATCATGGTGGGCGCGAAGGACAGGCCGGCCAGCAACACGCCCAACGCCAAGGTCACCAGGTCGTTCACCAGCAGCAGCGGCAACGTCGTGAATGCCGTCACGGCCGCCGCGATCGATAGCAGGCGGGCCAGCGGCATCTGGAATTTCATGACACCGAACACCAGCCCCGCCACGCACGAACCCAACGCGTAGGTGGACAGCACAAGGCTCGCCCCCGCCGGCACGCCCTGAGCGCGGGCGAAGGCCACGCTCAAGACGTCGATGGTGCCCACGATGACGCCCATGGCCGCCATCATGGCCACCAGCGCGAACATCGACGGCATGCGCAACACCGACGCCTGCCGCCCGGCCGGGACGGCCTGCACCCTGGGCGCCGTGGCGGGCTGCAAGACGAAAGCCGTCACACCCACCGCCAACAGCAACGCGGCAACCAGCGGCCCCGCTTGCGGAAACAACGCCACGCTAAGACCCACGGCCAAGGGCGGACCCAGGATGAAGCTGACCTCGTCAGCGACCGACTCCAGCGCATAGGCGGTACGCAGTTGCGGCTGGTCGCGAAAGATCTCGGTCCAACGCGCACGGATCATCGCGGGCATGCTGGGCAACGTGCCCGCCAGCGCGGCAAACAGGAACAGCGTCCAGTCCGGCGCATTCCACTCTACGCAGGCCGATAAACCAAGCAATGCGGCCACGCAGATCCCCGCAGCGACCGGCAGCACGCGTCCTTGCCCATGACGGTCCACCAGCCGCGAAATGCGCGGTGCCAGCAACGCGGTCGCCAACGCAAACGTGGCGGCAACGGCGCCCGCCATGCCGTAAGCGCCGCGCACTTCCGACAGCATCGTGATGATGCCGATGCCGATCATCGGCAACGGCAAGCGCGCGATGGCGCCGGCCAAGACGAAACCAAGGGCGCCTGGCGCGTTGAATAACTCACGATACGGATTGGACACCGAAGACCTTTTGCTGATTGGGTGGACAGGCGGATCCTATTCACATACATTCCGTATGTCAATTAACCTGCGCACTGTATGTCATGGGAGACGCACATGCCCCGCACCCGCGCGGAAATGATCGAGGCGACTCGCGCCAAGCTGCTTGCCACCGCCCGTCACGCGTTCGAACACGTGGGTTATGCCGCCACGTCCATGGACGATCTGACCGCCCGAGTCGGGTTGACGCGAGGAGCCTTGTATCACCATTTCAATGACAAACAAGGCTTGCTTGCCGCGGTAGTCCAACAGATCGACGACGATATGGACCGGCGCTTGAAGGATATTTCGGATCAAGCCCCGGACGCGTGGACGGCGCTGCGCGAACGCTGCCGCGCGTATTTGCGAATGGCAACCGAACCGGCCATTCGGCGGATTGTGTTGCAAGACGCGCCGGCGGTGCTGGGCGCGGGGCCGAACGCGGCGCAGTCGCAGTGCATTGCCTCCATGGCGGCGTTGCTGAAGCAACTGATCGACGACGGGCTCATTGAAACCGCCGACCCCCGGGCCATCGCCAATTTCATCAATGGCGGGCTGACGGACAGCGCGTTATGGATCGCCGGTTCGGCCGGCGAATCGGATCGCCTTGATGATGCGCTGCACACCCTGGACTTGATGCTTCGTGGCTTGCGACGCAGGCCTTGATCGGGTCCGGCTTGGGTCGGGGTCGGAGTCTGGACCCGGTCAGGAGCTGGATCGAGACACGCCACAAGGAACCTCCCGCGCCCGCGTTGTGCGCTTTCTGCAACGCACGTATTATCAAAGCATTTACTTGTTTAAATTATCGGAGCGCCTGTGCCCCCCAGCCCCACCCTTGAGCCCGCCGCCCCCAGCGCTTCGTGGGCCGACCTGCTTCAAGGCGCCAATGCCCTGCGGTCGATTGCCCTGGCGGGCGGCGTCGCGCTGCACGCCATCAACGTTTATATCGTCACCACCATCCTGCCCACGGTGATCGAGGACATAGGCGGCCTGGAGTACTACGCCTGGAACACGACGCTGTTCGTGGTGACGTCCATCATCGGATCCGCGCTGTCGGCCAAGCTGATCGAAACACTAGGACCGCGCAGCGCCTACCTGTTCGCCGTGGCCGTCTTCAGCGCCGGAGCCGTTATCTGCGCGATGGCCCCGGGCATGCCGGTGCTGCTGGCGGGACGCAGCGTGCAAGGGCTGGGCGGCGGCATTCTTTTCGCGTTGAGCTACGCATTGATCCGGCTGGTGTTCGACGCCCCGTTGTGGTCCCGCGCCATGGCCTTGGTGTCTTGCATGTGGGGCGTTGCAACACTGTCCGGGCCCGCCATCGGCGGGATATTCGCGCAATCGGGAAACTGGCGGCTGGCGTTCTGGGCCCTGTTACCGGTTGCCGCCGTGCTGGCGTTGATCGTCGCACTCAAGGTGGGCGGACGGGCGTCGGTACCGCCTGCGCCGCGCTCGGTGCTGCCGCTGCGCACATTGGCCTTGCTGGTCGCCTCCGTAATCGCCGTCACGCTGGCCAGCCTGTCGACGCAGCTAGTGTGGAACGTGGCGGGCATTGGGACGGGGCTCATCATCGCCCTGCTTATCGCGCGGGTCGACGCGCGCGCTCGCCATCGCCTGCTGCCCACCGGCGCTTATAGCCTGCGCGCGCCGCTGGGCGCGTTGTACGCGACGATGTGCCTGGTGGTGGCCGCTATCGCCACCGAGATATTCGTGCCCTATTTCCTGCAAGTCATCCACGGCATGCCGCCGCTGAAGGCGGGCTACCTGACCGCTGCCATGGGCGCCGGCTGGACGCTGGCCGCCATGCCCAGCGCCACCCGGACGGGCCGCGACGCCGACCGGCTGATACGCATCAGCCCCATCGTGATCCTGGGGTCGCTGATCGGTCTGGGCATCATGACACCGCAGGCGTCACTGCTTGCCACCCCGGCGGGCCTGGGCGCGTACATCGTTGCGTTGGCGGGGGTGGGATTCGGCATCGGGCTGGCCTGGCCGCATCTGCTGACCAAAGTGTTCAACGCGGCGCCCAAGGGCGAAGAGACGCTGACGTCTTCGTCGATTACCACCGTGCAGCTCTATGCGGCGGCGGTAACGGCGGCACTGGCCGGCGTGGTCGTCAATAGCGCGGGGCTTGCCGACCCCGGCGGTGTCGAAGGGGCTCGGCATGCCGCGGGCTGGCTGTTCGCGGCGTTTGCATTGATGCCGGCACTGGCGCTGATCCTGCTGCCTCGCGTGACGCGGGCTGTGGCGCCGGGGCCGGATGCGTAACGCGCCTTGATTGGCGGCATCACGCAAGTCCACGCGATGCTGCCAATCGTCAGACCATTGGGACCGAAATACAGCAAAGGCGGTATGGAACGTCACGCGGGTCTTTGCTACGCTCAGAAGCACCTGCAAAAGGTGGCGCCCATGAGCAACAAGATTCGAGTCCTTTGCGTTCAACCGTCGTCGATGTCCGCGCGGTTCGCCTTCCTGGCGATTGCGGTGCGATGGTCGCTGGGCGCCACCCCCCGCCCCACCCGGCTGATGATCGGGCCCCACGACCTGGAGCCCATCGGCTCCGAACCGGCCTTTTGGCGCTTTGCATTACGGCATGCGCTGACCGGGCAATCGTTTTTGGTGACGCGCGGCGGCCACTGGGATGTGGCGGCGGCGGTGGACGGTGACGAGGTCCATGCATTTGGCCGTAAATTCGCGCTTAGCCAATGCTTGTACTGAACGCTCTTTCTTCCAGGCGTTTATTGTCAGCGCGTTGTTGCCAAGCCTACGCGCCGCATTCCGGCTTGCGGTGAAAAGCAGCCAGTTCCTCAGCTGTCCACCGCAGGCGTGCTTCGTCCTGGCAACACGAACGAAAAACCAAGGCGCCTACATCCAGGAAGCGGCTCACGTCCGCGTCGGTCAGCTTGCCCTGCACCTGCAACAGGCAGTCCGCATACGCGGACAACACGCCGTCCCAGCCGTCCAGCTGGTCCGGCGCGACCGGCTGGGAAATCATGCGCACCATCATTTCACTATGATCCATTCGGTGGTCCCCCCTCGGATACCGCACCGCCGGCCGCAGTGCTGCAACCGTTCGTAGAAAGCTTCCAGCAAGTGTCATGCCCAAAACCGTGCACGCCGGTGTCTACCTACCGCCCGGGCGCCGCATCCGGCGCCCTGCCCCGCAACAGCGCGTCGGGATGGGCCTGAAGATAATCCGCCAACTGCCGCAACGAACGCGCCGCGCGACCCAACTCACGCAGCGCCGTATCGGTATTTAGCGGCAACGCGGACTCGGGGGCCAGCAACGCGCCCACGGCCGCCAACGATTGGTTTGCTTGCCTCAGCACGGCCTGCGCCTCTGGCGCCAGGTGCGTATCCAGCCGCTTGACCAGACGCGAGGCGCCCCGAAGCGCCCCGGCCAGTTCCGTACCGATGGCATCGAATGGCACCTTGTCGACCTTGGTCAGGATGCTGTTCAACTGCTGTTGCAGCTGGTCCAGGTTATTGCGCACGGTGGGGATGAACGGTCGATCTTCCATCTTGAAAGTGGCGGCGGGCGCATCAGGAAATTCCGCTAGCGCCACATACAACTGGCCGGTCAACAAGTTGCCGATGCGCAACTGCGCCCGGGTGCCGCGCGCGACCAAGGCAGTCATCAACCTGCCGCTGGGGTGTTTGACATCCGGGCCCGCGAAGTTCTTGATCTGGTGGAACGTTTTGTCGCCCAGCCGCTCCGGGTACAGCGTGGCGGAAACCAGCGCGTAGAACTGTTTGGCCGTCTGGTCAAAGTCCAGGTCGATGGCGTCCACCTTGCCGACCGTGACGCCATACGCGTCGACAGGCGCCCCCACCACCAGCCCCCGCACCGATTGATCGAAACGCATGCGCACGTGCAGCGGCGCGCCGTCCGGTTCGGCCCGGGCCGACTCTTCGCTGGAGAAAAGCGGGAACGCCGCGCCCGCCGCCGCGGGCTGGCTGGCCGCCCGTTCCAGGGTGTCGAATGCCACGCCACCCACGATTACGGAAACCAGGGACTGGGACCGCATCTGCAAACCGCGCGCATCCACGCTGAAGTCGACGCCGCTGGCGTTCCAGAAGCGCGTGCTCTCATTGACGTAGGAATCGTTCGGCGCGTCGACGAACACCTGCACATCGACCCCATCGCCGTCCTTGGCCAACCGGTAGTTCACCACCTGCCCCACGGCAATGCGGCGGTAGTACACGGGTGAGCCGACATCCAGCGAGCCCAGATCGTTGGCGTGTAGCGTGAAGCGCTTTCCGGCCCGGTCCTGCGCAACCTCGGGCGGCACTTCCAGACCGGTGAATTCGCTTTTACGCTCGCTGCGGGCGCTGCCCTTGCCCGGGACGCCCGCTGGGTCCAGGCCAATATACGAGCCCGACAACAGCGTACCCAGGCCCGACACCCCGCTGAGCGTCAGCCGCGGGCGCACCACCCAAAATACCGTGCCGTCGCGCAACAGGTTGGCCGCGTCCTTGTCCACGCGGATCGTGACCACCACGCCCGTGCGGTCCTGGTTCAGGTTGACGCGTTCAACCAGGCCGACATTGACTTCTTTGTAGCGGACCTGCGTCTTGCCCGCTTCCAGGCCCTCGGCGGTCTGGAAGTGGACGGTAGCCGTGGGCCCTGCATTCAGCCAGGCCTGCACCACCAGCAGCAATCCGCCGATGACGGCCACTACCGGGACCAGCCAGATCCAGGAAACGCGGCGCCCCTTGCGCGGCGGCGTGCGAGCTGCGGCAGAACCAGACTCAGCCATCGAGGATGTCTCCTTCGTGTACGCGTCAGACCGGATCGCCCGTCAGCAAGCGCCTGGAATAGCGGGTAGCATGGCCCTCCTATTTGGAGGAAGTCAACGTGAATATCGCCATCCGCCCCGCCATCCCCTCGGATGCGGCCCAGATCTATGCCTTCATTACTGAACTGGCCGTGTACGAGCGCGCCGCGCACGAAGTGATCGCCAGCGCAGACGACGTCGCCCGTACCCTTTTTGCCCCGCAGGCGCCCGCCAAGGCGCTGATGTGCCTGGCGGATGGCAAACCTATCGGGTACGCGGTCTATTTCTACAGCTATTCCACCTGGCTCGGCAAGAACGGTATTTACCTGGAAGACCTGTACATCACGCCCGAGCATCGCGGCATCGGGGCCGGACGCGACCTGCTGCGCCACCTGGCGCAAGAAGCGGTGGCCAACGGCTGTGGCCGGCTGGAATGGAGCGTGCTGGACTGGAACAAGCCGGCAATCGACTTCTACGTATCGATCGGCGCGGTGCCGCTGGATGAGTGGGTCCGCTACCGCCTGACCGACGACGCGCTGAAAAGCTTCGCCGAAGGCCGCCGCCAAGCCGCCTAGAACTCGGGTAGGTCGAACAGCGTGTGCAAGGTCGAGCTAGGCACCGGCACGGACGCCAGCAGTTCGTGGCCGTCGTCGGTGGTCAGCACGCGCACGGGGCGCAGCGCCACGCTGGTGCCGTCCACGCTGATGGCGGTTTCCACGTCGGCCCCCTCCTTGATCACGTCCATCACCTCGGACGCCGAGGCCGTGACCGGCTCGGTGACCCACCCTGGCACGCCCCGCTCGGCCTGGCCCCAGCGCACATAGGCAATGTGCCCGCTGATGGGCTCTTTTCGAACAGCGACGATTACGTAAAAAGACATCCGGGCCTCCCTGTAGTGGTGTGGCCTGGATCGTATAGCAAGCTGCCGTCGATGGCATGCCCGCGCGCGTCAGGGTTCGATATCGATGTCCGCAAAGGATTTCACCAGATCGTCCAGCCGCTTGAGCTGGGTCAGGAAGGGTTCCAGTTTGTCCAGCGGCAACGCGCTG
Source organism: Achromobacter sp. 1L-A-4-B-C2 (assembly GCF_057291955.1). Lineage (NCBI taxonomy): Bacteria > Pseudomonadati > Pseudomonadota > Betaproteobacteria > Burkholderiales > Alcaligenaceae > Achromobacter > Achromobacter sp. 1L-A-4-B-C2. The sequence goes on from NZ_JBXAWP010000005.1 coordinate 508,254, forward strand.
GGTCCATCGCACTTGGCGTTCTTCGGGTCGGGGTGAGCCTCTAGAAACAGCCCCGCCAGGCCCACCGCCATGCCCGCGCGCGCCAGTTCGGCAACCTGCTCGCGGCGACCGCCCGAGGCGGCGTCCAAGGCGGAACGCTGCTGCAACGCGTGGGTCACGTCGAAAATCAAGGGCCGGTTGCCGGACACCTTTTTCATCACGCCGAAACCCAGCATGTCGACCACCAGGTTGTCGTAGCCGAAGCTGGTGCCGCGATCGCACAGGATCAGCTTGTCGTTGCCCGCTTCGGTGAACTTTTCAACGATGTTCAGCATCTGGGTCGGGCTGAGAAACTGCGGCTTCTTGATATTGACGATGCGCTGCGTCTTGGCCAGCGCCACCACCAGATCCGTCTGACGCGCCAGGAAGGCGGGCAATTGCAGGATGTCCACCACTTCAGCAACGGGCGCCGCCTGCCAGGGTTCGTGCACGTCGGTAATGACCGGCACGCCGAACTCTTTCTTGACGGCTTCGAAGATCTTCATTCCCTCTTCCAGGCCGGGACCCCGGTAGGAATGGATGGAAGATCGGTTGGCCTTGTCGAACGACGCCTTGAACACGTACGGAATGCCCAGCTTTTGGGTCACGCGTTGATATTCTTCGCACGCGCGCAGCGCCAGATCCAGGGATTCCAGCACGTTGATGCCGCCAAACAGCACGAAGGGGCGGTCATTGGCGCAGTGGATCGACGAGGAAATTACGACTTCTGGGGCGGTCATGATGGGAAAATCCTGTAGGAATAAGGCAGGTGACAGTGCGTAATGTACAACCTGCCCCGCCCCGATTTCACCTCATGCGCCGATTTTTCCCCACCGCCCTCAGCGGCTGCGCAGCATCCGGCGCAACACCCCATCGTGCAAGGCGTAATGGTGAACCAACGCCGCCAGCGCATGCAGCAAGGCCAACACGATGATCGTCCACGCCACCGTGTCGTGCAGCCCACCAATGAAGTGGCGCTGTTCGCGGTCGATCGCAATCCACCGGGGCACGTCGAACAACCCGAAGAAAGCAAACGGTTCGCCCTGCGCCCAGCGAAACAGAAAGCCCAGCACGATCTGCGCGGCCATCAACAGGTACAGCAGCCCGTGTACGCCTGTACTAGCCAGGCCCATCAAGCCGGTGGCAGCGGGCGGCAGGCGCCGGCCACCGGTGGACCGCCACACGACGCGCAGCACGAACACCGCGGTGAACAGCAAGCCGAACGAAATGTGCAGCGATTGCAGCAGCCGACGGGTCGGCGTGCCGCGCGGCAGGAAGCTCCAGATTTCCGCCAGGGCAAACAAGCCCACGACCAGAAACGCCGTCAACCAATGCAACGCAATCGTCATGCGGTCATAGTGCGATGGGCCGGGGTAATTCGCCTGCAAGGGTGACGTCGTCATCGTAGGGATTTGAGCCTGAAGGTAACTCGTCAGCGTATTGAGTTCCGACTTACGGTGTCCTGAGCAAGCGCGCCGCATCCCCGCGGCGTTATCACTGGACGCGGCCCGGAACCGTGGCCACAATGACCCGTCGTGGACGGTCAAAGCGCCGTCCAGCATCTGATTTAAGGCGGGCACATGGGTTTTTTCGACACGCTGTTCCGGCGCAGGCCTACGCCGGATCAATTTGCCAAACTGTTCGTGGCGGCGGCTCGCAAGCAAGGCTTCGAGGGCGACCTGACTTACAAGGCCGATGAATTCCGCTTGCTGCTGGGCGAAGGTTCGTTCTTCAACCTGCACAACGCTTATCACGCTTACTACAACACCCGGGGCGCGCAGCAACAGCGCGCCTTGCAGGGTTTCGTCTCGGCCTTGGCCAGCAGCAAGCAATCAACGCCGCAACAGGCCACGGTGGCGCGCCCCATGCTGAGGGCCGTTATCCGCAGCCGCACCGCCCTGGAAGACGTGCGCCTGCACCATGTGCGCACCGAAGGCGACGATTCCGCGTTCCATCCCGCCTACCTGCCCTTTGGCGAGGATTGCGTGGTGCTGCTGGCGCTGGACCACCCAGACGCCATCTCCACCCTGACCAACGGCCCCGAGGCCGCTTGGCAATTGACGTTCGACCAGGCCTTGGCGGTTGCCATCGACAACCTGCGCGACGCGCCGGACGACTTTGCCGAGATTGCTGCCGGCGTCTATCGGGGCGCCTGGGCAGACGGCTACGACATCAGCCGGGCCCTGCTGCCCGACATGATCGAACGTGTGCCGGTGCGGGGCCGGCCGGTGTTCATGGTGCCTACACGCGACGTGCTGTTGGTGGCCGGCGACAACGATGACGTTGGCTTGGCGAACATGGTGGAACTGGCGCACCAAGCGCTCATGCAAGGGCGGTCGGTCAGCGCGCATATGTACCACTACGAAGATCGGCAACCGCTTCGATACGTGCCGAGCAACCCTGCGCTGGCGCAGCGGCTTGCGCATCTGGAGCGCCTGCTGGACAAATCCGAATACGACGCGCAGAAAGAGGCGCTGGACCATATCCACGAAGAACAGGGCCAGGACATTTTCGTGGCCAACTACAACCTCTTCACCAGCGACGAAGAGCCCGTCATGTCGTTTTCGCTGGCGTCCTGGACGCGCGGCGTGGACACGTCGCTGCCCAAGGTGGACCGTCTTGCGCTGGTGCGCCCAGACGCCGAGGACAACATCGGCGAAGTGCGCGTCGTGTCATGGGAACAGGCCGCGCACCTGCTGCAACCGCTGCTGGCGCGTGAAAAGGGCTACCCGGCGCGCTACCGCACGCAGGGCTTCCCGGAAGACGCGAAGATCGCGCAACTGGACGAAGTGCCGTAGGGGCGGCGGGCTGGATTACCCGTTTTCAGCCCTTAAGCTGCCGCCCTTCCAGGCTCCACAGTTGCGGATCGCTGGTCGACACCCCCACTGCGCCGTGCCTCATGGCCGTGGCAATGTCCGCCTGGTTGCAGACAAAGCCCGACGCCACGATGGGCGGCAGGGCTTTCAGGTCTTGGGGGGCCATGTGCGCCAGCATCGGCGCCGGCATCAACTGAACCAGGTTGGGGTCGCTTTGTTCCAGCGCCTTGACGCTGCGCGGCCAGGTGGAACGGTCGGTCACAAACACTTTTTGCATCGTGACCATACCGGCACGGTTGGCTCGCTGAATGGTGGCCACGCGGGTTGAAACCAGGCTGGCCACGCCGATATCAGCCAGGTATTCCACCCCGCCCTTGTCCTGCGACAGGCCTTCGCAGCTGTCGATATTGACGATCGCGAATTTGCCCGCGCGGTTCAAGGTGGCGATGACCGGCGCCAGCTTGCGCAACTCAACGTTGGCCACGATGCCGATCTCGGCCACGCTGCCCACGAACGTGTTGATTTGCTCAAGCCCATACAGCGTCGCAATGACTGGATGACGCGCCAGGCATGCCCCAAATGACCTATCCATGGTTATCGACTTTCCTGACCATAATGGCGTTGATCGCTCAAGCCCAGCTTGCCGGGATTAAGAATGTTCTGCGGGTCCAACTGGCGCTTGACCGCAAGCAGCACGTTAAAAGCGCTACCCAGCGATTCCTGCATGTACGGCGCCCGCAGCAGGCCCACGCCGTGATGATGGCTGAGCGCCGCATTGTATTTAATCAGCACGGCGTTGGCGGCATCCCATGCGGCGCGATACCACTGGGCGCGCCGCTCCACCTCGACGTCGCCGCGCAACGAAAAATACAGGCAGGCCCCGTCGACGTAAGCATGCGACTGGTGCGCGGAACCCGCCAACGTGCCGGGCACCGCGTTCACCGCCGCCACCACTTCACTGTAAATGGCGGACAGGTCGCTCCAGCGGCCCGACATTTCAAGCGTGTCGGCCACGAACCCCGGGCTGCGCTTGAAGCCCTCGGCGCTCTTGCCCGTCAGATAGCGCGTTTCCAGCCAGCGTTCAAAGATGGCGTCGCCGTCCAGCTTTTCGCCCAGTTCTTCGCAGACGCCTTCGCTGATCTGCATGACGGCGTCCACAATCTGGCGTGCGCCCTCGTCGGCCACCAGCAGCACGTTAAGGTCGGGTCGATTGAACTGCACCCCGCTTTCCAGTTCGTCATACAGCCGCAACGCAGCCGGGTTGGCGCCGCGCTGCATGATCTCGCGGCACGCGTCCAGGCCGATGGCGAATGTCTTGAAACCGTACGCTATGGTGCGGCCGTAATCGGGCAGGCGATGCAGCTTGAGGCGCAACCGCACGATCACGCCCAGCGTGCCTTCAGAGCCGATGAACAACTGTTGCAGGTCCGAGCCCACCGCCGCGCGGGAATAGCCGCCCACCGTGATCAGGCTGCCGTCGGCCAGTACAACGTCCATACCGAACACCATGTCTTCGATCTTGCCGTAGCGCGTGGACAACTGCCCTGCCCCCCGGCAAGCCGCCCAGCCTCCCACCGTGCTGATGCCGAACGACGACGGCCAATGGCCCATCGTCAGCCCGTATTCATTCTGGATGGTCTGTTCAAAGACGTCGCCAAACATGCCCGCTTCCACTTCCACGATCTGGCTTTCGCGGTCCACGCCGATCAGCTGGTTGAGCTGGCAGACGTCCAGCACGATGCCACCGCGCACCGGCAAGGCGGCCCCGGTGACATTGCTGCGCCCCGCCGACACCGTGACCGGGATGGCTTCGGCGTTGGCGTAACGCATGACCGCCTGCACCTGCTGCACCGATGACACCGTCACGATCACCGCCTGCGGCGTAGCAGGCTTGCCGCCGGTTTCCGACACCATGGACCCCGCCCACCAATCGCGCGTCCAGGCGACGACGTCAGCCGTGGCCGTCATGACGTTGTCGGCCACGTGCCGCAGGGCATCGACCTGCGCATCGCTGACGCGCACGGGGTCGCGTTGCAGGCCGGGTTCGGTGGCAGCGCCTTCGTCGGTCAAGGTGGCGGCATAGGCAGGCGGCGTGTGTGCGCCCACGACGTAATTGCCACGGTTGTAGCCGCGCTTGATGGCTTCTTTGCTGATCATTGTTCGTCTCCCATGAGTATGGATTTTTCGTGCTTGATGGCAGCCAGGTAGTCGTTCACCTGCTGCGCGATGGTGGCGGGCGGCAAACCAAGTTCCGCCTGCAAGATCTGTCCGACGCGGCCGGCGGCAAGCGCGGAGGCGTCGCGCGCCATCAGGCGCGTGCGCATGCGCCTGGCCAGCACGTCTTCAACGGTGCCGGCCATTTCATGGCGCACGGCGTAAAGCACCTCGGCTTCGGTGTAAGGCAAGCCGTCGACAATCGGCGTCAGCAAAGCCGGCGACGCCTGCATCAAGTCGCTGACAAAGCGCGCCTCGGTGCCATAGCGCTCGCCCAGATGCGCCGACATGCCGCCGGACGCCACGATGGCTTGCGGATCGTATCCGGCGGCGCCCAGCAGATAGGCCTTCTTGGTCTGGCAGGCATTGCGCTGCCCCAGCACCTGTTGCGCGGCGTCGATGGTCTGTTCCGCCATATGTCGCGACGTGGTCAGCTTGCCGCCCACTATCGTGACCAGCCCGTCGCCGGACACGCGGATTTCGTGGTTGCGCTTGATCTCCAGCGTTTTGCCCCCGGGCGGCGCCACCAGCGGGCGACAGCCGGCGATGCTGCCCACCACGTCTTCGGCTTGCAGATCGGTCTTGAGCGCCGAGCGCGCGCCTTCCAGCAGGAAGTCCAGTTCGCGCCGCGTGCAATACACGTCGTCCAGATTTCCTTCGTAGTCTTCGTCGGTGGTACCCAGGTAAGACACGTCGCCCCAGCGCGTGATCGTGGCGCGCCGGCTGCGACCGGGCACGGGAATGGTCACCGTGCAATCGTTGCGGACCTTGATCCAGGGCACCGCCACGTGCACGCCCTTGGCCGGGCGCACGTGCAACACGGGTTCATCGCCTTTTTTCGCGCCGGTCCAATCGCGCAGCCAGACGCCTGTCGCCATGATGACGACCCGGGCGCGCGCGCGGATTTCTTTGTTGTCCGCGTGAATGATCGCGCCGTCCACCTTGCCGTGCGTGTCACGCGTGACCTCTACCGCCTTCGCATGATTGGTCACCGCCGCGCCGTGAAAGGCGGCGGTACGCGCCACCGTCAGCGTCAGGCGCGCATCGTCGACGCGGGCGTCGTAATACAGGAAACCGCCCAGCAGGCCGTCTTGCTTGAACGTTGGGCAATGCGACAGCACTTCGGCCGCCGTCAGCTTCTGGTGCAGGATGCCCTCGCGCCATCCGCCCGCCACGTCATACGTCCACAGCAGGCTTTCAAATGCCTTGGACAGGCGCTTGTCGAACACCCCGTCGCGTTCCAGGATGGGAAACAAAAACGGCAGACGCTGCACCAGATGCCGCGCGTTGCGCCGCAGCCGTTGGCGTTCATGCAGGGAATGGCGCACCAAGCCCAGGTTGCCCTGTTCGATATAGCGCAAGCCCCCGTGCACCATCTTCGAGGACTTGGACGAAGTGCCCGAGGCGAAGTCGTCCTTTTCGATCAACGCCACGCGATAGCCGCGCAAGGCGGCGTCCAGCGCGGCATAGGCGCCGGTGATACCGCCCCCCACGATCAGGATGTCGAACTGCTCGCTGCCCAACCGATCCAGCTGTTCGTGCCGGTTCAGGCGCAGGGGTTCGGTGCTGGTCATGTCGGCCCGGTCCTTCCTGGGCTTTCTGGATAGCCACCCGATCATTTGTGCAATGCCTCCTGGTTGTCTTGCTTGAACTGTTTGACGTGGCCCAATTCCGACCCCACCCGGGCGTGCCACAAGGCGCGGCGGCGACGACGTTCGTCGGCGTCAACGGCGGGCCGAAACACGGCGTCGGTCACGATGGTTTTGCAGGCCTCGTGCAATGACGGCCACAGCAAGCCCGCCGAGCCCGCCAGATACGCGATGCCGCGCAAGCTGGCGCGATCGGCCTCTTGCATGCGACGAATGGGAATGCCGATCAAGTCCGCTTGAATCTGCAACAAGGGGTCGCTGCGCGACAGGCCGCCGCCCACGACCAGTTCGGACACCCGCACGCCGGAGGCTTGCTCGTCCGCTTCGATGCAGCTGGCCACCGAATGCGCGATGCCCTCCAGAATGGCGTAGGCCACTTCGGCCTGCGTCGTGGCCATCGATACGCCCGTCAGCGACGCGCGGGCCGCGGCTTCCATCCGGGGTACGCGCAGCCCGGTCAAGGCCGGCACGAAGGTCACGCCGTTCGACGCGTTCACCGTGTCGGCCAACGCGCTGATCTCGTGGGCGTCCTTGAACCATTTCAGCTTTTCGCAGACCCAGTTCAATGCCGACCCGGTTGTTGCCACAAAGGTTTCGACCGCGAAGTGCGACACGCCTGACTGACGCCGGGCCGTCATGGTCAACGACCCGTCGGACATGCGAGCTTCCAAGGGAGGTTCGGTGCCGATGACCAGGTCCACGAAGCTGCCCGTGCCATGCACACACATCGCCTGTCCCCGGTTCAGGCATCCCAGGCCGATGGCGCCCGCGTGCTGGTCGCCGGCCGACGCCAGGATTGGCACGTCGATACCCAAGAGCTCCGGACGAGTCCTACCAAAATCATCCGCGTCCTGGCGCAGGGTCGGCAGCAGCTCGTGCGGAAAGCCAAGCTCCTGAATCCACTCCAGGTAGTAACGATGGCCGGCAAGCACGTAGGCGCCGGCGGAGGTCGCGTTCGTGGGCGTGGTCACGCATTCGCGCCGCTGTGAAAAATGCCACAGCAACCACGTGTCCACGGTGCCGAAGGCCAAGCGCTTGTCGCGCCACGCCTGGGCAACAAGCGGTGAATCGCGCAGGTGACGCGCCGCCCAGAGATACAACGAGCGCACCCCCACCGGCCGACCGACGCGCTCTCGCAACCGGACGTCCCATTCCGGCGCCAGTTGGTCCAGTTCGTCGACAAAGCGTGTGTCTTGCCAGACCATGGCCGGGACCAGCGCACGCCCTGTCTGCGTGTCCCACAGCACGGCCGTGGCCCGTTGCGTGGCCAGCGCCAGCGCAGCAATTTCCTGCCCCTCGGCGACCGCTTGTGCGATGGCATCCCGGCAGACCTGGACGGTGCGGTCCAGGATGTCGTTAGCGTCCTGCTCCACAACACCCGGCCGGGGCGAGTCGACATGCAGCGCCACGTATTGCAGGCAAGATACATGGCCGTCCTGAGACACCGTGGCCGCCCGCGTGCCGGACGTGCCCTCGTCTATGGCCAGAATCACTTTGTTGTTTGTCATCGCGAGGCTTTCCCAATGGCGGGGTCCAGGGCAGGCAGCACGGCGTCGTCCTTGAACTGGGGCGCGTCGGCTTCGTTGTCCGGGTTGATGGGGGTGCGGGTGGGGTCCCACTTGATCGTGAAGCAGATGATGCTGGCGATCAGCGGCACGATGGAGAGAATCAGGAAGGTCCTTTCAAGGCCGTAGTTTTCGCGAAACAGCGGAAACACCAGCAGTCCGATCGCGGCCCCCGTGGAGCCCAGCGCGCCGATGATGCCGTTGGCGCCCGCGCGAAGTTCGCTGCGGAACGACAGTGACGACAGGCTCTTGCCGTTGGCCCCCGGCCCGCCCGAATGGAACAGGATGAACAGCGACGGCACCACAACGGCCAGCCACAGCGGCATCTTGCCGTGGAACGTACCGAGGATCAGCAGCATCAGAAACACCGCGGCAAAGCCGAATGCCGACGCGCGGCGCAGGCCCAGCTTGCGGCCGATGTACGGCGACAGAAAGCCGCCGAAGATGCCGAACACGTTGAACACCAGCGCGCCGATGGTGGCGAAGACGAAGTCCTTGCCGAACAGCGCGGCGCTGATCAAGGGCAAATACCAGCCCACGGCGAAGTACTGGATCGACTGGCCGATCTGGACCGTTGCCGCCAGGATGGTGCGCGGCAAGTAAACGCCACGAAAGATCAACAGCACGTTGGCAATGCCGCGCCTGGCCTGGTTGACCACCGGCACACGCTCGTGCATCGGCGCCGCCGCGAACGGCTGCCCGTAGATACGCGTCATGGCGCGCGCCGCCTGCTCGACACGCTCTTTGCGGGCCAGCCAGATCGGGCTTTCCACCATGTAGCGCATTTGCAGCAGCAGGATCACGACCGCGAAGACGGCGGTAGCCGCAACCGAATAACGCCAGATGGAATCGCCCACGTCCCACGAGAAAAACAACAGCGCCAGCAGCAGGTTCGTGCACACGGCCGTGTACCACATGCCCTGCCAGGTATTAAGGCGGCTTTTGAATTTAAGCGGGGTGAATTCGGCCAGGACGGCCATCGCGATGGCGAAGTCGATCCCGTAGGCGGCGCCTACGAAAAACCGGCCGGCCAGAATGACTTCGAAGCTGGGTGCAAACATCACCAGCAGCGCGCCGATGACGGCCAGGAATTTTGCGATGACCAAGGGCCGGATCCGGCCCCAACGATCCGCCATCCAGCCGCCGATGGGATTGAACGCAATGGCCACCCACGCGGCAAACGAGGTCATTAGCGCGACCTGACCGGCCGCAAGGCCCAGGTCGCGCGTCATGGGCCCCAGCCCCGCGCTTAACGCGGAGTTGGCAAACGCATCCAGGAACAGTCCACCCAGGGCCAGCCACCAGATCAGGCCTGCCCGCCCGGTGATACCGGGGCGTGAGTCGATAAAAGCGATGACATCGTCGATGCCACGTATTTTTACGGTCGATGATTGCACAGTCGTCTCCTCTTGGAATTATTTCTGTAAGAGGTCGACGCAAACTGCGCGCAATAAAAGACCACCCTACAGATGGTCTTTTATCTAAATCTGTGCGGTGACTTTATGGGCTGGGCAGAGGGGTGTCAAGCCTTGCGGGCATCAGGATAAACCCTGTTCCGCGCGGCATATCGGGCTTGATTAACGCAGGCGTTGGGAAAGTATCCAAAGCGCTGGAAAAGTATATGGAACGCGGGGTTTTTATATCTTTTTCTTCTTATTTTTCAATGACTTGCAATAAATATTTAAGCTGTCAAACTACGCCCGCTCTTTGATCTTGGCTTCACCGTGCGGGCCCGCCGATTCCCGGCCCCGCCCCCCCCCCGCCCGATTCCCGAATAACAAAAACACATCGTGGCGCGACGTGGCGTACACGCGCGCCATGCAGGCGCACGCCTGTTCGCAATACCCATGTCCATCGCAACCACATCGTTTCACCAAGGAGAAACCCATGCGCTTAATCACCGATCAAGAACTCAGCAATATGTCGACGGAAAACAAGCGTCGTCGCCATCAAGAACTGGACAAGAAATTGTCGGTGGCCGCCGATCGAGGCTGGGCATGCGTGCCGCGCATCGAAGCCAGCCGCGCCAAAGTCCATGCCGCCATCCTGATGGACGTGGAATTGGGCCGCGATGTCGAACCCAGAACCGAAAAGCGTCGCGACCGTATCAAGGTCAAGAACTGATAGCGGATTGAACGCCGTTGGTGCACCCCGGGGATGCATCCCTGGGCTGCATTCGGGTAGTTAGCTAACCGGGGCACCAACGGCGCCGACGCCAGGCCATCTATTGTGTGCGGAGGAATGCGGCCAAGATGGGGCTGAAAGACTGCAAATTCTAGTTGTTATGGGCAGTCAATCGGCACCCACCATTCCCGCTAAGCCGTTGATTCAAAAGCGCCTTGCGGGCACTCAGCACGGCCCCTGGGGGCCAAGCAACGGCTTTCAGTTGTATGGTGCGAAGGAGGGGACTCGAACCCCTACACCTGTTACGGCGTCAGGACCTAAACCTGGTGCGTCTACCAATTTCGCCACCTTCGCTAAAGGTCAAGCCCGCTATTGTAGCTTGCTTGTTAAAATCTTGCGTCATGAATCCGCGCCTCGATGCTTTACACCCCTACCCGTTCGAAAAATTGCGCGCGTTGCTGGCTTGCGCCGCCGCGCAGCAGAACGGTCTGACGCCTATCAACTTGTCGATTGGCGAGCCCAAGCACGCCGCGCCCGAATGCGTGGCGGACGCCATTCGCGGGCATATGGATGGGCTTTCCGTGTACCCGTCCACCAAGGGCGATCCCGCGCTGCGCCAGGCGATTTCTGCCTGGCTGGCGCGCCGTTACAGCATTCCCGCCCCAGACGCCGACACGCAGGTCTTGCCCGCCCTGGGTTCGCGCGAAGCGCTGTTCGCTTTTACCCAGACCGTGATTGACCCGTCCGCTGGGTCTGTCGTGATCTGCCCCAACCCGTTCTACCAAATCTACGAAGGTGCGACGCTGCTAGCCGGCGCCACGCCCTACTTCGTCAACGCCGATCCGTTGCGCAATTTTTCCAGCGACTGGAATCAGGTGCCTGACGCCGTCTGGAAGAAGACCCGGCTGGTGTTCGTGTGCTCGCCGGGCAACCCCGCCGGTAACGTCATGTCGCTGGATGAATGGGAAGTCCTCTTCAAGCTGTCCGACCGTTACGGCTTTGTGATTGCGTCGGACGAATGCTATTCCGAGATCTATCTGGACGAAGGCGATGCCCCCCTGGGCAGCCTGCAGGCGGCGCGCCGCCTGGGCCGGGACGACTACCGCAATCTGGTGGCGTTTTCCAGCCTGTCCAAGCGGTCCAACGTGCCAGGCTTGCGGTCGGGTTTTGTGGCGGGCGACGCCGCGCTGATCGGCCGGTTCCTTTTGTATCGCACGTATCATGGCAGTGCCATGAGCCCCCTGGTGTCGGCGGCCAGCATCGCGGCCTGGGCCGACGAGGCGCATGTGAAAGACAACCGCCGCCTGTATCGCGAAAAATTCGACGCGGTCGTCCCCATACTTGAAAACGTGCTGGATGTGTCACGCCCGAAAGCCTCTTTCTACCTATGGGCGGCCACGCCGGGCTCGGATACGGCGTTTGTGCGCGACCTTTATGGCCGTACCGGTGTTACCGTTCTGCCGGGCAGTTTCCTGGCGCGGGAAGCGCATGGCGTCAATCCCGGCCACGGCCGCATCCGTATTGCGTTGGTGGCGCCTTTGGCTGATTGCGTGCAAGCAGCCGAACGCATCGCCCATTTTGTACATACTTCTGTTTGATCAACCTTTAAAAGCTGAGCCGCTATGACTCTCGACCTGCAGACCACCATCGAAAAAGCCTGGGACGACCGGACCAACCTGACTCCCTCCGACGCCAGCGCCGAAGTGCGCGAAGCGGTGGAACACACCATCGACGGGCTGGATCTGGGCCGCCTGCGCGTGGCTGAGAAAATCAACGACGACTGGGTCGTGCACCAGTGGATCAAAAAGGCCGTGTTGCTGTCGTTCCGCCTGAACGAGAACGCCATCATGGGCCAGGCGCCGCTGCAGTTCTACGACAAGGTGCCGCTCAAGTTCTCGGAATACGGCGACAACGCCTTCAAGCAAGGCGGCTACCGCGTGGTGCCGCCCGCTGTCGCGCGCCGCGGCTCGTTCATCGGCCGCAACGTCGTGCTGATGCCCTCCTATGTGAACATCGGCGCCTACGTTGACGAAGGCACCATGGTTGACACCTGGGCCACCGTCGGCTCTTGCGCGCAGATCGGCAAGAACGTGCACCTGTCGGGTGGCGTGGGCATCGGCGGCGTGCTGGAACCCCTGCAAGCCAACCCCACCATCATCGAAGACAACTGCTTCATCGGCGCCCGCTCGGAAGTCGTCGAAGGCGTGATCGTGGAAGAAAACTCGGTCTTGGCCATGGGCGTGTTCCTGTCGCAAAGCACCAAGATTTTTGATCGCGCCACGGGCAAGATCACCTACGGCCGCGTGCCGTCGGGTTCCGTCGTGGTGCCGGGCTCGCTGCCGTCGGCCGACGGCTCGCACAGCCTGGCTTGCGCCGTCATCGTCAAGCGTGTCGACGCGCAAACGCGCGCCAAGACCAGCATCAATGATCTGCTGAGGGCGTAATGAGCACGTCAGCCGTACTGGATCTGGTCAAGGACCTGATCGCCCGCCCGTCGGTCACGCCGGCGGATGAAGACTGCCAGGCGGCGTTGGCCGCCCGGCTCGAGCGCATCGGCTTCACGTGCGAAACCATCGCACAGGGCGGCGTCACCAATCTGTGGGCCCGTCGCGGTAGCGCCGCGCCGCTGACCGTGTTTGCCGGTCACACCGATGTGGTGCCTCCGGGTCCACGCGAAAAGTGGGATAGCGACCCGTTCGTGCCCACTGAACGCGACGGCTGGCTGTACGGCCGTGGGGCGGCCGACATGAAAAGCTCGATTGCTGCCTTCGTGGTGGCGGCCGAGGAATTCGTGGCGGCCCACCCGCAGCATGACGGTTCGATCGCGCTGCTGATCACGTCCGACGAAGAAGGCCCGTCCATCGACGGCACCGCCATCGTTTGCGACGCATTGAAGGCGCGCGGCGAAAAGCTGGATTACTGCATCGTCGGCGAACCGACTTCCGGCGACGTGCTGGGCGACACCTGCAAGAATGGTCGCCGCGGCTCGTTGTCGGGCAAGTTGACGGTCAAGGGCATCCAGGGCCACGTCGCCTACCCGCATCTGGCGCGCAACCCCGTGCACCAGTTGTCGCCCGCGTTGGCCGAAATCGTCTCGATTGAATGGGACCAGGGCAACGAGTATTTCCCGCCCACGACGTTCCAGGTGTCGAATCTGAACTCGGGCACCGGCGCCACCAACGTGGTCCCCGGCGAAGCGGTTGCGTTGTTCAACTTCCGTTTCTCCACGGCCAGCACGCCTGAAAGCCTGAAGGCGCGCGTGCACGCCGTGCTGGACAAGCACGGCCTGGAATACGAGCTGGACTGGGACTTGGGCGGCGAGCCCTTCCTGACCCCGCGCGGCTCGTTGACCGATGCGCTGGTGCAGGCGATTCACAGCGAAACCGGCGTGACCGCCGAACTGTCCACCACGGGTGGCACGTCCGATGGCCGCTTCATCGCCAAGATTTGCCCGCAGGTGATCGAGTTCGGTCCCGGCAACGCCACGATCCACAAGGTGAATGAGCGCGTCGAAGTGGCTTCGCTGGAACCGCTGAAGAACATCTATCGCCGCACGCTGGAAAATCTGCTGCTGAAATAAAGAGACCCCCGCGCTTCGCACGCTGCGCAAGCGCTCTGCCCCCTTCACAGGGGGCGTGTTTTTTCCCGGTTCGGCATGCTGGACGGGGATATAAGGCCTGTTATGTATCAATCCGCCCGCCAAGAATTGCTGACGCTGCGCGACCTGATCCGCTATGGTGTGTCGCGCCTGAACAGCGCCCAGGTGGCGCTGGGGCACGGCAGCGATAACGCCTGGGACGAGGCCGTCTATCTGACGCTGCACGCGCTGCACCTGCCGCTGGACACGCTTGAACCGTTCCTGGACGCCCGCGTGGTCCGTGAAGAACGCGACCGCGTGCTGGACCTGCTGGAACGCCGCGTGACCGAGCGCGTGCCCGCGGCCTACCTGACCAACGAGGCCTGGCTGCGCGGCCACCGCTTCTACGTGGACCAGCGCGTCATCGTGCCGCGTTCGCCCATTGCCGAACTGCTGGACGCAGGGCTGTCGCCGTGGGTCCAGGACCCTTACGCCGTGGAAAATGTGCTGGACATGTGCACCGGGTCGGGTTGCCTGGCCATCCTGTCGGCCATGGCCTTCCCCAATGCCCACGTTGACGCGGTGGACGTGTCGGCCGATGCGTTGGAAGTTGCCCGCCGCAACGTCGACGACTACGGCCTGGCCGACCGTCTGGACCTGCATGCCAGCAACCTCTTCGACAATCTGCCGGCTTGCCAGTACGACGTCATCATCTGCAATCCGCCCTATGTGAACAGCGGTTCGATGGACGTGCTGCCCCAGGAATACCGTCATGAGCCGCAGCTGGCCTTGGCGGGTGGCGACGACGGCATGGACCTGGTGCGGCGCATCCTGGCGTCGGCGCCACAGTACCTGGCACCTGAAGGCGTGATCGTGCTTGAGATCGGTCACGAGCGTGACTTCTTCGAAGCCGCCTTCCCGCAGCTCTCGCCCGTCTGGCTGGACACGGAAGAAGCGTCGGACCAGATCCTGCTGCTTACCCGAGAGCAACTCAGCCTGTGATACGCGCCACTGGATTGACCCTGCGCCGCGGCACGAAAGTGCTGTTAGATAGCGCTGAATTTGTCGTACACCCCGGCGAGCGCGTCGGCATCGTTGGCAAGAACGGCGCGGGCAAGTCCTCGCTGTTCGCGCTGCTGACCGGCGCGCTGGACCTGGATGCCGGCACCGTGAACCTGCCGGCGGGCTGGCGCATTGCCAGCGTCAAGCAAGAGTTGGACGCCGACGACCGCCCGGCTCGTGAATTTGTCATCGACGGCGACACGCACCTGCGCGAATTGCAGGCGCGCCGCGCCGAACTGACGGACGACCAAGGCACGCAAATCGCCGAAGTGGAAGCGGCGCTGATCGAAGCCGGCGCCTGGAGCGCCGCCTCGCGCGCAGAGCAGTTGCTGGCCGGCCTGGGCTTCAAGCCCAACGAATGGATGCTGCCCGTCGAAAGCTTCTCGGGCGGCTGGCGCATGCGCCTGGCACTGGCCAGCGCGCTGATGGCCCCTTCCGAATTGCTGCTGCTGGACGAACCCACGAACCACCTGGATCTGGACGCGATGCTGTGGCTGGAGAAATGGCTGGGGGCCTATCCGGGCACCGTCATGCTGATTTCCCACGACACGGAATTCCTGGACGCGGTTGCCAAGTCCATCCTGCATTTCGACCACGCCAAACTGGTGCGGTATCGCGGTGGCTACGGTGATTTCCTGACGCAACGCGCCGAGCGCCTGCGCCAGACCAACATCGCCTACGAACGCCAGACGCGCGAGACGGCCCGCCTGCAAGGGTTTATCGACCGCTTCAAAGCCAAGGCTTCCAAGGCGAAGCAGGCGCAAAGCCGCGTCAAGGCGCTGGCGCGCATGCAGGTGCTGGCGCCGCTGCACGCTGAAGCCGGCATCGACATCCGCATCCCCTCCCCCGACCAGGTGCCGGACCCGCTGTTGACGCTGGAACACCTGTCGGCCGGGTATACCGACGCGGCAGGCAACGCCATTCCGATTCTGCGCGATGTGACGTTGATGGTTCGCGCGGGCAGCCGTGTCGGCGTGCTGGGGGCCAACGGCGCCGGCAAAAGTACCCTGATCAAGACGCTGGCCGAAGAGATCCCCGTGCAAGCAGGCGAACGGCGTGCCTCGCGTGGCTTGGCGATTGGCTACTTTCACCAGCATCAGCTGGATATGCTGGACGTGGACAGCACGCCTATCGCCCATCTGGCACGGCTGGCGCCGGACACGCGCGAACAAGAGCTGCGCAATTACCTGGGCGGCTTCGGCTTTTCGGGCGACACGGTCACCAGCAAAGTCGGCCCGATGTCCGGTGGCGAAAAAGCACGCCTTGCGTTGTCCTTGATCGTTTGGCAAAAGCCCAACCTGCTGCTGCTGGACGAACCCAGCAACCACTTGGATGTCGAAACGCGCGAAGCCCTGGCCGCCGCGCTTGCCGACTTCGGCGGCAGCATGCTGCTGGTATCGCACGACCGGCACCTGCTGCGTACTACCGTGGACAGCTTCTGGATTGTCGCGGATGGCGCGGTGCGCGAATTCGATGGCGACCTGGAGGACTACCGCGACTGGCTGGCCGCCCGCAACGCCGGCGAACGCGCCGAAGCCGCGCGCGAAAATGCCGACGGCAGCGAACCCGTCGTGGACCGCAAGGCGCAACGCCGCGCTGAAGCCGAACAGCGCCAACGCCTATCCGCACTGCGCAAACCGCTGGAGTCGAAGTTGGCCAAGGTCGAGGCCGAGATGGAAAAGCTGCGCGTCAAATTGCACGCGCTGGACGCCATCATTGCCGACGCCGACCTGTATTCAGACGCCCGCCGCGCCGAGCGCCAAAAGGTCATGGCCGAGCACGGCGAACACGGCAAGCGCATGGACGAGCTGGAAGAGCAATGGCTGGAAATCCAGGGTTCGCTGGAAGAAATCGACCAAAGCGAGGGATGATCCAAACGCACGGCTGCAACCGCTGCAAGATCCGCAACAGCGGCACAGCGGCACAGCTTGGATTGCGGATGGAAAACGGGGGGCCGATTGGCCCCCCGCTTCTTTTATTACGAGTAAGGACGTTCGCGCAGGCGGGTGTGGTGATCGATCACGGTGTCGATCACCTCGCGCAGGATGGTCTCGGCCAACGCGGGCGGCACGCCGGCCTCTTCCGCCAGGCGTCGAATGCGCTCGACCTGTTGGCTTTCCCGTTGCGGGTCCACCAGGTCCATTCCGTGATTGGTTTTCAATTCACCAATCATGTCCGTGCAGCGAAACCGCACGCCCAACAGCAGCATGATCTGCTGGTCGATTTCATCGACCTCGGCACGCAGGGACGCCAGCTCGGCTTTCGGAGACTCGTTGTTGGCCATGTTTAACCCTGAACAATATCAAGCTTCGCGATACCCAGCGCCAAGGTTTTGGCGCCCACGTCACGAAACTGGATTTCCGCCTGGGCGTCCTGTCCAGCGCCGCTCAAGCCAATAATCGTGCCATCGCCAAACCGCGCGTGATGCACGCCCTGACCCACACGATACTGCTTGTCGCCCACCGTGACACCGCTTGCGATGCCGCGAGGTTGACGCGGCGCAATGGTATTGGTGGCTTTGCGGCCGAACGCATCACCCCGATTGCCGCCGCCCCAGCCGGCGCCCGTGCTGCTGACCGGCGCCAAGCCGGCCTTGGGCGACAGCCACTTCAGATGCTCTTCGGGAATCTCGTCAAGGAAGCGTGAGCGCATCGCGTAGCGCGTCTGGCCATGCAGCATCCGGCTTTGTGCCAGGCTGATGTACAAACGCTGCCGTGCGCGGGTAATCGCCACGTACATCAGGCGCCGCTCTTCTTCCAGCCCGGACTGCTCAAGGATGCTGTTCTCGTGCGGGAACAGGCCTTCTTCAAGACCGGTGATGAAAACCGCGTCGAACTCCAGGCCCTTGGCGGCGTGCACCGTCATGAGCTGGACGGCGTCCTGGCCTTGTTGGGCCTGGTTATCGCCGGCTTCAAGCGCGGCATGCGACAGGAACGCCGCCAACGGCGTCAGCCCGTCAGAGGCCACGATGGGCGCGTCGACGACGCCCGGCATCAGCGTTGACGACGTGGCCTGGTCGGGCACCACGCCGGCAGGCATGCCATCGTAGTTTTCTTCCGACGCGAACACGGCTGCAGCCGTGATCAATTCGTTCAAGTTTTCCAGCCGTTCGGCGCCTTCGCGCTCCGCCTTGTAGTGAGCGTTCAGGCCACTGGTTTCGAGCATGTGCTCGACCATTTCCGGCAGCGGCAGATCGCGCGTTTCTTCGATAAGGCGGTGGATCAGCTGGGCAAACTGTGCCAGGTTGGAACCACCCTTGCCGGCCACCAGGGCCACCGCGCCGTACAGGCTGGTGTCGTGCGCGCGGGCCGCGTCAGCCAGTTGCTCTAGCGTGCGCGCGCCTATGCCGCGCGTCGGGAAATTGACCACGCGCATCCACGACGTGTCGTCATGCGGATTGGCCATCAAGCGCAAGTACGCCAGGGCGTGCTTGATTTCCTGGCGCTCGAAAAAGCGCAGGCCGCCATAGACCTTGTACGGAATACCGGCCGAGAAGATGGCGTGCTCAATCACGCGCGACTGCGCGTTGCTGCGATACAGCACGGCGATCTCGCGGCGCAGGCTGCCGTCGTGGATCAGCGAACGGATTTCGTCCACGATCCATTGGGCTTCCATGCCGTCGGAGGGCTGTTCGATGACGCGCACCGGTTCGCCTTCGCCCTGATCCGTCCAAAGATTCTTGCCCAGGCGGCCACTGTTATGGCCGATCAGCGCGTTGGCGGAATCCAGGATGTGGCCGAACGAGCGGTAATTCTGCTCAAGGCGGATGACGGTGCCGTGCGCGTAGTCGCGTTCGAAGTCGGACATATTGCCGACGTTCGCGCCACGGAACGCATAGATGGATTGGTCGTCGTCGCCCACGGCAAAGATGGCCGCGCCACCGCCGGCCAGCAGGCGCAGCCACTTGTATTGGAGCGTGTTGGTGTCTTGGAACTCGTCGACCAGAATATGGCGGAAGCGGCGCTGGTAGTGCTCGCGTACCGGCGCATTGCGCGACAGCAATTCGTAGGCGCGCAGCAGCAACTCGGCGAAGTCGACCACGCCTTCGCGTTGGCACTGGGCTTCGTACAGCTGATAGATCTCGATCAGGCGGCGGCGATGGGCGTCATAGGCCTCGACGTCTTGCGGACGAAGGCCTTCTTCCTTGGCGCCGTTGATGAAGCGCTGGACGTCCCGGGGCGGATACTTTTCGTCGTCGACGCCATTGGCCTTCATCAGGCGCTTGATGGCGGCAAGCTGGTCCGTCACGTCCAGGATCTGGAAGCTTTGCGGCAAGCCGGCATCGCGGTGATGCGCGCGCAGCATGCGGTTGCAAAGGCCGTGAAACGTGCCGATCCACAAGCCGCGCGTATCGATCGGCAAGATCGCCGACATACGCGCCAGCATTTCACGCGCGGCCTTATTGGTGAACGTAACCGCCAGAAGCCCAAAAGGCGAAGCCTGGCCGGTTTGAATCAGCCAGGCCATGCGGGTAGTCAGTACCCGGGTCTTGCCGCTGCCCGCCCCGGCCAAGACCAGGGCGTGCTGCGGTTCTAACGTTACTGCGGCGCGTTGTTCAGGGTTGAGCTTCTCTAGCATCATGCCGCGTAGCGGCGCAGATGTTGAGCGAATTGCTCGAGCCCGGCGATGCCGCTTTGCTGGGCGCGCTGGCACCAGGCCTGCAGGTCATGAAGAAGCTGTTCGCTGCTGGCGCTGGAGCTTTCCCAGATGCGGCCGAGTTCACGACGCATCTGCACCAGCGTCGACAGCGACTTGTTCTGGGCAATGGCGCTGTCCACGGCAGCCAGGGTTTCCGGCTGGAGAATGTCCTCGTTGCGGTGGAGGGCACTACGCACCTGACGCAGCTTGGTATAGCCGCAATCCGCGTTGCCTTCCTGGCGCGAGGCCTTCAACTTGTTCATCTCTTCGCGAGCGGCGCTCTTGATCACGTCCGCGTAGCGGGCCATGACTTCGTAGCGGTGCGTGATCACGCCTTGCAACGTGCGCAGGTCGATGCCGGTACGGCTGTCATCCAGCTTGAGCTTGGGCGCAACCTTCTTGATCTTGGCCAGGCCAAAGAACTTCAGGATGTTGATGTAGCACCAGCCGATGTCGAATTCGTACCACTTGGCCGAGAACTTGGCCGACGTGCCGTGGGCGTGGTGGTTGTTGTGCAGCTCTTCGCCGCCAATCACGATGCCCCAGGGGAACACGTTGGTGCTGGTGTCCGGGCTGTTGTAGTTGCGGTAGCCCCAATAGTGGCCAATACCGTTGACGACGCCGGCTGCCCAGAAGGGAATCCAGGCCATCTGAACCGCCCACACCGTCACGCCGACCGCGCCGAACAGGGCGACGTCGATGGCGAGCATGGACAGCACGCCCCACAAGCTGTGCTTGCTGTAGACGTTGCGTTCGAGCCAGTCGTCAGGCGTACCGTGGCCGAACTTGGCCATGGTTTCCTTGTTGTTCGATTCTTCGCGATACAGCTCCGCGCCGCGGAACAGCACCTTCCAGATACCGAACAACATGGGCGAGTGAGGATCGCCTTCCTTTTCGCACTTGGCGTGGTGCTTGCGGTGAATGGCAACCCATTCCTTGGTGACCATACCGGTCGTCATCCAGAGCCAGAAGCGGAAGAAATGCATGACGGCAGGATGGAGATCCAGACCGCGGTGCGCTTGGCTGCGATGGAGAAAGACGGTGACCGCAACAATCGTGATGTGCGTCACGACCAAGGTGAATACGACGATCTGCCACCAAGAGGCTTGGGTCAGACCACCGGCAATGAAGGAGAGGATGTAATCCATAAAGCTGTTATGAGCCTCGCTTGTTAAGTGCCTGAAGTTTAGCTTACCTTTGCCGACTTATGACAAGGGAGTTTCAAAATAGTTTTTGAGCGAAATCAAGGACTAAGCCCCGATTTCAGAGCACAAAAAACCTCTCTCGCGACCGCTTCAGGCCGATCGCGAGGCTGGTCTCGCCAATAGACGGCCTTCAGGGCCGGCTACCCCTTCTATGTGGGGGGTATTCGCAAAGACACCAGGTTTTGGCTACATTCCGGTACTAAAGTTCCTGTCAGCAAACAGCGTTCCGCCCGCCGAGGCGCTTTGCGATGCCCGTTTGTTGCGCTCAATGCGGTCCAAAACTGTCTCTTTTGCCCCACTCATGCTGTACAGAAAACCCCGTCCCTTATTTTTCGCGGCCTTGGCGATGATGACGCTTACCGCCCACACACCCGCGCTAGCGCAGAACTTGAAGTCCGGCGATGTGACCGTGCTGGCGTCGTACTACGAGATACGAGGGTCTGACTGCCTGGCGCTGCGGGCGCCACGAGTGGTGATCACGCAAAACCCGACGCTGGGCAAGGCCAGCATCGTGCAGACGCGCGGCCAGTCCAGTGACAGCGGGCGGTGCGCTTACAAGGCCGTGCCGGTATCGCAGGTGGTGTACGCCGCGGATCAACCGGGCGCCGACACCCTGGCCTGGGAAGTGAAATACCAGAACAAGACGCTGGGCACCCGGCGCTATAGCGCGACCATCGGCGTGGCGCCGGCCCGGTAGGCTCGGCCCGGCAAGCGGGGAGCAATCCGAAGATCGCAGGACCCGCCCACCGACCGGTGTCGCCGCCCGCCCGGAGCGTCAGGCGGGTTTGTCCTGCTTACCGGCGTCGGCTGCCGGATCGGATACCGCCTCAGACGCTGCCGACTCAGGAATCAGCTGGGCATCGTCCCCAGCCTCGGAATCAACGGCTGCCGGCGGGGTGGCCGTCGCGGTCGCCGTTTCCAGTTCCAGACCCGATTGCTCGTCAGGGATGCCATCTTCCAGCAGATCGGCGTCGGCCGCTTCCGCTGCCACAACGGCGTCCGCACCCGCTGCCGTGTCGGTGGCCGCGCCCTTCTTTTTGCGCTCGAATACCGCCGCGAAGAAGCCGTCCGTGCCGTGCACGTCAGGACGCAGTTGCAGATACGGGCCTTCCAGCTTCAGGTTTTCGCAACGCGAAGCCAGGATCTCGGCCGCGTCCACGCGTTCAAAGTCGGGATGGCTGGCCAGGAAGCGCTCGGCCTGTACTTCGTTTTCTTCGGCCAGCAGGCTGCACGTGGCGTACACCAGGCGTCCGCCCGGCGCCACGCATCGCGCGGCGCTGTTCAGAATGCGCTCCTGCAACTGACCCAGTTCGGCCAGTGCCTGCGGGTGCTGGCGCCACTTCAGGTCGGGATTGCGGCGCAAGGTGCCAATACCGCTGCACGGGGCGTCCACCAGCACGCGTTGCGCCTTGCCGGCCAGGCGCTTTACGCGGGCGTCGTTCTCGCTGTCGATCACAACCGGCACCACGTTCGACAGACCGCTGCGCGCAAAGCGCGGCTTGGCACGGGCCAGGCGCGCGGCCGACACATCAAACGCGTACAGGCGGCCGGTGGAGCGCATCAGCGCGCCCAGCAGCAGCGTCTTGCCGCCGGCGCCCGCGCAGAAATCGATGATCATTTCGCCACGGCGCGGCGCGACCAGCAGGGCCAGCAACTGGCTGCCTTCGTCCTGAACCTCGATGCTGCCGTTTTCGAATTGCGGCCAGCGGTTGATCGCCGGACGCCCTTCCATGCGGATGCCCCAGGGCGAAAACGGCATGGCGACGGGCTCGTAGCGGCCTGCACTTTGTTGCAGTTCCGTCAGCATGGCGTCGCGTTCGACCTTAAGCGGGTTGACGCGCAGATCCAGGCTGGCCTGACGGTTCAGCGCTTCGACCAGCGTGTCCGGGCTGTCCATCAGCGCCAGGCGCTCGTCGAGCCAATCAGGGATGCTTCCCCGCACGGCGCGCGGCAACGTGGACAAATCGATCTGCGACACGCGCTTGAGCCATTCGGCTTCGGCGGCATCCAGGCCCTCTTCCAGCGCTTCGGCGCCCAGGGTGGCGTTCAAACCAAGAATAGCCAGGCGACGCGACGCGGGACCCACGCCGCTTTCGCCGAATTGGCGGTAGCGACGCAGGTGACGCAGCACGTCGTAAACAGCTTCGGCGACCTCGGAGCGATCGCGCGCGCCCAGGTTCGGGTGGTGGCGCAGCCAGTGCGACAGCGCGGCGTCGGCCGGATAGGTCCATTGCAGAATTTCGCCCAGCACGCGTTGGACTTGATCGATGCGGATGGCCGCATACGATTGGCGCGGACGGTTGAACTGCGGCTTTTGCGACGACTGTTCGCGATTGCCCTGCCCGGCGTCACCGCCGCGCGGGCCGGCATACTGGCCGCGTTCGCCACGGTCATCCCCACGGGGGCCGTCGTAGGACGGGCGCGGCTGACGTTCATGGCGCTCGGCGCCATAGGAGGAACCGCGTTCACCCCCACGGTGCTCGGCCCCGTAGGAACCGCGTTCGCCGCCACGGCTTTCACCACGGGGACCATTGTTATAGGACGGACGAGAATCCGGGCGGCCTTGGCCTTGCCCGTGTTCACCACGACGTTCCGAACCATAGGAAGCACGTTCGCCGCCACGATTCTCGCCACGCGGGCCGTTGCCGTACGACGGACGGGAATCCGGGCGGCCTTGGCCCTGGCCGTGTTCACCACGACGTTCCGAACCATAGGACCCGCGTTCGCCGCCACGATTCTCGCCACGCGGGCCGTTGCCGTACGACGGACGGGAATCCGGGCGGCCTTGGCCCTGGCCGTGTTCACCACGACGGTCCGAACCATAGGACGCGCGTTCGCCGCCACGATTCTCGCCACGCGGGCCGTTGCCGTAGGACGAACGGGAATCCGGGCGGCCTTGGCCTTGCCCTTGTTCACCACGACGTTCCGAACCATAGGAAGCACGTTCGCCGCCACGATTCTCGCCACGCGGGCCGTTGCCATAGGACGGACGCGAATCCGGGCGGCCTTGGCCTTGTCCTTGGCCACCACGGCGCTCCGCGCTGTAGGAACCGCGCTCGCCGCCACGGTTTTCACCGCGCGGGGCGTCGTAGGACGGGCGGGGGGCCGGGCGGCCCTGGCCTTGCCCTTCCCGGCGGTCACCTCCGAACGAGCCGCGATCGCCGCCAAAGGAGCCGCGATCGCCGCGCGCCCCGGCACGGCCTTCGCCGCGCCCTTCGCCACGTTGGGCGTCAAACGACGCGCGCGGCGCCGGGCGGCCCGCATCGCGGGCGGGACGCTCATCGCGCCCACGCTCGGTGCGCTGCTCGCGCGCGGGCGCCTCGCGGGCTTCGCCCTTCGGACGCGAGAAAAAGGACCGACCGTCGCGCCCTTCGGAAGCGGCCCTCGGGGAGCCTGCCGGACGAGAACGCGGAGATTGGGGTTTAGTCATGGTGTGTTCCAGTGGGGCGGAGGAGTTCCGCCCGGTAAAAGCGATTCGGGGCCGCTCAGGCAGCCGGCGACCAGGTGAAAAGGCGTGCGGGATCCCCCTGCACGTCCACTCGATGGTCGGTTGTCAGGGTAACCCGGCCTTCGGCCAGCCAGCGCACGGCGGCCGGAAAAGCCTGATGTTCTACTGCCAGCACGCGGTTGGCCAGCAGTTCGGGCGTATCACCGGCCAGAACCGGCACACAGCCCTGCGCAATGATCGGGCCGTGATCCAGCACCGGGGTCACGAAATGCACCGTGCAACCGTGCACCCGCACGCCCGTGGCCAGCGCTTGCGCGTGGGTATGCAGGCCGGGAAACGCCGGAAGCAACGACGGGTGAATGTTGACCAGCCGACCGGCGTAATGGTTGACGAAGCCCGGCGTCAGCACGCGCATGAAGCCGGCCAGGATGACGTAATCGGGCGCATAGCGGTCGATTTCGGCGGCCAGCGCGGCATCGAAAGCATCCCGGCTGGCGTAGTCCTTGTGATACAGGGCCGCGGTGGGAATGCCCTGGGCGGCCGCCCATTCCAGGCCGCCCGCGTCAGGGCGGCTGGCGATGACGGCGGCAATGTCAGCCGGCCAGCCCTCATTTCGGCAGGCCTCGGCCAGCGCCTGCATGTTGCTGCCCCGCCCTGAAATCAGGATGACAAGGCGGCGCTTAGAAAGTTGTGTTTCCGGCAAGATAAAGAATCCAAAGATGGCCCCCAACGCGCCCGGCTGGGACGCGGTTCGCTTGGCGCAGCGGGCTTGTCCGCCCTCTTCCCACGCCATGAAAACCGGTCGGCGCGTGAACGATTGGGGGGATTGGAACAAACCCGGAATCCAAAATTGTAAACTCTCGCTCGTGAAACCATCGCTGCGTATCTACCGATCCCTGCCTCCGCCCGACCGGCGCGCTCCTTGCGCGCTGACGATCGGCAATTTCGACGGCGTCCATCGCGGGCATCAAGCCATGCTGGCGCGCGTCTGCGAAGCCGCCCGCGAGCGCGGGCTTACCCCTTCCGTGATGACGTTCGAACCGCATCCGCGGGAGTACTTCGCCACCTTGAACCAACGCCCCGAACTGGCGCCAACCCGGGTTTCCGGGCTGCGCGACAAGCTGTCGGCGCTGGCGCGCTACGGCGTTTCCCAAGTCGTGGTGCAGCGCTTTAACGCCCGGCTGGCCGAGATGTCGGCCAACGCCTTCATCGAAAACCTGCTGGTGCAGGGCCTGCAAACCAAGTGGCTGCTGGTGGGCGAGGATTTCCGCTTTGGCCATAAACGCAGCGGCGATATCGACCTGCTGCGTGAAGCCGGCATGCACCACGGATTCGAGGTGCAGACGCTTGCCGACGTCACCGACCAACAAGGTCATCGCATTTCCAGTTCCGAAGTCCGCACGGCCTTGGCCGTAGGCGATCTGGACCGTGCGCGCCATCTGCTGGGCCATCCGTACCATATCAGCGGCCACGTCATCCACGGCCAGAAACTGGGCCGCACGCTGGGCTACCCCACGATGAATCTGCGCGTGGCCGAACGCTGCGCCGCGCGCTCGGGCATTTATGTGGTGCAGGTTTATGGCCTGGCCGACCGGCCGTTGCCCGCCGTGGCCAGCCTGGGCGTGCGCCCAACCGTTGAAGACCGTGGCCGAGTGCTACTTGAGTCACACCTGCTCGACGACACCGTCAACGCTTACGGTAAACTCGTACGCGTCGAATTCCTGCACAAGCTGCGGGACGAAGAAAAATTTCCTGACCTCCCTTCCCTGACTGCCGCCATCGCCGAAGACGCGCGAAACGCGCGCGCCTATTTTGCCGTTCATGGACTATAAAAAGACCCTCAACCTGCCCGATACCCCCTTCCCCATGCGGGGCGACCTTGCCAAGCGCGAGCCCGCCTGGATTTCGCAGTGGGAGGAAAACCACGTCTACCAGGCGATTCGTGCGGCCAGCCGCGGCCGGCCGCGTTTCGTGCTGCACGACGGCCCGCCCTATGCGAACGGCGACATTCACATCGGCCACGCGGTCAACAAGATCCTGAAGGACATCATCGTCAAAAGCCGCAACATGGCCGGCTATGACGCGCATTACGTGCCCGGCTGGGATTGCCACGGCATGCCGATCGAAATCCAGATCGAAAAGAAATACGGCAAGCACCTGCCCGTGGCCGAAGTGCAGTCGAAGGCTCGCGCTTACGCGCTTGAGCAGATCGACCGCCAGCGTAAGGATTTCAAGCGTCTGGGTGTGCTGGGCGAATGGGATCGCCCGTACATGACGATGAACTTCAGCAATGAAGCCGACGAAATCCGCGCACTGGGCCGCATCCTGGACAAGGGCTATGTGTTCCGTGGCCTGAAGCCCGTGAACTGGTGTTTTGACTGCGGTTCGGCACTGGCCGAAGCCGAAGTCGAATACGCCGACCGCGTCGACCCTGCCGTTGACGTGGCCTTCCCGTTCGCGGAACCGGCCAAGCTGGCGGCGGCTTTCGGGCTGGACTCGGTGGACAACGGCGCGATCGTCATCTGGACGACCACGCCCTGGACCATCCCGTCCAACCAGGCGCTGAACGTGCACCCCGAAATCGAATATGCGCTGGTGCGTGTATCGCCCGCGCCCAAGTTCGGCCCGCTGCTGCTGGTGGCCAAAGACCGCGTAGAAGCGTGCCTGAAGTCGTGGAACCTGGAAGGCGAAATCATCGCCACGGCGCCCGGCCAAGCGCTGTCCGAAATCGAATTCCGCCATCCGCTGGCGCAGTTCAACCCGGCCTACGATCGCCGCGCCCCCGTCTACCTGGGCGACTACGTCACGGCCGACTCGGGCACGGGCGTCGTGCACTCGGCCCCGGCCTACGGCATTGAAGACTTTGTGTCGTGCAAGGCGCACGGCATGAAAGACACCGACTTCATCAGCCCCGTCATGGGCGACGGCAAGTACGTGGACAGCCTGGCGCTGTTCGGCGGCCTGTCCATCTGGGACGCCAACCCCAAGATCGTCGAAGCGCTGACCGAAGCCGGCGCGCTGATGCACGTGGAAAAGCACAAGCACAGCTACATGCACTGCTGGCGCCACAAGACGCCGATCATCTATCGCGCCACCAGCCAATGGTTCGCCGGCATGGCCGTCGCCCCGAAAGACGGCGGCCCGACCCTGCGCGAATCGGCGCTGGCCGGTATCGACGCCACGGCCTTCTACCCGGCCTGGGGCCGCGCCCGCCTGCACGCCATGATCGCGAACCGCCCGGACTGGACCCTGTCGCGTCAGCGCCAGTGGGGCGTGCCGATGGCCTTCTTCGTGCACAAGGAAACCGGCGAGCTGCATCCGCGCACGACCGAATTGCTGGAACAGGTGGCGCAGCGCGTTGAGCAAGGCGGCATTGAAGCCTGGCAAGCGCTTGAACCGCGCGACCTGCTTGGCGACGAAGCCGACCAATACGAAAAGAACCGCGACACGCTTGATGTCTGGTTCGATTCCGGCAGCACGCACGCCACGGTGTTGGGCGGCAAGGACGGCGACTTCGCCGGCTCGCACGGCGCCGAACTGGGCTGGCCCGCCGACCTGTACCTGGAAGGCTCGGACCAGCATCGCGGCTGGTTCCATTCGTCGCTGCTGACCGGCTGCATGCTGTACGGCCAACCGCCGTACAAGGCGCTGCTGACGCACGGTTTCGTCGTTGACGGCCAAGGCCGCAAGATGAGCAAGTCGGTGGGCAACGTGATCGCCCCGCAAAAGGTGTCCGACTCGCTGGGCGCGGAAATCCTGCGCTTGTGGGTGGCCTCTACCGACTATTCGGGCGAGCTGTCCATCTCGGACGAAATCCTGAAGCGCGTGGTCGAAGGCTACCGCCGCATCCGCAACACGCTGCGCTTCCTGCTGGCCAATGTGGCCGACTTCGACGCGGTGTCGCAAGCCGTGCCCTACGGCGACCTGTTCGAAATCGACCGCTACGCGCTGGCCATGACGGCGCAGATGCAGGCCGAAGTGCAGGCCAACTACGAACGCTACGACTTCCACCCTGCGGTCTCGCGCTTGCAGACGTTCTGCTCGGAAGACCTGGGCGCGTTCTACCTGGACATCCTGAAAGACCGCCTGTACACGTCGGCCCCGGGCAGCGTGGCGCGCCGCTCGGCGCAGACGGCGTTGCTGGATATCACCCAGACGCTGCTCAAGCTGATGGCCCCGATCCTGTCCTTTACGGCCGAAGAAGCCTGGAAGGAACTGGTCGGCTCGGCACTCAAGCACCAGGCCGACGCCGCGCGCACGACCATCTTCACCGAGGTCTATCACGCGTTGCCGCCGTTTGCCGACGCCGATGCGCTGTCGACAAAGTGGTCGCGCCTGCGCGCCATTCGTGCCGAAGTCCAGCGCAAGCTGGAAGAGGTGCGCACGGCGGGTGATATCGGTTCGTCGTTGCAGGCCGAAGTGGATCTTTACGCCAGCGGCGACGACCAGCAACTGCTGGCCAGCCTGGGCGACGACCTGCGCTTTGTGCTGATCGTGTCGCGCGCCACCGTGCACGCGGGTGAAGGCGAGACGCGCATCGAAGTCACGCCGTCGACGCACAAAAAGTGCGAACGATGCTGGCATTGGCGCCTGGACGTTGGCCAGGACGCGGACCACCCCGAGATCTGCGGCCGTTGCGTGTCGAACCTGTTCGGTTCGGGCGAAGCGCGCGACAAGGCATGAACATGGCCCGCCCCTCTGACGCCGGAGCCTCGGTCGCCACCTCTACCCGCGCCGCGCCCGCGCGCGTGGGCGGCTGGCTGGCGCTGGCGCTGCTGATCATTGTGCTGGACCAACTGACCAAGGTGTACTTCAACACCTCGTTTCAGTATGGCGAACGCGTCAACGTGCTGCCGGTGTTCGACTTCACGCTGATGTACAACCGCGGCGCGGCGTTCAGCTTCCTGGCGTCCGAGGAAGGCTGGCAGCGCTGGCTGTTCACCGGCCTGGGCTGCGTGGCCGCCGTGGTCATCACGATCATCCTGCGTCGCACGCATGGCCAGCCGCGCTTCAGCCTGGCGCTGACGTTGATCCTGGGCGGCGCCATCGGCAACGTCATTGATCGCGTTGCTTATGGCCACGTGGTGGACTTCCTGCTGTTCTACTGGAACGAGTCCTACTTTCCGGCCTTCAATCTGGCCGACGTGGGTATCAGCTGCGGCGCCGTGCTGCTGGTGCTGGACGAGTTGCTCCGCGCCCGTAAGAAGCCTCAGGCCTGACGCCTCGCGCCGGGGCGTTCTGCCCCGGCCGCCCCTGCTCCACCCGGCTTTTGCCTCGCTTGATACCCCCTGAATGCATGACGAACGGCGCAATGCCGCAATGCAGAATAAAATCACCCTCCATTCCTCGATTTCACGGCGCTGAACCCGCCGCCACGCCCTCATGCTCGATCTCGCCCGCAAACGCATCGTCCTCGGTCTGACCGGGGGCATCGCCTGCTACAAAATCGCCGAGCTGGTGCGGCGCATGACCGAACAAGGCGCCACCGTCGATGTGGTGATGACCGAGGCGGCCACGCACTTCATCACCCCCGTGACGATGCAGGCCCTGTCGGGCCGCCCGGTTTTTGTGGACGCCTGGGACGCGCGCGTGCCCAACAACATGGCGCACATCGACCTGACGCGCGGCGCCGACGCCGTGCTGATCGCGCCCGCCAGCGCCGACTTCATGGCCAAGCTGGCGCACGGCATGGCCGACGATCTGCTGTCCACGCTATGCCTGGCGCGCGCCTGCCCGTTGCTGGTGGCGCCCGCCATGAACCGCGAGATGTGGGCCAACCCGGCCACGCAGCGCAATGTGCAGCAACTGCGCGCGGATGGCGTCAGCGTGTTGGGGCCGTCCGCTGGCGAGCAGGCTTGCGGCGAAACGGGCGACGGCCGCATGCTGGAAGCGCACGAGCTTCTGACCGATCTGATTGCTTTCTTTCAGCCCAAGCTGCTGGCCGGGCGCCATGTGTTGTTGACCGCCGGCCCCACGTCCGAACCCGTGGACCCGGTGCGCGTGCTTAGCAACCGTTCGTCGGGCAAGACCGGCTACGCGCTGGCCCGCGCCGCGCGTGAAGCGGGCGCTCGCGTCACCTTGATTACCGGTGCCACGTTCCTGCCCGTGCCGCGCGGCGTGACGGCGCTGTCCGTCATGACGGCGCGCCAGATGCACGACGCGGTCATGGCCAGCGCGGCGGACGCCGACATCTTCATCGCCGTGGCCGCAGTGGCCGACTGGCGCGTGAAGAACGTCAGCACGCAAAAGCTGAAAAAGACGAGCGAAGGCGGCGGCGCGCCGATGATGGAATTCGAACCGAATCCGGACATCCTGGCTGAAGTGGCCAAGCTGGAAAACGGCCCGTGGTGCGTGGGCTTTGCGGCCGAGACCGAAAAGCTGGCCGAACATGCCGAAGCCAAGCGCCAGCGCAAGGGCATCCCGCTGCTGGTGGGCAACCTGGCGCACAAGGTCATGGACGCCGACACCACCGAACTGGTGCTGTTCGACGAGCAAGGCGCGCATCCGCTACCGGCGGGCGACAAGCTGGAAGCGGCCCGCCGCCTGATCGCTGAAATCGCGGCGCGCGTACCGGACTAGTATATTTTCTGGCCTGATTGGTTTCGGCCGGATCTTTTCCGACCGGATATCCCAGCAAAAAAAGAAGGGCCCTTACGGGCCCTTCTGCTTTACTGCTCCAGGCTGATGTTCGCGGCCTTCACGATATCGGCCCATTGCTGCCGATCCTTCTCAAGAAACTGCGCCGTCTTCTCCGGCGTCATTTCCGTAACCGGCTCGGAACCCAGGCCCGCCATCTTTTCAACCAGCGCCGGGTCTTTCAGCACGTCTTGCAGCGCGGCGTAATAGGCAGCCAGCACGTCGGCCGGCAAACCCGCGGGTGCGAACACGCCCTGCCACGTTGGCATGTCGAAGCCCTTCAGGCCTTGCTCATCCAGCGTCGGCACATTGGGCAACTGCGGCGCGCGCTTGAGCGAGGCCACGGCAATCGCCTTGACCTTGCCTTGCGCGGCCAGCGGCGCGGCAGTCGAGATGTTGTCCATTGTCATGGCGATGTGCCCGCCCAGCAAATCCGTGATGACCGGCGCCGCGCCACGATAGGCCGCGTGCGGCACCTTCACGCCCAACTTGTACAGCATGGTCTCGGCGATCAGGTGGTTGGAAATGCCCACGCCCGCCGTGCCGTAGGTGGCCGTTGGCGTCTTCTGAAAATACGCTTTCAACTCGGCCAGATTATTGGCCGGCACATCCTTGTTGACGATGACCACGTTGGGTTGCACGGCAGCCAGCGTGATCGGCGTGAAGTCCGACGGCTTGTAGTTCGTGCCCTTGGGATTCAGGACGTGCGTGATGGCCATGGAACCGGCGGCCGCGATGCCGATCGTGTAGCCGTCGGCAGGCGCTTGCGACAGGCGGTACGCCATGATGTTGCCGCCTGCGCCGGCCAGGTTTTCAACCACAACGGACTGCCCCAGGCGCTTGGACAGCGGATCGGCAAGCAGACGCGCCAAGGTGTCGGCCGAGCCGCCGGGCGCAAAGCCCACCAGCAGCCGCACGGGCTTGGTGGGCTTCCACGCGTCGGCGGCGTGGGCGGGCGCCAACAGCGCGGGCAAGACCGTCAAGACAGTAACGGCGGACAAGGCGCCAACGGCGCGGTGCAAGGTACGGCTGAACATGAAAACAACTCCCAACAATAAATTGACGAAGACAGCTTCGTCTCCCCATGCCGCTCATCCGGCATGGCGGCGGCGTGAAAATGCCACCGCCACGCCGTGCTGAAACATCGGCGGCTTTATTCCAATAATTGCGACAAGGCCTGCGCCACGATGCGGTTGGACAACAGCACCGGCCGGCCGGAGGCTTGGGCCACCGCGTCGCGCATCCGCTGCCCATAGCCCATGCAATGCATGACGATCAGGTCGCACGATGCCAAGGCCTGCCCGGCTTGGGCGAAGTTTTGCGCGGCCCGCAGCGCATCGGCTTCATAGGGCGACGCATGCACGATCTGCGTGCCGCAGGCCAGCGGCACCGCCAGGTGAAAGAAGTCGACCTGTTCAGCCAGGGGCACAACCAGCCCCACGTTGCGGCAATGCTGCGACAAGCCCGCGACCAGGTGGTCGACGACCTGCTGCGGCTCAACCACCAAGGTGCGCATGGGCGCGATGGCGGTGCCCGTGCACAGGGGCACCAGCGCGTCGTAACCGGCGTCGTCCGCCTGCCGCATCACCTGGGCCAACCGGGCTTCGGCGGCGGCGGCGTCCAGCTCGATCTGCGTGCCGTCGCGCATGCGGGTGGCAAAGCGATATTCCCCGTCGCGCGGGGCCATCGCAGCCAGCGCGGCCGCGTCCAAGCCATCCAAGGCGCCAAATTCATCGATGTGTACGGCCTCGCCCAGCAAGCGAGCCATCTCGGGCACGACGTCGCTGCGCGGCGATTGGCCGATGGTGAAGAACGCCACGCGGCGTGTCACGGCGGCGCTCATGCCGCACCGCCATCGTCATGCCCAACGGTTTGCAAGTGCGCCATGGATCCGTATCGCGCTTGCAGCGCGCGCCATTCCGCGTCATCGAAGAACGTCATCGTGCGCTGGCCATACAGCTTGGCAATTTCGATGCAGAAACGCATCGCTACGTCGGCATCCACCGCGTTGGTCACGCCGGTGGCGCAGCCGGGCACGGTGGTTTGCGCCGTCAGCGCCACGCCAACGACAGGCGCGTCGGTGACGATCGCCGGTTGCATCAGCGAGTTCACGTGCCACAGGCCGTTTTCGTAGGGCGTGATGTCCTGCGTCGTCAAAGGCAGCGTCACGGGAAGTTCGCCGCTGACCCAGCCCATCACGTCCAGCATCGTTTCGGGAATGCGCAGCAGATAGCCCTGTTTGGCCACCGGCGTCAGCGCCACGCCGCGCTTGTTCACCAGGCGGTTGCCGCGCGTGGTGTCCACGGACAGGATGGCGTCCATGCGCGGGTCCACCTCGTGCGACATCATTTCGCGCATGGGAAAAGGCGAGCGCATCATCGGCACGGGATGATGCGGACGCGTGCCGGCGCGCGGGCAGATGTGCGTGCGGATGCGCACGGTGCCCGGCATCACGTCGCCCTGGCGCGCCATGGCCATCAACTTGAGCGCCGCGGCAATCGCCACCACCGCCCCGTCGCTATCGGACACCAGGCCGGTCACGGCGGGCCGCGCGCCGATGCCGCCCAGGCGGCCGACTATGCCCAGTTGCGGCGCGGACGCATCCAGGCCCGGAATGACGATGGACAGAAAATCGGTCGCCGCGCCGTCGCGTTCCAGGCGCGTGACTTGCACCTCGCAATCGCCCGCGTCGCGCAACACCCGCGCCACCTCCTCGCCGGTGATGTGCGCCGAGGACAGGAGTTCGATGGTGTCTATCACCTGCTTCATGCCGCGATCTCCAACGGGCCGGGGCGGAACACGCGCGGCTCGGTGTGACCCAGGAACAGCGGCGCATCATGCGGGCCGACCAGCGCCACCTTGGCGCCGCGCACGCGCAGCCCCGCGCCTTCGGGCAGCCCCAGCACCGGCATGTCGGGATTCAGGGTGCAGAACTCGGCCAGGCGTTGGGCCCGCGTTTCGCCTCGGTGGCCGGGAGGATGCGCGTTGGTGTAGTGCGGGTTGATCTGGAACGTGATCAGGCCCAGGCCGTCGAAACCACCCGGGTCGGTAATGGGCATGTCGTTGGTGGTGCAGATGGTGGGGCACGTCAGGTTGGAGCCCGCGCTCCAGCCCAGATACGCCGCGCCCTCGCGCACGCGGCGCTTCACCACGTCCAGCAGGCCTTGACGGCGCAGCTGGCCCAGCAGGTTGAAGGTGTTGCCGCCGCCCACGATGATGACGGCGGCCTTTTCCAGCGCCGCTACCGGGTCTTGCGCGCGGTGCAGGCCTTCGATGGCAAGGCCGGTGTCCGCCAGCGCGGATACCACCAGCGCGGTGTAGTCGTCCCAGTCACGCGTGACGCCGGCGAATGGCACAAAGACGGCGGGCGCGCCTTGCGGCAAGGATTCGATCAGCTCGCGGATATCGGGCATGGCGTGCACCAGGTAGCCGGCGTCGCTGCTGGAATTGCTGAGTAGCAAAAGGTTCATGGGGAAGATTCCATCAACAAGGCAAAGGGAAGAATTCAGGTCAGCCAGTAGGGGTCGTTCAACTTGCGGCCCAGGCCGGCCACTTGCGTCAGGACCAATTCACGCAAGCGCGCGACGCGCTCGGCATCGGCCTGAAACGACACGAACGACAGGCACAGGCCGCGCAATTCGCCGGTGGCCGGGTCGCGCACGGCGGCGGCCACGGCGCCGATGCCGGGCATGGCCTGGTCGATGGCGACGCCGTAGTGATCGGCGCGCGTCTGCTCGACCAGCCGCGCCAAGTCGCCCACGGTAGCGGGGCAATCGCGGCCTTCAGTGGGCAGCGGCTGCGCGGGGTCGGCGCCATAAAGCGCCTGGAATTCGGCATCGCTCAAGCGCGACAGCAGTGCGCGGCCCATCGCGGTGCCCGACGCGTTGCGGCGGGAACCGGGCGGCGACAGCACCTGCACGGGATGGGACCCGTTCAAACGTTGCAGCACCACGGTTTCGCGCTGGTTCAAGGTGGACAGGTAGGCGGTCAGCCCGCTGTCTTCGGACAGCCGTACCAGCACATCGCGGCAGGCTTCGTCCAGCGGGGTGGCGGCCATGCCGGCGCGTACCGCCTGCGCCAGCAAGGCGCCAGGCCGATAGCGGCGCGTGGCGGGGTCCTGATCCAGCATGCCGTAACGCTGCATATGGTTCAGCAGGCGCGATGCCGTGCTCTTGGGCATGGCCAGGCGCGCCGCGACGTCGGTAAAGCTCAGCTCCATGGCGCCGTCCGCGTAGAGCGACAGGACGCGCTGGACTCCATCGAGAATGCTCATGCTTGTTCCATAAAACGGAACCTGGGTTCCTTAATAGAGAACAAGAATAAGGCGGGCGCGGAACGCGGTCAATACCGATCGTTGCCGCAAAGAAAAAGCCCCCGGGGTGCCGGGGGCTGGAGGCTGGGACCGCGTGGGTTTCAGCGCGGAGGATTAGCGGTCGGCAAGCGTGGACCACTGCGCCAGCGGCAACGGCGGCTGCGCATGCAGGATGCGCGCCAGCACCAGCTTCAATTCCGCCCAACCGCCCCGCTCGCTGGGCCAGGTGGACGGCGTCACCGGCGTCCAGCCGCCGCCGGGCGTGCGCTCGGCCATCTTGAAGCGAAAGGTGTAATGGCCCGCCATGCCCATGCGCAGGTCACTGACGACCAGCGCGTCGCCAATGGCGTCATAGCGCAGCCAATCATCGGTAAACCAGCGCAGGCGTTGGTGCAAGGGCACATCGTCCAGCACCCGGGCCAGGTCCAGGTTCAGCGGCTGACGCAGCCATTCCGGCCGGTCGCGATCAAACAGGCTGCTGACGGCTTCGTAATAATTGCCGTCCGCCGTCTTGGCGATGACCCGCCACACCAGGGTGTTGAACGGCATCGACACGGCCCGCAGCTCGGTCACGGCAATGCCTTCCTGGCGCATCGCGTCGCGTACGCGGTCTTCGGCCACCATGCGGCTGGCCAGGCCGAAACCCAGGTACGCCGTGCTGAAGATCAGCGCGCCGGCCATCAGGCGCCGCGCGCGGCCCGTCATGCCGACGGCGATGGCGAAGAGCACCGCCAGCAGCAAGGGCACGGTATAGACCGGGTCAATAATGAAGATTGCCGACCAGCTTTCGGGAACGGGCGTCAGTGGCCAGAAAAGCTGAGTGCCATACACGGTGAAGGCGTCCAGCACCGGGTGCGTCACCAGCACCAGCCATAAGGTCAGGAACAGCCGCCTGCCGCTATACGGCGCCTGCGGCCAATATTTGCGTATCAGCCAGGCAAGCAACAGCGCCAGCCCGGTCAGCACGAATATCGAATGGGAAAAGCCACGGTGGTAGGTCATCAGCGACACCGGGTCGGGATAGCGCATCAGCACGTCCAGGTCGGGCACCGTTGCCAGCGCCGCCCCGTACACCAACGCCCGGCGCCCCTGAAACCGCCCCAGCATGACGCCCTGTATGCCCGCGCCCAGCACCGCTTGTGTTACCGAATCCATAGCTTCCCAATCAACCCCGTCAGTCGCACCGCATCAATCAGACAGCCTAGATAACATTTGGCCATCCAGGTAGGCGTTAAGATACCCGATTGCTTTCAGCTAATTTTCAGACTTCGCCTTCATGGATCAATATATCGACAAAATCGGGCTGTTCATCGAGGCCAACCAGGTGTGGGCCGGCCCCATCACCTTCCTGCTGACGCTTGGGGAATCGCTGGTGTTGGTGGGCCTGTTCATCCCCGCCACGGCCCTGATGTTGCTGACCGGCGGCTTGATCGGCGCCGGCACGCTGGACCCCTGGGGCGTCATCGCGTGGGGCATCGCGGGCGCCATCGTCGGCGATGCAATTTCCTACTGGCTGGGGCGCTGGGCCGGCCCGGGCGTGTTGCGCCGCTGGCCGCTCAAGCAGCAACGCACCGGCGTGGCGCGTGCGCGGCTGTTCTTCTACCGCTATGGCTTTGCGTCGGTACTGATAGGCCGTTTCCTCGGCCCGATTCGCTCGACCATCCCGACGGTGGCCGGTGTGATGGGCATGGCGCATCACCGCTTCCAATTGGCCAACGTCATGTCGGCCCTGCTCTGGATGCCGCTGATGCTGGCGCCGGGCTACATCACCGCGCGCAGTCTGGGTACCGCGGAAAATGCGCAGCAGATCGCCATGATGATCGGCGCGGGCCTCTCAGTGCTGCTAGGATGCGGGCTTCTGCTGGCGATGGTGCGCAAGCGCCGCCAGCCGGCGCGGCAACGGCGCAGCAACTGATCGGAGAATTGGCATGGCGATAGACCTGGAGCCCAAAGACGGCGATTTCGCGCGCTACATCGAAAACCTGTCGCAGGCGGGCGGCGTCACGCCAGGCAAGGTGCCCGAAAAGCGCCGTGCGTCCGCTCAGGCGACAGCCACGGTAGCCGTGCCCGCGCCCGCCACGGGCGATTCCTTGTCCACCGCCCCTTGGGGCAATACCGCATCGCCGCGCTCGTCCGCCGGCGCGCCGGGCGCCACTGCCCCGTCGGACGCGGCCGATGCATCGCTGGCGGGGCGCGCCCGCCAGCGCAAGGTCGGCATCATCCTGACCATCGGCGGCGTGTTGGCCGGTTGGGCGGCGGTCAACATCGCGTTCCGCGCCCTGCGGGCTTCGCATTTCGAGCTTGATCAGCTGATGCCCGCCGTGTTCCTGGCCTTCTTCGCCTTCATGCTGCTCAAGGCGGCCGGCAGCGCGCGCAAGCCGCGCGGTATGTCGCCGGGCAAGCTGCCGCCCTTGAAGACGTCTTCGTATCGCAAGGACAGCTGAAGCCGGGCGGACGCGCATGGCAATGGTGCTAACATTTCCGCCGCTGTCGCAAAGACCCTTGAAGAATTACGGAGTGAAAGTGAATAACGTTGTCGGATTGAACCAGGCCCAGGCGGCCACGATGCTGAAGTTGCAAGACCACTTGAACAGCATGATCAATCCTGACTGGGTCAACGGCGGTTCGCGCTTCCTGCGCGCCGCCTTCGTCGAATCGGCCGAGGCGCTTGAGCACTACGGCTGGAAATGGTGGAAAAAGCAGACCATCGACCTGCCCCAGGTGCAAATGGAACTGGTCGACATCCTGCACTTTTACCTGTCGCACACCATCGTCCAGGCCGGCGGCCAGCAAGCCGAGGCGGCCAGCGCGCTGATGGCAGACCTGGCCACGCCCGCCTCCGTCACGCTTGATGGCCGCGCCTACGCGCTGGACGGCCTGCCGGTGCCGGAACTGCTGGAGCTGATCGGCGGCCTGGCCGTTTGCGGCCGCGCCAGCTACAAGGTGCTGGAACAGACCATGACGGCGTGCGAAATGAGCTGGAACGACGCCTACACCCAGTACGTGTCCAAGAACGTGCTGAACATCTTCCGCCAGCAACATGGCTACAAGGAAGGCACGTACATCAAGATCTGGAACGGCGAAGAAGACAACGTGGTGCTGGCGCGCCTGCTGTCGCAACTGGACCCGACCAGCGCTGATTTTGCCGATGCGATGGCGCGCGAGTTGGAACAGGCCTACGCAGGCCTGAAGTAATCCGGAGCCATCCTCGTTCGGACAAAAAAATCGCCGCGATACGCGGCGATTTTTTTGTGTCCCGGTCAGCCGGGATGTCAGCGTTGGCCGAAGCGCGTTTCGCCGAACAGTTCCTTGAATTCACGCGGCTGCGAACGCCAGTACTGATGCGGCGCGGCGACCTGGCCGCCCAGTTGCGCGGCCGCATGCCACGGCCAGCGCGGGTCATACAGCATGCCGCGCGCCAGCGCGACCATGTCGGCCTGCCCTTGCGCCAGGATGTCCTCGGCCTGCTGCGCCTCGGTGATCAGGCCCACCGTGATCGTGGGCATGCCAACCTGCCGCTTGATCTCGGCCGCGAACGGCACCTGGTAGTTCGGCGCCACGGGAATCTGCTGCTGCGACGATACGCCGCCGCTGGACACGTCGATGAACTCGCATCCCAGCGCCTTCAGCCGATGCGCGAACGCAATGGTCTGGTCCAGGTCCCAACCGCCCTCGACCCAATCGGTGGCCGACACGCGCACGCCCAAAGCCATCGACGCCGGCACGACTTCACGCAGCGCCTGGAAGACTTCCAGCGGAAAGCGCATGCGGTTTTCAAGCGAACCGCCATAGGCATCGTCGCGCTGGTTGGCTACCGGCGACAGGAATTGATGCAGCAGATAGCCGTGCGCGGCATGCACTTCGATGGCGTCAAAGCCCAGCCTGATGGCGCGCCGCGCGCTGTCCACGAAGGCGTTGCGCACGCGCGCCAGCCCGGCTTCGTCCAGCGCATGGGGCGGCGGCTCGGAGGCCTTGTGCGCGATGGCCGATGGCGCCCAGCCTTGCCAGCCGCCTGCCGACGGCGGCACCAACTGGCCGCCGTTCCAGGGCGCGTCGCTGGACGCCTTGCGCCCCGCGTGGCCCAGCTGGATGCCCAGCTTGATGGGCGAATAGCGCCGCACCGCCGCCACCACGCGGCCCAGTGCCGCTTCCGTTTCGTCAGACCACAGGCCCAGATCCCCCGGCGAAATCCGGCCGTCGGACTCGACGGCGGTGGCTTCCGTAAACAGCAGCGCCGCACCGGACAGGGCCAGGTGACCCAGGTGGATCATGTGCCAGTCGTTGGCACAGCCATTTTCGGCCGAGTATTCGCACATCGGCGCGATGACGATGCGATTGGACAGCTGGACGTTGCCAACCGACGTGGGACTGAACAGGTGACTCATGTAGGCCTCCGGGCTTGGGATGCGAAAGCATAGCGCCCCGGCCATGACACCGGCCGCAATCCCATCGCCCCCGTCAGGGTTAAATGCGTGCGGTCGCTGCCCCTATTGCCCTTCGATCACCGAATCCAGGAATTGACGCGTGCGCGCTTCTTTCGGCTGGCTGAACAGCACGGACGATTCAGCGTCCTCGACGATGTTGCCCTGGTCGAAGAACAGCGTGCGATCCGAGCTGCGTTCGGCAAACTTCATCTGGTGCGTCACGATGATCATCGTCATGCTGCGGCGGGCCGACAGCTTGCGCAGGATCTCCAGGATGCCGCCAACCAGCTCGGGGTCCAGCGCCGAGGTCACTTCGTCGAACAGCATGATTTCCGGGCACATCGCCAGCGCGCGCGCGATGCCCACGCGCTGCTTCTGGCCGCCGGATAACTGCGCGGGGTAAACGTCCAGCTTGTCGCCCAGCCCCACCATGTCCAGGTATTCCACGGCGCGTTCACGCGCCTGGTCCTTCGTCATGCCCAGCACATGCACCGGCGCTTCCATCGTGTTGCCCAGCGCCGTCATGTGCGGGAACAGATTGAAGTGCTGGAACACCATGCCGATCTTGCCGCGCACGCGCCGCAGGTATTCGGAATTGACGCCCACCGGCCGGCCCTGATCATCGGTCCACATCGGCTGCCCGTCGATTTCAATGTCGCCGCTGGTGGGTTGGTCCAGCGTCATCAGCACCCGCAGCAAGGTGGATTTTCCCGAACCGGACGGCCCGATCACGGCCACCGTCTGGCCCGCTGGAATTTCCAGGTTGATGCCGCGCAGCACCTCCAGCTCTCCGTAACGCTTGTGCAGATTCTTGATGGTCAAGCTGGCGCTCATCGCTTTCCTCCATATCGTTGCAGGCGGGCCTCCAGGCCGCGCACACCCCATGCCGCCACCAGGCTCAACGCCAGGAACAGCACGCCCACCAGCGTCAGCGGTTCGGTGTAGCGGAACGTGGCCGACCCGATCATCTTGCTTTGTTGCAGCAGTTCAACCACCGTGATGGCCGACAGCAGCGGCGTGTCCTTGAACATGGCAACCAGGTAGTTGCCCAGCGCCGGCACCACGGGCGGAATCGCCTGCGGCAACACCACGCCCACCGCCGTGCGCCAGCGCGACATGTTCAGCGCCGTGGCCGCTTCCCACTGCCCACGCGGCACCGCTTCGATGCCGGCGCGGTAGACCTCGGCGCAATACGTGGCGTAATGCAGCCCCAGCGCCACAATGCCGGTGGCCAGCGGCGACATCTGCGCCCCCGTCAGCGGCAGCACATAGAACAGGAAATACATCTGCACCAGCAGCGGCGTGCTGCGGATGAACTCGATCACGAAGGCGGTAGGCAGCGACACGATGCGCAGGCGCGAACGCCGCATCATCGCCAGGACCAGACCCAGGGTGACGGCCACCAGCATGCCCAGCACCGTGGCCTCGATCGTGATGATGAGCGCCGAACCGAGCGTAGGCAGGATCTCCAGCGCGAAAGCCCAATCGAATATCGGTGTCATCGGACTCGGACCCTCCGCTCAAGGGCGCGCACGCCGGCCGTGATCACCAGGGCGACGGCAAAGTACATCAGCAGCATCAAGGTAAAGATCTCGGTCGTGCGCAGGGTTTCGCTGCGCAACAGCTGGCCGCGGAAGGTCAGGTCCGTGATGGTGATGAGCGAGACCAGCGCGGTGTTCTTCATCAGTTCGATCAGCAGGTTGCCGGCGGGCGGCAGCATGGCCGGAATCGCTTGCGGCACCACGATGCGCCGCAGGATCTGCGCGCGAGTCAGGTTCAGGGCCACGCCCGCCTCGCGCTGGCCGGGCGGCACGGCACGGATCGCGCCGCGCACGACTTCGGCCCCATAGGCGCCCGCGTTCAGGGCCAGCACCACGATGCCCACCAGCATGGCCGGCAGTTGCACGCCAAACAGCGGCAGCACGAAATAGAACCAGAACAGCTGGACCAGGGCCGACGTGCCCCGGAAGACTTCAACGTACACGGACGACAGCCACCGCAATGGCCGCACGGGCGACAAGCGCCCGACGCCCGATGCCAGGGCCAGCGGCACCGCCAATACGACGGCGCCCCCCATGATTTGCAGCGTCACCACCAGCCCCTCAAGCAAGGGCGGCACGAGTGTCGCGATGTGTTCGGAAACGACTTGCATCGGCGCTCCTTACTGGCCGGCGCAGAGCTTGGCGGCCGTCACACCCTGCGGCAGTTCCTGATCGGTGAAGCCAAACGGCGCCACCAGTTTCTTGTGCTCGTCGGTGCCGATGAATTTGGCGAGTTCGGCGTTGAAGGCATCGGCAAAGGCCTTGTCGTCGGTGCGGAAGGCATACGCGCCATAGCCGCGCACACCCTTGCCATCGATCACCGGGTCGGTGAAGGGCTCCGCCTTTTCCAGGCCGCTGCCCGCTTGTGTCTTGCCCATCAGGTCGTTGATGGTCAGCGCCGTGGCCGCGTAGGCGTCCGCGCGGCCCGCCTGCACGCCGGACAAGGCGCTGACGGCGTCGGGGAAGACCACCACCTGGCCGGCGGGCACCTTCACTTTTTCGGCGTACTCGCCTTCGATGGCGCCCACGACAACGCCCAGTTTGGCGTCGGGGTTCTTCACCACGTCTTCATAGCTGTGCAGGTTCTTGGGGTTGCCCTC
Organism: Achromobacter sp. 1L-A-4-B-C2; assembly: GCF_057291955.1. Lineage (NCBI taxonomy): Bacteria > Pseudomonadati > Pseudomonadota > Betaproteobacteria > Burkholderiales > Alcaligenaceae > Achromobacter > Achromobacter sp. 1L-A-4-B-C2. Next base: position 550,583 of record NZ_JBXAWP010000005.1, read on the forward strand.
TTTGACCAGGAAGGCCTCGCCCACGCCGTAGGTGGGGTCGGAAAACGCGACCTGCTGGCAGCGTTCGGGGGTGACGTACATGCCGGCGGCAATGATGTCGAAACGCTTGGCGGCCAGGCCGGGAATTAACGAGCCGAATTCCGTCAGCACGCCTTCCACTTCATTGATGCCCATGCGCTTGAGCACCACGCGCGCAATCTCGACCGATTCGCCGGTGACTTTGGCTTCCTTGCTGTCCATGTACGCAAACGGCGCCTCGTTGGCATAGCCGATACGGATCTTGCCGGCGGCCTTGGCGGCGTCAAGCGTGCTGGTTGCGGTAGCCGGCGCGCCGCCGGCAGCGGACGCGGGCTTGTCTCCGCCCGAGTCCGAACACGCGGCCAACACGCCAAGGCCCAGGGCCAACAGCAAGCGTTTGGATTGCAGCAAGGTCATGAATGATTTCTCCCGAATCTATTTCTAGGTGCATGGCTTCGCTAAAAATAATACGCTATTAAATGATTTCGACACTAATCATATGGGCGTAAAAAAGCGGGCCTAAGCCCGCTTTTAGCGTCCGTTGCCCTATGAAGCGTTAGCAAACGTTACGGTACGTAGAAATCCGTGGCGGCGGCTACTGGGCGTACGAGAAGCGCCCGTTCTTGACCACGCCCATCACTCGTGCCCGCTCGTCGAAGCCCTGGTGGTTGTCCTTGGAAATGTTCAGGACCCCATTGGGAACGATCAAGTCGCGGGTGTTTTCCAGGGCGTCGCGCAAGGCGCCCCGGAATTCCGGCGTGCCGGGCTTGGCGCCCGTTTTCAGTGCCCGGCCCACTGCCGAATCCAGCAGCATCCAGGCGCCATAGGCGTCGCCCGCGAATTGCGTCAACGTGTTGGCGCCGTACTGGCCTTCATACTTGTCGGCAAATTCCACAGCAACCTTCTTGACCGGGTTGCTGTCCGGCAGTTCGCGCGCCACGACGCCGGGGCCGGTCGGGAACAGCGTGCCTTCCACATCGCGGCCGCCCACTTGCAGGAATTCCAGCGTGCCGATGCCGTGCGTCTGGTAGATGGCGCCGGTGTAACCGCGTTCCAGCAGCGTCTTTTGCGGCAGGGCCGACGGCGTGCCCGCGCCTGCGATCAGCACTGCGTCCGGCTTGGCGGCAATCACCTTCAACGCCTGCCCCACCACCGACGCGTCCGTGCGCTGGAAGCGTTCCTGCGCCACGATCTTCAGGTCGGTGCCGGCCGCCGCGGTGAATTCCTTCCACCAGCTGTCGCCGTAGGAATCCGCGAAGCCGATGAAGGCCACGTTCTTGAACCCTTTCTTCTTCATGTCGTCCACCAGCACGGTGGCCATCAATGAATCGTTCTGGGGCATCTTGAACGCCCAGGCGCGCTTGGGGTCGGACAAAGGTTCCACGATGACGCTTGAGGCGGCCAGCGCAATCATGGGTGTCTTGGTTTCAGCCAGCACGTCCAGCGCGGCCAGGGCAGCCGCCGTGGTGTTGGGGCCGACGATGGCGTCGACCTTGTCTTCGGACGTCAGCTTGCGCATGTTCTTCACCGCGCGGCTGACGTCGGTGCCATCGTCCAGCACCACATAGCGCGCCGGTTCGCCGCCCAGCGTCTGCGGCCACAGGCGGATGGCGTTATTGGTCTGGATGCCGATGGCGGCGGCGGGGCCGGTCGTGGACACATCCACGCCAATCACGATTTCGGCATGGGCGGACAAGGCGGGCAGCGCCAGCGCAACGGCGCAGGCATAGCGTAGAAAAGTGCGAGACATGACAGCAGCTCTTGGGACGGTTGAAACGGATGCCGCTATTTTGCCTGATGGCCGTGGGCCGTTACATCGGCTTGCCGTTGCGCACCGGTGGATTCCGCGTCCGCCCCCCGGCATCGCCGTATCATCGTTCATGCCTTGCAAGGCAACGCACACCGCCGTCACCGGCGGTCGTTTTTTGCACCGGCCGCGCCACCACGCGCGCGCCCCCTCTACAGGAGTCACTATGAAGAAAACCGCATCCGCCGCCTGGTCGGGCGACTTGAAGACGGGCAAAGGCACGATCTCCACGCAAAGCGGCGCGCTCAAGGCCCAGCCCTATGGCTTCAACACGCGCTTTGGCGACACGCCGGGCACCAACCCCGAAGAGCTGCTGGGCGCGGCGCACGCAGGCTGCTTCACGATGGCCTTGTCCAACATCCTGTCCGAGTCCGGCCTGGTGGCCACCAGCCTGGACACCAAGGCGGAAGTGACGCTGGACAAAGTCGACGACGGCTTTTCCATCACCGCCGTGCACCTGACCGTGGAAGCCGTCATCCCGGGAGCCACCGCGCAGGCGTTCGAAGACGCCGCCCGCAAGGCTGAAAAGGGCTGCCCGGTGTCCAAGGTCTTGAACGCCAAGATCACCATGGACGCCAAGCTCAAGTCCTAAGCGCTGCGCCTGGCCAATGGCGCGTCCTGTCCCGGGCCGCGCCATTGGTCGGCCCTATCCCGGGCTTGGGCAAAATCAATTTGACGGTCTTCCAGCACTTCAAGAAAATGAGAACCATTCTCAGGAGTGCCGCATGACCGGATTCATCTACGCAATTTCTGGCGGCAAGGCCGCCTTGGCTCAGGACGCGCGCGTGTCGGCCAACCTGCGGCGCATGGTCGGCTCGGGCATTCTGGTGGCCGTGGGCTACATCGATCCGGGCAACTGGGCCACCGACATCGCGGGCGGCAGCGGCTTTGGATACGGCCTGTTGATGGTCGTCATCTGCTCCGCATTCCTGGCGCTGGGTTTTCAAATCCTGGTATCGCGCCTGGCGCTGGCCACCGGCCAAGACCTGGCTACGCTGACTGCCCGCCACCTGTCGCCGCGCTGGTCCAAGGCGGCCTGGCTGGCTGGCGAGGCCGCCATCCTGGCTACCGCCCTCGCCGAACTCATCGGCGGCGCCATTGCGCTGCGCCTGCTGTTCGGCCTGCCCTTGATCGCCGGCGTGGCGGTGACCGGCGTCGGTACGTTCGCGGTGTTGGCGCTGACGCGCGGCAATGCCGACCGCCACGAACGCGTCATCGCGGTGTTGCTGGGCGTGGTGGCCGCGTCATTCGTTTTCCTGCTGTTCAAGGCGAACCCCGCGTGGACCGCCGTGGCGCACGGCATGACGCAGACCGGCCAGGCGCTGCGCGACCCCCAAGGTTTCCTGATCGCGCTGGGCATCCTTGGCGCCACGTTGATGCCGCATAACCTCTACCTGCATTCCGGCTCGTTGGCCGAACGCGCGCAGTCCCTGCCAGCTTCGGCGCGCGACATGGCCATGCGCGTGGCGCGCAACGACACCATCGTGTCGCTGGGCGTGGCCATGCTGATCAACTCGGCCATCATGATCGTGGCGGCGGCATCGCTGTCCGGATCCGGCCTGATCGTATCCAGCCTGGACGACGCGCATGCCGTCATCGGCCACACGCTGGGCGTGGGCGCCGCCATCGTCTTTGCCGTTGCCTTGTATGCGGCGGGCCAAAGTTCGACGATTACCGGCGTGCTGGCCGGGCGCATCCTGTCCAAGGGGTTTCAGATTCGCAGCAACTGGTCGGACCGGCGCCGGGCGCTGGCCACGCGCTTGATCGCCGGCGCGGCGGCCGTCGGCCTGTTGATCTTCACCGGTGGCAAGGACCCCGACGAACTGCTGGTGTTAAGCCAGGTCATCCTGAGCCTGGCGCTGCCCTTTGCGTTGGGACCGCTGGTGGTGCTGGCCTGCCGCAAACAGGTGATGGGCGCATACGCGCTGCGCGGCGCCTGGGCCTGGGCCGCCGTCGGCGCCACCGTCGGCATCGTCATTCTTGATGGCTATCTGCTGATCGACATGATGGCTTGAAGCGGGCTTGCCCCCAAAAAAAAACGCCAGCATATGCTGGCGTTTTTTTAGCTGGCCCCGGGCGCTTCAGTGGCGGGCGGAGATCACCGGATGCTGCTGTCGGCCGGCGTCCATGTCGTGCAGGATTTCGCCGACCGCGCCGCCCAACGAGGCCATGCGCACCTTCAGGCGCAGCCACAGACCGCGGTTGAAGGGGCCGGACAAGGTTTCCGCTTTGACGGCCTCGCGGATCAAGGACCGCTCCAGCGCATCCGACATACGGGCATTTTTCAACGCGGTATCGCTCATGATTCTCTCCTTGAGAAAGCGCGATGTGGAACAACACAACTTCATGTTAGATCCGCGTTTGTTGCGTCGCAATAAAAACTTCAAGCATTTTTTTAATCGTTGCGCAATGGGGACAAACACCACCATTACGGTGCATGCGGCACCACATTAAGCACTAGTCTTGTGCAGCGCCCTCCTCCATTCAGCCGGCCCGATGCGCCTGGATCAGCTTGTCGGCCATGTCGGCGACCCGCGCCGCCGGGCCTCCTTCGCCAAACAGCTGGCTAGAGACAAACGCGCCCTCAATCAACAGCAGCAGGCCGTCCGCCAGGGCCGCGGGGTCTCGGGCGCCCATGCCCAACGCCATCTCGTTCAGGCGCCGGCGCAATTGCAGCTTGTGCTCGACGGCCACTGCGCGCGCGGGGTGTTCGGGTTCAGGGTATTCAACGGCGGCATTGGTCAGGCCGCAGCCGCGATACCCGTTTGCCACGGCGCGCGTCGCCAGCCCCGACAGATAATCCAGCAGCTGTGCGCGCGGATCGCCGGGATGCGCGGCGCAGGCGGCGTCGAAGCGGGCCCAGAATTCGGCGTCGTAGTCGCGCAGATAGGCCGCCGCCAATTCATCCTTGGACGAAAAGCTGCGGTACAGGCTGGGTTTGGTCACGCCGGCCCGGTTGACGATGGCATCAACGCCCACGGCGCGGATGCCGTCGCGGTAGAACATTTCGCGCGCCGTCTTGCGGATGCGGTCTGCCGCCAGTAGCGGCTTGGGGCCGGCTTTTGCGGTGGCGCCTGAGGCATTGGAAGGCTTGCTGGCCATGCTGGACTCCTGAAACGGAAGGCGGATGGCGTTCCCGCAACACGAGCGGACGGCCGCGCCTTCAAAAAACAAATCGCCGAAAAATCGCTTGACGATGTTACTGACCGGTACGTACTATTCGCTGATCCCAAACCAGATACGTACCGGTCAGTAACATGAGTATAGCCCAACCTCCGCTTCCCTTTCAGCGCGCCGGACAAAAGTACGCCTTTGTCGTGGTGGCCGTCATTTTCCTGGCCTTGCTGGTTTCCGCCGGTTTGCGCTCTACGCCCAGCGTGCTGCTGGTGCCACTAGAGGAAGCCTTCGGCTGGAGCCGCAGCTCGATCTCGTTCGCGGCGGCGGCTGGCATCTTTTTGTATGGCTTGGTCGGCCCCTTCGCCGCCGCCGCGATGGAACGCTTCGGCCTGCGCCGGGTGCTGATCAGCGCCCTGGTGCTGATGTCGGCCTCAAGCGCCGTCAGCGCCTACATGACCGAGCCCTGGCACCTGCTGATGACGTGGGGCGTGTTCTCGGGCCTGAGTTCCGGAGCGGTGGCCTCGGTGCTGGGCGCCACCATCGTGAACCGCTGGTTCACCAAGCATCGGGGTCTGGTAATGGGCTTGCTGACCGCCAGCACCGCTAGCGGCACGCTGGTCTTCCTGCCCGTGCTGGCCACGCTGGCCTCGTCCGGGGATTGGACGCGCGTGGTGTGGACGGTTGCAGCCGCCGCTGCCGCCATGGTGCCGCTGGCGTGGTGGTTGGTGCCCGACCGCCCGGCCAACGTCGGCCTGACGCCGTTCGGCAGCGACCCCGACGCGCCGCCCGCCCCCGTCGCGCCGCGCACCGGCATGTTGGCCGCCACCTTCGGCGCTCTGGCCCGGGCCTCGAAGACCCCCACATTCTGGTTCTTGTTCGCCACGTTCTTCATTTGCGGGTTCACCACCAACGGCCTGGTCGGCACGCATCTGATCGCCCTTTGCGGCGACCACGGCATGCTGGAAGTGCAAGCCGCCGGCCTGCTGGCGCTGATGGGCGTGTTCGATCTGGTCGGCACCACGGCATCCGGCTGGCTGACCGACCGCTACGACCCGCGCAAGCTGCTGTTTGTCTACTACGCCCTGCGCGGCCTGTCGCTGATCTACCTGCCCTATTCCGATTTCTCGTTCTACAGCCTGTCGATCTTCGCCATTTTCTTCGGCCTGGACTGGATTGCCACCGTGCCGCCCACCTTGCGGCTGACGACGGAAGCCTTCGGCGAACGCGACGCCGGCATTGTGTTCGGATGGATTGTCGCGGGCCACCAGCTGGGCGCGGCCAGCGCCGCCTGGATGGCCGGCGCGATCCGGGAAGCCCAGGGCAGCTACATGATGGCCTTTTTGATTTCCGGCGCCACGGGCCTGATCGCCGCGGTGATTGCACTGCGAATCGGCAAGAAGCGGGTGGTGCCTGTGCCCGCTTAAGATCCCTTAGGCCCGCTTAAGCCCACCTAGGCGCGTCAATTCGCATCCGCAAAAAAAAGCCCGGCATTCACATGCCGGGCTTTTTTTGTTGCGCACGGCAAAGCGCGCGTCGCCGTCAGGCCGGAGCGTCCTCGACTTCGCCCAGATACGCCGCCCTGACCTTGGGGTCGTGCAGCATCTGGTTGGCCGGCCCGGACAGGATGATCTCGCCCGATTCCATCACATAGCCGCGATGGCTGTTCTCCAGCGCCAGGCGCGCGTTCTGCTCGATCAGCAGAATCGTGACGCCCTCGCTGGCGATGGTGCGCACCACCTCGAACACCTTCTCGACCATCAAGGGCGCCAGGCCCATCGAGGGCTCGTCCAGCAGCAACAGCTTGGGGCGCGCGATCATGGCGCGGCCCATGGCCACCATCTGCTGCTCGCCGCCCGACAAGGTGCCGGCCGCCTGCTTGCGGCGTTCGGCAAGACGCGGAAACAGCGTGAACACGCGGTCGGTGTCTTGCCTGACCTGCGCGGCGTCGCGGCGAATGTACGCGCCCATGGCCAGGTTTTCTTCAATGGTCAGCTGGCCGAAGATGCCCCGACCTTCGGGCACCATGACCAGCCCGCGACGCACCAGCTCGTGCGACTTCTGGCCACCGATGGACTGCCCGTCGTAGACGATTTCGCCGCCCGCCAGCGGCACCAGGCCGCAGATGGCGCGCAGCGTCGTGCTTTTACCCGCGCCGTTGGCGCCGATCAGGCACACGAGTTCGCCTGCGTCCACGCGCAGGTCGATGCCGCGCACGGCACGGATGCCGCCATACGCGACTTGCAGGCCGCGCAATTCCAATAAGGGTTGGGATGCCGTCATGATGCCGGGCTCTCCTTGTGAATCTGCGGGTCTTGCGCGGCGCCCGCGCCCAGATACGCTTCAATGACCTTGGGGTCGCGCTGCACCTGAGCGGGCTTGCCCATGGCCAGCACCTTGCCGTATTCCAGCACCAGCACTCGGTCGCACAGGCCCATCACCAGCTTCATGTCGTGCTCGATCAGCAGCACCGTGACGCCGTCGTTGCGGATCTTTTCGACCAGCTTGCGCAGCACCACCGTTTCCGACGCGTTCATGCCGGCCGCCGGTTCGTCCAACGCCAGCAGCTTCGGGTCCGTGGCCAGGGCGCGGGCGATTTCCAGACGGCGCTGGTCGCCATACGGCAGCGAACGCGCAACGTCGTTGGCGCGATGGCCGATGCCCACGTAGTCCAGCAGTTCCTGCGCCCGCGCCTCGATGGCCGCTTCTTCAGCGCGCGTGCGGCGTGTGCGCAGCACCGCGCCGAACACACCCGCCTTCGTGCGCAGGTGCCGGCCGATCATCACGTTTTCAATTGCCGACAAATTCGCGAACAGCCGGATGTTCTGAAACGTGCGCGCCAGGCCCGCGTGGGCGACTTCGTGCGGCTTCTTGCCCGACATCGACTGGCCGTTGAACGTGCAGCTGCCGTCTTCCGGGATGTACAGGCCGGTCAGCACATTGAACAGCGTGGTCTTGCCCGCGCCGTTCGGGCCGATCAGGCCATAGATTTCGCCCTGCTCGATATCGAAGCTGACGTCGGACAGCGCTTGCAGGCCGCCAAAGCGTTTGCCCAGCCCCTGGGCTTGCAGCAGTTTGCTCATGCCGGGCCCCCTTGCGTCTTGGTGGACAGTTCACGCTTGCGCACCGCCGACGGCCACAGGCCGGCCGGGCGGAACAGCATGACGCAGACCATCGCCAGGCCGAACAACAGCATGCGGATGCCTTCAGGGTCCAGCACCACCGCGCCGAACACCATGTGCTGGAAGGGTTCCACCACAGCCCGCAGGAACTCCGGCAAGGCCGCCAGGATCAGCGCGCCCAGGATCACGCCCGGGATGTGGCCCATACCGCCCAGCACCACCATGCACAGAATCGAAATCGACTCCATCAGCGAGAAACTTTCGGGGCTGACAAAGCCTTGCATCGACGCGAACAACGCACCGGCCACGCCGCCAAAAGACGCCCCCATTGCAAACGCCAGCAGCTTGATGTTGCGCGTATTGATGCCCATGGCCTTGGCCGCGATTTCGTCTTCGCGGATGGCTTCCCAGGCGCGGCCGATACGCGAATTCTGCAAACGCACGCATACCACGATGATGATCAGCGTCAGCGCCAGCAGCAGGTAGTAGTACTTTTCCGGCCCGGTGAAGCGGATGCCCATCAAGGTCTCGGTACGCCCGAACGTGAATTCACCGACCTTGAACGGATCAATACGGTTGATGCCCTGCGGCCCGTTGGTGATGTTGACCGGCGCATTCAAATTGTTCAGAAAGATGCGGATGATCTCGCCAAACCCCAGCGTCACGATAGCCAGGTAATCGCCCCGCAGCTTCAAGGTGGGCGCCCCCAGCAGTACGCCGAACAGGCAGGCCACCGCCAGCGCAATCGGCAGAATCGCCCAGAACGGCAGGTGCAGCCCGAAATGCGGCGACGCCAGCAGCGCCCATGTGTAGGCGCCCACCGCGTAGAACGCGATATAGCCCAGGTCCAGCAGCCCGGCAAAGCCCACCACGATGTTCAGGCCCAGCGACAGCATCACGTACAGCAACGCGAAGTTCAGGATGCGCACCCAGCTTTGGCCGGCCATGCCGATCACAAAGGGCAGCACCGCCAGCACGACACCGATCAGCGCAATGCCGATCAGGTTGCGGGTCGACAGCCCGCTGTGTTTCAAGGAGGTATTCATGCCCGGTCTCCCACGCGTTCGCCCAAGAGGCCCGAGGGGCGGAAGATCAGCACCAGCACCAACACGAAGAACGCAAACACGTCCTGGTAATGGCTGCCCAGGAAGCCGCCCGTGATGTCGCCGATGTATCCCGCGCCCAGCGATTCGATCACGCCCAGCAACAGGCCGCCGACCATCGCGCCCACCATGCTGCCGATGCCGCCCAGCACCGCGGCGGTAAACGCCTTCAGGCCCAGCATGAAGCCCATGGTGTATTGCGACACGCCGTAATAGGTGGCCACCATCATGCCCGCCACGGCGGCCAACGCCGAGCCGATCAGGAATGCGGCAGAAATCACGGTGTTGATGTTCACGCCCATCAGCCCCGCCACCTCGCGGTTCTGCGCGGTGGCGCGCATCGCCGTGCCCAGGCGCGTCTTGTGCACGATGGCCAGCAGGCCGCCCATGATCAGCGCCGCGATCACCACGATGGCGATCTGTAGCGTGCTCATGCGCGCGCCGGCAAACTCGAACACGCGCGGCGACAGCACCTGCGGGAAGTTCAAGTAGTTGCGGCCCCAGGCCATCATGGCCACGTTCTGCAGAATGATGGACACGCCGATGGCGGTGATCAGCGCAGCCAGCCGGGGCGCGCGTCGCAGCGGCCGGTAGGCGACGCGTTCGGCCGTCCAGCCCACCGCCATGCACAGCGGCACGGACACCAGCAGGCCCACGCCCAGCACCACGAACGCCGACACGCCAGGGTCGCCGCCCACCAGTGAAATGGCGATTGTGGTGGCCGCCATGGCGCCGATCATGACGACGTCGCCATGCGCGAAGTTGATCAGCCCGATGATGCCGTACACCATGGTGTAGCCAAGGGCGACCAGGGCGTACACGCTGCCTAGCGTGACGCCGTTAATCAGTTGTTGAATGAAGATATCCATAGGGGCCGCGAAAATAAGCCTGGAAAAATCGCGCTGCAGCGGCCCGCGCCATGATGCATGGAACGCGGCGCTCGCGGCGACACGCCGAGCGGCGTGTGCGCAAAGCGTTGGCGGACGCCGGCAGCGCCGGCACGTCCGCCCTACGGGTTCAGCCGGCCTTAGTTGGCTTGGCTGACCATCGTTTCAACCATCTCCCACTTGCCGTTCTTGACTTCGTAGATGGTGACCGAGATTTCCTTCAGGTCGCCCTTGGCGTCGTAGGAAATGTGCTCGCTGGTGGCGCCCTTGCGGTCCAGCTTGGCCAGCACCGGCAGGTACTTCTCGGGCTTGGACGAACCCGCCTGTTCGATGGCCGTGATCATGTTCCAGGCGCCGTCATAGGCGTACGGCGCGTACACGCCCGGCGCCTTCTTGAAGCGCGCCTGATAGCGCTGTTCGAAGTCCTTGCCCGCGGTCATCTTGTCCAGCGGCACGCCGGCCAGCGAGGCGAAGGTGCCGTTGGCGGCGTCGCCGGCCAGCTTGATGAAGGTGTCGCTGCGGGTCATTTCGCCCGAGACCAGCGGCGCCTTCAGGCCCAGCGTGGCCAACTGGCGCTTCATCGGTCCGGACTGCGCGTCCAGGCCGCCGTAGAAAATGGCGTCGGGCGCCGCGCCCTTGATGTTGGTCAGGATGGCGGTGAAGTCGTTGGCCTTGTCGGTGGTGTATTCGCGGCGGACCACTTCGCCACCGGCGGCCTTGACGGCCTTTTCCACTTCATCGGCCAGGCCCTGGCCGTAAGCCGTGCGGTCGTCGATGATGGCGACCTTCTTGGCCTTCAGGTTCTGCACCATGAACTTGCCGACCGCGGCGCCCTGCTGGGTGTCGCTGGTCATCATGCGGAACGTGGTTTCGTAGCCTTGCTTGGTGTATTCCGGCGAGGTCGCCATGGCGATCTGCGGCAGACCGGCCTCATGGTAGACGCGCGACGCGGGAATGGTGGTGCCCGAATTGAAGTGGCCCAGAATGCCCACGACATCCTGGTCGACCAGCTGCTGCGCCACCTGCACGCCCACGCGCGGGTCGGCCTGGTCATCACGCGACACCAGCACGAACTTGGCGGGCTGGCCATCGACCTTGATGCCCTTCTTGTTGGCTTCTTCCAAAGCCAGGTTCAGCCCGTTCTGCATGTCTTCGCCGTAGTGCGATTGCGGACCGGTCAGGGGGGCGGCAAAGCCAAGCTTGATGTCGGCGGCCTGCGCGGCGGCCGTCATGCCCGCAGCGGCGATGCTGGCGGCGAGAAGCTTCAAAGTGGTGCGGAACTTCATGGGAAAACCCTCCGGGTATCGGGACAGTTGGCCTTGGTCTTAAGGCCTTGTTATACCTGAGCTTTTAGCCAGGCTTTTGGTTTTTTCTACTACCGCGAGCCGGGCTGTGGCCCGGTCCCGCGTATGCATTTTCTGCAAAGTCCGGATGTCGGGTTGCGACATCCGGACTTGAAGTGCGACCGGATTTTCGTTCCAGTGCAACCTGCCCGATATTGGAGATAACCCTCGGTCATCGAGGGTTACCCCTCGGTCACCCTTAGCCGATCGTCATGAGGCTGGCGTTGCCCCCGGCGGCGGCCGTATTGACGCTGATGGAACGCTCGGTCAAGAGGCGCTCCGGCACGTAGCTGGCGCCGGCCGCCAAGGCGTCGGACGTCAGGCCATGCACCGACAGGATGGCGCCCGGGCGCTGCGCGATGCGCTGGTTCAGCGCTTGCAGCGCGTCGCCATCGCCTTCGAACAGAACCGCCTGGTAGTCGGCCTGATCGACCTCATCGTCAGCCAGGATGCCGGCTTGCCCTTGTTGCTCGGCGTCCAGCGTGGCCAGCAGCGCCTGGGCAGCGGGCGTGTCCGCAAACCAGGCGTGGTTGCCGGTCAGACGGGCAACCGACCACTGCGCCCGCGCACCGGCTTCGGTGGCGGCCACGCAATACACGGCGCCACGCGGTTCGACCATATAGGTGTTGGTTTCACCCGTGGGGCCCGGCAGCGCGATGCGCTGGGGCAGCGGCGCGGCGGCGTCCAGCGCCGGTGGCAGGCCGGCCGGGCGCGTGCCCAGCAAGCGGTACATATACAGCGGGCCGCCCGCCTTGGGGCCGGTGCCCGACAGGCATTCGCCGCCAAACGGCTGCACGCCCACGACCGCGCCCACGATGTTGCGGTTGACGTAGACGTTGCCGGCATGCACCTGCCCCGTCACGTGCGCGATGGTTTCGTCGATGCGGGTGTGCACGCCAAACGTCAGGCCATAGCCGGTGCCGTTGATGGCATCCAGCAAGGCATCCAGTTCGTCACGCTTATAGCGCACCACGTGCAGCACCGGCCCGAACACTTCGCGCGTCAATTCGCTGATGTGGTCGATTTCGATGATGGTGGGCGGAACGAAGGTGCCGTGGCGGCATTCGCCGTTCAGTTCTACCTGGTCCACGCGATGGCCGGCGGTGCGCATCGTCTCGATGTGGCGCTGGATGCCGTTGCGGGCGTCGGTGTCGATCACCGGCCCGACGTCCACCGACAGGCGGTCAGGGTTGCCCACGGACAGCTCGCGCATCGCGCCGCGCAGCATCGTCAGCACGTGATCGGCGTTGTCTTCCTGCACGCACAGCACCCGCAGCGCAGAACAACGTTGGCCGGCCGAATCGAAGGCCGAGCTCAACACGTCGAACACCACTTGTTCGGACAGCGCGGACGAATCCACCACCATGGCGTTCTGGCCACCGGTTTCGGCGATCAGCGGAATGGTGTGGCCGTCGTCGTCCAGGCGGTCGGCCAGCGTGCGCGCAATGATGCGCGCCACGTCGGTCGACCCGGTGAACATCACGCCGCGCACGGCGGGGCTGGCAACCAGCTGCGCGCCCACGGTTTCGCCACGGCCCGGCAGCAACTGCACGGCGCCAGCCGGCACGCCGGCGGCGCGCAGAATGGCCACGGCTTGCGCCGCGATCAAGGGCGTTTGTTCGGCGGGCTTGGCCACGACCGTGTTGCCGGCGGCCAGCGCGGCCGCGACCTGGCCGGTAAAGATGGCCAGCGGGAAATTCCACGGGCTGATGCACAACACGGTGCCCAGCGGGCGGTGCGTGTCGTTGCTGAATTCGCGTTCGGCCTGGTCCGCGTAGTAGCGCAGGAAGTCCACCGCTTCGCGCACTTCGGCGATGGCGTTCGGCAGCGACTTGCCGGCCTCGCGCACGATCAGGCCCAGCAGCATCTGCATCTGCTCTTCCAGCAATTGGGCGGCGCGGCGCAGGCACTGCGCGCGTTCCGCCACGGGCGTGGATTGCCAGATGGGCGCGGTATTGGCGGCGGCGCGCAAGGCGGCGTCGGCCTCGTCCGCTTGCGCTTCGATCACGTGGCCAACGACATCGCGCAGGTTGGACGGGTTGCGCACTTCAACGGCGCGCGCCGCGTCCCAAGCCTGTTCGCCTTCGCCCAACATGGGGCCGGCGCGCCACGGCGTACCCGCGCTGGCCAGCAACGCGGCCGACAACGAGCCCAGACGGTGTTCGTTGGTGAGGTCCAGGCCGGCCGAGTTGGCGCGCGCCCCTTGTTGCAGATTGCCGTAGAGCTCGCGCGGCAGCGGAATCTTTTCGTGCGGCGCACCCAGCGGCACAATGCGCGACGCCGCGTCCACCGGGTCGGCCACCAGCGTTTCCACCGGAATGCTGTCGTCGCCGATCAGGTTGACGAACGAGGTGTTGGCGCCGTTTTCCAGCAGGCGGCGCACCAGGTAAGCCAGCAGCGTTTCGTGCGTGCCGACCGGCGCATAGATGCGGCACGGCCGGTTCAGCTTGCCTTGCGCCAGCGGGCCGACCACTTCGTCGTACAGGGGCTCGCCCATGCCGTGCAGGCACTGGAATTCGTATTGGCCGGGGTAGTAGTTCTGGCCGGCCAGCTGGTAGATGGCGGCCAGCGTGTATGCGTTGTGCGTGGCGAACTGCGGGTACACCGCTTCGGGTGCGCCCAGCAGCTTGCGCGCGCAGGCCAGGTAGGCGACGTCGGTGTACAGCTTGCGGGTGTAGACGGGGTAGCCTTCCAGGCCGTCGACCTGGGCGCGCTTGATTTCGCTGTCCCAGTAGGCGCCCTTGACCAGGCGCACCATGATGCGATGGCGGCTGCGGCGGGCCAGGTCGATCACGTAGTCGATCACGAACGGCGCGCGCTTTTGATAAGCCTGGATGACGAAACCGATGCCGTTCCAGCCTTCGAGTTCGGGCGCAAAGCAAAGCGCTTCCAGCAGATCCAGCGAGATTTCCAGGCGGTCGGCTTCTTCGGCGTCGATGTTCAGGCCGATGTCGTAGCTGCGGGCCAGTGCCGTCAGTGCCTTCACGCGCGGCAGCAGTTCAGCAATGACGCGTTCGCGCTGGCTGCGCGAATAGCGCGGGTGCAGTGCGGACAGCTTGATCGAGATGCCAGGGCCTTCATAGATGCCACGGCCGGCCGCGGCCTTGCCGATAGCGTGGATGGCCTGCTCATACGACGCGTAATAGCGCTCGGCGTCTTCGGCCGTGGTGGCCGCTTCGCCCAGCATGTCGTAGGAATAGCGGAAGCCGCGGGCTTCCATCTTGCGGTTGTTGGCCAGGGCTTCAGAGATGGTCTGGCCCGAGACGAACTGTTCGCCCATCATGCGCATGGCCATGTTCACGCCCTTGCGCACCAGGGGTTCCCCGCCCTTGCCGATCAAGCGGGTCAGCGCCTTGGACAGCGATTGTTCGCTGCTGACGGCCACCAGCTTGCCGGTGATCATCAAGCCCCAGGTGGCGGCGTTGACGAACAGCGATTGCGAGCCGCCCATGTGCGACTTCCAGTCGCCACGGGCGACCTTGTCGCGGATCAACGCGTCGCGCGTGGCGCGGTCGGGAATGCGCAGCAGCGCTTCGGCCAGGCACATCAGCGCCACGCCTTCCTGGCTAGACAGCGAAAATTCCTGGATCAGCCCTTCAACGCCACCACCACTGCGCTTGCCGCGCAGCTTCCTGACCAGGTCGGAGGCCATCGCGTGCACTTTTTCAAGATTGGGCACACGGGCCTGGCCCAGCAACAGCGGCACGCATTCGGGCTCGGGGCGGCGATACGCAGCGGTAATCGCGGCGCGCAGCACGGACTGCGGCTGCACGTCCTGCCCAAACTCGTAGAACGGCGGCGTGGGCGCGGCGGGCGCATCGCCCGTGTCGTCTTCCGTGCCGGCGTCCACGCCCAGGTGCGACATTTCGGCGGGCAGATGGCCACGCTCGATCTTGTCCAGATAAGAAAGGATTGCCTGCTTATGCAGCCAGTGGGGCGTGCAGTTGAGCTTGTTCGCGGCCGCCTTCAGGCGGTCGCGCAGTGCGTCGTCAACTTTGACGCCGAGGGTCGTGCTGGCCATAAGAGATTGCTTCCTGTCGCATGGCAAAGGTGATACTGGACTCGAACGAAACCCAGTATGGGTAGGACCGTATGCTAAACAGGTTGCAACCCGGCTTGTATTAAGGTTAACCCTAGGTTAACCGATTGACTTGGCGCAGGTTTACCGGGAAGCGCCCATGTCAGTCCTGGTCTTTCGGCGCGTCCTTCAGGGGCGAACATCCCAGCATCTGCACGGACGCCGAGCCCGCTGGGGTTTGACCGCGTATGGCGGACGCCATGACACCGGCTAGCGCCACGACGGCGTGCTGTTGGGCCGCGATCAGCGCCGGAATGCCCGTCTCGGACACCTTTTCGGTTACGACGCTGCGGCACAGCAAGCCCGTGCCCTTGGCATTGACGGGCCGGACGCGCCACGTGGCGTCCAGCTGCGCCATGCTGCCCGAGACCAGCTCGAAGCGTTGGACGTCGGTTTGCACCCGCCACACGGGCGCGCCCGGGCCAGGCTTGACCATCTGCACGTCCAGCGCGCCCAGTTCGCCCTTCAGGGCATCGGACAAGGCGCCACGCACCTCGTCGCCCAGCGGCGAACTCCAACGCTCGGAATACAGTGCCGATACGCTGCCGTCGCCCGTGCGCACCATCAACTGAGGCTGGTCGGCTTGTGTGGACAGGCTGACCGGTTGTACCTCGATCAAAAAGTCCGCGGAACCGGCGGGCGCGGCGGTGGACGGCGCGGTGGGCCCTTGCAGCGTGTAGTAGTGCACGGGCGGCGACGAGCCGCAGCCGGCCAGGGCGGCGCTCAGCACCAGCAAGGACAGGACAGGACGCAGGGAAGATAAAGTCATGATTCTTTAGTTCCTGACAGGGCCGGAGCCGGGAATCGGGTCTTTGCCACGGCCGCGCAGCAAGGCTTCGGGGTTCGATTGCAGGAAATCGGCCAATGCCCGCAACGAGCGCGCGGCGCGGCTCAGTTCCTGCATGGCCTTTTCGGTATTGACCGGCAGCGACGCGTCGGAAGCCAGCATCGAGTTGATGTTCGCCATGGATTCGCGGGCCTGCTTGAGCATGCCTTGCGCCTCCGGCGCCACCTGCTTGTCCAGCCGGTTCATCAGCTTGGACGTGCTGGCCAGGGTGGTGCGCAGATCCTCGCCAATCTTGTCGAACGGAATTTTCTCGATCTTGGCAACGATGTTGCTGACCTGCTGCTGCAACTGATCCAGGTTGCCCGGGATAGTAGGAATCACGGCGGGGTCGGACGGGGTGAATTCCACCGGCTTGGCATTCGGGAAGTTATCCAGCACCACGTACAGCTGGCCCGTCAGCAGGTTCGACGTGCGCAGCTGCGCGCGCAGCCCGTACTTGATCATCACGCCCAGCAGGCGGTTGCCGGCCTCGTCGCCGTCCTTGAGCGCGCGTTCGCGCACTTCTTCGTACACGCGGCCCAGGCGTTCCGGGTACAGCGTGGCGTCCACGATGGAATAGAAGCGCTTGGTGGCGGGGTCGAAGTCCAGATTGATCTGCGTAACGTTGCCCAGCGTGATGCCGTTGAAGTCGATGGGCGCACCGACGGTCAGGCCGCGAATCGACTGATCGAAGCGCATGCGGATCGGGAAGGCTTCGCCATCGGGGTTGGCCTTGGCGGCGGCCTCGGTGGGGTAAAGATCGAAGTGCGCGTCGGCCGGCGCGGCGGCGCTGCCATCGCGCACGCTTTGCACCGATTCGAATGCCACGCCGCCCACCGCCATCGACACCAGCGACTGCGTGCGTACCTTCAGGCCATCGGCGTTGACGCTGAAGTCCACGCCACTGGCGTTCCAGAAGCGCGTGCCGTTGGTGACGAACTTATCATTGGGCGCGTCGACAAACACTTCGACGTTGACCGCCGTGCCGGTCTTGTCGAGCTCGTAGCCGATGACGCGGCCCACATTGATGCGACGGAAATAGACCGGCGAGCCGATGTCCAGGGACCCCAGGTCCGACGCCTTTAGCATGAAGCGCTTGCCGGCCCGGTCGTGCGTGACGGCAGGCGGGATTTCCAGCCCTTCAAAGCTGAACTTGGTGGCCTTTTCCTCGCCGTTCTTGCCTTCCACCGCGTCCACGCCAATGTAGGCGCCCGACAACAAGGTACCCAGGCCCGATACGCCGCTGACGTCCAGACGCGGACGCACCACCCAGAAGTTGGTGCCTTCACGCGCCAGGTCCGACACTTCCTTGGCCAGCTCGGCCTTCACCACCACTTTGCTGCGGTCGGAATTAAAGCCGATGGACTTCACCGTGCCGATGTTCACGTCTTTGTAGCGCAGCTGCGTCTTGCCCACTTCCAGCCCTTCGGCCGTATTGAACGAGATCGAGATATCCGGGCCGGCCTGCATCCAGGTGCGTATGACAAGCGACATGCCCATCAGCGCAGCCACGATGGGCACCAGCCATATCCATGAAATCCGGCGTTTCTGCTTGCGCGAGATGGTCGGCGATTTGATCTTCTCTTCACCGCCGCCGGGTGCTTGGTCGGACATCTACTTTCCTTTTTCTTCTTGAGCGGGAACCACGGTTGTTGCTAGCCCACTTCCCTGCTTGTCACGGACGGCGCATGATGCGCCGCCTGGGCCGGATGCGCCCGGCCCTCGATCTCGGGCGCGTCGAAGTCGACGTCGACCTCGCCTTCAAGATCCCAACTGCGGCGCAGATCGAAGCTCATGGCCGCCAGCATGGTCAGGATCACAACGACGCCAAACGCCGCCGCCCCCGCGCCGGCGCTGATCTCCATCAGCCCTTGGAAATCGGCCAGCGCCGCCAGCAATATAACGACAAAAACATCCAGCATCGACCATTGGCCTATGAACTCGACCATCTGATACAAGCGGGTACGCGGCCGCAGATTGGTGGTGCTGCGCCATTGCTCGGTCAGCAGCAAGAGGATCAGCGCCAACAGCTTGGTCAGCGGCACGGCCACACTGGCGATAAACACGATCAGCGCAATATCCCAGGACCCCATCTGCCAGAGCTCGACAACGCCGCCAAGGATGGTATGGGCGCTGTCGCCCAACACCGAACTGACCTGCATGACGGGCAGGACGTTAGCCGGGATATAGAACACGACCGCGGCAAGCAGCAGCGCCCAGGTGCGCGCCAGGTGATCCGGCTTGCGGTAATGCACGATGGCGTCACAACGCACGCAGTGATGTTCTTCTTCGGGATCGGCATCGCGCGGCAGGGCCTGCACCTGGCCGCAGACATGGCAGCCGGCCAGCACGGTTTCCGGACCGCTTTCGGGAATATGCACGGGGGCCACGCCCGCCGTTTCGGCGTAACGCCACAGTACGTGCGGCGACAAGCGCCCCAGCATCGTCAGGAAAACAGTCAGCAGGCCGAAGGCGCCCAGGCCGATACCCGGTTGCACCGCCGCCATGCCCGCCAGCTTGACCACCGCGACCAGCACGCCCAGCAAAAACACCGGCACCATGCACCACGGCGAGAGGAAGCCCAGCAGACGCATGGCGCCACGGAACCCGACGGGCTCGTGGCCCCGGGACAAGGGGCCAAGCACCCACAGCAATACGGTCAGTTGCAGCAACGGCAAGGCAAAACCGGCCAGCCCCGTCATCACGGCGACCACCCAGTGGCCTTGGCGCCACGTAATGGAAATGGCGTCCAGCAGGGACGCTTCTTGCACCATGCCCTGCACGGACATGGAAGCGACCGGGTAGGCGTTAGCCACCCCGAAAACGATCAGGGCCGTGATGGCAAGCGCCAGCCAATTGGACAAAGTAAGCCCGCTGTAGCGCCACAACGTGGCCCCGCAGCGGGCGCAATTGGCGGTCTCGCCAGGTTCAAGCTGATGTCGGCGATAAACGCTTGCGCAATGTTCGCACTCGATCAGCGGCTGGCTGTCCGCGGTCATCAATCGATTAGTTCAACTTCCTGCTTGTCCGGCGCATCCGAAGACGGCGGTTTCCCGTTGTCGTCGAAGTCCAGCGTCACCTTGCCCGTGTCGTCCAGATCCACCGTAACCGAACCGCCGTCCACCAGCTTGCCGAACAGCAGCTCGTCGGCCAGCGCGCGGCGGATGGTGTCCTGGATAAGACGTTGCATGGGACGCGCGCCCATCAGCGGGTCGAACCCCTCCTTGGCAAGGTGTTCGCGCAGTTTCGTGGTGAACACGGCTTCCACGCGGCGCTCGTGCAGCTGATCTTCCAGCTGCATGAGGAACTTGTCCACCACGCGCAGGATGACCTCGCGGTCCAACGCGGCAAACGGGATGATTGCGTCCAGGCGGTTGCGGAATTCGGGCGTGAACATGCGGCGGATTTCCGCCATTTCGTCGCCCAGCATCCGCGAATTGGCAAACCCGATCGACGGACGGTTCAAGGTCTCGGCACCCGCGTTCGTCGTCATGATGAGGATGACGTTGCGGAAGTCCGCCTTGCGGCCGTTGTTGTCGGTCAGCGTGCCGTGGTCCATGACCTGCAGCAGGATGTTGAACACATCCGGGTGCGCCTTTTCGATTTCGTCCAGCAGCAGCACGCAGTGCGGCTGCTTGGTGATGGCTTCGGTCAAGAGGCCACCCTGGTCGAACCCGACGTATCCCGGAGGCGCACCGATCAGGCGCGACACCGCGTGGCGTTCCATGTATTCCGACATGTCGAAACGCAGCAGCTCGACCCCCAGCGTGAACGCCAGTTGACGCGCCACTTCGGTCTTGCCCACGCCGGTGGGACCGGACAACAGGAAAGCGCCGATAGGCTTTTCCGGCTTGCCCAAGCCCGAGCGCGCCATCTTGATGGCGGCGGACAAGGCATCGATAGCGCCGTCCTGGCCGAACACGACGGTTTTCAAATCGCGGTCCAGCGTGGCCAGCTTGCTGCGGTCGTCGTTGGAGACGGACTGCGGCGGAATGCGGGCGATCTTGGACACGATGTTCTCGATGTCCACCTTGCCGATCACCTTCTTCTGGCGCGAGCGCGGCAGCAGGCGCTGGGCCGCGCCGGCTTCGTCGATAACGTCAATCGCCTTGTCGGGCAGATGGCGGTCATTGATGAAGCGGGCTGACAACTCAGCGGCCGCCGACAATGCGGCAGCGGAATAGCGCACGCTGTGGTGTTCTTCAAAACGGCTCTTCAAGCCGCGCAGGATCTGCACGGTTTGCTCGACGCTGGGCTCCGGCACGTCAATCTTCTGGAAGCGACGCGACAGCGCGTGGTCTTTTTCAAAGACGCCGCGATATTCGGTATACGTGGTGGCGCCGATGCACTTGAGCTGACCCGAAGACAGGGCCGGCTTGAGCAGATTGGACGCATCCAACGTGCCGCCCGAGGCCGATCCGGCGCCGATCAGCGTATGGATTTCATCGATGAACAGGATCGCGTCGGGGTTGCCGCGGATCTGCTTGAGCACGCCCTTCAGGCGCTGTTCGAAATCACCGCGGTACTTGGTACCCGCCAGCAGCGCGCCCATGTCCAGCGAAAAGACCTGGGCGGCTTGCAAGATTTCGGGCACTTCGCCGCGCGTGATGCGCCAGGCCAGGCCTTCGGCAATGGCGGTCTTGCCCACGCCGGCCTCACCGACCAGCAGCGGGTTGTTTTTGCGGCGTCGGCACAACACCTGAATGACGCGCTCGACTTCGTGCTCGCGTCCGATCAGGGGATCGATGCGGCCCGCCAGCGCGGCGGCGTTCAGGTCCGTGGCGTATTGGTCAAGCGGCGACTGACGCGATTCGCCCTGCTCTTCACCGTTGGTCTGCTGCTCTTTCTGCACGGCGGCGGACTCCACCTGGGGCTGTTTGGTAATGCCATGCGACAGGAAATTGACCACGTCCAGGCGCGTGACGCCCTGCTGTTGCAGGTAGTACACGGCATGCGAGTCCTTTTCCCCAAAAATGGCCACCAGCACGTTTGCGCCCGTCACCGGTTTCTTGCCGGTGCCGCCTGCGGAAACATGCATGATTGCGCGTTGAATCACGCGCTGAAAGCCCAGCGTCGGTTGCGTGTCGACCTCGGCGCCGCTTGGAATCACCGGGGTGTTTTCCGAAACGAACTGACGGAGGTTGCGGCGCAAGTCGTCGAGGTTGGCCGCGCATGCGCGCAGAACCTCGACTGCCGAAGCGTTGTCGAGCAGCGACAGCAGCAGGTGCTCGACGGTAATAAATTCGTGCCGGGCCGAACGGGCCTCGACGAAAGCCATATGCAGGCTGACTTCAAGCTCTTGAGAAATCACGCTTCCTCCGTATTGCATCGAAGCGGTCAAATACACGATTCATATTCTATGCCGATCATGGCGTAACGCCAGCGATTTCAAAAACCACTCTATCGTGGCGGCCTAGCGTGTCCATGACGGTTAGCGTATACCGGCCGTCTTGCGCCAGCACTAATTTAAACGGATGACTCGACGCGCCGTGATTCACCACGCGGCCATCAAGCATCCACCATACTTCTCCTTCGGCGCCTTGCACATCTACATCCAGCGCCACTTGCCGGCTGCCCGGCACGGGCCGAAGGACCGAACCGCTGGCCACGCCACCCACGCGCAACGGCCCTTGGGTAGCGTCGGCGTAACCGGCAAATGACGGCGGCGCCGTGTCGTTCAACAGCCACGCGGCGCGCTGTTCGGGACATTGCCCCGACGGCACGCTGCCCAACCGATAACCCAGTGGCCAACATGTGACCGCCGCCTGCACCGTTTCGGGCCGGCTACGGACCTGCTGCGCGCCTTCCGGCAACGCGGCCACAATATCTTGCAGTAACGGCGCCGCCACATTCGCCCCGAAAAAACCGGGGTTCGGCGTGCCGTCCGGGCGACCTACCCAGACGCCTAGCGTCCATCTGTCGGTCACCCCGATTGCCCAGGCGTCCCGGAAACCAAAGCTGGTCCCGGTTTTCCAGGCCAGCCGCCGGGTCGGGCTGCCCGACTGGTAGAAAGGCCGGTCGGGATGCCCGCCGCCTTCAAGAATATCGCGAACGATCCAGGCGGCTCCAGGGCTCATCATACGGGACTCGATTCGAGGCTGCTCCGTCCGAAGGCGGGGCCGTCCCGAGACGCCATCGCGGGCCAAAGCCCGGTAAGCGCCGACCAGTTCTTCCAATGTGGTGCCACCCCCGCCCAAAATCAAGCTTAAATTTGGGGCAGCCCCGGCCGGCATTCGTAACCGCACGCCGCCAGTCAGCATAACCGACGCAAAACTGGCGGGGCCGACACGGTCCAGCAAGTCCACCGCGGGCACATTCAACGACCGCTGCAACGCCTGCGCCACACTGACCGGGCCCGAAAAAGCGGCCTGGAAATTGCCGGGTGCATAACCGCCGAATGACATGGGCGCATCGATCAGCAGGCTTTCCGAATGAATCAGCCCTTCGTCCAGCGCCTGCGCATACAGAAACGGTTTAAGAGTAGAACCCGGCGAGCGCACGCCACGCACCATATCCACGTGGGCATAACGGGTATCGTCGGAAAAATCGGCGGACCCCGCGTAAGCCTTGACCTCCAGCGTATCGTTATCCATCACCAGCACCGCCATGGAAACCTTGGGCGGCAAATTATCGACACGGTCCAGCAACATTCGTTCCACCGATGCCTGCATGTCAGCATCCAGCGTCGATGCGACCAGCGGCGGGCGCTGGCCCGGCCGCCTTGCGGTGGTTTTGGTACCGGCTTCCTGCAACAGGCGCTGTGCGGCCAGGGGCGCAAGCCAACGTGCGCGTAGCGGCGGCGCGATTACGTTTTCGATCTTGGCATCGGCAACTTCCGCCGGGGTCCAGCGGCCCAGTTCGGCCATGCGGTCCAGCACCTTGTCGCGCGCAGCCTGCGCGGCCTCGGGGTGGCGGTCGGGACGCAGGCGCGAGGGGGCTTGCGGCAACGCGGTCAGCATCGCGGCCTCGGCGGGGCCGAGATCACGGGCAGCCTTGCCCAGCCACAGCCGCGAACCCATTTCCACGCCTTCCACGATGCCGCCCATGGGCGCGTGGGTCAGGTACAAGGACAGAATTTCATCCTTGCTGTAGTGCATTTCCAGTTGCACCGCGCGCCACGCCTGTCGCAATTTGGCCGACATGGAGCGCGAGGGCTTGCCCGCCAGTTGGGGGTCAATCAGGCGGGCGACCTGCATCGTCAGGGTTGATCCCCCCGAAACAATGCGGCGGTTCGTGGCCCATTGCCAGCCGGCCCGCGCGAACGCCACCGGGTTGACGCCGGGATGCCAGTAGAACCAGCGGTCCTCGTACGTGAGCAGCGTTTCCAGGTAGCGCGGAGACACCTGGTCCGGCGTGACCGGATAGCGCCAGATGCCGTCGCGGCTGGGGTAGTTGCGCAGCGGCGTGCCGTCGGCGGCCACGACGACGGCGGCGCCGCCGGAATCGACAGGCGGCAGCGGGTAAAGGCGGTCAAGCACGAATAACAACGCGGCCAGCGTAAACAACACGCTGGCCGCGATGATGCCGCGCCGCCGCCACCGGCGAGCGCGCAAGGCGCCCGCCGTGGGGGTGGCGGCGGCGGTCAAGGACGCTTGGCGCCGCGATCGCGGATTTCGACCGTGCTCCATTGCTCACCCACGCCGCGGATTTCCGGGCGATACATATCTTCCGCCACGGTCGAGGGCACCGCATAGCGGCCCGGCGTCACGACGCGCACCAGATAGAACACGTCCACCTTGCCACGACCCAGGGACACGGCGGCCACGTAACGGTCATCGCGGAACTCACGATGCTTGATGTTGGAATCGGCCATGGCTTCGGCCACGCGGCGCCCGCCAATAGTCCATTCCTGCATCTCGGGGCTTTGCGACAGGTTCAGGTTTTCGACTTCAAAACCCGCCGGCACACGGTCCTCGATCAGCGCATCCGGAATGTTCTGGTTGGCGCTGGCCTGCACCCACACCACCAGCATGTCGCCGCTTTGCAGCGTGCCGCCATCCCAAGGCTTGCCGTCCGGGCGATACCAGCCACGCTTGAGCTGGATCACGTCGTTGCGCGGCTTGGGCGCAACCGTCGGGCTGCCCTGGATGTCGTATTCCAGGAACAAGGACTGCGCACCCGTGTTAAGGATTTGCGTGTTGGCCAGATCGGCCGCCGTCAGGCCGACGGTCTGGTCGGTCTTGCCGCCGTCCAGCGGCTTGCGCACGCCATTGACGGTCAGCGCGGCTTCCCACGGGGTGCCCTTGTCGCCACCGATGGCGCGTGCCGCCATCAACAGCGCCATGCGTTCCTGCGTGGACAGGTACGAACGGTTGCCCAGGCGCGAAGTCAGTTGCGTCAGCAGATTTTCCAGGCGCTCGTGCTTCAGGCCGTACTGGTTGGCCAGCGCGTACGACAACGCGTAATCGCGCACGCTGCTGCCGTAGTCGCCCAGCCATTCGTCGTAGTAGCCGTTGTAATTGCGGCGCGGGAAACCGTATTCGCGCGTCATCGCGGCGTCCAGCGCGGACTTCATGCGCCCTTCGTCGCCCATCAGCTTGAACGCGGCTGCCAGCTGGATCAGGGGCAACGGCGAACGCGCGCGCTCTTGATAGTTGTCGAACAGCTGGCGCACCGTCGACAACGGCGCCTTCTTGTCGCGAGCCAACGCCAGCACGGCGGTCGACAAGCCGGCAAAACGGCGGTGGTCTTCGCGCAGGACGTTGGCATCGCTGCCGTCGATGCGGCCGGCTTCAACGTTGCGGCGCAGATTCACCGACCACGTGCCAAAGGTGTTCGACGTCTGCTGCACTTGCTCCAGCAACCATTGGCGCGAACGGTCCAGCGTGGCTTCGGGCACTTCAAAGCCCTGGTCGCGCGCGTCTTGCAGGAAGCCGACGGCATAGGCCGTCAGCCACACATCGCGCGAGCTGGAACCGCTCCAGAGGTTGTACGAACCTACCGCGTTGCGCATGCCGGACAGGCGGCCGATGGCGCCGGACACCTGCGCGGCGCGTTCCACCTGCGAATGCGGCTTCAGGCCGAACTGCTTGGCAACGGCGTCATCGATCAACACCCACGGCAAGGCGCGGCTGATGGTCTGCTCGGCGCAGCCATACGGATACGCCAGCAACCCCTCAACCAGCTTGTTCACGTTGAACGGCGGGCGATTCGACACGGTCAGGCTGACCAGCGCCGAATCCGGGTAGTAAGACGACACCCACGAGGCCTGCGCCGCATTGGTTTCACCCGGGTTCAGGCGCAGGCGACGCACCTGGCGTTCGCCTGCGTAGGCCGGCTGCACTTGCAACACCGATTCACGCACGATGTGCACCGGCTTGGCGCCGCCCTGCCCGTCGATGGTCAGGCGCATCAGGCCCAGGCCATACGAGCCGGTCGTGGTGGCGTTAAAGCGCAAGGTGGTGCGCTGCTTGTCCTTCAGCGTCACCGTGCGCACGCCGTCCGTAATGGCCAGCGGGTCCAGGGCTTCCAGCTTGATGCTGATCTTTTGCTCGGCGCCGCTCAGGTTGGTCAGGTCCAGCGCAATGGCGGCCTGGTCGCCCGGCGTGATGAAGCGCGGCGTGTTCAATTCGGCGACGATCGGCGCGGCCACCACCATTTCGGTGTCGGTGCTGCCGTAGTTGTCGGCCGTGAACGCCACCGCCATCAGGCGCAAGGTGCCGTTGAAATCGGGCAGGTCCAGCGGGATGTCCGCTTCGCCTTGCGCGTTCAGCGTGACCGGGCCCGAGAACAGGTCGACCAGCTTGACCTTCTTGGGCAGGCTCTTGCTGTCGCCGCGCATGGCGGCGTCACCGCCCCACTTCAGCTTGCCCTTGGTGCCGTCCATTTTTTCGATCAGCTTGCCGTACATGTCCAACAGTTCGGGCGCGTAGCGGTGCTTGCCGAAGAAGTAGTCCAGCGGGTCAGGCGTGGCGTACTGGTTGATGTTCAAGATGCCCACGTCCACCGCGGACAGCGTGACCGTGGCTTGCTTGCCCTGAGCGCCGTCGACCTTGACGCGCACCGTCGTCTTGGTTTCGGGCACGGCCTTGGGCGCGGCCGTCAGCTTTACATCCAGCTTGCGATCGGTGCTGGCAATCGGCAGGAATGCCAGGCCCAGCGCACGGGCCGGCGTCACGCGGTCGCCTTCACTGCCCGGGCGGAACACGGCGGCGGCCACGTACAGATCGTGGCGCTTCCAGTCCTTGCTGACCGGGATCTCGACCACGGTGCCCGTTGCCTTCACGGCCACCCAGGTGGACCACAACATGCGGTCGCCTTCGACGGTGACCAGCGCCTGGCCGTCGTGCGGCGGCGTCAAAGTGACCTTGACGGTGTCGCCCGGCTTGGCCGGCACGCCTTCCAGCTTCATCTGCACGCGATCGGGGCGGTTGCCCATCGCGTCGGCGTCCTGCGCGTTCCAGCCGGCATAGAAGCGGTAGCGCATCGTCTCGCCCGTTTCCGGGTCGGCGATTTCAAGGCGGTAACGGCCCCACTTGACCGGCACGGTCAACTGGGCGCGGTCGTTCAGCGCCACTTCGCGCGAATCGATCAGTTCTTCGGTTTCGGTGTAGCCGCTGTTCCAGCCGCGCTGGTCGTCAAAGCGCCAATAGTATTGGCGTTCTTCGCGGAACAAACGCATCTGGGCCTGAGCCAGGGGCTGGATCTCGCCCTGGGCGTTGACGCGGATCACTTCGAATCCGGCGGGTGCGCTCTCGCGCGCCACGTCGCTATCGAACTGGGGCCGCACGGCGATCAGTTTGTCGGCGGGCCAGACGCTGCGCTCGATGGAACGCACCACCGGGCGGCCGCCCGATTCCAGCAGACTGGCCGACACGCGCACCTTCATCGGCGAATGCGTGCCTGCCGCGTTGGGGTTGACGCTGATCTGAGCAGCACCCTTGTCGTCCAGCGCCTCTTCGGGCAGTTCGCCAAACGTGCGGCGCGTGTCATCGGCGACGTCGCCGAAGATGAAGCCCGGCCATTTCTGGGCCTGCGCGAAACGGTCGCGCTTGACCTGGAAGGTGGACAGCAGGCGGTTGCCGGCGGCGGGTGCGCCGTAAAGGTAATCGCCCTGCACATCGACAAGCAGTTCCTCGTCCGGCGACAGCACCTCTTGCTCAGAGGTCAGCGCCATCTTCATACGTTCAGGCAGGAATTCCTCGACCTGGAACTTCCACGACGCATCGGGCGCGCGCGAGGCCGGGTCAACACGCAGTTCCAGCAGCCACGAGCCGGTCTGCGCATCCAGCGGCAATTCGATTGCGCGCTCGACATAGCCGACCAGATCCTTGTTGGGCTGCCACAGCGTGTTCTGCACCACGCGGCCATCGGGGCGCTTGATGGTGGCCGTCAGCGGCGCGGGCGTCAGCATGCGGCCGTCCAGGTCGCGCGGCAGCACCGACACGTTGAACGTTTCGCCAGGGCGATACAGGTTGCGGCCGGCGTAAATGAACAAGTTATTCGGGCGCGACACATGGCCGCCCGTATCGAACTCCGACAGATCCAGCGCGGGCTCGGCCAATGCCAATACCGTCATTTCCTTGTCGCGCGATGCACGGATGACGCGCGCGTTGGTGAAGCTGCCATCAAAGCGCACATGACCTTGCCCATCGGCGGCGGCCTTGGCCAGCGTCTTGCCGGCGCCGTCGACCAGTTCAAAGACTGCGCCGGAGATGGCCTGGCCGGACTTCAGCGACACGGAATAGGCTTCCACGCGGTCGCTGTAGCGGCGCGCGTGCAGGCCGATATCGCTGACGTAGAAGTACGTGACCTGGTATTCGTAGCGGAAACGGCCGGGCTGGCTCATGACCGCGATATAGATGCCGGGCTCTTGCAGTTCCTTCACGCCTTCAACGGGCAGGAAGGTAACGTGGCGGCGGTTCGGCTTGTCGTCGGTGATGAAGCGGCCTTGATAGACGCTGGTGGTCAGCGAATTCAGGCGGTCCAGATCCCAGTTGCTGACCGAACCCTTCAGGCCACGGTTGTCGGAATAGCGCCAACTGTCTTCTTCGTTGTAGCCGCCCTCTTCTTCGTCATCGGACGCCTGCGCGGTGTTGCGGCCAATGCCCAGCACCGTTTCGAACAGTTCCGGCACGCGGTCGGGCGCGACACGCAGGAATTGCACGTCCACTTCCGGCACGTTGACGGTAGCCACGGGCAAACCGCCGTTCTGGCCGGCCGGCAGCACCACGCCACGGCTGGCGAAATAGAACGACGGCGGCATCGCCTGCGTGTTCACTTCGCAGTTGGACGATTGCGCCAGCACGACCTTGTCACCCACGCCCGGCAAACCGGAGCGCACGGTGATGGCGTACTTGCGTTGCGGCTGGATATACGGGAAATACACCATGCGCGGGTTGTCACCCACAATCCAGCTGCCTTTGACGATCTTGCCTTGCGGGGCGGAGTCGCCCGGCTTCACCGAGGCGGGCTGGTCGCCGGCGTTGGAGGCCGTTTCGCTGTCCTGGTCGGCTTTGCCCGACGAGGCGCCCAGATCGGTGACCTGAAGGAAGTCATCCAGCTTGCCCTTGGCATCCACCGGCTGGGTGAACGTGACGGACAACGACAGCGCGTCGTTATATTGGCGTGGTTGGCAGGTCAGTGCGGCGAACGGATCGGGCGCGCCGACCGTGGCGCTGGCGCCCAGCGTGGGTTTTGCCTCGCCCGGCGGGGCCGCCGCGGGGCTTTGAGCCGGGGCGGACACCGCAGGGGCCGCACCCGGAGCCGCCGCCTGCTTGTCCTTGCCCATCCACCAGCCCACGCCTATGGCGCCGGCCAACACCACAACGCCGGCAACCGCCAGCCAGGTCTTACTAACCTTTCCACTCACGGCAAACCCCTCCGCCTACTCGAATACAACGCTCCTTAGCGGCGGAGCTGCCGACCATCCGGATCCGCGCGCTTCCCCAAACGCGGACATTGCCGTGCCATTGGCGCACAGCAGAACGCCGCCTTCGAGGGCGGCGTCTTCATTCTTGGTATTAAACGGGTTCCATCACACATTGCAGCGGGTGCTGGCGCGCCCGCGCATACTGTCCTACCTGGGCGATGCGGGTGGCGGCGAGGTCACGGGGGTACACCCCGCAAACTCCGCGCCCTTCGTGATGCACTTGCAACATGATCCGCGTGGCCTCTTCATGATTTTTATTGAAGAATTTTTGCAGGACTTTCACGACGAATTCCATCGGCGTGTAGTCATCGTTCAACAGCAGAACCTGATACATCGGAGGCGGCGCGGCGCGTGCCGGTGCCTTCTCGACGGCCAAATCATGCTGGGTATCCAAGGTAGAACTCATAGGGCGGCTATTCTATTTAAACTGGGGACGCCTAACGTGCAACTTACTTAAAATTACACGCGGAAATACGTAGTTTCCATACTTGACGACACAAAGAAAAGCGGCGCATTATCACCGCATTCTGGGGTTTTCAACTCATCGAAAATCTGCCAGGAAGCCGGAGGGGGGGACAGAGGTCTAGACCGCGATGCCCTTCTGTCAACATACGATTCAATGAGGCAGTCCGCATGTCTGATACGACCGCAACCGCCGTCCAAGGGGACAATCCCAAATCGACGGGTACCGTCAAATGGTTCAACGATGCAAAGGGGTTTGGCTTCATTACGCCCGACGACGGCGGTGAAGATCTGTTCGCCCACTTCTCGTCCATACAGATGAATGGTTTTAAAACCCTGAAGGAAGGCCAGAAAGTGGCTTTCGAAATCATCCAGGGGCCTAAGGGCAAGCAGGCGCTTAATATCACGGCCGCCTAACACCCTATAAAGTGCAGCGGTAAGGTTGCACCATTATCCAGGCGGGGCTTTCGGGCCCCGCCTTATTATTTTCTTTTTACTGCGCCAGTCATGCTGAAGAATGCGAAGTTATTACCTGCCACTCCTACGTTGTTCAAGACGGCGTTCATGAAACCCGCGTTCCTTAAAGCCGTATCGGCGGCACTGGCAAGCGCGGCATTGATGCTGGGCGCGGGCGCCCATGCGCAAACCGGGCCGCAACCGCCCTTGCCCACCACGCAACTGTCAGCCGGCATCCATATTATCCGCGCCGAAGTTGCCAACACCGACGCCACGCGCCAAGCCGGCCTGATGTTCCGCAAAGAACTGCCCGGCAACGATGGCATGCTGTTCGTCTTCGAGCGGCCCGACGTGCAGTGCTTCTGGATGCGCAACACGCTTTTGCCGCTCTCGATTGCCTTTATCGCCGACGACGGCACGATCGTCAACATCGACGACATGGCGCCGCAGACCGAAGACCCGCATTGCGCCCGCAAGCCCGTGCGCTACGCCCTGGAAATGACCCAAGGTTGGTTCGACGAGCATGGCATCAAGGCGGGCCGGAAAATAGACGGTCTGCCCTGAGCCGGGCGCCCCGGGGCGCCAGTGCGCCAGTCGGATGTAGAAAGGGAGCCCCGAGAGGCTCCCTTTTTTGATTCCGCCGCGAACCGCGCGGCGGAAAAAACAACACTTCAGGTTTCAGGCTTGAAGCCGCAAGCTCAGACGCGTTCGATGATGAGCGCGATGCCCTGGCCCACGCCGATGCACATCGTGCACAGCGCATAGCGGCCGCCGGTGCGGTGCAGCTGGTTGATCGCGGTGGTAGCCAGGCGGGCGCCGGATGCGCCCAGCGGGTGACCCAGGGCGATTGCGCCGCCGTTGGGGTTCACGCGCGGGTCGTTGTCGGCAATGCCCAGTTGGCGCAGCACGGCCAAGCCCTGCGCGGCAAAGGCTTCGTTCAGCTCGATGACGTCCATCTGGTCCAGCGTCAGGCCGGTCTGGGCCAACACCTTCAGCGTGGCCGGGGCCGGGCCGATACCCATGATGCGCGGCGCGACGCCGGCGGTAGCCATGCCGACCACGCGAGCGCGCGGGGTCAAGCCGTGGCGGGCGGCCGCCTTTTCGTCAGCCAACAGCAACGCGGCGGCGCCGTCGTTCACGCCCGACGCGTTGCCGGCCGTGACGGTGCCGCCTTCGCGGACCACACCCTTGAGCTTGGCCAACGATTCCAGGCTGGTTTCACGCGGATGCTCGTCCTTGGAGACGATGATGGCATCGCCCTTTTTCTGCGCAATCGAAACCGGCACGATTTCGGCGTCGAACACGCCTTCTTTCTGCGCGCGAGCCGTCTTTTGCTGGCTGGCCAGCGCAAACAGGTCTTGGTCTTCGCGGCTGATGTTGAAGTCGTCAGCGACGTTTTCGGCCGTTTCGGGCATCGAATCGACGCCGTATTGCGCCTTCATCAGCTTGTTGACGAAGCGCCAGCCGATGGTGGTGTCGAAAATGGCGGCATTGCGCGAGAACGCGCTGTCGGCCTTGCCCATGACGAAGGGCGCGCGGCTCATGCTTTCAACGCCGCCGGCCAGCATCAGCCCGGCTTCGCCGGCGCGGATGGCGCGGGCGGCGGTGCCAATGGCGTCCAGGCCGGAACCGCACAGGCGGTTGACCGTGGCGCCGGGGACTTCGATGGGCAGGCCGGCCAGCAGCGTGGCCATGCGGGCCACGTTGCGGTTGTCTTCACCGGCCTGGTTGGCGCAGCCCATGATGGCGTCGTCCAGTTCTTCCCAGCGCACGCCGGGGTTGCGCGCTACCAGCGCCTTGATGGCGACGGCGGCGAGGTCATCAGGACGCACGCTGGCCAGCGCACCGCCGTAGCGGCCGAAGGGGGTGCGGATCGCATCACAAATAAAGGCATTCACGGTCATGGGAAGCTCGGAGTGAAGTGAAAAATTCGGGATCGGACGATCTTAGCGCACCGCATTTAGCGCCAAGTTGGTGCACACCTGGGGTGTCCGTCTCATGGACAGTGTCCGGTAGGTGTTCACCCTGATCGCCAAGCCGGCCGCAGGCTTTCAGAGCGACGCGGGCTTGGAAGGCGCCGTTGCGGCGCCCGCCCCGGACTGCGCGGCGCGACCCGCCTCGACGATGGCTTGCCGCCGAAAGCGCCCCGCAGCCAGGTGATAGAACGGCTGCGGGCAGAACTGCCGCGACACGCCCGAGGCCAGCAGCGACCCCACCAGCAACCAGAACAACATCGGCTGGCTGCCCGTCATTTCCATGACCACCACGCTGGCCGTCAACGGCGCCTGCGTGGCGGCGGCCAGAAAGGCGGCCATCGACACCAGCACCAGCACACGCTGGTCCACGCCCTCGCCCGCCAGTTCCCAGATGTGTTGGCCGATGCCGGCGCCCGTGGTCAGTGCGGGGGTGAAGATCCCGCCCGGGATGCCCGCCCAATACGACGCGACGGTAGCGGCCAGCTTGGCCAGCCCGAAGCCGACCGGCGCGGTGTCGTTGCCCGACAGCAGATCGGCCGCCACCCCATAGCCCGTGCCGTACACGCTGCCGGCCGTGCACAGGCCAATCACGGCCAGCACCAGGCCCATGATGAAAGCCGTCCAGATAGGATGCGCGCGGATCCAGGCGCGCCAGGCCGCGGGCGCCGCGCCTGCCGCGCCCTTGCCCAGCAGCCGCGCGAAAATACCGCCCAATGCGCCGTTGATCGCGCCGCAGATGACAATCCACATCACCATGCCGTGGGCCAGCGGCGCACCGCCGAACACGCCGAAATACGGGTTGTTGCCTTGCACCGCGACCACCAGAAACCCCGCTGCCAGCACGCCGATCAGCACCAGGCGCTGCCAGCGCAGCACCGTGCCTCGGCCCAGCTCTTCAATGGCGAAGATCACACCGGCAAGCGGCGCGTTGAAGGCGGCGGCAAGGCCGCCGGCCGCGCCGGCCGCGATCAGTTCATTGGCGTGAAAGCCCCGCAGCTTGACGCCACGACGCTTCCAGAAATCCCCCCATGCCAGCATGAGCGCGGCGCCCACCTGCACCGACGGGCCTTCGCGGCCGATCGATGCGCCGGCCAGCATGCCGAAGAATGCCAGGGGAATTTTCCAGAGGGTTTGCGCCAGCGACACCAGGCTGGTCTGGCTGGCCCCCGGCGGCAATGACAGCGCGCCGATGACTTGGGGAATGCCGCTACCGGCCGCGTTGGGCGCAAACCGCAGCGTCAGCCAGCGCAAGCCGGCCAGGCTGAACGGCAGCACCAGCAAGGCAAGCCAGCCGTTGTGGCCCACCCATTCGCGGTTCCAGTCCAACGCTTTGTCGGCCAGATACGCAAAACCGAGCGACATCAGCGCGACCAGGCCGGCCCCGCCCAACAGCAGTGCCATTTGCAGGCTCTTGCGCGACAGACGGTTGATCTGACGCACTTTGCGCCGCATCAGGCGGCGGGTGGCGGCGGAGGTCCGGCGGAAAGGTTCAGTCAGGCTCATGGGCTGCTGGCATGCGGCGGAAAGTCGCTAACCTTAACATTCCCACCTGACTCGCAGCCCACAACTTCGCAGCCCACAACTTCGCCGACCACAACTTCGCCGACCACGATTCCGCCGTCCACGGACTTACCGCCCGGGCGCTACCGCGCAATCCCGCGCGGCAGCGCCCGGCGGCTGCTTAGAACGAGGACCAGTCGTCGTCCGACGCGTGCGCCAGCGCCGGCCGCGCCTGGCTGGCGCGCGTCACGGTCGCTGCCGGCTTGCGCGCGGCCAGGGACGCGGGCGTGGGCGTAAGCAAACGCGCCTCGGCGCCACGCCCGGAACCCGCGGCGGCGTCCACCTTGAAGCGGCGAACCTCCTGCGCCAGGCGGCCGGCCTGCTCTTGCATGCTGGCGGCCGCGGCGGCGGCTTCTTCAACCAGCGCGGCGTTCTGCTGCGTCACGGTATCCATCTGCGCCACGGCCTGGTTGACCTGGCCGATGCCGGACGATTGCTCTTCGGATGCGCTGGCAATTTCCCGCACCAGCGTTGCTACCTGACGCACGCTGTCGACCACTTCGCGCATGGTGCGGCCTGCCTCGTCCACCTGGCGCGTACCGCCCTGCACACGCGCGGCGGATTCGTCGATCAGCGCCTTGATTTCCTTGGCGGCCACCGCCGAGCGTTGCGCCAAGGTGCGCACTTCACCCGCGACCACGGCAAAGCCCCGGCCCTGCTCGCCCGCGCGCGCCGCTTCCACGGCGGCGTTCAGCGCCAGGATGTTGGTCTGGAAGGCAATACCGTCGATCACACCCGTGATATCGGCGATGCGGCGCGAGCTGTCCGAAATGGCGCTCATGGTCTGCACCACGCCTTCCACCACTTCGCCCCCGCGCACTGCCACGGTTGACGCCTGCGTCACCAGACGATCGGCCTCGCTGGCGTTGTTGGCGTTTTGCTGCACGGTGCTGGTCAGCTCTTCCATCGACGCGGCCGTCTGCTCCAGCGACGAGGCTTGCTCTTCAGTACGTTGCGACAGGTCGGAGTTGCCTTGCGCGATCTGCGAGGACGCCGAGGCGATGCTTTCACAGCCATCGCGCACGTCCGCGACGATGCGCGCCAGGCTTTCGTTCATGGCCTTCAGTGCCGTCATCAAGTCGCCCGTTTCGTCACGCGTGGCCACCTGGATGTCGGTGGTCAGATCGCCCGCGGCGACCTGGCGCGCGGCTTTCACCGCCTGTTCCAGCGGACGCACGATGCCGCGCGTGACCAGCCAGCCCAACAGCATGCCGATCACCACGCCGGCCACGGCCAGGATGATCATCACGGCGCGCACGGTGTCGTACAGGTCGGTGGCTTCGTCCACCGATTGCGCGGTGGCTTTTTCCTTGCCCACGGCCAGGTTGGTCATCAGGTCGTCAAGCTTTTGCGACGAGGCGATAACCCGCTTTTCGATCTCGGCCACACGCGGATCGGTTTGCGTCAACGACTGCGACTTCGCCGCCGTGAAGAACGCTTCCGACTCCCGCTTCCACACCTGTTCGGTTTCGACAAAC
Source organism: Achromobacter sp. 1L-A-4-B-C2 (assembly GCF_057291955.1). Lineage (NCBI taxonomy): Bacteria > Pseudomonadati > Pseudomonadota > Betaproteobacteria > Burkholderiales > Alcaligenaceae > Achromobacter > Achromobacter sp. 1L-A-4-B-C2. The sequence continues at coordinate 585,684 of NZ_JBXAWP010000005.1, forward strand.
TGCGCCAGCAGGCGCTTGCCCTCTTCTTCGTGGAAATTCTTCGCGGCCTTGTCGCGAAGCACGTCCATGTTCTTGACGGCGTCGTCAAACTGCTTTTTCAACGCCTGGCGATCCTGATCGGTGCTGGCGGCCAGGTAGCCGCTGCGGGCGCGGCCCGCGTAGATCAGATTCAGATTGGATTCTTTCAAATCCGAGATGCCACGCAGCTCGGTGTCGTACAGCCGGTCATTCAATTCGTTGATGCGCGACAGCCCCCAAACACCAAAGGCCCCGATGGCACCGCCGATTACCGCCACGAGCAAAAACGCGCCCGACAGGCGCGCCCCAATGCGCAAGCCTGAAAATAAGCGAAACATGCTTCCCTTCCCTGTAGTTACCCCGGTTGTAAGCGGGCATGCCGCGATCCGTTGGCCCCGTGGTTCAGCCCTGACCACTGGCAACAATAGCGGTCGGGATTCCTAGGGATAACCCTAAAGAAAAGGTTGTTTCTTTGTCATTTCCCTGGAATGAAATCGACAATCGACAGGGTTATGTCAGCTGAATTCTTCCTGAAATGGAATAAAAAAAACCCCTGCGCAAGGCACCAGGGGTTTTTTCTTGCGGGCCACGTGTGCGGCCCGGCTTGTCTTTACCGATCAGGCAAAGTTCTTGGCGGCGAAATCCCAGTTGGCCAGTGCCCAGAAATTTTCCAGGTACTTGGGACGCGCGTTGCGGTAGTCGATGTAGTACGCGTGTTCCCAGACATCACAGGTCAACAGCGGCTTGTCGGCGGTGGTCAGCGGCGTGGCGGCGTTGCTGGTGTTGACGATGTCAACCGAACCGTCGGCCTTCTTGACCAGCCAGGTCCAGCCCGAACCGAAGTTGCCGGCTGCCGACTTGTTGAACGCTTCCTTGAAAGCGTCGAAGCTGCCCCACTTGGCGTTGATGGCATCAGCCAGCTTGCCGGTGGGTGCGCCGCCGGCCTTGGGGGCCAGGCTGTTCCAGTAGAACGTGTGGTTCCAGACTTGAGCGGCGTTGTTGAAAATGCCACCCGAGGACTTCTTCACGATGTCTTCCAGCGACAGCGTTTCGAATTCCGTACCCGGGATCAGGTTGTTCAGGTTCGTGACGTAAGTCTGGTGATGCTTGCCGTAGTGGAACTCCAGCGTTTCCTTGGAAATGTGCGGGGCCAGGGCGTCGAGTTCGTAAGGCAGGGGGGGAAGAGTATGTGCCATGTGTTGGTTCCTTCTGTTGAGTGCACGATCAAGCCGGTCAATTGTATCGGCAACTAATGAGGATACCGCGTTAACCCCGCGTCCGCGCGGGGTTAACGGCGCGCATGAGCATATGCGCATTCACGCCGACGCACGGCGTGTCGCACTGGGTTTTTGTAAACGCTACTCTTTCTCGTATCGCAGTTCCCTGCCGCCTTCCGACTCCACCAGCGTGCCGTCTTTGTGCACGGCGAATGTCTTGTGCAGCGGTGCGCCGGCGGCTTCTTCCGGTACGTCCAGGTCCACGCGTATCGCGCGCGTGCCGGCGTCCAGTTTGCTGATGTCTACCTGATGCCAGCGCGCGCCCGAGGGCAGCGGCACAAACACGGCCAGTGTTTTCAAAGCGCCCGGCTCGATGGGTGCGCTGATGCCGTCTTCACCTTCGGACGGGCGCGGACCGCCCCCGTGATCGGCATCCGCCGACGACATCGCCACGTCAACTTTCACCGGGCGATCGCGGTAGAAAACGCGCACGGACAAAAAGCCGGGCTGGGTGGGGCGTGCGGGCCGGGTATCAGCACGCACGTCGTGGACAGGCGAATACGGCTGGATCGGCGGCGTGTCCAGAAACACCTGTTTGCCGTCGCTGCGCCAGGCGCCGCGCGCCGCGATGTCGACGGCGCCGTAGCTCAGCATGTAGTCAAAGCTGCCGTCCGGCGACAACAGCAATTGGCTACCGACTTCACGCACACCGTTCAGCACATACAGGCCCGCCAAGCCCGCGGAGTCGGCGGATTTGCTGGCCACCTTGGCGGCCCCTCGCCTGGACGGCGCGGGGGACGGGCAAGTGGCCGGCGGGGATGCACCGGCCGCTTGGACGACACGCTGGAACGCGGGTGCGGACTGGCATGCCAGCGTGTGGGCGAAGGACTGGCCAGGCGGTGCGGCGACCTTGTCAAAACGCGCACCGTGGCGCGCCAGCAATGACAGCATGGCGGGCTGGCCGGATTGCAACGCCACCCACGCCGGCCCGCGGCCCATGGCGTCGGCCTGGTCGGGACGCGCGCCGGCCGTGAGCATGGCGCGGACCAGGTCTTCGCGGCCCAGTTCGATTGCGGTGTTCAAGGGCGTCGCGCCGTCGTCCAGTGCGGCGTCCAGCGACCCCCCGGTGGCGTTCACGAACCGCAGCAGCTGCACAAGTTCGCCCTGCCGGGCCACGTACCACTGCCGGCTATGAAGCAACTGAACCACGATGCGTCGCGACAGCGGCGCGGCGTCGGGCGCGCAGGTCGAGGGCTTGCCGGTAAAACCCGCCGCCTGCAATGCCGCGATATAGCCCGGCGCTTCGATCAGGCTGGCTTCGCCGCGTTCGGGCACGCAGGCTTGCGCCACGGGTTGGCCGGTGGCTTTGCTGATGCGGCGCACCAGCGCGATGTCGCCCGAGGCCACGGCCGCGTTCAACAGCGCGTACGAAGCCGGGGCGCGGGGCAGGCGTGGATCGTCCAACTTGGCGCCCGCCCGCAGCAGCCGTTCCAGCATCGCGGCGTCTTGCCTGCCGATCAGCCAGTACAGCGCGCTTTCGCCATCGGTCGCCAGGCCGACCGGGTCCGCGCCCTTGGCCAGCAAGGCGTCAACGACGGGCACTTGCCCCGACGCTGCGGCCAGCAGCAACAGCGGCGCGCCGTCGCCGCTGTCCGCGTCCCCCGCCTTCACTTCCGTGGGCACGCCAGCTTCGATCAGCATCAACGCCAATGACGTATCGCGGTTTTCCAGCGCGCGCCGGATCGCCCCCGTGCCCAGCGCCTTCAGGTCGAAGCCCGCATCGGCAAACAGGCGCAGCGTTGCGGCATCGCCCGATTGCACCGCGACATCGACGGGCGATTTCACGTCATAGCCTTCACGCTTGGCGCGGGGGTCGGCGCCCGCGGCCAATAGCAGCTTGATGGCTTGCGGTTTGCGGGCCTGTACCGCATCGGCAAGCGGCGTGTTGCCGTTTTGATCTTGCGGGTCGCCATCGACTGGCGCCCCCAGCGCCAGCAAACGTTGCAGCGTTTGCACGTCGCCACGGCGCGCCGCCAGGTTCATGATGGGCTGGGCGTCGGACTCCACTTTGGTGAACAGCGCCGCGCTGGAACCCGTTTGTGGGCCGCGTTGCGCGAACGGCATGTTCTTTTGCACCAACTGCGCCGCAATATCGGGATGGCCGCCCTGCACCGCCGCCTGCGCGGCGTCCAGCCAGAGGTCGTATTGGCCGGTCTGGCCGTAGCCGGTGTTGGGGATTTGGCGCGGCCCAAGTTCCTTCAACACGGGCACCGCGCCGGCATTGCCCAGGTAGGCGGCCAGCGCCAAGGCCGTCAGCCCGTCTTCATACGCCGGCTTGGTGCCGGTGGCGGCCAGCGCCTGCAACGGTGCCGCGCCCTCGGTCAGTTCAACCATGGGCGACCACGCCAGGTAATCCGCCACGTCGGCGCCCGCGTCGGCATAGGGCTTGGCGGCGCCGGCCTTGAACAAAGCCAGCACCATGTGTGTCATTGATGGGCGGTCGACCAGACGCGGAAGGTACGTCATGCGCACCGCGAATTCAAAATCGCGATTCAACAGGAATTCAAGTGGGGTGCGGTGTTCATCGCCGCGCTGATTGGCGTGGGCACCGGCCGCCAGCAGCATGTCCATGAGTTCGGGCGTGCCATACAGCAGCGCCAGATGCAGCGGCGGACGACGCGATTCGTAGGTGACGTCGTTCAGCGGAGGCCGGGTGGCCAGCAGCGCGGCCAGCATGCGCGTGCGCGCAGGCAGCGTGGCCTGGTGAGCTTGGCGTATGCGATCGGCATCCTCGGTTGAAATGCCCCAGTACACGTTCTGGGCGCGCAATTCGCGCGGCGGCTTGAGCAGCGCGTGCAGCAGCGGCACGCCGTCCAGCGCGTAGTCGCCGGGCTGCCGGACCTGCGCCAATGCAGAGGCAAAGGCGTCCGGATCGTTGTTGCGTACGGCGGCAAACAGTGCCCGGGTGTCGGGGGTGTCGGCCTCTTTGTAGTCGCGGTAGGGCGACTGGCAATCGCAGTTGGCGGCGGGGGGCTGGCTTGCGGCCTGAGGCGGTGTCTGGGCCGAGGTCTGGGCCGGGGTCTGGGCCGGGGTCTGGGCCGAGGTCTGGGCCGAGGTCTGGGCCGGGGTCTGAGCCGGGGTCTGAGCCGGTACCTGCGTTGATTCCTGCGCTGATACCCGTGCCGGTCCTTGTGCTGATTCCGGCGATGTTGCCTGCGCTGATACCGGCACTGGTGTGGCCTCTGCCGCTTCCACTAGCGCTACATGCCCCAGCGCCATGACCGTTCCGGCCAACACACCGGCCATCCAACCCATGCTTTCGTTGTGCCGCATTGCATCGCCTCAGAGTGCGTCAACCTGTCGTGCACCACCCCGCCGGCGCCCCCGCCGAATGCGTGGGCGCTGCCGGCCGGCGGATCGTTTCTGCTTAACCGGCGTCGCGGCTATTGCGGGTTTGCTGCACCTGCACCTGCGCCCCGCCCTGTGCAAAGCTCAGGTCCAGCGCCTGCCCGGCCGCCAGACTTGCGGCATCCCGCACGATGCGGCCATCGGCGTCCCGCGCGATGGCGTAGCCGCGCGACAAGGTATTGCCCGGGTCCAGCGCGCGCAACTGCGCCGTGGCCGCCGCCAACCGGTTGCGACCCTGCACGAGCAGACGCGCATGCGCCTGGCCCAGCTGACGCACGGCGCCTGCCAGGCGGTCGGCGGCGCGCCCGGTATCGGGCACGCGATGCGCCAGGCGTTGCGTCAGCAGATTGACGCGCGCGGTGCGCCGGGCTTGTGGGCCCGACCACGCGGACGCAAGCCGGAAGCGCAGGCTGTTCAGGCGTTCTTGCTGGTGCTCAAGCCGTTGCGACGGCGACACCAACTGCCCGGACGCACGATCCAGGCGCTGCGCGGCGCGTTCCAGCCGCCGTTGCTGGCCCCGAACCATGGCTTGGGCCGACTGCATGACGCGGCCCATCAATTCGGAACGTGGCACGCAGGCCAATTCGGCGGCGGCCGTGGGCGTGGGCGCGCGCACATCGGCCACAAAGTCCACGATGGTGAAGTCGGTTTCATGCCCCACGCCGCTGATCACCGGAATTTCGCTGACCGCGACCTGCCGCGCCAGGTCTTCGTCGTTGAAGCTCCACAGATCTTCGATGCTGCCCCCGCCGCGCACCAGCAGCAAGGTGTCGACCTCGGCGCGGGCGTTGGCCAAGCGCACTTGGGCGGCCAGGCGGCTGGCGGCATCGGCGCCCTGAACCGGGGCCGGATAGATGATGACGGGCACTTGCGGCGCGCGCCTGGCAAGCGCCGACAGCACATCGCGCAGCGCCGCTGCGTGCAGCGACGTAATGACCCCGATTGCGCGCGGCAAGCGGGCGGGCTCGCGCTTGCGGGCCGGATCGAACAGGCCTTCCGAGGCCAATTGCTCTTTCAGCCGTAGAAACGCTTCATACAGATTGCCCAGACCGGCCCGGCGCATGGCGTCGGCCTGCAACTGGTAGTCGCCGCGCGGCTCGTACAGGGACACCCGCGCACGGATTTCGACCTGGTCGCCCGCCTTTGGGACAAAACCGACCGCGCTGGCGCGGCTTCGGAACATGACAGCCCGCACCGAGGCCCGGCTGTCCTTGAGCGTGAAGTACCAATGCCCGGATGCCGCCTGCGTGAAGTTCGAAATCTCTCCGCGCACCCATAAAGCCGGGATGCTGCGCTCCAACAACTGCCCCACTGCTTGGTTTAGCTGGGCAACTGTCAGGATATCCCGCGTGAATGCGTTGTTTGTGACTGCAAATTCAATTGTCATGAGGCTTTCCGATGCGTACCTGTCCACAGGGCATACGTAGCGGGGCGCAATGATACCGCGTCCACAGATTTTTGCAGCGGCAGGCCCGAAAGCCAGCAAACTCCGTGCAAGTTATTGATTTTTATATATAAATTATAAAAACTCGATTGCGCTAATTTGAAGCAAACAAGCGCAAGCCCTGTGCCCACAAGCGTTCCGGCGAAGTTTTGCACAGAATTATCCACAATTTCTGTGGATAAATCGCGGGCCTTCCCGCCTTGCCACAAACCCGCCGCACCGTTACAGTTTCGGCTTGATCTGATGCCACGGCGCACGCACTGTTGCCGCCCTATGGCCCCCGGGAGTTGAACGCTTTGCTTTCCATTTTGCGCGAGGCCGGCTGGCCCATCTGGCCCCTGCTGGCGACATCCGTGCTGGGACTGGCGCTGATTTTCGAGCGCTTCCTCTCCCTGCGCCGCAGCCTTATCCTGCCCCGCGGCCTGAACGAACAGGTCGTGGACATGCTGCGCAACCGCCAGGACACGCCCGAAGCCATCAACCGCCTGGAACGAAACTCGCCGCTGGGCCGGGTGCTGGCCGAAGTGATGCGTCACCGCCATCTGCCCCGCGAAGAACTGCGCAACGTGGTCGAAGACACCGGCCGGGCCGTGGCGCATGACCTCAGCCGCTACATCCCCGCCATCGGCACCATCGCCGTCGTCGCGCCCTTGATGGGGCTGTTCGGCACCGTGGTCGGCATGATCGAGATCTTCGGGTCGTACACGCCCGGCGGCGGTGACCCCGCCCAACTGGCGCGCGGCATCTCCATCGCGCTGTACAACACCGGCTTCGGCATCCTGATCGCCATTCCCGCCATGATTGCCCACCGCTACCTGCGCGGTCGGGTCGACGGCTATCTCAGCGCCATGGAGCAATCCGCCTCGCGCCTGGTCCGCGCCGTGTCGCCCGTGCCGCCGGCCCCTTCCACCCATCCCGCAGCCCACCCCGCGGCCTACCCCGCACGCGAGGGGCGTTCATGAATTTCCGCGGTTCCCGGGGCGATCGCGACGAGCTGGACATCAACCTGATCCCGCTGATCGACGTCTTGCTGGTCATCCTGATTTTCCTGGCCGCCACCACGTCGTTCACCCGCTTCACGCAGTTGAAGGTGACCCTGCCGCAGGCGTCGTCCGAGCAGGACACGCCGCCGGCGCTGGAAGTGGCCGTCAGCCAGGATGGGCGCTATGCGCTGAACGGTACGCTGATCGACGTCTCCACGCCTCCTGAAATCGCCGACGTACTGCGTCAGGCGGCTGCCGGCAAGACCGAGCCGCTGGTCATCATCAACGCCGACGCCCAAGCCACCCACCAATCCGTGATCAACATCATGGAAGCCGCCCGCCTGGCCGGCATCGGGCGCGTCAACTTCGCCGCCCAGACCTCACGGTGAGCACCCCGCGTTCGTCTCCTTCGCTGCTGGCCCGCCAGTGGCAGCATGGCGGCTGGCTGTCGACCCTGCTGTCGCCCCTGGCTGCGCTGACCGAGTGGGCGGTGGCCAGAAAGCGCGCCGCCTACCTCAGCGGCGCCAAGCCCAGCTACCGCGCGCCGGTGCCGGTCGTGGTGGTGGGCAACATCTACGTCGGAGGCACCGGCAAGACCCCCATGGTGATCGCCACGGTGCAAGGCTTGCGGGCGCGCGGGTTCACCCCGGGCGTGGTCAGCCGCGGCTATGGCGTGAAGATCGGCCGCGAAGCCCGGGTCGGCGTCGGTGCATTGGCGGCTGATCGCTTTGGCGACGAGCCCGCGTTGATCGCGCGCGCCACGGGCGCCCCGGTATCCGTGCACCCGAAACGCGCGTTGGCCGCCCGTGCGCTGCTCCAGGCGCATCCCGATGTGGACGTGATTGTCTCGGACGACGGCCTGCAACATCTGGCGCTGGCGCGTGACGTCGAAATCGTGGTGCAGGACGCGCGCGGCGTGGGCAACGGCAGGCTGCTGCCCGCCGGCCCACTACGCGAACCCGCGCATCGCTTGCAGGACGTGGATGTGGTCGTCACCAACATCGGCACGCCGGTCGGCCCCGGGGTCCAGGCTAACGCCAACGCCGACGCTGTTCCCGCCCGCCGCCCGCGTCCGGTGCGGATGTGGCTGGAACCGGGCGACGCCCGCCACATCGAAGACGGCGCAACGCGCCCGCTTTCTGCCTTTGCGGGCCAGCCGCGCGTGGCGGCCGCCGCGGGCATCGGCAACCCGGAACGCTTCTTCTCGACACTGCGCGCGGCCGGAATCGAACCGGACGCGACGCTGCCCTTGCCCGACCATCACGACTACGCCGATTCGCCCTTCCAGGGCCTGATGGCCGACGCGATCCTGGTGACGTCCAAGGACGCCATCAAATGTGCCGCGCTGCACGACGCGCGCCTGTGGGAAGTCCCCGTCACGGCGGCTTTTTCCGACGCCCGGTTGTTTGACTGGCTGGCACAAACGCTACACCAACGTCTCGCTCCAAACTCGACATCGGCAGTCGCCCAAGCGCGGCCGCCGACTTGAAAATCTGACTCTCGCCCGGGCCCGCCGGGCCTTGCCCGCCGCAAACTGTTTTAGAATCCCGGTCATGGAATCCCGACTTCTCGACATCCTCGTCTGCCCCCTGTGCAAGGGGCGCCTTGAAAACGACCGGCAGCACGCCGAACTCGTTTGCCGCGCCGACCGCCTGGCTTTCCCGATTCGCGACGGCATCCCCGTCATGCTTGAGTCGGAAGCCCGAGTGCTGGACGAAACCGCCCCCACCTGACCGCCGCACCGTGAGTTTCATCGCCTTGATCCCGGCGCGCGCCGCCTCGACCCGCCTGCCCGACAAGCCCCTTGCCGATATCGCCGGCAAGCCGATGGTCGTGCGCACCGCCGACCGCGCCGCGCTGTCCGGCGCATCCCGGCTGTACATCGCCACGGACGACGCGCGCGTGCAGGCGGCCGTGCAGGCCCATGGCCTGACCGCCCTGATGACGCGCGGCGACCATCCCACGGGCACGGACCGGCTGGCCGAAGCCGTCCAGCAACTGGGCTTGCCGGACGACGCCATCGTCGTGAACGTGCAAGGCGATGAACCGCTGATCGAACCCGAACTGATCGACGCCGTGGCGGCCAAGCTGCAAGCCTGCCCCCACGCCGATATCGCCACCGCCGCCTGCCCGCTGGCCGACGCCGAGGCGCTGTTCAACCCGAATGTCGTGAAAGTCGTGTGCACCGCCGACGATCGCGCCCTGTATTTCTCGCGCGCCCCGATTCCCTGGGCGCGCGATGCGCTCGCCAGCGGCGAACGTGTGCTGGCCGACGGGCTGCCCGCCTGGCATCACATCGGCCTGTACGCCTACCGCGTGTCGTTCCTGCGCCGCTTCCCGACGCTGCCGCAAGGCATGCTGGAACGCTTCGAGGCGCTGGAACAGCTGCGCGCCATGGAACATGGCCATCAAATCGTCGTACACCGTACGCTCAACCCTCCCGCAGCGGGCGTAGATACCCCGGCGGATCTGGAACGCGTGCGCTTGGTCTACAGCAAACAGATGTAAGGGTTATTTCCCATGGCGCAGCCCCGCATTGGCTGCTGCGTTGCGGCATAATCCCCCGGATCACAAAAAATAAACCCCATCAGGAGCACTCATGCGTCTCATCTTGCTCGGACCTCCCGGCGCCGGCAAAGGCACCCAGGCCGCGTTTCTCACCCAACACTTCGGCATTCCCCAGATCTCCACCGGCGACATGCTGCGAGCCGCGGTGAAGGCGGGCACGCCCTTGGGTATTGAAGCCAAAAAGGTCATGGACGCCGGCGGTCTGGTTTCCGACGAGATCATCATCGGCCTGGTCCAGGACCGCCTGAAGCAGCCCGACTGCGCCGGCGGCTACCTGTTCGACGGTTTCCCCCGCACCATCCCGCAAGCCGACGCGCTGAAAAGCGCCGGCGTCAAGCTGGACTACGTGGTGGAAATCGAAGTGCCCGAAGAGGACATCATCGAACGCATGAGCGGGCGCCGCGTGCACCAGCCCAGCGGCCGCAGCTACCACGTGCGCTTTAACCCGCCCAAGGTTGAAGGCCGCGACGACCTCACCGGCGAAGAACTGATCCAGCGCGACGACGATCGCGAGGAAACGGTGCGCCATCGCCTGTCCGTGTACCGCGAACAGACCCGTCCGCTGGTTGATTACTACTCGACCTGGGCACAGCAGAACGCCGCCGAAGCCCCGAAGTACCGGAAGATCTCGGGCGTGGGCGCCGTCGACGAAATCAAGTCGCGCCTGTTCGAGGCTGTCAACAGCTGATAGGCGCTTGGTCGGCCCAAAGGCCTTCGGCGCCGGCTGGACGCACTGCGCTCCAGCATCGGCCCGAAGGCCTTGTCGCATTCGGCGCCTGCCGCGCCGCTTTCATCCCCTTTGAATTGAACTGGTGGTAGAGACATGGAAATCGCGAACAAGGTATTCATCGTTACGGGTGGCGCATCGGGACTGGGCGCGGGCACCGTGCGCATGCTGGTGGAAAACGGCGCCCAGGTCGTCATCGCTGACGTGCAGGACGAGCCGGGCCAGGCCCTGGCCAAGGAATTGGGCCAGCGCTACGTGCATTGCGACGTCACGCAGGAAGCCGACGGCAAAAGCGCCGTGGCGGCCGCGCTGGAACTGGGTGCGTTGTTTGGGCTGGTGAACTGCGCGGGCGTCGCGCCTGCCGCAAAGATCGTCGGCAAGAACGGCGCGCACCCGCTGGAACTGTTCCAGAAGGTCGTGTCGATCAACCTGATCGGCAGCTTCAACATGATGCGCCTGGCCGCCGAAGCCATGAGCGCCAATACCCCGGAACCCACGGGCGAACGTGGCGTCATGATCAACACGGCGTCCGTTGCCGCCTTCGACGGCCAGATCGGCCAGGCTGCCTACGCGGCATCGAAGGCGGGCGTGGCAGGCATGACCCTGCCGATCGCGCGCGATTTGGCCAAGACCGGCATCCGCTGCATGACCATCGCCCCGGGCATTTTCGGCACGCCGATGATCTTCGGCATGCCGCAGGAAGTGCAGGATTCGCTGGCCGCCAGCATCCCCTTCCCCGCCCGCCTGGGCCGTCCGGAGGACTACGCCAAGCTGGTCTACAGCATCATCACGAACGACATGCTGAACGGCGAAACCATCCGCCTGGACGGCGCCATCCGCATGCCGCCGAAGTAAGAATGCCCCCACGCCGCGCATGCTTCGCACGCTTGCTGCCCCCCGAGGGGGCGTCTTTCCCCTTGGGGCGGCCCGGCGGGGAAAGGGCATTCTTGCGTAGTGCGTGGGCGGGGAGCGCACCGGTCCTTTCAACAGGCGTTGTGTTTGCGGGGCCAGTCCGCCCCAATTTTTCGTAGTCCCATCCATGAGCCTGTTTCGTTCGGCGGCCACCGTCAGCAGCTTCACCCTGCTGTCCCGCATTTCCGGTCTGATTCGCGACATCCTGGTCGCGCGCGCCTTTGGCGCCGGCCCTATCACCGACGCCTTCTGGGTCGCCTTCCGCATTCCCAACCTGCTGCGCCGCTTGTTCGCCGAGGGCGCGTTTGCCCAGGCGTTCGTGCCCATACTCGGCGCCGCGCGCAACAAGCGGTCTGAAGAAGAAGTCCGCATCTTGCTGGACCGCGTGGCGCTGCTGCTGACCGCCACGCTGATGCTGATCACGTTGATCGGCATCGTCGCCGCGCCCTGGGTGGTGTCGGCCATGGCCAGTGGCCTGCGTGGCGCTGCCCGCGATACCGAGTTCGGCGCTGCCGTCTGGATGACGCGGATGATGTTTCCCTACATCTTCTGCATGTCTCTGATTGCGTTCGCCTCCGGCGTGCTGAACACCTGGCGCCGCTTCGCCGTGCCGGCCTTCACCCCCGTGCTGCTCAACCTGTCGATGATCGCCGCGTGCATTTGGCTGGCGCCGCGCATGGATGTGCCCGTTTACGCACTGGCCGTCGGCGTGATGATCGGCGGCGTGGCGCAACTGGCCGTGCAATGGGTGGCCCTGGCCCGCCTGGGGCTGACTCCGCGCTTTTCGCTGCGCTTTCGCCAAGCCTGGGCCGACCCCACCGTGCAGCGCATCCTCAAGCAAATGGCGCCCGCCACGCTGGGTGTGTCGGTGGCGCAGATATCCCTGCTGATCAACACCAACATCGCCACCTGGCTCACGCCGGGCAGCGTCACGTGGCTGTCCTTCGCCGACCGGCTGATGGAGTTTCCCACCGCCTTGCTGGGCGTGGCGCTAGGCACCGTGCTGCTGCCCAGCCTGTCCGCCGCCCACGCCCGCGATGACCACGGCGGCTACAGCGGCCTGCTGGATTGGGGCTTGCGTCTAGTGCTGCTGCTGGGCGTGCCCGCCGCGGTGGGCATGGCGCTGCTGTCGGACGGCCTGGTAGCCACCCTGTTCCACTATGGCGCCTTCGCCGCGCAAGACGTGCTGCAAACGCGCCTGGCCGTCATGTCGTACTCCGCCGGCTTGATCGGCCTGTTGGCCGTCAAGATTCTTGCCCCGGGGTTCTATGCCAAGCAAGACATCCGCACGCCCGTCAAAATCGCCATCGGCGTGCTGGTTTTGACACAGTTGATGAACCTGGTGCTGGTACCGTTCATGGCGCATGCCGGCCTGGCGCTGGCCATTGGCCTGGGCGCCTGCCTGAACGCCTTGGCGCTTCTGATCGGCTTGCGCCGCCGGGGCGTGTACCAGCCGGGGCCGGGCTGGACCGTGTTCGTGCTGCGCCTGCTGCCGGCCCTGGCGGCGTTGGCCGCATTGCTGTGGTACGCCGACGGCAAAATCGACTGGCTCGGCATGCAGGCCCATGCGGGACAGCGCGCCGGCTTGCTGGGTGGCGTTTTGGTGGCAAGCGGGGTGGTGTACTTCGGAACGTTGTTACTCTTTGGCTTCCGGCTTAAAGACTTTGGACGTCGGCCAAAAGTCTGATTTCGGCCGTTGCGCAGACAATCCCACCAAAAAGCCGGCTTCCCGCCGGCTTTTTGCACTAGATTCGTCAAGAAATGCCAACAGCCCGGTAATCTTTGGTAAAAAACCTTTATTATTTACAAATTGCCATCAAGAGGAACCCCCGCCGATTCACGGGCGGGAACATGAAGTGAAGTACGCCCAAGGACAACCCATGGCGGACCAGGTGATCAATTGGTTGCTACTGCTGCGCTCAGGTAAAGCGACAGCGCAGGACTACAACGACTTCCTGGCGTGGCGTGCGGCTGACCCTGTCCATGAGAACGCCTGGCAACAGCTGACGGGCTCATTGGCAGGTTCGACGTTTGGACGGTTAGGCGACGCTTATCCCGCAGCCGGGTACGCCGCCGGAGCCGCCCCCACGTCGCAGCCGCTGATCCCTCCGCCCCCGGCCATCGTGCCGCCACGCCGCCGATTTCTGGCCGGCTCGCTGGCGCTCGCCAGTACGGCAGCCGGCGCCGCCTATGTCGGCAACGCCTTCTATCCGCTGAGCAACGTTGCCGCCGATGCGGCCACGGCCACCGGCGAACGCCGCCGCTACCTGCTGTCCGACGGCAGCCAATTGCTGCTGGACGCCCGCAGCCGCGTCAACCTGGATTTCACGCCCGCCTACCGACAGGTTCGCCTGCTGGACGGCGCCGTAACAGTCTCGGTGGCGCCCGACGCGCGCCGCCCCTTCCTGGTACAGACCGCCGAAGGCACCGTGCGCGCATTGGGCACCCGGTACATGGTGCGCCAGCAAGCGCAGCGCACCGTGGTCGTGGTGCATGAACACGAGGTCGAAGTCGAAACGATGGCCGGCGCGCACGGCACCGTCCGTGCGGGAACGGGCGCGCGGTTCGACGTGTCACGCATGGATATCCCGCGCGCCGAGCTGATGGCGGAAGCCGCATGGGAATCCGGCTGGGTCGACGCCCGGGGCCGCCCCCTGGCGGAAGTGATTGCGGCGCTGCGCCCCTATCGCACGGGTACGCTGCGCGTATCGATGGCGGCCGGCGGCCTGCCCGTCTCGGGGCATTTCCCCCTGGACGACACCAACGCCGCGCTGGACACGTTGCAAGAGATGATGCCCATCCATGTCCGCCGCTTTACCCCGTGGTTTGTCTCTATCAACGTCGCGACCTGACAACGCTATGCCGCGCGCCTGTGCCTGGCGCCCGCTTCGTTGTATACTCAGCACCGTGTTTTTATCCAGTAGGCGCCGCGGGTTTTCCTCAAGGCTGTGTTTCAGGCTTTAGCAGGGGATCATCCGAAAGGGTTCTCTAGCCAGGGCTCTTTAGCCCGGGAACATTTCCCCCCAGCGCCCCCCGCCCGGTTGACGGGCGCTCCATCGACAGATCTGACATTAAAAGCTTGCAATCCCATCGGGACTTGCTACAATGTTCGACTTTGCCGAATTCAACTTATATAGCAACATGGCCAATACCGCCCAAGCCCGCAAGCGCGCTCGCCAATCCGTTGAGCGCAACAAGCACAATTCCAGCCTGCGCTCGATGCTGCGCACCGCCATCAAGCGCGTTCGCCAATCTATCGCCGCTGGCGACAAAGCTGCGGCTGGCGACGTGTTCCAGAAGGCCTCGAGCGTGATCGATCGCGTGGCTGACAAGAACATCATCCACAAGAACAAGGCTGCTCGCCACAAGAGCCGCCTGGCTGCCGCTATCAAGGCGCTGGCCTAAGATTCTGCCGCCCCGCTTTCTGGGGCGTCATGAATACGGCAAATAAAGAAGGATGCCCTCGGGCATCCTTTTTTGTTGCCTGAACGGATCGGCTGCCTGAGTCGGGCTGCCTGAGTCGGGCTGCCTGAGTCGGGCTGCCTGAGTCGTTTCGCTGCCTGAACGATAGAACAAGCAGAGCCATCATCCGCCGGCCAGCCGGGCCTTGATCGCTTTGGCGGCGTCGGTCAAGGATGCCACGAACGCTTGCACCAAGGGATTGGCGGGCCGGTGTTCAGGAAAGACTGCATTCACGCGAAAGGGCAGCGAACGCCGCAGCGGGCGGATATGCAGGCCCCTGCCGACGAAGTCCAGCGCCGTCAGCGGGTTCACGATGGCCAGCCCCAGCCCTTGCCTGACAAAAGTGCAGACCGACACGGCGGTGGGCGTTTCGACCACCGAGCGCCGCAACACGCCGACTTCAGCAAAGGCTTCGTCAATCTGTACCCGGTAGGGATCGTGGGCGGACAGGCTGACAAAGGCATGCCCTTCGAAATCAGCAAGATCGATTTCCTGGCGCGCCAAGAGCGGATGCCCATCGGGCAACACGCAGACCTCGTCCACTTGCAGCAACAGCTGCAAGCGCGTGCCGGCCGGCGCGGCATCCCGCTCGGTCAACCCAAGATCGTAGCGTTGGGCCGTCAGCCACTCTTCAAGGAAGGGCGATTCTTGCGTCTCCACGGACAGGCTGACGCCAGGATGAAGATCGTGAAAACGCCGAAACGCATCCGGCAAGATGGAATGCGAGAACGCCGGCAAAGCGATCACGGACAGCTGCCCGCCCCGGAATTCGCGCAAGCGGGCCGCCGCCGACACAACGCGCTCCAGCCCCGCATACGATTGCCGGATCTCGTCATACAGCGCCAGCGCCGGCATGGTGGGCCGTAAACGCCCATGCACGCGTTCAAACAAGGCAAAGCCGATGCCCTGCTCCATCCGCGCCAATTCACGGCTGACGGTCGGTTGCGACGTGCTCAAGAGCTGCGCCGCGCGCGTGACGCTGCCCGCGATCATCACCGCGCGGAATACTTCGATATGGCGATGCGTCAACACGGTGCGCTCCATATCAGGAATGAATGACCCTTCAACATATAAGCATTTTACTGGATGACACGAACCCGGCATCATGCCGCCTGGTTTCCTTTCCTTTTTCAAGGTTCATGCTTCATGGCTTTTGATCCGCGCCAACTTACCGAACTCGCCACGCAACATGGCACGCCGCTGTGGGTGTACGACGCCAGCGTCATCCGCGAACGCATCGCGCAGCTGCGCCGCTTCGACACCATCCGCTACGCGCAGAAAGCGTGCTCGAACCTGCACATCCTGCGCCTGATGCGCGAGGAAGGCGCGGTGG
Source organism: Achromobacter sp. 1L-A-4-B-C2 (assembly GCF_057291955.1). Lineage (NCBI taxonomy): Bacteria > Pseudomonadati > Pseudomonadota > Betaproteobacteria > Burkholderiales > Alcaligenaceae > Achromobacter > Achromobacter sp. 1L-A-4-B-C2. Next base: position 601,756 of record NZ_JBXAWP010000005.1, read on the forward strand.
TCGACGCCGTGTCGCTAGGCGAGATCGAGCGCAGCCTGGCCGCCGGATTCGACCCCAAGGGTGAACCGGAAGGCATGGTCTTCACGGCCGACCTGATCGACCACGCCACGCTGGCCACCGTACTTCGGCACGGCATCACCGTGAACGCCGGCTCGCTGGACATGTTGGACCGCGTGGGCCAGGCCTCGCGCGGCCACCGCGTTTGGCTGCGCATCAACCCCGGCTTCGGCCATGGCCACAGCAACAAGACCAACACCGGCGGCCCGCAAAGCAAGCACGGCATCTGGATCGACGACGTGGCCCGGGCCGTATCCATCGTGCGCCGCCACGGCCTGAAGCTGGTCGGCATTCACATGCACATCGGTTCGGGGGTGGACTACGGCCACCTGTCCAGCGTCTGCGACGCCATGGTCGACGTGGTGCGCTCGCTGGACCACGACATCGAAGCGATCTCGGCCGGCGGCGGCCTGTCGATTCCCTACCGCGATGGCGAGCCGCGCATCGACTGCGACCACTACTTCGAACAATGGGACGCGGCCCGCAAGCGCATCGAACAGTTTCTGCAACACCCGATCCGCCTGGAGATCGAACCCGGACGCTTCCTGGTCGCCGAGGCCGGCGTGCTGGTAACCGAAGTGCACGCCGTCAACCACCGCCCCGAGCGCGACTTCGCGCTGGTGGATGCGGGCTTCAATGACTTGATGCGCCCGGCCATGTACGGCAGCTACCACCGCATTTCCGTGCATGCGCCGGACGGTTCCGACCCGCAGGGCGCGCCCCAAACGCGCATTGCCGTCGCCGGGCCGTTGTGCGAATCGGGTGACGTGTTCACGCAGGAAGAAGGCGGCGTGATGTCGGACCAGCTGCTGCCGCAGCCGCGCATTGGCGACTTCATGGTGTTGCACAACGCGGGCGCGTACGGTTCGTCGATGTCATCGAACTACAACAGCCGGCCGCTGGCGCCGGAAGTGTTGCTGGACAACGGCCAGGCGCGGCTGATCCGTCGCCGCCAGACGGTGGGCGAACTGCTGGCGCTGGAAGACTGACCGCCGGGCAACACCCGGCACAACGCTCAAAGCGCCACACCAGAGCACTGAAAGCAAAGCACTGAAAGCAAAGCACTGAACGCAACGCACCACCAACAAAGCACTGCAAACAGCGCGCGCAATGCAAATCGCCCCGCATCGTCGCGGGGCGTTTTTGCATATCAACGCCGGCCGGCGCAATCAGCTGGGAAAGGTTTCCCGCAAGGCAAACGTGGCCTGCTTGAACACGCCCAGGTCCGTGCCCACCGCTACAAAGTGCATGCCCATGTCCAGATAGCGGCGCGCGTCCGCCTGCACCGGCGACAGGATTCCGACGGCCTTGCCCTGGGCCGACACGCGTTCGTGCAGATGCCGAATGACCTCTTGCACTTCGGGGTGGCTCGGGTTGCCGATGTGGCCCAACGCGGCCGCCAGGTCCGACGGGCCGATGAACACGCCGTCCACGCCTTCCACCGCCGCAATCTCGTCCACCGCATCGATGCCCGGACGGCTTTCAATTTGCAGCAGCACGCAGATGTTGTCGTTGATGGTTTGCAGGTAATCGGGCACCGTGCCGTAACGGTTGCTGCGCTGCGCGCCGGCCACCCCGCGTATGCCCTCGGGCGGATAACGGGTGGCGGCCACGGCCAGACGCGCGTCCGCTTCCGATTCAATGAACGGGATCAGCAGGTTGTAGAAGCCGATATCCAGCAAGCGCTTGATCTGCACCGGGTCGTTCCACGACGGACGGCCGACGGCCGCGCTGGCGCTGCCCTGCAACGCCTGTAGCTGCTGCAGGAACATCGGCACTTCGTTGGGCGAATGTTCGCCATCCAGCAGCAGCCAGTCAAAATCCGCCAGGCCGACGAGCTCTGCCGTGATGTGGCTGGACATACACATCCAAAAGCCGATGAGCCGCTCGCGCGCCAGGATGCGTTGGCGGAAACGGTTGGGTAAAGGTGAGTTCATTGCCACGTCCAATGTCGCAAAATAAAAACCAGAAACAACGCGCCGGGCCATGACCCGGCGCGCCCGTATTAATCCATGCGCGCGCCCGTATTAATCCATGCGCGCGCCCGATGCCTTGGCCGCCTTGCCCCATTTGGCGATTTCGTTATCGACAAACGCCGAGAACGACTTCGGGTCGTCGCCCACCACCACAAAGCCCACGCTTTCGAGCTTTTGACGGATCTCGGGCGACGCCAGGGCCTTTACCGTCGCCTGGTTCAAGCGCTGGATCACGGCAGGCGGTGTCTTGGCGGGCGCCGACAAGCCGAACCACGATTCAGCCGAAAAACCGGGATAGCCCGATTCCGCCACCGTGGGCGTGTCGGGATAAGCGGGGTTGCGCTTGGCACTGGCCACGGCCAACGCGCGCAGCTTGCCCGACCTGACTTGCGGCAGCAGCGTGTCCTGATTCAAGAACATCACTGACACACGCCCGCCGATCATGTCGGTAATCGCGGCCGCGCCGCCTTTGTAGGGCACGTGCACCAAATCAATCTTGGCGTCTTGCTTGAGCATCTCCATGGCCAGATGGCCGGACGAGCCGCTACCCGAACTCGCATGCGTGTACTTTCCCGGATTTTCGCGCGCCAACTTGATGAAATCGGCGAACGTCTTGCCGGGAAATTCCATGTTGGCCACCAGCACATTGGGCCCGGTGGCCAGCAAGGAGATATGCGCGAAGTCGCTGTTGCGATACGGCATGTTCTGGTAGACCGCGTAGCTGATGGCGTTGGAGCCCACGCCCGATAGCAGCAAGGTATAGCCGTCAGGCTCTGCCTTGGCCACGACGTCCGATCCGATGTTGCCGTTGGCGCCGCCCTTGTTCTCGACGATGACGCTTTGGCCCAGCTCTTTGGACAGCTCGGCGGCCAGCAGTCGGCCGACCGAATCGGTGCTGCCGCCGGCCGGGAAAGGCACGATCAGCTTGACCGGCTTGGCGGGCCAGGCCGCCTGCGCCATGGCCGCCCCGGGCAATAGCGTCAGGGCACCAAGCGTGGCCGCCGCGAGCACGGCAAGGCGTCTGCGCGCCGAAGGTTTGGGTTGTTGCATGGTTGTCTCTTCCGTATGGTTTTTCTTGGGGAATGAGCCCGGTGGCCGGGTCTGCTGTTTTGGGTACAACAAAATCAGTGCAACAAGCGCCGTGCGATCAGATATCGTCCAGCAGATAGGGCGTGCCCGCGCGCTCGCAGATGCCGCGCAGGCGTTCGGCCAGGGCTGCCGAAATGGGTATGCCCGCGCGCAACCGACGCGCGCGCTCGGCCGCTTCGGGCTCGCCCGCCACCAGCACGGGTTCGTCGGGATTGGCGGGCGGCGTGTCGTGCAGCGCGTCGATCATGTCGTCCATATCGGATTCGAACGAGCCCGCCGCGCGGAACGCATCGGGGTTAAGCGCCAGGAAGAAGTGGCCCACGTCATCCGGTTCACCGGCCTTGCGCGTAGGCGCGCGGCGCGCGGCAAACGCGCTGCCGCTAAGCGTGCCGCCCAGAATCTGCGCCATCATGGCCAGGCCGTAGCCCTTATGGCTGCTCATTGCGGGTGTGCCGCCCAAGGGAGTCAGCCCGCCTTCGGGCTGCTTGAAGATGTACTGCATGGCCGCGTCGGCATCGGTCACCGCCGCGCCCTGCCCGTCCACCGCCCAGCCGGGCGGCAAGGGCTTGCCCAAAAAGTCATACACCTTGACCTTGTTCGCGGCCACTGTCGTGGTGGCCATGTCCAGCACGAAAGGCTCGTTGTGCGCGGCCGGGGCGCCGAACGCAATGGGGTTGGTGCCCAGCATGGGCATGGCGCCGCGCGTGGGCACCATGATGATGCCGTTGGCGCTGCTGGTCACCAGGCCGACCACGCCGCGTTCCACCGCGATGCGCGCGTAAACGCCGGCCGCGCCGAAGTGATGCGAATTGCAGACGGACACCGCGCCCACCCCGTGTTCCAGCGCCTTGTCCACGGCCAGATGCATGGCCTGCGCCGCCACCGGATAGCCCAGCCCGCCCATGCCGTCGATCAGTGCACTGGCGCCGCTGTCGCGCACCACGCGCGCGCGGGCATCCAGCCGCAACGACCCGGCACGCCACTTTTCCTCGTACGAAGGCAGCATCGAAATGCCATGCGAATCAATTCCCAGCAGATCCGTCCCCGCCATCAGGCCGGCGGTGGTGTGGGCCAGGTCTTCGTCCATGCCCCACGCTTGCAAGACCTGCAATATCTGTTCAAGCACCTGCTCTACCGGCACGTTTCTCGCTGTTGCTCCATTGCCTTGCACGGGTTGTCTCCGTTTGATGTGGTGAAGGGCGGCGGCGCGCCACGCGGGATGGATCAGTCGCGTTCGCGGTCCACCAGCCGATGGCGCGCCTGCCCCAGGTGAAACTGCATGGCGACGCGGGCGCGCTCGCTGTCCTGTTCGCGGATGGCGTCCAGGATGGTGGCGTGCTCGTCCACGACACGCTGCGCGCGCTGGCGCGAGCCGGTGCGGGTCAGGCTCAACGTCAGGCGCATGAAACCGTTGATGGATTCGTGGATGCTTTCCAGCACGCCCAGATAAAAATCATTGCCGCTGGCTTCGGCGATGCTGGCGTGGAAAGCCAGGTCGGCCTCGGGCGAGACCTGGCCATGCGTCAGGCTGTCCGCAAAGGCCGCGTGCGCGTCAGTGATCTTCTTGAGCTGTTCGTCGGTGCGGCGCAACGCCGCCAACCGCGCGGCATCGCCTTCCAGCGCCACGCGCACCTCTTGTGCGCGCAGGTACGCGCTGACGTTCTGCACATCGTTGAACGTTTTCAGGCGTGGCGCGGGCTGGTGGCTGACGAAGGTGCCCAGCCCCTGATGCGCGGTGATCAGGCCATCGGCGCGCAGCCGCAGCAGCGCTTCGCGCACCACCGGCCGCGAGACCCCGAAGCGTTCCGATATCTCGTTTTCGGACGGCAGCTTGTCGCCGACATTGAGCCCGCCCGACACGATTTGTTCGAAGATTTGCCCGTAGACCTGGTCCGCCAGCCGCACCCGGTGTCCCCGTTCAAGCACATGGGAACCGACGGTTTCGGCCTCGGCCGGCGCCTGCGGTTCGGATGATGTTGTTGCTTTGGATCGGGCCACGAAACCTCCTGAATGCGTAAGGCCTGCCCGCCTTTACGCGGACAGCGCCCATCGTACCGCCAACCGGCGGCAAGACGGGCGATGCGCGGCCGAGCCGTTCACGTTCAGGCCGCCACGGCTTCCCGGTCCCAGGCCGCCAACTCGCGCGCGACGGGCGCCACGCGTTCGCGTTCGGCGCTGGAAATGCCGGTCAGCAGCGGCAACATGGGGCCCATGTTCGCCACGCCGGACAAGGTCACCGCGTCGTGCAGCACGCGGATCGGGCTGATGCCGTCGCGGCAGTCTTCCAGGCCCAGATAATGTTGGCGCACGGATTCCGCTTCGTCGTAGCGGCCATCGCGCAGCAGATGCAGCAAGCGCATGGACCCGCGCGGGGCGATGCAGACCGAGCCCGACGTGAAGCTCTTCAAGCCGAAATCGCGATAGTGCACGATGGCGGGGCGTTCGCCGATGCCGCTGACGATCCAGCGCGCGTCCACCGCTTGCAGCATCGACGACAGGTACGCGTCCTTGGCCGGTTCATCGCGCACCACCGCGTACTTGAACGCGGCGATGCGGCCTTCTTCGATCAAGCGCGCGGCGGTCTCGGGGGCCAGGTAGTCGGCCGACTTGATATAGACCACGGCCGGCTTGCCCAGCGCATCGGTAAAGCGGCGCACGCCGTCGGCCAGGCCGGCGTCCGTGTACGGGAACGACATCGGCAACAGCATGGCGGTGGGAAACGCGCGCGAACGCAGGATGGCGGCCTGGTCCATCATCTTGCCGTAGTCAGGGCCGACCGAGGGCAGGATCCATGTGTCCGCGCCGGCCAGGCCGGCCAGCATGTCCACGATGCGCGCGTATTCGCTGACGCCCACGTTGTAGAAATTGGCGTTGCCGCCGTACATGACGTTGCGCACGCCGCCTGCTTCCAGATGGCCAAGCAGGGCCTTGTTGGCGGCTTCGTTCAGCGAAAGATCGTCGTGGCGCGCCAGAGGCGGCACGGCAATGACCGAGCGTTGCAAGTCCTGCGCGGTGACCGGGGAAGTTTTCATGGACGGGGCTCCTGGCTGATCCAGTTGTCAGATAAGTAAGGTGAAAAAAGTATACTTGGTTGACAAGCATATTCTCAATACCTATATTTGTTTGACAAGTGAAACGGCATCACCAGAACATCCCACAAACGATGCGCGGCCACGCGCACACCGAGGAGACAACACCATGCATGCCCTATTCGCGCGACGCCGGCTGCTCGCTGCCGCCAGCCTCACGGCCATCGCCTTGACCTTGCCCGCCGCGCAGGCCCACGCCGACTATCCCGAACGCGACGTGAAGATCATCGTGCCCTTCCCTGCCGGCGGCACCGCCGACATCGCCGCGCGCGTGGTGGCTGCGGAACTGGGCAAAAGCTGGAACAAATCAGTGGTGGTCGACAACAAGGCCGGCGCGGGCGGCAACGTGGGCACGGCCGAAGCCGCGCGCGCCACGGCCGACGGCTACACCTTGCTGATGGGCACCGTCAGCACGCACGCCATCAACCAGTCCGTCTACAGCAAGCTGCCGTACGACCCGGTGAAGGACTTCGTACCGGTCACGCTGGTCATCCCGGTGCCGAACATTCTTGAACTGAATCCCAAATTCGCGGACAAGCATGGCATCCGCACGGTGGCGGACCTGATCAAATACCTGAAGGCCAATCCCGACAGCGTCAACATGGCGTCCACCGGCAACGGCACGTCCACGCACTTGTCGGGCGAACTGTTCCAGACAATGACGGGCACGCGCATGACGCACGTGCCCTACAAGGGCAGCAGCCCCGCGCTGACCGACGTGATGGGCGGTTCGGCCGACCTGATCTTCGACAACCTGCCTTCGTCCATGGGCTACATCAAGGGCGGCAAGCTGCGCCCGCTGGCCGTCACCACGGCGGCCCGCTCACCCGCGCTGCCCGACGTGCCCACGATGGCCGAAGCCGGCGTGAAGGGCTACGAGGCATCCAGCTGGTTTGGCCTGTTGGCGCCTGCCGGCACGCCGCCCGCCATCGTGGAAAAAATCCAGCGCGACGTGGCCGCGGCCTTGCAGCAAGAGCCGGTGCGCGCGCAGTTGCAGGCGCAAGGGGCCACGCCGTCGGGCAACACGCCTACGCAGTTCAAACAGTTCATGGCGCAAGAGACCGTCAAGTGGGCCGAGGTGGTGAAAGCCTCGGGCGCGAAAGTCGACTGAACCAACGCAGATTCAGGCCCGTGCGCAACGCGTGAGCGCCGGGCTTTTCATCACCACGCGAACCAGGAGACAACATGAATAAACTGTTCTGCGCGGCTGCCGCGGCGGGCGCCGTTCTACTTGCCGGACCCGCGGCGCAGGCCGCCGGTTATCCGGAAAAGCCGGTCACCATGATCGTGCCCTTCGTGCCGGGCGGCTCGTCCGACATCACCGCGCGCTCGGTCACGCCCGCGCTGACCAAGATCCTGGGCCAGACCTTCGTGGTCGAGAACAAGCCCGGCGCCAACAGCGCCATCGGTGCACAGGCGCTGGCCCGCAGCACGCCCGACGGCTACACGATGATGGTGGGCTCGATCGGCACCTTCGCCATCAACGAGGCGCTGTACAAGAACCTGTCCTACAACCCCAGCAAGGACTTTGCTTACCTGACGCAGGCGGTGCGCAACCCCAATGTGCTGGTCGCGTCTCCCAACTTTCCCGCCAGCACGGTGGCCGAACTGGTGGCCTATGCCAAGAAGAATCCGGGCAGCGTGTCGTACGCGTCGTCCGGCACCGGGTCGTCCGACCACCTGTCGGCGGTGCTGTTTCGCCAGCGCACGGACAGCACGGGCGTGGACGTGCCCTACAAGGGCGGCGGCGCTGCCATCGCGGACCTGATCGGCGGACAGGTGAACGTGTCGTTCCAGAACCTGGGCGCGGTGCAAAACCACATCAAGGCCGGCAAGCTCAAGGCGCTGGCCATCACCGGCGATGCCCGAGCGACCGACCTGCCCAACGTGCCGACCTTGGCCGAAGCCGGCATCAAGGACATGGTGGTGTATTCGTGGCAAGGCTTTGCCGTGCCCAAGAACACGCCGCCGGCAGTCGTTGAACAGTTGTCCAAGGCTTTGCAGACGGCGCTGCGCGACCCGAAGACCGAGCAGACGCTGCAAGGCCTGGGCTTTGAAGTCGTGGCGAATACTCCGCAGCAGTTCACCGCCTTCCAGCAAGGCGAGGTCAAGCGTTGGAAGGACGTCATCCAGAAGGCGAACATCCAGCTGGAGTGAAAAAGCCGCCACGCCTGATCAAGGCCAAGGCCAGCGCCAAGGCCAGGACCAGGGCCAGGGCCAGGCAACCGCGAGGGGATGCCTACGGGCATCCCCTCAGCGGTTTTCAAGGTCGAATCAAGTAGCATGACCGTTTTGCCACCCATCCGTACGACAACATGACCACCAAGCATCGCATCATCCAGGTCGGCTCGCTGGCCGGCTCGCCTTCCGCCAACAAGAACCTAGCCGAGCGCTATGACGTCGTGGAGCTATGGAAATTCCCCGACCGCAAGGCGGCCTTGGCTGAACATGGCAAGGGCATCGCTGCCGTCGTCACGTCGGCCAACTTTGGCGCGGACGCCGAACTGATCAACGCGCTGCCCGACCTGAAAGCCATTTGCAGCTGGGGCGTGGGCTATGAAACCATCGACGTGGACGCCGCCAAAAAACGTGGCGTGCAGGTCAGCAACACGCCGGACGTGCTGACGGACTGCGTCGCGGATCTGGCCTGGGGCTTGTTGATCGCGGGTGCGCGCCGCATGGGCCAGGGCGAACGCTTTGTGCGCGCCGGCCAATGGGGTCAGGTGCACGGCAGCATCCCGCTGGGCCAGCGCGTCAGCGGCAAGAAGCTGGGCATCGTGGGCCTGGGCCGCATCGGCGAAGCCATCGCCAAGCGTGGCACGGGTTTCGACATGGACGTGCGCTATCACAACCGCAGAAAGCGCGACGACATCGCGTACGGCTACGAAGCATCGCTGGTGGACCTGGCCGCGTGGGCGGACTTCCTGGTGGTCGCCACCGTGGGCGGGCCCAGCACGCGCCATCTGGTCAACCAGGCCGTGCTGGAAGCGTTGGGTCCCAAGGGCATCATCGTCAATATCGCGCGCGGGCCGGTCATTGACGAGGCCGCGCTGGTGGCCGCACTGGAAGCGGGCAAGCTGGGCTGCGCGGCGCTGGACGTGTTCGAGCACGAACCCAAGGTGCCGGACGCGCTGAAGACCAGCGACAACGCCGTCGTGCTGCCGCACATCGGCAGCGCCACGCTGGAGACCCGCCTGGCCATGGAAAACCTGATGCTGGACAACCTGAAGGCGTACTTCGACACGGGCCGCGTGATTACGCCGGTGGAATGAACGCGGCCGCGCGATGGCGCGGCCAAGCAGATAGCAAAAAAGAAAGCAAAAAACAGAAAGCAAAAATGAAAAAGCCTCTCGGTGCCCATACCGAGAGGCTTTCGACTTTCCGGCCCCAAGAGGTCGGTAGTCTTCCTGCAAAGGAACTACATCGGGCTTTTCAGCCCCCTGCCTACTTCGCCGGCGTCGTGGCGCCGGAATGGTCCATCTTTGATGCGCCTGATTTCGCGGCCGCCGGTTTGGCGGACGTTTTGTCAGACTTGTGATGCTTATGCTGCGCGTGGGTCTTGGTATCACCCGCCTTGGTCGTGGCATCGGCGCCCGCCGCGAACGCCGAAGGCGCAGCAGCAAGACCGAGGCACAAGGCCGAGGTGGATAAGAACGCAGCGATACGGGAGTGAGTCGTCATTACATGAACTCCTGAATGTGCAAGGCCGAAGCCTAACCGACACGGGGCGGCAACATCGCCGCTTACCCCGTACTCCGTTTGAAGTTCACCGGCTGCGAAGGTTCAACGCGGAACCAGAAAATTTCGGCTGCTAACGCTTGGAAATATGGCTTGAGGATATGGCTTAAGGATATGGCTTGAAGTTATGCCTACGGTTATGCCTACGACTCAAACGCCAGCAAGGCCACGGTGGCGAACAGCATCAACGCAAAGCAGACTCTCAGCTTGCGTTCAGGCAGCTTGTAGGCCAGGCGCACACCGACCGGCACGAACAGCAGGCTGCCGATGGCCAAGGGCACGCCCACCGTCCAGTCCGCCTGGCCGGCCCATGCATACGTGATCAGCGCGATGGTCGATCCGGGGATCACCATGCTTAGGGCCAAGGCCTGCGCCACCGTCTGCGGCAAGCGGAACACCGTGGTGATGATGGGCACGGCCAGCACCGCACCGCCCACGCCGAAGAAGCCACCCAACGTGCCGCACAGCATACCCAGCACGCTGGCGCGGCGCGGGGTGAAGACCGGCGCACGCCTGTGGTCGGAGTGCGGCTTCTGGTCGGACTGCGGCTTGTGGTCGGACTGCGCTTTGGACGGCGCTTGCCCTGCTGCACGGCGCGCGGCAAGGCGGCCCGCACGCCAGGTCTGCCAGACGTAGAACAGCGCGATAAAGAACAGGAACACGGCGAAGCTTCGACGCAGCACGCTGGAATCAATGCCCAGCGCCAGCCGCGCGCCCACCCACGTGAACACCACCGCGCCGGCCGCCCCGGCAGCCGCCACGCGCTTGTCGATGCGCGTTTGCTGGTTGTATTTCCGCACCGCCATGGTGATGGCGGGCAGCACCATGATCAGCGCGGTGCCCTGCGCCAACTGCTGCGACATGCCCATCAACAGCACCAGCGCCGGAATGGCGATGAGCCCGCCCCCGATGCCCAGCACGCCGCCCATGAAACCAATCAGGCTACCCGCGGCCAGGCACGCGGCAATCACTAACAGACTCACGTCTTGCTCCAACAGCCCTTGCCTGCGCGGCAAGGGGAAAACAGCGCGTCAGCGCAACTTGTCCAACGCGGCGTCCAGCCGGTCCACCGCCCAGATCTCCAACCCTTCAATGGGTTGGCGCGGTGCGTTGGCCTTGGGGATCAGCGCAATTGAAAAACCCAGCTTGGCGGCTTCGCGCAAGCGTTCCTGGCCGCGCGGCGCGGGACGGATCTCGCCGGCCAGACCAACTTCGCCGAACGCGATCAGGCCGCGCGGCAAGGGCTTGTCTCGCAACGAAGACATGATGGCCAGCAGCACCGGCAAGTCGGCGGCCGGTTCGGTGATGCGCACGCCGCCCACGGCGTTGACGAACACGTCCTGGTCAAACGTGGTGACACCCGCGTGCCGGTGCATCACCGCCAGCAACATGGCCAGCCGGTTGCCTTCAAGGCCCACCGTCAGGCGGCGCGGATTGGGCGAATGCGAACTGTCGACCAAAGCCTGGATTTCAACCAGCAGCGGGCGCGTGCCCTCTTGCGTGGCCATCACGCAGGACCCGGCCACCTGCTGCTCGTGCTGCGACAGGAACAGCGCGGACGGGTTGGCCACGCCGCGCAGGCCACGGTCGGTCATCGCAAAAACGCCCAGCTCGTTGACGGCGCCAAAGCGGTTCTTGAATGCGCGCACCAGCCGGAACGAGGAATGCGTGTCGCCTTCGAAATACAGCACGGTGTCCACAATGTGCTCCAGCACGCGCGGGCCGGCCAGCGCGCCGTCCTTGGTGACATGGCCGATCATGACGATCGCGATGCCGGTCTGCTTGGCCAGGCGCGTCAATTGCGCCGCGCATTCGCGCACCTGCGACACCGACCCCGGCGCGGCGCTGAGTTCGCCGCTGTACAGGGTCTGGATGGAGTCGATGACGGCCACGGTAGGCTTTTGTTCGGACACGGCGGCCTGGATCGCTTCCAGGCGGATCTCGGCCAGCAAGTTCACGTTGCCCGTCTGCAAGTCCAGCCGGCGTGCGCGCAAGGCGACCTGTTCGGCCGATTCCTCGCCCGTCACATACAGCACGTTGGTGGTTTCGGACAGCGAGGCCAGCGCCTGCAACAACAGCGTGGATTTGCCGATCCCCGGATCGCCGCCGATCAGCACCACGGCGCCGGCGACCAGGCCGCCGCCCAGGACGCGGTCGAATTCGTCCAGCCCGGTGGGCTGGCGTGGTGTTTCGCGGGCTTCGATTTCAGACAGGCTGCGCACCGGGCTGGCAGAGGCCAGCGGCGCGTAACGGTGCGCGGCGGCGGCGGGCGTCGAGGACTCGACGGTTTCTTCCAGCGTGTTCCAGGCGTTGCAATGCGGGCATTTACCCTGCCACTTCGGGGTGGTGCCGCCGCAGTCGGCGCACACATATACGGTTCGGGATTTGGCCATGCGCGAAAGTGTACCGGCAAGCGCAAGATTTCAATCCGCTTTCAATAACAGGGCCGGGCCAAAATAACATCGCCACCGTGCAAGAAAACCCCGCCCGGAATCGCGCAAATCGCGCATAATCGTCCAGTGCAGCGCATTGTCGAACCGCCCAGCCCAGGGCGGCATACCCGGCGCCGAACGCCCCTCAGGGCGCGGCAACGGGAATCGCGGCGCATTCGCCCTGCGGCCCTGGCCGCATAAACCGGAACACGACCCTAGCCACGACGAGACCGCCGGACCACCGGCGCGGCGCCCAGCAAGGTCAAACGCGTAGGCGTCTTGCCACCAGACGCCGTCGCGAGGAGTACGCGCATGAGCATTACCTATCGGCCCCCCTTCGACGAAGACGACGAACGGGATCTGCGCGCCCTGTACCGCAAGCCCGGCCCCGGCAGCAGTCCCGAACTGGACGCGGCGGTACGTCGTGCCTGGCACCCCGGCCACAGCTGGCACCCCGGCTGGGCAGCCGCCGCCTGCGCCGCCATGGTCGCCGGCTTGTTCGCCTGGACGGACATGCGCGAAGCCGCGGACATGCACGAGCAGAATTCGCCGCTGACCGCCTCCCATGACAGCAGCACCGACCGCAACCCCGCCCCCATTGCATTGACGGAAGCACTGGTGGGCAAGTCGGCCACTGTGGCCCAACGCGTCTCTGCCCCCCAAAACGAACCTGCCGCTGTCCCGCCGCTACCGGCAGCGACCGCCGAACCGCAACCGCAAGCCGCCCCCGCGGGCGTTGCACAGGAAGGCGACGCCACCGCCACCGAGGTCGTGGCGTTCAGCGAAGCCGATATCGAAGCCCGCGTGGCGCACATCCGGCAGTTGGTGCAAGACGACCAGCAAGCCGATGCCGTGCAGGCCTTGCACGAACTGCAACAAGGCGCGCCCGACCTGACCTTGCCCGACGACTTGCAGGAATTGGCGCAGCAGAATCCCGCCTGACGGCAGGGCATAGCGACGCCGCACTGCTTGCCCGCACCGCCGCCCGCCGCGCCCATCAGGCGCCGCCGGCGGCGGTGTTGCGCGCATGACGCATCAAAATTTGTGGTCAAAAAATGGGCGGCTTCTTGCTAACATAGCCGCCATGAGTCCCAGCTTCCACCACCGCAATCTTCCCCACCTGCTGCTATACGCGCGCGAAACCCTGATGGCGCATTTCCGCCCCGTGCTGCACGCGGCCGGCGTCACCGAACAACAATGGCGGGTGTTGCGCACCCTTAGCGAAACGGGCGCGATGGAGCCCAACCAGATTGCGCGCAGTTGCCAGATCCTCAGCCCCAGCCTGACCCGGATGCTGGCCGGCATGGAAGAACAGGGCCTGATCAAGCGCGCCCGCTCCAGCGCGGACCAGCGTCGCCAGGAAATATCCCTGACGCCCAAAAGCCACAAGCTGATCGACCGCATGCGCCCGCAGGTGGACGCGAAGTATCAGGAAATCGAGGCCAAGATCGGCAAGGAATTGCTCGACCGCCTGTATCAGGACGTGGACACAATGGTCGAGCTGATACGCCGTGACCCGCCCCCGGCCGACGCCAAGGAAACGGCCGACGCGTAGCAGCATCGGCCCGCCACCTGCCGGAACTTAGTCCGGCACCGGAAAGATCGCGTTGATCTGCCCCGTGCCCGAACTGGTGAAGTAGTCAGTGACGATTTCCACCGGCCTGTCGTAGCCGTCCCACCCCAGCAGGCCCAGCAGCATGGCGGTGTCGTGCATGCCGCCCTCGCCCACGCACAAATCGGCGTATTCGGGCAGCATGGCGCAAAACGTCTTCCAGTCGCCCTGGCGCCATAGATCGACGACGCGCAAGTCCACCTGCTTGAAAAATTCGCGGCTGATCTGGTGCATCGCGGCTTCGGGGCTGTTGTTGTCGTTAAAGCGATGCGACAACGACCCGCTGGCCAACACGGCAACGCGGCTGTCGCTGGCCTGGATGGCTTGGCCCAACGCCGCGCCGAAGCGCCGGCTTTCGTCCAGGCCGTGCCAGGCGCACCATGCCGCTACCGACACCACCTTGAAGCGGCCATCGGCGTTCATGTAGCGCATGGGCACCAGCGTGCCGTATTCCAGTTCCAGGCTGTCGATTTCGTGGCTGCGCGTGCCCACGCCCGCCGCGTTGGCGCTTTCGGCGATGCGGCGACCCAGGTCGGGGTTGCCGTCGTACGCGTAGTGCATGTCCTTGATGAAATGCGGCAGTTCGTTGCTGGTGTAGCAGCCCTTGAAGGCGCGGTTGGCGTTGACGTGATACCCCGCGTTCACCAGCCAATGCACGTCCAGCACCACGATCGTGTCCACGTCCAGCTCGCGGCAGCGTTGGCCGATGATGCGGTGGCCCTCGATGGCGGCTTCGCGGCAACCGTGATGCTTGCCGGGAAGCTCCGACAAGTACATCGACGGCACGTGGGTCACCTTGGCGGCCAGTGCAAGCTTACCCATGATGGTTGTCTCCTTGTTGCATTCACACGCCCCATCTGGGGATGTGGTGGCTGCCCATCGACACGCACACGTTCTTGATTTCGGCGAACACCTCGTAGCTGTATTCCCCGCCTTCGCGTCCCGTGCCGGATTCCTTGGTGCCGCCGAACGGCTGGCGCAGATCGCGTACGTTTTGGCTGTTGATGAACACCATGCCTGCTTCGATGCCGCGCGCCAAGCGGTGCGCGCGGCCGATGTCGCTCGTCCAGATGTACGAGGCCAGGCCGTATTTGACATCGTTGGCCAGCGCCAGCCCGTGGGCTTCGTCCTTGAACGGGATCAGGCAGGCGACCGGCCCGAAAATTTCTTCCTGCGCGCAACGCATGCGGTTGTCCACGTCGGCCAGCACCGTGGGCCGCACGAAATTGCCGCGCGCCAGATGGGCGGGCAACCCTTCCGGCTTGCCCGCGCCGCCCGCCAGGATACGCGCCCCTTCCTGTTCGGCCAGCTGAATGTAGCCGGTAACCTTTTCCCAATGCTGACGCGTGATCATCGCGCCCACGTGGGTGGCCTCATCAGCAGGGTCGCCGACCACCAGGCGCTGGGCGCGCGCGGCGAACTTTCGCACGAAATCGTCGTAGATGGATTGCTGCACGAAGATGCGCGAACCCGCGGTGCAGCGTTCGCCGTTCAGCGAAAAAATCGTGAAGAGCGCCGCGTCCAGCGCGCGGTCGACATCAGCGTCGTCAAAAATCAGCACGGGCGATTTGCCGCCCAGCTCCATCGAATATTTCTTGATGCCGCCCGCGTTGGCCATGATTTTCTTGCCGGTGACCGTGCCGCCGGTGAACGAGATGGCGCGCACGCCCGGGTGCCGCACCAGCGCATCGCCCGCGTCCGCGCCATAGCCCTGCACCACGTTCAGCACGCCGGCGGGAATGCCGGCTTCAAGCGCCAGCCGGCCCAATTGGTCGGCGGTCAGCGGGGACAATTCAGACATCTTCAACACGGCGGTATTGCCCAGCGCCAGGCACGGCGCCGTCTTCCACGTGGCCGTCATGAAAGGCACGTTCCACGGTGACACCAGCGCGCACACGCCCACCGGCTGATACAGCGTGTAGTTCAGCATTTGATCGTCCACCGGATAGGTGTGGCCGTTCATGCGGGTGCAGACTTCGGCAAAGAAATTGAAGTTCTCGGACGCGCGCGGAATCAGCTGTTTGCGCGTTTGCGAAATGGGCAGGCCCGTGTCCTGCGTTTCCAGTTCGGCCAGGTGCGGTACGTTGGCGTCGATAAGTTCGCCCAGGCGGCGCATCAACCGCGCGCGCTCCTTGGCGGGCGTGCTGGCCCACTTGGGAAACGCGTCCGCCGCCGCCGCCACGGCCGCGTCGATTTCTTTCTGCCCGCCCGCCGCCACTTCGGCAATGGCCTCGCCCGTGGCGGGGTTGTAGGTGACGAAGCGGTCAGCGCTATCGACCTGCTGGCCGTTGATCCAATGCTTGATGCTCACGTGCGGCTCCTCGTTCTTATCGCGGCGCAATGCGTCGCCCCATTTAATTAACACGTTAACTTTATGCTGCCGGGATGGCGCTGTCAACGGCGGGATTCCCGGGTCGCATCGCGCGTCTGGCGCATTGCCGTCGATCCGCTTTCCCGCTATTCTAATTAACATGCTAACTATTTTGGCGGAGACACCATGCCCCATATCTGGATCGAGTATTCAGGCAACCTTGCCCTGGATACCCGTGCGCTGATGCGCGCGGTGCAAGGCGCCGCCGTCGGCGACGGCAGCTTGTTTCCGCTGGCAGGCGCCCGCACCCGGGCACTGCGTGTGGACGACTGCCTGATCGTGGACGGCCACCCCGACAACGCGTTCGTGCACGTGGTGCTGCGCATCGGCCACGGCCGCACCGACGCGCAAAAGGCCGCGTTGGGCGAGCGGGTGTTCCTGGCGCTGAACACCGCGCTGGCGCCGCACCTGGCGATGCGGCCCTTGGGCATTTCGATGCAGATCGAAGAAGCGGACCCGGTGCTGAACTACAAGCACAACAACTACCGCCACTATCTTGCGCAGCGCGCCGAAGCGGCCAGCGCGGCCTTGGCGCAGCCGCCGCGCACCGTGGTCGGCGTGGCGCTCAACACGCGCCAGTCGCTTGACGCATTGGGCGACGCCGTCAACGCGCCGCCCTACAAGGCCGCCCCGCGCGCACCCGTGCTGTACATCAAGCCCGCCAACACCTATGCGCTCGACGGCGACACCATCACGCTGCCCGCCGATGTGCAAGAGGTGCAGGTAGGCGCCTGCCTGGGCGTGGTGTTCGCGCGCCGCGCCAGCCGTGTCAGCCAGGCGGATGCGCTGGACTACGTGGCGGGCTATCGCGTGGTGGCGGACCTTTGCGTGCCGCACGACAGCTATTTCCGGCCCGCCCTCAAACAACAGTGCCGCGATGGGTTCTGCCCCATCGGCGACACGCTGGCGCCGGTATCGCCGGCAATCAATCCGGATGCGTTGGACATCGAAGTGCTGGTGGACGGCGTCGTCAGGCAGCGCGCCAGCACGGCCGACCTGTTCCGCCCCGTTGCGCGGCTGATCGCCGATGTGACCGAATTCATGAGCTTTGACGCCGGCGACATCCTGCTGGTGGGTACGCCGCACGATACGCCACGCGTGCGCGCGGGGCAACGCTATGACATCCGCATCGCGCAGGTCGGCACGCTGGGCAACACGTTGGCCGCAACCTGAGGACATCACCATGAAACACGCACGCATCGCTTACGAAGGCGTCATCCACTCCGTCACCGAAGCCGACGGCGCGCCGGGCAGCGTACGGCTGCCGGACGGGCGCGTCCTGGCCGAAGACGCGGTGACATGGTTGCCGCCCATCGAACCGCGCACCACCTTCACACTGGCCATCAATTACGCGGATCACGCCAAGGAACTGGCGTTCAAGGCGCCCGACGAGCCGCTGGGTTTTCTGAAAGCCGCCAACACGTTCGTGGGCCATCGCGCGCACACGCTGCGCCCGGCCGACGTGGCCTTCATGCACTACGAGTGCGAGCTGGCCGTGGTCATCGGCAAGACGGCGCGCAACGTCACGCGCGGGCAGGCGTACGACTATGTCGCGGGCTACACGGTGGCCAACGACTATGCGCTGCGCGACTACCTTGAAAATTGGTATCGCCCCAACCTGCGCGTGAAAAACCGCGATACCTGCACGCCGCTGGGCCCCTGGCTGGTGGACCGCGACGATGTGCCCGACCCCATGAACCTGACGCTGCGCACCACGGTCAACGGCGTTCAGACCCAGCTTGGCAACACGCGCGACATGGTGTTCGACGTGCCCGCGCTGATTGAATATTTCAGCAGTTTCATGACCTTGTCCCCCGGCGACCTGATCCTGACCGGCACGCCGGACGGCATCGTCAACGTCATGCCCGGCGACGTGGTCGTGACGGAAATCGAAGGCGTCGGAAGGCTGGTCAACACGCTGGCGCCCTTCCCGTCTTAACCCTAATCCGGACCTTCCATGCTAGACACCCAAACCGTACGCAGCATCGCCGCGCGCCTGCATGAAGCAGAACGCACGCGGACGCAGATCCGCCAGATTTCGCTGGACCATCCCGACATCGATATCGCCGACGCCTACGCCGTCCAGCGCGCCTGGATGGACATCAAGCTGGCCGAAGGCCGCACCCGGCGCGGTCACAAGATCGGTCTCACGTCCCGCGCGATGCAGCAGTCATCGCAGATCGACGAGCCCGATTTCGGCATGCTGCTGGACGACATGTTCTTCGAGGACGGCGGCACCATTCCCGCCGGCCGCTTCATCCTGCCGCGTCTGGAAGTCGAGCTGGCCTTCGTGCTGGGCAAGCGGCTGCAAGGCCCGCGCGTGACGCTGTTCCAGGTGTATGACGCGGTGGACTACGTGATCCCCGCGCTGGAGATCATCGACGCGCGCTCGCACGGCATCGACCCCGATACCAAGCGGCCGCGCAAGGTATTCGACACCATCGCCGACAATGCGGCGAACGCAGGCGTGGTGATGGGCGGGCGGCCTATAAAGATGGGCGATTTCGACCTGCGCTGGGTCGGCGCGATTTTGTCGCGCAACGCCGTGATCGAAGAAACCGGCGTTGCGGCGGGCGTCTTGAATCACCCGGCCAATGGCGTAGTATGGCTGGCTAACAAGCTGGCCGCCCACGACGTGGCGCTTGAAGCGGGCGAGATCATTCTGTCGGGTTCCTTCACCCGCCCCGTTGCCGCCCGGCCGGGCGACACCTTCCACGTCGATTACGGGGCGCTGGGTTCCGTCAACTGTCATTTCAACTAACACGGCACGCCGTCCATGGACATCCTGACCAATACCTTCAAGCAAGCCTTGCGCGACCGCCAACCCCAGATCGGCCTGTGGGCTGGCCTGGCCAGCGCCTACACATCTGAAATCATTGCGGGGGCCGGCTTCGACTGGCTGCTGATCGACGGCGAACATGCGCCGAACACCTTGCAGACCACCTTGTCGCAATTGCAATCCGTGGCCGCCTATCCGGTGGCGCCCGTGGTGCGCCCGGCGTGGAACGACCCGGTGCAGATCAAGCAGATCCTGGACACCGGCGCGCAGACCTTGCTGGTGCCGATGATCCAGTCCGCCGACGAAGCGCGCGCGGCCGTGGCGGCGGTGCGCTATCCGCCGGCCGGCATCCGGGGCGTGGGCAGCGCGCTGGCGCGATCGTCGCGCTGGAACCGCATCCCCAACTACCTGGAACGCGCCAACGATCAGATGTGCGTGCTGGTGCAGATTGAAACGCCGGCCGGCATCGACGCGCTGGACGACATCCTGGCGGTGGATGGCGTGGACGGGGCCTTCATCGGCCCGGCCGATTTGTCCGCGGGCATGGGCTTTTTGGGGCAGCCGGATCACCCCGAGGTGCTGGCAACCATCGACCAGGCCATTGCGCGCATCGTGCGGTCTGGCAAGGCCGCGGGCATCCTGCACAGCGGCGTGGCGCAGGCCAAGCACTACCTGTCGTTGGGCGCGACCTTCGTGGCAGTCGGCGTGGATGCCGTGTTGCTGGCGCGCGCGGCGGAAAACCTGGCCGGCGAATTCAAGGACGTGCGGCCGGTGGCGGCGGGCAAAGGCCCCTACTGAATCCGCGACGCATCAAACGGGCAGAAAAAAAGCGCACCGACTAATTCCGGTGCGCTTTTTGTTTGGGCCTGACCGTGATCAGGATCGGCCGGCCACGCTGCCGCCGCCGTCCACGCCCAGCACCTGGCCGGTAATGAACCCCGCGTCGTCCGACAGCAGGAAGGCAATGGCGGCCGCCACTTCGGCCGGCGTGCCCAGGCGCTTCATGGGCACGGAGGCCAGCGCGCGCTTTTCGCCATCGCTACCTGCCGGGCGGGTGGCGCGGAACATTTCCGTTTCAATCGGGCCGGGCGCGACCGCGTTGGCGGTCACGCCGTATTCGGCCAGTTCAAGGGCCCACGTGCGGGTGCAGCCCACCAGTGCGCTCTTGGCGGCCGAGTACGCCGTACGGTCCAACCCGCCATGGATGGCGCGGCTGACCACGTTGACGATGCGGCCGGCGCGGCGCACCTTCATGGATTCGATGAACGCCTGGGTGACCTGCACCGCCACGCGCACATTCAGGTCCAGCACGTTGTACAGCGTGGCCAGGTCGATTTCGCCCAGCGGCTGCGGCGACGCAATGCCCACGTTGTTGACCACGGCGTCCACGGGAAACTTCTCGCGGATTTCGCGCAGCACTTCCTCGGTGCGGCCGGCGTCAGCCAGGTCACAGGCATACAGATAGCCGGGAAAGTCCACGTCGGTGGTGTTGCGCGCAATGCCTACCACATGACAGCCCATGTCGGACAGACGCTGCGTCAGCGCCCAGCCTATGCCCTTGGTGGCGCCCGTAATGAGCACACATTTGTCCTTCATGGATTGAAACCTCGTCGTCAGATTGCTGGGTCAAAAACGGGCGCGTGGGCGCCCGGTGTTCCAAGTAGACACCATCCGGGGATGGCTGTCTTGTAAATTGCGTAGCAATTTCTGCCCACCGGACACCCGGCCAAAATCGGCCAGGTCGGGCGGCGATACGCTCAGGCGTCGCGGCTGACCGGCACGCGTGGCGCCAGGGCGCAGAGCAATTCGTAGCCGATGGTGCCGGCGGCCTGTGCCACTTCGTCCACCGAGGGGCCGTCTTCGCCCCACAACACGACGGGCGCGCCGACACCGGCGGCGGGAATCGGGTCCAGGTCGACGATCAGCATGTCCATCGACACGCGGCCGACCAATTGCGTACGGATGCCCGCCACGACCACGGGCGTGCCGGTGGTGGCGTGGCGCGGGTAGCCGTCGGCGTAGCCGCAGGCGACGATGCCGATCCGCATGGCGCGTTCGGCGCGGAAAATCGCACCGTAGCCCACGGAATCGCCCGCCTTCAGTTCCTGCACGGCGATGATTTCAGAGGCCAGCGTCATGGCCGGCTTCAGGCCGAAGGATGCGGCTTCGGCATCCGCGAACGGCGACGCGCCGTACAGGCAGATGCCCGGGCGCACCCAATGGGTCTGCGTGGGCGAGCTAACGGCGATGTCGGCAAAGCGCAGCGTGGCGGCCGAGTTGCAGACGCTGATGGTGCCGGGCATCTTATGCGTCACCGAATTAAACAGGGCCAGCTGCTCGCTCACGCCCTGGGGGCCGTCGGCGCAGGCAAAGTGCGTCATCTTGCCCACCGACCCCAGCGTGCCCTGCTGCTGTAGCAACATGGCGCGTTCATGGGCAGCGGGGTAGGAAGCCGGGCTGAAACCCAGGCGGTTCATGCCGCTGTTGAGCTTGAGCATGACATCCACGCGCCGGGTGAAACGGGCGCGCGACAGCATGTCCAGCTGCTCGCGATTGTGTACCGTGGTGCTCAGGTGATAGCGGTCGACCAGATCCAGGTCGGCGGGTTTGAAGAACCCTTCCAGCAGCAGGATCGGGCCGCCCCAACCGGCCTCGCGGCAGCGCACGGCCTCGTCCAGGTCCAGCATGGCCAGGCCCTGCGCCTTGGAAAACCCCGTCACTGCCTGCTCGATGCCATGGCCGTAGGCATTGGCCTTGATGACTGCCCAGATGGACGGCGGCAACCCGCCCGCGGCGGCGGCGGTCTGTTCAAGATGGTGGCGCACGGTGGCTAGATTGTGCGCAAGCGCGGAGACGGAGACGGTGGCGGATATGGGGCGCGGCATGGTGTGGGATCCTGTGGCGCTTAAGTCTAACTGATCGCCGCCCGAGAGGGAGGGCATCTGCAATGACATCTCTGATGGCATCGCGCCCCCAAAGGCGACTACTCTAAAATGGTGCGATCCCGTCCCGGGACCGCCCTCTGTACCGTTATCCATGTCCATCGATCACTACGAGAACTTTCCCGTCGCCTCGCTGCTGTTGCCGCGCAGGCTGCGCGGCGCCGTGACCGATATCTACCGGTTTGCCCGCGCCGCGGACGATATTGCCGATGAAGGCAGCGCGTCCGACGAAGAACGGCTGGCGCAACTGGCGGCTTTCCGCACCGAACTGCACCGCATCGGCGCCGAACCGGGCGTGACGCCCGCGCCGGGCTTGCCGCCGCTGGCCGACATCTTTACGCCGCTGGCCAAGACCATCGCGCGCCATCAACTGCCCATCACGCCGTTCTACGACCTGCTGTCCGCATTCGAGCAGGACATCACCGTCAAGCGCTACGAAGACTACGCCACGCTTGCCGACTACTGCACGCGCTCGGCCAACCCGGTGGGCCGCCTGATGCTGCATCTGTTCGACGCGTGCAGCCCCCAGGACGTGGCCGAAAGCGACGCCATCTGCACCGGCTTGCAGCTGGTGAACTTTTGGCAGGACGTGCGGGTCGATTGGCACAAGCAGCGCGTGTACCTGCCGCAAGAAGACCTGCGCCGCCACGGCATTACCGAAGAAGACCTGGCGGCGTGCCGGCTGACCCCGCAATGGCGCGAGCTGATGGCCTTCGAGGTCGAACGCACGCGTGCACTGCTACACTTCGGCGCTCCGCTGGCGCGCCGCCTGCCCGGCCGCATCGGCCTGGAGCTGCGCCTGGTGGTACAAGGCGGGCTGCGCGTGCTGGAGCGTATCGAGGCGAGCGGCTACGATGTATTCATGAACCGCCCCGAATTGGGCGCCAAAGACTGGGCCATCATGCTGTGGCGCTCTATCAAGTAACAGGCCCTGCCTATCTATGACCCCTGACGAATATTGCCAGGAGAAAGCCGCCAAAAGCGGTTCCAGCTTCTACTACTCATTCCTGTTCCTGCCGCCCGAACGCCGCCGCGCGATCACTGCGCTTTACGCCTACTGCCGCGAAGTGGACGACGTGGTCGACGAATG
The DNA here is from genome assembly GCF_057291955.1 of Achromobacter sp. 1L-A-4-B-C2. Taxonomy (NCBI): domain Bacteria; kingdom Pseudomonadati; phylum Pseudomonadota; class Betaproteobacteria; order Burkholderiales; family Alcaligenaceae; genus Achromobacter; species Achromobacter sp. 1L-A-4-B-C2. The sequence goes on from NZ_JBXAWP010000005.1 coordinate 624,931, forward strand.
CACCGACCCGTCGCTGGCCCGCATCAAGCTGGCCTGGTGGCGCACGCAGGTCGACCAGATGTTCGACGGCAAGCCCGATCACCCCGTGACGCGCGCGCTGCAACCGCACCTGCAAACCTGTTCCATCACCCGCGAACGCTTGCTGGCCGTGGTGGACGGCATGGAAATGGACCTGGACCAGACGCGCTACCTGGACTGGCCCGGCCTGCGCAAATACTGCTGGCACGCGGCCGGCGTGGTGGGCGAATTGTCCGCCGGCGTGTTCGGCTATAGCGATCCCAAGACGCTGGTCTATGCCGAAAAGCTGGGCCTGGCGTTCCAGATGACGAACATCATCCGCGACGTCGGCGACGACGCGCGCCGGGGCCGCATCTACATCCCAGTCAACGACATGCAGCAATTCGAGGTCAAGGCCTCGGACATCCTGAATGGCGAATACTCCGAACGCTTCAGCGCGCTGATGAAGTTCCAGGCCGATCGCGCCCGCGAACTCTATCGCGAAGCCATGAGCAACCTGCCCGAGGTCGACCGCCGTTCGCAGCGGCCGGGCTTGATGATGGCGGCCATCTATTACGCGCTGCTTGATGAAATCGAGCGCGACAACTGGCAGGTGCTGCACCAGCGCATCTCGCTGACGCCACTGCGCAAGCTGTGGCTGGCCTGGAAAACGTGGGTGGGCGGCGGACGCGGACTGGTCCGCCGGCTGGCGCGGTGAAGGCGGCGGTAATCGGCGCGGGCTGGGCCGGCTTGGCGGCCAGCATCGCGCTGCGCGAAGCCGGCGCCAAGGTCACGGTGTTTGAAGCCGGCCACACGCCCGGCGGCCGCGCGCGCCGCGTCTTCCATGAATCGTTTGAAGCGCCGCTGGACAACGGCCAGCACGTTTTGTCGGGCGCCTACCGGCATACGCTGGCGCTGATGCGCCGCGTGGGCCGCAACCCCGATGCGCTGCTGATGCGCCGGCCGCTGCGGCTGGCCAGCCTGGACGGGCGCTTTCGCCTGTCCGCGCCCCGGCTGCCCGCGCCCCTGCACATGGCCGCCGCCTTGCTGTTTGCACGCGGCCTGAGCTGGGCCGACCGCTATGCGTCGCTGCGCCTGATGCGCGGTTTGAAAGCCATGTCCTGGTCACCGCCGCGCGACTGGACGGTGCTGCATCTGCTGCACTATCACGCGCAGTCCGATGCGCTGATCCGGCAGCTTTGGGAACCGCTGTGCCTGGCGGCGCTGAACACCCCATGCGCCACCGCCAGCGCCACGCTGTTTGCGCGCGTGTTGCGCGACAGCCTGGCTGGCACGCGCGAAGACAGCGATCTGCTGCTGCCGTGCACCGACCTGTCGGCGCTGTGGCCCGACGCCGCGGCGCGCCAGGTCACCATGCGCTACGGCAACACGGTGCGCCAGCTGCATCCGTCGGACGACGGCATTGTGGTCAACCAGGAACGCTTTGACGCCGCCGTGCTGGCCGTGCCCCCGACGTACGCGGCTCGCTTGCTGGACGCGCCCTTGCGCCAAGCCGGCGCGACCGGCCTGCTGGAAGCGCTGAAGGCCTTTGACTACCTGCCCATCGCCACCCTGAACGTGCGGCTGGCCGAACCCTGGCGGCTGCCCGAACCCATGATGATGCTGCGCGAGGAAGCCGCGCGCGGGCATGTGGGGCAATGGGTTTTTGACCGTGCGCAATTGGCGGGTGACGCCAAGGCGGGCGAATTTGCCGTGGTGGCCAGCGCCGCCACCAGCATCGCCGAACGCAACCGGCGCCAGGTGATCGAAGCGCTGATCGACCAGGTGGCCGAACAGGCGGCGCGCCATCCCGCGCGTTTGCCCGCCATGCCGGAAGTGACGGCGGCCGAACTGCTCATTGAAAAGCGCGCCACTTTCGCGGCGGTGCCGGGCGTGACGCGCCCGCTGAACACCACCCCATGGCGCACGCTGGCCCTGGCGGGCGACTGGACCGATACCGGTTACCCCGGCGTGCTGGAAGGCGCGGTGCGCAGCGGCCTGCAAGCCGCTCGCGTGTTGAACCCCCGCGCCGATTAACGCGTGAACGCGGCGGGCGCAAGCCCGCCGCCCGCGCGTAGCGGCAGGGCTTGGCCGTAGCACTTGGCCGTAGCGCTTGACCGTAGCGCTTGGCCGTAGCACCTAACCCCAGCGTTTTGCCGCGGCAGTTAAACGTGGCGCCTGACGCCTACCGCCTTACGCCTAACGCCTGACGCCTTGCGCCTCGCGCATCGCGCCTTGCCCCTAGCGCAGCCAGTGCACCGTGGCGATGCCCGCCGCCGTCAGCGCCAAGGACCCCGCCAGACTCACCCCCGCATAGCCCAGGGCCGTACCATAAGCGCCGCGTTCAAGCATCGATACGGTTTCCGACGAGAAGGTGGAAAACGTCGTCAAGCCTCCCATGAACCCGGTGATGGCGCCCAGCCGGATCCACGTCGGCCATTCGGGGTGCCCGGCCACCAGCGCCAGCGCCACGCCCACGAAATAACCGCCCGCCAGATTCACCGTGAACGTGCCCCAGGGCCACGACTCGACGTTCAGCCACAGGCTGACCAGCCAACGCGTCCAGGCACCCAGCACGGCGCCCAGGCCCACGGCCAGGAAATTCAACGGGATCAGGGTTTGATAGGCAGACATAAGTCGGGGCGCCTGACATCGGCCGGCGCGCAAGGCAAAAGACCAGCAGCAGCATAACGCGCCCAAGGCGCAGCCGCGCAACAACCGTCAACGCGCAGCGGCGTAGGGATCGTGAACGCGCCGGCGCGTGGGAACCGTCAACGCGCCACCCGCTTTGCCCCCGCGCCGCCTTCGAAATCGATTGAAATCAGCGTCCGTGAACCGCCCGGTCTTTTATACGAGTAATTCTCATTAAATGTTAGAATCCGCCGCTTCAAACCGAATCCCGCATGGACAGTCAACCCACTCCACGGCGCCGGGCCTACTGGCTCAAGACGCTGCATCAATGGCATTGGATCAGCTCGGCGCTATGCCTGCTGGGCATGCTGCTGTTTGCCGTCACCGGCCTCACGCTGAACAACGCGTCGCACATCGAATCCCGTGCGGTGGTAACGAGCCGGCAAGCGCAATTGCCCGGCCCCGTCCTTAAGCAACTGACCGCGCCGTCCGGCCAGAAAAAGGCGCCGTTGCCGGCCCCTGTCGCACGGTGGCTGGACGATACGCTGGATGCCGGGGCCGCGGGCAAGGCCGCCGAATGGTCCGCCGACGAGGTCTACCTGTCATTGCCCCGCGCGGGCGGCGACGCCTGGCTGTCCATCGACCGCGCCAGCGGCGATGTCGAATACGAGCGCACCGATCGCGGATGGGTGTCTTACCTGAACGATTTGCACAAGGGCCGCAACACCGGCCTGGCCTGGAGCTGGTTCCTGGACATCTTCGCCGTTGCCTGTCTGGTCTTTTCGCTGACCGGGCTGGTGCTGCTGAAGATGCACGCCGGCAACCGCAGCGCCACCTGGCCCATGGTGGGGCTGGGCGTCGTGATTCCCGTCGTCCTGGCGCTGCTCTTCATCCACTGATGCTCGTCCCCTGATTCCTTCGATCCGCCCCTGGAGATTTCCATGCGCAAACTGTTGTTGTCGGCCCTCTTGGCCGGCGCGATCGCCCGAACGGCCAATGCGGCCGACATCGGCCTGTCCATCGAGGTGCCGCGCCTGGATGTGGCCGAATACCACCGCCCGTACGTCGCGATCTGGATCGAAAACCCCGACCAGAGCGTGGCCGCCGACCTGGCCGTCTGGTACGACGTGGCCAAGAAGAACAACGAAGGCACCGAGTGGCTCAAGGACATGCGCCAATGGTGGCGCCGCAGCGGCCGCAACCAGCAGTTCCCGGTGGACGGGGTCAGCGGCGCGACCAAGCCCGTGGGCAAGCACACGCTGAGCTTTGACGCGGCCTCCAAGCCCTTGGCATCGCTCAAACCCGGCCAGTACGCGGTCGTGGTGGAAGCGGCGCGTGAAGTCGGCGGCCGTGAATTGGTGCGCATTCCCTTCCAGTGGCCCGCGCAAAAGGCCGAACAACTGACCGCGCAAGGCGAACACGAACTGGGCGCCATCGCGCTCAACCTCAAACCCTGATGCCCCGCATGCCTTCAAGGACCGCAACCATGAAATCCGCCGCCAAACTGGCCGCCGCCCTGGCGCTGTGCCTGCCCTTTGCCGCCCACGCGCATGACGTGTGGATCGTGCCGTCGTCCACCGTGCTGTCGGGCACCGACAGCTGGATCACCGTTGACGCCGCCGTCGGCAACGACAAGTTCTACTTCAACCATGCGCCGATGCGCCTGGACGGCCTGGCCGTCATCGCGCCGGACGGCAACCTTGCCGAAGCCGAAAACCTGAACCGTGGCAAGCTGCGCAGCACGTTCGACCTGCAACTGAAGCAAAGCGGCACGTATCGCGTGGCCGTGGTCAACGACGGCGTGTTTGCGCGCTGGAAGGAAGACGGCAAGAACAAGCGCTACTTCGGCAAGGTCGAAGGCATGGCGCAGGCGGTACCCGCCAACGCGCAAGAACTGGAAGTGTCCCAAAGCCTGGGCCGAGTCGAAACGTTCGTGACGGCGGGCAAGCCGTCGACCATCAAGCCGGTGGGCCGTGGCCTGGAGCTGGCGCCGGTCACGCACCCGAACGATTTATTCACGGACGAAGCGGCCAGCTTCCAGATGCTGCTGGACGGCCAGCCCGCCGCCAACCTGGAAGTGAACGTGGTGCCCGGCGGCAGCCGCTATCGCGACAAGGTCGGCGAGATCAAGCTGACCACCGACAAGGACGGCAAGTTCTCGGTCAAGTGGCCGCAGCCCGGCCTGTACTGGATCGAGGCCGGCATGGAAGACGCCAAGGTCAGCGTGCCGAAGGCAACCAAGCGCCGCCTGTCCTACGCCGGCACCGTCGAAGTGCTGCAACCCTGAGGCGCGCGCGTGTCGGCAGCCCGGTCCTATGCGCCTCGCGGCACGGCGCCCCCCGCCGTGCGCGTGAGCTATGGCGCCATGCCGGCGGCGCGCCCCGCATCGCCAGCGTTGTCAGCGTTGTCAGCGTTGCCAGCCTTGTCAGCATTGCCAGCCTTGTCAGCCTTGTCAGCATTGCCAGCCTTGTCAGCGTCGCCCGCCGTGGCCACGTGGTCCGCGCCGACCGCGCTGCCTGCCCCGCCCGCACTGCCCGCGCTGGCGGCGTTGGCGGGCGCGACCATGGGCACAACGTGGTCCGCACGCATGGCGCTGCCGGCCGGCATCGACAGTGACGCCGCGCGCCGCGCTATCCAGGCGGCGCTGGACGACGTCGTGGCGCAGATGAGTACCTGGGAATCGGCCTCCGATATCACGCGGTTCAACCGGGCCCCAGAAGGCTGGCAGGTGCTGCCCGACGGCTTTTTCTACGTGCTGCGCCATGCCCTGGCCTTGGCCGAGGACAGCGGCGGCGCGTATGACCCCACGGTGGGGCCGCTGGTCAACGCCTGGGGCTTTGGCCCGCACCAGCGCGCGTTTGAACCACCCTCGCCTGCCGCCATCGACGCGGCGCGCGCGCGTTGCGGTTGGCGCCGCGTGCCGCTGGACGTGGCACGGCAAGCCGCGATGCAGCCCGGCGGCACGTACCTGGATCTGTCTTCCATTGCCAAAGGCCATGGCGTGGACCGCGCGGCCTTGGCGCTGGACGCGCTCGGTATCTCGCAATACCTGGTGGAAGTGGGCGGCGAGCTGCGCGCGCGCGGCAGGCGGCCCGATGGCCAAGCCTGGCGCGTCGCGATCGAGGTGCCGGATGCCAGCGACAAGCACGCGCTGGCCTTGCCCCTGCAAGACCTTTGCATCGCCACGTCCGGCGACTATCGGCGACACGCTGGCAGCGGCGACGCACGCTATGCCCACACCATCGATCCGCGTAGCGGGCAGCCGGTGCGCAACAACGTGGCGTCCGTGTCCGTGCTGCACGCCGAATGCATGCAGGCGGACGCGCTGGCCACGGTCTTGACGGTGCTGGGCGAGGCCGACGGCCTGGCCTACGCCCGCCGCCACGACCTGGCGGCCCTGTTCATCCTGCGCGACGCCCACGATTACCGCGTCGTCGCCACCCCGGCGTTTCAGGCGCTGGCCCAAACTTCCTGACCCGATGAGCCCTACCCGATTGTTTGCCGCAGCGTGCGTGGTGGCAGTGTGGCTACTGCTGTGCCTGTGGGCGTGGCGCCGCGCGCGGCGGCATCAGGCCAGCCAGGCGCGGGCGCTGGCCGCCTTGAGCCTGAACGCCGACGGGGGTTCTGATTCCGATGCCGTGCTGATCGCATATGCCAGCCAGACCGGCTATGCGGAGGCCCTGGCCGAACAAACCGCGCAATCACTGCGCGCGGGCGGCCTGACGGTGCATGTGGCGTCGCTGGGGCAGCTGGATGTGGCGCGCTTGTCGGGACAATCGCCCGCCTACCGCCGCGTGCTGTTCGTGGTCAGCACCTATGGCGAAGGCGATCCGCCCGACGCCGCGGCCGCCTTTGCCAGCCAGATGCAGGCCGCGCCCTCGCGGGCATTGGCCGGTGTGCAGGTTGCGGTGCTGGCGCTGGGCGATAGCGAATACACGCGGTTCTGCGGTTTTGGGCATCGGCTGAACGACTGGCTGCACGCCCAGGGCGCCACCCCCTTGTTCGACATGGTGGAAGTGGACAACGGCGACCCCGCTGCGCTGCGCCACTGGCAACATCACCTGAGCCTGTTGACCGGCCGCAGCGACCTGCCCGATTGGCAGGCGCCGGACTACGAACCGTGGCGGCTCGCAGCGCGCACGCTGCAAAACCCCGGCAGCGCGGGCGGTCCATGCTACCTGTTGACGCTAACCCCGCCGGCCCACGGCAAGCCAAGTTGGCTGGCTGGCGATATCGCGGAAATCGGCCCCCGGCTGGAACGCGACGGGCCGCTGCAAGCACACCGCGAATATTCCATTGCGTCGTTGCCGGAAGAGGGGGCCATCGACCTGCTGGTGCGCCAGATGCCCGGGGCAGACGGCGGCCTGGGCGTAGGTAGCGGCTGGCTGACACAGGTGGCGCAGGAGGGCGATCAGATCGATCTGCGCGTACGCACCAATCGCAACTTCCATGCGCCGGACGATGGCCGTCCGATGATATTGGTGGGTAACGGCACCGGGCTGGCCGGGCTGCGCGCGCTGATCAAGGCGCGACGCGCGGCGGGGCATCGACGCAACTGGCTGATCTTCGGCGAACGCAACGCCGCGCACGATGCATTTTGCCGCGCCGACATCGACGTCTGGAAAGCCGACGGCACGCTGGAACGCGTGGACACCGTTTATTCGCGCGACCAAGCCCAGCGCCGCTACGTGCAACACGTGCTGCGCGAGCAAGCCGATGCGTTACGCGCCTGGGTGGCGGACGGCGCCGCCATCTACGTCTGCGGCAGCCTGCAAGGCATGGCGTCCGGGGTAGACGCGGCACTGCAAGACGTGCTGGGCGACAACGCCTTGCAGGCGTTGCTGCACGCCGGCCGTTACCGGCGCGACGTGTACTAAGGCTACGGCGCTGCGCCCGACACTATCGCAGCCGGGACCTGCCGCAGCCCGGCCCCAGTTGCTGATTGCGGCTTGATCTCGCGCGGATCGATCTCATCGCGGCTTGATCGCATCGCGGCTTGATCGCATCGCAGCTTGATCGCATCGCAGCTTGATCGCATCACAGCCGGCCCGCATCACAGCCAGATCTCATTGCAGCTTGATCTGCGCGCGGTCGATCACCGTCTTCCAGCGGTCGCGTTCCGTGCGAATTTGTTCCGCGAATTCCGCTGGCGTATTGCCCAGTGCAAAGGCGCCCGTTTCCTCCATCTTCGCCGCCGTGGCCGGGTCGCGCACGGCTTGCGCAAACGCCTGGGCCAGCTTGTCGCGCACATCGGCGGGCATGCCGGCCGGGCCCACCACGCCGTACCAGGCCGTGACGTCGTAGTCCTTGTAACCCTGCTCGGCGAACGTCGGCACATCGGGCAGGCGCGGGTTGCGCTCGGTGCCCGTGATGGCCAGCGCGTGCAGATGCTTGCTTTTCACGTACGGCAGCGACGACGGGAAATTATCGAAGATGACCGGCACCACGCCGCCCACCGTATCGGTTAACGCCGGCGCCGAGCCCCGGTACGAAATACTGTTCATCTTGCCGCCGATGATCTGCAAGAACCAGATCATGCCCAAGTCGTTCACCCCGCCCGCGCCCGCGTTGGCGTAGCCGTCCTTGTTCGGATTGGCGCGCACGTGCGCCACAAAATCGGCCAGCGTCCGTGCCGGATAGCTCGGGTTGACGCTAAGAATATTGGGGCTGGTGACCAGGTTGCTGATCGGCGTGAAATCCTTGACCGGGTCGTAGGCCAGGTTGGGGAACAAGTGCGGCGCGGTGCCGTGCGTGCTGACGGTGGCCAGGCCCACGGTGTAGCCGTCGGGTTTGGCGCGCGCCGTGGCCGCCATGCCGATGGTGCCGGACGCGCCGGTACGGTTTTCCACCACGATCTGCTGGCCCAGGATCTCGCCCGCCTTGGCCGCTGCGACACGGCCGACGATGTCGGTGGGGCCACCCGCCGGGAACGGCACGATAAGGGTGATGGGATGGTCCGGGAACGCGGCGTGGGCGGTGGGCAACAGCGCCGCCAGCGCCAGGGCAATCAATGTCTTTTGCATCATGATGGGTTTGTCTCCTTGGGGTTTTTGTATGTGGCTTCGCGCCGCAAGATCTTGCCGGGGCGGTTCATGCCCGGCGTTTCCGGGAATACCGGTTGGCCATTGACCAGCACGTGTTCAACGCCAATGGACGGCAGCGTCGGCGCGTCCCAGGTGGCGCAATCGGCCACGGTGTCCGCGTCGAACACCACGATGTCCGCCCAGGCGCCCACGCTGAGCTGGCCGCGCCCGGACAGCCCGAACACGCGCGCGGGCAACGCCGTCATCTTGGCCACGGCGGCTTCAAGCGTCAGCAATTCGGCCTCGCGCACATAGCGGCCCAGCACCCGCGTGAAGCTGCCCCACAGGCGCGGATGCGGGTGCGCATCATTGGGCAAGCCGTCCGACCCGACCATGCAGCATTCGTGTTGAAAGATGCGCTGCACTTCGGTCTCGTCCATAGCGAAGTAAATGGCGCCTGCCGGGCACAGCCGCTGTGCGGCCTGCGTCTTGTCGCAGCCCCAGCGCGCGGCAATGTCGGCCAGCGATTCGCCGCTGCATTCCGGATGCGGTACCGACCACGTAATGCGGATGTCGTCGATGCTGTCTGCGCGTTCGGGAATCAGGATCGTCGAGCTGCCGGGATACGGGTAGATGTCCAGCGCCACGTCGATGCCCTCGGCGCGCGCGCGGTCGATGTTGGCCAGCGTGACGCGGCTTTTGCCCCAGTTGCGCGGCATCATGCACTTGTGGTGCGACAGCACCGTGGCGCAGCCCGTGTTGCGCCCGACGGAAAGCACCTCGTCCACGGCGGCTTCAACCTCGTCGCCTTCGTTGCGGATGTGGCTGGTGTGCAGCGCGCCGTGCGCGGCCGCCACGCGGGCCAGGCCGTCCAGTTCATCTTGTTGCGCGGCGCCGCCCGGCTGGTAGGCCAGCCCGGTGCTGAAACCCACCGCGCCGGCCGTCAACGCATCGTCCAGCATGCGCTGCATGGTGTCCTGCTCATCCGGCGTTGGCGTGGCGGTCGGGTCGCGCATGGCGGCCAGGCGCAGGTTGGCGTGGCCCACCAGCGCCGCGACGTTGATCATGGGTTGCTGCGCGCGCAGGGTATCGAAATAGGCGTGCATGTCGGCAAACAGCGGCGTTTCACCCAGCAGCGCCAAGGCCGCCGCCGTATTGCCCGGCAAGGGCGCGGGCGCGCCGCTGACACCGCAATTGCCCACCACCACCGACGTAATGCCCTGGCTGGTCTTCCACGGCAAGCCGGGCTTTTCCACGAACATCAAGTCATCGTGACCGTGCGAATCGATGAACCCGGGCGCCACGATCTTGCCGCGCGCATCGATGCGGCGCGTGGCCTGGACCTGGGCCAGCTCGCCGATGGCCGCCACGCGTTCGTCTTTCACCCCTACGTCCGCCAGCCGTCGCGGGCCGCCCAGGCCATCGATGACCCAGCCGCCTTCAATGATCAGATCCAATTTTCCGTGTTGCATGTTCGTCCTGCCTGGATGAAGCCCCTAGTATCGTCCGGCCGATCAATCTGGAAAAATTGTTTTTATTGATCCATCTATCGTGGTTTGAAATGAATCGCCTGCCCAAGCATGTCACCTTGAAACACCTGACCGCGTTTGTCGCGGTGGCCCAGGAATCCAGCTTCACGCACGCCGCCAAGCGGCTGTTCCAGACCCAATCGTCCGTGACCAGCCTGGTGCGCCAGCTGGAAGACGCGCTGGCCACGCAGCTGTTCGCGCGCACCAGCCGGCGCGTGCTGCTGACCGCGGCGGGCGAAGAATTTTTGCCGCGCGTGATGCGCTTGCTGGCCGATTTTGATGGCGTGATCGAAGACGTGGTGCGCTATGGCGCGCTGGAGCGCGGGCGCGTGGGCGTGGCCGCCGCGCCATCGGCCATCACCGAAATCATCGCGCCGGCGGCGGCCGCATTCGCAGCCCAATATCCCGCCGTGCGCCTATACCTGAGCGACGACAATTCCGGCCGCATCCAGCGCAAGGTGGCGGCGCGCGAAGTGGACTTCGGCTTGACCAGCCGGTGGGCCGATGCGCCCGGTCTGCACTTTGAACCCTTGCTGGAAGACCGCTTCGGCGTGTTGTACCGGGCCGATGACCCGCATCTGAAGCCGGGGCGGGACGGAACGATGCGCTGGTCGGATCTGGCGGGGCGCAAATTGGTGGGGGTGGTGGACGAAACCGGCATCATGGCGCTGCTGCGCGCCCGCGCCGACTTGCCGATCGAGGCCGGCGCACCGTTCTACGAAGCGTCCAGCACCACGTCGCAGGCGGCGCTGGTCAAGGCCGGGCTGGGCGTGGCGCTGTTGCCGGCGCTGGCCGCCGCCCGGGTACAGGAACCCGGCTTGGCCTATGCGCTGCTGGCGCGCCCGACGGTGGTGCGCACGGTGTGCGTCATCCGCCATAAGGAATACCCGACAAGCCCGGCGGCGCAGGCGTTGATCCGCGCGATCCACGATTACCTGCGCGGCGCGCCACTGCCCGCCGGTTGCAAGCGCGTGCCGGCAAGCCGCAAGACGCTGGCCGAAATGCCGCTGACCTACATGCCGCTGACCGAGATGCCGCTGACCTAGCGGAGGCGACTGCGCTATCCGCTATGCCTGGCCGGCGCGCAGCTTTTCGTCCAGCGCCGCCAGGCCCGCCGCGAACACATTCTGCCCCACGGCATGGGCCACATCGGCAAGCTCCGCGCCTTCGACACGGAAGTCCGCCCACCATTGCACCAGCGTGTGTTCGCCCGATGGCTGCCCCGATGCCTGCTCAGACTGCGTGATGCGATGCAAGGACACGCCCGCCGTGTAGTCGCGCATGGGCAGGTCGGTTTCAATGATCGAATAGCGCAGCGCCGCGTTGGGGTCGTCCAGCATCAACAACTGTTCGCGCACAAAGCCCGATGGTTCAAGCGCCAGATACCGCACGCTGCCCACCGCGTCATGGCGCCCGTCCGCTTCCAGGCGGCTTTGCGCCACGCCCGGATGCCAGGCGGCCAGGCCGTTGAAATCGCGAAAGCACGGCCACACCTGTTCAAGCGGTGCGTGGATAACGGCACTGACGAAGACGGTATGCGACATGAGCACCTCAGAAGGTCAGGTTTTTGAATTCGCGGGTGGCGGCGGTCAAGGCCAGTTCCGTGGGCAGGCGTTCCATCGAACTGGCGCCGTAGAAACCATGGCATTGCTTGCAGTGGCGCAGCACGTAAGCGGCGTCCTCGGGGGTGGCGATGGGCCCGCCGTGGCATAGCACGATGATATCCGGACGCACCGCCAGCGCGGCATCGGCAATGCGGTCGATGGCGGCAACGCAATCGTCCAGCGTCTGCGACGTTTCCGCGCCGATGGACCCGCCCGTCGTCAGGCCCATATGGGCCACGATGATGTCCGCGCCCGCTTTCGACATGGCGACGGCGTCGTCCTCGTTGAAAACGTACGGCGTGGTCAGCATGCCCTTTTGATGGGCCAGGCGGATCATGTCGACTTCCAGCGCGTAGCCCATGCCGGTTTCTTCAAGGTTGGCGCGGAACGTGCCGTCGATCAGCCCGACGGTGGGAAAGTTCTGCACGCCGGCAAAGCCCTGGCGTGTCAGGTCATCCAGGAACACATCGAAATCGCAGAACGGATCGGTGCCGTTCACGCCGGCCAGCACGGGCGTCTTCTTGACCACCGGCAGCACTTCGCGGCCCATGTCGACCACGATCTCGTTGGCGTTGCCGTAGGCCAGCAAGCCGGCCAGCGAGCCGCGTCCCGCCATGCGATAGCGGCCCGAGTTATAGATGACGATCAAGTCGATGCCACCCGCTTCCTCGCACTTGGCCGACAAGCCCGTGCCCGCGCCACCGCCGACGATAGGCGTGCGGGCGCGCACCATGGCGCGAAACTTGTCCAGCAGTTCGTTACGGTCAAAACGCGGCATGGGGCCTTCCTTAATGGGTAGCGAATTCAACGGATAGCGAATTCAACGGGTAGCGATGTCAAGAAATTGGTCCACCGCCGTCCTGGCGAACAGCGGGTCGTTGATATGGCACGGCACGCGCACCAGGCGGCGGTCGGCGGTCTGCACCACATTGGCCTCAAGCGCCGCGAACAAGGCGGCGTCGGCCTCGGGGTTCCAGAACGCCTGGCCCGGTGCATCCAGCGCTGATACGCCGCCTTCCGGTATCAAGAAGCGCACGGGTCCATTGCATTGGTTCAGCTTCTCGGCGATCCACTCGCCCTGCCGTCGATTTTCCTCGACCGTGGTGCGCATCAGCGTCACCTGCGGATTGTGCGGATAGAACTGGCGGCCCTGATAGCGTTCAGGAACGGTATCCATGCCGCCAAAATTGACCATATCCAGCGCGCCGCAAGACCCCACATAGGGCGCGCCCGTGCGAGCCACGGCGCCGAAGCGGTCTTGCGTGCAGGCCAGCACGCCGCCAAAAAGAAAGTCGCAGACTTCGGTGGTCGTCAGGTCCAGCACGCCGGCCAGCAAGCCGCTGTCCAACAGCTTTTCCATCGACTGCCCGCCCGTGCCCGTGGCGTGGAACACCAGGCAGTCATAGCGCGATTCCAGCAGCGGGGTCACCTGCTGCACGCAGGCCGTCGTGACGCCGAACATGGTGATGCCCGCGGCGGGGCGGCCATCATCGGCGGTGGCGCTGGCCGCGGCCATGCGATGCGCGCCGGCAATGGCGCCCGCCGCATTGGCCAGCACGCGGCGCGAAATGCGGTTCAGCCCGGCCACGTCCGTCACGGAATACATCATCGCGATGTCGGACGGGCCGACATAGGGCGCGACGTTGCCCGATGCCATCGTGGACACCATCAGCTTGGGCGTACCGATAGGCAGCGCGCGCATGGCCGGCGCGATCAGCGCCGTGCCGCCGGAGCCGCCCAGGCCCAACAGCGCGCCGATGCCGGCGTGGCCCGCCACGTAACGCTCGAACGCCAGCGCCATGGCGGCGATGGCCGTGCCGCGATCGCCGGTGAACACGGCGTCCGCCCCGCCCGGGTGGCTGGCGGCGACGTCGCGCGCCTGAATCTGCGCGGCACTGGGCGCGCCCGTGGTGGACACGTCCACCGACACCACGTCCACGCCGTCGCGGCGCAGCAGGTCCACCACGTACTCGGCTTCCTGGCCCTTGGTGTCATAGGTGGCGGCAACAAATACCCGCCGGTTCGAATGCGTCATGGCTCCTCCGCGGGCGGCTACACTCGGTGCGCGCCTCGATATGTGAGGCCCTGAAGGCCTGTGTAGAATCAAGAAATGAGACGAAAGAATCATACTGAGACGCCTGTCTCACGTCAAACTCCCGCCGTCCCGGCCAGCCGTTCGGCCACGAGCGGCACAGCCCGGCTGATCGCGCCCGCCAGCCGCCAGGCCGAGGCCAGCGGCGAACCGCCGCACGGGCCGCGCGCCCGCATGCGCAAGACCTTGCTGGACGCAGCGCAACAGCTGATGGCCCAGGGCATCACCCCGTCGGTAGCGGAATTGGCGGAACATGCCAAGGTGTCGCGCGCAACCGCATACCGCTACTTTCCCAGCCAAAGCGCGTTGATCGCGGCCGTGGTGGACGAAAGCCTGGGCCCCATCCTCGCCTGGGATTCCGACTCGTCCGACGCAGCCGCCCGTGTCGACGAACTGCTGCGCTTTGCCTACCCCCGGCTGGCGTCCCACGAAGCGCCGCTGCGCGCGGCCATCATGGTGTCGCTACAGCAGCATGCGCAAGCCAGCGCCGGCAAGGACGCCGCCGAGCCTCGACTGGTGCGCGGCCATCGCGTCGACATCCTCAAGCGCGCCATCGCGCCGCTGGCGCAGACATTGACATCCGCGCAACAGGACCGCGTGGCGCAAGCGCTTTCGCTGGTGTATGGCACCGAAGTGTTCCTGGTGTTGAAAGACATCTGGCAACTGGACCTGCCCGCCGTCACGGACGTGGTGCGCTGGACGGCCAACGCCATCATCACGCAGGCGCTCGCCGAAGCGGGCACCGGCGCGGGCACCGGCGCGGGCTCGGGCGTGGGCAAGGCCAAGGGCGGCAGCACGCGCAAGCGTTAGGCACCCGCGTCGTATCGCGGTGGCCTGCTGTCATGCCCGCGTCACTCGTCGTGGGCATAGTTCGGCGTTTTGCGGCCCGCCGTTGCGGGTCGCCAGACGTTGGAGTGTGTCCATGCAGTTCGAAGTATCCCGCGTGCGGCGGGCCATCTTGCCCCTGTCGCTGGCTTGCGTCACCTTGTTGAGCGCTTGCGGTGGCAGCGACGACGACGATGAACCCATCGCGCCCCCCACCCCGCCTGTGGTCACCGAGCCGGCCCCGCCGGTCGAGCCCACCAAGCCCGTCGAAACCGGCGCCTGGACCACGGGCGACCTGCACGTGCACACCTATCAGTCCGACGACGCGCAGGTCAGCCTGGAAAGCGCGCTGGACCAGGCCTTTGACCGCTACAAGCTGGACTGGGCGGCCATTTCAAACCACCTACGGCTTTCGGGACGCGACCATACCGGCACTACGCTGGCAGGCGGCGCCATCCCGTTTTCCACCGGCATGGCGCAGTATGAAGTGCCGTTCATCAAGACCGCGCAGGCCGCCGGGCGCTATGCCGACAAGATCATCTTCTCGTCGTTCGAATGGGACATGCCGACGCATGACCACGTGAACATCGGCATCGGCACCGACGACCCGCTGTCGGACAAGTCGCTGCAAGCCGTGGCCGAATTCGAATACCTGTTCACCAACCGCGCCCCTGCCCTGTTCGACCCCTTGCTGGTGTCGCGCCTGGCGGGCCAGACGCGCGCCTACACCACGCATGCCGATTCGCTGGCGGCGTTGGCGTGGCTGCGCGACAAGCATCCCGACAGCTACATGCTGCTGAACCACCCGTCGCGTTACGCGGGCAAGTACACCGCCGCGCAGCTGCGCGAAATGAACGACCTGGCGCCCGGCATCTTCTTCGCCATCGAAGGCATGGTCGGCAACCAGATGGAACCGGATCGCGGCGGCTACGCCACGACCTACACCAACGCGTTCCTGCCCAACCGCACGTACGGCGGCGTGGACTATCTGGTGGCGCACCTGGGCGGCACCTGGGACGCGCTGCTGGGCGAAGGCCGACGCATCTGGACGGTGGCCGATTCCGACTTCCACTTCCGCACCGCCTCAGGGCTGTACAGCTCGGGCTACGCGCCGGGCGAATACGCCAAGACGCATGTGTGGAAGGACGGCGACGACATGAAGGCGGTGGTGGCCGGCTTGAAAAGCGGCCGGGTCTTCGGCGTGTTCGGCGACCTGATCGATGCGCTGGACTTCCAGGCGCAAGGCGCGGCCGGCGTCGTGCACATGGGCGGCGAACTGCAAGCCACGAAGGGCGAAAAGGTGGAAGTCACCATCCGCTTTCGCAGCCCGGACAGCAACCATTACGAATACCCGATCGAAAGCGGCAACCCCACCTACGTCAAGCCCACCGTCAACCACGTGGACCTGATCGTGGGCGACGTCGGGGCACGCGCCGCCGTCGGCACCCCGGGATATGACGCCGACACCAACCCGTCCACCCGTGTGCTGGCCCGCTACACACGCGCCGACTGGACGGTGGACGCCGACGGCTACAACGTCATCAAGACCACGATCACGGCAGACAAGAGCCAGTACCTGCGTTTGCGCGGCACCAATCTTGGCGTTGACGTTACCGGCGAGACGGCGGCCGGTGAACCGCTGCCCGACGCCAAGGTGGACCTGGCCGACAACGTCGCGCGCTTTAACGCGATCAACGCGCGCAACTACAACGACCTGTGGTTCTATTCGAACCCGGTGTTCGTGACGGTTGCGCAGTAAGTCCTGCACAGAGCGTAAAAAAAAGCCTGGCATTTTTCAATGCCAGGCTTTTTGTTTACCGCAACGCTACCGGTTTACTGCAACGTGCGGGTGAACACGAATTCCCCGTCGCGCCAATCCACCGGCACGACATCGCGCGGCCCGAACTTGCCTTCCAGGATCAGGCGCGCGACCGGGTTTTCGATCTGCTGCTGGATGGCACGCTTCAAGGGGCGTGCGCCAAACACCGGATCGAAGCCGGAACGCGCCAGTTCCGCCAGCGCGGCCTCGGTGACTTCCAGCCGCATCTCCTGCTTTTCCAGCCGGGCGCCAAGGCGGCGCAACTGGATCCGGGCGATGGACTCGATGTGCTGCGCTTCCAGCCCATGGAACACCACCACTTCGTCGATACGGTTCAGGAACTCAGGACGCAGGGTCTGCTTGAGCTCGCCCCACACCACTTCCTTGACCACGTCGTACGGCTGGCCCGCCAGGCTCTGGATGTGATGCGAACCCAGGTTGGACGTCATCACGATCACCGTGTTGCGGAAGTCCACCGTGCGGCCCTGGCCATCGGTCAGGCGACCGTCGTCCAGCACTTGCAGCAGCACGTTGAACACGTCCGGATGCGCCTTTTCGACTTCATCCAGCAGCACCACGCTGTACGGCTTGCGACGCACGGCTTCGGTCAGGTAGCCGCCCTCTTCGTAGCCCACATATCCGGGCGGCGCACCGATCAGCCGCGCCACCGAATGCTTCTCCATGAACTCGCTCATGTCGATGCGGATCAGGTGCTCTTCAGAGTCGAACATGAACTCGGCCAGCGCACGCGTCAGTTCGGTCTTGCCTACCCCGGTGGGGCCCAGGAACAGGAACGATCCATAAGGCCGAGCCGGGTCCGCCAAGCCCGCACGCGAACGGCGGATGGCGTCCGACACCAGGCGCACGGCCTCGTCCTGGCCGACCACGCGCTTGTGCAGGAATTCCTCCATGTGCAGCAGCTTTTCGCGTTCGCCCTGCATCATCTTGGACACCGGAATACCGGTGGCGCGCGAGACGACTTCGGCGATTTCTTCCGCCCCCACACGCGTGCGCAACAGACGCGGACGGCCATTGTCGCCCTCGGCGTTTTCCGCGGCCTGCGCGGCGCCCACTTCGGCGGCCTTCAGGCGCGATTCCAGGTCAGGCAGCTTGCCGTATTGCAGTTCGGCCAGCTTGTCGAATTGGCCCTTGCGCTGCAATTCCGCCATTTCGGCGCGCACGCTGTCGATCTCTTCCTTGATGGCCTGCGTGCCTTGCACGGCGGCCTTCTCGGCCTTCCAGATTTCCTCGAAGTCGTTGTATTCGCGTTGCAGCTTTTCCAGCTCGTCTTCGATGACGCCCAGGCGTCGCTTGGAGGCGTCGTCGGTTTCCTTCTTGACGGCTTCGCGCTCGATCTTCAGCTGGATGATGCGACGGTCAAGCTTGTCCATCACTTCCGGCTTGGAATCGATTTCCATGCGGATGCGCGCGCCGGCTTCGTCGATCAGGTCGATGGCCTTGTCGGGCAGGAAGCGGTCGGTGATGTAGCGGTGCGACAGCTCGGCGGCCGCGACGATGGCCGGGTCGGTGATTTCAACACCGTGGTGTATCTCGTAGCGCTCTTGCAGGCCGCGCAGGATGGCGATGGTGGATTCCACGTCGGGCTCGTCCACCAGCACCTTCTGGAAGCGGCGTTCAAGCGCGGCATCCTTTTCGATGTACTTGCGGTATTCGTCCAGTGTGGTCGCGCCAATGCAGTGCAGCTCGCCGCGTGCCAACGCGGGCTTGAGCATGTTGCCCGCGTCCATCGCGCCCTCGGCCTTGCCCGCGCCGACCATGGTGTGCAGCTCGTCGATGAAGACGATGTTGCTGCCGTCGTCCTGGCCCAATTCCTTGAGCACGGCCTTCAGGCGTTCTTCGAATTCGCCACGGAACTTGGCGCCGGCCAAAAGCGCCGCCAGGTCGAGCGACAGCACGCGCTTGCCGCGCAGGCTTTCGGGCACTTCGTCGTTGACGATGCGCTGCGCCAGGCCTTCGACGATGGCGGTCTTGCCCACGCCGGGTTCGCCGATCAGCACGGGGTTGTTCTTGGTGCGGCGTTGCAGGATCTGGATGGTGCGGCGGATTTCATCATCGCGGCCGATCACGGGATCCAGCTTGCCCTGGCGCGCGCGCTCGGTCAGGTCCAGGGTGTACTTGGACAGGGCTTCGCGGTTGGATTCGCCTTCGGCGCCGGACACGTTTTCGCCCCCGCGCACGGCGTCGATGGCGGCTTCCAGGGCTTTCTTCTGCAACCCCGCTTCGCGCAGGATGCGGCCGGCCTCGCCTTTGTCTTCGGCCAGCGCCAGCAGGAACAGCTCGCTGGCAATGTAGGTGTCGCCACGGCGCGCGGCTTCCTTGTCGGTGCGGGTCAGCACCGCGTTCAGGTCGCGGCCCACTTGCACGTTGTCGTCGCCCTGCACCTGCGGCAACGACTTCATCGCTGCTTCAAGCGCGGGGGTCAGGCGGTTGACCGCCACGCCCGCTCGCGCCAGCAGGCTGCCCGCGCCGCTGTCCGGGTCGGATAGCAGCGCCGACAGCACGTGCACGGGCTCGATATAGGGGTGGTCGTTGCGCGCGGCCAGACTTTGGGCGTCGGCCAGGGCTTGCTGGAACTTGGTGGTTAGTTTGTCGAATCGCATAATGGTCGTTTGGCTTGTTGGAGAGCCTGACCGATACGTGCCGGCTGGCTCGATACCCTGAATATGTGGCCGGATGACAAAATTTCAACACCCTGCCGCCCACTTCACTGCTTCGACGTGCGAGATAAACCGATTTATGAGCATATACGTTTTCGTCTACGGCACCCTACGCACGGGCGAAATCAATGATCTGGCGCAAGCCGCCGCCCGGCGCGGCCTGCCCGAGGCCCATTGGGTAGGCCCGGCCACGGTGCCCGGCATGCTGGTCGACTTCGGCTCATGGCCCGGTCTAATCCCGGTGGATGACGGGCGGCGGGTGCGCGGCGACGTGTATCGGGTCGACCCGGCGCTGATCGCGCTGATGGACGAGATCGAGGAATACGTACCGGGGCAAGCCTGCTGTTTCGTGCGCCGGGAGACCATCGCGCGCCTGGATTCGCCCCTGAACGGCGCGCGGGACGTGCACTGCCAGTACTATCCCATTGATCCGTCGCTGCGAGCGTTGGCCGTGGATATCCCGGCAGACGACTGGATCGCCTATCGGCAATCGCGTCCGGCAACCAAGGGCACGTAAGACGCCCGTAGTAACAACCGACTACAATGCTTTTTGTCTTCACGCTTGTACACCCGTACGCGCCATTCCTGGCGCGGCGGGCACTATAAAGGTCATCGTATGCAAAAACGGGTTCCCGTCGCCCCGGATGCCGCCCACTGTTC
Organism: Achromobacter sp. 1L-A-4-B-C2; assembly: GCF_057291955.1. Taxonomy (NCBI): domain Bacteria; kingdom Pseudomonadati; phylum Pseudomonadota; class Betaproteobacteria; order Burkholderiales; family Alcaligenaceae; genus Achromobacter; species Achromobacter sp. 1L-A-4-B-C2. The sequence goes on from NZ_JBXAWP010000005.1 coordinate 644,789, forward strand.
CACGTGTATGTTGGGCCACGTGTGTGTGCCCGTGGGCATGGCAGCCGCCGAAGTGGAAAAGCTGGACGAGCTGGTGCAAGAACGCGTACGCCTTGAGAAAGGCAAGATGCTGTACTCGCTGGACCACCCGCTTGATGCTGTCTATGGCGTGCGCTTTGGCAGCATCAAGACGCAGCTGGAAGACGCCACCGGCCAGATCCAGATCACCGGCTTTCACCTGCCGGGCGAAATCGTCGGCATGGACGGCATGCTTGAAGGCAAGCACGTGTCCGCCGCCGTCGCGCTGGAAGACTCCGAGGTTTGCGTCATCCGCCTGAACGAAGTGGATCGCGTGGCTGCGCACCTGCCCTCGCTGCAACAGCAGTTTCGCCGCCTGATGAGCCGCGAGATCACGCGGTCGCACCAGATGCTGGCCTCGTTGGGTTCGATGCGTTCCGAGCAGCGCCTGGCCGCCTTCCTGTTGAATCTGTCGCAACGCTATGCCTCGCTGGGCTATTCGTCGACCGAGTTCGTGCTGCGCATGAGCCGCGAAGAAATCGGCAACTTCCTGGGCTTGACCTTGGAAACCGTCAGCCGATTGTTCTCCCGATTCGCGCGCGAAGGCCTGATCAAGATCAACCAGCGCGAGGTCCGCATCCTGGACCTGCCCGCCCTGAAGCAACTGCTGGGCCACGAGGCCTGCTGAACGCCCGCCGCGCCATGCGATGCGCGCCTGCCCCTTCCGCTGCCCACGCCGCGCTCGCCAGCGTTCGTGCCGCCGTCGGCTCCACCACGCGCCCCGCCTCCTGGCGGGCGCTTGGGGTAGCGCTGGGCGTGTCGCTGGCCCTGGCTGCCTTGCTTGCGCCAAGGCTTGCCCCCGCGCAGACCCCCTTGCCCGACCCCTACGACTACGACGAAACGGTGCCCGCGCCCAAACGCGTCGCACCCGTGCGTTGGCAGCCCGTTGAACTGGGCAAGCCGGGCCATCGCTACAAGATTCCCGTCTACGCCAACCGCAACCTGACCAAGGACGACCTGCGCGACATCAAGCAGGTGTTGATCGTGGTGCACGGCGTCAAGCGCGACGCCGACCGCTACTACGACACCGCCGCGCAGCTGCTGTCGCACAACCCCGACCGCGCCCGCGACACCTTGATTCTGGCGCCCCGGTTTTCGGGGTCGATCGACTCGGGATTTGGCGGCATGGCCGCGTGGCGCAAATCCAGCTGGGAAGACGGCGAAGACAGCATCCAGGCCAGCGGCCGCCCCGCGCCGGTGGCCTCGTTCCAGGTGCTGGACGACCTGCTGCGCAGCCTGGACGACCGCAAGCGCCTGCCCGCCTTGGCAGGCATCGTGCTGGCCGGCCACTCCGCCGGTGCGCAGCTGGTGCAACGCTACGCCATCCTGAACAACGTTGACGGCGCGCTGCGGCGCGATGGCCTGGCGTTGCGCTACGTCATCGCCAACCCGTCGTCCTACCTGTACCTGACCAACGAGCGCCCCCGCGCCGACGGCAAGGGCTACGCGCCCTACGAACGCGGCATCTGCCCCACCTACAACCAGTACAAGTACGGCACCGACAAGCTGCCCGCCTACGCCCGCGAAACCGACGATACCCGGCTGTTCGTGCGCTACGCGGCGCGCGACGTCACCTATCTGTTGGGCGGCGCCGACAACAACCCCGAACACCGGCTGCTGGACAAGACCTGCGGCGCCGAAGCGCAGGGCGCCACGCGCCTGGCCCGTGGCACGGGCTATATCCAATACGAATATGTGCTGGCCGGCCGTGGCCCGAAACCCGTGCCTTTGCATCGCAGCAGCTTCGAGGTGGGCGGCGTCGGGCATGACAACAAGGGCATGTTCACATCGGTCTGCGGCGCCCAGGCGTTGCTGGGCAGCGACGCCCAGACGGACGATCGCGCCGCCGCGTGCGACATCATCAAGCCGCGCGGCAAATAGGTGGCAAACAGAGGCGGCCAACAGCCTCTATAGCGTGCCTGCCGCCGCGCTGTGCGATGCGTACCGATGCACGGCAATGGGGCGGAATGTGCCTTGGCCGCAAGCGGCACACCTGACTACATCCTTAAAGAAGCGCCCTTGCCGACGCGTGCATTTCGCGGCGGCCAGGCGCAAGATATTGCCCATGCGTGTTCCATTTCGCGGCTGACCTTGCGATTTTGACGGGCGAGGACTAGGCGCGCTCGCGTGTCCGGCGACTCCCCGACAAGCTCACCTTGAGAACAGTCATGACGCAAACGTATCTGGCCATGCCCGACGCAAAACGCCGCATCAAGGCCATCTTCATCGGGTCTATGGGCAACTTGGTCGAGTGGTACGACTTCTACGCCTACACCGCCTTTGCGCTGTATTTCGCGCCCGCCTTTTTTCCTTCGCACGATCCCGTCGTCCAGCAGCTGAATGCGGCCACGCTGTTCGCGGCCGGCTTCATCGTGCGGCCATTGGGCGGTTGGCTGTTCGGCCACCTTGCAGACCGGCACGGGCGGCGCCTGTCGTTGATGGTATCGGTGGGGATGATGTGCGTGGGCTCGCTGATCATCGCGCTGACGCCCACCTACGCCACGATCGGCTTGGCCGCGCCCGCCCTGCTGGCGCTGGCACGCGTGGTCGAAGGCCTGAGCCTGGGCGGCGAGTATGGCGCCAGCGCTACCTACCTGACCGAAATTGCCGACCCCGAACATCGCGGCTTTTATTCCAGCTTCCAATACGTCACGCTGATCGGCGGCCAGCTTTGCGCCATCCTGGTATTGCTGCTGTTGCAGAACGTGTTCCTGACGCATGAAGAACTGGTGCAATGGGGTTGGCGCATTCCGTTCGTGATCGGCGCATTGCTGGCCATCGTGACGGCGCTGATGCGGCGCGACATGCCGGAAACCGATTCGTATAAAGCGGCGCAAGAGGCACAAAAAGCCAAGCCCAGAACGAGTTTGCAGCGCGGCCTGACAAAGTACCCGCGCGAGGTCGCCATCGTGGTTGGCCTGACAGCCGGCGGCACGGCTGCGTTCTACACGTTCACCACGTATATGCAGACCTTTGTTCGCCAGACGGCGGGCTTTACCGACATCACCACCACCTACATCATCGCCGGCTCGTTGATCTTTGCCTTGATCCTTCAGCCACTGTATGGCGCGCTGTCCGACAAGGTAGGCCGCAAGCCGCTGCTGATTTTCTTCGGCGTTGCGGGCGCGGCGCTGACCGTGCCCATTTTGATGACCCTGTCGCACACCCGGTCCCCTTTCATCGCGTTCCTGCTGATCTGCGGCGCCTGGGTTTTCACGGCGGGCTACACATCGATCAACGCCGTCGTGAAGGCGGAATTGTTTCCCACCAACATCCGCGCCACGGGCGTGGCCGTGCCCTACGCCATTACCGTGTCGATCTTCGGCGGCACGGCGCCGGCCATCGCGCTGTTCTTCAAGCAGCAAGGCCACGAGCAATGGTTCTACTACTACTTGGCGGGCGTGATCTTCGTGTCCCTGCTGGTGTATGCCTCGATGCGAGACACCAAGCATCAATCCGCCATGCACCGCCACGATTGACGTCAGGGAAATTCCCAATCACCGCCGGCTTGACGCCGGCTTTTTTCCGGGCGGATACTTAACCTTATGGTTAACTTAAACGATGACACGCTGGACAGCGTCTTTTCCGCCCTGGCCGACGGCACGCGGCGCCGGGTGCTGGCCGACCTGGAACACGGCACCGCGTCCGTCAGCGAACTGGCGCGCCCGCACGCAATGTCTTTGCCCGCCTTCCTGAAGCATCTGCGGGTGCTGCAAGACGCGGGGCTGATCGCACGGGCCAAGGACGGGCGCGTGGTCAGCTGCACCTTGTCGCCCGAGCCGATGCGGGCCGCATCCGACTGGCTGGCGCGCTACGAGAAGTTCTGGACCGGGCAACTGGATTCACTGGCCCGATACCTGTATCACGACGAGGAGATCCACCCATGCCCCCCGACCCCACCCCAAACAAGCCCGGCGACAACGCCGCAACTTCCGGCCGCGACCAACGCCGCAGCGCCGACCGCGACGACAACGCCAGCGCCCCGCTTGAACTCCGACTCACCCGACGCTTCACCGCGTCGGCCGAACGCCTCTGGCGCGCGTGGACCGACCCGCAAGCGCTAATGCAATGGTTCGGCCCGGCCGGCACGCAGCGCGTGTTGCAGGCCGACACCGACGTGCGCGTAGGCGGCGCCTATGAAGTGGGCTTTGTGACCGCGGACGGCCAGGCGCATTACGCCAGCGGCGTGTACCAGGAAGTCGAACCGCAGCGCCGCCTGGTGTTCACCTGGGCATGGCGCGACACGCCCGACGAAACCTCATTGATCACCCTTGAATTCACCCCCGCGCAGGGCGGCACCGAACTGGCCTTCCTGCAAACCCCGTTTGTCGATCAGCCAACCCGAGACGGCCACGAAGCCGGCTGGGCGGGCGCCATGGATCGGCTGGCGGATCACCTGGCAAGCGCCGTCTGAGTTGCCTTGCCGCCCGCGGGCCGGACCGGCCCGCCATCAGGAGCCGCATCATGCATACAAATCACGCCGTCGTATCACGCCCCGAATGGGAAGCCGCGCGCCTGGCGCTGCTGGCCCGCGAAAAAGCACTGACCCGCAACCAGGACGCGCTGGCCCGCGAACGCCTTGAGCTGCCCTGGGTACAGGTGGACAAACGCTACCAGTTTCAAGGCGAGCACGGGCCGATGGGCTTGGCCGATCTGTTCGCCAGCAACAGCCAGTTGCTGGTCTACCACTTCATGTATGGCCCGGATTGGCAGGAAGGCTGCGTAGGTTGCTCGTTCCTGGTCGACCATCTGGAGGCGGCATTGATGCATCTGCGCCATCACGACGTGTCGGTAGTTGCCGTATCGCGCGCGCCGCTGGGCAAGCTGCAAGCGTTCAAGCAACGGATGGGCTGGCAGTTTCCATGGGTGTCGTCCGAAGGTTGCGACTTTAACTTCGACATGCAGGCCTCGGTGGCCCAGGCTGACGGCAGCGTGCAAGAGCGATCAGGCATCAGCGCGTTTTTCCGTGACCCGGACGGTGAGATTTTCCACACCTATTCAACGTTCGAACGCGGCGTGGAACGCCTGGCGGGCGCCTACAACTACCTGGAATTCGCGCCACTGGGCCGCAACGAATCCGGCCCGCACTTCAACCTGGGCGACTGGGTGCGCCACCATGACCGGTACGACAACGCCCCGTCGGCCTGCCACGCGTGCGGCTAGCGCGGCGCGGGCGGCTAGCACGGCGCGGGCGGCTACGCGGGCAGCGCGCGCCATGGCATGGCTATGGCTGGCTTGCGTGGCGGCCATGCTCATCGGGCTGGCCATCGACACACGCCAGACGCCCGCGCCCTTGCTCGCCAGCGAATGCGGCGCGCCGGGCACCTGGTGGGAGTTGGCGTGGCGGCATGCCGTCCTGATGCCCGCCACCAGCGTCGCGATGGCACTGGCGGCGCTGGCACCCTGGCCCGGCGCGCCGTCGGCCGCGGCGCGTATGTTGTGCGCCGCGCTGATGGCTGCCGGCATGGTGGTCGGCGCACGGCTGGGCGTGGGGATGGCGCTAGCGGCAGGCGCCGCGCCGTTTGCAGGCTTGGTGCTGGGCATGGCGGCAGGCATGGCGATGGCGGTACTGCCTTTGGCCGCGCAAAGATGGGCTTAGGGCGTGCAGAGAGGGGCTTAGGGGGTGCAGAGATGGGTTTAGGGCGCGCAGAGACGGGCTTAGCGCGAGTAGAGATGGGTTTAGGGCACGCAGAGACGGGCTTAGCGCGAGCAGAGATGGGTTTAGGGCGTGCAGAGACGGGCTTAAGGCGCGCAGAGACGGACTTAGGGCGCGTATAGACGGGCTCAGGGCGCTCGGGCTTCCTGGGCCGCCTTCAGCGCCGCGCCCCCGTCAACGGGCGCGCGACCAGCGCCGTGGGCGCAAGCGGCTCGGCAAGCGGGGCCTGGATCTCAAGCGCCGAGGTCGCGCGGGCCACGCATGGCAGGATCCAACCCTCTTCCTTTTCGTCCCGCGACAACCCGGGCCACTGGACCGCGTACGTCACCGAGCCATCCAGCATCAGGCACATGCAGGCCCGGCACGTGCCGTTGCGGCACGAACTGGGCAGCTTGATGCCGGCCGCCTGGGCCGCCAACAGCACCGAGCTGTCCGCCTCGGCATCGAAACGCAGGCCGGACGGCTGGATCAGGACAGGGAATGCGGCCATGGCGACTGGCTTGCCGTGACGGCTAGGCGGCGTTGTCTTGCCAGTCCAGCTTCCACGCGCCCGACAAGACGTTTTGCATCCACAACACGCACGTCAAGGTCTTGGCGTCGGTGACTTCGCCACGGCTGCATGCAGCCAGAAGTTCGCTGGGTTCGGCGCTGATCACATCCAGGAATTCGTCCTGGTCCAGTTGCCTGTCGCCGGCGCGCAGGCCGCGCGCAAAAAAGATGTGGATGATCTCGGTGGAATAGGCAATCGCCAGATGCAACGCGCCGGCATGCGCCCACTGGTCGGCGGTATAGCCGGTTTCTTCAAGCAATTCGCGTTTGCCGCACACCAGCGGGTCTTCGCCCGGGTCAAGCTTGCCGGCGGGGAATTCCGTCATGACGCGACCGATCGGGTAGCGGAACTGGCGTTCAAGCAGAACCCGGCCGTCGTCCAGCAACGGAATCACCACGACAGCGCCCGGATGCACGATGTATTCGCGGGTGGCGGTGTGGCCGTTGGGCAGGCTGACGGTATCGCGGCGAACCTTCAAAAAGCTGCCTTCGAACGGCGCTTCGCTGGTCACCAGCGTTTCGACAAGATGCGTATCGCTAACGGAAGATGGGCGGGTCATGACGGCAACTGGGTCTGTTGAAACAAGCGGGCGGCGTGCCGCCCCGGGCAAGCTTTGCAGCTTACCATCGCCGACGGGCGCGGCGCATTAACGGGTTGCGCCCGCGGGTTGCGCCCGCGCTTGAACGCGCCTGTCTCAGGCGTGCAGCGCCGGACTGAAGCAAGGCATCCCTGCCCCCGGCGTCCAGCAACGGCAAGAGGCTTAGTCGAACTTGCGCCTGGCGTCCAGCGCCAGGCCGGCGCCGATGCTGCCGAACAGGTCGCCTTCCACGCTGCGCGCGCCCGGCACCAGGGCCGACACGGTCTCGCGCAAGCGCGGCACCCGGCTGGAGCCGCCAGTAAAAAACACCGTGTCCACATCGGCCGTGGCCACGCCCGCGTCGCGCAGCAAGGCCCCAACGGTGATTTCCACCTTTTCAATCAGGCGGCTGACGCAGGCGTCAAACGAGGCCCGCGTCACGTCCACGCCCAAGTCCGGGGCCACGCGCGACAGATCAATGCGCGCGGCCGGATTTTCAGACAGCGCGATCTTGGCCTCTTCCACCTGCACCGCCACCCAGTGGCCGGCACGCTGCTTCACCAGGTTCAACAGCAGGTCGATCTTGTCACGGTCGCCGGCTTCGGCACGGATGTACGCAAAGTGCTCTGCCGCCTTGCGCGTGTAGGCCTGGTTGATGGTGTGCCAGCAGGCCAGGTTGCCGTATTGGGTCGACGGCACATCCTTGCCGCTACGCAACTGGCTGCCCAGCCCCAGCAAGGGCATCACGTGCGCCAGACTCAGTTGCTTGTCGAAATCCACCCCGCCGATATGCACGCCGCCGTACGCCAGGATATCTTCGCGCCGGTCCGCCTTGGCGGCGCGGCCCGGACCCAGGCGGATCAAGGAAAAGTCGGACGTACCGCCGCCGATGTCGATGACCAGCACCAGCTCTTCGCGGTCAATCTGCGATTCGTAGTCGAACGCGGCGGCCAGCGGCTCAAACTGGAATTCGATATCGGTGAACCCGACGCTGCGCGCGATCTCGCCCAGCGTATCCTGCGCGGTCTGGTCGGCGGTGGTGTTGTCATCAACAAAGAACACCGGCCGGCCCAGCACGGCGCGCGTGAAGTCCCGGCCGGCAGCCGTTTCGGCGCGCCGCTTCAGCTCGGCGATAAAGCGCGTCAGCAGCACGCGGAACGGAATGGAACGCCCCTGCACTTCCGTGGACCCGTCGATCAGCGAACTGCCCAGCAAGCTTTTCATCGAACGCATCAAGCGTCCGTCGTAACCCGCCAGATAATCGGAAATCGCCGCGCGGCCGTAGCTGACCTCGGCATCTTCGTCATGGAAGAAAATGGCCGACGGCAAGGTGGTCTTGCCGTCTTCCAGGGCGAGAAGCGCGCGCTGATCGGGGCGGCTCCAGCCGACGGTGGAGTTAGACGTACCGAAGTCGACGCCGCATGCGGTGGAGATCATGGAGAATTCTGGGGCTGAAAGCAAAACGGCGGACAAGTGTACTCGCTTCGCCCGGACGCAGCGGTCATGGTCCGTCCCTATCTTGGTCCATTCGACTGCTGGTGCCACCTGCGTCTGCCCACACCGCCCGCTGCCGTCGATCGCGCCTTCAAGCAGGAAACTGTTGTACGGCAGCAATAAAACGTGAGTTTTTATATGTGTCTCGGGTAACCGAATATTTGAAAAATCCTAGCCTCGTCCCGGGGAGACTGTCGAATATGGCCCTTATTTGTATATCTGGAACCATTACGTCGTTTTCAGTTTGATCTATCCGGACGGTCTTGCCTATTGTTGATGCCGGGGCTGCTTTCACGGCTCCGCGCAAGGCCAGGGTTTCACCAACGGCCGCTTCACGTGGGATGGGTTGCGCATCAACTCGTACATGGTTGGTGTAAGCGCTCCGATCGGCGCTGCCAGCAACATCTTCGCTTCGTGGCAGCGCGCTGACCCGAACAAGAACTTGTACGCGATGGACATCTACAGCGTCGGCTACACCTACGACTTGTCTAAGCGCACGAACTTGTACGCCTTGGCTTCCTACGCCGACGGCGCCGCCTTTATCAATGGCAACAAGATCAGCACCGTGGGCGCTGGCATTCGCCACCGCTTCTAAGCGGGCTGCGGGCCGCCCAACTGAGCAGAGTCGGGCGGCTGCCTTTATTCACGCCATCCTTTAAAGGGTGGCGTTTTTTTTCGACTTCTGTGGCAGATCACATCGACGGCAACAAGCACCGGTGCGGCGCAAAGAAAGCGTTTAACCGCTCAATGTGGCTGCGGCGGGATGCTTGACGGCAGGAGCATGCGCGCGCGGGACAGGCGCAGCGGCGACAGAACGACGAACAGCTCGGCGCGTGGCAGCCCAGTCGTAAAGTGCCACGCCGGGCTGGCGCAGCAGGACCGCGCCAAGAAAGACCAAAACAACCGCCATGAACAGGGCCAGCCAAAACATCTGACGCCCTCCTTATAAGACGCTCCGGCACGGAAACCGGATGAAAAACTGCATGCAGAAAATAACACTCGGAAGCAAATGTACCGCACGAACCGTGAAGTAAACGTGAAATGGGGGATGGAAAACACTGTTCCGTAACGCTGGGAAACATCTGCCGGGAAAGTGATCGTTCTGGTTGCAGCCAGCGGCTCAGCGCCGAATCCGCCTGGAAAACGCCACCGGATCCTCCTCCGGCGTCGTCAGCGCCCCCACCGCCGCCCGCTTGCGCAGCGCGTCCAGCGGCACACTGGTGTCCAGGCCGCCCTGTTCGTACAGGTATTCGGGCAGGTAGCCCGACAGCAGCAGGCGGTAATCCAGTGGCAGGCCGGGCACGATGGCGTTGACCATGTGATAGACCAGCGTGGTGCAGTTGGCGGTGACCGTGTGATAGAAGCGCGGCGTGGTGGTCAGGGAGTTGGCCGTGTCCACGTAGGACAGGAACAGCCGGCGCATGGCGTCCGGGGGCATGTGGACCGGGTACAGGTAGACGTTTTCGCCACGCGGCCCGGCGCGGACATACAGGATGTCGCGTTCTTCGGCGGCCACGACGCTGAGTTCGAACTGCTTGAAGAAGCCGCCGATTTCCGAGAATTGCTCGCCGCGTTCTTTGCGGATTTCAACCGAGAAAACAACATGGCGGCCGTCGGCAAAGCCGAAGGACACCAGCGTATGGGCAATGGTCGGGCCGTCCCAGTACGACAGCACCATGTCAACGGACACCAGCTGGTCCAGATCGTATTGGCGCGTTTCCCAGCGGACGGTGTAGTCGTCGTCCGCGCGCCAATCGAAATTACGGACGTTTTGCAGGGTGACGACGGAACCTTGCACGGACCCGCGCAACATGCGGGCCACGTCGTCGGCCCAGATGCGGTCGTTGGAGGGTGCCAGCGTTTGCCACCAGGCGCACAGCAACGCCAGCCCCACTACGTAGGCCCAGCCCGCGCGCCGTCGCCACGGTGCTGCCCGCCACACGGCCACCATCGCCATCACGCAAAGCGCCGTCCATGCGACGCCCGCAGCGCCCTTGCCCCAGTTGCCGCCGGGCGCCTGATAGGCCAGCGCCAGGCATCCCCACAACGCTGACCCCGCCAACAGCAAGGTCAGCAACACACGTCCCGCCATGGCCGCCGCCCTGCGCACCGCCCTCTTAGCCACCGGCATGAACGCCCACGATTTCCATAACGCCGTTGATGACGAATTGCACGCCCATGCACACCAGCAAAAAGCCCATGACGCGCGAAATGGCCTCAACGCCGCTTTGCCCGATCACGGCGACGATACGGCCCGCTGATCGCAGGCACACCCAGAACAACAGGCCCAGCAGCGCGAACACGATGACCGGCGTCACGGCAACGACCCACGGCGCGTATTGCGGCGTGATGGTTGCGTCCACCGAGGCCGCGCCGCTGATGATCATGGCGATGGTGCCGGGCCCCGCCGTGCCCGGCAAGGCCAGCGGCACGAAGGCGATGTTGGGCGTCTGCCGTGTCTGTGCGTCGGCAGCGGCTTCGGCGGCCAGCGTGCGCGGCTCAGCGGGCGGAAACAGCATGCTGAAGCCGATACTGACCACGATCAGCCCGCCCGCGATGCGCAATCCGGGAATCGAAATTCCAAAGGTATGCATGATCCACGCGCCGGCGTAGTAGGTGACCAGCATCACGCCCACCACGTAAAACGCCGCTTGCGTAACCTGGCGTTCGCGTTCCTTGTAGGGAATCTGCGCGCCCAGCGACAGCAGCAGCGTCATGGAAGTCAGCGGATTGGCCAACGGCAGCATCAGCGCCAGACCCAGGCTGATTAGCTTGCCCAGTTGGATCAGGTCATCAATCATGGAACTCCCGATAAAAGGACGCGCAATTCGCGACAGGCGCCTTGCCGGGCGCGACGGTTCAATCATGCAATGCCCGCTACCTTACACACTTCCTGCCGCGTTCGGCGCGATGCCAGGCGCGATGCCGGGCGCAATGCCGGGCGCGATGGCAGCCCGCCTCACACCGATCTGCTTCACGACTTTCTGATTATCAACGTCTATTAAACTGCTGCAATTGTCGCGGTGGCGTGCGTTGCCCAGGATACAGGCGCTAAACAGGCGCTAAACACATGGGCTGAACACAGGCGCTGAACACAGGCGCAACGCAAGGGCGCCACACCAAAGCGCCCTGCATATAGGCGCCACGCCGCGGCCGACGCATTTGCCGCACCTTTATTTTGTGACCCGGAGTTTTCCCTTGAGCGATCTTTTCCATTTCAGCCGTGGCACCGCCCCGCTGCTGATCTCCATTCCCCACCTTGGCAGCCAGATTCCCGACGCGCAGCGCCCGCAGATGACGCCGCTGGCCTTGCAGTCCGGCGACACCGACTGGCATCTGGACACGCTGTACCAATTTGCCCAGGCGCTGGGTGCGTCGGTGCTGGGCGCGCGTTATTCGCGCTACGTGGTGGACCTGAACCGCCCGCCCAACGATGAAAGCCTGTATCCCGGCCAGACCAAAACCGGCCTGTGCCCGACGCAGACCTTTCGCGGCGAAGCGCTGTACCAGAACGACGGCGTGCTGACCGACGCCGAACGCGCACACCGCCTGCAAGCCTATTGGCAGCCGTATCACGCCCAGCTGCGCAGCGAGCTGGATCGCATCAAGGCCGAGCACGGCACCGTGCTGCTGTGGGAAGCGCATTCCATCGCCAGCGTGCTGCCGCGCCTGTTCGAAGGCAAGCTGCCGGACCTGAACATCGGCACGTCCGACGGCGCGGCCTGCGCGCCCGACATCCTGGCCGCCGTGCAGGCGCAACTGGACACCTGCAAGGACTACACCTGGGCGGTGAACGGCCGCTTCAAGGGCGGGTACATCACGCGCCGCTACGGTTCGCCGGCCGACAACGTGCATGCCATCCAACTGGAAATGTGCCAGTCCACCTACATGGACGAAACGTACCCCTACGGCTACCGCCCGGATCTGGCCGACAAGGTCATCCCGGTGGTGCAGGCGATGGTCGGCGCTGCGCTCAAGCAGACGACGGCGCGCCGGGGATGAGCCCCAAGAGCCCTACTAACTAAAGCAGCGCAATCAGCCCCGGCCCGCGCGCCTGGCCGGCGTGCGCAGCCGGCCCATCCCATGCACGGGATGTGGCGCCGCGGGGTGCGCGCGCCTGACGCCGACGTCGGACCGGCGTTAGGGGCTTTTGCGGACGATGCCGACGCTGACGTTGAAGCTGGGAATCTGGTCCCACTGTGCGCGCGGCAAGCGTGGCGTTTCGACGCCCATGCCGATGTCGTAGGCAACGCCGCCGCGTCCCGCGCGCCAGGCGAACGGCGCCGGGCTGGCCCAGCCGCAGCAGACGTATTCCAGCGCGGGCATGCCGAATTCGTGCATCAGATAGGCTTCCAGTTTGACGGCGGATGAACCGCTGACGCGGTAGTTCGCCCGCATCGGCTGGATGTAAGAATCGTCGTCCTGCTCGCAGCCCAGGTACTCAAGATAGTCGGGCTTTCTGCCCAGGGTTTGCAGAAAGTCCTGGCACGGCGTGTCGGGTGGCGCGATGCCGGCAGCCCGGTCATCGGCTTCCCACCGTGCCAGCGTGGCCCCGGAAGCCCCCGCGGTCGATGCTGCGGCAGCCGATGCTGCGGCAGCCGGTGCTGCGGCAGCCGATGCTGCGGCAGCCGACGCTGCGGCAGCCGATGCTGCGGCAGCCGTCACCCCCGCAGCCATTGCCCCGCCCGCCGTAACGCTCAGCCATAACCCCAGACCCACGCCTGCCACACCCGCGCGACCCGGCCCGGTCCCATACCCATTCCATCTCATCGTCATGTCCTTGCGGCGTCCGCCACATCCCCCGCACGCGAGCCGGGCGGAACACCATGATTCTGCGCGTCCACCTTGCCGCGTCCTTCCTCGGCCAGGAATTCCACCAGCGCGGGTAGCGATGCGTCCATGGGACGGTTGGCGTGCACGCGCATGACATAGCCCCACGACCCCGGCATCCGCAATTGCGGCACCAGCGGCACCAGCCGGCCACTGGCCAGGTCTTCGTCGATCAGCGGCGCGCGTCCCAAGGCGATGCCCACGCCCGCGGCGGCGGCGGCCACGACGGTGCTCAGCCCGCTTAGCACCATCGGTTCCTGCCAATCGGAATCAGCCAGCCCCAGGCGCGGGCTCCAGGTTCGCCAGTCTGTTTCCGGGCTATCGATGTGCTTTTCCTCCAGCCAGCGATGCCGCAGGAACACGCGCGGGTCGTTGCGGTCGGCTTCGGGGATCAGGGCCGGGCTGCACACGGGCACCACGGTTTCGGTCATCAGCGCGATGTCGCCGGTCTCGGCCACATGCGGGCCGCCGGTGCGCACGTGTAGAAAAGCCAGGTCGATATCCTGGCTTTTCCAGGCGGGATCCTGGCTGGCGTGCAGATAGACCTGCACGCCGATGTCCGGGTGCAGTTCGATGAAGCGGCCGATGCGCGGCGCGAGCCACAGCGCCGCCAGCGACGGGTTGGCCGACACGTTCAGCGTGTAGCGGCGCTTGCCTCGCGCCGTGGCGCGAACCTGGCGGCAGGCGGAGTCCAATAGGGTCAAGGCCTGTTGTACGGAAACCAGAAGCTCGCTGCCCGCCGGGGTGGTTTCAGCGCGGCGCACGGTGCCACCCCGTCGCAACAGCGGCACGCCCAGATCCGCCTCCAATGACCGCAGCTGATGGCTGACCGCGCTCTTGGTGACATGCAGTTCGGCGGCGGCGCGGCTCAGGCTGCCCAGGCGGGCAACGGCTTCAAAGGCGCGCAGGGCCGCCAGGGGTGGCGTGTGGCTGGGCTGATCGGGCATCGGTTGAGTTTATCTCAACCCATGATTGAAAAACACTCGCTATCGCGAAGCCGTCGGATCAGCGACCATGCTGGCTCTGGATGGAGCACTGATATGTATTTCGACTCTCGATTGTGGCGAATGACGGCGGGGTTGCGCGCCGGCATGGCGGGCGGCATTTTCCTGGGCCTGTTGGCGCTGGGCGCGGGCATTGCCCGTTATGTCTTCCTGGGCCAACTGCTGGCCCGCGTGTTCAACGGCGCCCCTTGGCAAGACTGGATCACGCCCGCGCTGTGCGTGGGCGCGATGGTGCTGCTGCGCGCGCTGTTCGACCACTGGCGCACCGTGCAGGCCAACCACACATCGGCCCGGATCCAGCAAAGCCTGCGCGGCAAGCTGTATGACCGTATCGTCGCGCTCGGACCCGCGTGGTTTGCCAACCAGCGCACCGGCGGCGTCATGCTGACGGTGGTCGATGGCGTCGAGCAGCTGCAAACGTTTTTCGGCCAGTACCTGCCGCAAGTGGCCATCGCGGCCGTCGCACCCTTCGCGATCTTTGCGGTGATTGCATTCTGGGACGTGCCCACGGCGCTGGTGTTTCTGGCGGCGGCGCTGTTCGCCCTGTTCGGCCCCATGGCCGTGCACATGCTGGACCGGCGCGCCAGCCAGGCGCGCACCCGCGCGCTGAATGCGTTCGGCGAAGACTTCCTGGATGCGGTGCAAGGCCTGCCCACCTTGAAGTCCTATGGTCAGGGCAAGGCGTGGGGCCGGCGTTTGGCCGCGCGCGCCCGCAGCTTGTCCGACAACACATTCTGGGTGTTGTCCGTCAGCTTGCTGACGCGCGGCATCAGCGATCTGGGCGTGGCGCTGGGCGCCGCGCTGGCGCTGACCCTGGGCGCGTGGCGCGTGGCCGCTGGCGACATGAGCGTGGAAGCGCTGCTGATCGTGCTGATGGCCGGCACCGAGATCTTCCGGCCGTTGCGTGACCTGCGCTCGGTCTTGCATCGCGGCATGCTGGGCCAATCCGCCGCCGTCAGCATCCATGCGCTGATGGATGCGCAACCGCTTACGCCCGTGCCTGTGTCCGTGTCGGCTTCCGTGTCGGCTTCCGTGCCCGCGTCCGTGGCCCGAGACGGCGCACAAGGTGGCCACGCTGTTGCCGCGCCGCCCACATCCGGCAAGCTGGCGCCCACCATCGAATTCGACAACGTGGCGTTTGCCTACACGCCCGAACGCCGCGCGCATCAGGGGCTGGCGTTCACCATCGCGGCGGGCGAACGCGTTGGCGTGGTCGGTCCAAGCGGCGCGGGCAAGTCCACTATCGTGCGCCTGCTGCTGCGCGAATGCGTGCCGCAGGCGGGCGTTATCCGCGTCGGCGGGCACGACGTGAACACGCTGGACACGCAAACGCTGCTGTCGCAGATCGCGCTGGTCAGCCAGGACATCACGCTGTTTCACGGCACCATCGACGACAACCTGCGGCTGGGTCGGCCGGACGCCACGCATGAACAGGTGCGCGCCGCCGCCCGCGCCGCCAATATCGATGACTTCATCATGGCGCTGCCCGCCGGATATGCCACGCGCATCGGCGAGCGCGGCCTGCAATTGTCGGGCGGCCAGCGCCAGCGCGTGGCCATTGCCCGCGCCCTGCTGCGCGACGCGCCCATCCTGATCCTGGACGAAGCGCTGTCGTCGGTGGACACCGAAAACGAAGCGCTGATCCAACAGGCGCTGGACCGCCTGATGGCGGGCCGCACCACGCTGATCCTGGCGCATCGGCTGGCCAGCGTGATCGGGGCCGATCGCAACCTGGTGCTGGACCACGGGCGCATTGTCGAAGCCGGCCCACACGCGCAGTTGATGCAGCAGCGCGGGCTGTATTACCGGCTGATGCACGAACAGGCCGAAGCGCATGAGAATCCGTCGGCCGGGGTGGCGGTGGCATCGCTCAACACGCCCCTCAACGCGCTGAACGACGCATCCATCAACGCACCCGCTGACGCCCCCGTCGACGCCACCAACACCCGCACGGCCGACGCCGCCAAATCCCTGCAAGACAACGACGACCGCGCCCAGGGCCCTGCCCTGCGCCCGCTGGACGCCGACGCCGAACAGGTCGGCTGGCGCGCCACGCTGGGCACCTTGTTGTCCGTGGTCCGGCCATGGCGTGGCACCTTGACCGCCACCATCTTGCTGGGCGTGGCGCGCGTGGCGGCCTTTATTGGCGTCGGCGTATTCAGCGCCCTGATCGTGGCCGCTATCCGCGATGGCCGCGATATTGGCGGCCTGGTCGCCGGCCTGCTGGTCTGCGCGCCGCTGGCCGCGCTGTTCCACTGGCTGGAGTCGTGGTTGGCGCATGCGATGGCGTATCAGTTGCTGGCCGACATGCGCGTCAAGCTTTTCGACAAGCTGGAACGGCTGGCGCCCGCCTATCTGTTGCAGCGCCGTTCTGGCGACCTGGTAGCGCTGGCGACGCAGGACGTCGAAATGGTCGAGTACTTCTACGCGCACACCATCGCCCCGGCCATCGTGTCGGTGCTGGTGCCGCTGTCGGTGCTGGGCTTTTTGGCCGTCTACAGCTGGCCCGTGGCGCTGGCGCTGCTGCCCTTTCTGGCGTACGCGCTGGTCTCGCCCGTGCGCGGCCGCCGTCATGTGGACGCCCTGGGCGACAAGGCGCGCCAGGCCTTGGGCGAAATGAGCGCGCACGCCACGGACACCATCCAGGGGCTGGCCGACCTGACCGCGTTCCAGGCCACCGGCCGCCGCCGTGGAGAATTCCTGAAAGTGGCCGACGCCTACCGCGTCCGGCGCCTTGCCATCCTGCGCGACCTATCCAAGCAGAACGCCTGGTTTGAAGTGGCGATGGGGCTGGGCGGCTTGGCGGTTGCGGTGGTGGGCGCGTTGCAGGTGTCGGCCGGCGCCTTGTCGGCCGGGATGCTGCCCCTGCTGGTGCTGATCGCCATGGCGACCTTCCTGCCCGTTTCCGAAATTTCGCAAGTCAGCCGCCAGTTGGCGGACACCATCGCGGCCACGCGCCGGCTGCATGTGGTCAGCAACGAACCCGAGCCCGTGACCGACGGACCGCTGTCGCCGCCCGTGGCCACGCACGGTCTGGCGCTGGCGTTTGAACACGTGACCTTCGCGTATCCGGGCAAAGAGGAAGACACGCTGAACGACCTTAGCTTCAAGGTGCCGGCCGGCGCCACGGTGGCCATCGTGGGCGCATCGGGCGCGGGCAAAAGCACGGTGGCCAGCCTGTTGCTGCGCTTCTGGGACCCCCGCCTGGGCGCGGTCAAGCTGGACGGCATCGACGTGCGCCAACTGCAACTGGACGGCCTGCGCGAACGCGTGGCGCTGGTCACGCAGGACACGTATTTGTTTAACGACACGCTGGAGGCAAACATCCGGTTGGCGCGCCCCGAGGCCACGCCCGACGAGGTAGCGCGCGCGCTGGACCAGGCGGCGCTGACCGACTTCGTGAAGCAACTGCCCGACGGCCTGGCAACGCCCGTCGGCGAGCGCGGCATGCAGTTATCCGGCGGCCAGCGCCAGCGCATCTCGATTGCGCGCGCCTTTTTGAAGAATGCGCCCGTGCTGATTCTGGACGAAGCGACCTCGCACCTGGACACCTTGTCCGAGCTACAGGTGCGAGGCGCGCTGGATGCGCTGATGCAGCACCGCACGACACTGGTCATCGCGCACCGCCTGTCCACCATCCGCAACGCCGACCTGATCCTGGTACTGGACCGGGGCACGCTGGCTGAGGCCGGCACGCACGACCAATTGCTTGCCAGGCAAGGGGCTTATGCGCGCCTGGCCAGCCACCAGGGCGGCTACGCGGTCAGTAGCGCAACGTCTCTACCGACTTAGCGTTGGCGCGCACTTCGGCGGGCGTGAACCAGACACGCTTGCTGCCGAAGTCCCGGTACATGTCGAACTGGTCGCGCGAGTGGACGGACGCTGTGCCGTCCGGGGCGACAAAGCCGCTTTGCCCCGGCGCCACCACATCCACCGCGCGCACGCCCTTGCCGTCGAACACCGTCATGTTGTTCTCGGTGCCCCGGTTCTGGGTGGACGGAAAGCTCAGCACCGCCTTGTCATCCGCCTGCGGCACGCCCAGGAAGTTCTTGGGCGCAAACACCATCGGCGCGGCCGGAATGCGCCACGCGGCTGGGTCCTGGCCATAGGTCTTTTGCAAGGTGGCCAGGGCATCGTCCAGCGCGGCCAGCGTGACGGATTCGGGGCGCTTGCCGTTGAAGAAGTCGTACGTTTGCGGCACGCCGGCATCGGGGCCGGCCAGCGCGTTGAACAACACCTTCACGCCCACCGTCAGGTTCAGCGAACCCACGGCCGGCGCGGCCGGTGTGGGATAGCCGGTGGCGCTGTACCACTTGAAGAAATCGGCCGGCATGTCGTCGGCCAAGGTCGCGCGCAGCATGGCGCGCAGCCACGCGTCCATCACCGCCGGGCCGACGTTGTCGTAGTAACCCGGCTGCTTATCGCTGGTGCCCATGCCGTCCCAGGCGGTCAGCCCTGCCACCAGTTTGGCGCGGGCATCATCGGCCGGCAGGCCCGCCACCGCGCGTTGCAGGAATGGCAGGAAATGGCGGCGGTTCACGTCGGCGTAGCTGGTGGTGCGGATCAGGTCCCACATCTGCTGCGCGCTGACCTTGCCGCCGTTGGCCGTCATGGCCATCAGACGCGTTTCGATTTCGGCGTAGCGGTCGGCCTGGCCCCACACGATGGCGAACAGGTCGGTGGACGGATAGCCGCGCATGGGCTGGTTGTTCCAGTTGCCGATGAAGCCTTGGCGCGGGTTGTAGACCTGCGGATTGGTGGCAAACGGCAGCATGCCGTCCCAGTCCATTTCGCCGGTGCCCGGCACGGGCAGGCGCGGGTCGTGGCCGGGTTTGCGCTTGGGATAAAAGCCGGTGTGGGCGTAGCCGATATTGCCGCGATCGTCGGCGTAGTACCAGTTGATGGTCAACGCGTGGCGCGCGGCCTGCTGCTTCCATTCGTCCCAGTTGCGCACCTGCGCCTTGTGCGTCCAGGCCATCAGCGATTGCAGCTCGTACCCTTCCCACGCGCGCGCCTTGGCGTAGGCCACATGCTGCTTGTCGTCGAACTTGGTGACGATGCCGTGCACCGTGCGGTACACGTCCATCAGCACCGGCTGGCCGCCCTTGACCGGGATCAGCTCGGTGCGCTTTTCCATCGTCTTCCACTGGCCGTCATGGAAATAACGGGTGCGGTCGGCGGGGTCGAGCTTTTCGGCGTAGACGTCCACGTCGTCGCCAAAGCCGGCCGTCGAGCCCCAGGTGACATGGGCGTTGTGGCCGAACAGGATGCTGGGATAGGCGAACGGGGTGTTGCCCACCACGTCGAACCCGGCGCCGTGCAGGCCGATGCCGTAGGTGTAGGCGGGGTTCCACCAGCCGAATTGCGGGCCGTTCAGCAAGATGGACCTGGCGTCCTTGGCGTGCTCGCGACCCACGATCCACATATTGCTGGTGGTGGGAAAGCCGGCGATGCCGGGTTGGCCTGATTCGGCGAACTGCGCCAGCATGCGGGCAGGTGCATCGGCGGCGGGGTCGGTGGCGTTGTCGGTGGGCGTATCGGACAGCACACCGCGCGTCTGCGGGTCGCGCGCCACGCGTTCGAGCATGGGCGGTGTGCCGTCGTAGCGCGGCAAGGCATACGACAGCTTGGCCGGTGCCGGCGCCGAGGCCGACGGGGCTCCCGGCCGATACACGCCCTCTTCTTCGGGCACGGTGGTAGGCGCGCGGCTATCGGTCATCCAGCGCAGCTGGTTGAAGATCTGCATCGCGCGCGCCTCGCCGTGCCTGTCCTTCAAGGCGGTCAGCAGGGCCAGGTTGTCGACCTCGCTGTTGGCATCCGAAAACCGGTTGGCCATGGTGCCCACGAACACCATGGCCACGTCATAGGCTGTCCAGTTGATCGGCTGAAATTGCAGGTCGTTGAATTCCTTGGGCATCAGCGTGTCGGGCTGGGCGCGCACGCGCGCGATCCACGCGTTCATGCCGGCGGCATAGCCGTCCAGAATCTGGCGTTCGGAATCGGGCAGCGCGGCCAGCTGGCGCTGGATGCGTTCGGGCGAAAAATTGCCGCGTATGGACTTGTCGAACGCCACCATTTTTTCGCCCAGCACTTCAGCGACCTGCCCCTGCGTGCTGCGGCGCGCCATCTCCATCTGGAACAAGCGGTCTTGCGCCACCGCGTAGCCGTAGCCATAGAACAGGCCGTAGACCGTGTCGGCGTACACGTGGGGCATGCCGTAGCCATCGCGGCGGATGGTGACGGCCTTGGATGCAGCCGGGGACGCCTGGCCGCCGGTGGCGGATACGGGCGCCGAGCCTTGCATGGCAGGCTGGGCGGAATTCGCGTTCCGGGATGTTTCCAAGGCCAGGGCCGGGGCCGCGCCCACGCTGGCGCAGGCCGCCAGGATGGCGGCCGACAACAAATGCTGCTTCATTGAATCTGTCTCCGAATTGATAAGCCGCGCCCATCGTGCGAGTGCCCAGGCGCGGGACGCGGCGCCTCTGTCGGGCGCCGTCGGGGACCATGATAAGAAGGCATTACTTATAATGCCAATGCATTTATGTCATGACTTTGATGCGGAAAGGTTATGGATTTTCAAAAGCTTAAACACCTGCTGGCGGTGGTGGAATACGGCACTTTTTCGCTGGCGGCGCAAAAGGTGAACTTGTCGCAGCCCGCCTTAAGCCGCAGCATCCAGGCGCTGGAGGCCGAGCTGGGCTTGCCGCTACTGGACCGGGGCACCCGCCAGGTCCACCTGACGCCCTATGGCGCTTGCGTGGCCGAACGCGCGCGTCGCATGCGCTTCGAAGAAGCCGAGCTGCAACGCGAACTCAAGGCGCTGCACAGTGGCGATTCCGGCACGTTGACCATCGGGCTCAGCCCCACGCCGGCCTCGTTGCTGCTGGCGCCTTTTCTGGCGCACATGGCGGCCAATCGCCCGCAGGTGCGCGTCGGTGTCGAACTGGGCGCCACCGCCGCGTTGCTGGACATGCTGCGCGGGGAACGCATCGACGCCATGGTGTGCGATGCGCGCATGCTGTATGACGCCGCCGACATCGACACCCGCCCGCTGGCGCCGCTGCGCGCCGGCATGGTGTGCCGCCCCGGCCACCCCATCCTGGCGCACAAGCAGGTTGGTATCGAGCACGTGCGGCAGTACCCGGTGGCGTCCAGCACGCTGAGCCCCGAGGTCTCGCTGCGACTAGCGGAGACGCTGGGTCCGGGTGGCGCGCCCGAGCAGATGGTCACCTTGCGTTGCGAAAACCTGGAGCCGCTGGTGGATCTGGCGCTGCATACCGACACGCTGCTGCTGGGCGTGATCTGCGTGACGCAGCGCGAGCAAGAGGCCGGGCGGCTTGTCGAAGTGACCTTGCCGTCCGACCCGCAGCGCCAAGGCCATTACGTGCTGGCGCGCCTGGCCGGGCGCACGCCGTTGACGGCGCAAGATGCGCTGTACGACTTCACGCAGCAATGCTGGGCCGGCTTCGCCTCCTTCCGGCCACGCAGCCGCCCGCGTTGAAAAAAACCCACATCGGCGGCCCGCGCGCGCGGCGCCCCGTTGATTCCCTTAACTCATCTCTATAGAATCAGCAATTCGGGCGTTTGCCCATTTCTTTTTCACTCACTTCACTTACCGCCAGGGAGGCCGCATGATGTATCACCCCATGCCGTACGCCGTCCCGCGCGTGTCCCCGCGACGCCATTAAGTCGTCGCCCGCGCGGACCCATCGCTAGACCGTTACCTAGCGACTGGTCCTCCGTGCCCGCCCCAAAAACATAAACGCAGTCGCCGGCGCTCATTGCGCCCGGCATGTCATCCCCGCTTTCATCACAAGGACATCCTGGCGTGTCTTGTGCCGCCAGGCCATTGTTATGGCTAGAAAAAAAATCGACTTACGAGGACAGGCCTTCAAGGACGTCCTGGGCTTTACCTTTCGGCATTGGGCCTTCCAGCCGTGGCGCACGCTGGTCATCGTGCTGCTGGCCTTGCTGTCGGCCGTCGCCGACATCCTGACGCCGATGTATGCCGGCCGCCTGGTCGACGCCGTGGCGTCCGGCTCGTCCGGCGATGCGCTGGCCTGGAGCGCCGCCATCACCGCCTTCTGGCTGCTGGTGGCGCTGGGCGTGGGCGGCACGCTGCTGCGTCAGGCGGTGTTCCAGAACATCATCACGTTTACGTTGAAGATGATGAACGGCATCGTGTCCAACGCCTTTTATCGGGTACAGCGCTTCTCGACGGATTGGCACGCCAACAGCTTCGCGGGTTCCACCGTGCGCAAGATCACGCGCGGCATGTGGGCCGTGGACATCCTGAACGACACGCTGCTGATCGCGCTGTTGCCGTCGGTGGTGATGCTGGTGGGGGCAACGGCGTTGCTGGGCGCGCACTGGCCGGTGATGGGGCTGGTGGTTGGGCTGGGCTCGGTGCTGTACATCGCCGTTACCGTGGCGCTGTCGTTGGGCTATGTGGCGCCGGCCGCGCGCCTGGGCAACGCCTGGGACACGCGCATGGGCGGCGCGCTGGCGGACGCCGTCAGCTGCAACGCGGTGGTCAAGGCATTCGGCGCCGAAACGCGCGAAGAAGTACGCCTGGACCGCGTGGTGAACAAGTGGCGCAACCGCACGCGCCGCACCTGGGTACGCGCCACGCTGAACGGCGGCATCCAGGGCGCGATGCTGGTGGCGATGCAGGCAGCTATCCTGGGCGCCTCCTTGCTGCTGTGGTCGCGCAACCAGGCCACGGTGGGCGACATCACGTTCACGCTCACGATGTTCTTCGTGCTGCAAGGCTATCTGCGCGACGTGGGCATGCACATCCGCAACCTGCAACGCTCGGTCAACGACATGGAAGAACTGGTGGCGATGGAACGCCAGCCCCTGGGCGTGGCCGACCGGCCGGGCGCGGGCGCCATCCGCGTCAGCGCGGGCGAGATCCGCTTTGAGGATGTGACGTTCCGCTATGGCGCGCACAACACGCCGCTGTACGACAAGTTCTCGGCGCGCATCGCGCCGGGTGAACGCGTCGGGCTGGTGGGGCATTCCGGGTCGGGCAAGACCACGTTCATCAAGCTGATCCAGCGCCTGTATGACGTCAACGAAGGCCGCATCACGATCGACGGGCAAGACATTGCCCAAGTGAAGCAGGCGTCGCTGCGCAGCCAGATCGCGATCGTGCAGCAGGACCCGGTACTGTTTCACCGCACCTTGGCCGAAAACATCGCCTATGCCCGCCCGGGCGCCACGCAGGCCGAGATCGAGAAGGCCGCCCGCTTGGCCAGCGCGCATGATTTCATCATGTCGCTGCCCAAGGGTTACGACACGCTGGTGGGCGAGCGCGGCGTGAAGCTGTCGGGTGGCGAGCGCCAGCGCGTGGCCATTGCGCGGGCCTTCCTGGCGGATTCGCCCATCCTGATCCTAGACGAAGCCACCTCCAGCCTGGATAGCGAAAGCGAGGTACTGATCCAGCAGGCCATGGACCGCCTGATGGTGGGCCGCACCACGCTGGTGGTGGCGCACCGGTTGTCGACGGTGCGCGCGCTGGACCGACTGCTGGTGATGGACCATGGCCGCATCATTGAAGAAGGCAGCCATGACCAGCTGATCCGCTTGAAGGGTGGCCTGTACCGGCGCCTGTTCGAACGCCAGGCCCTGGAACTGACCAAGGGCATGACGCCGGCCGAAATGCTGCAAGACGGCGCCACGCCCCCGCCCGTGAAAGAGCAGGTGGACAACGACGACGTGGACGCCGGGGAGTTTGCGTTCGGCAAGTAAACGAGCAGGACGCGGCGTGCGGTTGGGGATGGGCGTCTGGCCAATGCCTGGCGTCCGCCCCTGCCGGCATCACGCCGGGCGCTGCGCGAAGGTCAGGCGCAGGCCGAAGGCGATCAGCGCCGTGCCGAAGACCACGCTTTGCACTTTCTGGGCGCGGGGGCTGGCAGACATCCAGCGCCCCACCGCCCCGCCCGCCAAGGCGCAGATCACATCGAACGTCAGCCCCAAGCTGACGAGAATGACGCCCAGCACCGCAAATTGTTGCCCGATGGACCCCTGCGCGGGCGACACGAATTGCGGCAACAGCACCGAGCAAAACAGCAGGGCCTTCGGGTTGAGCACATTGGTCAACACGCCGCTTAGCAAGGCGGCGCCCAGGCCCTTGCCGCGCGCCGCCTGCGGGCCAGTGGCGTCAAGCACGACCGGCTTGGCCCGCAACAGCTTCACGCCCAGCCACATGAGATAACACCCGCCCACCGTGCGCGCGGCGTCGAAGGCCCAGGGATGGGTCTTGAACAAGGCCGCCAGGCCCAGCGCGGCCAAGGTAACGTGCGCGGCGCGTGCAATGGCCAGCCCGACCGCCACCGCCAGCGCCTGCCCGCGCCCGCGCAGCACGCCGGTTTCCAGCAACAGGATCATGTCCGGGCCGGGCACCACGTATACAACCAGCAAAGCCCCAAGAAACAACGCCATATCGGCCATATCCGCGCTCCCACGCATGCTGTTTAACGCGGTGATTCTAGGGAAATCGGGCTGGCATGTGCTTGCGATTCATGCCAAGGGAATTATGATGATTGGCATATCAAGCCAATACGTCCCCCCATTTCCATCACCTATGCCAAAACACGAACTGGACGCTTACGACCGCCGCATTCTAGAGGCCTTGCAGAAGAACGGCCGCCTGACCAATGTAGAGCTGGCCGAGCAGATTGGCCTGTCGCCATCGCCCTGCCTGCGGCGCGTGCGCATGCTGGAAGAATCAGGCGTCATTCAGGGCTACGAAGCGCGGCTGGCGCCTGACGAAGTGGGCCTGGGCCTGACGGTGTTCGTCGGGGTGAAGGTCGAGCGACACCACGAGCGCGACGCCGAGCAGTTCCGCAAGGAAGTCAGCGCCCTGCCCGAAGTCATTGCGGCGCACCTGGTATCGGGCGAGTCCGACTTCCTGCTGCAAGTGGTGGTGCCGGACCTGCGCGGCTACGAGCGCTTTTTGCTGGGCACGCTATTGAAGCTGACCGGCGTGAAAGACATCCGCAGCAACTTCGCCATTCAAACCGTTAAACCGCAAAGCCCGCTTCCGCTGGACCACCTGAGCAAGTAGCCCCGCCTGTTTTCACGGCGGCATGTTCGCCGCCGCCTGATCCACCCGGGCGGCGCGACGGTCAAAGCGCGCCTGCGACATCGACAAATAACGCTGGACCACGGCGGGCTCGGAGGTGGCTGGCGTGCCGCCGGGAAACGGCGGCTTGGGGTCGTACTCGATTTGCAACTGGATCAGCTTGGCGACGTCTTCGCCGCATAGCGCCGCCACCACCTTCAAGCCCATGTCGATGCCCGACGTGACGCCACCGGCCGTATAGGTGTTGCCGTCCACGCACAGACGTTCTTCGCTGGGAATCGAGCCAAACCGCGACAGCAGTTCGCGCGCGCGCCAATGGCTGGACGCCCGCTTGCCGCGCAGCAACCCCGCCGCGCCCAGCAACAACGAACCGGTGCAGATGCCGAATACATAGCGCGCCGCCAAGCCCTGCCGCCGCGTGAAGGCCACCCAATCGGCGTCCACGATGGCATCATCCGTGCCCGGCCCGCCCGGCACCACCAGCAGATCGCATTGCCGCGCCGACGCCAGCGTTTGCGTGGGCACGAACTGCAAGCCGCGATCGCACCGTACCGGATCACGCGTTTTTGCGACAAAATCCACCGTGAAGCCCGGCGCGTTCGCCAAGACCTCGTAGGGCCCGGTCATATCCAGCTGGGTCAGCCCTTCGAACAAGAGAAAATTCACATGCATGACGATGCTCCCTTGAAAACGCCAGCGTCCAGCATAGGCGGACGCGCCCGCGCCGGTGCGCCAGAAGCGGATGAATTTGCGCCACAACGCGTGTTGTTCCTGCTGTACGACGGCTTTCAGCCGCTGGACCTGGCCGGCCCGTGGCAGGCATTCACGTCCGCCAACGAAGAGGCCGGCAAACCGCTCTACCAACTGCGCACCATCGCGGCAACGCCGGTGGTCGCCACCTGGGAACAGGGGCTGCGCATGCAGGTGGACGGCACCTTCGAACACGATGCCGATGCACCGATCGACATGATGTTCGTGCCGGGCGGCCCGGGGGTGGATCGCGCCAGCGCGCACGCCGAAACCATGGCCTGGCTGCGACGCCGCGACGCCCTTGCCCCGCGTACGTGCAGCGTTTGCACGGGCGCCTTCGTGCTGGCCGCCGCCGGCCTGCTCAATGGCCGCGCGGTCACCACGCATTGGCGATCCGCGGACCGGCTCCGGCTGATGTACCCCGCGTTGCGCGTGCAAGACGACCGCATCTTTATCGAAAGCGGCAAGTACTGGACGTCGGCGGGGGTGACGGCGGGTATCGACCTGGCGCTGGCGCTGATCGAACGCGACTTTGGCGCCGCGCTATCGCAGCAAGTGGCCCGCCGCCTGGTCGTCTTCATGCGGCGCGATGGCGATCAGCGCCAATACAGCCAAACGCTGCGCTTGCAGGATCGCGTGTCCGCGCCGTTCCGGGACCTGGTCGAGAAGATCGAGGCAAAGCTGTCGGCGCGCTGGACGGTGGACGACATGGCCGATGCCTGCCATATGTCGCGCCGCACGTTCCAGCGAAAATTTGCCGCGCACTTCGGCGTGGCGCCCACCGAAGTGCTGCGGCGGCTGCGCCAAGAGCGCGCCGACGCGTTGCAGGCGACCGGTAAGATGTCGAAAAAATCGGTCCGACGATTTGTCGGGCCACTCCACAACAGGCCCGCTCCATGACCACACCCGCTGTCCCTTGCAAGCCCTTGCGTCGTGCCCTTGCGCTGTTGGCCGTGGGCCTTGCCCTGCCGCTGCTGGCCGGTTGCGACGACCCCGCCGGCCCGCCCAAGCTGACCCTGGAACAGCGCCTGTTCAAAGACCTGACGCCCAACCGCGAGTTCAAGGGCGACCTTAACGGCCAGCCGGTGCACCTGATCGTCAACGATTGCGAGGTCTACCTGAACGAAGCCGATCCGGAAAGTGCATCCGGCGGGCGCCGCTGGACCAAGGTGCTGGAACCCGAGTTCTACCCATCGTTCATGGACTGCCAGCGGCAGTCGTTAAGCCGCGTGGGCAAGATGGTGGAAGCCGAGATCGGCGAAATGGCGATGGGCGCGGGCGGATGCTGCGCCACCGGCGGCCGCTTCCGTTCCACGGATGGCCGCGTATGGAAGCCGCAGTAGGCTGCGCGCACCGCTGCCGGATGCCGCGCAGCGTCGCGACCCCGACGGCCCCGACGTCCCGACCCGCGTCAGCCCGCCAGGCCCACCGACATCCCGCCGCAGACATACAGCAGTTGCCCGGTCATGAACCCGGCCTGCCGATCCAGGAACATCGCGACGCTGTGCGCGACCTCTTCCGGCTGGCCCACCCGCTGCACGGGAATGGAGGCTTGCAGGGCCAGCGTCTTCGGCGCCCCCGGGGGGTTGGACTGGTTGAACAATTCGGTGGCGATCGGCCCGGGCGCCACCGTGTTGACCGTGATGCCGTCGGCCGCCAGCTCCAGTGCCCAGGTGCGCGTCATGCCGGCCAGCCCGGCCTTGGACGCGCCATAGACCGTGCGCCCGCCCTTGCCCAGCGCCGCGCGGCTGCCGATATTGACCACGCGCCCGTACTTCGCCTGGCGCATCGCGGGCAGCAGCGCCTGTAGCAGCAGCACGGGCGCGGTCAGGTTCAAGGCCAGGGTGCGCTGGAGATCGGCCTCGGTCACGTCCGCGATATCCGCCACCTGGATCATGCCGGCGTTGTTCACCAGATGCAGCACGCGGCGCTCGGCCGCAAGCGCTTGCGCGGCCTGGCGCGTGGCGGCCGCATCGCCCAGGTCGACCGAACGGAAAGTCTCGCCCGGCAGCACCGCATCGGGCGGACGGCGGCTGAAATTGACGACCTGATACCCGTCATTAAGGAGGCGGGCCACGATGGCGCGGCCGATGCCGCGGCTACCGCCGGTGACAAGTGCGATGGGCGTGTTCATTGCGCGGTGATTCCTTGGTCTTTGATAAGCCCGCCCCATTTCTTGCGCTCGGCGCGTTCGAAGGCGGCCAGGTCGGCGCCGAAAAGCGTACCGGGTTTTGCGCCCATGGTGGCGAAATTCGTGGCCACGGCCGCGCTTTGCAATCCGCTGCGCGCGGCCTCGATCAGCTGCTTGACCACCGGCGCCGGTGTGTCGCGCGGGGCATACAAGGCGAACCACGCCGTCACGTCGAAACCGGGCAGGCCGGATTCGGCAACGGTCGGCAGATCAGGCACCGACGCGTCGCGTTCGGCCGACGTCACGGCCACGCCGCGCACCAGGTTGCCGTCCTTGATCTGCGCCAGCGCGCCGGGCAGGTTGTCGAACAGCAGGTCCACCTGCCCGCCCGCCACGGCCGGCAGCGACGCCGACGTGCCCTTGAACGGCACGTGCAACATCGTCACGCCCGCCATCGCTTCGAAATAGGCGCCGGTCAGGTGCACCGACGAGCCGATGCCCGGCGATGCGTAGGTCAGCTTTTTGTCGGGCGATTGCTTGGCGGCGCGGATAACGTCAGCCACCGTCTTGTAAGGCGACTTTGCGCTGACGGCAATCACATTGGGCGTAGTGGACACCAGGGCAATCGGCACCAGGTCGCGCTCCGGATCGAACGCCATGTTGCTGTACAGGAACTGGTTGATGGTCTGCGTGCCGATGGTGCCCAGGCCCAGCGTATAGCCGTCGGGCTTGGCGCGCGCCACATGAGCCATGCCGATGTTGCCGCCCGCGCCGGGCTTGTTTTCCACCAGCACTGTCTGCTTCAACCCGGGCTGCAAGGCGTTGGCGATGGCACGGCCGAAGATATCGGCGCCGCCGCCCGGGGGATACGGCACCACCACGGTCACGGGGTGGTCGGGATAGCCGGCGGCATGCGCCACGGGCAACGCCAACAACGCCAGGGCGGCCAGCGCCAGACGGCGCCGCCCGGCGCGCGGGGAAGCGGATTGGGTCATGAACTTGTCTCCTGTCGAACCCGCTGTTTGCGGATTTCTTTTGAATTGAACGGCGGCGAAAACGGCAGCTAGTGACGGCGCCTGCTCAAAGTACGTAAATACGTACTATAGTTATAAAAACATAGAAATCGGATAGGAGACAAGCAATGAAACGTTGGACGCAACGCCCGGAAGGATCCACCTGGGGCGACTTCGGCCCGGACGACGAGCTGGGTCGGCTGAACCTGCTGACCGAGGAAAAGGTCTTGCAGGCGGTGCGCGAAGTGCGCGCGGGCAAGGTGTTCTGCCTGTCGCTGCCGCTGGACCTGCCCGGCGGCAACGTGCTCAATCCCCGCCGCCATGCGCCCACGCTGAAACCCACGTTCCGTGAAGGCACGCCGTACCTGAACTTTGCGATGTCGCAGTTGCAGCCCGAGGCCGTCGACGTGCTGTCCGACGACCAGGTCACGCTGTCGATGCAATATTCCACGCAGTGGGATGGCCTGTGCCACGTCGGCGCGCTGTTCGACATCCAGGGCGACGGCGAAGCGCGCCGCGTCTACTACAACGGCTACGCCGCGGGCGTAGACGTGTTTGGCGGCGCTGACCCGGATACGGCTGCCGATGCCTGCTGCCCGCCGGGCGGCTCGTTTGCGCGCAAGCTCAGCGTCAGCCGCTATGCCGAAAAGGGCATGCAGGGGCGTGGCGTGCTGGTGGACCTGGAACGCGCGTTCGGCCCGGGTCGCACCTTGGTCGGCCATGAGCAGCTGCAAGCGGCCATGCGCGAACAAAAGGTGCAGGTGGAAACGGGCGACATGCTGGTGCTGCGCACCGGTTTTGCCGACCGTTTAATCGAGATGAACGGCCAGCCCGACCCGCACGCGCTGGAACAGACCGGCGCGGTGCTGGACGGCACCGACAGCGCCTTGCTGGACTGGATCAGCGCCAGCGGCGTAGCCGCCATCTGCGCCGACAACTACGCCGTGGAATCGTATCCGGCGCGCACGTCCGGCCCCGGCCATTCCATCCTGCCGCTGCATCACCATTGCCTCTTCAAGCTTGGCGTACCGCTGGCCGAGCTCTGGTACTTGAAGGACCTGGCCGACTGGCTGCACGCCAACGGGCGCAACCGTTTCCTGCTGACCGCCCCGCCGCTGCGCATGCCCGGCGCGGTGGGCTCGCCGGTGACGCCCATTGCCACGGTGTAAGCCATGACGCCGCCTTTTTCGACCTTTGCCGCGCACCTGGACGCGCTGGTTGGCAGCCGCCCCGAGTCCCCACTGCTGATCGACCAGAACGTGCCAATCAGCGCGCGCCAGCTACGCGATCAAAGCCGCGCGTTGGCGGCGGGCTTGGCGCATATCGGCGTGCGCCCCGGCCACCGGGTGGCGGTGTGGTTGCCCAACTGCGCCGCCTGGGTAGAGTCCTTCCTGGCGTGCGCGCATCTGGGCGCGCTGGTGCTGGCCGTCAACACGCGCTTTCGCGCGCTGGAAGTGGCCGACATATTGGGACGAGGCCAGGCCGACTGGCTGGTGTTCTGGCCGGGATTCAAGGGCATCGATTTCGCGGGCATTCTGGCCGATGTGCCCCCACAGGAATTGACGCGCCTGCAAGGGGTCGTGGCCATTGCCGAATCCGACGCGGGCGCCCGCTCGGCGTCCCTGCACGGCAAGCCCGCGCATCGCTATGCCGACCTGCTCGCCACCCAGGCCCCGCTCCCTTGCCCGCACGGCAACGCCGGGGTGCTTTGCTTCACCACGTCCGGCACCACGTCCAAACCCAAATTTGTTTTGCACGACCAGCAAACGTTGCTGCGCCACGGCGCGACGGTGGCCGACGCTTTCGAATACGACGACGAAAGCTGCATCCTGGCCAGCGCACCGTTCTGCGGCGCGTTCGGCTTTGCCACGCTGGTGGGCGGCCTGGCGCGCGGCGTGCCGGTCGTGTGCGCGCCCGTGTTCAACGCGGCCGAATCGGCCGACGCCATCGCGCGCCATGCCGTCACGCACACCTATGCCAACAACGAGGCGCTGGTGGGCATGATGCAGGCGGCGCCGGCCAGCGCTTTCACGTCCGCGCGGCTGTTCGGCTTTGCCAGCTTTACCCCCGCGCTGGACAACATGCTGGACCTGGCGCGCCAGGCGGGCGTGCCGCTGACCGGCCTGTACGGTTCCAGCGAGCTGATCGCGCTGGTGGCGGGCCAGCCCCGCGATCCGGCCGAAGGCGACGTGGCCGCGCGGCATCAGCCCGGCGGCACCCTGATCTATCGGGACGCCCGCGTGCGCGCCCGCGACCCCGACAGCGGCCAGGTGTTGCCGCACGGCCAATCGGGCGAGATCGAAATCCTGTCGCCCAGCCTGATGCAAGGCTATCTGGACAACCCGGATGCAACGCGCAACGCCGTCACCGTCGACGGCTATTTCAAGACGGGCGACCTGGGCTACACCCTGACCGAGCGCCAGTTTGTGTTCCAGACCCGCATGGGCGATTCGCTGCGGCTATCGGGCTTTCTGGTGAACCCGGTGGAAATCGAACAGGTGGTTGAAACGCTGCCCGGCGTGCGCGCGTGCCAGGTGGTGGGCGCCACGCGCCACGGCAAGTTCGTGCCCTACGCCTTTGTGCTGCTGCAAGACGGCGCGCACGCCGATCCCGCCGCCTGGACCGCTGCCTGCAAGGCGGCGATGGCCGGCTTCAAGGTGCCGGTGGGCTACACGGTGCTGGACGCCTTTCCCTCGGTGGAAAGCGCCAATTCGGTCAAGATCCAGAAACATCGGCTGCGCGACATGGCAAACGCTATGCTCTCGGATCCTTCCTCACCGCCCGCGCCCTGACCCCATGCCCGCCCGCAAGCTTTTTTCGCGCAGCCCCCAGCCGCTTTACCTGCAAGCGGCGGCGCTGTTTCGCAGCCATATCCAGAATCGAACCTGGCGGCCGGGCCAACAGATTCCACCGCTGGAATCGCTGATGGAAACCTATGGCATTTCGCGGGCGACCATCCGGCAGGCGTTCGGCCTGCTGGAGCAGGACGGGTTGATCCGGCGTTCACGCGGCTCGGGCACTTTCGTCAACGCCGAACTACCGGAAACGCCCACGCTGCTGATACCCAAGACCTGGGCCGAAACCGTGGAACTGAGCAACCAGCTGGGCACGGTGTCGCTGGTGGAATCCAGCGCCGACTCGCCACTGCCCGACACGCTGGGCATGCCTTGCGAGGCCGACCGCGGCGGGCTGTTCCAGTATTTGCGGCGCGTGCACACGACGGATGCCGGCCCCTTTTGCTACAGCGAGGTGTTCCTGGAAAGCGGACTGTTTCGCAAGCATCGCACCCGCATTCAGAAAAGCACCGTGGCGCCCGTGCTGGACCAGTTCTACGGCACCCGCATCACCGAAGCGCGCCAGGTGTTGAACGTGATTGAAGCCGGCCAGGAGTCGGCCGAATCCTTGCAGATTCCCGTGTCGTCCCCGGTGGCGGAGCTGCGTCGCTACGCCTGCATCGACGGCCGCGTGGTGTATTTCGCGCGGCTGGAATTTCCGTTTCGCAAGGTGCGGATGGAATTCGATTTGCTGGCCCAGCGCTGACGGGTCAACGCCCCCACGCCCACGACCACCCCGCCCCCGCCCCATCGCCCAAGGAGCCCATCCCCGTCCACGCCACTTTCGCGGCCCGCCCCAAAAAGCCAGAGCGCCATCAAGGCGCCAGCAGGTTTTCACATGATCCGGCACAAGAGGAGACAAACCATGGCTTACGCCAAGATGCCCCGGATTTCCATGCAATGCCGCAGCACGATTACCCGTTTATTTGCCGCTTCCGCCCTGGCAGCGGCCGCCGCCACCCCTGCCTGGGCGCAGCAGCCGGCCGCCATCTCTGACGATATCGTCAGGCTGGGCCTGATCCTGGACATGAGCGGCGTCTACGCCGACGTGACCGGCAAGGGCAGCGCCACCGCCGCCCAGATGGCCATCGACGACTTCGGTGGCACGGTGCTGGGCAAAAAGATCGACCTGATGGTGGTGGACCACCAGAACAAGGCCGACATCGCCGCCGCCAAGGCGCGCGAGTGGTACGACACGCAGAAAATGGACGCCATCATGGACGTGGCGGGGTCCGCGCCCGCGTTGGCGGTGCTGGAAGTGGCCCGGGAAAAGAAGAAGATCGTGGTGTTCAGCGGCCCTGGCACCGAACGCATCACCAACGATTTGTGCTCGCCCTATTCGGTGCACTACACCTACGACACCTGGTCCCTGGCCAACACCACGGCGCGCGCCACTGTCGAGAAAGGCGGCAAGAGCTGGTACTTCCTGACGGCCGACTACGCCTTCGGCCACACGCTGCAAGCGTCCGCCACCGAGGTGGTCAAGGCCAACGGCGGCACGGTCCTGGGCGCGTCACGCCACCCCTTGGGCTCCAGCGATTTTGCGTCGTATCTGCTGCAAGCGCAGGCCAGCAAGGCACAGGTGATCGGGCTGGCGAACGCGGGCGGCGACACGGTCAACGCCATCAAGGCGGCCAGCGAATTCGGCCTGACCAGGGGCGGCCAGAAAATGGCCGGCCTGCTGCTGTACATCAACGACATCCACGCCATCGGCCTGGACGCTGCCGCCGGCCTGACCTTGACCGAGGCGTTCTACTGGGACATGAACGACCAGACGCGCGCCTGGTCGCAGCGCTATTACGACAAGCTCAAGAAGATGCCCAACATGAGCCAGGCGGGCACGTATTCGTCGGTGATGCACTACCTGAAGGCAGTGCAGGCGGCTGGCACCGACGCGCCGGAAGCCGTGATGAAGCAGATGAAGTCCATGCCCATCAACGACTTCTTCGCCACCAATGGCCGCATCCGCGAGGACGGGCGAATGGTGCACGACATGTACCTGTTCGAGGTCAAGCAGCCGTCGGAATCCAAGCGGCCGTGGGACTACTACAAGCTGGTCGCAACGCTGCCGGGGGATCAGGCGTTCATGCCCTTGTCGAAGTCGACCTGCCCGCTGGTGAAGAAGTAGCAAACAAAGTAGCAAACGAAGTAGCAAACCCGCTCCAGGCGGTGCCGCATCCGAATACGCTAGGATGAGCGCCACCGCTTGGAGATTTCCGCATGCCCACCGCCGCGCCGCCCCCCGACTTCCCTTCCAACGCCGCCCCGCCTTCATCCGCTGCCAAGCGTGCAAGCGCGGCCTCGGAGTCATCCACGGCGACCACGCCATCCGATCCCGCCGCCGCTGCGCCCGAGCCGGCGCGCGGCCCGATCGCCGCCACCATCGCCGCCGTCATCCGAGATGGCCACGTGCTGCTGGTGCGCCGCGCCAACCCGCCCGACGAAAATTGCTGGGCTTTCCCCGGCGGCAAGATCCACGCCGGCGAGCCATTGGAAATCGCCACCGCCCGCGAACTGCTGGAAGAAACCGGCGTGGTGGCCGAGCCGCTGCACGTGTTCGACGCCGTCGACGTCTTCGATCGCGACGACGCCGGCGTGCTGCGCCGCCATTTCATTTTGATCGCCATGCTGTGCCGCTGGCAGTCCGGCGAACCCGTCGCGGGCGACGACGCACGCGACGCGCGCTGGGTCCCGCTGTCGGACCTGGAAGGCCACCGCCTGGCCACCAGCTTCGGCGTGGCGCGGCTGGCACGCAACGCGGCGGCATTGATGTCTATGTTGTGACCCCGGGGTGTCCATGCCGATGCTGGCTGGACCGGCGCCGCTTGCTGCAATGGGTGGTGGCGTGGTGCGGCTTGTCTGCCGCGTGGTATCTGGCCGACGGTGACGACGCGGCGGTCGACCTGAACATCGCCCACCAGGCCCACGCGCTGCTGCGCGCCTGAACCGCGCCCGCGTCACATGCCGGCCGGGATGATCGGGTAAGGTGTATGCCCTTCACCCCTTATCTCTTCATTCCTGGAGTCCTGAATGACCGGATTGTTTATCGTGGTGGCGGCGCTGGCGTTTCTGATGCTGGCGGCGTATCGAGGCTATAGCGTCATTTTGTGCGCGCCCATCGCGGCCATGGGCGCGGTGCTGTTGACGGACCCTTCCGCGCTGGCCCCGGTGTTTTCGGGCATCTTCATGGAGCGCATGGCGGGGTTTGCCAAGCTGTATTTCCCCGTGTTCCTGCTGGGCGCGGTGTTCGGCAAGCTGATCGAGCTCTCGGGCTTTTCGCGCGCCATCGTGCAGGCCGTGCTGCGCATGATCGGGGCCGAACGCGCCATCATTGCCATCGTGCTGGTCTGCGCGGTGCTGACCTACGGCGGCGTATCGCTGTTTGTGGTGGTGTTTGCCGTTTACCCGTTCGCGGCCGAGATGTTCCGCCAGGGCGGCATCCCCAAGCGCCTGATGCCGGGCGCCATCGCGCTGGGCGCGTTCACCTTTACGATGACCGCGCTGCCGGGCACGCCGCAGATCCAGAACATCATTCCCACCACCTTCTTTGAAACCACGACGTGGGCCGCGCCATGGCTGGGGCTGATCGGCGCTGCCTTCACGCTGACGGTGGGCGTGACGTATCTGGAATGGCGCCGCAAGCGCGCGGCGGCGGCCGGGGAAACCTATGGCACCGAACTGCGCAACGAACCCGCCACCCCGGCCACGGAACGCAACCACCACCCGCTGATCGCGTTGCTGCCGCTGGTGGTCGTGGGGGTAATGAACTTCCTCCTGACGCGCTGGATTCCGGGCTGGTATCCCGCCGGTTCCGAAGTGGACCTGCCCGGCCTGGCCAAGCCCATGCCCGTCAACGCCGATGACCAGGTGGCGCTATGGGCCGTCATGGGTGCGCTGATAGCCGGCATTGCCACCATCCTGCTGTTCTCGTTTTCGACCATCAAGGCGCATTTTGCCGAAGGCAGCAAAAGCGCCGTGTCCGGCGCGCTGCTGGCGTCCATGAACACGGCCGCCGAATACGGCTTTGGTGGCGTCATCGCGGCGCTGCCGGGTTTCTTGCTGGTGGCCGATGCGCTCAAGGCCATCCCCGATCCGCTGGTGGGCGAAGCCGTGGCGGTGACGTCGCTGGCGGGCATCACCGGGTCCGCCTCGGGGGGCATGAGCATCGCGCTGGCCGCCATGGCGCAGACGTTTATCGATGGCGCGGTGGCCGCCGGCATCCCCATGGACGTGCTGCATCGCGTTGCCGCAATGGCCAGCGGCGGCATGGACACCTTGCCGCACAACGGCGCCGTCATCACGTTGCTGGCGGTTACCGGCCTGACGCACCGCCAGTCGTACGGCGACATCTTCGCCATCACGCTGATATCTACGATGTCGGTGTTCGTAGTGATTGCGGTGTACTACCTGACCGGCATCGTCTGATCGAACGCGGTGGCGAACACCTGGACCAGCCACTGCGTGAAGACGCGCACCCGCGCGGACACCTGCCGGTTCTGCGGATACAGCACCGACACCGGCATGGGCGCGGGCGGCAGATGCGGCAGCACGATGCGCAGATGGCCGGCCGCCAGTTCGCGCTCGACGCGATAGCGCGGCACCTGCACCAAGCCCAGCCCGGCCAGCGCCGCGCTGGTGTAGAGCTCGGCACCCGTCACACTGACCACCGACGCCGGGCGCGCCGTGACGTTGCGCCCGTCCACCATGAAATCCAGCGCAATGGCCCGCCCGCTGGCGCTGGACACGTAATCCACCGCGCGGTGGTGCGCCAGATCGTCCAGGCCGGCGGGTGTGCCAAAGCGCGCCAGGTAGGCCGGGCTGGCCACGGTTACCTGCGGCATCAGCGCAATCTGGCGGCCCGCCAGCGAAGAATCCTGCAAGGCGCCCGCGCGCAGCACGCAGTCCACGCCTTCGCGCACCAAGTCCACCAGACGGTCGTCTTCGCCCAGGTGAAGCACGATATCGGGATAGCGTTCCAGAAAGCCGGGTAGCCCCGGCATCACGAAATACTTGGCCAGCGTGCCCTGCGCATTGACCCGCAGCAAGCCCTTGGGCGCGGTGTTCAGGAACGCGCCGTCGGCCTCTTCCAGGTCGGCCAAAAGGCGCACGCAACGCTGGTAGTAAGCCTCGCCGTCGTGCGTCAGCCGGACCTGCCGCGTGGTGCGTTCCAGCAGCCGCGCGCCCAGCCGCTGTTCCATGCGCTTGATCAGGTTGGTGACGGTGGCGCGCGGGATGCGCAGGTCTTCGGCCGCCTGTGAAAAGCTGCGCCGCTCGGCGATGCGCACGAACACCTGCATTTCCTGGAATCGGTCCATGCCTAGGCGGAGATTGTTAATGCAAATGAAATGATGTTAGCGATTATCGGGTAATTATTTTCGGTTTGGAATAGTTCATGATTCGTCTCAAGCCGTACGCCCTGCGGCCTGCGCCCTACGCCCTTTTTGAACCGGAGATTCCCAATGAACAAGCAAGCCCCCGAACAAGCATCGCAACGCGTCGCCCTGGTTACTGGCGGGTCGCGCGGCATTGGCGCCGCCATCGTGCGCCGCCTGGCCGCCGACGGGTACGCCGTGGCCATCAACTATGCCTCCAGCGCGGCGCACGCCGACACCCTGGTCAGCGAGATTCGCCAGGCCGGCGGGCGCGCGTTGGCGGTGCAGGCGGACGTGGCGCGCGCCGACCAGGTGCGCGCGATGTACGACAAAGTGGAAGCCGAGCTGGGCACGGTACACGCGCTGGTCAATTGCGCCGGGGTGTTGACGGTGCAGCCGCTGGCGGAAACCACCGACGAGGCCTACGACCAGACGTTCGACATCAACACGCGCGGCACCTTCAACACGCTGCGCGAAGCCGCCACGCGGTTGGCGGACGGCGGCAGCGTCATCAACGTGTCCAGCACCACCGTGGCAACCAACCTGCCGGGTTACGCCATCTACATCGCCAGCAAGGCGGCAGTCGAAAGCCTGACGCGCGTGTTCTCCAAGGAACTGCGCGGCCGCCGCATCACGGTCAACGCCGTGGCCCCCGGCCCCGTTGCCACCGAGCTGTTCCTGAAAGGCAAAAGCCCCGAATTGATCGAGCACTTTGCCAAGATGCCGCCGCTGGAACGGCTGGGCCAGCCGGACGACATTTCAGGCATCGTGTCGTTCCTGGCCGGCCCGGATAGCGGCTGGATCAACGGGCAGGTCCTGCGCGCCAACGGCGGGCTGGCATAGCGATGCGCCTGCGCGGGCGGTGGTCAGGCGCGTGCATCGTCATGATGCGCGCGCCGATATATGGCCGCCCTGCCCCGCGCCAACCGTGCCTTTTCAGAACCGTGCCTTTCAGAACCGACACTGCGCGGTCGCGACCGTCGGCCGGCTTGTAGGTCAGGAACACGCTGCCGTTGCGCCGCGCCACGTTGCTGACGCGGTTTCTGCACATTTTCGACCTTGCGCCGTCTGGGCTAGGGCCTGCGGCAAGGCGGATGACAGGGCTAAGGCAAGTGCCCAGGACAGGCGGCGGGGATAAACGGCGGATACATCGCAAAGCCCTTGTTCGATTCAGGTTGACGAAAGCCGATGCTGTCGAGCATCGATTTCATTTACCAATAAGAATTATTTTCCGTTGCCCAAAGGCAACCAGCTCATCCGTCTGCATGACGCACGACGCCGACACGCCCCCGCCCCGCACCGCCCGGAACGTCGCGAATTTGCGAGCTTGCTCATCCGTTGCGGCGATGCGGGCCCTCGCCCGTGAGGGCGAGACCAACCATGCGTTGTTGTGGATTTTGCTTTCTTCACTCGGGAGTTCGACCTACGGCCAAGTCTGGCCAGCCGGACGAGATTTGCATGAGACGGCACCCGGAAGGTCTGGTTTAGGCTGACCCGGCAGTACTCCGACTCACCTTGATCGATTGGACGAAAGCAAATGAATCAACTCATTCATACAGACTGCCATCCCTTCACCGCCGCGGGAAACATGAAGCAGATATCCGCCTTTTATGAGGAGGGACGCCGAGTCATGTGGATGATGCTGCGTGCGCAACCGCGGCCGTGCTTCAACCACGAACTTATCGACGAAATCATGACCCTGGCGCGCGCCGCCAAGGACTCCGGGCTGCCGATCGACTTCTGGGTCACGGGCTCGCTGGTGCCGCAGATCTACAACGTGGGCGGCGACCTGAACTTCTTTGCCGAGGCCATCCGCACCGGCAAGCGCGAAGCGCTGCGTGCCTACGCCCGAGCCTGCGTGGACTGCGTACACGCCGCCTCGCGCGGTTTCGACACCGGCGCGATCTCGCTGGCCATGATCGAAGGCACGGCGCTTGGCGGTGGCTTTGAAGCCGCGCTGGCGCACCACTTTGTGCTGGCGCAGAACAATGCGCGCATGGGCTTTCCAGAAATGGCGTTCAACCTGTTTCCGGGCATGGGTGGCTATTCGCTGGTGGCGCGCCGGTCCGGCATGAAGCTGGCCGAAGAGCTGATCAGTTCGGGCGAATCGCACACGGCTGAATGGTTCCACGGCAAGGGGCTGGTGGACACGCTGTTCGAGCCGGGCGAGGCGTATCGCGCCACCCGCACGTTCATCGATGTGATGCGACCCAAGCTGAACGGCATGCGCGCCATGTTGCGCGCCCGCCAGCGCGTGCTGAACCTGTCGCGTTCCGAATTGATGGACATTACCGAAGACTGGGTCGAAGCCGCATTCTCGATCGACCCGAAGGACCGTGCCTACATGGAACGCCTGGTGCTGGCGCAGAACCGTCGCAGCGCCGTCAGCAGCGACGCCGCGCAGGAAGCCACCATGCACTGAGCGCGGCTGCCCACGGACCCGGCAAGCCTGCTCCCGGCGCGGGCCGCATCAGGCGATCAGATGCAGCCGGCGCCGTTGGGCCAGCCAGGTGACGAATTCGGACGCGGGCATGGGCTTGGCGTACAGATAACCCTGCTTGGCGTCCACGCCCAGCGTGTCCAGGAAACCGGCCTCTTCGGCGGTTTCCACGCCTTCGGCGATCACCTTCAGTTCCAGCGTGCGCGCCACCGCCACGATGGCGCGGGCCAAGGCCTGCGACACCGGGTTTTCGTTCACGCCGCGCACAAAGCTGGCGTCCAGCTTGATGGCATCAAGCGGTATGCGCGCCAGCTGCGACAGCGACGAATAGCCCGTGCCGAAGTCGTCCAGGTGCACGCGCGCGCCCAGTTGCCGGAACTGCTTGATCAGGTCGATGGCGGCGCCCTCGTCTTCAATCAGGCAGCTTTCGGTAAGCTCGATATCCAGCATGCACGGGTCCAGCCCCGCGTCGCCGATCGCGCGCATGAAGTCGCTGACCACGCCCTTGTCATCCAGCTGGCGGGCCGACATGTTGATGGCGATGCGGATGTTCAAGCCGTCGCGTTTCCACGCCGCGGCCTGACGCGCCGCTTCGCGCATCACCCACACGCCCAACGGCGAGATCAGGCCGGATTCCTCGGCGTAAGGGATGAAGGTGCCCGGGCAGACCATGCCGCGCTCGGGCGAGCGCCAGCGCAGCAAGGCTTCAACGCTGTGCACTTCGCCGGTGCGGCCGACCAGCTTGGGCTGGTAGTACAGCATCAGATGATTTTCGGCCAAGGCCTTGCGCAGGTTGGTGTCCAGCCACACGTAGTCGGCGTTGCGCCGGTCCATGTCGGGTTGGAACACACGGTAGGTGTGGCGCCCCGCTTCCTTGGCCACGTACATGGCGATGTCGGCGCTGCGCACCACGCTGTCCAGATCGGCGCCGTGGTCCGGGTACATCGCGATACCGATCG
The DNA here is from genome assembly GCF_057291955.1 of Achromobacter sp. 1L-A-4-B-C2. Lineage (NCBI taxonomy): Bacteria > Pseudomonadati > Pseudomonadota > Betaproteobacteria > Burkholderiales > Alcaligenaceae > Achromobacter > Achromobacter sp. 1L-A-4-B-C2. The sequence continues at coordinate 685,545 of NZ_JBXAWP010000005.1, forward strand.
AGCAGCTGGTGTAGACCTCGATCAGGCCTTGCCGGAAGGGCTCGCGCAAGCGTTCGATGATGCGCTCGGCGGTGGATTCCAGTTCCCAGGCCTGCGCCTGTTCCTGCAACACGATGAACTCGTCGCCCCCCAGCCGGGCCAGCGTCTGGCCGGGTGACAGGCAGGTGGAAATCGCCACCGATACCGCCTTGAGCAGGCGGTCGCCAAAGCCATGGCCGTAGTGGTCGTTGATACGCTTGAAGTTATCCAGGTCCAGGAACAGCACGCCGCCACGCCCCTCTTGCCCCGCCGCCAACGCCGCCTTCAGGCGCGCGGTGATCGCGTGGCGGTTGGGCAGGTTGGTCAGCATGTCGGTGTTGGCCAGCACGCGCAGGCGTTCCTGCGCCGCGCGTTCTTCGGTGATGTCGGTGCCAGAGCAGATCAGGTAGACGCGTTTTTCACCGCTGCCGCTGGTGACGAATTTATTGCGGAACAGGAACAGGCGCGGACCCTTGACCGTGTTGATCAGGCGTTCCACTTCGTAAGACTGCCCGCGCTTGTAGAACTCGGCGATATTGCGACGCGAGGCAATGGCCTCTTCGCGCGTCATGAACATTTCGAACACGCTGCGTCCGACGATGTCCTGTTCGCGCTTGCCCGTGTATTCCTCGCTAAGCTTGTTAAAGCGCTGCACGCGGCCGTTCTGGTCCACGATGACGATCACCGAATTGGCCTCGGACACCACGGTTTCGGCAAACGACAAGCCTTCAACCAGGTCCTTGGCTACCGACTCGGTATCGGAATGGGCGGACGCGGTACCGGCCCATTCATTCGGATTGATCTTGCGCCCTACCAGGTGCAGGCGCAGCAGATCACCGTATAGCGAAATGTCGATGCGCACGCTGGAGGTAATCCCCGTCAGCGACCGAATCATGTCGGCCTGATCCGGCCTGAGCGCCATCGCGACATTCGTCGCCCCCTTGATGGCGGCCAATTCCATGGCGTCGCTATCGGCCGACACGCGCCAATAAGGGCTGTGCGTACCGAAGTGCGTGTACAGGATCGACTTTTCGTCTTGATTCTCTGTCATCGTGGTATCCCCCCACTGTCCTAGGCTGGACCGCAAAGAACATTACGGCCTAGTCCGAACAGGGTCAATACCCGGGTGCAGCGCACAAATCCTGTATTGCGAATTATTGCATCGGCTTTTCCGGCGGCACGGCGCACGAAGGACTTCCCGCCCGGAATTAATGCGTGCTTTCCCCCTTCCACGAACGTGTTGTTGCGCGAGGCCGGGTGGCGTTGCACAAAAAATTTCGCCGAAGATTCGCGAGAATCTTCGGCGTGCGATCAAAAACAGTAAGGCGACACCAGGTCAATGTCCCGGTCTATGAAGCGGGATCAGTCCCCCTTCACACCTGCCTCGTCGATGACCTTGGTCCAGCGGGCCAGTTCGGCCGAGATCCGGGCCCCGGCATCGGCCGGCGTGGTCCAGGTGGCGATGGCGCCCTGGTTCAGCAACGAGGCCTGCACCTGCGGCTTGGCCAGGATCTTCTTCAGTTCGCCATTCAGACGGTCGATGACCGGCGCCGGCGTATTGGCGGGCGCGACGATGCCGAACATGGAACTGACTTCGAAGTCCTTCAAGCCGGCTTCAGCGGCGGTCGGCACGTCGGGCAGCGCGTCCACGCGCTTGGGCGAGGTCACCGCCAACGCGCGCAGCTTGCCCGCCTTGATGTTGGCCTGCGCGGCGGGCACGGTTTCGATCATGCTCAGCACCTGCCCGCCCATCAGGTCGGTCATGGCGGGGCCGCTGCCCTTGTACGGCACGTGCAGGATGTCGACGCCCGCCGTGCGCTTGAACATTTCGCCGGCCAGATGCTGCGGCGATCCGTTACCGGCCGAGGCCATGGTGATGTAGCCGGGCTTGGACTTGGCCAGCGCGATGAATTCGGACAGCGTCTTGGCCTGCACCGACGGGTTCACCACGAACACCAGCGGCACGGTGCCCACGATGGACACCGGCGCAAAGCTCTTTTCCACGTCATACGTGACGCGGCCGCGATACAGCGCGGCATTGATGGAGTGGCTGGTCAGCGCGCCCATCAGCAGCGTGTAGCCGTCGGGTTGCGCCTTGGCAACCTGGTCCGCGCCGATGTTGCCCGCCGCGCCCGCGCGGTTTTCCACGATGACCGATTGGCCCAGCGCGCCCGTCAGTTCCTGAGCCAGCACGCGGCCGATCACGTCGGTGGCGCCTCCGGGCGGGTACGGCACGATCAGGCGGATGGGCTTGTCGGGATAGGCATCGGCGGACAGAGCCGGGGCGGACACGCCGGCGCACAGAGCCAGCAGGGAAAACAGGACGGCACGGCGCGGCCGCAGACGCAGGTCTGACATATAGGTCTCTCCAGCCGGGATGAGTATAGGAATGGACGGACGCCCGGCTCGTCAACCGCGCCAGTGTAGGAGCCGAAACTTGATTGAAGAATCAGAATTTTTCTATCGACTGATCGCTAATAACGATCAATATTCGTCGGCGCGAAAACCGCTTGCAGCCCCTTTCAAAGGCTGGCTATGATCTTGGACCTGGATTATCAATAATATTATCGGGACTGAAAATGACGGACGAGACCAAGGGCGCCAAGCCCGTGATGGGCCCTTTTGACAGCGACAGCGCCACCGCGCAGGGCGTGGCGCGCGGGCTCACCAACTACGGCGACAAGGGTTTCTCGCTGTTCTTGCGCAAGGCCTTCATCAAGGGCGCCGGCCTGTCGGATGACGCACTGGCTCGTCCCATCATCGGCATCGTCAACACCGGCAGCAGCTACAACCCGTGCCACGGCAACGCCCCGCAACTGATCGAAGCGGTCAAGCGCGGCGTCATGCTGGCGGGCGGCCTGCCGATGGACTTCCCGACCATCTCGGTGCACGAAAGCTTCTCGCAGCCCACCAGCATGTACCTGCGCAACCTGATGTCGATGGACACCGAGGAAATGATCCGCGCGCAGCCCATGGACGCCGTGGTGCTGATCGGCGGCTGCGACAAGACCGTGCCCGCGCAGCTGATGGGCGCGGCCTCGGCCGGCGTGCCCGCCATTCAATTGGTCACGGGGTCGATGCTGACTGGCTCGCACCGTGGCGAACGGGTCGGCGCCTGCACCGACTGCCGCCGCTACTGGGGCCGCTACCGCGCCGATGAGATCGACGCGCCGGAAATCGCCGACGTCAACAACCAGCTGGTGGCCAGTGTGGGCACCTGTTCCGTAATGGGCACGGCCAGCACCATGGCCTGCATCACCGAAGCGCTGGGCATGATGGTGGCGGGCGGCGCGTCGGCCCCCGCCGTGACCGCCGACCGCGTACGCGTGGCGGAACGCACCGGCGCCACCGCCGTGGCCATGGCCGCATCGCGCCTGACGCCCGACCAGATCATCAACGGCAAGTCCATCGAAAACGCCTTGCGCGTGCTGCTGTCGATCGGCGGGTCCACCAACGGCATCGTGCACCTGACCGCCATCGCCGGCCGCCTGGGTATCGACATCGACCTGGCCGGGCTGGACCGCATCAGCCGCGAAACCCCCGTGCTGGTCGACCTGAAGCCGTCGGGCCAGCACTATATGGAAGACTTCCACGACGCCGGCGGCATGCTGGCGCTGCTGCGCGAGTTGCGTCCATTCCTGCACCTGGACGTGATGACGGTATCCGGCCGCACGCTGGGCCAGGAACTGGATGACGCGCCGGCGCCCTTCAAGCAGGACGTGATCCGCACGGCGGCTGCCCCCATCTACCCGGTGGGCGGCCTGGCCGTGCTGCGCGGCAACCTGGCCCCGGGCGGCGCCATCATCAAGCAGTCGGCCGCCAACCCCAAGCTGATGGAACACGAAGGCCGCGCCGTGGTGTTCGAAGACGCCGAGGACATGGCGCGCCGCATCGACGACGACGCGCTGGACGTGACCGCTGACGACATCCTGGTGCTCAAGCGCATTGGGCCCACCGGCGCGCCGGGCATGCCGGAAGCCGGCTACATGCCGATCCCCAAAAAGCTGGCGCGCGCCGGCGTCAAAGACATGGTGCGCATTTCGGACGGCCGCATGAGCGGCACGGCGGCCGGCACCATCGTGTTGCACGTCACGCCCGAGTCCGCGATCGGCGGCCCGCTGGCTTACGTGCAAAATGGCGACCGCATCCGCCTGTCGGTGGCCAACCGCGAAATCGCGCTGCTGGTGGACGATGCCGAACTGGCGCGCCGCGCGGCGGAAAAGCCCATCACCCGGCCCACCGCCGACCGCGGCTACCGCAAGCTGTTCCTGCAAACCGTAACGCAGGCCGACCAGGGCGTGGATTTCGACTTCCTGCGCGCCGGCGTTACGCATGACACCGTGCCGAAGAAATAAGTGGGCCCGGCGTCAATTACCTGGCTTGAAACCCCTGGCGTAGATCGCCGTAAAGCAAACCGACCCGGCAACCTTCCGACATGAACGCCATCACGCCCGACGCCCTGCAAGCAGAGGCCCCCGACGCCACGCAATCCGCGGTGGCAGCCCTGGAAGAAGACATCGTCTTCGGCCGGCTGCACCCGCGCGAACGCCTGACCGAAGACGAGCTGATGGCGCGCTTTTCCATGAAGCGCCATGCGGTGCGCCAGGTGCTTACCGAGCTGGAACTGTTGGGCGTGGTCGAAAAAAAGCGCAACGTCGGCGCCGTGGTGCGGACATTTTCCGCACGTGAAGTCGTGGAGCTGTACGCGTTGCGCGAGGTGCTGGAAGTCCACGCCGCCAGCCAGATGCCGCTACCCGTTGCCGAAGCGCGGCTGGCGGCGTTGATCACGGTCCAACGCGAACACGACGCCGCCGTGGCCGACGGCGACGCACGCCGCGTGTTCCGCAGCAACCAACGCTTTCACCGCGAATTCTTCGGCCTGCTGGACAACGCGGTGCTGGGCCAGGCCATCGAGGAATACGCCCGCCGCACCCACCCGATCCGCTTCGGCACCCTGGTCGCCGCCGGCCCTCGCGAACGCGCCAGACAAGAACACTGGGCCATGATCCACGCACTGCGCGACGGCGATCGCAAGGCCTTGATGACAGTCTGCCGGGACCATTTGCTGCCTTCGCGCGACGCGTATCTGGCGTCGGAACAAACGCGGCTGCGGGCGTGATGCGCGCCGCAGGCAGGGCCGATGCGGCAAAAGCCCCGGGTTCGGCCAGGACGCGCGGCCTGACTGTTACCCAATTTGGCGACTCGCATCGCAAGCCCTCTTTGGATATACGGATAAGAAGTCTATCCATGATGCCCAAGGGTAAGGTTCAGAAACCAGTCCGCTGACTTTCCTATTCGCCCTATAGCCACTGTCTGAAAGGCAATGCGCTTTTCGTAATCGTCCTATAGCCCCGTCCCGGCGATGTGGCCGACCATGTCGGCATCTCGCGTCCCGGGGGGCTATCGTGACTCATCTGTGCGACCTGCGCTTTACCTTTGGCGTCGTTGGCGGCTTGGATTTCGAGCTTGTCGAGTTCACGTTTGACGAAGCGCTTTCCGAACCGTTTCGCCTGGAGCTGGAACTGGCCAGCGCCGATGCGTCGATCGACTTTGCCCGAATCCTGGATCAACCCGCGCTGCTGACCATTTGGCGCGACGATGCCCCGTTGCGGTACATCCACGGCGTCGTGTCCCGTTTCGAACAAGGCACGACCGGCTTTCGCCGCACGCGCTACCGCGCCACCGTCGAACCGCAGCTGGCCCGCGCGGGCCTGTGTTCCGATTGGCGCATCTTCCAGCACCTGTCCGTGCCCGAAATTCTGCAAAGCGTCCTGAAAGAGCACGGCATCCTTGATTACGAGCAGACGATCACGCACGAGCACCTGACACGTGAATACTGTGTACAGGCCGGCGACACGGACCTGCACTTTGTTGAACGTCTGGCCCGAGAAGAAGGATTCTTCTACGCCTTTCACCACCACGCCAAGGGTCACCGGCTGATACACAGCGACCGCCTGCACATACACGGCCGTATCGACGGGAATCCCGTGCTTTATCAACCGGCACCCGGGGGTGACCAAACTGAACCCGCGCTGCGCCGGTTCTCTTATGCCGAACAAGTCCGTACCGCCCGGCAAACCCAGCGCGACTACACCTACACCCATCCGCGATACGCCCAGGAACACAGTCACGACGGCAGCGACCTGCAACATCAGCACGCCCATTACGAACGCTACGACTACCCCGGTCGCTACAAGCGCGACGAAGCGGGCAAACCCTACACAGAAAACCGGTTGCGCGGCCTGCGGCGTGACGCGCGCGTCGCAACTGTCGAGGGCGACGACCCTCGCCTGGAGCCAGGACTTTCGTTCGAACTGGTCGGCCATCCGCGCAACGACTTGAACCAAGGCTGGCGTCCGATACGCATGCGCCATCATGGCGTCCAGCACACCAGCCAACAAGAAGACGGCGCCGATGCGCAACGCGGCACGCAATACCGCTACACCGCGGAACTCGTGTCAAAGCACGCCGAATGGCGAGCCGAACCGTTGCCCAAGCCTCGGATCGACGGGCCGCAGGTCGCCACGGTGACGGGCCCCGCAGGCGAGGAGATCTATTGCGACAACTACGGACGGGTCAAAGTGCAATTCCCCTGGGACCGCCTGGGCAAGCATGACGAGCACAGCTCATGCTGGATCCGGGTATCGCAAAACTGGGCGGGCGCCACGGGGGGTCACATGGCAATACCCAGGATCGGACAGGAAGTCATCGTGAACTATCTGGACGGCGATGCGGACCAGCCGGTCATCACCGGCAGAACGCACATGGCGCTGCAGCTGCCGCCGTATGAGCTGCCCCGCCACAAGACACGCATGACGATCAAGAGCCAGACCCACAAGGGCCAGGGCTACAACGAACTGCGATTTGAAGATGAGCGGGACCAAGAAGAGATATACGTCCACGCGCAGAAGGACCAGAACATTCACGTCAACCACGACGAGAACACGTTTGTCGGCCATGACCGCAGCGAAAAAGTGGAAAACGACGAAACCATCGTGATCGGCCATGACCGCGAGGAAACGGTGGGCAACGATGAACGCGCCGACATTGGCCGGGATCGCCGGCACCGGATCGGCCAGGACGAGGTGCTGGAAGTCGTACGGGACCACAGCATCATCACTGGCAAGGACCGAACAGACGAAGTGGGGAACAATCGTCGCGACAAGACGTTTGCCCATCACTGGATTGAAACCGGCGGTCACGTCGAACACCGGATTCAAGGGCATCACCGCATCGAAGCCGGGCAGGCGATTGAACGCGCCACCACCGTCTACCGCCTTCAAACCCGCGAGCGGATCGTATTGCAAAGCCCCGGTGGCTCGATCACGCTTGATGAAGGCGGCATCACGCTGGACGGTGTCGCCGTCAATATCAAGGGCCCGCTTAATCAGCGAGGCTCGGGGGCGCGGGCGTCGCGCTCAACATTGACGGCACGCCAAACGCCGACGAACCCATTTGCCTAAGCTGCTGGCTCAAAGCGGCGAAAGAGCGCACCGCGCTGATGAAGGTAAGCCCATGATTCCGTCCCAACTGCAACGGGCTCTGGCGGAAGACATACACGGCGCACCGCCCGGGCACGCGCGTTATTCGATGGTGTTGATCGATATGGCGGCGTTATCCGACGCGCAACGCGACAAGGTCCAGCGCGACATGGCTGGCAAGCTCCATCCGCTGTTGCTGGACCATGAGTTCGCGGTCTTACGGCCGCTGGGCGCGATGCTGGCTGGCCCGGGCGAAGGCGGTCTTTCTTCGCTAAACGGTTTGGTATCCGTAGCGAGCCCCTACGACACCGACATCGCCCAAGCCTGGATCACCAGCACCCTCAGTCCGGCCGACCTGGCCGTCCATTTAAGCCAGGCCAGCTTCGCGGTCGATCAAAACGGCGAACGTTACCTGCTGCGCTTCTACGACCCGTTGATCACCCCCGTTTTGCACAGGCAAGCCGACGCTGCCTGGGTAGACGGCTTGTTTGCACCCATCATTTCATGGTGGTTTACCGGTGCCGATCTCAAGCATCCGCAATGGCACCGCATTCCGGGCGGTGCAAATGCCCAATGCCGTCCGCCCACGCCCCTGGTGTTGACGGAGGCGCTGTGGACGGCCCTGGCGGCGGATCCGCTTGAGCACCGCTTGCTTGACGCGCTCGAACGAGCCTCGGCTGACCTGTTCTCTTCCCCATGCCGCGGGGTGCGTTTGGCGCATATTCGGACCCACCTTGCGTCGGCCCATCAGATCGGGCTGCGCCGCCATGACGATTTGATCGCCTTCGTATTCACGGCCTTGTCGCGGCCGGCCGCCAGCCTTCACGCCGACCGCGCATGGCAGCAGGCGCTGCAGCATGCCGTCGCTGGAGGAACACCCCTAGCCGTCGCCACCTCGATCCCTACTCCGCGCAACAGGACTTCCCGATGACGATGCCGACCCTTGCGTCCCTGGTGCCGGAAATTCTCCGCATCGCTGATCAGACGCGCTGCGACGCGGGCCCCAGCGCCGTGGTCGCGTGCAAGAGCGAAGTCGCCATCCTGCCCCTGCGCTATGCCGTTGTGACCGACGCCGGCCCGGGCCTGGATACCTTGGCGCCTGCGCTACCGTCCCACCTTGGCGCCGATTTTCCGCCGCTACAGGGCAAGCACGCGCGCTATGCCGTACGCACGATGCGCAGAGGCTATCTGTACCTGTTCACGAAGCGCTACATGAAGGACTGGTTCTGCGAAAGTGCCTATCGCACCTATGACAC
>NZ_JBXAWP010000006.1:0-674640 GCF_057291955.1 Achromobacter sp. 1L-A-4-B-C2
TCACCGGAACGGGAGCGACGGTCTTTCTGGGGCAGCTGAAGCTGGTCGGTGGCGCGTTGGCGGCGGTGGGTGGGGTGGTGTTGATGGGGTATGACCTCAAGGATGGCCTGGGAGCATTGAAAGAAACCAAGCATGAGTTGGCATTTGCCCATTACCTTAGATTCCTGGCCGCTATTGCAATGGTAGGCAGCCAATCCAGCATTGCCTTTGCCGCCGCCGGTCCGATGCTGAAGATCCTGGCAGAGCGAGGAGGAAAATCATACGCGTTGACCTCGCTCCTTCTCGTGGCGGCAAGGGCTTCCTCATTGCTGGGAAGGCCCGCCATGCTCGCACTATTGCGTAGTCTGCTTCTGCGCTGCACGTTGATTGGGATTGCCGCCACCTTAGCTATAGCCGTTTTTGATGACGACGCGCTAGAAAAATGGTGCAAGCGCTCTACCTATCGCGGCGTCGAGTACCAAGGCAACAGCCCGCACAACGCACTGGAGAATGAGTTAGCCGATTTGTACAGCGCCTTGCTGGAGATAATCTGATGTATCTGATGGAATGGATTTTGTGGCTTTCCGTCATCAAATCCGATGCCTGGCTGCAGGAACAGGCGGATGAGAATCCGAACGACCTTGCCAGCAGGCCTTTGGAACCGGTTTATGAGGATCTACTCGTCGCGGAATATGCACGATTGCGTGCCGCGCGATCTGACCACGCCGAATCCAGAAGCCCGGTATATGCCTGCGACAACACCATCCTCGAGATGCGTTGCGGCGCTATGGAAGAAAAGCGGGGATTCATGACTCTCATGTCCGCATTTTTCTTTTGGCCCACTCTTGTCGCCATCGAGGGCATTCCTATACTTTTTACTGAGCCAAACGCTGGCCACTGGAGTATCAGCAAGGCGGCCGTTTTGCTTCTTCTTGTCGTAATGAGCGCAGCATCGCTCTACGTCTACTTCAAATACCTCTTCCGCTTCACCCGCCTGGAGTCCCTTACGTCCCGCCACCTGCTCATTCGATTCAACCGCATCACCCGCCAGGTCTACCTGCACCGCCCCCCCAGTTGCGGCGGTATCGCCGTGCTGCCTTGGGACGACATCCATCACGATGCAGTCCCCGGCGTGAACCTTGTCGTTGGCTGGTACCCGCCCTATTCCCCGCTGCCTTTTCCCAACATGGTTTTCGTCGGCAAGAAAAGCGTCAGCGAATTCGATATGAAAGCCGAATGGGAGTACATCCGCCGCTACATGGATGAAGGCGGTCTGGATGCGGTATCCCCGCCGCGCCTGAGTTCGCACCTGCCTTTGCCTTGGCCCGCCTTCGCGGCGCAGTTCGAGGCGCTGGGCCCGTACCTGCGTCACAGCGGCCCGTTGACCTGGCTTGGAATGCTATTGATATCTCCGGCCCTGCTGGTTATCGGCCTGGGGCATTGGGTGTCGCTCATGTTGTGCTGGCGTCCGCGTTGGCCAAAGATCATTCGGGAAGCCGGCTTGCCCGGCAAGCCGACCCCGCCGTTGACCACCATCGACGACTATCCGCCGGAGGTTCGTGCGGCGCTGCTGGAAAATGCACATCGATGGGTCGTGCGGCCGGGTTCGCCGCCACCACGGCCAAAGCGATTTTCCTTCAAGGGAAGCTGGGAGAACCGCAAGCGCTGACTGCCAGTCGCTTGCCGCTAACCACCAGCAGCCGACGTTGACGCGGCCCCATGTGTGCCCATAAACGCCCCTATCAACGCCCTATCAACGCCCCATCAACGCCCCATCAACGCCCCATCAACGCCAGATCACGACTGAGCAACGCCCCATCACCTCCCCTGCAACGCCAGATATTCCTTCAACGTCCCCACCAACGCCGCCGCCGCTGGCGACAAACTGCGGTTGCGTGACGTGACCAGGCCAATCGACCTTTCCGCAACCGGCCCGATCAGCGGGCGTTGCACGATCCCCGTCTGCGATACCGCGCCGGCGGCGATCTCGGGCAGGGCCGCCACGCCCAAACCGCATGAAAACGCCTTGCGCGTTCTGCTGTCGATCGGCGGGTCCACCAACGGCATCGTGCACCTGACCGCCATCGCCAGCCGCCTGGGTATCGACATCCACCTGGCCGGGCTGGACCGCATCAGCCGCGAAACCCCGTGCTGGTCGACCTGAAGCCGTCGGGCCAGCACTATATGGAAGACTTCCGCGCGAACGCCTGACCGAAGACGAGCTGATGGCGCGCTTTTCCATGAAGCGCCATGCGGTGCGCCAGGTGCTTACCGAGCTGGAACTGTTGGGCGGGGGCGCTGGGCCAGGCCATCGAGGAATACGCCCGCCGCACCCACCCGATCCGCTTCGGCACCCTGGTCGCCGCCGGCCCTCGCGAACGCGCCAGACAAGAACACTGGGCCATGATCCACGCACTGCGCGACGGCGATCGCAAGGCCCTGATGACAGTCTGCCGGGACCATTTGCTGCCCTCGCGCGATGCGTATCTGGCGTCGGAACAAACGCGGCTGCGGGCGTGATGCGCGCCGCAGGCAGGGCCGATGCGGCAAAAGCCCCGGGTTCGGCCCGCCGTGAACGCTCTTGCACAAACGGGTTGATCAGCGTCAGCCGATCGTCGATCGACATCGCGGTTTGCATGTCTTCGGTGTAAAGAATTTCGCTGCCCGCCGCCAGCGCGGCCGCCACGATGACATCGTTGGCGCGCGCAAATTGGCCGCCCCCACGCGCGCGCCCGCGCTCATCAGCCTAGTTCTTCAAGATCCCGTCCAGCGAATGCAGCACGATGTCGGTGGTGCTGCCCAGGCTGAGCGCAAATGCGGCGTATAGGGCGGCCAGCAGTAGCGCGGCGCTGAGCCAGGGCGTCCACCAGGGCCATTGGCGGCCGACGCGATAGCGGCGGGATGCGATGTTGGTGCTGGCGTCTGTCAGCACTTCCGGGGTTTCGCCGCGCAGTTCGCGCAAGGCGCGGTGCAGCTTGACGATGATGGTTTGCAGTGCCTCGTTCTGGTTGTGCTGCAAGCCATACTTGCCTTTGAAGCCCAGGCACAGGCATAGGTATTTGAATTCCAGCACGTCGCGATAGCGCGCGGGGTCCATCATCATGCGCGAAAGGACCGTGAAGAATTTCTCGCCGCCCCAGGTTTCGCTGTGGTTCACGCTTAGCAGCGAGCGTTCCGCCCATGATGAATGCGCGCCCCAGGTCGTGCCCATCACGGCTTCGTCGATAAAGGTGCACAGCGCATAGCGGTACGCCAGCTGCGCGGCGCCGTCGTAGCCATGCTGGCGGATTTCTTCGTCCAGCGCGGATATCTGGTCGCGTACGGTGGCGTAGAGGTCTTGGATGTCGTCGTATTCGCTTAGTTTGCGCAGGCGGATCACCAGGCCGAACAGCGGCAGCGCGCCGTCCACCAAGGGGTTGTAGCCGTGCCCGCGCAGCTGAAAGCCCAGATCTTCGTCGCGGTCGATATGGCCGATGGTGTCGTAGCCGATGCGCGCTTTGTCATTGATTTCGGGCGTGGCGGATGTGCGCAGGAACTTGCCGCTGGGACGCTCGGTGGTGGCGGGGGTCGTCATGTCATTGGCTCCTGATGGCCCACAGTTGCAATTCCATCTCGGGGTAGTCGCCGGCGATGTGCAGGCCGAAACCCGCGGTATCCCGAAGCATCTGCCAGGAAGGATGGCTGCGGTCGAACTGGAAATACGTGAACCCCGCGTGGAACGGCAAATGGCGCGGCGCGACCGGCAACGGCTGCAAGGGGATACCCGGCAGTTGCAGGCTGACCAGTTCGCCCAGCTTTTCCATCGACGCCACCTTGGTCTGCTGCATGAACTGCTGGCGCAACCGGTCCAGCGGCATGCGCGCGCGCACCGCCAGGATGAAGTCGGCGTCCGCATACAGCGCGCGGTCATGCACGGCGGCGGTCAGCACGCCATATTGCTGGCGCTCGATAGGCAGCGAGACGGCGCGCGGCTGCAACACCGTGCTTAGCGCGCGTCGCAGCGTGTCTTCCAGCATCCGGAACGATAGTCGGGGGTCGTCGTGCTGATAGGCCGGAAACTCTTGCGGCAAGCGCCCTTCGTCGGTAAAGGTGACCAGCTCGCCACACGCCTGGCTGAACGCGATGTACAGCTGTTCGGGGTGCACATGGCGCAAGCGGGACAGGTGCAAAAACCACGGATGCAGCCGGTTCAACACCAGCAGCAGGTTGAAGTCGGTGACGTCCGCCACGCCTGCCTGCCCCGGCGAGCCGATGCGTTCGGCAATGTTCTTGGCGCGTTCCCGCATCAGGCCCGCGATCTCGCCCAGGTAACGCTTGAGCGGCGGAATGGCGTTCAGCGACATGCCGGTGGGGTAGAACGCGTCGTCCAACAGCAAGCTGCCGTCCGGGCGCCGATCCAGCAATCGGCACAGCGCCACGCCGGTAAACGCGCTGCGGTCCTCGCGCTCAAGCGTCAGCTGAAGGTTGGGCGCGGCCAGGTCCATCGACACGTAATCGCCTTCCTGGCTGTGCGTGTCGCGCACCTCTTCGCTGCGCGTCACGTAGCGTGCCTTGGCATAGGTGTCCGGCCATTGCACTTCCAGCACCCCGTCCGAACGCAGCGGCAGGGTCAGGTAGACGGTCTGGTTGACGGACGACGTATCGGTGATGGCCAGCGGCACGGGCGGCGGCTGGTCGTTGGGGATATCGAACACCGTGCCGTCCGGCATCACGCCTCGGGCCCGCACGATGGCGATTTTGCCGAAGCTCAGGTATTCCTGGTTCAGCTCCAGTTCGCTCAGCCCATAAAGGTGTTCGCTGACCCCGCCGATGCGTTGGTTCGCGTGGTGTTCCAGGGCGCGGGCCTGCTGCTGAAAGTGCTGGGGCTTGACGAACAGCCCTTCGTTCCAGATGACGGGGTTGCGTGTAGTCATGGTTGGGATCTCGGTTGCGACGCGCGAAAGCTCTCATCGACAATGCCGACGCGGTTGCCGTGCAACGTCATCAACAGCGCGTAGCGGCGGCCATTGGGTTCCAGTCGGAAAGCCTGCTTCCATACCGCGCCGTTCTGATCGTGGAAGTCGGCCACGATGGCGACGTAGCGGGCGTCTTTATCGATGCGGGCAAAGTCGATGAATTTGAACTGGCCCGGCTGCAACACATAGTCGTCCTGGCTGATATAGGTGCTGCCCAGCGCCTTTTTCAAATCCTTGGCCAGTTGCTCCGGGTCCGCGTTCAGCAGCAGCGAATCGTCTTTCAGTTGCAGCACCCTGAAGGCGATGGGGGTCGCGGCGCCGCGCGGCGGCGGGGCGGGATCGGCCGGAGGCAGGCTGGCCCCTCGGCTGTACTGGCCCAGCCCAAGGCCCAGGCCTGTGCCGGTACTCGAACCCGTGCCCGTGTCACCGCCCGCGCCGGAACCCAGGTCGCGCGCGCCCCCCATCGACGCCATCGCGCCGGGCGCTTCGGTCGCCGGCGCGCTGGCCAAGCCACCGCCCAGCGGCAAGGGCACGCCTGAAAAGCCCTGCTCCAGCACGTGCCGCCCGGAACCAAATTGCCGCCCCGGCAGGTAGTGCGCCGAAATGCCCGGCGGCACCGTCAGGTCGCGCGTGACGACGGCGCCCGTCGACGGACCGGACGCAGGCACGGACTTGGGCGGTGCATGGCTTGCCACACCCTCCACGCCCTGCGCGTCCGCCACGTCCGCCACCTCCGTCCCCTGCGCCACCTCGGCCGGATCACGCCATAACTTGGACGACCCGGTATCCACGCGCCGCAAGGGGTGCAAGGACGGGCGCCCCTCTTCCAGTTCCTCAAGCAGGCTGCGCAGGCTTTCGATCAGCTCCTGGCGGTCGCCGCTTTTCAGCTTGACCTCAAGCGGCCCTTCCTCACGGTTGGACGCGGGGTCCGGCCCGGTATCGGCGCTGTCGTCCGGCATGCTGGCGGGGTTGGGGTTGACGTCGGCGGCGGCGTACAGGCTCAGGCCGACCAGCGAGGGCTGCTCATCGGGTGGCCCGATCGGAATGGACGGGTCCATCAGAATCTGCCCCGTCTTGGACAGCACATCGCCCACCGTGCCGCAGGCAGTCACCAGCGTCGACAGCAAGACAACGACAACAAGCCGCTTCATTCGGCCTCCGCCCGCAACACCCGGTCGTACGCCTGCTCGAACACGTCCCAGAACAGTTTTTCAAAGCCGCGTTGGCGTGTGGATGCCAGCTCGTCGTAGTAGTGCGTGTACATGCCCCAGGCCCAGCCATCGCCGCCGCCCGCGTCCGATGCCTGGTCGGGGCGGTAACGGTTGAAGCGTTGCAGCAGCAGCGCCGGCGCCAGGCTGCGCAATACCGCGTCCAACCCGGCCTGGATCGCCAGCGTGACCGCGCCGTGGTGCGCGTGCAACTGCGCCAGGCTTTCGTCGACCGCCGCCTTGGGCGACAGGTGCACCACGCTGCGATCGGTGGCGAACATGGCGCGCACCGTGTCGGGATAGCTCAGGCCCAGTCGCAAGGGGTTGTCTTCAATCGGTTGCAGGCTGCGGCCCAACAGGCGCCGTGGCTGCGCGGCGTCCGATTGCTCAGCGTAGACCCGGGCGATGCCGCGAATGGCGGCATTAAGCGCCTGCCCGGCCTCGTGCAACAGCGCCTGTCCGGCCTGCGCGTCCAGCGGCCCCAGCGGCACCTCCAGCCCTTGCATCAACAGCTCGGCGGCCTCGGTCGGATCGCCCACCATGGCCTGCCGGTTGTTCAGGCGATACGGTTGGGGCGATGGTTTATGCAGGGACTTCGGCATGGAAACTTCTCCGGGAAATGGCAAGGGAGAGCCGGTCACGGGCGACCCCGTCACGGCTTCGAATCGCGTGGTGGCAAGGTCTGCCTGGGTCGGCGCGGCCGAGCCGCCGCGGCGCACATCCCACGGTTCCATCACCACGGGAGGCGACGCGGCGGCGCGCTCGGCGGCATCCAGCGCCCGCAAGGGGTCGCTGTCGGCACGCGCGTCAAACGGTGTGCTCAGCGCCAGAAAGTCCGCGTCCACAGGCGCTGGCGCGGCGTCTTGTTCAAACACGTAGGAACCGGCGGGCAAGTCGTCATGGCCGCTGGACTCGCCTTCCAGGATCTCGCCTACCCCGTACTGCGCCAGGTGCCGCGCCGGGTCCAGCAATTCCTGGTGCGGATGATTCAGGTGCACGGTGATGTGGTACGGCCCTATGTGCAGGACGTCGCCGTCACGCAGCTTGGCGGCGACCATCTTGCCCAGCGGCGCATCGGCATCGTTCACGCGCGTCTGGCCGCTGCGGTCCACGACGCAAAAGGCGGCATCGCGAAAGACGATTTCGCTGTGAATCGGGTCGACGCGTCCGCTCTTGTCGGGCAGCGTCCAATCGGCGCCACGTCCCCCTATCGTGCCGCCGGCGGCGTCAAAACTGTGACGCGGCTTGCTGCCGTGAATCAGGGATCCGGGATTGGCGACAACAAGCGCCAACGCCGTGAGCGAGGTTGCGGTAGCGGTCATAGACGGGCCTTGATACGAACGGTGAATGGTCGGCGCGCCGCCGTGTGCTGGACAAAGCTGGTCCAGCCCAGGTGGGCGCCGGTGTCGCGTCCCAGGTTGAAGGGCGGCACCTGGTCATGCCGCAAGCCCAGCTCCAGGTCATAGGCGGCGGGGTCGCGCAACAGGAAGTCGATCAGCTTGCGCAGTCGTTCGAAGTTCTCGCCGCTGGGCAGGAATTCCCGGAACCGCGCCTGATCCAGATCGCCGATCACAATGGAGAACTTGCTGTAGCGCGTGCGCACCCGCCCGCCCACCACGAAGCTGTCGCCCAGCACCCCGTTGCGGCGTCCAAGCCGCAAGCGCTGGCTGTCCGCCACATGCATGTAGCGCTGCTCGAACTCGCGCACGCCCACGTGCTTCAGGTCAAAGCAATGCGCGACAATGCCCGACACCACCTGCGGTGAGCGGCTGCGGCTGGCGATAACGCCGGCAAAACTCAACAGCCGGCTCCAGGGGATAGGCGTGGCGCCGCGCAGTTCGACGTCGCCCAGGCCCACCATGGCAAACACATAGCGAGAAAACCGATCCCGCGCTTCCCGCCGGAACCTGACGTAGTAGCGGTATTTGCGCCACGCCTGATGCAGCAGCGTCAACAACCGATGGTTGAAAAAATCCAGAAACGCCGGGCGGATGCCCACGCCTTGGCCGTACTCGTAGGCCAGCCGGTCCAGGTAGTGGCCGGGCAACGGCGAGTCCGGCCCGTGCAGGCCGAAGAACGTGGCCTGCACGTGGTAGTCGGCGCGCGCGCCGGCAGGCATGCGTTCGGCCAACGCCACGTCCGATGCGGGAAACCCCAGCCCCGCGTAGCTGCTCAGGCGCACACGCTGGCGCTCGGGCTCGTGGCTATCCCGGGACTCCAGGTCATCGTCATGCAGGCCGTGCAGTTGCTCCAGCAACCGGAAGAAGTCGTAGTTCTTCGCATCGGCCAGCAAATGGTCCGCTAGATCAGCGGTTGTCTTCCTGTTTGCATCGGCCATTCGTAGTGCTCGTTGTTACCGGTGTTGGCGGCTTCCAGCAGGTGGAAGGAATTGATGCTGGCGTACAAGGCAAAGAAGTGGCTTAACACCGTGCCGAACAGATACAGATCGCCCTCGCAGAGAAACGCGGCGGGATCCAGCTTGAGCCGCGTCTTCAGGCCACGTATCGGCAAGCCCTTCATGAGCAGGTCGGTGGGTTGCGTGACGGCGTCGCCGATTCCGTCCAGCCGCTTGCTGCCGGCGCGCGCATGCTGGATGTCATGCAAGGCCGCGAAGTCATAGGCACGCAAGACAGCCTTCAGCGGTTCGGTGGACAGCAGCGACAGATAATTCAGCGACAGGTTTGAAATCAGCGTCCACTGCAACGCGCCGTCCAATACCGGCCGGTACGGCGCGGTCGGGCGCACGATGTTGCTGTAGGTGGCGAACGTGGGCGTCGTCTGCGTCTGCACGCAGATATCGCCCACGCCCAATGCCAGCGGCAAGTCTCGATTGGTGCACGTCAGCGCCAGCGAGACGGTTTCGTCTTCGTCGATGTAGTCGGTTTCGTCGCCACGGATAAACGCAATGCGATGCGCGACGCCCTGCTCGCCGATGGCGTTTTCGATGCGGCTGCGGTAGTACAGCGCGTGGCGACCGCGTGCGTGTTCGATTTCGTGTTGCAGCGATTCAAACGGATGAAACGTGCGCAGGTAGCGGCCGCGCTTGCCTTCGGCGACTCTCTGCCAGCCAGTGACTTCGTCGATGCTGAATATTTCGCACGCGTCGGCGCGGTGGCCGCCGGGCAACAACCGCTGGTCCACCGCGCGCCCATTCAGGTTGATCGGCTCGGCATCCTGCTCGAACAGATTCACCGCCGGCGCGCAATACAAGGCCAGATCACCGATGCGCAGCCGGATGTCGGCGGGCATGGGTCGCGTGAAATGGAATTCCAGCCGCACGCGTTCGGTCGTGGCCTCGGGCCACAACGAGCGCAGCGCATTCAGGCTGAAGAAAAGGAAGCGACGCGGAAAAATGAAATATTCCTGAAGGATGCGATACCCGTCGAAGACATTCCTGGGATACGGCAGCAGCGATTCTTCGGGCGCAAAACCGGGAAACGTAACCTGCCGGGGCGCGAGCATGCGCGTCTGCCCCCCGGCTTCCAGGCGGATTTCGCCCAGGTAGCAAGACAGCCACAGGTACAGCGTCATGGCGGTGGTGTCGTCGCCCGACAGATGAAAATCCAGTTTGTCGCAGTCGAAGGTATCGATGGCGTTTCCCGCCAGCGGCGCCAGATCGACGCGCATGATGGATTTCTCACGCGTATGCGCATCGCTGACCTCGACGATTTCCAGCGGATAGATCACCACATCCGTGCTGGTACGAAACTGGCACCGGTTGCCATCGACCGGCCGCGACAGCACGCGCGTGCCCTTCGGAATCACCTGCCGCGTCGTGATCGCGCGTTCGACCGGGTTGAACCGCATGATGGTCGCGCTGGGCAAGGGCCGCAGGTAATTCGGCCAAAGCAGTTGCAGCAGCGAATGGGTAAGTTCGGGTAGGTCGTCTTCGATCTTCAGGCGCAGCTTGGCCGTCAGGAATGCAAAGCCCTCTAGCAGCCGTTCCACGTCAGGGTCGGCGGCCTCGTCCCCCAAAAACTGCGACAGCTGTGGGTTGTCACGCGCGAACTCGCGTCCAAGCCGCCGCAGGTAATCGATCTCTTCGCGAAATTTTCCTCGCAACGGCATGTCGTCCCGCCTCCGTGGCACCGCGCTCAAACAACCCGGGCGTACCGGTCCTGATGGTGAATCACCAGATCGATCTCCACTTGTTCTTCGTGGTTCATGACCGGCACCAGGCATTCCAGCCTGAAGTTCAAACTAAGGGGTTGGGCAGGGTCCGGCCGCGAATGCACATGCAGGACCTTGATGCGCGGTTCAAAAGCCAGAACCGACGCGCGGATGTCCTGGCTGACGTGCGCGAGCAAGTCGGCGCTGCCCATCGCGGCGTCGTTGAAATCATGCAGCCCCAGCTCGGGGCTGCTCATCGAGCAGCCCCGCCGGCTATTGAGGATGCGTTCCAGGTGACGTTTGATGGCGTGGATACGTTCGGCGGCCAGCTCCTGCCGGGAACGGGTGCGCCGGGGCTGGGCGTCCGGCACCAGCCGTTCGAACAAACTGCCCTGCCCCCGCGACCTGGGCATCCGCCTGCCCCTTTATTCCTTGTCCAGCCTGCCAACCAGCGACAGCTCGAAGTTGGCGCCCATGTACTTGAAGTGCGGACGCACCACCAGCGACACCTGGTACCAACCGGGATTGCCATCGATGTCCTGCACCAGGACCTTGGCGGCGCGCAGCGGGCGACGGCTGCGCACATCGGCGGACGGGCTTTCCTGGTCGGCGATGTACTGCCGCAGCCACGTGTTCAGTTCGCGCTCCAGATCCTGGCGTTCTTTCCAGCTGCCGATCTGCTCGCGCTGCAACACCTTGATGTAGTGCGCCAGGCGGTTGACGATGAACATGTACGGCAGCTGCGTGCCCAGCTTGAAGTTGGTCTGCGCGGCCTGGCCTTCCGGCGTCTTTTGGAACAGCTTGGGCTTTTGCACCGAGTTGGCCGAGAAGAACGCGGCGTTGTCGCTGTCCTTGCGCATCGTCAGCGCGATGAAGCCCTCTTCGGCAAGCTCGAATTCCTTGCGGTCCGAGATCAGCACTTCGGTGGGAATCTTGGCCTGCAACTGACCCAGCGATTCGTACAGGTGCACCGGCAGGTCGTCCACTGCGCCGCCCGACAAGGGGCCGATGATGTTGGGGCACCAGCGGTACTTGGCAAAGCTGTCGGTGATGCGGCTGGCCAGCAGGTACGACGTGTTGCCCCACAAGTAGTTCTCATGAGCCCCGTCGATGGTTTCGCGGTAGTTGAAACTGTTGACGGGATTTTCCAGCGGGTCGTACGGTTGGCGCAGCAGGAAGCGCGGCATCGTCAGGCCCAGGTAGCGCGCGTCTTCGGATTCGCGCAGGCCGCGCCACTTGGTAAAGCGCGGGCCTTCGAAGATGTCTCGCACTTCCTTCAGGTTGGGCAGTTCCTGGAAGCTCTTGATGTTCAGGAACTCTGCCCCGGCCGCGGCCAGGAACGGCGCGTGCGACATGGCGCCCACGGAAGCCACATAGGCAAGCAGCTTGATGTCGGGCGACGACGGGCCGAACGTGTAATTGCTGACGATGGTAGCCACCGGCTCGCCGCCGAACTGGCCGTAGCCAGCCGTGTAGACCTGCTTGTACAGGCCGCTGCGCGTGATGTCGCCGGCGCTTTCAAAGTCTTCCAGCATTTCGTCTTTGGTGACGTGCAGGACTTCGATCTTGATGTTCTCGCGAAAATCGGTGCGGTCCACCAGCAGCTTCAGGCCGCGCCAGGCCGACTCCAGCTCTTGCAATGGCGCCTGGTGCAGGATGGCGTCCATTTGCAGACCCAGCTTGCGATCGATCTGCGCAATCATCTGGTCGACCAGCTGCTTGTTGACCTGTTGTTGCGGCTCTTGCGTTCGTAGAATTTCCGAGATGAACGCGGCAACCCCGCGCTCGGCCACGGCATAGCCTTCGTGACTGGGTTCGATGCGGGTCTGGGCCATGATCTGCTCCAGCAACCCGATCGACGGCTTATCTTCCAACTTGGCGGCGGCTTGGGCCTTCATGCTCATATCCTTTGATTGCGGTTTGGCATTGCGACAGCAAGGGCGGCTTACGCGGCCGGCTTGTCCAACACAAGGTTCAGTTCCTTGGCCAGCGCCGTGCGCGCCTTGTCATCGGCCAACAGCGTCTGCAACTGTTTGCGAAACGCCGGCACGTTGCCCAGCGGGCCCTTAAGCGCCACCAACGCTTCGCGCAGGTCCAGCAGCTTGTTCAGCTCGGGCACCTGCCGGGCGATGGCGTCAGGCGCGAAGTCCTTCATGCGCTTGAAGTTCAGCGACACGTTCAGCGTGTCGTCTTCCTGCCCGGCCTCGCCCAAGCGCGAAGGCACCTGCATCGTCAGGGCCAGGCCGGCTTCGCCCATCACGTCGTCAAAGTTGTCCTTGTCGATGCGAACGGCCTGGCGCTCTTCCAACGCCGTCTCTTCACCGTGGCCTTTGAAGTCGCCGGTGATCAGCATCTTCAACGGCAATTCCACTTCGGCTTGCTGGTCGCCGGTGGCGGGCACGTACTTGATGTTGATCCGTTCCGGCGGGGCGACGGAGACCGATTTCTTCGACATGAAAGCTCCTGTTGTGAATAAGACAAACCACTCGGGGCTACCGCGATAAGTAGTGCTGGGATGCTAAGAGCGTGCGATACGAAGTCGCAATAGGACGAATAAGAAAACGCCGGAACATTCGCGAACGTGGGCTTTTCGACTTAGTAGTAACCGCGATATTTATGTCTTTCTGATTCCTCCTATGGAAATAAAAACCGCGCCATGGTGTCGTTGCGGATTACTTCTTTGTTCGAAAGTGTGTGAGTCATGATCAGAATTGATCTCTCTTCCCTCATCGATCGCTTGAACCCCATCTGCCGCCAGGCGGTCGAAGAAGCCGCCAGCCTGTGCATCAGCCAGCATTGCGCCGAAATCACCGTCGCGCATGTGCTGACCAAGCTGGTGGATCAGCCGCTGTCCGACATGCGCGTGCTGATCCAGCACGCCGGCCTTGACGCCGATTCCGTGCGGCAGGCGCTTGCCGGCGGCAATCCTTATCACGAGGCCACGCCGGGGCAATACCCCAGCTTTTCTCCGCTGCTGATCGAATGGCTGCAAGAGGCCTGGCTGCTGGCGTCGCTTGAACTTGCACAGGTCAAGCTGCGCGGCGGCAGTCTGGCGCTGGCCGCGCTGTTGAACCCAGGGCGCTACCTGCCATTGGCCGCCATCACCCTGTTCGAACACGTCAACCGCGAAGCGCTGCGCAAAACGTTCAACACCCTGTTCGCGCAGTCGGCGGAATCGCCCGGTCCCGGGGCGGACGCGCGCGCCACGCCGATCGATGGCGACGACACGGCCCTTGCCAGATACGGGCACGACTTCACCGCGCAGGCCCGCGCGGGCACGGTTGACCCGGTGCTGTGCCGCGACGCCGAAATCGACTTGATGATCGACATCCTTTCCCGGCGTCGCAAGAACAACCCCATCGTGGTGGGCGACGCGGGCGTGGGCAAAAGCGCGGTGGTGGAAGGGCTGGCGCTGCGCATCGTGCAGCAGCGTGTGCCCGAACCATTGCGTCATGTTGCGCTGTGGGGCCTGGACCTGGGCGCGTTGCAGGCAGGCGCGTCGGTCAAGGGCGAATTCGAAAAGCGCTTGAAAAGCGTCATTGACCAGGTCAAGGCGTCGGCGGGCCGCATCGTCCTGTTCATTGACGAAGCCCATACGCTGATCGGCGCGGGTAATGTGGCCGGCGGCAGCGATGCCGCCAACTTGCTCAAGCCCGCCCTGGCGCGCGGCGAGCTACGCACCATCGCCGCCACCACATGGTCGGAATACAAAAAGTACTTTGAAAAAGACCCCGCGCTGACGCGCCGCTTTCAGCTGGTGAAGCTGGAAGAGCCCACCCAGGAACAAGCGGTGCATATTCTTCGCGGCTTGCGGGCGACCTACGAACAGGCGCATCGGGTCTACATCGGGGATGACGCCTTGCGGGCCGCCGTCAGCCTGTCCGCGCGTTACCTGTCCGGCCGTCAACTTCCCGACAAGGCCATCGATGTGCTGGACACCGCCAGCGCACGCGTTGCGACCGCGCTGGCCGAACCCCCTCGCCGCTTGACCGCGCTGGAACACGAGCAGATGCAGATCACGGCGGAACTGGCCCAGTTGCGGCGCGATGCGCGCGCGGGCCGCACGCCCGACCCGCGTCGCATTGCCCAGCTTGAAACGGATGGCGTGGCCGTGGCCGAGCGCATGGTGGCGCTGCAACAGGCATGGGAGCGCCAACAGGCGCTGGTGGACAAGATCCTGGGCCTGCGCGCCGCGCTGCCGTCGCAAGACGCGGTCGCGGATACCCTGGTCGCGGATGGCGCTGTTGCGGATGGCGCAGTCGCAGATGGCGACGGCTCGCGCGATGGCGACGTGCTGGCCGCCACTGTCGCTGAACTTCACCACCTGCAACGCGATGGCGCGCTGCTGCACGCCGACGTCGGCCACGAACAGATCGCACAAGTCATCGCCGACTGGACCGGCATCCCCGCCACCACCATCAGCCGTGGCCAGATGGAACGGCTGACGCAATTGCCCGACGTTCTGCGCGCGCGCATCAAGGGCCAGGACGCGGCCATCGACCGCATCCACAAGCACCTGTTGACCGCCATGGCCGACCTGCGCCGGCCCGGCACGCCCTTGGGCGCATTTCTGCTGGCCGGCCCCAGCGGGGTGGGCAAGACCGAAACGGCGCTGGCGCTGGCCGACGCGCTCTTTGGCGGCAGGCAGTTCCTGACGACGATCAACATGTCGGAATTCCAGGAACGGCACACCGTGTCGCGGCTGCTGGGCGCCCCGCCCGGCTATGTCGGGTACGGCGAAGGCGGCGTGTTGACCGAAGCCATCCGGCGTCAGCCCTATTCCATTGTGCTGCTGGACGAAGTGGAAAAGGCCCACCCCGAAGTCATGAGCCTGTTCTACCAGGCCTTCGACAAAGGCGAGCTTGCCGACGGCGAAGGCCGCCAGATCGACTGCAAGAACGTGTTGTTCTTCCTGACTTCGAACCTGGGCTTCGACCAACAGGACGGGCAGCTTGCCGACCTGTCCGAAGACGCCTTGCGCGCCCGCTTGGGCGCCTTCTTCAAGCCCGCTCTGCTTGCGCGGATGCAGCTGGTTCCCTACCAGTACCTGGGCGAAGACGTGCTGGACCAGATCATCCATAGCCGCCTTGAGCGCCTGCGCGTGCAGTTTGCCGCCCGCTACGACGCCACCCTGGACATTACGGCAAGCGCCCGCGACGAGTTGCGCGGACGCTGCATCCGCCACGAAAACGGTGCGCGCCTGCTCGACGCCAGCATCGACGGCGAACTGCTGCCGCCGCTGTCATTAGCCGTGCTGCGGCGGCTGGCCACGGGCGAGTCCATTGGCGGCGCGCATCTGCATTGGGCCGAGGGCGCATTCACCGCCCAATTGCATTGAGGCCCGACATGGACGCGCAAAGCGTGGCCAACGTTGCCCGCGACATGGCATGCGCCAGCCGGCCCGACGCGCTGGCGCAAGTTTTCGTGGCCGCCTGCGCGGCAGCGCCCGCCATCTCGGCCGCCTGCCTGTACGCGCGCAACGCCACGGGCGACGCGCTGGTGCCGTTGGCGTCGGCCGGGTCTCCCGGCGCCGACCTGCACGACATCAGCATGGACGCGCTGGACGACCCCCTGGTCTACGCAATGACCAGTGGCAAGCCCTGCCTGGTAGAGCAGATGTCCGCTCTGGTGGGCGTGGGGTCCGGCTTCGAACGGCTGCGTGAACGCCTGGGCACGCGGCATGGCTTGCTGGTCCTGCCCTTGCACGATGCACGCCGGCAGTCGTTGGCCGTGTTGGTTCTGGCGGGGCCGTCGTTGACCTTGTCCACGTGGCGCGACCACCCCGTCTGGCGCGCCTTGCAAGCGATGCACGAAGCGCTTTTCACACGGCTGCACGCCCAGGCGCATGCCGCCGACGATGCGCGCTACCAACAGGCGCTACGCCAGACCCCGGCGGCCGACGCAGGCAAACAGCGCGCCGCGCGCTTGCTGGCGGCCGAATTCATTGGCGTCAGCGCCGCGGCGAAAGCGGCACGGGAAGCGATGCTGCGTTTCGCGGATTCGGCGTTGGCCGTGCTGCTGACGGGCGAAACGGGCACAGGCAAAGACCACGCCGCCTGGTTGATACACCAGGCCTCGTCACGCAACGGCAAATTCGTGCCCGTGAACTGCGCGGCCATTCCGCAAGACCTGATCGAAGCCGAGTTGTTCGGCAACGTGCGCGGCGCGTACACCGGCGCCGTGCAGGCGCGTACCGGCCTGGTTGCCGAAGCCGACGGCGGCACGCTGTTCCTGGATGAGATCGGCGACATGCCCATGGCGTTGCAAGGCACGCTGTTGCGGCTGCTCAATGAAAAGAAGTTCCGGCCGCTGGGCGCCACGCGCGAGCACGGCTCGGACTTCCGCCTGATCTGCGCTACCCACCGACCATTGCCGCAGTTGATCCGCGATGGCCGTTTTCGCGAAGACCTGTACTTTCGGATCCGGCAGCTGACGCTGGCCCTGCCGCCACTGCGCGAGCGTCCGGAAGACATTCCCGCGCTGGCCCTGCACACCGTTCTGCAACACAACCGAGAACGGCAGACTCGCGTGGCGGGTATCGCGCCGGACGCCCTCGCGGTGCTGGCGGCGCACGCCCTGCCGGGCAACGTGCGCCAGCTTCGCAGCCTGATCCTGGTGGCGTCCGAAAGAACAGCGCCAGGCCAGGCCATCCGCGCCGACACGCTTGAACTGTCGCAGGGCGACGTGCCGCCGCTGGCGGGCCACAGCGCCGGCGCCGATCTGCTGCATGGCCTGCTGCATACGGACAACCTGCCGCAGGCGCTGGACGCCTTTCAAAGCCTGGTCATCCGTGCGCGCCTGCGGCAAGTCAATGGATCTCGCACCCGGGCGGCCCAAAGCCTGGGTATCCCCAAACGTACGCTGGCGCGCCGCTGTCAGGCGTGGAATCTGGATCGGGAGGACCACAC
The DNA here is from genome assembly GCF_057291955.1 of Achromobacter sp. 1L-A-4-B-C2. Classification (NCBI taxonomy): domain Bacteria; kingdom Pseudomonadati; phylum Pseudomonadota; class Betaproteobacteria; order Burkholderiales; family Alcaligenaceae; genus Achromobacter; species Achromobacter sp. 1L-A-4-B-C2. Next base: position 17,161 of record NZ_JBXAWP010000006.1, read on the forward strand.
TTCATGAAACTTGCCCCTAGCTTGGTTGTGCTGATGCTGGCCGCGCCCGTCGGGCAGGCGGCCAACGACCTAGACGCGTTCGCGCGCGACTGCACGCAGATCGTGTCCGGCGTTGAACGGCTGGCCTGCTTTGACGCGGCGGCGGGCACACCGCCCACGCTCTCCGCGCCGCTGAGCGGCCATCGGCACACGGTTGCGCTGGACCCCGCCGCAGGCATCCCCTCGACCGCCGAGCCGGCCCCGGCCCCCGACGCGGCGACCGCGCTGCTGCCGCCTTCGGCCCGTGCGTACGACATCGTCAGGCAGAACGAATCGACACGCCCGGAGAACGACAGGTCGTTTTTGATAAGCGACTCGAACGAGCCGCCCGCCGGACAGCAGCGCGTGGTGATTTCCGCGCCCGCGTTGAACATGCGCCCGCCTATCTATCTGGCCATCACCTGCCTGTCCAACATTTCGCGGTTGCAGCTACTGGCCGACCGGCCTTTTGAACGGCACCAGATGTCGGTGCGGCTGTACATGGACGACCGTCCGCTGTCGCCCGCGCGGCCGTGGCGCGTGCTGGACGAAGGCAACGTGGCGGACGCCGGCCGGGGCCTGGTTGCCATCGAACAACTGCGGCCGTTCGTCGCGGGCGCGCGGCTGCGTGTGGAAAGCGACTATGCGCCCGTCAACGGCCTGACGTTCGACGCCACGGGCCTGCAAGCGCTGTTGTCGCGCCAGCGCGAGGCGTGTCACTGGTGACGCACTACGCCCCGCTTGACATGGATGCCCTGCTGGCGCCGCTGGACGCCCGCCAGCCCGCCGGCCACTTCGACGAAGAAGACGAAACCTTCCAGGCGATCGACCACGAGATGATCAAACTGGGCGGTCTGCAAGAAGCGCGGCTGGACTGGCTGTACGTGGACGAGGCCGCTCGCCAGTACCTGGCGTCACAGTGCAAGCATTTTCGCGTCGCGGGCCACTTGATTTCCGCGCGCATCAAGGCGGGCTCATGGCGGCGCTGGGCCGAAGCGGCCGATGTGCTGGCGGGCATGGTCGAGCACTACTGGGAGACCGGGCATCCCAAGCCCGGCCCGACGGGTTACCTGGGCAAGCGCCGACTGGTGTCCTTGTTGGCCGACCGCCTGCGCGACGCGCTGGAAACGCTGCCGGCCGCCAGTTTCAACCAGGCGGATCAGGCGCGCGCGCAGCAGGCGCTGGACCGGCTTCAGGCCAGTGCGCCCGAGGCCAAGCTGGACCAGGCATTGCTGACCCGGTTGGAAGCGCACTTTTCCCGCCGCGTCGAACAGGCCCGCTATCCAGACGCCGCGGCATCGGCCGCCCCCAGAAGAGGTGCCGGGCAACAAGGCAGCCAGGCCATCAGCGAGAGCTTTTTCGGCGGACCCGGTGGGTCTGCCAGTGGGTCTGCTGGTGGGTCTGCTGGTGGGTCTGCTGGTGGGTCTGCTGGCTCCCCTGTCGGCGCCTTTGCCAGCCCGTTTTCCAGCGCCGCGCCAACCGCCTCGCTTAGCGCCGGCGACGAGCGTGAGAACCGCCGTTCCCTGTTGAGCGTGGCCGAATTCATCAACCAGCAGGACGCCTACGACCCAACCGGTTACCAGCTGCGCCGCTTCGCCCTGTGGGCGCATCTGCACGCGGCGCCCAACACGCGCCACGGCATGCGCACCGAATTAATGGCGGTGCCGGCCGATATCGTGGACGGCTACGGCGAAGCCCTGGCCGGCAACGCCGTCAACCCGGCGCTGCTGCAACGGGTTGAAAAAAGCGTCGTCGCCTCGCCCTACTGGATACGTGGCAGCTTTCTGGCAGCCGGTATCGCCGCACGCCTTGAAATGAAGGACGCCGCCGCCGCGATCCGGCTTGCCACGGAACGCTTCGTGCGCCGCATTCCCGCGTTAGTGGACCTGAGCTTCAGCGACGGCCGGGCCTTTGTCGACAGCGAAACACTGGCCTGGATCAGCGGCGCGGATGCCCACGACGGCAGCGTCGGCCCGCATCCGGAATTCGCCGCCCTGCGCGAAGAACTGATTGCGCAACTGGACAGCGACGGTGTCGAAACCGTGCTGCATCGGCTGCAAGAACAACAGGGCAATTCGGAATCGCCACGCCAGCGCGCGTACGCCACCGTCATCGCAGCGGACCTGCTTGCCGCTCGCGGCCTGTCATGGCTGGCTCAGAACCTCTACACGAATGTGGCCGTCACGCTGCGCGCGATGCCCGCCCACGAATGGGAGCCCGAGCTGGCCGAACAATTGAACCCATACCTGCCCGTACGCCCCGCCAGCGACGCGGACAGCAAGAGCCAAGGAGTCCTGCGATGAAGAATGTGTGGTCGATGATCAAGCGCTACGGCATGCCGGTCGCCAGCCAGTTCAAAAGCGCCATGCCGATCCTGGTGCTGATCGCCATCGTGTTCCTGCTGATCGGCCTTTGGTGGCTGGGCCCGTTCTGGACCTGGCGTGGCCAGCAACCCCTTGCCGATCTGACCCTGCGTATCCTGTGCACGCTGCTGATCCTGATGGCGCCGGCGCTGGGGTGGCTGTGGGCGCTGCGCCGACGCAATCGCCGGCTGGAGGCCGAGCGCGGCGCCTTGGCGCAGCGCGAAGACGACCCGGTGCTGCGCTTCGTGCAGGCGCAAGAGCGCGCGCTGAATCAAAGCCTGAACGTGCTGCGTTCCAACCTGAAGGGCCGCAACGCGATCTACGAGCTGCCGTGGTACCTGGTGCTGGGTCAGGAAAATACCGGCAAGACCAGCTTCATCAACCGATCCAGCCAAAGCTTTTCACTAAGCAACGAGATCAAGGCCGGCGTGCGCCGCGCGTATGCGGACCCGGACCTGGCGTATGACATCGATTGGTGGATGGGTGATGAAGCGGTGCTGATCGACCCACCCGGCGAACTTGTCAGCCAGACAGAGGCCGCGCCCGCGCCTGAAGTCGCGGACCGTGTATCGGATCGCGCCATGTCCGGCGGCGCGGCGGCAGCTGCTGCTCAGGCCGCCCCGCAAAGCGGCGCGCAAGTCGCCGACCAAGCCGACGGTCCAGTCACCCCGCAATCTCCCCCACAATCTCCCCCGCTGGCGGCGCCCTCGTCGCGCTCGCTGGGGCAGGTCTTGTTGCCGCCCGGCGCGCACGCAAGACTGTGGGCCGGGCTGTTGGACTGGCTGGGTCGCAACCGCAGCCGGCGCCCGCTGAACGGCGTGGTGTTGATGGTTGACCTGGTGACGCTGCTGAATCAAAAAGCCAGCGACCGCAAGGCCTTGGCGATTCTGCTGCGCACGCGCCTGGCCGAACTGAGCCGCCACCTGGGCACGCGCCCGCCGCTGTATGTGGTCCTGAGCAAGTTCGACCTGCTCAACGGATTCGAACCGTTCTTTGCCCGTCTGCCGCGTGCCGTGCGCGAAGACATCTTCGGCTTCACCTTCACGCTGGACTCGGTGCATGACTACGACGCGTGGCTGGACGAGCTGGCCGGCCGCTATGACGGCTTCATCCAACGCTTGAACGAACAGATATTCGACGCGCTGGGCGAGGCCGCCACGATGCAGGCGCGCGAAGCACTGTTTTCGCTGGTGCGGCAATTGGCCGGCATGCGGCCGGTGCTGCTGAGCTTTCTGGAAGACGTCCTGGGCAGTGACCGATACATCACGCCCGCCCTGCCGCGCGGCGTGTATTTTTCGTCCGTCTATCAGCAGGGGCTGCTGTGCGACGCCTTCATCAATGCCGCGTCGCAATCGTATGGCCTTGAAGAGGCGCCCGCGCATGCCAAGCCCAGCGGCCGCTCGGTGGTGTATTTCGCGCAGCAGGTGTTCCAGCGCATCATCTACCCCGAGGCCGGCCTGGCGGGCGACAACCTGAAGGTCATGGCCGACAAGCGCCGCACGCTGCTGGTGGGGTTTGGCGTGGCCGGGCTGGGCTGCCTGCTGATGGCCGGCGGCTGGTACCACTACCACGGCGTCAACCGCCAGATGGCAATGTCCGTGCTGGAAAAAAGCCGCGAATTCAGCGTCCACAAGATTGACGGCAGCAGCGACCCCACGGGCCGCAACCTGTTGCAGCCGCTGGACCAGATCCGCAGCGCCGTCGCGGTCGTGGGCGATTACCGCAGTGCCTGGCCGGTGGTGTCCGAGCTGGGCCTGTACCAAGGCCGCAAGATCGGGCCTAAGGTCGACGAGGCTTATTTGCAGTTGCTGTCGAAGCGCTTTCTGCCGGAGTTGGCCAGCGGCGTCATGCACGCCATCAATAGCGCGCCCTCGGGCAGCAACCAGCAACTGGCGGCGCTGCGCGTCTATCGCATGATCGAAGACCGCGACAACCGCCGCGCCCCCATTGTCGAAGACTGGATGACGCAGCAATGGCAGGCCGCCTACCCGGGCCAGGGCTCGGTGCAGAACGGCCTGATGCGGCATCTGGACTACGCCATGAAATATGCCGACGCCGAGCTTCCCCAACACCAGGCGCGCATCGCCGACGTCCAGCAGCGCCTGCGGCAGTTGCCCATGCCGCAACGCGTCTACATGACGATGCGCGAACAGGCGGGCAAGATCCTGCATTCGCCGCTGGACCTGCGCCATGAGGTCGGCCCGGCGTTCGACATCCTGTACAAGGATCCGGCCGCGCCGGGCAGCACGGCGGGCGCGACCACGCGCATCGATCCGCTGCTGACGGCGGCGGGTTACCACGGCTACTTTGCCGCGCACGGCAAGGACTTTACCGATCTAGCAATGATCGATCGCTGGACGCTGGGCGAGCGCCAACGCATCGACTATTCAGAGGCCGATAAACAGGTGCTGGCCGAACGCGTGCGCGCGCTATACAGCAGCGACTACATCGACACCTGGCAACGCAACCTGAACCAGCTTGAAGTGGTGGACTTCAACGACCTGGGCCAGGCGGTAACGGTGCTGGGCAATGTCACCAGCCCGGCCGCGCCGCTGCGCCGCCTGCTCGAGACCGTGCGCGACAACACGGTATTGAGCCCGCCCTCGCCCGGGGTCGCCACGCCGGGCCAGCCCACCGACAAGGTCGAGCCGGTGACGGCCAATGCCATCACCGGCGCCAACGTTCCGCAGGTGGCGGTCATTGCGCGGCCGTTTGCGCCCTTGTCGGAACTGCTGCTGTCCAAGGGCGACAAGCCTTCGTACCTGGACGAAAGCATGGGCGCCATCGGCCGCGTCCACGACACGCTGAAGGGCGTGCATGACAGCGCTGAACCGGGCAAGGCCGCACTAGCCGTCGTGCTGGACCGCTTTGCGCTCAAGGGGGCCGACCCCATCGGCAACCTGCAACGCGTGGCGGTGGGCCTGCCCGAACCGCTGAACCGGCAAGTGAAAAAGCTGGCGGACGAATCCTCGCAGGTGCTGCTGATCGAGGCGCTGAAGGAACTGGAACGGCGGTGGGACACCGACGTCTACCGCTATTACCAGGAACGGCTGGCCGGGCGCTACCCGTTCAACCCGAACAGCCGCGTGGACGCCTCCCTTGAAGACTTCACGGCGCTGTTCGGGCCGCAAGGCAGGCTGGCGCAGTTCAAGGAGCAATACTTGAAATTGTTCTTTGACGACAACCTTGAAGCCTTGTATTCGGAACGCCGTGGCGGGTACCTGGTACGCATGGACGTGCTGGAGCAGCTTGAGGCAGCCGACCGAATCCGCGATGCCTTCTTCAACAGCCGAGGGGCGCTGGGCGTGCAGTTCAGCATCGAACCGCTGGGGCTGACGTCCAGCCGGCGCAGCAGCGTGCTAAGCGTCGAAGGTCAGTTGATCGCCTACAGCCACGGGCCTAGCAATAGCGTCGGCCTGATCTGGCCGAACAATCTGGGCGATTCCACGGAAAGCCGTATCACGCTGGTCAGCGCGGCGGGCACCAGCAGCGGGCTGGTGTATCGCGGGTCGTGGTCGATGTTTCGCCTGTTGAGCCAGGCGCGCCTGGACAGCGCAACGGCCAATAGCGTGGACCTGAGCTTTTCCGCCAACGACGGCGCGATGCGCTATCGCATCACGGCCGAGAAATCCAACAATCCGTTCACGCAAGCGAGTTTTGACGGGTTCGTCTTGCCGCAAACGCTGCTGGCCGAGGCATCCAAGCCGACGCCGACTCCGCCCGCGCCCCTCTTCACCCCGGCGGCCAACCCCAAGGCAAGCACGCCCAAGGGGCCGACGCGTTCGCCGCCCAAGGCAAGCGCCGCGCTGCCCAAGCTGGCCATCAATGCGGCACCGCGCTGATGAATCCTGGGAACGCCGCAGCGGCATTTTGCAATGCACGCCCTGAGCAACCGGCATCCGTGGCTGGCGCGGCTGCTGTCGGCCGGCAAGCGAAACCGACCGGGTCCTGCAAACGGCTGAAGTCGGCTCGGTCCGGCGGGCAACTGGACCCGGCAGGATCCAGCAATTGGCCGATGCCGACCCGGTCCAGCGGGCAACAGAACACGGCAGAATCCAGCAATTGGCCGATGCCGGCCCGGTCCGGCGCGTCCGGTGTACGGCTTACTGCTGCTGGCGGCGCTGCTCCAGTTCTTTCAGGCACTGGGCAACGCCGGCCTGCATCTGCGCGTTGGACACCGCCGCGCGGTCAGACACTTCACGGCAGCGCACATACTGCGCACGGCTTTCCTCGGTGTCGCGCATGACTGGCGGGGGTGCGCTCGGGTCAGGCGTGACGGTCATGCGCAAGGTCGACGGCGGCGACTGGCTGCCGTCCTTGGAAGGCATGCTGGGAAATTGCATTTCCTGGGATGCGGGCGCGGGGCTTTGGATGGACTGCGCATGCGTCACGCTTGCGGCGCCCAGCGTGCAAAGCGCGGCGAACACGGCGGCAGGAACGGAGAATTTCTTCATGGGGACCTCTTCTTTAATGGGCAAGCGCCCTTGGCGACCGGATGGTGGATGCGCGGCCGCCCGTGGCGCGCCGGCTAATCGTAGCGCCGGGTGCGCGTCCTCGTCGTGCCAAACCGCTACAAGCGCCCCCGCAGTTGTTTCGCGCCGTTTCCGACCCAGCCAAGCCACCGGGCATTGGGGCGGCCCCAGATGGCTGGGTCCGAAGCAAAGCTCGGGGCTAAATCCGGGGCTGAACCCGGGGCCAAATCTGGGGCTAAATCCGACGCTAAATCTGGGGCTAAATCTAGGGCTAAATCCGGTGCTACGCCTTGGGCGCAGCCCCGGACCGCGACGTACGCAGCGGCGCCAGCAAGGACGACAAGCCGTTGTGATCCAGTTCATGCATCAGCGCCAGCAGGCGGCCCAGCTCGCCGGGCGGAAAGCCCTTGCGCGCAAACCACGCCAGGTAAGGGCCGGGCAGGTCGGCGATGAGTCGCCCTTTGTACTTGCCGAACGGCATGTCGCGGGTCACCAGCAGGTTGAGCAGTTCAGGGTCCATGGCGCATCAAGAGATTAAGCCGGCAGTCTACCCCAGCCGTTCTGCCTTGCCATGCACCCTTCCCGCAACGGATTGCGGCACTTTACATCCCGTTTCAGCACCCTCCCGTTACTGTCCGTATCGTGAATCCGGCAGGACATGTTCCGGCAAAAACACTAACCCACAGGAGCTCGCCATGATGAAAACCACCCTGACCTGCACCCTGAGCCTGGCCTTGCTTGCCGGCTGCGCGCCGTTCAAGTCGCATGACGCGCGCGATACGCCCGCCGATAACCACACCGCCCGCAATGCGCTGGACTGGCCAGGCAGCTACGAAGGCACGCTGCCCTGCGCGGATTGCCCCGGCATCAAGACGCGCTTGACGCTGCTCAAGGGCGACCGCTACGAGCGCCAGACCCAGTACCTGGACCGCGAGCCGCAACCCGAAATCGTGACCGGCACGTTCAGCTGGGAGTCGGACGGCAGCACCATCCGCCTGGACGCTTCCGGCGACAGCCAGCGCTACTTCGTCGCCGAGAACCAGGTGACGTTGCTGTACCGCGACGGCACCCGCCCCACGGGTCCACTGGCCCCGCACTACGTGCTGCGCCGCGCGCAATAAGGCGCGGGTCGGGTTTCGTGCCGGCGCGAAAGCACGCGGACACAGGTGCGACTTCCAGGAGGCAGGTGCGGCCGTGTGCAGGCGCCAATCCCGCAATGCACAGGCGCCGTCGATCCGGCTATTCTTGAGGGCAAGCCGCTGCGCCCTGACGGCGCGGCGCATACCGATCAAGGAAGCCATGAAGACCGACCACGAGCTGCTTTCCGCATTCGCCCCCACCGGCACGCTGCGCGCGTCCATCAACCTGGGCAATCCCATTCTGGCCAACACCGACCCGGCCACCGGCCAGCCGGTTGGCGTCTCGGTGGACCTGGCCACGGAACTGGCGCGGCGCCTGGACGTCAAGCTGGAATTGGTGGTTTTCAAATCGGCCGGCGAATCGGTCAACGCGGTGGCGGCCGAGCAGGCGGACGTGGGGTTCTTCGCGATCGACCCCTTGCGTGGCGAACAAATCGCCTTTACCGCCCCCTACGTCGTGATCGAAGGCGCCTACCTGGTACGCGACGATTCGCCGGTCACCGCCATGGAACAGGTCGACAGCCAGGGCGTGCGAGTGACGGTCGGCAAAGGCAGCGCCTACGACCTGTACCTGACACGCGAACTGAAGCACGCCGAGATCTTCCGCGCGCCGACCTCGCCCGCCGTCGTCGATACCTTCATGAAAGAAAATCTGGAAGTGGCCGCGGGCGTCAAGCAGCAGCTGCAAGCCGACGCCGCGCGCCTGGGCGGCCTGCGGCTACTGGACGGCCATTTCATGCTAATACGCCAGGCAATGGGCGTGCCCAAGAGCCGGGGCGACAAGGCCAGCGCGTATCTGTCGGCCTATGTGGAAGCCATGAAGAAGGCCGGGTTCGTGGCCGACGCGCTGGCGCGTCACAAGATCCAGGGCGCGGCGGTGGCGCCGCTGGAAGCGACGGGGGCCTGAGCCGGATAGTTTTCGCGGGCGCGCCCCGCCGCTTCGTTATGCGAGCGACGCGGGCGGGGCATTGTCCAAGGTGACGCCCGGTGCGCTGTCCGGTGCATTAGCCGGTGCGCTAGCCGGTGTGATGTCCGACACGCGCGCTCCGATGTGATGTCCGATGCGATGTCCGATGCGATGTCCGTTGTAATGTCCGATGTCCGCGCCTACCCCGGCGTCCCGCCCTGCCCCTCCCCCAGGCTTGCACTCAGCATCTCGCGCAGCTTGAACTTCTGGACCTTGCCCGTGGGCGTCGTCGGCAGTTGGTCCAGCACTTCCAGGCGCTCGGGAATGTACTGCCTGGTCACGCCGAAGCCTTTCAAGAACTGCACCAGATCCTGCAAGCTCAATGCCTGCCCGGGCTTGAGCGTTACCACCGCGCAGGCGCGTTCACCCAGGCGCGCGTCCGGATACGCCGCGATGGCCGCCATCTCCACAGCGGGATGCCGATACAGCAGCGACTCGATTTCAACCACGGGGATGTTCTCGCCGCCTCGGATGATCACGTCCTTGCTGCGCCCCGTAATGCGCAAGTAGCCGTCGGCGTCGATGCGGGCCATGTCGCCCGTATCGAACCAGCCGTCGGCGTCGGTGGCGTTCAACTGCGGCCGCTTCAGGTAGCCGCCAAAATTGGAGCATGACCGTAGCCAAAGCTGGCCTTCGACGCCGGCGGGCAAGGCTGCGCCCGACGCGTCCCTGACTTTGATTTCAACGCCGGGCAGTGGCTTGCCGTCGGTGGTGCAGGCCCGCGTGTCGTCATCGTCCAGCAGGGTCAACGTGACCGCGCCGTTTTCCGTCATTCCCCAGGCCGAGATGATTTTCGCGCCCAGCGCGCGAGTGGCCTGTTCGACAAGCGGGCCGGGGATGGGCGCGCCCGCGCAAAGAAAGACGCGCAGCGTGGGCACCGTCAAGCCCGACTGCGCCACCTGACGTGCGATATCCGTCAGGAACGGCGTCGATGCCATGCTGAACGTGACGCCCAGTTCGCGCATCAGCGCAACGGCTTTCTCGGCATTCCAGATATCCAGCGTGACGGCGCTCGCGCCCAGGTAGAACGGCATCATCAAGCCGTACATAAAGCCGGTCTGGTGCGCCATAGGCGAGCCCATCAGCACAACATCGTCCGAGCCCAGGCGCAGCCGCTCGGCGTAAGCGGCGATGTTGGACAAGCAGGTGTTGGCGGTGTGCATGACGCCCTTGGGCTCGCCCGTGGTGCCAGACGTGTACATCAGCTGTGTGACGTCATCCGGGCCGGGGCGAGACTGGGTCAGGATGCGTTCGGCATCCGGCTCGCGTTCCCATTCGGGGCCAACGAGCAGCGCGTGGAAACCGTCGGGCCCGTCGCTACCCGCGACGATCACATGCTGTAGCGCCGGCAGATCCGCGCGCAAGCCGGCCACCATCTCCGGGTGGTCAAAGCCCCGAAACCGATGCGGCACGATCAGCACGCGGGCTTCGCCATGGCGCAGCATGAAAGAGAGTTCTCGCTGCCGAAAAATATGCATCAGCGGATTCATCACCGCGCCGATGCGCGAGCAGGCCAGATACGTGACGACAAATTCCCAGCCATTGGGCAGTTGGCACGCCACCACGTCGCCGCGCCCGACACCCAGGCGCGCCAGCCCCACGGCAGCGCGGTCGGCCAGCGCCGCCAGTTCGCGATAGGTGAACGTGCGCTGCGTGCCGACGTCGGACTGCACGGCGGTCAATGCAACTTTGTCGGGATGCGCCGCCACGCATTTGTCCAGCAGGTCGTTGATGGTCACGTCCCGCCACCAGCCGCGCGCGATGCTCAACGCCCGGCGCGGCGCAATCAATACGGCGTCAAATTCCATGGATGCGTCTCCCAGAGAGGTTGCAAGGAATGCGGGGATATCAAGCGGGCACGGCGCGTCGACCCGCGCGCTCGCGAGCGATGATGATTTTCATGATTTGCGCGGTGCCGTCGCCGATCTGGAATCCCAGCACATCGCGTAGCCGTTGCTCCATCAGCCCGTGGTCGTATCCGCCATGGCCGAACGTCAGCAGGCATTGATGCACCACGTCGTACGCCAGCTTCGGTGCCCACCATTTGCACATGGCGGCTTGCGCGCTATGGGGCAGGTTGCGGTCCTTCAGCCACAAGGTCTGAAGGCACAGCAGCCGCGCCGCCTCAAGCTGGGTTTCGGCCTCGGCCAGCGGATGCGACACGCCCTGGAATGCGGTCAAGGGTTTGCCGAAGGCCTCGCGCTGGGCGGCATACGCCCACGTCTCATCCAGCGCTGCGCGCGCCACCGCCAGCACCTGTAGCCCGATCAGCGCGCGCGAATAATCAAAGCCCTGCATGACCTGGACGAAGCCGTGGCCTTCCTGCCCCAGCCGGTGGTCCGCCGGCACCCGCACGTTTTCGAAGAACAGCGAGCCACGTCCGATGGCGCGTTGCCCGTGGCAGTCAAAGCGGTTGCGCGTGATGCCGGGCAAGTCCATCGGCACCAGCAAGGCCGTCACGCCATGCGCGCCCGATTCCACGGTGCCACTGCGGCCGAACACGATGGCGGCGTCCGCTTGGTCCGCGGCGGAGATGGATGTTTTTTCACCGTTGACCACGTAGTGCCCGTCCACGCGCTCGACCCGCAGCCGCAGGTTGGCGGCATCCGAACCGCCGCGCGGCTCGGTCAAGGCAATGGACAGCAACGCATCGCCCTGCGTCAGCCGGGTCAGCCACGGCGCGGCGACCTCGCGCTGGCCATGCTGCGCCAGGATCTGCCCATTCAACGAAGCCAGCAGATTGACGTAGGAAAAGCTCAAGTCGGCGCGCGCGATCTGCTCGTGGATGACGCCGGCCGCCATGCAGCCCAGGCCCTGTCCGCCGCGGTCCTCGGGCAACTCGGGCGCGATGAACCCCAACTGCCCCATTTCGCGCATCAGGCCGCGATCCAGCACGCGGGTCCTGTCGCGCTCCAGGTAGCCGGGCGCCACGCGGCCGTCCGCGAATCGCCCCGCGTGCTCGGCCAAGACGGACAGGTCTTCGTCGATGTACGGATTCATGTTGTCTCCTCCGGCGCGCCGGTCGTTGCGGCGCAGGCTCGGTTATTTCGCGTAGCGGCGGAAATCCGGTTTGCGCTTTTCCTGGAACGCGCGCACGCCCTCGCGGGATTCCTCGGTGTCGTAATAGAGTTTCAACGCGTACATGCCCATGCCCGCGATGCCCGCCTGATGCGCCGTGTCCATATTGAACGAGCGCTTGGCGATGGCGATGGCGGTAGGGCTTTTCTCCATGATCTCGGCGCACCACCTGGCCACTTCGTCGTCCAGTTGTTCGTGCGGCACGACGGCGTTGACCAGGCCCATGGCCAAGGCTTCCGAGGCCGGATAGCGTCGGCACAGGTACCAGATCTCGCGCGCCTTCTTTTCGCCCACGATGCGCGCCAGGTACGCGGTGCCGTACCCCGGGTCCACCGACCCGACCTTCGGGCCCACCTGGCCGAACACGGCGTTATCGGACGCAATCGTGAAGTCGCAAATGGTGCACAGCACGTTGCCGCCGCCGATGGCGTAGCCCTGGACGCGCGCGATCACCGGCTTGGGCACGTCGCGAATGGCGCTGTGCAGTTCTTCCATGGGCAGGCCGATGGTGCCGCGTCCGTCGTACTGGCCGGCGTGCGCGGATTGGTCGCCGCCGGTGCAGAACGCCTTGTCGCCCGCGCCCGCCAGCACGATGACGCCGATGTCGGGCGCGTAGCCGGCGCGGTTGATGGCGTGAATGAGTTCGTCACAGGTGCGGCCACGAAACGCGTTCATCTTTTCGGGCCGGTTGATCGTGATCCAGGCGGCGCCATCGCGCACGTCGTAGAGAATATCTTCGTAGTCCATCTTGGCTCCTCAAGGGGCATGCGAAAGCGGTGTCGTCCGCCTTCAGCCGTTCATCGTCAAACCGCCCGACACGCTCAATACCTGCCCGGTGATGTAGGCGGCGTCATCGCTGGCAAAGAACAGGATCGCGCCGGGCAGGTCGTCCGGCTGGCCGATGCGGCCCAAGGGAATGGCGCGGGTAAAGGCCTCAAGCAATTTCTCGGGGTTGCCGGCGCCTTCCTTGTAATCGGCGAACAGCGCGGTGTCCGTCGGGCCTGGGCACACCACATTGACCGTGATGCCATGACGCGCGTGCTCGCGGGCGATGGTTTTGGAAAACGCCACCAAGCCGCCCTTGCACGCCGCGTACACCGCTTCGCCCGAAGACCCGACGCGCGCCGCGTCCGACGCAATGTTGACAATGCGCCCCGCCTTGCGCGCCGCCATGCCGGGCAGCACGGCGTGGTGCAAATGCAAGGCGCCCACCAGGTTGATGGCGATCAGCCGTTCCCATTGCGCGGGTTCCGTCTTGGTGAATGGCTTGAACACGTCCCACCCGGCGTTGTTGACCAGGATGTCGATGGGCCCCAGCACGGTTTCCGTTTCCGCGATGGCCGCGTCCACCTCGTGGCGCTGAGTAATGTCACAAGCGATGGCCAACGCGCGCCCGCCCGCCGCTTCGATCTTTTCGGCTACCCGCCGCGCATGCTCTTCGTTCAAGTCCAGCACGGCCACCGCGGCGCCTTCCCTGGCGAAACGCGCGCAGGTCGCGCCCCCTATCCCCCCACCGCCGCCTGTCACCACGGCCGTCTTGCCTGCCAGTCTTTGCATGATTTCCTCTGCGCGGGTTGCAGGCTTGGTATCCTTGCCAACGAATCAGGCCAAGCCCATATACGTAAACATGTTGACGTATATTAGAGACTTGGCGACGCCGCATCAAGTTGCGAAACACGGTACGAAGCTTATGAAAAACCCTAATAAAAACACCGAGATTGCCAGAATGGAGTTGGCCAACCGGTTGTTCTTCCGGCTATACCAATGCGCCAACATGCTGCATAAAACAGGTAGCCGTGCGGTGGAACACCTGGGGCTGACCACGCAGCAATGGGCGGTATTGGGCGCGTTATCGCGGCCAGAGGCGGCCGACGGCATGAGCGTGGGCGATCTGGCGCGCTACCTGATGGTCAGCCGCCAGAGCCTGTCGGGTTTGCTTGGCCGGATGGAACGCGACGGCCATATCGGCAGTGCGCCGGATGGGCGCGACCGGCGCTCGCGCTTGATCACGATGACGCCATCCGGTCGCAAAGTGTGGGTGCACGACGCCCTTCCGCGCATCCATGATTACTACGAAGGCGCGCTGGCCGACTTCTCGGTCGGCGACCTGAGCCACACGCTGCACTATCTGTTGAAGCTGCTGGAGAACATGCAAGGCATGGACAAGGACGCGCCGCAAGACGACGCGCCCTGACCTTGCTCGCCCGGCTAGTGGCTGATCATCCAGGGCCTGGCGCCCGCGAAGGACTTCGCCCCGTCGGCGCTGGTTCGCGTCTTGCCGGACGCGCGGCCGCCCGAGCAACACCCGCAGTTCATGCCATGGCCCGCGCGCGAGCTGCGCGGCTCGTTTGCGCTGCGCTCATTGACCGCGCGCGCGCGGTTCACGGCGGACGACAAGGCCGAAATGGCCGGCGCGCCGCCGATGATGCGCGCGGACAACGCGCCGCATTGCGGGCACGCGGCCGGGTCGCGCCATTGCGCCAGCGGCCGCAACGCGGCAAAGTCGCCGCATCCGCCGCAGGAATAGTCATACATGGGCATCGCGGTTCTCCTGGCGGTCGCGTGACAGCGGCATGTCTACCCCGCCCTGGATATGTTTGATCGGCCCGGATGCCGAGGGCTGGATATCGAAGTCGAAGATCTCGGTGGGCAGCCACAGCGTGGCGCAGGAATTGGGGATATCGACCACGCCGCTGATGTGGCCTTGCACGGGCGCGCAGCCCAGAAGCGAATAGGCCTGGGCGCCGGAATAGCCGAATTTCTTCAGGTATTCGATGGCGTTCAGGCACGCCTGCCGGTACGCCACGTTCACGTCCAGGTAGTGCTGCTTGCCTTCTTCGTCCACCGAGATGCCTTCGAAGATCAGGTAGTCCTTGTAGGCCGGGGTGATGGGGCTGGGCTTGAAGATCGGGTTCTTGATGGCGTACTTTTCCATGCCGCCCTTGATGAGCGACACGCGCATGTGCACCCAGCCCGCCATTTCGATTGCGCCGCAGAACGTGATTTCGCCATCGCCCTGCGAGAAGTGCAGATCGCCGACCGACAAGCCGCCGCCGTCGACGTACACCGGGAAGAACACGCGGGCGCCCCGCGACAAGTCCTTGATATCGCAGTTGCCGCCGTGCTCGCGCGGCGGCACGGTACGTGCGCCCTCGGCTGCTGCGCGGTCGCGGTCAGCACCTTGCAATGCGCCCATGTGGGCCGTCTTGGGCGCGGGCGGGTTCGCCAGCGGCGGTACACGGTTGGGGTTGGTGTCGATCAGCGCCTGTTCGCGCCGGTTCCACGTTTGCAGCAGCTTCTTGTCGGGCAGGCAACCGATCAGGCCCGGGTGGATCAGACCCGCGAAATTCACCCCGGGGATATGGCGGGACGACGTGAACATGCCGTGAAAATCCCAGATGGATTTTTGCGCATGGGGGAAATGTTCGGTCAGGAAACCGCCCCCGTTATTACGGCTGAAAAAGCCGTTGAACCCCCACAGGCTGTCCGGCTTGGCGCCGATATCCAGCAGGTCAACCACCAGCAAGTCACCGGGTTGCGCGCCTTCTACGCCCACCGGCCCCGACAGAAAGTGCACGGTGGACAGGTCCACATCGCGCACGTCGTCGGCGCTGTCGTCGTTCTTGATGGCGCCGCCGGTCCAGTCATAGGTTTCCAGCACGAAGTCGTCGCCCGGCTTGACCCAGACGGCCATGGGGATATCGGGGTGCCACCGATTATGGATGTGCTTGTTTTCGTAAGGGGACTGGTCCAGCTCGACCGTAATGAGGGGTGTCGTCATTCTCTTTCATCTCCAACGTACGTGTTGATAAAACAGAACAGCAGCCAAGAAGGCGCCCGATCCCGTTGCGGGTCGGGTCATTTTGAAAATGTGACCGGTGATTGATGTGCTGATTGATGGTAGACGCGTTCGGGCGATTCACCATACTGGTTTTCCATGCAGTGGCAGGCGTGCGGCGCACCATGGCACGGGGCATTTTTCGCACCAGTTATGATGCACACCACGTCATACCAAGGCTTTTCGCATGGCAGCAAACCCCCGCCGGCCCCTGGCCGTTTTTTTGATCCTGACGGCATGCGCCGCCGGGTCCGCGCACGCGGACGACGCGTGTGTGTCGCGCATCGACGAGCAAGTGCGCACGATCAAGCGCGCGCAGGATGTGCAGCGCACGCGCGAAGCCGCCAACAATCTGCAATTGAACCGCGAGCTGTGCCAGGGTCGGCTGGACCTTCTGGATGCCCGCTATGCGCTGGTCGATGATTTCGAGGCGTGCCGCCGCAACGGCACGACGTTCTCGGAGTCGGTCGTGCGCGACCTGACTCGCGCGTCGGACGAGTTGGCAGACGCAAAGGCGGCGTGGGTCCGCACCTGCGGCCGCCAGATGAAAGACTGACCGCGGACTAAAAACGCAGAACAGACGGCAAGCGGGGTCGCAGGGCCGACCGATCGGTCAATAAGCCCATTGGCCCTTGCCCTCCGTTGTCCCGCCGCCTTGCCGATCGCTCAGATCGTCATTTCCATTTCCACGCTTTGCGGGTAGAAAATGGCGCGGCTGGGATCGAAGCCGTAACGCGATTCGAACTGCGTCGCGTCGGCCGCCAGTGCCAGCACGGACTCCAGGATGAAATCCGCCTTGGCGTCCGGCAACAGCACACTGAAGTTCAGGCGGATGAAGCCGGGCTTTTCAATCTCGCGGCCGTCCAGGATGGCTTGCCGCATCTGCCGCGACTGCGCCGGCCCGATGTCCAGCAGGCGGTGCACATACGGCCCCGCGCAGGCGCACCCCCCACGCGCCTGGATGCCGAAACGGTCGCTTAACATGCGCGTCACCAATTGCTGGTGCACATAGCCGCCCTTGCCGTCGCGTACCCGAAACGAGAAGATCGGCAAGCGCTCGGCCGTCAGCGAGCCCAGCAATTCCAGGGGTTCCGCGCCTTGCCAGGCAGCAAGCGCGCGCTGCACGAAATGCGCGTTGCGCTCGCGCATGAAGTCGGCGCCCAGCGCTTCCTTGACCAGCAGCACCAAGGCAGCGCGGATGTCGCCCACCACGTTGGGCGTACCCGCTTCTTCGCGCGATTCCAGGCTGGCGCTGTAGTCATGACCCTCGGGCGACACGAATTTGACGGTGCCGCCGCCCGGCCAGGTGGGCGTGGTGTCGATCACCGCATCGCGACGAACGATCAGCACACCGGATGCGCCCGGCCCGCCAATGAATTTATGCGGCGAGAACACAATGGCGTCGATGTGCGCATCGGGTGCCGGCGACATACGGACCGGCAGGTACGGCGCGCCGCCCGCGTAGTCCCACAACATCTTGGCGCCTGCCTGCTTGACGCGCCGGGTGATGCCGGCCACATCAGCCACGATGCCGGTCACGTTCGACGCGGCCGACAACGCGCAGATCAGCAGCGTGCCGGCGGGCGCGTTCAGCGCGGCGTCCAGCGCCGCCAAGTCGGGACCGCCCTCGGCGGCTTCGGCAACTTCCACAATCTGCGCGCCGCATTCGCGCCACGGCAAGATATTGGAATGGTGCTCGTACGGGCCGATGATGACGCGGACGGGCTTGCCTGCCGCTACCGCCGCATGCACGCCAAACAAATGCACCAGGCGGTTGATGCCCGCCGTGGCGCCGGACCCGGCGAAGATCACGGCATGGGCGTCGGTGGCGCCGCAGCAACGCGCGACAGCGGCGCGGGCCTCGCGGCGCAAGCGGGTAATGAAACCGCCGCAATACGAGGCTTCGGTGTGCGAATTGGCGTAATACGGAAGCACTTCTTCCATAACAAAGCGCTCGACCTGCATCAGCGCGCGGCCCGAGGCCACGTAGTCGGCATAGACCAGCGGCTTGCGGCCAAACGGGCCGTCGACGAACGCGTCTTTGCCAATCAGGCCATCGGCAAGCTGGGCCGCGATGTCGGGGGATGCCAGGCTATCTTGAAACTGCTGCAAGGGACTTGCGGTGTTTGAGGCCCCGGCCGTGGCCGAGGCATTAAGCGTCGTCATGATAAGTCTTCCAATTGATGCGAAATATCATACGATGGAAGCCGACAACAAACATCACCGTTATTTTGCGTAAATCGATATAACTTGGGTCATATGAACGAACGGATGGAGAAAATAGACAAGCTTGATCTAAGCATCATTGCTTGCCTGCAAAAAGACGGTTCCCTGTCCCAGCGCGAGCTGGCCGACCGGGTCGGCCTTTCGCAGAACGCGTGCTGGCGCCGGCTACAGCGCTTGAACGCCTGCGGCATCATTCGCGGCACCCGCGCCGAGGTCAGCCTGGTGGCGCTGGGGCTGGACCTGACCGTGTTTGTGATGATCCGAACCAGCCACCACGCCAAGGCCTGGGCCGACGGCTTTCGCGAACACGTCGAGCGCCTGCCCGAAGTGACCGAGTTCTATCGCATCGGTGGCGATTGGGACTACCTGATCAAGGTGGTCTGCCGGGGCATGGCCGGCTACGACCGCTTCTACCAAAAGCTCATCACCGACTTCGAACTGTCGACTGTGACGGGCTTTTTCAGCATGGAAGCCATCATTGAAAACCGGCCGCCCGATCTGCGGCTGTTGGAGACCTGAAAGGGCTACGTCGGTGGGCCGGGGCGGGAACTTTCGCGTACGATGCGGTTCGAACGCCAGTGCCGCCCGCACTATCCCGGAGCCCCCCCCAGGCCATGACTCTTTAAGCACTCCCTTTGATTTCCCTTTGCCCTGCAGTGCGCTGCCCTATGGCCGCTGCCGCGCAAAGCGTTTCATTATTTCGGAGAGCTTTCCATGGCCCGGTCATCCAGCGCGCCGCCCCCGGCGCAGCCCTTGACGCATTCGGCGTCGCCCTTCCTTGGTTTGCAGCATGTCAGCTTCGCGCTGCCCGACGGCCGCGTGCTGCTAGACGACGTCACCCACGACTTCGCGCGCGTCCGCCATGGCGTCATCGGGCGCAACGGCGCGGGCAAATCAGTGCTGCTGCGTGTCATGCTTGGCACCCTGCCGCCGCAGTCCGGCCGCGTTGTGCGCCACGGGAAACTGGCCCATGTGGCGCAGACGCCGGCTTGGCCCGATACCGCCACGCTGGCGGATGTTGCGGGCCTGGGTCCCGTGTTTCGCGCCTTGGCCAATATCGAAGCAGGCAGCACCGACCGGGCAGACTTTGACTTGGCGGAAGGCCATTGGCTGATCCATCAAGACTGGGCGCGCATGCTTGCCGACGCCGCCCTGCCTAACTGGCAACCCGCACATCCCGCCTGCGCGGCAAGTGGCGGCGAGTTGACCCGCGTGGCACTGGCCGGCGCCTTCCTGCAAGGCGCCGACGCCCTGTTGCTGGACGAACCCACCAACCACCTGGACACGCGCGCCCGCGATTGGCTGACAGAAAAAATCCACGCATGGCGCGGCGCGCTGATCGTCGTCAGCCACGACCGCCGCTTGCTGGACGCCATGGACAGCATCGTCGAACTGGACAACGCCGCCCTTCGCGGCCACGCCGGCAACTACAGCGCCTGGCGCGCGCAACGCGACAGCCAGGACGCCGCCGCGCACACCGCCCTGGCGCATGCGCGCCATGAACGCGCCAAGGGCCTGCGTGCGCTGCGGCAACAGCACGACGCCCAGCAGCAGCGCACCGCGCGCAACAGCCGCAACGCCCGCGAAACCAATCAGGCCGCCGTGTTGCTGGGCGGCAAAAAGGCCAGCGCGCAAGCGCACGCGGGACGTGATCGCCAGCGCCGTCAGGACGCCGCCGCCGCCTTGGACGTCGCCGTCAGACAGGCCGCCTCGCTGGCCCCCACGGCCGCGGACGTGGCGCTGGCATTGCCCGACACCACGGTGCCGGCCGGGCGGCGCGTTCTACACCTGGAGGCCGCCCTGCCCCCGTGGCCGCCCCGCGCCAAACCGCTTAGCTTGACGTTGGACGGCCCGTTCCGGCTGGCAATCCAAGGCCCCAACGGCTGCGGCAAAAGCACACTGCTGGCGATGTTGGCCGGTGTGCTTGCCCCGCGTGCCGGCCGCTGCGACGTGCGCGTGCCCACCGCGATGCTGGACCAGGCCGCAAATGCATTGCCTGCAAGCGCATGGCCTGCAAACGCATTGCCCGCAAGCGCATTGCCCGCAAACGAATTGCCGGCAAACGCGTCGCTATTGCAAACCCTGGAGGCGCAGGGCGCGCCGCTGTCACCGGGAGAATCGCGCAGCCGGCTGGCCCTGCTGGGCCTGGGCGCAGCGCAGGTCCAGGCGCCCGCAGCCACGTTAAGCGGCGGTGAACGCATCAAGGCGGCGCTGGCCTGCGCGTTGTGGCGCAAGCAACCCGCGCAGTTGCTGTTGCTGGACGAACCCACGAACCACCTGGACATAGCCTCGGCGCAGGCGCTGGAAGACGCGTTGGCGCATTACCCCGGCGCCATGGTGGTGGTGTCGCACGATGCGGCGTTCCTGGACCGGATCGGCCCAACGCACTATTTAACGTGCGGCGACGACGGGACGTGGTCGCTACGGGAAAGCGCTCCTGCATAGATTTTTCAGACGCCGGAGGTGGCCTCTGCCATGTCGGTTAGTCGCGCCTGGCGAGGCGGCGCCTTGCGCTTTTTAGCAAAGACGAACACGTGCTGAAAGTCGTCGTCCACGCGATGAATGTCAGCCTGCACCCCGACAATCGGCGGCACGAACGATTCGAAATACTCGCGTACTACGGGCATCACTGGAAACGGTGCCCGATCCGGTCGGTCGTTATAGCCCAGCACCAGCAGGCCACCCGGCTTTAATACGAGTTCGCATTGCGTCAGCAGACGCCTGAACTCGGCTGCGTTATTAATACCGAAACCCAACAAGCCGTTTGCCACCACCACATCGAACGCGTTCGGGCCATAGTGATCCGCCATGTGGATGGCGCTCCCCGTCCAATGGCTACCCGGCCTCCCATAAACTGCCTTGCGCGCCTCGATATCCAGCGAATGAAACTGGCATAGCAATAAGCGCGGGTAATGCCAGTTGTGCTTGTCGATGCCCACGAACAGGGTTTTGATGTCGTGGTCCGCTACGGCCGCCATTTCATTCAGATAACCGAATACGGATTCCTCCAAAAAGTCGCGGTTCGGCGCGCGAAGGCGGAAATCGATATTCAACCGTTCGGCCGTTCTTGGGGACAACTTGAACAGCACCCGCTTAAGTAACGTCTTGAGATCCCGCATCCCACTTCCATTTTTATTGTGATTTTCAAGGGCTTTGGCCTCAAGGCGGCCCGTGTCCGACTTGAGGCCAAAGCGATTGAAAAATGATAGGGAGCGGCCGCGCAAGAACTATCAGAAGATTCCCAATCAGCACCAGGACGATTACTAAAATGGATCTGAGTAGCCCTCGCCTCTCGCACCGCTTGTAGGTGTGCGCCCGGCCCTGGCCCTTATTACCCAGGGTTATCCCGAATGCCTGCATAACAACAAATCGTCAATAATTCGCCAACGTTTTGTCATCGATCCGTCCCTTTACACCTGCCATGTCTGCCTCCATCCGGGACGCCATCGTTTCTTCCGCCCATCTGGCCACGTCCGCCCCGCAGTTATCCGAGGTGGAATTTGGCCTGATCATCGCGTCGCACGCGTTCAACCGCTGGATGGTGCGCTGCATGGCCTGCGCCGGCCTGCCCGATCTGACCTCGCTGGACATCCTGGTGCTGAACCACGTGTATCACCGTGGACGCGGCAAGAAGCTGGCCGACATCTGCTTCACCCTGAACGTCGAAGACACGCACCTGGTGAACTATTCGCTTAAGAAACTTGAGCGGCTGGGCGTCGTGCAAAGCGCCAAGACGGGCAAGGAAGTGATCTACACCACCACCGACGCCGGCGCCGCCGCCATTGCGCGTTACGCCGAAGTGCGCGAGCAGTGCCTGGTCAAGTCGTTCATCGACTCGCCCGCCGCGGACGAAGCCAGCCACCAGCTGGCCAACACCCTGCGCGCCCTGTCGGGCCTGTACGACCAGGCTGCCCGCGCCGCCACCTCGCTGTGAGAATCCACGTTGTCTAGCACCACCGCTTCTTCATCCGCCCCGCTGCTGTCCGTGCGCGGCGTATCGGTTGACTTCAATACCGACAACGGCGTGTTTCGCGCCGTCGACGGCCTGGACTTTGACGTCCAGCCGGGCCGGACGCTGGCGATTGTTGGCGAGTCCGGGTCGGGCAAGTCTGTCACGTCCATGGCGATCATGCGGCTGACGGATTACTCGAACGGGCGCATCGCCACCGGCCAGATCCTGTTTCGCGACGACAACGGCCGCGAAACCGATCTGACCCGCGCCACCGACGAGCAGATGCGCGCCATTCGCGGCAACGACATTGCGATGATCTTCCAGGAACCGATGACGTCGCTGAACCCCGTGTTCACCATCGGCGACCAGATCGTGGAAGCCATCATGCTGCACCAGCAACTGTCGCGCTCGGCCGCACGCGCGTCCGCGCGCAAGCTGCTGGACAAGGTGCGCCTGCCGGACGCCGAGCAGCTGCTGGACCGCTATCCGCATCAACTGTCGGGCGGCATGCGCCAGCGCGTGATGATCGCCATGGCACTGTCGTGCCAGCCGCGCCTGCTGATCGCCGACGAACCCACCACCGCGCTGGACGTCACCATCCAGGCACAGATCCTGAACACCATCCGCGAACTGCAACGCGACCTGGGCACCGCCGTCATCTTCATCACGCATGACATGGGCGTGGTGGCCGAGATGGCCGACGACGTGGTCGTGATGCTGCGTGGCAAGAAGGTCGAGCAAGGCACCGTCGACCAGATTTTCAACGCGCCCAAGCACCCGTACACGCGCGCGCTGCTGGCCGCCGTGCCTCGCCTGGGCAGCCTGACCGGCCGCGACCTGCCGCTGCGCACGCCGCAAACCGTGCTGGAAGGCGACACGCTGCGCGAAGTGGGCGAAACCCGCGAACAAGACACGGCCACCTACGACGCCCCC
Organism: Achromobacter sp. 1L-A-4-B-C2; assembly: GCF_057291955.1. NCBI lineage: Bacteria > Pseudomonadati > Pseudomonadota > Betaproteobacteria > Burkholderiales > Alcaligenaceae > Achromobacter > Achromobacter sp. 1L-A-4-B-C2. The sequence continues at coordinate 40,147 of NZ_JBXAWP010000006.1, forward strand.
GTGCTGCGCGTGGAAAAACTGACGACGCGTTTTGACGTCGGCCACAATTTGTTCGGCCGCGTCACGCACCGCGTGCACGCCGTGGAAGAAGTCAGCTTTGACGTCTATCCCGGCGAAACGCTGGCGCTGGTGGGCGAGTCCGGCAGCGGCAAGTCGACCATCGGCAAGACCTTGCAGCAGCTGGTGGCGCCCACCTCGGGCGCCGTGCGCTACAACGGCCAGGACATTTTTTCGATGGACGCCGCCGGCCGCCAACGCCTGCGCCAGGAAATCCAGTACATCTTCCAGGACCCGTACGCGTCGCTGGACCCGCGCAAGACGGTGGCTTTCAGCATTGCCGAACCGATCCGCACGCACGGCTTGCTGCATGGCGAAGACGCCATCGCGCGGCGAGTGGGCGAGCTGCTGGAACAGGTGGGCCTGAAGCCCGAGCATGCCAAACGCTATCCGCATGAATTCTCGGGCGGCCAGCGTCAGCGCGTGTGCATCGCGCGCGCCCTGGCCAGCAACCCCAAGCTGATCATTGCCGACGAATCCGTGTCGGCGCTGGACGTGTCCATCCAGGCGCAGATCCTGAACCTGCTGATGGATCTGCAAAAAGACCGCGGCCTGTCGTACCTGTTCATCACGCACGACATGGCGGTGGTGGAAAAAGTCAGCCATCGTGTCGCGGTGCTGTACCTGGGCCAGATCGTGGAACTGGGCACGCGCCGGCAGATCTTTGAATCGCCGCAGCACCCGTACACGCGCAAGCTGCTGGCCGCCGTGCCGGTGGCTGAGCCTGGCCGCCACATCGACACGTCGCTGATCGAAGGTGAAATCCCCAGCCCGGTACGCCGCGTCGGCGACGAACCGGCCATTATTCCGCTGACTGAATTCGCGCCCGGCCACCAAGTGGCCCGCGCGGCCTAGCCTCAGCCCCCTTTTTTCCTCGGTGTGATCCGAGTTCCCGTCCCTGGAGCGAACATGCAATTCCTACGCACCACCTTCACCGCCACCGCCCTGACCCTGGCGTTGGGCGGCGCGATGCCCGCCGTCTTCTCGACCGCGCATGCCGCCGGCACGCTCAGCGTAGCCATCAACCAGGACCCGGGCAGCTGGGATCCCATCGACACCTTTGTGACGTTCTGGGGCTCGGTGGGCGGCAACCTGTATGACGGCCTGACCATGCGCGGCGCCGACCTGAAGCTGCAACCCGGCCTGGCCACCAGCTGGGAATACCTGGACGACAACAAGCGCCTACGCTTCAAGCTGCGCGAAGGCGTCAAGTTCCATAACGGCGAACCCTTCAACGCCGAAGCCGTGAAGTTCACGTTTGAACGCCTGCTGGGCGCGGAAGGCGCCAAGGGCCCGCAAAAGTCCAACTACGATTCCATCGGCGAAATCAAGGTGGTGGACGACTACACCGTCGACTTCATCCTGAAGCAGCCGGACCCCGTGCTCTTGACCAAGCTGGCCGGCTACGGCGCCATGATCGTGCCGCCCAAGTACATCAAGGAAAAAGGCGAGGACTACTTCAACACGAACCCGGTCGGCACCGGCCCGTTCAAGTTTGAAAGCTACCAGCCCAAGGTCAACGTGACCTTGGCGCGCAACGACGACTACTGGGGCGGCAAGCCCAAGCTGGACAAGGTCGTGTACCGCTTCATCAGCGAACCCGGCACGCAAGTGGCCGAACTGCAAGCCGGCCGCATCGACATTGCCACGCTGATCCCGCTGGGCTTGATCGAAACGGTGAAGAAGTCGGGCAACGCCGACGTTATCTCGACGGGCGGCCCGGTCGCCTTTGCCCTGCGCTACAAGACCAGCGGCGGCATCACGCAGAACCGTGACGTGCGCCGCGCGCTGATCATGGCGGTGGACCGCGAGGCCATCGTCAAGCAGCTGCTGCTGGGCCAGGCCAAGGTCATTGCCAGCTTCCAGGGCCCGCAATCGTTCGGCTACAACCCCGAGCAAAAGCCGCTGCCCTTCAACCCCGCCGAAGCCAAGAAGCTGCTGGCCGCCGCCGGCGTGAAGCCGGGCGCCACCGTGCAGATCGACGTGCGCGGCAGCGATTCGAACTTCCGCGAAGTGGCCCAGGCCGTGTCCGGCTACCTGCAAGGCGTGGGCGTGCGCGCCACCATCAAGCCGTATGAAACCGGCGTGCTGCTCAACGACATCATCCCGGGCGGCAAGACGGGCGAGATGTGGCAAAACCAATGGGGCGGCTGGACGTACGACTACGACAACACCGCGTACCTGATGTATCACACGGGCCAGAAATGGAACCCGTACGACAACGACGCCAAGCTGAACGCCATGTTGGAAGCGCAGCGCACCGTCTATGACGTAAAGAAGCGCGAAGCCATGTTGCAGGAAATCGCTGCGTACGTCGCCGATCAGGCGCTGGAAATGCCGCTGTACAGCCTGAACACGATCGTGGGCGTGAACAAGCGCGTCAAGAACCTGGAAGTGCCCGGCGATATCCGCTTCCGTTTCCTTCAGACCAGCGTGGAGTAACGGCCCCGAAGCGCCAGGCGCTTCGCCCCAGGGACAAGCCCGCGGCCGGCAAGGCCGGCCTCGGGGCCTTCCCTGGCAGGGTTCGAGCAGGACTCATAGCATTCACTCACTGATCCGCTCCGGTGAAAACCGGGGCGGCGCCTCATGACCGGATTTCTTATTAAGCGCGTGTTGCAGGCGGTCTTCGTGATCGTCGCCGTGACATTGCTGGTTTCCTATGCAGTACGTCTGACCGGCGACCCCGCGCTGATGCTCAGCCAGGGTTCGGGCAGCGTCACCGAACAAGACCTGGCCAACATCCGCCAGGCGCTGGGCCTGAACCGCCCCTTCCACGAACAATACCTGTCGTACATGCAAGGGCTGTTGCACGGCGATTTCGGCCGCAGCTTCATGGGCGGCACGTCCGTCGCCAAGTTGATCGGCGACGCCCTGCCCGCCACGCTGATGCTGGCGTTTACGTCATTGATCGTGTCGATTCTGATCTCGCTGCCGCTAGGCATCCAGGCGGCCATCAAGCGCGGCAAGGCCACCGACCAGGCCATCCGCATCCTGTCGCTGGTGGGCCTGTCGTTTCCAAACTTCTGGCTGGCGCTGATGCTGGTGCTGCTGCTGTCGATCACCTTTCCGCTGCTGCCGCCTTCGGGCTGGAGCGGACCGGCCAGCCTGGTGCTGCCGTCGCTGACGATGGCCATCATCCTTAGCGCCACCAACATCCGCCTGGTGCGCACAACCATGCTGGAAACGCTGTCGGCGCAATACATCATGGTGGCGCGCAGCAAGGGCCTGAAGGAACGCGTGGTGCTGTACAAGCATGCGCTGCGCAATTGCGCGATTCCGCTCATCACGTATCTGGGCCTGCAATTTGGCGGCCTGATCGGCGGCATCGTCGTCATTGAAATGGTCTTTAACTGGCCGGGCCTGGGCACGCTGGCGTTCGACGCCATTTCGGGCCGCGACTACCCGGTGCTGCAAGGCACGGTCACCGTGCTGGCCACCGTCATCGTCCTGGTCAACCTGATCGTCGACATCGCCTACGGCATCGTCGACCCCCGTATCCGCACGCGTTGAGCCTTATGCAGACAACCTCCTCCACCGCCGCCGCGCCCAAGCCTTTCAAGCCACGCAGCCGCTATCGTTCGCTGGAATTCGTGCTGGGCGCGTTGCTGACCGGCGTGATGATCCTGTTGGTGCTGACGTCGGGCTGGCTGTTTCCCGATGGCGGCGAATCCATGGACCTGGCCGCCCGCCTGATGGCCCCGTTCACGTCGGCCGCGCATCCCTTCGGCACCGACCCGCTGGGCCGCGACGTGCTGGCGCGTGTCATCGTCGGCGGCAAGATCTCGTTGATGGTGGGCTTTGCGTCCGTGATCGGCGGCGCGCTGCTGGGCATCGTCATGGGCCTGATCGCCGGCTATTACCGCGGCTTCTGGGACATGATCGTCATGCGCTTTGCCGACGTGCAGCTGGCGCTGCCTTTCATCCTGGTGGCCATCACGTTCATTGCCATCCTGGGCGGCGGCCTGTTCAACGTGATCTTCTTCATGATCGTGTCGCAGTGGGTGCAGTATGCGCGGCTGGTGCGCGCCCAGGTGCTGGCGCTGCGCGAACGCGAATTCGTGCTGGCCGCCCGCGCCTTCGGCGTGCGTGACCTGGCCATGATCCGCCACCACATCGTGCCCAACCTGCTGGGCCCGCTGGTGATTCTGATGACCTTGAACGTGGCCAACAACATCCTCCTGGAAAGCAGCCTGACCTTCCTGGGCCTGGGCGTGGATCCCATGATTCCCAGCTGGGGCGGCATGCTGGCCGATGGCCGCACGTATATGCAGACCGCATGGTGGGTCAGCGTCTTTCCCGGCGTGGCGATCATGCTGACCGTGTTAGGCCTGAACCTGCTGGGCGATTGGCTGCGCGACCGCCTGGACCCCACCGGAAAGGTGTAAAAGACCAAATGCCCCGCAAGGGGCATTTGTGAATTTGCAGGATGCCGCCTGAACCCCGAAGGAACACAAAGCATGTCTTTGCTTGATAAAACATTTGACCGCACGCTGGACGCCTGGACCCATGCCTACCTGGCGCCCGCCTGGCGTGGCGCGGTCGTGGAAGGCTGGCTGTTCGAAGGCGTGCAAGCCCGCCGCGCGGCGCAGGCCCGGCTGGCGCAGGCCGGCGTCACCGCGCGTTTTCGCAGCGCCTACAAGCCGCTGCTGCATTTCTTTTTGGAAGACGTCCAGCGCGAGGGCCTGGTGTCCGCGCTGGTGCGCTACCCGCTGCATGAACACGCGCAGGCCAAGCGCTTCACGCTCGAAGCGTATCCGCTGATCGCTTTGCTGGACGGCGTGCGCGTCGTCATGCAGGCCGGCGCCAACGACTTGCATTACGACGTCACCCTGACCTACGCCGACGGCCGCCAGGTTGACGCACGCGTGTTCGCCCCCAACGTCGTGGGCGCGGCCCAGGATGGCACGCCCGAGCTCTCGCCTACCGGCTGGCTGCGCGTGCAGGACGCTGACGGCGTTGTGCAAACCGATGGCGCGCAATCGACTGAATACCAGCAGGCGTTCCGCAGCATCGTGGACACGGTGCGCAACCACCCGTGGGGCGCGCATGAACCGTATTTCGACCGCCTGGAGATCCGCGTGGACCTGCCCGGCATGGACTTCGCGCTGCCGGTAGATGAAGAAATCGTCAGCACCTTCGAAGCCCTGCACGAGGACGTATATTTCACGTTGCTGGAGCATTTCCAGCATCATTCCGGCCGCCCGTCGGGTGACCGCGGCTTGCAACCCGGCCAGATCATTCCCGACATCCGCCGGCATGACGGCGCGGCGCGCGTGCAGATATCGCTTGAGCCGTTTACGCACGTCGCACCGGTCACGCCCGTCCCGCCCAACGCCCCGTTGGCGCAGTGCCGCGAGCCCCTGACGGCGGGCCAGATCGCCGGCTGTGTGGCGGCTTTTGGCGGCGACACCTTCCAGGCAGTGTCGCGTCAAGGCCGCCCGGTGCTGGGGACTTATGTCCGTGGCCCCGGCCCCGCCGTGTTCATTTCGGGCGCGCAGCATGCCAACGAAACCTCGGGCGTCGTCGGCGCATTGCGCGCCACCCAGGCGCTGGCCGAACGCGGCGACGCGCACTTCGCGCTGATCGCCTTGGAAAACCCCGATGGATACGCCCTGTTCAACCGCCTGCGCGAACACCACCCGCGCCACATGCTGCATGCCTCGCGCTACAGCGCGCTAGGCGACGACATCGCGTATCGCGAGCACGCCCCGTTTTTCGAACGCGACGGGCGCCATCAGGCGCATGCCATCAGCGGCGCGCAATTGCACATCAACTTGCACGGCTACCCCGCGCACGAATGGACCCGGCCGCTATCGGGCTACCTGCCCCGCAATTTTGAGCTGTGGACGATTCCCAAGGGATTCTTCCTGGTGCTGCGCCATCATCCGGGCTGGCGCGACCGAGCGCGCCGCCTGATAGAAGGCGTCACCGCGCGGCTGGCGCGTAACGTGCCGGGGCTGGTGGAATTCAATGCGCGCCAATTGGAACTGTTTCACGCGCATGCGCTCGAAACGGGATTCGATGTCATGAACGGCATTCCCGTGCAGATCACCGAGACCGACCGCGAAGAACTTCCGCTGGCGCTGATTTCCGAGTTTCCGGATGAAACGGTCTACGGCGACCGCTTTATCTTCGCGCATACTGTGCAAATGGAAACCGTCCTGGCGGCGACTGACCTGTACCGCTCAGGGCTGTAAAGACCAATAAGAAATGAATATCCGAGAACGCAATCACGGCGACGACCTGGCCCTGGCGGACATCTGGCTCCGTTCGGTGCGCGCCACGCATTCCTTCCTGACCGAAAAAGAAATCCAGGGCATGTACCCGCAGATCCTCAACACCTACCTGCCGTCCGTGCGGGTGTGGGTCTGCGAAGACGAAGACGGCGACATCGCCGGCTTCATGGGGCTGACGGGCAACAAGGTCGACATGCTGTTCGTGGATGCCAGCAAGCGCGGCAAGGGCGCGGGCCGCCGTCTGCTGAACTTTGCCCGTTCGCTGCATGGCACCCTGCTGGTGGACGTCAATGAACAAAACCCGCAGGCGCATGGCTTCTACAAGCACTACGGGTTCGTCGACACCGGCCGCTCGGCGCACGATGACGCCGGCCGCCCCTTCCCCATCATTCACATGAAGCTGGCGGGCTGACCGCCTCATGACGGCTACGCCAGGCTTTCAAGGCCTGGCGATAGTTTTCCATGGCTTCGTCATACCGGTCGTACACGCAGGGGATGCAGCCGCTGTTGCAGCATTCATCCGGCGCGGGCGGTTCCGGCGGGACGGGGATGGGATCGTCGTCGGGCGGGGTCGGTAGGCGGGTGCTCATGGCCGGATGTTAACGCGACGGCAACGCTGTATTTGCATCGGCCACGTCTTGCTGGTCGCGCCATTGCCCGCGGTGAATCTCGTAGCGGACCTTGGTGTCTGAGTCGGGCTTGGCGTTGGCGTTGTTGGCGTTGGCGTTGTTGGCGTTGGCGTTGTCAGCTTCCGCCTCCACATCGCCAAGCAGGCGCATGCCGATCTTTTCCAACACCCGGCGCGATGCCGCGTTGGATCGGATCGCGACCGCGCACAACGTGTCCACCGGCAGCAGCCTGAAACCCAATCCGACCAGTGCCGTTGCGATCTCGACGGCGTAACCCCGGCCCCAGCAATCCGGCTCGAACGCGTAGGCAAGCTCGATGGCGCCGCCTTCATCGGTAAGCGTGAACTTCAGGCCGGCGCGCCCTGCCAACGCGCCATGCTCCCGCGTTTGCAGCACATACATGCCGTAGCCATGGTCCAGCCAATGGGCCACGTTTTGCGCCAAGTACAACCGGCTGGCGGCGGCGTCGCGCGTACCGCCCATGGTGGCCATCACGTCCGCATTGGCATGCATCTGCGTGATGAACGACAGGTGCGACTGACGCATGCGCTCGGCGCGCAAGCGGGGTGTCAGGAAAACGTCAGGAAATGCGGCGTGCGGCATGACAGTCGAAAAGAAAACGGGGCGGCTACATCATAGCGGCGCAAGGCGACGCATGACAGTAGCCGCCCCGGTACGGCGGGCTTACTTCGCGGGCCGCGCGCGCAGGGCGTCGGGCTTGTCGGCCTTCAGCGCATCCAGAATGCGTTTGCCCACCCGGCCATCTTGCGGCAGGTTGCGGCGTTCCTGTTCGGCGCGCACCGCGTCGCGGGTCTTGGCGCCGGGTATGCCGTCCGCCTCGCCCACGTCGTAGCCCCGGCCGTACAGCTCTTCCTGCAACTGCTTGATCTCGGCGCGCGACAGGCCAGGGTCATCCGTCGGCCACGCCGCGATGATGCCCGGGCGGCCCTGCAAGCGGTTCAGCAGCAACGACACCGCCAGCCCATAACGGCGCGACTGGTTGTAATGCAGGATGGCGTCAAAGTTCACCGTCGCCAGAAACACCGGCCCCTTGGCGCCGGTGGGCGCGAACAGATAGGCTTGCTCGTCATTGCCCGACGGCAGCTTCAGCATCGACCCATCACCCTGCTTCAAGCCGGCCTGCGCCCACTGGGCAATCGTGCGGCGGTCTTGCGAGCCCACGTACTCCGCGTCCGGTTCAGGCGGGATGGCGGCGGCCAATTCGGCCGGCACGCGCACTTCCACCACGGCCGGCAGCCCATGCGTCCACTTGGCGCGGCGCTTACGCAGATGGTTGGCGGTAGACGCCAGCGCGTCAGGCAGCGAATTGTAAAGATCGATGCGGCCATCGCCGTCGCCATCGGCGGCCAGTTCGTAGAAGGACGTCGGAATGAACTGCGTCATCCCGAAAGCGCCGCTCCAGGAACCCACGAAGCTGTCCGCCGGCACCGTGCCGTCACGCAGCAGACGCACCGAGGCGTAGGCGTTTTTTTCCCACAGCGTTTTGTTTTCCGTGCAGGCGCGCGTCAACCAGGCGTTCAGCACGTCAGTCTTGCCGATCTGCCGGCCGTAGTTGGTTTCAATACCAAAAATCGCCACCAGCGTGGCGGGGTCCACCTGGTATTGCTGGCTGATGGTGGCCAGTTGCGGACCCACCTTCTTCATCACCGCCAGGCCGTCATTGACGCGTTCGTCGTCCACGGTCTTGGCGATGTAGTCCCACCAGCTTTCGCGCCCTTCGGGCTGGCCCTTGGCGGACGCAACGGTAGTGGGCAGAAGCTTGGCGCTGGCTGTGTATTTATCCCAATCCGCCACGGTCAGGCCATTGGCGGTGGCACCCTTGCGCAACTTGGCGATACACGCCTTCGTGTCCAGCTCGGTCGGAATGATGACCGTCGGCGCGGCGGCGGCAGGCGCGGCGGTAGCGGTAGTAGCGGGCGTCCCGGTAGCGGCGGGGGCCGCGGCGGGCGTCGCAGTGGCCGGCGTAGCAGCGGCGGCCGGAGCAGCGGCGGCCGGAGCAGCGGCGGCCGGAGCAGCGGCGGCCGGAGCAGCAGCGGGCGCCGACGCGGGGGCCGGCGCGGGCGTTGCGGCGCCGGCCTTTGTGGCTTCCTGCTCGGCAACAACGTCGTCAAAACTGCGCTTGGGCGTCAGCGGCGGCTGGGCCGGCGCAGGCGCGCTCTGCACGCGCGTGCCGGTGGCGGACGCAGGCGATTGCGCCTGAGCAGCGCCCGCGACGGCGATGATGGCCGCCGCCAACACAAGGCGCGACAGGCCAGGGGAATCGATTCGAGGGCGTGAAGAACGCAGACGCATGGTATTCCTGAAAAATCCAAGTCAGCCCGGATCGTACCGCGACCGGCCGCCGAAATCGAACGAGGGGCTGTGACGATTTTGCACGGGCCGAGGGCCGCGCCGGATGCTTCGAGAATCGCCTACCGAGGCGCCGCGTTGCCGCGCAGCTGCTGCAAGCGTTCGATGGCCGCCTCCAGGCCTTGCGCGGCGGCGGCTTCGTACCAGTGCAGTGCGGCTTTCATATCCGTCTGTTCCAGAATCATCGCCTGCACGTATTGCGCATCGGGATTGCCGCGCTGCGCATCGGCCAGCAAGGCGCGCTGCGCCAGGGCGTCCTGACGCGGCGACTCGCCATACACGTGCGCGTCATTGCCCACCGGGTCTTCGATCATGCCGCGCAGCGAAGGCGGGTTATGCGCAAACTGCTGCCGCCAGAACAACGCGGTCAGCAGGATGAAGGCGATGAAGACCAAGGCAACGATAAGCAGGTTTTTACGAGTCATGGGGGCATGAAATACGGGATGAAAATCAGGGCTGAACCGGCGCGAACCAATATTGCGACACACTGCTTTCGTTGGAATACCACGGCAGCAAGCCGATGCTGTCAGACTCGCGCTGCACCGTCACCAGCAGGCCGCCATCCTGAGGTCGAAACATTGCCACGTGGCGTCGCACACCCATGGCTTCATGCTGGCGCCAATCGTGCCGCACGCTGACCCATAGCCTGCCCTGGGTGCAGCCGGTGTAGCGCCGGATGCCGTCGGGCATGTTCAAACGCGCATCGCCCGGCATGGCCGTCATATCCTGCGCGCCGTCCTGCATCGGCAGCCGCGCGGCGGACCTCGCGCCCTGCCCGTCCAGCGCCAGCACGCCCCAGCCCCGGCCCTCGGCCGCCATCGACACAGTCGCCTGATCCGTCGACCGCCATTCCGGCAGCAGCGATTCGCGCATGCCGGGCAAGTCCAGCGGATACAGGAAGAAGGTGCGCAAGTCCTTTAACGCCCCGTTTACTTCGCCCGCGCGCAATTCGCCCTGGGCGCGATAGGTGCCCGCCAGCTCCGGACATTGCGCGGGATCCGAAGGCAGCACCACCGGCTCGCCGCTTTTGAACGACGGCCACGTGACGGCCACTTCATCCACGCGCGACACGCCGCAAGCGGCCAAGGTCAACGTCAACAGGCCGGCCGCCCCCATGCGGACAAGCAAACGCGCGCGGCTCGCGCAGGGCGTAGCAAGCGGTTGGGCGGAAAATAGGGATGAATTCATGGTTGCGCGCGTCCAGCCGGGATCGGCGCTGAACTATATCTGAAACCCGCCCCGCCGTTGCCAAGCGGTGCGCGGCGGAGAATAATCGGCACATCTCCACCGGCCAGGCACCATGACACCGTTCCGAGGCAAACTTCGCATCCGGCACCTGGAAATCGTGCTGACCGTCTCCGAGCTGGGCAACCTGTCCAAAGCGGCGGCGCAGCTGCACAGCACGCAATCCGGCTTGTCGCGCGCCATCGCCGAGATCGAAGAGCTGGTGGGCGCGCGCCTGTTCGAGCGCACGGCCAAGGGCACCACCTGCACGCCACTGGGCGAGGCGATGTGCCGCCACGCCCGCCTGCTGCTGACGGATTTTCGCAAGGCAGAGATCGACCTGGCCGCCGTGTCGCGCGGCGACGAAGGCAGCCTGACCGTCGGCTGCTTCTCGATGTTTGCCGGCTGGCCGGTGGCGCAGGCGGCGCGCTCGTTTCGGCAAGCCTATCCGCGCATCACGCTGACCATCGAGATCGGCACGCACGAACGCCTGATCGAAGACCTGGACGCGGGCGCGCTGGACGTGCTGATCAGCCGATTTTCGTCCACCGTCAACCCGCAGATCTATCGTTCCACCACCTTGCTGGAAGACGCCGTCGTGCTCGGTTGCGCCACGCACCATCCGTTGGCCGGGGTGGCGGGCACGACGCTGGCTGACTATGTGGCTTACCCCTGGATCACCGCGTTGCCTGGAAGCCGTATCCGAGGCGAGCTGGAAATGTCCCTGCGCCAGGCCGGTTTGGCGATTCCGGATATGATCGGCGCCCTGTCCCTGGAGTTTGGCCGCGAAATGCTGCTGGACGGGCACTACCTGTGGATGCTGCCCGGCAGCGTGGCCACGGTGCGCCAGGCTCGCGGCGAACTGGTCGTGCTGCCCGCGCGCCCCGCGATCAAGAAGTCCCCGCTTGCCGCGATCTGGCGGCGCGACCGCCCCAGCACCCGACAGGCCCGCGCTTTCGCGGCGCATCTGGCGCAGGCCATCGAAGCGGACGACATCGCGCTGGCCGCGTGATCGTTCGTTATAACGCCGGCACTTTTCGCCGATCCTCTTTTTCTGAACACGCCCCTTTTTTTCGGAGCACCCATGTACGACTGGCTCAACGCACTGCCCAAGGCGGAACTGCACCTGCACCTGGAAGGCTCGCTGGAACCCGAGCTGCTGTTCCAGCTGGCGCAACGCAACGGTGTTGCGCTGCCCTGGCCCGACATCGATGCGCTGCGCGGCGCCTACAACTACGGCAACCTTCAAGAATTTCTGGACCTGTATTACATGGGCGCGGACGTGCTGCGCACCGAGCAGGACTTCTACGACCTGACCTGGGCCTACCTGTTGAAGTGCCGCGAGCAGAACGTGGTGCACACCGAACCCTTCTTCGATCCGCAAACGCACACCGATCGCGGTATTCCGTTCCAGGTCGTGCTGGATGGCATCAGCCGCGCACTGGAAGACGGCCGCAAGCAGCTGGGCGTATCCAGCGGACTGATCCTGAGCTTCCTGCGCCACCTGCCCGAAGAGCAAGCCATGCGCACGCTGGAACAGGCCCTGCCCTTTCGCGACGCATTCATCGCCGTCGGCCTGGACAGCAGCGAAAAAGGTTTCCCGCCGCGTTTGTTCCAGCGCGTCTTCGACCGCGCCCGCGCCGAAGGGCTGCCCGCCGTGGCGCATGCGGGCGAAGAAGGCCCGCCCGAGTACATCTGGGAAGCGCTGGACCTGTTGAAAGTGCTGCGCGTGGACCACGGCGTGCGCGCTGCCGAAGACCCGAACCTGATCGCGCGGCTGATCGACGAACAGATCCCCCTGACCGTCTGTCCGCTATCCAACACCCGGCTACGCGTCTTCGAACACATGCGCGACCACAACATCCTGTCGCTGCTGGACGCAGGCGTGAAAGTCACCGTGAATTCCGATGATCCGGCTTATTTCGGCGGGTATGTCACCGAGAATTTTCAGGCGCTGCATGAACATTTGGGCATGACGCAAGATCAGGCGAAGGCGCTGGCGGATAACAGTCTGGATGCGCGCATCGCGAAGTGAGGCGTGGAGGAAGGCGGTGGGCCGTGGCTGGAAGTAAGGCAGCGGAGGGGTCAGCCTCTGGCTGTTTCGCGAGCTTGATTCACTCTGGTATCGCGGATCACGGCGCGCTCCGGGATTCGATATCCATTGCCTCGGGCCATTCAACCAACGGCGCCCAACGCAGCGCCAGGTTGTATGCCGGCACGTCATTCGCATCGCGTGGTTCGATGTCGCACGGGGGCAAGGCGTCGGGGCCTAGTTGCATGTAGGTGCAGACGTAGGCCCAGAGATTGTCCAGGTCTTGGTTGTAGGTGCTGAGGTGGAAACGTTCGATGACCTCGTTCGTACCGGACTTGACGATGGCGATTGAGACGCCCCACTTGATCATCAGGCTTCCACTGGATGACGCGCCCCATTGTTCCCAGACTTCCGCGCGAACATCGTCCCAGTCGTGGCTGGCGGTGGTGACGTAACGGTGAGCGAAGGGATTCCACCAAACCATGTGGAAGCCGTAAACATATATTTTTCGGCGTAGCCGGTTGAAGCGGATGGGAAGGTCGCGCGGCGGACAGACGTCCGTTTGGTAAAGAAACGCTGCAAGGTAAGAATAGGCGGCCAGCAGGAATAAAAACATCAATATCGTCGTGAGGCCATCGGACCCGTCTGTCGAAGAAAACGCCCCGTAGCCAAAAAAGAGGGGCAATTGCCAGATAAAGAAGCACACACACAAAGGCACACCCAGGATCAAAATTCCGCGGGTGCTCGATGTTCGTCGGGATAGCTCCAGGTGGACATCGTCAACATAGTTGGGTGCGTCTGCGCGATAACTGGGTGACCCGGGTGACTCATTAGGCCCAGGCAAATCGCGCTTCCAACCTGGGCACGGCGGATTAAGCAGAGGTCTTACCATCACGCTTCCTCCGCAGAGATCAACTTTGCGTATCCGCTGAGATCGTCCTTGTCTGGCCAATATGCAATTTCGACGACGGCTGCCTTAACTGCATGCATGCCGCCCAACCAGTATCTGCCGCTTAGCGCGGGATCGTCTCTGGTCGGCAACTCACTGACCGCTGGCACGAGATCTGGCTCGGTGTCTAGCATGGGCGCATGGGCCCGACTATTGTGATAGGCAGTTGCAAGCACTGACGACGTTATCAACGGCATACGTTTCCCATTTTTCGCCACCCCAAATTTATGAACGGTTAGCGTGAACTCGTAACGCGAGCGCAAGGGATCAAAACCAGGCAACAGAATCAAGTAAGCCAATTCCGTGCCCGTTTGAACGCCGCCCGTCTCCTTGATCAGCAAAACGTCCATTGCCGCAAGCTCGGCCGCATCGGCGAAGCGCTTGGATGAGTGAAATCCCAAAGACACCGACAATCCCGACAGTGCAGCGTTTAATGCGGCCACCGCTGAATCCAGCTGGTCTGCCATCTCCCATCGCTGGCTGCGCTCCGCGTTTCCGAAGTACGACTGCCGCGCCCACCGTTCCAAAGCATCGGATTCCAGTCTCTTCGCTTTAACACTCGCAGCGAATGCAGCGAGGCCAAAGACAATGCCAACTCCTAATGGCCCAAGCAGTGCGCCGCCGACTAAGGCTCCGGCACCGCTGAATCCAACACCTATGACCGAAAGAATCGCGGCGGATGCGTGCAACCATTTTGCCGAAGTGTCGCCTTGGCGGGCGGCACGCATAGCCGCTGCGATCCCCCCCACCCCATCCGCCACTCCCCCCAACGCCGCTATCGCCCCACCCGCTTTCACCAACCCCTTCCCCAACCCAATCGCCTTCGCGATCACGCCCAGCTCCGCATTCGCAATCCTCCGCATAAACGGCTGGACCGCCTCGCCTGCCACACTGACCGCCAACCCGCCCGCCTCGACACCCGCGCCTAGCATGCCGATGCCCGCTCCGTACAACGCAGCCATCGCCTCTGCATGCTCCGCGCCCACCGCGTTTCGAGCGGATTCCAGGCTGGCTTGCACGCTGTCATGCAGAAAGTAGAGGCTGACGAGCGATAGCGCGCCGTAGCCCGAGCCTACCGACAGACGCTTCAAGCTGACGAAGCCGTTCTTGGCGAATTCTCGGGCTTGTTCGGCGGTCAGTTCCAGACCGATCAGCAGGTCGGCCACGGGGGCTTCCAGGTGATGGACGCCAATCGACAGTCTTCGCATCAGGCCGCCCGCCATGGCGCGCGTACTGTGCGTGACGTCATCAATGGCCGCTTGCATGCTGTGCGCGGCGTCTCGCGCTGCGTCGGACACGTCCGCCGCGCCGGTCCTCATTGTTTTTATTCTCTGGGCAATATCCTCCGCGCTGCCTTCCATCCAGATCGTCACGTCGACCAGCAGCTTGTGCAACGCAGGGTCTGGGACGCTGATCAGGCCGGCGAAGATGAAAGCGCGTACTCGGCGGCCGGTGTTTTGGTTCAGGGATTCGCCGACGCGTTGCAGTTCGTCGGCGTAAATGGCGAGGAGTTCGCTGACCGTCAGTTGGATCACGACCTGCGTCATTTGCGCACCACGGTACAGCCAGGCGCCGCCGACGTGCACGGCGTTGACGGCCGCGCGGGTGGCGTCGTTTAACTGGGCGTGAAGGCGGCTGCTGGCGCCGTGCACGGCGGCCAGCAGCTGGTCCGCGGCGTCCGCCGCCAAGCCTTCGCGCCAGGCGCCGATCTCTTTGCTGCTGACCAGGTTTTTGACGGCGTCGAAGTATTTCTTCGCGGCGTCGTTGGCCCCGCCCCCAGCCCCTGCACTGAACAGGGGCAGAAAGCTGGATTGCAGATCGCTGCGTTGGCCGTTCAACGCCAGATAGACGGCGCTGTGGGGGTCGGACAATAGCTGCTTCCAAGCCTGCGATGTGGGACCTGGATTGTCGGTGCGGGCGGGATCGGCAGCACCACCCGTATGTCCGGCAGTCGGCGGATTCGCCGTCGCAGCCGAACTGGCCGCGGCCGAGGAAACGCCGCTACCCGCAACGGCAAGCGGCACAGACACCGCATCGGTAATGCCGCCGTCCAGGCACGCGCTGACCATCAGCAGGCGCAGGCGGCGCGAGCGTTCATCGGTGTCGCTGTAATCCAGGTCTACCACCCGCTTCCAGGCTGCGCCGCGCACAACCTGTGCCCAGTCTTCGCCATAGGCATCGATGATTGCCTCCAGCCGTTTGGACTCCTTGTCATAGCTCGCTTGAAAACTGGCGCGGCCCTTGCGGCCTAGCTCGGAGGGCGGGTCAGATTCCCAATAGCGTTCCTTCAGCCGATCCATCCGCTGCTCGGTCTTGTAGGCGATGCGTTCGCGGCGCTCCAAGGCCGGATCCCGGAAGATCGGCGCCATGCCGGATTCGCTGGGCATCGTGTCCAGCATGTAGGTGGGGCTGTCCGGTATCTCGGCATCGGCCTGTGCGGCGTAAAGCTGTTCAATGCCCAGCAAACATTGCGAGGTCAGATACGCATAGCGCCGCTGCGGCTCTTCCGCCCACATGCGCTTTTGCGTGTAGGCGGCCAAACGGAAGTTGTTCAATTCCTGCGCCAGGCCCACCGGGTCGGGCAGGATCAGCCCGGGCACGCCCTTGGCCAGATCGTGCTGAAGCTCCATCAGCCTCAGATAGTTGCGCATGCCCGTAGCCTGCAATACCCGCGAATGCCAGCCATGAACGCTGCCAAAATCACGGACGGCGTGGCTGTACTCTGCTATGTGTCGATCGATGCGGTGGGCGTGTTCCAGCGCCAGCGCCGCGCCTCCCGCCGTGGGCTCTTTGCGCAGCTTGGATAGGTCCAGGATGACAAAGCGCAGTGCGTGGTCCGAGTTGGCTGTCGCCTGTTGGACACCAGCGACTGCATGTGCCGCGCGTGCCGTCCCGTGTGAGGCGCCCGCTGCCGGCTGTGAGGCCCCCGCCGCCTTCGCGGCACCCGCGCCGGTCTTGTACGCGTCCAGCACAGCCACGGGCCACGGGTCTTGCGCGTACGCGACCCAGGCTGTCGTGTACATATCGACGTCGATACCGATAAAAGATGCCGGCAGATCGTGCGCGCTTTGGACGCAGCGTTCGGACAAGAGCGCGGGTGGGCCCTTGGCCATCTCGTAAGGGTCGAATTGACGCAGGTGACCGGCGTCAGTGACTTCGTACGCCTGCCAGACCTCATGGTCCAACAGCACGTAGACGTAACCACTACGTAGAATGCGCAGCGACTGTTGCAAGTCGGGGTGCGTCGTTGCGCCGCGCCTGTGCAACGACGCTGCCTTGGGAATGACGGCCGGGCGCAGCAGCAGGATCGGGATGCCGGTGCGCCGGCAGGCGGGGCAGCTGCCCAATGGCAGGGGCGACGTCTCTTGGGCGGCAATAGCCAATTGGCTGCTGGTGGTCATGGCGGGGAACCTACTTGGTCAAGATGGGTGGCAATGCGGTGCCAGGCATGGTCGCCATACGCAGCCAGCACGGTGGACGCACCGCCGGGCGCTGCACTGGCAAGTGCGAGTCGCAGCGGTTCGTAATCGAGTAAGCGCGGGTGTATTGCGGCTTGATGCAGCGCCAGCACGATGATGTCCCGGGTATCTGACAGCCCCGCTTCCCGGGCTTGGCGTATCCAGCGAAAGGCTTGTGCGGCGGCCTGCGGAGGCAATAGCGAGGGACCTTGCCAGCGACCCGGTGCGTACGACAATGGCAATTGCAGCGATCGGCGCCAGGCCGACAGCAGTTGCGCAATTAGCGGCGCGTCACGTTGAGTCTGTCGGGCAAGCGCGGGGAGCTCGGCGCCAATGCGCCCGACGCCAATCCCGACATCAATCCCCGCACTGCGCTGGAAACCATTCACCATCGCAAGCGATCCCCAACTGCTAGGCAACAACCACGTGCGTATGGGCCACATCAGCGGCCCCAGCGTTTCAGCGTGGATGGACGCGGCCAGCAGTTCCAGGCGCAACGGTTCAAACCATGGCGACATTCCGCGCGGGGAATCGGCCGAAAAGTCCATGCAGCGCGCGGCCACGTGATCCGCCAACGTCTGCCCGTCCAGGGGACTGAGCAGGCAGCCGCACACATAGCGACGGCGGCGGGCGGCGTCCGCCTGCGCAAGGCGTTGGGCCAGCCCCATGAGTTCGGGCGCGGGCACATCCCCACATCCCGCCAACCGGACCAGCACTGGGCATGCCTTTGGCGAGTGGGCCAGGTCGGGGCGCGCGACGGTCGTTAGCGCATCGGCGCCCAACACCTTGGTCAACGACGCAAGACTCAGCCCATGCTCCGGCGCGCAGTCCGCCAGGGGATTCAACAACAGGTAGACGCTGTCATCCGCTGCGCGGCGCGCTGCGACCAGGGCGGCCATCGTGCCTGGCGTCGTGGTGTCTGTCGGCATCATGCGTGCCGCGGGCCGGACCGCCCCCTTCGTAGACGCCGTCATATTGCCCAACGTCACCGTGCGCCCCGTCATCGCGCGCGTTCCATGCAATCGTCCAGCAAGCCTTCGACGACATCGCCCGCCATCGACAGCGAATTGCCGCCGCCGCCCGCCTGCGCCACCGGGCCTTTTAGGTTGATGGCAAGTGCTTCCAATGTGATGCCGGAACCATTGATCGTGATGGTGCCGCCCGGCCCCTTGATGACCACGCTTTGCGCGGCCTGCAATTCCAGTGTCACCGTCTTGCCCTCGATCCGCTCGCCCGCATGTACCTGAAAATGCCCCTGGACCTTATGTTCCACATGCCCGCCCGTTTCAATCCAGTGATTGGCCACAGTCTTGTCGCGCCGGTTGTTGCCTACGTCTTCCGTGCGGTCCCGGCCGGTGGCGATGGTGTGGTTGCGGTCGATGGTCAGGAAGTCGTCCTGGCCGATGGTGTGGCGGCGGTCCTGGCCGATGTGGACCTGTTCATCGCTGCCCACCGATTCGCTGCGGTCGTGGCCGATGGTGATGGTTTCGTCATGCTCGACCTGTTCGCTGCGGTCGTTGCCGACGAAGGTGGTCTCGTTGTGATTGACGTGGAGGTTCTGGTCTTTTTGCGCGTGAACGTAGACCTCTTCCTGATCCCGTTCGTCTTCAAAGCGCAGCTCGTTATAGCCCTCGCCCTTGTGGGTCTGGCTTTTGATCGTCATGCGCGTTTTGTGGCGCGGCAGCTCGTAGGGCGGCGGGTTGATCGACCGGTGCGTTCTGCCCGTGACGATCGGCTGCGAGCTATCGCCATCCAGAAAGCTGACGATGACTTCCTGGCCGATGCGCGGGATGGCCATGTGGCCCCAGCCCGCACCCGCCCAGTTTTGCGACACGCGGATCCAGCACGAGCTGTGCTCGTTGTTCTGCCCCACCCGGTCCCACGGAAACTGCACCTTGATGCGGCCGAATTCGTCGCAGTAGATTTCTTCATTGGGCGGGCCGACCACGCTGGCGATCTGCGGGCCGTCCACGCGCGGCTTGCGGCTGGGCGCGGGTTTCCAGTCGACCTTGTCCGGCACGATGTCGGCGGTGTAGCCGTAGCGCGTGCCTTGTTCAGCGCCCGCGCCGTCTTCTTCCTGGCTGCTGTGCTGGATGCCGTGGTGGCGCATGCGCACCGGGCGCCAGCCGTGGTTCCAGTCATCACGCGGGTGGCCGGTCAGGTCGAACGCCACGCCGGGAATTAGCCGTGCGTCGTCGCCGTGCACCTGGGCCATGCGCGCATCGCGGCGCAAGCCCAGCAGGCGGCTTTGCGTGAAGGGTTTGCCGGCCTCGTCGCGCTTGTAGCGGCCAGGGTAGTCGTAGCGCTCGTAGCGGCCGTCTTGGTGTTGCAGGTCGGTGGCGAGGTGCGTGTGCTCCTGGTCGTACTGCGGGTGCGTGTAGGTGTAGTCGCGTTGCGTCTGGCGGGCGGTGCGTAGTTGTTCGGTGTAGATGAAGCGATGCAATGCAGGTTCGCGTTGATCGCCGCCCGGCGTCGGGTTGTAGAGGACCGGCCCGCCGGCGATCTCGCCATGGATGTAGATGCGGTCGCCGTGGATCAGGCGGTGGGAATTTTCGGTATGGGCGTAGCGGTGGAAGTAGCCCTCTTCGGCGGCCAGGCGCGCCACGAAATCCAGATCGGTTTCGCCGGCCTGCACGCAGTATTCACGCACCAGGTGGTGGTGGGTGGTGACCTGTTCGTAGTCGGTAATGCCGTGGCGCTTGAAGACATCGGCCAGGATGTCCGGCACAGACAGTTGCTGGTAGATGCGCCAATCCGAACACAGCGCCGCGCGCGCCAGCGACGGTTCGACCACGGCGCGGTAACGCGTGCGCCGAAAGCCGGTGTCGCCTTGCTCGAAGGCCGTGACGATGCCGTGCACGTGGCGCACGGGCGCATCGCCCCGCCATAGCGTGAACAACGCTGTTTGATCCAGCAGCGCGCCAAAGTCGATGGCGGGGTCGAAGCTGGATAGCTCAAGCTCTAACCGATAGGTCTCGGACAGCGCCTCGTCCAGCGTGAATTCAATAACGTCGAACGCCACGCCACGGGCGGCGGGCACGAAGGTAAAACGCAGGTCGGATGAGTGGGCCATGGGGATCCTGGAATAAGTCCCGACAGCTATGCAACATCCATGCCAACTTTCACGGCGTCCGGTTAAACCCAATGCTTTCAGCGACTTAGGATTTCGGGCGCAGTGCGAACGGCGAAGAAATGGACCTGGTTATCGCCAAACGCGCCGAAAGCCGTGAAAACACAGGTTTTCCTCGCTAAAACCGGCTTGTTCTGCAATAAATCAGGCCAGATCTGGCCCGAAGTTTTGCAAGTGCCTGATTCCTAAGGAGGTTCACTGGGCCAGAATTGGCCCGATCGGGTCAATTCTGGCCCGCGCGACGGTGGGCGGCCTTGGTCCGGCATGCCCTTTTACGCCGCCCTTTTACGCCGCCCTTTTTACGCAGCCCATTTACGCGCCCATTTACGCCGCCCTTTTACGCCCCTTGCCTCCCGGCCAGCCATGCGGGTTTCGCATGACCTCGATCAAAACCGGCATGTCCGCCGCGCCGCTTTCGTCCCTACCATAGGCCTGCTATCCCGACGCCGGCAGCCTGGCGCCATATGAACAGCAACCACGAAAAGACAGGGGCAACGATGAATCAAACCGTCCACGCGACGCTGCCGGCAGGCACGCTGACCGGTGTGCAGGAACGCGGCGGCGTGTGCCGCTTCAGCGCCATTCCCTATGCGCGGCCGCCGGTGGGCAAGCTGCGTTTTGCGCCCCCTGAAGCCGCGACCTGGCAAGGGGATCTGGATGCCACGCAGCCCGGCCCCGTGGCGCCGCAACTGCCGTCGCGCCTGCGCGATGCCATGGGTGACTTCAACGCGCCGCAATCCGAAGACTGTCTGCATCTGACGGTATGGACGCCGGCCGCGGATAGCGCGCGTCGGCCGGTCGTGGTGTGGCTGCATGGCGGCGCCTGGCAAAGCGGCGGCGGCGCGCTGGACTGGTATGACGGGTCCGCCCTGGCCGCTCGTGGCGACGTGGTGGTGGTGGCGGTCAACTACCGGCTGGCCGCGCTGGGCTGGCTGTACGTGCCGGGTCAGACCGCGAACGTGGGGCTGTTGGACCAAGAGGCCGCCATCGATTGGGTGTTTGACAACATCACGGGCCTGGGCGGCGACCCCGAACGCGTCACGGTGATGGGACAGTCGGCCGGCGCGTCGTCGATCTGCGCAATGCTGGCGCGCAAGCCGCGCTTCTCGCGCGCTATCTTGCAAAGCGCCGCGCTGGGCCGGGGGTTTCGGTCGGCGGCACAGGCGCAGGCGTTGGGCCAGGCCTTTCTAGAGGCGGCCGGCGTCGCGTCGCTGGACGCCGCGCGCGCGCTTCCCGTTTCCGCTTTGCTGGCCGCGCAGCAATCGCCCGCGGTCGCGGAGGTGTTGCGGGCCGAAGGAAGCAGCCGCAGCCAGTTCTGCCCGGTGTTGGACGGGCACGTGCTGCCCGAGGACATCGCGCCCGCGCTACAGCGGGCCGCGTCCCGCGCCGACGTGCTGGTGGCGTACACGCGCAATGAAATGGCGGCCTTTCCCGGGTACGTGGCGAATGCAACAAGGGCCGAAGGGCTGGCAACGACGGATAACCACGCCCGCGCACACGTCGACCCCAGCCCCGTCGGCAATGTCAGCCCCTGCCACGTCGACCCCAGCCAGGTCGACCACGTCAAGCCGGGCCACGTTGACCAGGTCGGCCCCGCCCTTGACGACCCCATCGGTGATCAAGTGTTCGGCGCACCGTCACGCGCGTGGGCGCGGGCGGCGGTCACGCAGGGCCGTCAAGCCTGGCTGGCGCGCTTCGACGTTGCTCCGACCGCGCGCTTCAAGGCGTGCCACTGCATTGAACTGCCCTTCGTGTTCGACACGGTATCCGCGTTCGGCGACGCGCCGATGCTGGCCGGATTGGACGCGGACCACGCGCAGCGCCTGACGGCGCAGACGCAGCAGGCATGGCTCGCGTTCATACGCGGCGACGCACCCGATTGGCCAATGGCGCCGCACCTGCACGTCTTTGCCTGAAGGCTGATGTCGGGCGCCGGATGTCACATGGCGGATGTGACATGCCAGACGTCACGTGCCAGATGTCATTGCCGGATGGCACATGCCAAATGCCACACGCCGGATGTCACATGCCAGATGTCACTGCCGGATGACACATGCCAAATGCCACACGCCGGATGTCACATGCCAGATGTCACTGCCGGATGGCACATGCCAAATGCCACACGCCGGATGTCACATGCCAGACGTCACGTGCCAGATGTCACTGCCGGATGTCACATGCCAGACGCCACATGCCTGACCTTTGACGCCGAACTTTCTGTACACACCTACAACACAAGGGGAATTCCATGATTAAGCACATTGCGCCGATGCGCACGTTGGCACTGATGCTAATGCTCGCGATGCTGACGCCGCTGGCCGCGCAGGCCGCCTATCCCGACAAGCCGGTCAAGATCATCGTGTCCAATCCGCCCGGCGGCCCGGTGGACGTGATGCTGCGCGTGCTGGCCAGCAAGCTGGGCGCGGCGTGGAACCAGCCCGTCGTCGTCGAGAACCGCCCTGGCGCGTCCGGCATCATCAGCACCGGCGCGCTGGTGAAGTCCGCGCCCGACGGCTATACGCTGGGCATGGTGGTGGCCTCGTCCGTGACCATCGTGCCCTTCGCTGTCGACAGCCTGCCTTTTGATACGCAAAAAGACTTGCAGCCGATTTCGCTGGTGGCGCGCACGCCATTCATCTTCATCGTGCCCAAGGACAGCCCGCTTAAGACCTGGGACGACTTCGTGCGCGAAAGCAAGACGCGCAGCCTGAGCGTGGGCTCGTTTTCCATCGGCACCGCGTTTCATCTGGTCTGGGAACAAACCGCGCGGCGCGCCGGCATCCGCGCGTTGTACGTGCCGTCGTCCTCGTCGGGCAAAACACAGAACGATCTGATAGGCGGTCAATTGGACGTGGGCCTGGACGCGCCATCAAGTTCCAAGGGCTTGATCGACAGCGGCCGTTTGCGCGCGTTGGCAATCACCAGTCCGGAACGCTTTGGGGGCCTGCCGGACACGCCCACGTTAAAGGAGTCTGGCTTGAAGGATTACGCCCCGCAACCCTGGATCGGCTTGATGGCCCCCGCCGGCGTGCCGCAAGACCGCGTGGCGCTGATTCAGAAATCGGTGGTGGACATTCTGAAAGAACCGGCGATGCGCGCGCAGATGGAAACGTTGGGCATGATTCCAATCGGCAGCACGCCGGAAGAACTGGCGGCCACGATCAAAGCGGACCGAGCCGACATGGAGCCGCTGATCAAGGAGCTGGGCATCAAGCTGCAATAGAAAATGCGGCGGTCGAAATTTGGCTTGTCCAACCTTTCACCGCCGGAAATTCCACCTTTCGGAATCAAAACGGTCGGAATTTAAGCATCCGTAACAAACACGCCGGCCGTGTGGCGCTTGGGTAAGATCCTTGTCCAATAACAGGTTAACAACCACGAGGAGAACACCCATGCAGTCTCGCAACATGCGATTCCGGTTGGCGCCGCTGGCCCTGGCCGCCCATCTGCTGATGAGCGGCCCGGCAGCCGCGCAAAGCGCCCCCGGCACGCAAGGCCCGCTGGCCCCCGCCCCCAACGCCGCGCTGTCCGAACAGATCGACACCCGCGCCCGCGCCATCGAAGACAAGCTCATCGCGTGGCGCCGCGACATTCATCAGCACCCCGAACTCGGCAACCAGGAAACGCGCACGTCCAAGCTGGTGGCGGACCACCTGCGCGCGCTGGGCATGGATGTGAAGACCGGCGTGGCGGGCACGGGCGTTGTCGCCGTGCTCAAGGGGGGCAAGCCCGGCCCCGTGGTGGCGTTGCGCGCCGACATGGACGCGTTGCCCGTCAAGGAACAAGTCGACGTACCCTTTGCGTCGAAAGCCAAGGGCACGTACCTGGGCAAGGAAGTGGACGTGATGCACGCCTGCGGGCACGACACCCACACGGCCATCCTGATGGCCACGGCCGAAGTGCTGGCCGGCATGAAAGACCAGCTGCCCGGCAGCGTGAAATTCATCTTCCAGCCCGCCGAGGAAAGCCCGGCCGACTTCGAACCGGACGGCAAGAAGATCTGGGGCGCCAAGATGATGGTGCAGGAAGGCGTGCTGGAAAATCCCAAGGTGGACGCCATCTTCGGCCTGCACGTGTCCAGCGCGTATCCGGCCGGCTGGTTGTCGTGGCGCAGCGGCCCGGCCATGGCCGCCGCCGACCAGTTCTGGATCGACGTCACCGGCAAGCAGACGCATGGCGCGCGCCCGTGGTCGGGCATCGACCCCATCGTCGTCAGCTCGCAGATCATTCTGGGTTTGCAGACCATTCCCAGCCGCCAGATCAACAGCATGCTGGAGCCGGCCGTCATCACGGTGGGCGCCATCCATGGCGGCAATCGCATGAACATCGTGCCGGACAGCGTGGCCATGACGGGCACCATCCGCACCTACGACGAGGGCATGAAGAAGGACATCCACCAACGCATCGCGCGTACCGCCGACATGATTGCGCAAAGCGCGGGCGCCAAGGCCGATGTGCGCGTGGTGGAACTCTACAACGCCACCGTCAACAACCCGGCGTTGACCGAGAAGATGGGCCCGACCTTGCGGCGCGTGGCAGGCGAAGGCAACTATGGCTTGCAGCCCAAGTCCACCGCGTCCGAGGACTTTTCGTTCTATCAAGAGAAGGTGCCGGGCATGTTCTTCTACCTGGGGGTCACGCCCAAGGGCACCGACGTGGACAAGGCCGCGCCCAACCATTCGCCGCGCTTTTACGTGGATGAATCCGGCCTGATCAACGGGGTGCGCGCGTTGTCGAACCTGACGGTGGATTACATGGCGCGCGCGCAACAACAATCCGGCAGCTGAGCCGGTAGCCTGCGGTCGCTACGCATTGACGCCCGCCCGGGCGCTGGATAAAGTGGCTGGCAACCTTGCGCCATCGGCATCGATGGCGTTCTTTTTTCTTGGCCCGGCTTGCGGTGCGCCGCAGCCCTACCTTCCGGATTCACCATGAACAGCTACCGCGTCGGCATCGCCGGCTTCGGCGCCATCGGCCAGGCCGTGGCGCAATCCCTGGATGCCGGGCTGCCCGGCCTGACCCTGTCCGCCGTCGCGGTGCGCGACCCCAAGGCCGCGCCCGACTTCGCCTGGACCCAGGCCGCCCCCAGGTTCACCACCCTGGACGCCCTGCACGAGCATTGCGACGTGGTCGTTGAATGTGCGCCGGCCGCCGTGTTTCGCAGCATTGCCGAACCCGTGCTGCGTGCCGGCAAGAAGCTGGTGGTGCTCAGTTCCGGCGCGCTGCTGGCCAACCAAGACCTGATCGACGTGGCGCGCCAGCATCACGGGCAGATCCTGGTGCCGTCCGGCGCCATCCTGGGGCTGGACGCCATTACGGCAGCCGCCGAAGGCGTTATCCATTCCGTCACGATGATCACCCGCAAGCCGCCGCGCGGCCTGCTGGGCGCGCCTTACCTTACCGACAACAACATCAGCCTGGACGACGTCACCGAACCGCGCTTGATCTTCCGCGGCTCGCCGCGCGATGCCGCCACGGGCTTTCCGGCCAACCTGAATGTGGCGGTCAGCGTGTCGCTGGCCGGCATCGGGCCGGACCGCACCACGCTGGAAATCTGGGCCGACCCGTCGCTGGAACGCAACGTGCATCGCGTGGAAGTCGTGTCCGACTCGGCAAATTTTTCGATGGAAATCCAGAACATTCCTTCCGCCAATCCCAAGACCGGCCGCATCACCGCGCAAAGCGTCGTTGCCGCGTTGCGCAAGCTGACGGGGCCTTTGCGCGTGGGCACGTAAGCGTCACGCCGCCTCGCGCAGCGGCGCGCCCTGCGGCGGGCCATACGGGTCCATCGGCCCGATCGGTCCCATCGTCCAGCCGCCCGCGCCGTCCAGTTGCAGCCGGTGCGTGTGGAACGGGTCCAGCGTGCTGCGATGGCCCACGCTGACCAGCATGCAATCGGGCAAGGCGCTGCGCAGCAGGCTGTATAGCGAATGTTCCAGGCCTTCGTCGGTCGCCGATGTGGCTTCGTCCAGGAACACGATGGCCGGTCGATTGAACAGCACGCGGGCAAAGGCCACGCGCTGCTGCTCGCCAATCGACAAGATGCGTGACCAATCCGCAACCTCGTCCAGCCGTTGGCTCAAGTGGCCCAGGTTGACCTGATGCAGCGCCTGGGCCAGGCGCGCATCGTCTTGCGGCTGCGCGTGTCCGGGATACGCCACGGCGCTACGCAGATCGCCCAGCGGCAGATACGGCCGCTGCGACAGGAACAACGCCGACGCGCCTTCCGGCCGCCGCACCTGGCCCTGTGCATACGGCCACAAGCCCGCCAGCGCGCGCAGCAATGTCGTCTTGCCGCTGCCCGACGGCCCCTTGATCAGCAGGGTCTGGCCCGGCCGCAGGCGCAAGGTCAGCTCGCGCAGCAAGGTGCTGCCGTCAGGCCGCCTGACCGTGACGCCATCAATGTCCAGGCCGTTGGGCAAGGGTTCGGTACGCACCGTCGGCAGCGCGCGCGCCGCTTCGTTGGCATCCAGGAAGCCGTTCAGCCGGTCCAGCGTGGCGCGGTACTGCGCAAAGGTGTCGTACGACGTGCGAAAGAACGACAGCGCGTCCTGCACCTGCCCAAAGGCCTGCGACGTTTGAATCACATCACCCAGCTTGATGGCGCCGCTGAAGAAACGTGGCGCCTGCAAGATAAACGGAAACACCACGGCCACCTGGCTGACCGACAAGTTGAACCCGTCGAACTTCAAGCCTCGGTACACGCGTGCCCACAGGTTGACGATGTAGGCGGAAAACCGCTGCAACAGGTTCCTGCTTTCTACGGCTTCGCCTTGATAGAACGCGACGTTCTCGGCGTTTTCGCGCAGCCGCACCAGCGCATAGCGGAAATTGGCCGTCAATCTTTCAGACAGAAAATTCAGGCGGATCAGCGGTCGGCCGATCTTGAAGGCAAACCAGGTTGCGACAATTACGTACAGGAACACGACGAAGACCATCGCGCGCGGAATCTCCACGCCCGCCACCGTCAGCGGCCCGGACAGGCCCCACAAAATTCCCGTGAACGCCACCAGCGACACCATCGCGCTTAACGCGCCGATGGCCAGCGTGCGCGAGCCCGTCACGAACATGGCGATGTCTTGCTCGATGCGCTGGTCGGGGTTGTCGACCGGCTCTTCAACAAAGTGGCCTCGGTAGTACGCGCCCGCGCCCAGCCAGTCGCGCGTCAGGCGGTCGTTCAGCCAGACGCGCCAATGAATGTCGAAGGCCTGGCCGGCGTAGCTGTCCGCCAGCGAGCGCACCACGTGCACACAGGCCAATACCGAAAAGATGCCCAGGAAGCGCCAGAAGGCGCTTTGGTCCAGCGCTTGCAACGCGCTGTAGAAGCCGTTGTACCAAAACGAAAACAGCACCGTCATGCGCACGGCAGCCATCGCCAGCAGCAACAACAACGCCAGCATCAGCAGCGGCCGCCAACTGCGTCGAGGGGTCAGATACGGCCATGCCAGGCGCCAGAACTTGCGCCCCCAATCCGTTGTGCGTGCCAGCACGACGGACACGGCCACCAGCACGACGGCCGTGATGCCAAACGCTTGCGCCAGCCAGATGGCGCTTTCCATCAACTGCTGCTGCCAGTTCAAATTCATTGGCGCACCCCATTCGAAACCGTTTCTGGTTAGACGGGACGCATGCGCCGGGTTCCGCGAAAACTGCCGCTTTAAGCGTCGCTTAAGCGTTCTGGCCAGGCAATTGAAGGCGGGTTGAAAGATTGGCGCAAATCAACCTCTGCCCAGGTCCAGATTGGCGAAGACGTCGGCCAGCGTGGGCACGGATCGGGCGGGCCAGATGGCGCTCAGGTCGAAGCTGGGCAGCGCCTGTCCGTCGCGCACTTCGCAAAAGCGGACGCCGCCGAAGTTCATGGTGCGAATCCAGCTGGGCAAGAGCGCCACCCCGCAGCCGCCCGCCACGCACGACAACACGGTCAGCGTGCGGTTGGCCTCTTGCGCGACCTGCACCGCATGCCCGCCCTTGCGCATCGCGTCCATGATGCCGGCATAGAACGCCGGCAATTGCGCTTGCGGATACATCACCAGACCGGCTTGTGCAATTTGCGCCATCGTCACCGTGCCATCGTCCGCCACGTCGAACTCGTCTGGCACCGCCGCCACCAGCCGGTCGCGCAACAGCTGGCGTTCACGCATGCGCCCGCCCACTGCGACCGGCGTGTGCATCAGGCCGATATCGATTTCGCCGGTTTGTAGCGCATCGGCCTGTTCGGCGTTGCTCATCTCGCGCAGGATCACCCGCACGCCGGGCGCCTGCCGACGCATTTCGCGTAGCGCGCGCGGCAGGGTGTCGAACAGCGCGGAGGACACCAGCCCCACCGTCAACTGCCCCGCGCTGCCGCGCCCGATCTCGCGCGCGCGATGCGCCGCTGCGTCGATGCGGGCCACGCTGATACGCACGTCCTCCAGGATGGCCAGCGCGGCGGGCGTGGGCGCGGCGCCCTGGCGCGAGCGGTCGAAAAGGCGCACGCCCAGGTCTTTTTCCATGCGGCCAAGCGCCTGGCTCAGCGCCGGCTGCGCGATGCCCAGCCATTCCGACGCGCGGCTGACGCTGCCATGGTCCACCACCGCCAGAAAATAGCGCAGGTGTCGGGTTTCCATATTGATCCGATATATAAAAAGCGGTTTTAGGCAATAGAAAACTATACCCGCGCTGCCTAGAATCCGCCTCATAGAACAGCGCGCGGCCACGCCGGCGCACAAAACAGGAGACCGCGTTGCCCTCGTCCCCCCTCGGCGTTGCCGTCGATACCCATGCCCATGTTTTCCGGCAAGGGCTGGCGCTGGCGGACGCCCGGCGCCACACGCCCGATTACGACGCCACGCTGGAGCAATACCTGGCGCTGCTGGACGCCGATGGATTGCGCCACGGCGTACTGGTGCAGCCCAGCTTCCTGGGCACCGACAACAGCCATCTGGTGCACGCATTGCGCGCGGCCCCGCAGCGCCTGCGTGGTGTCGCCGTCGTGTCGCCCGAGGTCACCGACGCACAGTTGCAGGCACTGGCCGACGCCGGTGTCGTGGGCATGCGGCTGAACCTCATCGGCCTGCCCTCGCCCGACCTGCAAGCCGCCGACTGGCAGGCTTTGCTGGCCCGGGTCAACGCGCTGGCCTGGCATGTTGAAGTGCACATGCAAGCCGGCAGGCTGCGCGAGGTGTTGCCCGCGCTGCTGGCCGCGGGTTGCCGCGTGGTTGTCGATCATTTCGGTCGGCCTGACCCGGCGCTGGGCGTGTCGGACCCGGGCTTTGCCTACCTGCTGCAACAGGCCGAAAGCGGGCAGGTATGGGTGAAGCTGTCGGCGCCGTACCGGAATTGGCCGGTGGCGGATAGCACTGACCACAGCGATGCCACCGCGCCCACCGCCCCTACCTTTCGCCCCGGCATCCCCGATTACGGCGTTGCCGGCCGTCAGGCTGCCCAGCTTTTGCTGCGCGCCTATACGGCCAAGCGCCTGATGTGGGGCAGCGACTGGCCGCACACCGAACACCGCCACCTGGCGTCCTACCCGGCTGCGACGCAGTGGCTGGGCGGGTGGATCGACGATCCCGCGCAGCGACGCATCGTGCTGGCGGACACGCCGATGCAGCTATTCAACATCCAAAGCCAGAGCCAAGGCTAGACCCAAGGCCAGAACCAAAACCAAAACCAGATCCAACTCCCAGGAGACAAATCATGACCCCCTTCATCAAACGTCTGGCGCGTAGCAGCGCCATGCTGGCCGCCGCCGGCCTGCTGGCGGGTGCAGCCGCCACCGCGTCGGCCGCCTACCCCGAGCGCGCCGTCACGCTGGTGGTGACCTACCCGCCCGGCGGCACGGTGGACGTCGTGGCGCGGCTGATCGGCCCCAAGCTGGCCGCCGAACTTGGCCAACCCGTGGTCATCGAAAACCGCGGTGGCGCGGGCGGCATGATCGGCGGCGCGGTTGTCGCCAAGGCGCAGCCCGACGGATACACGCTGATGCTGGACGCGTCCAACCACGCGCAGAATCCCGCGCTGCATTCCAAGATGCAGTTCGATACGCTGACCGCTTTCGCGCCCGTGTCGCTGCTGCTGCGCGTGCCCAACGTGCTGGTCGTCACGCCGTCGTACGAAGTGAAGTCCGTGGCCGACCTGATCAGGCTGGGGCAGCCCGGACAGAAAGAGCAGGTGTACTTTGCATCGGCCGGCCCGGGGTCGGCCCAGCACTTGGCCGGCGAACTGTTCAATCTGCTGGCCAAGACGCATTTGCAGCACGTGGCCTACAAGGGCGGCGGCCCGGCCATGATCGACGTGATGTCGGGCCAGGTGCCCGTCATGTTCGCCAGCATGGGCTCGGCCTGGCAGCACGTGAAAAACGGCAAGCTGCGCGCGGTGGCGGTCGGCGGGCTGGAGCGGTCCAAGACGGCACCCGACTTGCCCACCATCGCGGAATCCGGCGTGCCGGGCTACGAGACGTATGAATGGAACGCGGTGTTCGCCCCCGCCGGCACGCCGCCGGCCATCGTCGACAAGGTGTCGCAAGCGTTGGCCAAGGTGCTGCGCGACCCGGCGATTGCCGAGCAGCTTGCCGGCATCGGCGC
This sequence comes from Achromobacter sp. 1L-A-4-B-C2, assembly GCF_057291955.1. Taxonomy (NCBI): domain Bacteria; kingdom Pseudomonadati; phylum Pseudomonadota; class Betaproteobacteria; order Burkholderiales; family Alcaligenaceae; genus Achromobacter; species Achromobacter sp. 1L-A-4-B-C2. Next base: position 70,797 of record NZ_JBXAWP010000006.1, read on the forward strand.
GGAGCCCATCGGCTCGACGCCGGCCGAACTGGACACGTTCCGCCGCGCCGAAATCGCCAAGTGGCAGCGCGTGGTCAGCGAAGCAAATCTGAAACTGGATTGATGGCGGGGCGGGCCATCTTGCCCGCCCCATCGCTACATCGCTCCACCGCTACACCGCCACACCGTTTCACCGCTACACCGCCACGCAGCAACACAGCAACGCACCCAGCCCCCCAGCGCCCCATCTCCCAAGGGGCGCTTTTTTTTGCGCCGGCGTCCCGGCGCTATGATTGCGGCTTGGCTAGAACCCACGCAAAGAGCAGCAACATGGACAAGATTCGACTCGACAAATGGCTATGGGCGGCGCGCTTTTACAAGACGCGCAGCCTGGCCGTGCAAGAGATCGGCAAGGGTCGCGTCTTCGTGAACGACCAGGCCGCCAAACCGTCGCGCGAGGTCGCGCCCGGCGATCGCATCACGATCCGCAAGGAAGATCCGGCGCTACAGGTAAAGGTGGTTGCGGTCAGCGGGGTGCGCGGCCCCGCGCCCGTGGCGCGCCTGTTGTATGAGGAAACGCCGGACAGCATCGCCGCCCGCGAACGCGCAGCGGAAATGCGGCGGCTGGCACCCGAGCCCGCGCTGGGCATCGAAACCGGCCGGCCCACCAAGCGTGACCGCCGCCTGATCGACCTGATGCGGGGCAAGTGATGAAGCGCCCAACCACCGGCGGGCTGGTCTATTCCACCGAAAGCGGCCGCATGTGCCCGCAGTGCCGCCAGCCGCTGGCGCAATGCCAATGCCAGGCGGCAGCGCGCGGCGCACCGGCGGGCGATGGCGTTGCCCGCGTATCACGCGAGACCAAGGGCCGGGGCGGCAAAAGCGTGACCGTGGTGCGGGGCCTGGCCCTGGACCCGATGGCGCTTGCCGTGCTGGGCAAGCAATTGCGCACGGCCTGCGGGTCGGGCGGCACGGTCAAGGACGGGGTGATCGAAGTGCAGGGCGACCACTGCGCACGCATCATCGACGTGCTGACTACCAGCGGCCATCGCGCCAAGCGCGCCGGCGGCTGAATCAACGAGACAACCATGAACGATTTGGCAGTAAGCGGCGTGACCAGCTGGCACGCCCATGTGTACTTCGACGCGGCCAGCCGCGATGCCGCGTTTGCGTTGCGAGAGCGCGTGGTGGCGCAATTCGACGGCAAGATGGAAATGGGGCGCTTCCATGAGCGCCCCGTCGGCCCGCATCCGCAATGGAGCTATCAGATTGCCTTCGGCCCCGAGCAGTTGGCCGAGATCGCCACGTGGCTGACGTTGAACCACGGCGCGCTGGACGTTTTCATGCATCCGAACACGGGCGATTCGCTGCGCGACCACCGTGATTGCGCGGTGTGGATCGGCCATAGCCACACGTTGAACCTGGCCGCGCTGGGCGGCTGAACGCTTACAGCGCGCGGCCCACGATCAAGGGGTCCAGCGCCAGGCCCGGTTCGGCGCTTTTGCCTTCGTACGGCAGGCGGCTCAGCACGTAGCGCATGGCGTTCAGCCGCGCGCGCTTCTTGCAGTCCGACTTGACCACGATCCACGGCGCGTCCGCGGTATCGGTATGCGCGAACATTGCCTCTTTGGCGCGCGTGTAGTCGTCCCATTTGTCCAGCGACGCCAGATCCACAGGGCTTAATTTCCATTGCTTCAGCGGGTGCACCTTGCGTTGCAGGAAACGGCGGCGTTGCTCTTCCTGGCTGACCGAGAACCAGAATTTCACCAAGTGAATGCCGCTGGACACCAGGTGGCGTTCGAAGTCAGGCACCTGACGCAGGAAATCCAGGTATTCCTGCTGCGAGCAAAAGCCCATCACGCGCTCGACGCCCGCGCGGTTGTACCAGGACCGATCGAACATCACGATCTCGCCGGCGGTGGGCAGATGCTGCACGTAGCGCTGGAAATACCATTGGCCTTTTTCCGTGTCGGACGGTTTTTCCAGGGCCACCACGCGCGCGCCGCGCGGGTTCAAGTGTTCCATCATGCGTTTGATGGTGCCGCCCTTGCCCGCTGCATCGCGCCCTTCAAACAGAATCACCACGCGCTGGCCCGTGGCTTTGACCCAGGCTTGAAGCTTCAGCAGTTCGACCTGCAACTGGTATTTCTGCTTTTCATAATTGCGGCGCAGCATGCGGTTGCGATACGGATAGATGCCGTCGCGCCAGTCCGTCGCCAGCTCTTCGTCGGGGTTGCGGCGCACGGCCGGACCCTGCGCGTTTGCCTCCAGCAAGGCGCGATGCACGGCGCGTGCATCGTCGGGCGACAGCTCTTCAATGACGGACCGCAGCGCCTCGTGCGCTTGCGCTTGGGGCACCACGTTATAGCGCCGCGCGATGTCAGCCAACACCGACACCGCTTCCTGGCGCGCGGCGTCTTCACGGGCCACGACTTTCTTGCGCGCCAGCAGGGTTTGCTCGGAGGGCTGCTTGGTGGCGGGGCCGGAGGCCGTCTTGGGGGTCGCCTTGGAAGTCGCCTGTGAAGCCGCTTTGGAAGTCGCCTTGGAAGTCGCCTTGGAAGTCGCCTGCGAAGCCGCCTGGAAAGTCCCTTTAGAAGCCCTCTTCGTCGCCGGGCCTGCCGCCGCCTTGGCGGTTCCGGCACTTCGCTGGGCGGCGGGCGACGGGGTGCCGCGCTTGCGCGGTGTGGCGGCAACGTCTTCCTTAGGGGCTGCTTGCGGTGTCTTGTCTGTCATCGATCCTGTCCTTGCTGCGCTGGTCGTCTGCCCCACGCCGGTCGCCCCGTCACGGGGCGCCCATTCGGGCAAGGCGCCACCCTACCCGCTTGTAGACGGCATGGAATTGACGAGAATCAAACGTTGTAACATTTATTACATGGTCGCGCCCCGCTACACTCTGGCAACTCCCGCCCGCACGGCCCGCCAGCCTTTCTCCGATTCCCATCCCGTATCCCATCCCGATTCCCATGTGGTCAAGCATCAAGCGCTTTCTGTCCGGCCCGGCCCCCGTGGAAGACCCGTTCCGGCAGTCGGTCAGCTTTGACGACACCGGCTTCACCCGGCACTGCGAACTGGCGCGCGCAATCGGCCTGCAAGAGCACTGGGCCTGGGCTGACGTTCACGAATTCGGCTTTTCTTTTCGCCCGGCGATATACCCCGACCCCTGGTCCGGCGACTACATGGAAAGCCTTTGGTATCTATGGGTACGCTGCGACGACGGCGACATGATGCGGGTGATCCTGGACGAGCGCCTGCTTGACGCCAAGCACTTGCCGCCCGCCCTGCTCCGCAACCTGCCGGGGCTGGACATGGGCGTGCTGCATGAGGGGCTGGCCACCGCCGCGCGCGGCGACCGCTACTTTGAAGGCGAAGGCGAATGGGCGGCGTGGCGACGCAATGCCGCCGCGTCATAGCGCCCGGCGGGCGGCTTCGGCACGGTACTTGCGGTAGCGCTGCGGTACTCCGTTACGACTGCCGGCGCGCGTTGACGCGTGCCGGCCCGCTTACTACATTCATGCCCTATGACCCCAATCTTGGTGCGCCATGACTCCGCAGGAAGACACCCTTACGCTTTCCAGGCGCTTGCGCGTGCGTCGTGACGGCCGGCGCTTACTGGCAGGGGCCGCGCTGATTCTGCTGGCGCTGGGCTTGGCCGTGGGCTGGAACCGGATGGGCGAGCGCGCGGAGGAAAAAGTCGCCACCGCTGAAATCCGCAAGGTGGCCGACACCCTGAACCAGATGGTGACGGGCGGCGACGGCGTGCCGGACAACCTGCCGTCCATCGACCCCACTCCCAAGGCGAAAGGCTTTTACGGCGAGCTGGAGCGCGCGATCAAGACGGTGGCCGGCGAACGCGTTGCGCAGCACAAGGCCTATCTGAATGAACTGAAAGACATCGGCATGCCCCGGCTGCTGGACGCGCATCGGCTGGCGCTGGACACCGGGCTGGTGGAAAGCCGCATGATTCTTGAGCTTGCCGAGCGGCTGGTGCCGAAGTACCGCGATCAGAGCATGCAGGTGCTGAAAGACATGCCTGAACTGATCCGGTCCCTGGCCATCCGCGAACCCGAAAAGCAGAAAATGATGGCGACGCTGACGTCTACGCTGGCGCGGCGCAGCGACAGCCTGGGCAAGGTCTGGTTGCTGGAAACGCGCATCCTGCAAGAGTTTGGGCAGATGATCACGCTGCTGGACGACAACCGTCAGTATTGGTACGCGGATCACGACGAACTGATGTTCGAACGCGACGATGATCTGAAACGCTTTTACGCGCACATGGCGGCCATCAACACCATGGCGACCGAACAGGAAAAGCTGGGCAAGCAGCAGCTGGCTAATTTGTTCTCGGCGCTGCCGTAGCGTTGCCGTTGATTTCCCGTGGTGTTGTGCCTCGGTGTTGCCGTGGTGTTGCCTCGGTGTTGCCGTTGAGTTCCCGTGGAGTTGCCGTAGCGCTGCCCGGCGCCGCCGCCCCGCAGCCGCCCTTCAGTGGCGGGAACGTGGGCGCGGGCGCTCGTTGTTGAAAGCGCTGGGGTCCGCCGGAAAATCAGGCCCATGAAACATCGAAGCCGCGTCCAGCGCGGCGCCAAGCAGCGCCTGGAACCAGCCGCGATAGCCGGGCCGGCGTGGCGACGCGTTGCCGTCTTCCCGGCGCGCGTCGGTCTGGACAGTGCGGGTGGTCATGATTGAATCGCCTTCGCGGTCTTGCGCGGATACGTCCGTGCAAAGCAAAGCACGCGCGGACAGGACAGACGATTCTAGGCAGCCGACCGCCGCCCGCCAACGACGCGTTGGTTGAATCCTTATTACAAGCTTGGGGCGATACTGCCCGCGCGCGTCAGAACGGCTTGACCAGCACCAATGTCACGATGACGCCGCAGGCAATGACGGTGAACGGCGCGTAGAAGTCCACCATCGGCGGGCGTTTCAGCGTGCCGTTGGCCATGCGACGCAGCGACGCGCTTTGGATGCCGAGCAGCGCCGACAGCGCCAAGGCAAACCCCGCCTTGACCCAAATCCAGTTCATGGCGAACCAGCCGAACGTCATGGCCAGATGCAGGCCGATCAGCCACGACACGACCATCGCGGGCGTCGTCACCCACAACGTCCAACGACGCAGCGCGCCAAGCATCTTGCGTTCCTTGGGCGCTTCATCGCCCTCTTGCGGCGCCGACGACAGCAGGAACAGCGAGACAAACAGCGAGCCCCCAAGCCAGGCCACCACGGCGGCCACGTGGGCCATTTTCAGCAGTTGATAAGTCATGGCGGGCATTATCGCCGGATGCGGCGGCGGGCAGTAGTCGGCTGCGGCGACAGGTCGGTCGCGCGGGATGACATGCCGGATGACGTGCCGGAGAGCAGGCCGGATGACGTGCCGGAGGGCAGGCCAGATGACATGCCGGATGGCACGCCGGATGACATGCCCGAGGGCACGACCGAGTGCACGCCGGGCCCGGCGTGCGCGGCAGGGGTCAGTTGCCGGTGACGGACGCCGACGCTGCGGGGCTGGCAGCGGCGCCGCTGACGGTAGAGGAGACGCCCGCCGTGGTACCGGTGATCGCAGCCGTGGCCGGCCCTCCGGCTCCGGTCGTAGCGCCGGTCGCAGCGCTGGTAGTCGCACCGGTCGTAGCAGCGGACGGGCTGACCGCCGACGGAGTCGGGATCGACGCGCCCGGCCCCGGCAACGCCGGAGACGTGGCGGGCGTGGCGGGCGGGGTGCCGGTTTGGGTATTGCCCGGCGTCGATGACGGCGTGGCGTGCGGCGCGTCCGCGGCGGGCTTTTGCGTGGTCGTGTCACCGGCCTTGTCACCGGCCTTGTCACCGGCCTTGTCACCGGCCTTATCACTGCCCTTGTCGCTGCCGGCGCCTGGCCCGGACGGCCCGTCCGCCGCAGCGGGATTCAGGGTGTCGGCGGGCGCATCCGGGGACACGACGGGATCGGCGGGCGGTGCCGGCGGCTTGGCTTGGGACGCGCGGGCGCGCGGGCTTGGCGGTACGTGCGGGGCGGCGGCGGCTTCCGCGTCGGGCAGGAAGCGCTGCAACAGCTGGAAAAAGCCTTCGTAGAATTTCGGACGCGACACCGTCTGGCTAGCCGTTTTGACCAGCGAGTCGTCGCTGGAGCCGAACGGCATCGACACCTGGCCCAGCACGCTGACGCCCACGCTGGCCGAGCTGGAAGTGCGCTTGATCGAATAGCGGTCTTGCACCGCGTTGGCAAACACCGTGGCGCGCTGGTTGGCGCTGCCGTCCGAGGCGCAGTCGATATTGAAATTGATCTGCGTGTGCAGCCCGTCTTCGCCCTGGAAGTTCTTGTGCCCGGACACGCGGGCCGCGTCGAAGCGGTCGATGTTGTAGCCCTGGCTCAGCAAGGCGCGGCGGCCCGCATCGCAAGCGGTGGTGCTGGCCGTGGGGAAGGTGCGCGAGAACACGTCATTCTGTGCGAAGTCTTCCCGTTCGTAGGCCGGCTTGGGTGAACTGCATCCCGCAAGGATCGCCGTCAGGCAGACAAACAGGGCAACGGGCAGACGACGGGTAACGCAAGGCATGAGGGGGGTCCGGCTTTAGGCGTAAAGCGGGCATTATCGGCCAGGAAGGGGGCGGCTGGCGAATCTCGCCTGCCCGGCGTGATCCCTTGAAACAGTTTTAACGGGGCCGGGGCGACAGCACAGTTCCGACCCCGTTTTCCGCGCGCCCTTCCTCTTGCCCCAGGCTGCGCCGATAGCTGGCGCAACCCGCCGCCAGCAGCAACACGCACAGCACCGTGGCCACGCCAATCAGCAGCGATAAGGACTGCCCGACCGCCGCCGGATTCTTGAACAGACGATCGGTCAACAAAGCCACCGCCGTCGTCCCCAGCCCCAGGCCGATCAAATTGGAGATCAACAGGAACAGCGCCGACACCTGCGCGCGGATCTGGTTGGGCGGCAATATCTGCATAGCCGCCGTGGACGTCGGCATGGGAAAGGACGCAAAGAACATCGCGGGCAGCAACAGCGCCACCGACGCCGCCAAGCTGTCCACCTGCGTGAACGCCACGGCCGGCAGGGCCATGCCGACCGCCCCGATCACGCCCGCCCGCAGCGGCGCATCGCGATAGCCGCGCTTGGCCAGCGCGTCCATCAGCCAGCCGCCGCAAAAAACGCCCGCCGTATTGGCCACCAGAACCACCACACCCAGCATGTAGCCCACATCCACCGGCGACATGCCGAACTTGCGCATGTAGAAAGCGGGCGTCCAACCCAACAGGGCAAACAGCACCATGGCATAGAACGAAAAGCCCAGGTAGTGGCAAAAGAACGTGCGGCGATGGCGGCCCAGGAAGCGAAACGTGTCGCCCACCGTAGGCTTGTGCGCGTGGCCGTCTGCGCTACGGCGCAAGCCCAGGCGCTGCGGATCGCGCACCGTCAGCAGGATAAGCAGCGCCACCAGCAGGCCCGGCAGGCCCACGATGAAAAACGTGACCTGCCACGGCCGCATTGCGCCGACCCACGGCACCACCACGCTGTCCACGCTTTTAAGCAGGTTGATGACATAGCCGCCGATCAAAAACGCCATGCCGCCACCAATGAACGAGCCGATCGAATAGATGCCGACGGCGCGGCCCAGCTTGTCGCGCGGAAACATATCGCTAAGCATGGAATACGTGGCGGGTGACAAGGCGGCCTCGCCCACGCCCACCCCGATGCGCGCCAGGAACATGTGCGCAAAGCTGCGCGACAGGCCACAGGCGGCAGTGGCCAGGCTCCAGAACGCCACGCCGATGGCAATGATTTTCGGACGCGAATAGCGGTCGGCCAACAAGGCGATGGGGATGCCCATGACGGCGTAGAACAGCGAGAACGCCAAGCCGTGCAGGAGGCTGAACTGCGTGTCGGACAGTTGCAGATCGTGCTTGATGGGTTCGATCATCAGCGCCAGGATCTGTCTGTCGACGAAGGAAAATATGTACGCTAGCATGCATATCACGACGACGTACCACTCGTAGGCGTAGCTTCGTTTCGTCAGTGGCGGCAGCGTCGCGTCAGTCATGTTTTTCCCTTGTTTTCCTTAGTCTTGTCCATCGTTTGTAGGTCTTTGCGCAGCGGGGCTCTATACGCCGCGCGCAACGACTATTCCCACCGCGCAGGAAAGCATGTTCAACGACACCTATCCGCTGAACCGCCATTGCTTGCTGGACTCGGGCAACGCCGCCGAGGTCAAGGACCAGGTCAGCCAGCACCTCTGGTCGCACCGCATGTGCGTGGCTCAGGGCAAACCCTTGCAATCGCGGCTGTATGGCGTGTTCTTCGGCAACGCGGCGCTGTTTGACCTGCACTACGGCGCCGAAGTCGAAATCGACGCGGGCGACATCTCCAGCTACTACCTGATCCGCATCACGCTGCAAGGCTCGGGCCTGGTCACGCTGGGCAAGCGCAGTGCGTCCATGCAAGCGGGCAGCCTCACCATTTCGTCGCCGTCGGAACCCAGCGTGATCAGCATCGGCCGCGACTGCCGCAACCTGATCCTGCGTGTTGAGCGGCAAGCGCTGGAACATCAATTGCAGCGCCTGCTGGACCGCCCCATCAAGCACGCGCTGGTGTTCGACCTGGAAGCGCCGCCCGATTCCCCCGGCCTTGCCGCCGTGCGCGAAACACTGGACTACCTATGCCGCCTTTATCAGCACCCCGCCATTGACGGCGTCACGCAGACGCTTGCGGCCGGCTTTTCCGACTACCTGCTGGCGCTGCTGCTGACCCAACTGCCGCACAACTATTCCGACGCGTTGCGCGCCGACCACCGCCAGCCCCTGCCCCAGCATGTGCGCGCCGCGCGCGACTACATCGAAAGCCATGTCGACGAAGCGATTTCATTGGCGGACCTGGCGGCGCACTGCGGCGTGTCGGTACGAACGCTGCAAAACGGCTTCACCCAGTTTCTCAAACAAAGCCCCAGCGACTACGTGCGCAACCACCGCCTGGCCCTGGTGCACGCCGCGCTGGAACAGGCGCGCGGCGGCGACAGCGTGACCGATATCCTGCTGCGCCACGGCGTCAGCAGCTTCGGCCATTTCGCCACGCATTACCGCAAGCGTTACGGCTGCCTGCCGTCGGACACGCTGCGTCGGCCTCGCCCCTGACGCGCCGTCGCACTCGTCGGCCAGCACTGGCGTTGTCCCCTGCCCGCGCGGCCGCGACACGCTGCCTGCGCTGTCGAAATCCCTTGCCGGATCGGAACGGCGCTTGCGCGTTTGGCGCAGCCCAGGCGCCACGCCGCCGCTAGGATCAAGCCTTCAAAGAAGGAGCTTGATCATGCGAATCAGCGTAATTGGCGGCGGCCACGGCTGCTACGGGGCCGCGGCCGAACTTGCCGAAAACGGACACGAGGTGTGCTGGTGGCGCCGCGACGACGCCGCGTTCGACGGCTTGCGACAGGCCGGCGCGCTGACTGTCACCGACTATCGCGGCACGCGCCAGGTTCCGTTGGGCCAGGGTCCCGGCCACCTGGCGCTGCAAGGCTCGCTGAAGGCCGCGCTGACTGACGCGCGGGTTGTCGTCATCCCCCTGCCCTCGACCACGCACGATGCGCTGGCGCCCATGCTGGCCCCGCTTTTGCAGGACGGGCAGGTGGTGTTCCTGCCGCCCGGCACCTTTGGCAGCTACCTGTTTGCGCGCGCGCAGCGGGACGCCGGCAATACCGCCCGCGTGGCCTTTGCCGAGACGGGCACCCTGCCCTACCTGGCGCGCAAGCACGGCAACACGGTCGTCATCAGCGGCTACGCCACGCGCTTGCCCACCGGCGTGTTCCCCAGCCGGCTGACCGACGACGCGCTGGCGTTGCTGGGCCAGGTCTACCCCAGCATCGAGCCCATCGAAGACGGATTGGCGGGCGCCTTGATGAACGCCGGCCCCATCATCCATCCGCCGCTCATCATGATGAACGCCGGCCCCCTGGAGCATTTCGACAAGTGGGACATCCACAACGAAGGCACCCAGCCATCAATCCGCCGCGTTACCGACGCGCTGGACGCCGAACGCATCGCCATCCGCGAGGCGCTGGGCTATGCCGCGCCACACTTTCCGCTGGCCGACCACTACGCCACGGAGGGCGATGAATGGATGTACGGCCGTGGGGCGCACGGCAAGCTGACCGACAGCGGCGACTGGCGTGAAGCCATCGACCTGCACACGCACCGCTACATGCTTGAGGACACGCGGCTGGGCCTGTCCTTGCTGGTGTCCACGGGGCGCTGGGCGGGCGTGCCGACGCCGGTGGCGCAAGGCTTGCTAAGCATTGCCAGCGCCATCACCGGCCGCGATCTTTACGCCGAGGGCCGCACGCTGGAAAGTCTCGGCCTGGAGCGCCTGTCGCGCGCCGGCATGGCGGAATTGCTGGAACAAGGATGCTGACCATGGAAGACAGAATCTGCGTGATCGGCGCCGGGCGCATGGGGGAAGGCATCACGCTGTCGTACATCCACGCGGGACGCGCCGTGACACTGGTCGACATCAAGCCCAGGACTCAGGCGGAACAAGCCGATCACCACGCGCGCGTGCTGGCGAACCTGCGGCGCGAATTGGGCACGCTAAGCCGGCTTGGCCTGCTGGATGACCAGCAAGCCGAGACCGCCATGCAGCGCGTGCGCCTGTGCGGCCGCGACGACGCCGTGGCCGACCTGCAACGCGCGCGCATCGTCTTCGAAGCCGTGCCGGAACGCCTGGACGCCAAGCGCGACACCTTCGCCTGGCTGGGCCGCGTGTGCGCGGCGGACACCGTGATTGCGTCAACCACGTCCACGTTCCTGGTGACCGAGCTGGCCGAATTGATGCCAGGCCCCGAGCGTTTTTTGAACGCGCACTGGCTCAACCCCGCCTATCTGATTCCGCTGGTCGAAGTCAGCGCCGGGCCGCGCACCGCCGACGCTGCTCTGCAAGCGTTGCTGGCCGTGCTGCGCCAAGCCGGCAAGACGCCCGTGCAATGCGCGCCCACGGCGGGCTACATCGTGCCACGCATCCAGGCCCTGGCCATGAACGAGGCCGCGCGCATGGTCGAGGAAGGCGTGGCCAGCGCCGAAGACATCGACACCGCCGTGCGCCTGGGATTCGGCTTGCGGTTTTCGGTGCTGGGCCTGTTGGAATTCATCGACTGGGGCGGCGGCGACATCCTGTACTACGCATCGCGCTACCTTGAAGCCCAGATCGGCCCACGCTTTGCATCGCCCGACGTCATCGCCAAAAACATGGAGCAAGGCCGCAACGGCTTGCGCGATGGCAAGGGCTTCTACGACTACGCCGACCTGGACGTGGACGCCTACAAGATGCAGCGCCTGGGACAGCTGTGCAAAAGGCTGGAGGTCATGGGGCTATTGCCGCGTTTTGATGGCGCCCACACGGCGGCGGGCACCCAAGCTTGACGGCTGACAGGGGCCGGCCACGGCCTTCGGCCGGCCACCGCCTTCTGCCTGTTTCAGTTCGCTTGCGCGCGGGCTTCGGGTTGCGTTTCCGGGGCCGATCCCGAATCCGTTCCCGTTCCCGTATCCGTTCTTGCTCCCGCCGCCGTTTCCCCTTCAAGAATGCGATACGCCAGCCGCACGCGGGCGTCGTTCGGAATGTTCCGATTCGCCAGGATCACCACGCCGATTTTCCTGGCCGGCACAAACGCCACGTAGGCGCCAAAGCCATTGGTGGAACCCGTCTTGTTGATCCACACATCGGCACGCGGGGGCTGCGGCGGGGTCAGGGCCTTGGCCGGGTGGCTCTGACTGTTCAACGTGCCGGCATTGGCCGCCAACAGCGCTTTGAGCGTCACCGGATACGCCAGTTGTTCCCAGGCCAGGTCCTGCGTCATTCCACCCACGTCGTAGTAGCCCACATGCGTATCGGCCAAGGCCTTGGATAGCACGGCGTCGTTGACGACGGCCTTGGCGATCTTCGCATCCCGGGCGGCCTTGGCACCGAATTCCGCGGGCGCTGACGCCACGCCCATGTTCGCGTCCACGAAGCGGATCAGGTCGCTGGCGCTGGTCTTGACGCCGTAGGCTTCGTCGGCCAGCACGCCCGGGTTCACACGCACCGGCGCGTTCTGTTTGTTGTAGCCCTGCGCGTAGTCGCCCATCTTGGCGGCGGGCACGTGGATATAGGTGTTGGCCAGGCCCAGTTTGGGCAACAGCGTCTTCTCCATGGCCTGCGCATAGGGCTGGCCCAGGCTCTTGGCCGCCACCACGCCCAGCATGCCGATGCTGGGGTTGGCATACGTGCGGTAGGTGCCCGGTGCGTAGCGCGGCGTCCACGCCGACAGGTAGGCCATCAGCTGGGCATCGTCGCCCACCGTGTCCGGCACTTGCAGCGGGAAGCCGCCGCCCGTGTGCGTGCCCAGGTGGATCAGGTTCAGCTTGCCGAATTCCGTGCCTTGCAAGGCAGGCACGAAGCGCGCCGGGCTGTCGGTCAGCGACAGCTTGCCCAGCGCCTGGGCGTAGGTCGCCAGCGTCGCGGTAAAGGTCTTGCTGATCGAGCCCAGCTCAAACAGCGTGTCGCGGCTGACGGGCGCATGCGTTTGCAGCGAGGCCACGCCATAGCTGCGAAATTCATGCCGCCCTTCGCGCGTGACGGCGATGGCCAGGCCCGCCACGTCGTACTCGCGCATTACCGCATGCACGGCGTCGTCGATGTCGGCGCCGGGGGCCACCGGCTCGGCCGACGCCAACGAAACCAGGGCGCCTCCGGCCATCACGGCCAGGGTTTGCAAAACAGTGCGTCGCACGGCGCGAAAGCTCATTCCTATCGTCCTATTCGGTTCACGCCGGCCCAACGGCGCACCCGACATAGTACTAACCCTGAAGCAAATGCGACATGAACTTAGCTATTCTCTACCCCGTCGATTCAAAACCGCGCAGAAGAGACCGGCCCTGGCGGCCGGCGCCGACGGAGCAACCGCCCCGGAAACTCTCAGGCAACAGGACTGCGCGCGTATAGACAATCTGGAGAGAGGCGCCGTGCGCGCCCACCGAAGGGGAACCCGCCGCCCGCGCGGGTGAAACTCTCAGGTACCAAAGACAGATGGGGTGCCGCGTCCACATTGGTCGCGGCCACCTTGTCTGGAGCCACCATGCCCCGCATCGCCATCATTGGCGCCGGTATCACCGGCGTCACGTCCGCCTATGCCCTGTCGAATCTGGGATACGCGGTCACCGTCTACGACCGCCAACGCTATCCCGCCATGGAAACGTCCTATGCCAACGGCGGCCAGCTATCCGCCAGCAACGCCGAAGTCTGGAACAGCACGGCCACGATCATCAAAGGGCTACGCTGGATGCTGCGCAAAAACGCGCCGCTGTTGCTGAACCCCCGCTTCAGCTGGCACAAGTATTCGTGGCTGGCGCAGTTCATGGCGCAAATTCCCAACTACCGCGAAAACACCATCGCCACCACGCGCATGGCCATCGAAGCGCGCCGGCATCTGTTCGACATGGCCGAGGCGGAAGGCATCGACTTCGACCTGGAGCGCCGGGGCATCCTGCACATCTACCACGACGCCGACAGCTTCAAGGCCGCGCATCGCGCCAACGCGCTGCTGCAAGCCGGCGGCCTGGACCGCTACGCAGTCACCGCCGACGAAGCGCGCGCCATCGAACCCGCCATGCAAACCGGATGCCACGGCGGTTTCTACACGCCATCGGACGCCACCGGCGACATCCACAAGTTCGCGCGCGGTCTGGCCCAGGCATGCGAACGCCGTGGCGTCACGTTCGTGCACGATGCCGACATCGACAACATCCAACGCCACGACCGCCCTTACGTGCTGGACATCCGCCGCGACGGCGGCACCCAGCGCGAACGGCACGAAGCGGACGCCATCGTCGTGTGCGCGGGCGCGGCCAGCAGAAAGTTCGCCCGCCTGCTGGGAGATTCCATCAACATCTATCCGGTCAAGGGCTATTCGATCAGCGTGCACCTGGACGACGCCGACAGCCAGGGCGCCGCGCCCCGCGTCAGCCTGCTGGACGAAGCCGCGAAGATTGTCACCAGCCGCCTGGGCGACCGCTTTCGCGTGGCGGGTACGGCGGAATTCAACGGCTTCAACATGGACATCCGTGCCGAACGCGTGCAGCCGCTGATCGACTGGACGCGTAAACACTTCCCCAACATCAACACCACGCGCGTCGTGCCGTGGTGCGGCCTGCGCCCCATGACCCCCAACATGATGCCGCGCGTGGGGGCGGGCAAACGCCCAGGCGTGTTCTACAACACGGGGCACGGACACCTGGGGTGGACGTTGTCAGCCGCGACGGCGCAGGTGCTGGCGCAAAGCGTCAGGGCGGCGTTGCCGGCGCCATCAACAGCGTATAGGGGTTGATCGCGCCGCCGTCGTAGATGCCGTAATGCAAATGCGGCGGCGTGCCTCGCGCGTTGCCGGTGTTGCCGACGTAGCCCAGCACGTCTCCGGGGGCCACCAGCTGCCCCCGTTCAATATCGGCGTAGCCATCCAGGTGCGCGTAGTAATGGCGCTGGCGTCCGGGCCCGAGCACCCACACGACCTGGCCGCCCAGGTTGTTCGTGCCAACCTGCATGACCACGCCTTCCGTGGTGGACAGCACAGGCGTGCCGCGCGCGGCAAAGATGTCGATGCCTTCGTGTTGGCGGCCGCCGGACCGGGCCGCGCCCCAAGTGTCGGTCAAGCGTCTGGCGGACACGCCCTGTACCGGCACGGGCAAGGATGACGGGGCTTGTTGCCAGGCCAGCCGCGCCATATGCCACGGTGCGCGTGCGGCGTCGGGCAGGCGGGGCCACGCCCACGCAGCAAGCCAGATCAATAAGCCCAGGATGACGAGGCGCCAGAGGAAGCGCAATACAGGATTAACGGTCATGCAAGGTTCGACGGCGGGCTGGCCGAGGGGTTCCCGAGGGGTTTCCGAGGGGGTTCCCGAGTGGGTGCCCGAGTGGGTGCCCGAGTGGCTTCAGAGGGGCTTCAGAGGAGCTTCAGAGGGGCTTCAAAGGGGCTTCAGAGTGGCCTGTTGCGCCGGCTATCAAGATCGCCCGCGGTTGCCCCGCCTATGCAAACACCAGGCATACCGGTGTTGGCGTCTGCGCTGCCACGTCCATGTCGCTTAGCTGCCCTGTTGCCACATCGATGCGCAGGCGCAGGATGGAGTCGCCCTTTTGGTTCAACGCGTACAGGCTGCCGCCGTCTGGCGCCAGGGTGAGTGCGCGGGGAAAGCGCAGCCCCTCGGTCCAGGTTTGTACGCGGCGTAATGCGCCATCCTTGGCGATGGCGAAGACGGCGATGCTGTCGGCTTGCGGGTGGTCGTTGTCGACGCGCCGGGTGGAGGCGTACAGGAAGCGGCCGGACGGGTGGACAAGCAACGCCGCCGCGTTGCCCGCGCCGGTGAATCCGGGCGGTGTGGCGGGGACCAGGTGGCGCTGCGCCAGCACCCGGCCGGCGTGGGCGTCGTAGCCGAAGCACGCGATTGAGGCGTCAAGTTCGTTCAACGCGTATAACAGCGCGCCATCGGGGTGCAGCGCAAGATGGCGTGGCCCGCTGCCCGCGGGCAGCGTCGTGCGCTCGGACAGCGACAGCTTGCCATCCTTGAACGTGAACAGATTGATGCGATCGCTGCCCAGATCGGTGGCCAGGACGCGCTGGCCGGTGGAGTCGAACAGCACCATGTGCGGATGCGCGGATTGCTGTTCGGGGCGCGGCCCCGAGCCGGTTTCCTTGACGATGCCCGACACTTCACCCAACGCGCCGTCGGCCTGGACGGGCAACACGTTATACGTGCCACCCCCGTATTGCGCCGTGACCAGGTAGCGGCCGTCTGGCGATACGGCAAGAAACGCCGGCGCGGTGCTGGATAGCGACAGGGGCTGCCGGTTCAGGAAGCGCAGGCTGCCGTCAGCCGGGTCGATCGCATAGGATTCGGCGGTGCCTCGGGCCAGGCCTTCCCATTGATCGATCTCGTTGATGGCGTAGAGAAAGCGCTGCGTGGGGTGCACGGCCAGGTAGGACGGGTTGTCGCTTTCTATCACCTGGATCAGATGCCAGCCGCCCTGCGGACGCAGGGCATAGGCGTGTATGCCGCGCGATGGCGGCCCGCCGGCCGTGCCCCCGGGCGCATCGCGGGTATAGGTGCCCACATAGGCGTAGCGGGGGTCGGCGCGCGCGGTCGCGGCGCCCATGGCCGACAGCCAGGGGCCTGCCGCGCCGGCCGCGGACAAGCTCCCGGCGAACTGGATGAAGGATCGGCGGGGTGCGCTGGATAGGGAATTCATGGCGAAGTCCGGCAAGGCGGGCGGCGCGTCATGACGGGCGCACCGACATCGCATGGTGAAAAACGTTGTTGGGATCGTAGCGGCGCTTGACCTCTTGCAGGAAAGGATAAAGCCCGCCGTCGCCGTAGTACAACCGTGGCCAGAAGGGGTACGCCAGCATGTCGCTGTCGGGGTAGTTGATGTAGCACCCTTCGTAGCGGTCGCCGGGAAACGGGGTGCCGGCGTGGTCGGGCCGGGATGCCGGGTCGGCATACACGTCGCGATAGAAATCCGCCATCCAGCGTACGTGCAGGGCGTCGTGGTCGGCGTGCGTCCAGTACGTTTGGTATTGCAGCTTCATGATCGACGCCCGCTGGTGCACGGCGGTGTCGCGCAGGCGATCCGGCTGGTTGACGGCGCCCCCGTACGAATCCACCTGCAACAGCGATTGGCGCAGGTCGGCGCCGGGGACATCGCGCGTCAGGTGGGCATGGATACGCGCGGCTTCGTGCGCCGTGAAATTGCGCTTCATGTAGGCGGATTTGTATTTGCCGCGCTGATTCGGCCCCGAGCCGTTAAGCGTTTGCGTGGCCACCAGCCAGTCATGGCGAATGACCGTATGCGGTTCGCTGCAAAGCAGGTCGCCGCCCGCGCGCGGACGTGGCAAGCCGGGCGTGGTGGCGCGCGCGGCCACCGGTGCGCAAGGGCGAAAGCGATCCAGGAAATCTTGCAGCACGGTCAGGTCCTGGCAGGTGCCGTCGGGGTTGCAGAACTGCACGATCATGACAATCTGCCCGGCGGAGCGATGCGTCAGTTTCAGCAGCGAGAACATGCCCCAGGTATCGGCGTCGCGGCCGCGCGTGTTCCAGTAGCTGCCGTAGATATCCAGCAACTGCGCAAAGCGCCCGGGCGTCATGCCCGCCCAGTCGAATGCGACGGTGGCGATGGCCACTTCGCGCGGGGCGCGCGGCAAGGCGGCAAAGCCATAGCTGGTGATCACGCCGAAATTGCCGCCACCACCGCCCCGGCATGCGCGGAACAGGTCGGCGTCTTGGGTGGCGCTGGCGGTGCGTGGCACGACATTGCCGTGGGCGTCCACGGTCAGGATGTCGACCGCGCTTAACCAGTCGCAAGCCAGCCCTTGCAGGCGCGACAGCAGCCCATACCCGCCGCCGCTGATATGGCCGCCCGCGCCAACCGAGTAGCACGACCCGCCGGGTAGCGACACGCCGTGACGCTTGTAGAGGTCTTGATCGCCATTCCAGTTTTGCGAACCGGCCGCCACACGCAGCAGGCCATCCGAGGACGGCACGCGGTCCAGCAGGCTAAGGTCCAGGATGACGCCGCCGGGATTGTTGGAGACAAAGTCTTCGTAGCAATGGCCGCCGCTGCGTATCGTGGGGCGCTTGCCCTCGGCAACGATACGGCCCAGCGCTGCCGCCGCCTGGGCCGGGGTTTCGCATAGTTCGATGCGCGTGGCCGCATGGCTGGGCCGCGCGGGCCAGCGTAGGTTGAAGCCCTTTTTCAAGGTCTTGTAGCGGGGATCGCCTGGCGTCACGCTGATGCTCATCTTGACTCGCCCTCCTGGCCTGGGGTCAGGCCGCGACGTGTCAAGGATAGGCCGGTGGCGCGCCAATAGCTGTAGTAGAAATCTTATTTTCGGGGGAGTTCGGCCAGCACTTTTGCCAGTGCCATAGCGAATTCTTCGACGTCCTATTGATAGCGGTCCCGATACCCGACGGGCGACATCCCGCAGTGCTTGCTGAAGATGTCGCGAAACGCCTTCGTGTCGTTGTAGCCCACTTCATACATGACTTCGGCCACGCTTTTGCGCGACGTTTCCAGCCGCTTCTTGGCGGCCTCCACGCGCACGCGTTGCAGGTACTGCACGATGCTGTTGCCCGTCGCCTGGCGAAAGCGCCGTTCCAGCGTGCGCCGCCCCATCGCGTGGCGCTCGGCCAGGGATTCAACGGTGATCTTTTCGGTGTAGCAACGTTCGATGTAGCTCTGCACCGCGCGCACGACCTCGTCGGCATGCGCCTTCTGGCCCATGAACACGGCGAACGGCAGCTGGCTCTGGCGGCTCCAGTCCAGCTGGAAGTACTTGGCGCACCAGATGGCGGTATCGCGGTCGGTGTATTTTTCGATCAGGTGCAGCACCAGATGCGCGGCGGAAAACGCGCCGCCGCTGGTATAGACACCGTTTTCGGCCATCACCACGCGGTCGCTGATCCAGTGGACGTTGGGAAACAGGCTGGCGTACAGATTTTGCGCCACCCAATGCACCACCGCCTGCTGCCCGTCCAACACGCCGCCCGCCGCCAGCAAGGCGGCTCCCATGCACAGGCTGGCCACTTCGCCACCGGCGCGATGGTGGCTTGCCAGCCAATCGATCAGCTCGCGGTTGGACAGCACCACATCGGGCACCGCGCCCAGCAGGGGCGGCGCGATGCAGATATCGATACGCGGCGCGTCGGCCAGCACCTGGTCCGCCAGCACCTTGATACGCCCGTCGTCCAGGCTGACCTCGCGCGTCAACGCCAGCGTGCACACGTGGAATTGCGGTTCGCGGCCTTGCGCGACCAGGTAGGCGTTGGCCACCTGGAAGCCGTGGCGCGCCGTTTCCAGGGACGCAATGTTGGTGCCCGTCGGCAGCAGGAAAGCGACGTTTTTCATGTCGGTAAGCATACGCCCGAGCGCTGTCGCAATCCACCCGCAAGAATGTCGCAATCCCCTATCTGAAAGCGCCGGCGATCCCGATAAAGTGGCGTCTACCGGCCGCTCGTGCCGGGTGGACGCGGCGTGACCAGCGGGCATGCCGAATCCCACACAACAACAGCAACCGAGGAGTGTGCGATGCAGGAATACATAGATGGTTTTTTGCTGCCGGTGCCCAAGGCGAACGTGCCGGCCTACCAGCAGATGGCGGACCAGGCCAAGGCGGTCTGGCTGGAGCACGGCGCGCTGGATTACCGCGAAGGCGTGGCCGATGACCTGGCCAGCGAAACCTTCCGGTCGTTCAGGGAAGCGGCCAGCGCCAAGGACGATGAAACCGTGGTGTTTGCCTGGATCGTGTACGCCAGCAAGGCCGAACGCGACCGGATCAACGCGCTGGTGATGGCCGACCCCCGTCTGGCCAACACGTGCTGCGAAGGCGTGTTCGATTTCAAACGCATGTGCTGGGGCGGATTCAGCACGCTGGTAGCAAAATAAAAACCGTGGGGCGTGTCGATGTCGGCGCTGCCCGTTCGTCGTATAGGCAGGGACACGCCTACCGCCTGTCCCGCCAACCCAACACCGATTTTGGAGACGCATCATGGCTACGCCCGCAACCACGCCCATTCCCGCCGGCATGCACACGCTGACCGCGCACATCGTTTGCGAGGGCGCGTCCGACGCCATCGCCTTCTACAAAAAAGCCTTCGGCGCGGAAGAACTGGCGCGCATGCCCGGGCCGGAAGGCAAGGTCATGCACGCCGCCATCCGTATCGGCGATTCGGTGCTGATGCTGATGGACGATTTTCCTCAGTGGGGCAGCCTGGGCCCGAAGGCGCTGAAGGGCTCACCGGTAACGTTGCATCTGTACGTCAAGGACGTGGACGCCTCGTTCAAACAGGCGGTGGATGCCGGCGCCACCGTGGCGATGCCGGTGGCCGACATGTTCTGGGGCGACCGCTACGGCCAGGTGATCGATCCGTTCGGCCACCGCTGGTCGATCGCCACGCACCAGTTCGATTACACGCCCGAGGAAATCCAGCAGAACATGGCCAAGATGGGCGAGATGTCAGGCTGCGGCAACGCCGACTGACCCGCCTGACGGCCCCGCCCTTCCTGGCTACGTCAACATCCGCTTACTGCGAATACGGACCCAGGAAGTCCAGCTTGCCGATCTTCACGCCGGCGTGGCGCAGAATGTCGTAAGCGGTCGCCACGTGGAAGTAGAAGTTGGGCAGCGCGAAGGTCAGCAGGTAGGTATCGCCGCGAAATTCCGGTTTGAAGTCGCCAAAGTTGACGACGATCTGCCGGTCTTCGGCGCCTTCCACCTGTTCGGCCGTCACGCTTTGCAGGTAGGCGATGGTGTTGGCGATGCGCTGCTGCAACTCTTCCAGGGTCTTTTCTTCGTCGGCAAACTTGGGCGCCTGCCCTTGCGACAGGCGCTGCGCCGCGAATTTGGCGGCGTCGCTGGCGCGTTGGATCTGACCGGACAGCGGGTACATGTCGGGCGCCAGGCGGGCGTTGACGAGTTCAGCGGGGTCGATGCCGGCGGCCTGGGCATGCGCGGCCGCTTTTTCAAGCAGCGTGGCCAGCACGGTCATGCCGCGGATGAAGACAGGCACGGAAGCCTGGTAAACAGAAAGAGTCATGGCAGAAGTTCCAGTTGGGTCCTGGCCGGCGGCTGCGTCAATGCAGCGCCAACCGGGGATGCGGCGATGTTACCGCCGCGACGAGCCATCGCCATGACGCGCCGGGTCGACATATCCATTCCCAATCGGCGAACAATCGGTAGCCGGGTCCACGTCCTGGGTCGGGTCCACGTCCTGGGTCGGGTCCGGATCTGGGTAGGGAGCTGGCCTGGGTCCGAGTCCGCGTCCGCGCTCACTGCCTGCTCAGGCCCCGGCCCCCGGTTCGCCCGCACCCACGCGCCGCAGTCCCTGAAAAAACCGCCACACCAACGCCGACGCATCCGGGCCGTTGCGGGCGTGGTACTTCACCGACGGATCGCCGCCGCTCCAGGCGTGTTCCAGCCGCGTGATCTCGCACAGGCGCAGCACCGTTTTGCGTCCCCGCGTAAGGTCCACGCGGCGATAGGCCTTCTCGGACCCCAAACCCAGCACACGCTCGATGGGCATGTCCTCGGGGCGCGGGTGGTTCAAGGCGCGAAACTGCTCGAACAATTGCTTGGCGTTGCGCGGGGCCACCGCCGGGTCCAGCTGGCCGTGCAGGATCAGCGCGGGCATGCCCAGGTCGAACGCAGCGGGGTCCGCCACGTCACGCACCAGCGACGGCAACGGCTTGAGCGAGCCGCGCCGCATGGTGCTGATGCCGGCGGCGGCACTATGGGCGTCGCCCACCACCGGACCGGAATGCATGGCCACGGCGGCAATCAACGACGGGTGCCGCAACGCCACCAGCGCCGCCATGCCGGCGCCCGCGGACAGGCCGGCCACATACACGCGTTCGGGATCCAGCCCATGCCGCGCCACTTCTGATTCGATCAACGCCGCAATCAGGTCTGCCTCGGCGCCGCCATGTGCGTCATCGGGTTGGAACCAGCGCCAGCAGCGCTGCACCTGACGCGTCATGGATTGCTGCGGGTACAGCACCATGAAGCCGCCGGCGTCCGCCCATTGGTTCATGCGCGTACCGCGCGCGAAAGCCAGCGCGGTCTGCCGGCAACCGTGCAGCATCACCACAACCGGCATGCCTGCCGGCGTGGCCCCGGCCGGGGTGTAACGCGCAAACGTCAGCTGCCGCCCCTTGCCGTCGGAAAATTGACGCGTGCCTTCCCAGCGCCCGTTGCCCAGCGATGGGGTCGCGGGCTGACGGGTCGCGGCGGCGGAAGACGCGGTCTTGGTAGCGGTCTTGGTAGCACTCTTGCGTGGGGTGGTGGCGCGCTTTCTGGCGGGCTTGGGCGATGCCATGCGCAGCGCCGTGCGCTGTAGCTTGCTGATCTTCTTTGCGGCTTTGAAAAACAGATTGGAAAAACTGCGCGCCATTGGTAGGCCTCGGCCAGTAAACCTGCTTGAACCTTCCCGGCGTAGCCGGGGCCACCTGTCGCCATGGCGCACAGGCCACCAGCGCGACGGCGATGGTCAGATCGGTAAGGATATCCGTTGCGTCTTGCGCGACTGCGCGAGCGCGGGTGCGAGCCCAGAAAAAAGAACGTGGTCGCCTCTGTGGGCGGTAGAACTCAATCAAACGGTGTCGGTAAAACAGCCGCAGGAAATGTATCACAGGGTAACCAGCGTTCCCACCCTTTTGTCCCGAGCGTGGCAGCGCCTATTGCTGAAAATCAAAGCGATGCGGCTTTGCGACCGACTGGACGCCGCCGTGGCGTTGAGCCCGGCACGCAAAGCGCTTAAGGTGATGACCTTGCAACCCCCATCACGTATCACGCATTCACCAGACGCACCATGTTTCCCAACGACAGACCCCAGACCCTGGGCGAAGAAATCGCCAACACCATCAGCCACGGGATCGGCGCGGTAGGCGCTTTGGCCGCCGCGCCCATTTTGATCGTGGCCGCCGTGCGCCAGGGCGACGCGGCCTTCATCGCGGGGGCCGCGGTGTTCGCGGCGTCGATGTGCCTGTTGTACCTGGCGTCCACCATCTATCACGCGCTGCCGCTGTGCCGCGCCAAGCAGATTTTCAACGTCCTGGACCATTCGGCCATCTACCTGCTGATCGCCGGTACGTACACGCCGTTTGCGCTGGGCGCGCTGCGCGGGCCGTGGGGCTGGACGCTGTTCGGCCTGGTCTGGGCCATGGCCTTGCTGGGCGTGGGCCTGAAAGCCAGCAAACGCTTGAACCGGCCGGCGCTGTCCACCGGGCTGTACCTGGCGATGGGCTGGCTGGTGGTCATTGCCATCAAGCCGCTGATCGAAAGCGTGCCCACGGGCGGGCTGGGCTGGTTGGTGGCGGGCGGTCTGGCGTATACCGGCGGCGTCGTGTTCTTCGTGTTCGACAACCGTTGGCGCTACGGCCACTTCATCTGGCATCTATTCGTGCTGGCGGGCACCGTGTGCCACTTCTTCGCCGTGCTCTGGTACGCGGCGTGACGGGCAGGCCACAGGCCGCTACCCGCCGCGCAAGTAGTCCGTGGGCGACTGGCCCAGCACGCGTCGGAACATCGTTGAGAACGCCGCAGGGCTTTGGTAGCCGAAGTCCAGTGCAATGGTGGTGACGGCCCCGCCCGCGGCCAGCCTTGCCAGCGCCAGCACCACGCAGGCGCGTTGGCGCCATTCGGAAAACGTCATGCCCGTTTGGCGGCGGAAATAGCGGCTGAAGGTGCGCGGGCTCATGTGCAGGCGGGCGGCCCATGCGTCGGGCGGCGTGCGCGCGTCCGGCGCGGCGATAAAGGCGCGGCACAGCGGCGCCAGCTTCTTGTCGCGAGGCAGCGGAATGTGCAGCGGCAACACCGGCGCACGGTCGATTTCATGCAGCAGCAAGGCCGCCAATGCGCCGTCGCGCCCGTCTGACGCATACGCAGCGGGCATGTCCACCGCTTCCAGCAACAGCTGCCGCAGCAGCGCAGACACCTCGATCACCTCGCAGGCCTGGCGCCCTGCCCGCGCGGCATCTGGCTCGATATACGCGCTACGCGTGCTGACCTCCAGCATGCGCACCTGATGCGTCACCCCTGCCGGAATCCACACCGCGCGCTGGGGCGGCACCACCCAGTTGCCATCGCGTGTGGACACCTGCATCACGCCGGTCGCGCCGTACAGCAGTTGCGCGCGCCGGTGCGAATGCGCGGGCAGCACATGGCCGGTCGGATAGTCATTGCCGATGGCAACCACGGCGCGGTCCAGCTGATCGTAGCGGTCGATGTGCGTATTGCGCATGGCGGGAGCGGGGGGGTGGAAGTGCGGGGCTGAAGTGCGGGGCTGGAGCGCGGGGCTCAACGCGGGGCTGGAGCGCGGGTCGGGAAATGTGCACCCCGGCGCGCGGCTTGGCCGAAACGCAAACATTATTGTCCAAAGCACGAAAGCCGGCCACCCCCGCCTTTCGTATCGTGACGACTTCCCCTCCTGGACCCGTCCGATGCTCTACCTGATATTGGCTTTCTTTGGCTGCGCCAGCGGCGTCACCACCGTGCTGTTCGGCTTTGGCGGCGGCTTTGTCGTGGTGCCGGTGTTGTATGGCGTGTTGACCGCCGCGCATGGCGCGGACGACGCCGTCGGGGCGTCGGCCATGCACATTGCCGTGGCCACCTCAACCTGCGTCATGGTCGTCAACGCCATCGCCGCCACGCGCCGCCAGCAACGCGCGGGCAACCTTGTGCGGGCCTATATCTGGCCTCTGGCGGGGTACATCGCGGTGGGCGCATTGGTGGGCGCGTTGGCCGCCACGCACGCTAGCGGCACGCTGGTGCGCTGGGCCTTCGTGGCCTACCTGGCGGTGACGATTCTGGACTGCCTGCTGCGCCAGGGGTTCCTGGCGCAAGCCGACGGGGCCGACGCGGTGCCGTTGAGCCCAGGCGTGGTGGTGGGCGGCGGCGTGGTGATCGGCATCGTGGCCACGTTCCTGGGCGTGGGCGGCAGCGTGATGACGGTGCCCTTGCTGCGTCGGCGCGGCCTGCCGATGGCCAAGGCGGCGGCCATGGCCAACCCCTTGACGATACCCGTCGCCATCGTCGGCACCGTGGCCTACATGGCAGCGGCGCGCGATCTGCCCGCGCCGCTTGCGCCCTGGATCATCGGCTATGTCGACCTGCTGGCCTTCGCCGTGCTGGCGCTGGGCGCGCTGCTGGGCATCCGTCTGGCGGCGCCGCTGATTCCGCGCCTGCCAGACCGCCTGCATGCGCGCGTCTACATCGCGTTGCTGGCGTCGGTGATGCTGGCCATGCTGCTGATGTAACGGCACCGCGCGCCGCGACGCCAGCACCGCCTTCGGCTGAAAACCGGCACACCTGCGGAAACATCGCGGCCAGCAGCGACTACGAAACCACGCAAAACGTTTCCGAACCGCCCCCCGGCCCCCCTCCTGACAGGCTGCCCGCCATCGTGTCCCGCCGACACAGGAAAACACATCGCGAAACTTGTCCCATGGCGGTTGTGGTCGTCATCATGATCGGACATTTACCGGAACACGGAGGTTTCATGCAGCGTTCCAAATACGCATTCCTATCCGCCGCCATCCTGTCGACGGCGCTGTCCGGTGCAGCGGCCATGGCGCAAAACGCCAGCCAGCCGCCGGCGCAACCGCAGATGGCCCCCGCCATCACGCAACCCACCGACCAGCAATTGCAGCGCTTCGCATCGGCATCGCAAAAGGTCTCGGGCGTGGTTGACGAATACCGCCCGAAGGTCGACGCCGCCAAGACCGATGACGCCAAGCAGAAGGTCGTGCAAGAAGCCGACGCCAAGATGGTGCAGCTGGTGCGCGCCGACGGTCTGACGGTTGAAGAATTCAACGGGATCGGCCAAGCCGTGCAACAGAATCCGCAGCTCAAGCAGCGGGTGATGAGCATGAGCAAAGGCGCGCCCAAGTAGGACAACCAAAGCAGGGCAAGGCTGGACCGGGGATTGTCCGGCCTGCGCCACGCGTCCCTGGGCGCGTGGCGCTTTTTTTTGGCGCTCTTTATTGGCGCGCTTCTTTGGCGCTTTTCCTTGACGTTTCCCGCACGGGCGCAAAGCAGTATCCTGGCAGCCGGTTTGCATTCGACCCACTCGGCAAGGAGCACGGCATCTTGACCCCGGACATCACCCTGTATGACCTGGCTGGCGCGGACGAGTCGCTGCGCTTCAGCCCGCACTGCTGGAAAACGCACCTGGCGCTGGCGCACAAAGGCCTGTCGGCCAAGACCGTGCCCTGGCGTTTCACGGAAAAGGAAGCCATCGATTTTTCCGGCCAGAAGCTGGTGCCCGTGCTGGTGCACGGCGAACACGTGGTCAGCGATTCGTGGCGCATTGCCTGCTATCTGGAAGACACGTTCCCCGAGCGGCCCTCGCTATTTAACGGCGCGGGCGGGCGCGCGGTCAGCCTGTTTGCGAACGCCTGGGCCGACACCACCTTGGTGCCCGTGCTGGCGCGCTTGCTGTTGCCGGCCATCCACGGGCTGATCCACGAGAAAGACAAGGACTATTTCCGCGCCTCGCGCGAAAAGCGCTTTGGCCGTCTGGAAGACCTGCCGGCGGGTTACGACGAGCAGATCGGTGCGCTGCGCGCTGCGCTGTTGCCCTTGAGTCACACCTTGGCCCGGCAAGCTTTTCTGTCGGGCGAGCAGCACGGGTATGCGGACTACGCGGTCTTTGGCATGTTCATGTGGGCGCGCTGCACCAGCACGCTGGAACTGCTGGAGGCCGACGACCCGGTGTATGCCTGGCGCGAGCAGTTGCTGGACGCCTTCGACGGCCTGGCGCGCCGCGCGCCGGCCGTTGCTGGCTGATCGAGCTGATGGGGCGGGACGGTTGGGACCGTCCCGACCGTTTGATTAGGTCTTCAGGCGATAACCCGTCTTGAAGATCCAGCGCACGCCGATCAGACAGGCCAGCAGGAACACCAGCGTCATGCCCACGCTGACGCCGACGCTGACATCCGACACGCCGTAGAACGCCCAGCGAAAGCCGCTGACCAGGTAGACCACGGGGTTGAACAGCGTGGCGGTCTGCCAGAACGGCGGCAGCATCTTGATGGAATAGAAGGTGCCGCCCAGGAACGTCAACGGCGTGACGATCATCAGCGGAATGATTTGCAGCTTCTCGAACCCATCGGCCCACACGCCGATGATGAAGCCGAACAGGCTGAACGTCACCGCCGTCAACACCAGAAAGCCCAGCATCCAGATGGGGTGCGCGATGTCGAACGACACGAACAGGCGCGCCGTGGCCAGCATGATCAGCCCCAGGATGATGGACTTGCTGGCGGCCGCCCCCACATACCCCATGACGATTTCCACGTAAGAGATGGGCGCCGAATGGATTTCGTAGATGGTGCCGGAAAAGCGCGGCATATAGATGCCAAAGGACGCGTTGGCGATGCTTTGCGTCAACAGCGACAGCATGATCATGCCCGGCACGATGAAGGCGCCGTAGCTGACCCCGTCGATCTCGACCATGTGCGAACCGATGGCCGACCCGAACACCACGAAATACAGCGACGTGGAGATCACGGGCGACAGCACGCTTTGCATCAGCGTGCGCCAGGCACGGGCCATTTCAAACAGGTAGATAGCGCGAATGGCGTAGAAGTTCATGATTGACCGTGTACCAGGCTGACAAAGATATCCTCAAGCGAGCTTTCCGACGAATTCAGGTCGGTGAATTCAATCTGAAGCCGGCTCAGGTCCTGCAGCAATTGCGAAATCTGCCCGCCGCCCTGGTTGTCGTAGGTGTAGACCAGTTGATAGCCATCGGCGGACAGGTCCAGCTGATAGGCGTCCAGCGCCGTCGGGATGCCGGGCAGCGGCGCCGTCAACGTCAGCGTCAGTTGGCGCTTGCCCAGCTTGGCCATCAGCGCGTTCTTTTCTTCCACCAGGATAATCTCGCCCTTGCGGATCACGCCGATGCGGTCGGCCATTTCCTGGGCTTCTTCGATGTAGTGCGTGGTCAGGATGATGGTGACGCCGCTTTCACGCAGCCGCCGCACCATTTCCCACATGCCCCGGCGCAGCTCGACGTCCACGCCCGCCGTGGGCTCGTCCAGGAACAGGATGGCCGGCTCGTGCGACAAGGCCTTGGCGATCATCACGCGGCGCTTCATGCCGCCGGACAAGGCCATGATGCGGCTGTCCTTCTTGTCCCACAGCGACAGGTCGCGCAACACCTTTTCGATATAGGCCGGGTTGGCCGGCTTGCCGAACAGGCCACGGCTGAAGGTAACCGTGTTCCAGACGCTTTCAAACGCGTCGGTGGAAATTTCCTGGGGCACCAGCCCGATCTTGGAACGCGCGGCGCGAAAGTCCGACACGATGTCATGGCCATCGGCCAGCACCCGTCCGTCGGACGGGTTGACGATGCCACAGATGATGCTGATCAGCGTCGTCTTGCCCGCGCCGTTCGGCCCGAGCAAGGCGAAGATCTCGCCGCGCTGGATTTCCAGGTTGACGCCCTTGAGCGCCTGGAATCCCGAGGCGTATCGCTTGGATAAACCTTGAACTGATATAACCGGCTGCACACGAGCCCCCAACGTGATCGATAGCCGGGAATTTTACTCGTTACCCTGGCGCCGCTTGGTCGACGTGGTGGAACGCTGTGTTTGGGCCCCGGCGGCGAGGCCGGGCCGGGGCCGCGCGGTGCGCGCACGGGCGACGCAGCCGCCCTTCGAAGACAAGTCCGTTACCGCCCCCAGCGCAACACCAGCGGCTCCAGCCGCCGCGCCGTTTCCAGCAGGCCCTGGCGCACGTCGTCGCGCATCGGCGGGAATGGATGCCGGGGCGCGTCGCACTCGATCACGCCGCCCGCCTTCATCAGCGCCTTGGCCGTCAGGATGCCGCCCTGGCGGTTTTCGTAGTTGATCAGCGGCAGCCAGCGTTCGTACCGCCGGTAGGCCTCGTCGCGCCGGCCGTCGCGGTGCGCCTCGATGATGGGGCGGATGCCGTCGGCAAAGCCGCCGCCCGTCATCGACCCGGTGGCGCCCGCGTCCAGGTCCGGCAGCAACGTGATGGCTTCTTCGCCATCCCAGGGGCCTTCCACCGCCGCGCCGCCCAGCGCAATCAGGTCGCGCAGCTTCGAGGCCGCGCCCGCCGTTTCGATCTTGAAGTACGACACCTGTTCGATTTCGCGCGCCATCCTGGCCAGCAGCGCGGCGGACAGCGGCGTGCCCGCCACCGGGGCATCCTGGATCATGATGGGTATGTCCACCGCGTCCGACACCTGCTGGAAAAACCCTTCGATTTGCGCCTCGGGCACCCGGATCGTCGCGCCGTGATACGGCGGCATGATCATCAACATGGCCGCGCCCTGCTCTTGCGCGCGGCGGCTGCGCGCCGCGCACACGCGCGTGCCGAAGTGCGTGGTCGTCACAATCACCGGCACGCGGCCGGCCACGTGTTCCAGGATGGTTCGCGTCAGCACTTCGCGTTCATCGTCCGACAACACGAACTGCTCCGAGAAATTGGCCAGGATGCACAGGCCGTCCACGCCGGAATCGATCATGAAATCCACCGCGCGCTTCTGGCTGGGCAGGTCCAGCTCGCCTGATTCCGTGAACGTGGTGGGCACTACCGGGAAGATGCCGCGATAGCGCGGCGCCTGGGATATGGCAGTCATGGCGGCCTACTCGATGATGTTGAAATCGTTGAGGTATTCGGTTTTCAAGGTCAGCCCCAGTCCCGGCTTGTTGTCGTCCAGGTCGATGAAGCCTTCCTTGGCGACGGGCTCGCCGTCGAAGATGTAGTAGAACAGTTCGTTGCCCACTTCCACGTCGAACATCGGAAAGTACTCGCTCATGGGCGAGGCCAGCGTGCTCATCGTCAGGTGATAGTTGTGCATCTGGCCGGCGTGCGGAATGACCGGCACGCTATACGCTTCGCACAGCGCGTTGATCTTGTGCGCCGCCGTGATACCGCCCACGCGGTTGGTGTCGTACTGCACCACCGACACCGCCTTCCGGTCCAGCAATTGCTTGAATCCGTACAGCGAAAATTCGTGTTCGCCGCCCGAGATCGGAATCGAGGTCAGCTGGTTCAGTTCGGCGTAGCCGTCGATATCGTCGGCAATGACGGGCTCTTCCAGCCAGCGCGGCTCAAATTTTTCAAGCTTGGGCAGGATGCGCTTGGCGTATTCCAGCGTCCAGCCCATATAGCATTCCAGCATCAGGTCGGTGTCGTAGCCGATGACTTCACGAATGGCTTGGACCGACTTCAGGTTTTCAACCACGCCCTTTTGCAAGTGCGCCGGGCCGTAGCCAAAGCGCATCTTGAACGCGGTAAAGCCCTGGTCCAGATAAGTCTGCGCTTCGTCTTGCATGGCTTTCAGGTCGGTGCGGTACAGCTTTGAGTAATAGACCGGAATCTTCTCCTTGGTACGCCCGCCCAGCAGCTTGAACACGGGCTTGCCCACCGACTTGCCCAAGACGTCCCAGATGGCCAGGTCCACGCCCGAAATCGCCGCCATGGTTACGCCCTTGCGGCCCCACGCATGCGTGGCGCGGTACATGCGCTGCCACAGGAATTCATAGTCCCAGGGGTCCTGGCCCACCACCAGCGGCGCCAGGTACTGGTCGATGATGGCTTTGGCCACGCGCGGCGCCAGCGCCACGTTGCCCAGCCCGACGATGCCGTCGTCCGTTTCAACTTCCACCACCGTCCAGCCATGAAAGCGGAAGGTGCTCATGGTTTCCTCGCGCGAGGGCACCAGGTCCATCGCGTTGGAGCAGAAGTTGCCTTGCGGCGGCACGGTCTTGCCGGTCCATTCGAAAACGCGGGCGCGGACGGATTTGATTTTCATGGTGTGATCCTGTTCAAACAAGGGAAGCTCGGTGCGACGCACCCGTGGACGCACCCATACGGCACGCAATCAGAAACGCCTGCCAGGTGGCGTCCACGTTGGCGCGGCCCTGGCCGGCGATGTCATACGCCGTGCCGTGCGCCGGCGTGGTGATAGGGATGGGCAGGCCACCCTGCACGGTGACCCCGCGCGAAAAGCCCAGCAGCTTGATCGCGATCTGCCCCTGGTCGTGGTACATCGTGACAATTGCCTGGAACTGGCCCGCCTGCGCCTTCAGGAAAATCGTGTCGGCGGGAAACGGTCCGGCGATGGGCAAGCCTTCCTGGTTCAGCTGCCGCACGGCGGGTTCGATGATGTCGACTTCTTCGCGCCCGCACGTGCCGCCGTCGCCGCCGTGGGGGTTGAACGCCGCGACCGCCACACGCGGCTGGGCGATGCCGTTGGCCTGCAACGACCGGTAGATCAGGCGCGTTGCGGCCTTGATGCGGTCCACGCTTAACGCGGCGGCGGCGTCCTTCAAGGGAATGTGCGACGACACGCGCGACGTCCACAAGTCGCCCAACGTATTGAATTCACAGAAGGTGCCCGTCACGCCCAGGTACTGCGCAAAGTGGTGCAGCTCATCGTCGTGCTTCAAGCCGCCCTGCTTCATGGCGAACTTGTTCAAGGGCGCAAAGCAGATGGCGTCGATATGCCCGTCGCGCGCCGCGTCCATGCAGGCGTTCAGTACGCGCAATACCGACGCGCCGCCCGCCGCACCGGCCTGCCCCACGGTCACCTGGTCGGGGCGCAAGGTGTCCATGGCCAGCCACGCGGGCCGGCTTGTGTCGGCGCGGGCCCGCACTGCCGCCATGCTGGTCACCGCTTCGGTGGGCACGTCCACGCCGGCCACGCGCTGGCCTTCGCGCCACAGCCAGGCATCGCCCACCAGCACGATATTGGCGCGTTCGCAGGCCTCGGCTTGCGCCAGCAAGCGCGCGATCAGTTCGGCGCCGATGCCGGCCGGGTCGCCCAGCGTCAAGGCCACCACGGGCTTTTGCGGCATATCCGGTTTTTGCTGCATAGCTATCTTTTGCTGCGCGTGCATACAAGCCTCACTCCACGGAAATGTGGTTCTTTTTGATGATGCCGGCGTAGCGCTGGTTTTCGGCGTTATGGAACTGCGCGAACTGCGCCTGGCTCATCGGGGTGATGTCCGCGCCAATGGCCAACAGCCGCGCCTGCGTTTCGGGCATGGCCAGAATGCGGTTCACGTCGTCGTGAATGCGTGTCTGGATGGCTGCCGGCGTGGCGGTGGGCATGTAGATGCCGTACCAGGCGCTCATTTCGACGCCGGGCACGCCGGCTTCCGCCATCGTCGGCACGTCGGGCAGCTGCGGGTTGCGCCGCGCGCTCAGCACCGCCAGCGCGCGCACCTTGCCGCTCTTGATGTGCGGGATGACCGACGACGCGGTTTCGAAAGCGATCTGCACCTGCCCGCCCATCAGGTCCACCATGGCCGGGCCGCTGCCGCGATACGGAATGTGCGTCATCTGCACGCCGGTGGCGTCCTTGAAGAGTTCGGCCGCGATGTGTTGCGTGCTGCCCGAACCACTGCTGGCAAAGTTCAATTCACCCGGACGACGCTTCAGCAGCGCAATCAACGCCTGCACCGAGTCGGCCGGCACCTGGTTGTTGACCACCAGGATGTTCGGCACCGCGCCCACGAACACCACCGGCGTCAGGTCGCGGTCGTTGTCGTAGGCCAGCTTCAGCAGATGCGGGGCGATAGCGTGGGCGGTGGACACGCCCATCACCATCGTGTGGTTGTCGGCGGACTTGGAGGCCAGGTCGGCGGCCAGCGTGTTGGATGCGCCCGGCTTGTTTTCCACGACCACGGTCTGGCCCAGCATCGGCCCCAGCCGGTCGGCCACGGCGCGCGCCATGGCGTCGGTGCCACCACCGGGTGCGGACCCCACCAGCAGGCGCAGCGGCTTGGTCGGCCAGTCGGCGCGAGGCGTCTGGGCGAACGCGGATGCCGACAGGCACAGGGTGCCCGCGGCCAATGCGGCCGTCGCCGCCAATATGCGGATCTTCATGGTTGTCTCCTTGATGTTTCTTCGCCGCATGGGCTAGTTGTTGTGCAGTCATCTTAGAAACAACGCCTGTTTCCGTAAAATGAAACTTTTGCACCAACCGTTCACCACAGGCGATCAATCATGGAACGCAACTTGAATGTGCCCGCCCTGCTGTCGCGGCTGCGCATGCGGCAAATCGTGCTGCTGCTGGC
The DNA here is from genome assembly GCF_057291955.1 of Achromobacter sp. 1L-A-4-B-C2. Lineage (NCBI taxonomy): Bacteria > Pseudomonadati > Pseudomonadota > Betaproteobacteria > Burkholderiales > Alcaligenaceae > Achromobacter > Achromobacter sp. 1L-A-4-B-C2. The sequence continues at coordinate 103,370 of NZ_JBXAWP010000006.1, forward strand.
TATCGACGAACGCGGCACGCTGCGCGCGGCGGCGGCGCAGCTGAACATGACGCAGTCGGCCGCCAGCAAAATGCTGCACGAACTGGAATTGGCGTTGGGGCAGCCCCTGTTTGAACGGGTGGGTCGCGGGCTGGCGCTGACGCCCGCCGGCGTATGCGTGATGGGCTACTTTCGCGGCATGCGCGGCACCATGTCGTCGCTGGCGCGCGAGCTGGATGAATTGCGGCTGGGCAGCGCGGGCAAACTCTTCATCGGCAGCATCATGGCGGCCTCGCCCGGCCACCTGACCGACGCCTTGCTGCGCCTGAAGCAGACCTATCCGCTGCTGGCCGTGGAAATTGCCACGGGCACCAGCGACCTGCTGATCGCGCAGCTGAACGAAGGCAAGCTGGATGTGGTGATCGGCCGCATGCTGACCCTGTCGGACCGCAACTACGTGTTCCGGCCCATCGGCGACGAGGCGCTGTCGGTGATCGCAGCGGTGGACCATCCGCTGGCCGGGCAAAAGCGCCTGGCGTTCGACGCCATGTTGGCGTATCCCTGGATCTTGCAGCCGCATGGCAGCCCGATGCGCGATGTGATCGAACAGGAATTCCGGTCGCACAACGTGGCGACGCCGCCGGGGCTGATCGAGTCCGCGTCCATTTTGACCACCACCAACCTGGCGATGAAGTCGCACATGCTGGGGGTGATTCCCGAGTCGGTGGCCAGCCGGTATGCGGCGCACGGGCTGCTGACCATCCTGCCCTACCAGATACGCCAGTCGCTGACCGAGTTCGGCAGCATCGTCCCGCGCGACCGCCCATTAAGCGCGGCGGGCCAGCATTTTGTGGACCTGCTGCACGATATTCAACGATGATGCGCGCGCGTTAGGCGAATTTTGCGTATCGGGGGAAGTACAATCGCCGATTGCGCCCCGCGCGCGTTTTATCCGAGGTTTTCCCCGTGAGTGTCCTGCCCGCCTGTCCGAAATGCCAATCCGAATACACCTACGAAGACGGCGGCAACTACGTCTGCCCGGAGTGCGCGCATGAATGGTCCATCGCGGCCGGCGATGACACCGCAGCCACCGAGGACGCCCGCGTCTACCGCGATTCGGCCGGTAACGTGCTGCACGACGGCGACACCATCACCGTCATCAAGGACTTGAAGCTCAAGGGCTCGGGCGGCGTGGTCAAGATGGGCACGAAGGTCAAGGGCATCCGCCTGGTCGACAGCGACCACGACATCGATTGCAAGATCGACGGCTTTGGCCAGATGAGCCTGAAGTCGGAATTCGTGAAGAAGGTCTAGCGTCCGGTTGCGCCTGTCGCACTGCCCCGCGCGCGGCGCGGGGCAGCGTTCTATCAGAGGTCTTCGTCTTCAACCGCCTTGGGCATCAGGTAGGCGGTCAGCAGGCTGGACAGCCCCGCCATCACCCACAGCACGAAGAACGACACCGTGTAAAAGCCCACGCGCCCGGTGGGCACGTGCCCGAAGATGGCCACATCCAGCGGGTCGATCAGCGCGAAGATCAACGCGCTGCCCATCGCCGCCGCCAAGAACGACGGCCACAAAATCCACATCAATGAACGCAGGCCCATCTGTGCTCTCCCTGGTTAAGGGTTGGCTTGCGCGGCGCGTGCGCCCTCGCTTGCCCGGGGTGCGACCTGTTCGATCACCAGGCCGCGCTTGACCACGCCGTCCTGGATCGGCTCGTGGGTGAAGTTGCTGTAGGCGAAGTAGATCGTGATGAAGCATCCGATCATGGCCGCGAAGGGGCCGGCCATCAGGATCCACGGCCAGGGCTCGCGGTACCAGGGCTTGGGCGTGGGCAGGGATGAGGCGGTTGTCATGGAAAGTCCTTGAAGCGGGCGAAGCGGGCTTAATCGGGTACGTAGAAACTGGCGGCTTCGTCGGTCTGGATGGACCGGTTTTCGCCGTCGTGGCCGCGCGCGCGCAGCGTGATGGGATGGGCGCCCGGCTCCACGCCGGCAGGCGCGCGGATCACCATGGGCACCAGCTTGTTGGCGGCCGGCTCAACCTCAACCATGTCGGACCCTTGGCGCCCGGCCATCACTTGCAGGCCCGGCATGCCGTCCGCCGACAGGCGCAACCGCATGGCGGTGTCCGACGTGTTGATGATTTGCAGGCGGTAGACGTTTTCGATCTGCCCGCCGGCCACTTCGCGGCCCAAGGCGCCCCGGTCACGGATGACGTCGACCCGCAAGGGGTTGCGCATGGCCAGCGACGCCACAAAGGCCACGGCCAGTATCAGGATCAGCGTGCCGTAGATCAGCACGCGCGGGCGCAGCAGATGCGAGCGCGCGCTTTTGGCGCTCAGGCCATCCTGCATGGCGCGGTCGGACGTGTAGCGGATCAGGCCGGGTTCGTACTGCATCTTGTCCATGACCTGCTCGCAGGCGTCGATACAGGCGCCGCAGCCGATGCACATGTATTGCAGGCCGTCGCGGATGTCGATGCCGGTGGGGCACACTTGCACGCACAGGCTGCAATCGACACAGTCGCCCAGGCCGGCCGCCTTGTGATCCACTTTGCGCGAGCGCCCGCCGCGCGGGTCGCCCCGGCGCTTGTCATACGTAACCACAAAGGTGTCCGGGTCCACCATGACGCTTTGGAAGCGGGCATAGGGGCACATGTACTTGCACACGGATTCGCGCATGAAGCCGGCGTTGCCCCAGGTGGCAAAGCCATAGAACAACATCCAGAACCATTGCCAGGGGCCGAGTTGCAGCGTGAACAGTTCATGGCCCAGTTCGCGGATCGGCGCGAAATAGCCGATGAAGGTCGACCCCGTCCACCAGGCCAGTGCAATCCACAGCACATGCTTGGTGATCTTTACGCGCGCCTTGTGCAGGCTCCAGGGCGCTTCGTCAAGGCGGATGCGGGCGATGCGGTCGCCTTCGACCTTGCGCTCGATCCACATGAAAATTTCGGTGTAGACGGTTTGCGGACAGGCGTAGCCGCAGAACAGTCGGCCGGCGACGGCGGTGAACAGGAACAGCGCCAGCGCCGAGATGACCAGCAGCACGGCCAGGTACACCACGTCTTGCGGCCACAGCACCAGGCCGAACAGATAGAACTTGCGCGCGCCCAGGTCGAACAGCACAGCTTGGCGGCCGTTCCATTGCAGCCAGGGCAAGCCGTAGAAGATCAGCTGCGTGATGAAGACAAACGCGATGCGCCAGCGGGCAAAGTTGCCGCTGACGGATCGCGGATAGATCTTGCTGCGCACGCCGGCCAGCGTCTGCTCCAGGGTTTCGGCCCCGGGACGAGGCGGACGTGTGTGCGGGCGCCAGGGCGGCGGGTCGCCGCCAGGCTGCGTGCCGACGCTTGCGGTTGACCCTTCATCCATATGCTGCTCCGTACTGTAAGTCCATTGATGTGAAGGGCCGCCGGGGCGTCCCTTCACCTATGCGCCGCCGGCCGCGTTACTTGACCGCCGTGGTGCCGCCGACCGCCGCGGTACCGACCGCCGCGGTATCGACCGCCGCGGTGCCGACCGCCGCCTGCCCGCCCGCTTCCGGCTTGTTCGACAAGCCCCATACCCACGCCGTCAACACCTTGATCTGCTCGGGATTCAGGATGTGTTCGTGCGCCGGCATGCGGTTGTCGCGACCGTCCAGGATGGTCTTGACGATGGAGGCTTCCGACGAGCCATACAGCCACACGTCGTCCGTCAGGTTGGGCGCGCCCACCAGCTGGTTGCCCTTGCCGTCCACACCGTGACAGGCGACGCAGAAGTTGCCGAATTCGCGCTTGCCGCGAAACACGCGCACCGGGTCCGCCGTCAGCCCCGACAAGGACCGCACGTACTGCGCGATGTCGCCGGCCGTCTTGGCATCGATTGCGGCCTTCCACGGCGGCATCACGCCATGGCGCCCTTCCTTGATGGTCTTCATGATGGTTTCGGGCGAACCGCCGTGCAGCCAGTCACCATCGGTCAGGTTGGGAAAGCTGGGGCCGCCCTTGGCGTCCGAGCCATGGCACTGCGCGCAGTTGTTCAGGAACAGGCGCTGGCCGATTTCACGGGCGCCCGTGTCCTGCGCGATCTGCGGCACGGTCATCGTTTCAAAACGCGCGTAGATGGGGCGCACGGCCTCGGCCATCTTGGCCTGCTGCCGCGCCACTTCCTCGGTGCTGCTGTAGCCCAGCTGGCCCTTGTACGAACCCAGGCCCGGCATGAAGAACAGATAGCCCAGCGCGAACAGGCACGCCAGCAGGTACATCCACGTCCACCACGTGGGAACAGGATTGTTCAGTTCGGTCAGGTCGCCGTCCCAGACGTGGCCGGTGTCTTCCACCTGCCCGGCGGCCGGCTTGGCGCCCAGCCAGCGGCGCTGCGTATACAGCAGCCACACGCACCAGACCACGCCGCCCACGGCAACGACCGAAATGAAAATGCCCCAGAAGCCATTGACGAAATCGCTCATGACCGATTCGCTCCATCTTGTTGTGCCTGTCCGAATTCATCGGGCAGTGCGAACGGCAACATGGCCGATTCGCGATTGGCGCTCTGGCGCCCGCGCGAGCAGGCCCACCAGACGATGCCGAAAAAGGTCGCCATGGAAATGGCGGTAATGAATGCGCTCAGGATGCCCAGCATGATCAGCCTCCCGAAGCCGCCGGCGCGGCGGCTTGTGCAGCGGGTTGTGCAGCGGGTTGTGCAGTCGATTGCGCGGCGGCCTTCTTCGCCGCTTCGGCCGCCCGGGCCTCTTCGGCCTGCTTGGCGCGGCGCACGCCCACGCCCAGGCTTTGCAGGTAATCGACCAGCGCGTCTTCTTCCGTCTTGCCCTCGATGGCCTTGGGCGCGCCGGCGATCTGCTCGTCCGTGTAAGGCACGCCCAGCTTGCGCAGGGCAAGCATGCGTTCGGACACGTTCTGACCGGTGATCACCGTCTTTTGCAACCACGGATACGCGGGCATGTTCGATTCGGGCACCACCTTGCGCGGGTCGCGCAAGTGGATGCGGTGCCAGTCGTCGGAATAGCGTTCGCCCACGCGCGCCAGGTCGGGCCCGGTGCGCTTGGAACCCCACAGGAACGGATGATCGAAGACCGATTCGGCGGCCGTCGAATACGAACCGTAGCGCTGCACCTCGGCGGCCAGCACGCGCACCTGTTGCGAGTGGCAGCCCACGCAGCCTTCACGGATGTACACGTCGCGGCCCATCAGCCGCAGCGGACTGTAGGGCTCGACGCCCGCCACCGGCTGCGTCGTGCTGTGCTGAAAGAACAGCGGAATGATCTGCACCAGGCCCGCGAAGGACACCACCAGGATGCTGGCGATGATCATCCAGCCGATGTTCTTCTCAAGCGTCTGGTGAGAAAAGAAGCCAGTTTTTTTGTTGGCCATGATGTCCTCGTCAAACAGTGGCGGGCACGGCGGGCGCGGCGGGTGCGGCGACCGACGGGCGAGCGGCATGGGGATCGTCAAGCGGAATGGCGGGGTTGACCGGCTGCGCGCCGCGCACCGTCTTCCACACGTTCCAGGCCATCACGAACACGCCCGACAGGAACAAGGTGCCACCCAGCAAGCGGATCAGGTAGTACGGAACCCGGGTCTTCAGTTCTTCGACAAAGCTGTAGACCAGCGTGCCGTCGGAGGCCGTGTCGCGCCACATCAGGCCCTGCTGCACCCCGGCAATCCACATCGCGGCGATGTACAGCACCACGCCGATGGTGGCGATCCAGAAGTGCAGTTCAATGGCCTTCACGCTGTACATCTTTTCGCGGCCATACAGGCGCGGGATCAGGTAGTAGAGCGAGCCGAAGGAAATCATCGCGACCCAGCCCAGCGCGCCGGAGTGCACGTGGCCGATGGTCCAGTCCGTGTAGTGCGACAGCGCGTTGACGGTGCGGATCGACATCATCGACCCTTCGAACGTGGACATGCCGTAGAACGACAGCGCGGTGACCATGAACTTCAGGATCGGGTCGGTGCGCAGCTTGTACCAGGCGCCTTGCAGCGTCATGATGCCGTTGATCATCCCGCCCCAGGACGGCGCCAGCAGGATCAGCGAAAACGTCATGCCCAACGATTGCGTCCAGTCAGGCAGCGACGTGTACAGCAAGTGGTGCGGACCCGCCCACATGTACGTGAAGGCCAGCGCCCAGAAGTGGACGATGGACAGGCGGTAGGAATAGATGGGGCGGCCGGCCTGCTTGGGCACGAAGTAATACATCATGCCCAGGAAGCTGGTGGTCAGGAAAAAGCCCACCGCGTTATGGCCGTACCACCACTGCACCATGGCGTCCTGCACGCCGGCGTACGCCGAGTACGACTTCCACATCGACACCGGCATTTCGATGTTATTGAAGATGTGCAGGATGGCGATGGTCAGGATGTACGAGCCGAAGAACCAGTTGGCCACGTAGATGTGCTTGGACCGGCGCTTGATGATGGTGCCGAAGAACACGATGGCGTAGGCGACCCAGACCAAGGTGATCAGGATGTCGATGGGCCATTCCAGTTCGGCGTATTCCTTGCTGCTGGTAAAGCCCATGGGCAAGGTGATCGCGGCGGCGACGATGACGATCTGCCAGCCCCAGAACGTGAAGGCGGCCAGCTTGTCGCAGAACAAGCGCGCCTGACAGGTGCGCTGGACAACGTAGTACGACGTCGTGAACAGAGCGCTGCCGCCAAAGGCGAAGATCACCGCGTTGGTGTGCAGCGGGCGCAGGCGGCCGTAGCTGAGCCATGCGGTGTCGAAATTCAACTGCGGCCAAATCAGCTGCGCGGCGATAAATACGCCCACAGCCATGCCGACTATGCCCCACACCACCGTCATGAGCGCGAACTGCCTCACGATCTTGTAGTTGAAGGTATCGGCCTTGCTTGCGATTGCGGGGCAATCGTTCATCACCCTTCCCCTAAAGTAACAAATAGCTCCAGGCTTGAATGATGGGACTAGGCACACAAGTCGACGTTGATATGGATCAAGCGCACAACGGCCAGACAGGGAACGCGGCAATGCCGCAACGGACTCACGCGCGCGCGGCCTCGATGGCAACGCGCGCGCGGGCGCCCAGGCGCCGGGGAACCGGGGTGTCGGGAATGGGTGGGCGGGGTTTGCGCTTAGCCGCGCGAGCCGCGACCGCTGTCGTCGTCGCGCAGGATCGCCGTGCCGGCGTTGTCGGTATCGTCGTACTGGCCGTTGAACACGGCCCACCACAGCGATACGCCGATGGCCAGCACGAACAGCAGCGACAAGGGCAGCAAGAGATAGAGGATGGTCATGGCGCGGCTTCCAGCGCGCCGACGGGTGCGCTGCCAACCGACCAGTCGCGGCGGCACAGGCGCCACGAGTTATAGGCCACGGCCAGCGAGGACAGCAGCATCGTGATGGCGGCCAGCCAGGGTTGCACCCAGCCCAACAACGCCAGCGGCGTCATCAGCAAATGCCAGATCAACGAGCCGTACAGGTTCTGGCGGGCTTTCTCGCGCGCGCGGCGCAGCAGCGCGCCCAGCGCGGCGTCCGACATGGTGGGGTGCGCGGCCAATGCCGAATGCGCGGACGCCATGGCAGTGGGCACCGCCATCGACATCGCACAGGGGCAGCTCATGACCAGCAGCGCCACCATCACGGGCAGGCTGTGGGCGGGGTCGATGGCCGCCCAGCCGATAGCGGCGGCCAGCGCCAGCACCACCTGCGCCAACACGAAGCGCGAGGCCAGCCGATCGGCGCGCGCGCCCAATTCCAGCCGTTGGGTTTCCACGCGCTGATGCCGCAGGCCGCCCGCCGCGTCGCCGAAGGATTGGCGGGCGCACAGTTCCAGGTAGCGCGCGGTCAGCAAGAACGCCACGAACATCGTGACGGAATCGAAATAGACGTCGCCTCGCCCGGTCCAGGTGGCGTGAACGCTGGGAACAAACGCCGCCACGATGCCCAACGCAACGGGCACGTCCATGCCCGCGCGGCCGTGGCGCAGGTTGTCACCGGCATGGCGCCAGATGGGCCAGGCCGAATACAGCACCACGGGAATGGTCAGGGCGAAGCTGGCCCAGTTCATCAGCACGATGGCCCAGTCCAGCGTTTCCAGCGCGTCGGCGGGCATGCTGTCATGGCGCAGGTAACCGGGCCACGCGAACATCATGACCTGCATCATGGCGAGCCACGCCAGCGACAGGCGCACCAAGGCGTGGCGGCGTTGCTGGCGGTCGGCGTCGGACAGGGACGCCGGGACGGCGAAAATCGATTTTGCTCGCATGCGCCGATGGTACCCAGCGGCGAAGGCCGGCACCTTGATCTGGATCAAGGCGGCATTTCCGGCGTCCAAGCCAGCTATCGCAACGCGCCGCGCTTTTTCAGGTCGGCCACCCGCTCGGCGCAGATTCCCGCTTCGGCCAGCACCTCTTCGCTGTGTTCGCCAAACGCGGGCGCGGCGCGCGGCGTGTCCGCCTGGCTGCGACCGAACTTGATCGCCTGCGCGAAGCCCCGGTAGCTGCCAACGACCGGATGCGCGAATGTGGAGATCATCTTCTCGGCCTGCACCTGGGGAAAGTCGAACATGTCTTCAACGCCGCGCGCGGCGGCGCAAGGCACCTCTTCGCCAAACCAGGCCTCCCATTCCAGCGCGGTGCGCGCGCGCAGCGCTTCATGCAGGCGCGGCACGATTTCGTCGCGATGCTCGGCACGCTTGCGCACCGAGTCGTAACGCGGATTTGCAGCCAGGTCCGCCAGCCCGGTCTTCTCGCACAAGGCCTGCCAGAAGTGCGGCGTGTTGGCCGAGATATACAGATAGCCGCCGCCCGTGGGGTGCAGGCCCGTGATGCCGCCCGAACGCATGTCGCGCCCGATCTCGCGCGGTTCGCCCTCGGCCCAGACCAGCCGGGCCGATTGCAACGCCAGCGCACTGCGCAGCAAGGACACGCCCACGAACTGCCCGCGACCGCTGCGTTCGCGTTCATACAGCGCCGACGCCACCCCGGCCGCCACCATGGACGACGCGTAGTAATCCACCACCGAGCCGTACAGGATCTCGGGCGGGCCTTCCGCCTTGCCCTGCAACGCGCACATGCCCGTCATGGTTTGCAGCACCTGGTCGTAGCCCGCCTTGTCCTTGAGCGGACCGGTTTCCCCATAGCCGGTGACGGCGCAGTAGATCAGCCGGGGGTTCACCTCGGCCAGCTGCTCGTAGGCGATGCCCAGGCGCGCGGGCACGCTGGGCCGAAAGTTGTGCACCAGCACGTCGGCCTGGCGCGCCAGGTCGTGCAGCACGGCCAACGCGTCGGGCTGTTTCAGGTCCAGCACCAGCCCGCGCTTGCCCCGGTTCACGCCCAGGAAGGCGCGGCTTTCGGTGTCCAGCGTGGACGGGTACTTGCGCAGGTTGTCGCCCGTGGGCGGTTCCACCTTGATGACGTCCGCGCCCTGGTCCGCCAGCAGCGTGCAGCCATACGGCCCGGCGATGTAGGCGCTTAAGTCCAGCACGCGTACGCCCGCCAGCGGGCCACCGGTACAAACGTGTTCAGTTGCCATCATTGCTGTTGCTCCGTGCCGTCCAGCCCCAAGGCCTGGGCCGAACGCAGTATCGCTTCGGCGCGGCGCAGAAACGGGCCGTCGATCATGCGGCCGTCCACCACGAACGCGGCGACACCTTTGTCCGATGCCTCGCGCGCGGCCTGCACCACGCGGGTAGCGTGGGCGATTTCTTCATCCGTCGGGCGAAACGCGGCGTTGACCAGCGGCACCTGGCGCGGGTGAATGCAGCTTTTGCCCAGGTAGCCCAGGCTGCGCGCCAGCTCGGCCTCGGCGCGAAACCCCGCTTCGTCTTCGATATTGGCAAAGGCCGAGTCATAGGCAAACACCCCCGCCTCGGCCGCCGCCATGCGCAGCGCAAACATCGCCTGCTGCACGGCCACGTTCTGGCGGCGGCTGATGCCGGCGGGTTCGAAAAGATCCCCCAGGCCCAGCTGCAAGCCGGCCACCGACGGATGCGCGGCCGCCAAGGTGGCCGCCCGGCGCAGCGCGCGGGGCGATTCAATGTTCAACAGCAAACCGACCGGTTCATTCACCCCGTTGGCGGCACGCGCCTGTTCGATGGCGCTGGCCGCCGCCACCACGTCGGCCTCGCTTTCCGCCTTTGGCAGGTTCACCAGATGCAGGCCCGGCCGCACCACCGCCTGCACGTCGGCATGAAAATGCCCGCTGTCCAGCGCGTTGACCCGCACGATCAGCGTCTTGCCCGACGCCGCGGTCTGCGGGTCGGCCAGCATGCGGGCCAGGTGCTCGCGCGCTTCGGCCTTGCGCGACGGGGCCACGGCGTCCTCCAGGTCGAACGACAACGCGTCCGCGGGGCCGCTCAATGCCTTGGCGAATAACTCGGGACGGGAACCTGGAACGAACAGTTTGCTTCTCATGCTTGCGCTCTTGTGACGGAGGTTGAATCGGGGTCGTGCTTATTGAATGGATATGTTCCGGTCGCGCGCCACCTGCTTCCACTTGGCGGCGTCGGCCTGCACCAGGTCGGCAAACTGCGGCACGGTCAGTTCGGCCGGCACCGCGCTTTCCTCGGCGAACATGGCGCGCATCTTGTCGTCGTTGACGATGGCGCGGATCTCGGCGTTCAGCTTGTCCACCAGCGGCGCGGGGGTGCCGGCCGGGGCCAGCACGCCCCACCACAGTTCCACCGAGTAGCCGGGCTGGCCTTCACCGATGGTGGGCAGGTCGGGATAGAACTGCGACCGCTTGGGTGACGTGACGGCCAGCACGCGCAGCTTGCCGCCCTTGAGCAGCGATGCCGTCGACGCGAAGCTGCCGATCACGAAATCGACGCGGCCACCGGCCAAATCGTTCAGCGCGTGCGACATGCCCTTGTAGGGCACGTGCGTGAACGCCGTCTTCTCGCCACCCGCCAGGATTTCGCTGGCCATCTGGTTGACCGAGCCCAGCCCGGCGCTGCCGTAGGTCAGCTTGCCCGGTTCTTTGCGCCCGACAGCCAACAGGTCGGCCATGGATTGGTACGGCGAGTCCTTGCCCACCACCAAGGCCATCGGGCTGCGCGCCAGCATCGCCACGGGCGCGAAGCTGCGCACCACGTCGTACTTCAAATTGGTCTGTACCGCCGCGTTGGTGGTCAGCGTGGACGAAGACAGCATCAGCACCGTGCCGTCCTTGGGTGCGCGCGCGACGTATTCCGCGCCAATCGCCCCGCCCGCGCCGGGCCGGTTTTCAACAATGACGGTGTTCGACAGGCGCGCCCCGAGCTTTTCGGCCAGCACGCGTGCGAACACGTCATTGCTGCCGCCAGGCGGAAACGGCACCACCATGGTGATGGTGGGCGGTATGGAGGCGGACTGCGCCATGGCGGTCGCGGGCGCGCCCGCGGCAACCGCCAGCGTCAGGCTCAGGGCCAACGCGGGTATGGCCGCGCGCAGCGTGTGCAAAGTCAGGTTCATCGTAGGTCTCCTCGGTGTCGGTCTGTTCCGGCAGGCGTGGCACGCCCGTCCCGCAGCCGCTTTTCGTTGTGGTCGTCTCGCATACTAGGACCGGCCACTGATGATATAAAGCGAGGATTCTTAAATCACTACGTGAGGATTCCTGATGAAGATCGAATCTTTCCGTACGCTCAATGCGGTGCTGCGCGGCGGCAGCTTCGCGGCGGGCGCCGCGGATATGAACCTGTCGCCCAGCGCCGTCAGCTTGCAGATGAAGCAGATGGAGCAATACTTCGGCCAGCCGCTGTTCGACCGGTCGGCGCTACAGGTCAGGCCGAACGCCTTTGCCGCCGAAGTGGACGCGGTGCTGCAGGACGCGCTGGCCCGGCTGGACGAACTGCGCCGGCGCAGCACGCCCGCCGTTGAAGGGCGCGTGCGGCTGGGCACCATCGAACCGTTACAGGTCACGCTGCTGCCCCCGCTGCTGCGTAAGCTGCGGGAACGCTATCCCCAGCTGGACGTGCGGCTGGTGCGCGGCCGCGCCACCGAATTGACCGAGAAACTGAAAAAAGGGGAAATCGACGCCGCGATCATCACGCAGCCGGAGACGGGCGGGTCCAGCCGCCTGGTGTGGACGCCGCTGTTTCGGGAAACTCTGGTCCTGATCGCCCCGCCCGATTCCACGGAAACGCGCGTGGCCGAATTGTTCCAGCGCTACGAATGGATTCGCTTTGACAAGACCACTATCGGTGGCCGACTGGCCGCGCGCTATGTGGCGCAGCACGCGCCGCACGCGCGCTGCCGCATCGAAATGCAGTCCCTGGCGGCGCTGACGGCGCTGGTGTCCGCAGGGCTGGGGGTCTGCGTGCTGCCCGAGCCAGGGCGCAACCTGCTGGACGTGCATCCCGTGCGCGTGTTGCCGCTGGGCAAACACGCGCCGTACCGGCAAATTTCCTTTGTGTGCCGGCAAGCAGACGAAGAGAACCGGCTGGTGCAGGCGCTGCTGGAAGGTGCGCGGCCTTAGCTGGGCTCTGCCTGCTTGGCCATATCGATAAACGCGCGCAACGCCGACGATACGCGACGTTGCCTTGGGTAATACAGCATGAAGCCGGCAATTGTGGGGCACCAGTCATCCAGCATGCGCACCAGCCGACCCGATTGCAGCAGGTCGCGCACGTAGTATTCCGGCACGCAGCCGATGCCGATGCCGTCCACCGCCGCGCGCACTTCCGCGTGCACGTCGCTAAGCGCGATGCGGCCGGACACGTCGACTTCAATCGCCACCCCGTCCTTTTCAAATTCCCATTTGTAGTAGCGCCCGCTGGGAAAGCGGTAGCGCACGCACTCGTGGGCCAGCAGGTCGTCGGGATGGCGCGGCAATGGCCGGCCCGCCAGGTAGGCAGGTGACGCCACAGTCGCCGCGCGCAGGCTGGGGCCGATCGGCACGGCCACCATGTCTTCCGGCACGGCCTCCAGCAAGCGCACGCCGGCATCGAAACCCGAGCCGACGATATCGACAAAGCTGTCGTCCTCGGCGATTTCCAGGCGGATATCCGGGTACGCCGCCAGGAAGCGCGCGGCCATCGGCATCAGCAACATGTAGGACGCGGCGCGAGACGTGTTGATCCGCAGCGTGCCGGACGCCGAACCCCGAAAGTGGTTCATCTCTTCCAACGCGTCGCCCAGGTTGGCAAGGGCGGGAAGCAGGCGCTCGGCCAGGCGCTGGCCGGCGTCGGTCAGCGCCACGCTGCGCGTCGTGCGGTTGAACAGGTTCACGCCCAACCGTTCTTCCAGGCTGCGGATCGCGTAGCTGACGGCGGACGTGGACAGGCCCAGTTCTTCGCCCGCGCGGCGAAAGCTGCAATGCCGGGCGACGGCGGCGAACGCCGCCAGGTGCGACAGGTTATCTGCCTGCATGATTATGCAAATTCCTTGAATAAAGCATGCGGAAATTCTAGCTTGATAGCGGGAATGCCGAGGAATATTGTGAACGTCTGCTTAACAAATTTAATTCGAGTCCACCATGATCCAAGCCCGTGGCTATGCCGCCCACAGTACCGACACCCCGCTCGTCCCGTTCAGCTTCACGCGTCGCGAGCCGGGCGATGACGACGTGCTGATCGACATTCTTTACAGCGGCATCTGCCATTCCGACTTGCATCAGGCGCGCGGCGACTGGGGCAATTCGGTGTTCCCGATGGTGCCGGGCCACGAGATCGTGGGCCGCGTGGCGCAAGTGGGCAAGAACGTCACCAAGTTCAAGGCAGGCGATTTCGCGGGCGTGGGTTGCATGGTGGATTCCTGCCTGCATTGCAAGGCCTGCCGCTTGAACCTGGAGCAGTACTGCGAGGAAGGCGCCACCCTGACTTATAACGACAAGGAACGCGGCAGCGACGAACTGACGTTTGGCGGCTATTCCGACCGCATCGTCGTCAAGGAACACTTTATTGTGAAGGTGTCTGACAAGCTGGATCTGAAGGCTGTTGCTCCGCTGCTGTGCGCCGGCATCACCACGTATTCGCCGCTGCGCCACTGGAAGGTCGGCCCCGGCCAGAAGGTGGGCGTGATCGGCTTGGGCGGGCTGGGCCACATGGGCGTGAAGTTTGCCCATGCCATGGGCGCACATGTCGTGATGATCACCACTTCCGCCGACAAGGGCCGCGACGCCAGGCGCCTGGGCGCCGACGAGGTGCTGGTGTCGCGCGACGCAGAGGCGATGGCCGCGCACGCGGGCACGTTCGATTTCCTGTTGAACACCGTGCCCGTCAGCCATGACGTGAACCCGTACCTGGCGCTGCTGACGCTGAACGGCACGATGGCGCTGGTGGGCGCGCTGACGCCGCTGGACCCGATTCCGGGCGCGAACCTCATCATGGGCCGCAAGTCGATCGCGGGCTCGGCCATCGGCGGCATGGAAGAAACGCAAGAGATGATGGACTTCTGCGCCGAACACGGCATCGTCAGCGATGTCGAGATCGTGCCGATCCAGGCCGTGAACGAGGCCTATGAACGCCTGGTAAAAAACGACGTGAAGTACCGCTTCGTCATCGACATGGCGTCGCTGGCCGAAGAGGCGACGGCCGCTTAAGAACAGCAAGGCGGGCGCTGCCCCCGAGGGGGAAAAAAAAGGGTGCCCGAAGGCACCCTGAATCCACCCTACAACAGCACCTACAACTGCAAAGCAATCTATCCGTGCGTCACCCGGTCAGCGCTCACCGGGTGACGCACCATGCGTTCAAGCAATCACGCATTCAAGCGTTCAAGCCACCTTCTGTTCCTTGCCGTGTTCGAACTGGGCTTCTTCCGTGGAGCCCGTCAGCGCCGTGGTCGAGGACTGGCCGTTTTCAATCGTCTGCGTCACGGCGTCGAAGTAGCCGGTGCCCACTTCGCGCTGGTGCTTCACGGCGGTGAAGCCCATTTCGGCGGCGGCGAATTCCTTCTGCTGCAATTCCACGAAGGCGCTCATCTGGCGGCGGGCATAGCCGTGGGCCAATTCGAACATGCCGTAGTTCAGTGCATGGAAGCCGGCCAGCGTGATGAACTGGAACTTGTAGCCCATGGCGCCCAGCTCGCGCTGGAACTTGGCGATGGTGCCGTCGTCCAGGTTCTTCTTCCAGTTGAACGAGGGCGAGCAGTTGTACGCCAGCAGCTTGCCCGGAAATTGGCGATGGATCGCGTCCGCGAACTTGCGGGCATATTCCAGGTTGGGCGTGGACGTTTCGCACCAGATCAGGTCGGCGTACGGCGCGTAGGCCAGACCACGCGAAATGGCTTGATCGATGCCGGCCTTGGTGCGGAAGAAGCCTTCCACGGTGCGCTCGCCGGTGATGAACGGGCGGTCGTTTTCGTCCACGTCGCTGGTCACCAGGTCGGCGGCATCGGCGTCGGTGCGGGCCAGCAGCACGGTGGGCGTGCCCATCGTGTCGGCCGCCAGGCGCGCCGACACCAGCTTGGCCACGGCTTCGCGGGTGGGCACCAGCACCTTGCCGCCCATGTGGCCGCACTTTTTCACGGACGCCAACTGGTCTTCGAAGTGCACGCCCGAGGCGCCGGCGTCGATCATTGCCTTCATCAGTTCAAAGGCATTGAGCACGCCGCCAAAGCCCGCTTCAGCATCGGCCACGATGGGCGCGAAGTAATCGATATAGCCTTCGTCGCCCGGGTTCTTGCCTTCCATCCATTGGATCTGGTCGCAGCGCGCCAACGAATTGTTGATGCGGCGAACCACTTGCGGCACCGAGTTGGCGGGGTACAGCGACTGGTCGGGATACATCTCGCCGGCCAGGTTGGCGTCGCCGGCCACTTGCCAGCCCGACAGGTAGATGGCCTTCAAGCCGGCCTTGACCTGTTGCATGGCCTGGTTGCCGGTCAGGGCGCCCAGCGAATTCACGAAGGGTTCGCTATGCAGCAGTTCCCACAGACGGGTGGCGCCACGTTCGGCCAGCGTGTGCTGCACGCTGATCGAGCCGCGCAGGCGGATGACATCCTCGGCGCTGTAGTCGCGCTTGATGCCCTGCCAGCGGGTGTTCTCGGCCCAGTCTTTCTGCAAATTGCGGATTTCGGTTTCGCGAGTGCTCATGGTGATGCTCCTGGTCAGTGATAAGAAGACTTCAAAGATTCGCGTCTTGCATTGCGTGAATCGTTGGACAAAGTCTATGCCTCTGCTGCAAAGCAAGGTGGGCTTGTGTCTTATAGAAGACGAAAAATATTTGCCTATAAAATCAATAGGTTGAAAGCAGCATTTCGCATCACGAAACGCTTTTGTCATCTATGAAATGCGCTTTGGTTGCGCAGCAGCAGGAACTTTCACATCACGAGACTTACATTTCACAATGCGGAAAAACAGCCTTTTTCGCAGCGCCTACAATGCCGCTATTCCCCCAGCTATTCCTGATTTGCCATGACCCTGTCGCACGGCCCCCTGGGCCAGAGCGTGGCCTACGCCTCGCAATACGATCCCTCGCTGCTGTTCCCCATCGCGCGGTCGCACAACCGCGCGGCGCTGAACCTGACCGCCGGCAACCTGCCCTTTACGGGCGTTGATCTCTGGAACGCCTACGAGCTGTCCTGGCTGGACGCCAAGGGCAAGCCGCGCGTGGCAATGGCCACGTTCTCGGTGCCGGCCGACAGCCCCAACATCATCGAATCCAAGTCATTCAAGCTCTATCTGAATTCGTTCAACCAGACGCGGCTGGTCAATTCCGCCGCGCTGCGTGGGCGGCTGGAACGCGACCTGAGCGCCGCGGCCGGCGCGCCGGTGGGCCTGGACTTCTTCCTGCCCCAGCGCTTTTCCGAATTGCAGATGGGCGAGATGGACGGCATCTATATCGACAAGCTGGATATCGAGATCGACACCTACGAGCCGGCGCCGCAAGTGCTGCGCACGCGGCCGGGCGACGTGGTCCAGGAAACGCTGGCATCGCGGCTGTTGAAGTCCAACTGCCCCGTGACGGGCCAGCCGGATTGGGCCAGCGTGCAGATCCGCTACCGGGGCGCGCCCATCGACCGGGAATCGCTGCTGCGCTATGTGGTGTCTTTCCGCCAGCACGCCGAATTTCACGAACACTGCGTCGAGCGCATCTTCAGCGACATCATGCAGGCCTGCGCCCCCGAACAGCTGACCGTGTACGCGCGCTACACGCGCCGTGGTGGGCTGGACATCAACCCCTGGCGCAGCAACTTCGAAGCCGCGCCCCCGGCCGACGTGCGCACCGTTCGCCAATAAAGCCGACGCGGCGCGCCGCCTGGCGCGCGCCGCGGCTCGCCCGTTCTCACGCTTGGTTACACACGCACTGCCCGCCGCCGTTTTCGTTTATGGTTCGCACGGCATCAGGGCGGGCCGACCGGCTCGCCGCCACATCCGAACCTTAGACATTTCACTCCCCCAAGGAGGCGGCAATGCAAGTGCGAGATTGGTTTGTCGAGCGTCAACCCGAGTACGCGCAATGGAGGCAAGACCTGCATGCGCACCCCGAGTTGAGTTTCCAGGAACACCGCACCGCCGAGCTCGTCGCGGCCAAGCTGCGGCAATGGGGTCTGGACGTGCATGCCGGCATCGGCGGCACAGGCGTGGTGGCCGTGTTGCAGGGCGAACGGCCGGGCAAGCGCCGCATCGGCCTGCGCGCCGACATGGACGCGCTGCCCATGCAGGAAAAAACCACGCTGCCCTACCGTTCCACCCATGAAGGCACGTTCCATGGCTGCGGCCACGACGGCCACACCGCCACGCTGCTGGCCGTGGCGCAGCACCTGTCGCAAAACCGGGACTTTGCAGGCACCATCAACTTCATCTTCCAGCCCGCCGAGGAAACCCTGGCCGGCGGCGTCGCGATGATGGCCGATGGACTCTTCAAGCGCTTTCCGTGCGACGAAATCTACGGCCTGCACAACAACCCCATGGTCGGCAAGGGCCGCGTGGCCGTGCGCGAAGGCGCATTGCTGGCAGCCTGTGACGGTTTTGTCATCCGCGTGCATGGCGTGGGCTGCCACGGCGGCATGCCGCAACAGTGCAATGACCCGGTCGTCATCGCCTGCCAGTTGGTGGGCATGCTGCAAACCGTTGTCAGCCGCGCGCTGGACCCTCTGGAATCGGGCGTGGTCAGCGTCGGCATGATGAACGGCGGCACCGCGCCCAACGTCATCCCCGACCTGATCGAGCTGCGCGGCACGATCCGCACCATGAGCCTCGCCGCCCGCGAGACAGCCCTGCGCCGGGTGCGTGAAATGTGCGAGGGGCTTGGGGTTGCCAACGCCACCCGCATCGACGTCGAGTTCGGCATGGGCTGCCCCCCGACCATCAATGCGCCCGGTCCGGCGGCCACCGTCACGGCGGCCGCCACGCGCGTCGTCGGCGCCGACTTGGTCGATGACCGCATCACCCCGTTGATGGCGGGAGAAGATTTCGCGTATCTGCTCCAGGAATGTCCGGGCGCCTACTTCTTCGTAGGCCAGGACGGCCACTTCTGCCATCACCCGGAATACGACTTCGACGACGACATCCTGCCCACGGGCGCGGCCGTCTTCGTCGAGATCGTGCGCGACCGCCTGGGCTGATCCGCCCTTTTCCCTGGCTGTTTCCCTTAGCTTTTCCATCCACGGACGCGCCGCTGCGGCGCGCCCGTGTTCCCTTACGCCTGTACGGCGCTTGCAG
Organism: Achromobacter sp. 1L-A-4-B-C2; assembly: GCF_057291955.1. Lineage (NCBI taxonomy): Bacteria > Pseudomonadati > Pseudomonadota > Betaproteobacteria > Burkholderiales > Alcaligenaceae > Achromobacter > Achromobacter sp. 1L-A-4-B-C2. The sequence continues at coordinate 121,896 of NZ_JBXAWP010000006.1, forward strand.
GAGTCCGTGATGACGCCTCCGTCTTCCCCCGCTTATCAAGTTTCCGCCGCCATGCGCCGCCGCGTGGTCATTGCGTCGGTGCTGGGCAACGCCTTCGAATGGTTCGATTTCGCCATCTACGGCATGTTTGCCGCCGTGATATCACGGCTGTACTTCCCCACGGGCGACAACGCGACGTCGCTGCTGCTGGGGCTGGCCACCTTTGGGGTGGCCTTTGCGGTGCGGCCCATCGGCGGGCTGGTGCTGGGCATGTACGCCGACCGCCACGGACGGCGGCGCGCGCTGTCGCTGATGATCCTGATGATGGCGGGCGGCACCGCCATGATCGGCGTGCTGCCCACCTACGCGTCCATCGGCATGGCCGCCAGCGTGCTGATGCTGGTGGCGCGCCTGATCCAGGGCTTTTCGGTGGGCGGCGAATATGCCAGCGCCAGCGCCATGCTGGTGGAGTTTGCGCCGCCCAACCGGCGCGGCCTGTACGGCAGCTTTCAGATGTGCTCGCAGGCGCTGGCGTTCTCGGCCGGCGCGGGCGTGGTCTATCTGCTGTCGTCCAACCTGTCGACCGCCGACCTGGAAAGCTGGGGTTGGCGCGTGCCGTTCCTGTTCGGCATCCTGATCGGGCCCATCGGCTATTACCTGCGCACGCAGGTGGACGAGACGCCCGAATTCCGCAAGTTTCAGGATCAGCGCGTCAAGCCCACGCAGACCACGCTGCGCACGCTGTTCTCGCGCTATCCGCGCGAACTGACCGGGTCGTTCTGCATTGTGGTCACGGGCACGGCGTCCAATTACGTCATGCTGCTTTACCTGCCCCTGTTTGCCGTCACGGAGCTGGGCCTGACGATGGGCGACGCGCAACTAAGCAGCGCCTTGGCCGCCGTGTTGCTGCTGGTGTTGTGCCCGCTGTCCGGCGCGCTGTCCGACCGCCTGTCGCGCCGCGCCCTGATGCTGCCGGCCACGTTCGCCTTTGGCGTCGTCACCTGGATCATGATGGCGCGCGTGCTGCAAGAGCCGTCGTTCGCCACCCTGCTGCAAGCGCAGTTGGCGGCGGCGGCGTGCATGGGCGTGATGTGGGGGCCGACGCCCGCGCTGATGACCGAGATCTTGCCGGTGAACCTGCGGTCCACGGGCGTATCCCTGTCGTACAACCTGGCCGTGATGCTGTTCGGCGGCCTGGCGCCTTTTATCAACACCGCGTTGATCCAACGTACGGGTGACCTGATGGTGCCGGTGTACTACGTGGCGTTTTGCGTCTTCATCGGGCTGATCGGCTTGCTGCTGCTGGGGCCGGGCAAGCCGCGCGGCGATACCGGGCTGCACGCGGCGCTGCAAGAAAGGCCGGCGTAATGACGGCATCGGCTTGAAAGCGGTGGCGCCGGCTCAGGGCCGGGCGACCGCCGCCCCCGCCATGACGGGATCGGCGCGGCGCGCCTGCACCGCGATCCATTGCGCCAGCAGCGCCGCCGCCGTGAACGCCACGCCGGCGCCCACCCACGGGCCCTGGCGGAAACCGGCGTCCAGCAAAATGCCGAAGGCCAGCGGCCCCAGCGCCGACCCGACGTCCATGCCCGAATACACCAGCCCATAGACCGAACCGGTCGAGCCCTTGGGCGTTACACGGCGGATCAACATGTCGCGGGACGGCGCGGCCACGCCCGAGCAGAAGCCGGCCAGGCCCACCACCGGCGCGGCTAGCGCGGCGGGCACCCAGCCCAGCGCCAGCACCACCAGCGTCAAGCCCGCCAAGAGCAGCGCAACCATCACGGTGCGCTCGGTGCGCGGGTTGGCCGATACCAGGAAGCCGCCCGCCGCCATGCCCACGGCCGAGGCCACCATGTAGCCGGACAGAGCCGAGCTGGCCACCACGTTGGACAAGCCATACAGCTGATCCAGCAACGGAATCGTGTAGTTCTGCACCGATGACAAGGCAATCGACGTGCAGGCGAAGAACAGGAACGCGCCCCACAGCGCCGGCTTGGACAGCAACGTGGCCAAGGTGGCCAGCACGCCTTCTTGCGGTTTGGGCGCCTGCGCGGCCGCGGCCTTGGCCGGGGAGGCCGCCGTGTTGGTATTGCCGGTGTCGTCGCCCATGACGTCGGCGCTTAGCGGCAACGGGCCGCCCAGCAAGTGGCCGCCCAGCACGGTCAACAGCAGCACCACCGCCACCAACCCGGCGGCGCTGTAGGCCGCCACGCGCCAGTCGGCCAGCAGGATGATCGTGGTCATGAAAACCGGGGTCAGGGCCCAGCCCAGGTTGCCGGTCAGCCCATGCGCCGAAAACGCGTGGCCCAGCCGCGACGCCGTGATGCGGTGGTTGATGATGGAGTAATCGGCCGGGTGGAAAACGGAATTGCCGATACCGCCGACGATAGCCGCCGCCATCAACATCGGGTAGCCGTTGGCCGACCCGATCAACACGCCCGACAGCACAAAGCACGCCAGGCCGAACCACAGCACGGGCCGTGCGCCGATGCGGTCCACGACAAAGCCGGACGACGCCTGCCCCACGCCCGACACGACGTAGAACGTGGCCACCAGCGCGCCGACGCGCGCGAAGTCCAGGCCGAAGGCCGTGGCCAGCGACACGTTCAGCAGCGGCAACACCAGTTGGAAGAAGTGCGAGGCGGCGTGCGCAACGCCGATCAGCAAGATGGTTTTCCAGTCGCGCCGGCGAACGTCGGCTTCTGATGGAAGGATATGGGTGGCGGTGGTCATTGCAAAAAGCCGCGGCAGCGGCGCGTGGCGCAGGCGGCGAAGCCATGCGCGGGTTGTCTCCGGCAACGGCCGGGGAACCCGGACGTCGTGTTCATGGCGAATGCGGCGGCTGGGCCGGGCCGGATCGTGCCGGCCATCGCTCTTTGAGTATGTCGACGGCCGTCCTGTCGCGAGCCGGGCCGCCGATTTGAAATTCAGGATACTGCCCGGTGGACCGGGCGCATACAGCACATACGGCCGATACCGTCGATACGGCGGACCCGCCGTAAACAACGCCTGCCAACGCCTGCCAACGCCTACAGCGCCTTTTCGCGGATGGCGGGCCAGGCGCGTTGCAGGTAGTACAGCATCGACCAGACTGTCAGCACCGCCGCAACGATGATCAGTACATCGCCCAGCAGCTTGGTGTTCATGCCGTAGATCGGCTGGTTGTACAGCAGGCACGGAATTGCCACCATCTGCGCAGCCGTCTTGAATTTGCCCAGCCGGTGCACCGCGACGCTGGCGCTGGCGCCAATTTTCGCCATCCATTCACGCAGGGCCGAAATGGTGATTTCGCGGCCGATGATGATCAGCGAGATAAACGCGTCGACACGGCTCAGGTCCAGCAGCACGATCAGCGCGGCGCACACCATCAGCTTGTCCGCGACGGGGTCCAGGAAGGCGCCGAACGCCGAGGTCTGGTTCCAGCGCCGGGCCAGCCAGCCGTCAAACCAATCGGTCAGTGCCGCGATGATGAACGCCCACGCCGCAAAAGAGTCGCGGGTGGGAACCGACATCCAGCTCTCGGGCAGGTAGAACAGCCCGACCACCAGCGGAATCATGGCGATGCGCAGCCATGTCAGGATAATGGGTACGTTAATTGGCATAGTGTCCGTATGCTACATCAGCCGGATGACGCTGGCTGTATCGGCGCGGTGGGATGGCCGTGGGATGGCCGAGGGTTGGCCGTGAGTTGGGAGCCCCTACCCACGCAGCGCCTCGTAGATGCGTTCCGCCAGGTCCTGCGAAATCCCGTCCACCGACGCCAGGTCCTCGATGCTGGCGGACGCCACCCCCGAAAACCCGCCAAACCGGGCCAGCAGTCGCTGCCGCCGCCGGGCGCCCACGCCCTCGATCTCTTCCAGCCGCGACACGTTGCGCGTCTTGGCGCGGCGCGCGCGCATGCCGGTAATGGCAAAGCGGTGCGCCTCGTCGCGCACCTGGGCGATCAGCATCAGCGCGGCGGACTCACCGCCCAGCGCCACGGGCGGCCGCTCGTCGGCAAACACCAGGGTTTCCAGGCCGACCTTGCGCCCTTCCCCCTTGGCCACGCCCACCAGCGTCTGGATATCCAGCCCCAATTCCGCGAACACCTTGCGCGCCACTTCGACCTGGCCCTTGCCGCCGTCGATCAGCACCAGCCCGGGCATCGGGGCTTCGCCGTCGGCCACCTTGGCGAACCGGCGCGTCAGCACCTGGCGCATCGCCGCGTAATCGTCACCCGGGGTGATGCCCGCAATGTTGTAACGGCGGTATAGCGACGGCTGCATGTCGTGGTGTTCGAACACCACGCAGGACGCCTGGGTGGCCTCGCCCGCCGTATGGCTGATGTCGAAACATTCAATGCGCAGCGCATCCAGCGCGGCCTCGTCGGTGTCCAGGTCCAGCGCCTCGGCCAGCGCCAGTGTGCGACCGGCGCGAGCGCCAGATTCGGTCAGTGCGCGCGCCAGGGCCATCTCGGCATTCTTGCCCGCCTGTTCCAGCCAGGATCGCCGCGCGCCCTGGGGCCGCGTCAGCATGCGCGACGGGCGCCCACCGGCCTGCTCGATCAGCAGGTTGATCAGTTCCGGGTCGGGCAAGGCGTGCGAACAGACCAGCACGGGCGGCATGGCGTTGTCGGTGTAGTGCTGGGCGATGAAGGCCTCCAGCACCTGCGGCGCGGCCTCGCCTTCGGCGTGCGTCGGAAAGAACGGCTTGTCGCCCAGGTGGCGGCCGCCGCGCACCATCGCCAGGTTCACGCACACCTTGCCGCCCGCCACGGCCACCGCAATGATGTCGGTGTCTTCGCCGCTGGTGTTCTCCATGGTCTGCTGATGCAGCACGCGCGCCAGCGAACCCATCTGGTCGCGCAAGGCGGCGGCTTCTTCAAAGCGCAGCTCGCCCGCTGCCTGCTGCATGCGCGTTTCGATTTCGCCCATGACGTCTTTGGCCTCGCCGTTCAGAAAGCGCACGGCGCGCTGCACGTCGCGCTGGTATTCCTCGGCGTCGATCGCGCCTACGCAAGGCGCCGAACAGCGCCCGATCTGATGCAGCAGACAGGGCCGCGAGCGGTTGGCGAAGACGGTGTCTTCACAGGTGCGCAGGCGGAACACCTTTTGCAGGATCTGGATGGTTTCGCGCACGGCCCAGGCGTTGGGGAACGGCCCGAAGTACTGGCCGCGCTTGTTCGTCGCGCCCCGGTAGTAGGCAATGCGCGGCCATTCGTGGCCGGTGATCAGCAGGTACGGGTAGGACTTGTCGTCGCGAAACAGGATGTTGTAACGCGGCTTCAGGCTCTTGATGAGGTTGTTTTCCAGGATCAGCGCTTCGGCTTCCGAGCGCGTCACCGTGACCTCCAGCCGCGCCACCTTCGCCACCATCTGGGCAATGCGCGGGCTGGCCAGGTTCTTCTGGAAATACGACGAGACGCGCTTTTTCAGGTCGCGCGCCTTGCCGACATACATGACTTCACCGGCCGCATCCAGGTGTCGGTAGACACCCGGCAGATGCGGCAGGTCAGCCAGGAACGATTTGAGATTGAAGTCGTCGGGCATTCTGATAACGGCTTTCGGCCTGCAAGGTATCCCAGTCGGGCGCATCAAAACGCGGCATCAGGCGGCGGATGCGTTCGACCGATTCGGGCGCATGCTCGAACGTCAGTCGCGACAGCAGGTCGTCGGCCAGGTCCGGGCGGTTGCACACCAACACCATGTCGCAACCAGCGTTGAGCGCGGCGTTGGCACGGGCCAGGATATCACCTGCGACCGAGGCGCCTTCCATCGTCAGGTCGTCCGAGAAGACCACGCCGTCATAGCCCAGGCGCTTGCGCAGGATGTCCTGCACCCACTTTTTGGAAAAGCCGGCCGGGTGCTTGTCGACCTTGGGGTAGATCACGTGCGCGGGCATGACGGACGGCAGCACGGCGTCGCCCAGCCACGCATACGGGGCGGCGTCGTCATTGAGGATATCGTCCAGCTTGCGCGGGTCCACGGGGATCTCGTGGTGCGAATCGGCTTGCACATAACCATGCCCTGGGAAATGCTTGCCGCAGGCGGACATGCCGGCCAGCGACAGGCCCTGGATCAGGGCGCGCGACAGCATCGTGACCACGCGCGGGTCCGAATGGAAGGCGCGGTTGCCGATCACCTTGCTGACGCCGTAGTCCAGGTCCAGCACGGGGGTGAAGCTCATGTCCACGCCGCAGGCGCGCAGCTCGGCGGCCAGCACATAGCCGGCTTCCGTGGCCAGGCGCATGGCCTGCAAGGGGTCGCGGTCCCATAGCGTGCCCAGGTCGCGCATGGCGGGCAAGACGGTGAAGCCGTCTTCGCGGAAGCGCTGCACGCGGCCCCCCTCGTGGTCAACCAGGATCAGCAGCGGTTCCTTGCGGGCCTTGTGGATCTGGCGCGTCAGGCGGGTCAGCTGCTTGCGGCTTTCGAAGTTGCGGGCGAACAGAATCACGCCGCCCACCAGCGGATGGCGCAGACGCGTCTTTTCTTCTTTGGTAAGCGAGGTGCCCGCCACGTCGACCATCACGGGGCCGGGAGGCAGGACCACCTTGGATTTTTTCTTGGCCATGAGGCTGTCCTTATATCTGTGGGGCAAGCGGCGGGCGCGGGGCCACGGCCGAAGCCGGGGCCGGGCTCGCGCCTACGGCTTGCGTTCGACCACCACGTAGGCGGCGGCCATGTCGGATTCGTCGGTAATGGATACGTGCGCGGCGCCGAAGCGCTGGCCATACCAGTCCAGCAATTCAGGGGCGATGACCAGCACCGGGCGCCCGCCCGGCGCGTTCAAGGTCTGCACGCGTCGCCAGGTCATGGGCATGCGCATGCCCAGCCCGATCGCCTTGGAAAACGCTTCCTTGGCGGCAAAGCGGGTGGCCAGAAAGCGGATGCCGCGCACCGGGTCGCGGGCGCGGCGCGCGTGGAATTTCAGCAATTCCTCGGCGCCCAGGATTTTTTCGGCAAAGCGGTCGCCATGCCGTTCCAGCGCGCGTTCGATGCGGTCGATGCGCAACAAGTCCATGCCGATGCCGGCGATGGCGCCTGCGGGCAACGGGGCTTTGGGGGATTCAGACATGGGCGTCAACCAAAAACGGCAAAAACAGCGGCAAAAACAGCGGCGGGGCAAGCGTCGTGCGTATCCCTGCGATCCGGCCTGCGATCACAGGCCGCGCAGGGCCTTGAGCCGGGCTTGCACCATCACCGCCTTCATATCGCGCACGGCCTTTTCCCAGCCGTCGAACACCGCCTGCGCCACGATGGCGTGGCCAATGTTCAGTTCGGAAATACCGTCGATGGCCGCCACCGGGGCGACGTTGCCCAGGTGCAGGCCGTGGCCGGCGTTCACGCGCAGGCCATGGCGCAAGCCTTCGGTGACCGCCACGCGGATGCGTTGCAATTCTGCCGCGCGGGCTTCCCCTTCGGCTTCGGCGTAGGCGCCCGTGTGCAGTTCGATCACCGTGGCGCCGGCCTTGGCCGCCGCAGCGATCTGCACCGGGTCTGCGTCGATGAACAACGACACCCGGATGCCGGCCTGGGTCAGCAAGCCCACCGCATCCGTCACCGCGCCCATGGCGCCGGCCACTTCCAGACCACCTTCGGTGGTCAGTTCGGTGCGCTTTTCAGGCACCAGGCAGACGTCGTTGGGTTTGACGGCGCAGGCAATCTCCAGCATTTCGGCGGTAATTGCGCATTCCAGGTTCATGCGCGTGCGCAGCTGCGGACGGATGGCGTAGACGTCCGCATCCTGGATATGGCGCCGGTCTTCACGCAGATGCAGCGTGATGAGGTCGGCGCCGGCGTCTTCGGCGCGCAGCGCGGCGGCCACCGGGTCCGGGTATACCGTATGGCGTTGTTGCCGCAACGTGGCAACGTGATCGATATTTACACCAAGTTCTATCATTGAGCGGTCGTCGTCACTTTGGTCGGTTCTTTCGTGGTTTCTTCCCAGCCGCCGCCCAACGCCTTGTAGAGCTCGACACGGTTGATCAGCGCGGCCAAACCGGTTTGCACCAGCGAAAGCTGGGCATTGAAGAAGTCCACCTGCGCGGTCTGCACTTGCAGGTAGCTGTCGATGCCATTGGTATAGCGCAAATTCGACAGTTCAAGCGTGCGCGAGGACGATTCCTGCAACGCGCGCTGCGCGTCCAGCTGCGCCCCGTACGTGGCTTCGCCCGCCAGCGCGTCTGACACTTCCCGGAACGCCTGCTGGATGGTCTGCTCGTACTGCGCCACGGCGATATTGTCGCGCGCCTTGGCCAAATTCAGCCCTTCGCGGATGCTGCCGCCCGCGAACAGGGGCGTGGTGATGGACGGCGAGAAACTCCAGTAGCCCTGCCCGCCCTTGAACAGATCGCCCAGCGACGGGCTGGCAACGCCCAACAGCCCCGTTAACGAAATGGTCGGGAAGAACGCGGCGCGCGCTGCGCCGATGTTGGCGTTGGCCGATAGCAGCTGGTTTTCGGCGGCCAGGATGTCGGGGCGACGTTCCAGCAGATCGGACGGCAGGCCGGACGGCACCGTGGCCAGCAACTGGTCGCGCCCAAACGGCGCGGCCGGCGGCAGGTCGGCGGGCAGCGGCGCGCCCACCAGCAGCACCAGGGCGTTCAAGGCCTGCGCACGGGCACGCGCCAGTTGCGCCAGGTCGGACGACGCCGTGTCGAGCAAGGACTTGGACTGGTTCAGATCCAGTTCCGAGGCCACGCCGCCGTCGAAACGGCGCTTGACCAGGTCATAGGATTCCTGGCGCGAGGCCAGCGTGCGTTGCGTCAAATCCAGCTGGACTTCGGCCGCGCGATAGTTGAAATACGACTGCGCGACGGAGCCGACCAGCGTGATCTGTACGGTTTTCTGCGCCTGCTCGGTCGACAGGTATTGCTGATACGCCGCTTCGGACAGGTTGCGCAAACGGCCGAACAGATCGATTTCGAAGGTGGTCAGGCCGATACCGGCCTGGTACGAGCTGGAAATCGAACTGGAATCCGGCCCGCCCGCGCGCATGTTGGCCGGCAGATGCTGGCGCTGGCCCTGGATGCCGGCGCCGATGCTGGGCCATTGCGCCCCGCGTTGAACGCCGTATTGGGCGCGCGCTTCTTCCACGCGCTGTACGGCCACGCGCAGGTCGCGGTTATTGACCAGCGCCAGCGAAATCAGGCTTTGCAGGCGAGGATCGCGGAAGAATTCGCGCCAGCCCAGGTCGGCGGCCGGCGTGCCGGCCTCGGGCACAACGGCCGAGGCCGGCTGCGTGCCCAACGACGTGGGATTGTTGTAGCCGCCGTATTGCACCTTGGGCTGATCGGGCCAGGCGCCCGTGACCGGGGCATCGGGACGCTGGTAGTCGGGCGCCAGCGAGCAGCCGGCCAACGCCACCGCCACAAAGGCGGACAAGGCGGATTGCTTGATCATCAGGGCTTTCATGCCTTGCCCTCCGGGCCACCATTGGGTTGAACGGGGGTGTATCCCGCGTCTGCGTCGGGCGAGTCGCCGGCTGCCTTCTTGGCCGCCTGCTCTTCTTCCCAGGCCTTCAATTCGGCGCCCAACAGGCGCGGGCGGGTCTTGAACAGGCCCAGCACCACCACGAAGAAGGTCGGCACGAAGATCACGGCGAACGGCGTGGCGGCCAACATGCCGCCCAGCACGCCCAAGCCGACCGCGCGCTGGCTGGCGGCGCCCGCGCCGGTGGCCATGGCCAGCGGCACCACGCCCAGGATGAACGCCAGCGACGTCATCAGAATGGGCCGGAACCGCAATCGGGCCGCTTCCACGGCGGATTCGTACAGCCCCATGCCCCGCGCGTACTGGTCCTTGGCGAACTCCACGATCAGAATGGCGTTCTTGGCCGCCAAGCCGATCACGGTCACCATGCCCACCTGGAAGTACACGTCGTTGGACATGCCCAGCGCGCTGACCAGCGCCACGGCGCCCAGCATGCCCAGGGGCACCACCAGCATGACCGACAGCGGGATGGCCCAGCTTTCATACAGCGCGGCCAACACCAGGAACACGATCAACAGCGACAGGCCCATCAGGATCGGCGCCTGGTTGCCCGCTTGCCGTTCCTGGTAGGACAGGCCCGTCCATTCGTAGCCGAAGCCTTGCGGCAGCTGCGCGACCAGGTTCTGCATTTCTTCCATGGCCTGGCCGGTGGTGTAACCCGGCGCGGCGCTGCCGCCGATACGCATGGATTCGTAGCTGTTGTAGCGCACCACCTGCACCGGCCCTTGCACCCACTCGGCCGACACGAAGGTGGACAGCGGCACCATGCCGCCCTGGGCGTTGCGCGCGTTCAGTTGCAATACGTCGGACAGCTGCATGCGGTACGGCGCGTCCGCCTGGACCCAGATGTTCTGCATCCGGCCCATGTTGGGGAACTTGCTGAGGTAAGCCGAACCCACCGCCGTCGAGATCAGGGATGCCGCTTCGTTGAAGTCCACGCCCAAGGCCGCGGCCTTGTCGCGGTCAACGTTCAGCGTCAGCTGCGTACCGGCCGCCAGACCGGTGATGCGCACCTGCGACAGCACCGGGCTCTTCATTGCCATGCCCATCAGCTGGCCGGTGGCCGCGGCCAGGGCCTCGGACCCGCCCGACCCACGATCCTGCAAGCGCAGGTCGAAGCCGGTGGCGTTACCCAACGACGAAATAGCCGGCGGCACCAACGTGAACACCTGCGCATCGTGGATGCCCATCAACTGCTTCTGGAAGGCATTGAACGCGATGGCGCCCGCGGAGTCCTGCTTGTCCTTGCGGTCCTTGAAGTCTTTCAAGGTGGTGAACGCGATAGCGGCGTTCAGCCCGTTACCGTTAAAGCTGTAGCCCTGCACGGTGATGATGTTTTCAACGGCCGGGACATTGCGGAAATATTCCTCGACCTGTTCGATCACTTCAACCGTGCGGTTGGCGCTGGCGCCCGTGGGCAGCTCGATGTTGCTGATCACGTAGCCCTGGTCTTCTTCGGGCAGGAACGAGGACGGCAGGCGCAGGTACAACCAGCCCAGCAGCAACACCAGCACCAGGAAGGCCAGCATCATGCGGCCGCCCTTGTGCAGGATGCGCGACACCCAGTTCTGATAGCCGTGCGTGGTGGCGTCGAACTTGCGGTTGAACCAGCCGAAAAAGCCCTTCTTCTCGTTGTGGTGGCCCTTGGGCACCGGCTTGAGAATGGTGGCGCACAAGGCGGGCGTGAAGGTCAGCGCCAGCAAGGCCGAGAAGAAGATCGACACGGCCATGGCCACCGAGAACTGCCGGTAGATCACGCCCACGGACCCGCTCATGAAGGCCAGCGGCAGGAACACCGTGACCAGCACCAGCGTGATGCCGATGATGGCGCCGCTGATCTGCGGCATGGCTTTCTTGGTGGCTTCCTTGGGCGGCAGGCCTTCGGTGGCCATGATGCGTTCAACGTTTTCGACCACCACAATGGCGTCGTCCACCAGAATCCCGATGGCTAGCACCATCGCGAACATCGTCAATACGTTGATGGAAAAACCCAGCCCCAGCATCACCGCGAACGAGCCCAGCATGGCCACCGGCACCACCAGCGCCGGAATCAGCGTGTAGCGCACGTTCTGCAGGAACAGGTACATCACCAGGAACACCAGCACCATGGCTTCGACCAGGGTATGCAGCACCTGCTCGATCGACACCTTGACGTAAGGCGCGGTGTCGTAGGGGATGGCGTACTGGATGTTGCCCGGGAAGTACTTGGACAGCTCTTCCATCTGCTGGCGCACGCCCTGGGCCGTGGCCAGCGCGTTGGCGTCCGGCGACAGCACAATGGCGAAGGCAGCGGTGGGCTTGCCGTTCAGGCGAGCACCGAACTGGTAGTTGTCGGCGCCCACTTCCACGCGCGCGACGTCACGCAGCAGCACCTTGGAGCCATCGGTATTGGCGCGCAGCACGATCTTGCCGAAGCCTTCCACCGTGCTCAGTTGCCCGTTGGCCGTGACGGTGGCCGTGATGCGTTGCGATTCCGGGTTGGGCGGCGACCCGATGCTGCCACCGGAGATCAGCACGTTCTGCGCGGCAATCGCCTGATTGACGTCGTTCATGCTCAGGTTGAAGCCCACCAGCTTGTTGGGGTCCACCCAGATACGCATGGCGCGCGGCGCGGCGAACAGCTGGAACTGGCCCACGCCGGCCACCCGCGACACCGGGTTCTGCACGTTGCGCGTGATGTAGTCGGCCAGCGCCGTCTGATCCAGCGAGCCGTCGTTGGACGACAGCGTCACGATCATCAGGAAGCCGGTACTGGTCTGCTCGTATTGCAGGCCCTGCTGCTGCACGGCCGACGGCAACTGCGCGATCACGTTCGATACGCGGTTTTGCACGTCAACCTGCGCCAGGTCGGGGTTGGTGCCCGGGGCGAAGGTGGCGGTGATGGTGGCGGTGCCGTAGGAATCGCTGACCGACTCGTAGTAGATCAGGCCCTTGGCACCGTTGAGCTTGTCTTCGATGATGCTGGTGACTGATTCCGCCACTTCCTTGGCGGACGCGCCCGGGTACGTGGCGGTGATGGTGATGGCCGGCGGGGCCACGTCCGGGTACTGCGCCACTGGCATGTTCGGGATGGCCAACACCCCGGCCAGCAAAATGAACAGGGCAACTACCCAGGCAAAAATTGGTCGATCAATGAAAAATTGCGGCATGTGGGCTGACTCTGAAAGCGATGCTCACCAAAGGGGAACGCGGCGCCTGTGCGCCGCGTGCCGCTTAAGATTTCTGGCCTGCGGCCTTGTCCTGCGTTGCGGGCTCGGCGGGCTTGGACGGATCGGCCGGTGCGGCCGGCTTGGCGCCGGGCTGCGCCGGCGCCTGGCCGTCTTTGGCGGCGGCCCCGTTCTTGGTCCATTGGCTGACCTGCACGGGCGCCCCTGGACGGATCTTCTGGAAGCCTTCAACCACGACCACGTCGCCGGCCTTCAGGCCGCTGGTGATCAGCCAGTTGTTCTTGATGGCGCCGCCGGTCGTGACGGGCAACTGCTGAATCTTGTTGTCCTTGACCAGCATCAGGCTTTGCGAGCCATCTGCGGTGCGTTGCAGCGCCTGCTGCGGCACGACCAGCGCCTTGTCGTCAACGCCCTGCTCCAGCCGCACCCGCACGTACATGCCGGGCAACAGGATGCCGTCGGGGTTGGGCACTTCGGCGCGCAGGTTCACCTGGCCCGTGGACGGGTCCACGGTGATGCCGGTGAACAGCAGCTTGCCGGCGTGCTGGTATTCCGAACCGTCTTCCAGCACGACCGTGGCGCGCGCGGTGTCTTTACCCACCTGCTGCAACTGGCCGCTCGCAAACGCGCGGCGCAGCGTGGCCAGTTCGGCGGTGGACTGGGTGAAGTCCACGTAGACCGGGTCCAGCTGCTGCACGGTGGCCATCTGCGTGGCCGACGTGGATTCCACCAGCGCACCCTCGGTCACCAGCGGCTTGCCGATGCGGCCCGTGATGGGCGAGGTGACGTCGGTGTAACCCAGATTGATCTTGGCGTTGTCCTGCGCGGCCTTGGCGGCGGCGACCGCGGCGTCGGCCTGGCGGAACGAGGCCACCGCGTTGTCGTATTCCTGCTTGCTGACGGCGTTGGCCTTGACCAGCGGCGCGTAGCGGTCGGCCAGCAGCTTGGCGCTGAACAGATTCGCCTGTGCCTGCTTCAGCTGCGCCGTCGCCTGATCGTAGGCGGCCTTGTACGGCGCCGGATCGATCTTGAACAGCAGTTGGTTTTCCTTGACGTCGCCACCTTGCTCGAAGGTGATCTTCTGCACGATGCCGGTCACGCGCGAGCGGATCTGGGCATCGCGCACGGCATCCACGCGGCCGGGCAGTTCGGAGACGATGGGCGCGCGCTCCGGCTGTACGGTGATGACGCTGACTTGAGGCATGCCAGGGTTCATCTGGGGCTTCTCGCCGCACCCGGCCAATATCAGCGCGAGGATGCCACCGGAAACTGCCAGACCTGAAACACGTTTAGGCGAAAACCGCATTGAAACCCCCGCGTAGCGTAGTGAACCGAACCAACAAAGCGATCAGATAATGCCTAACGTCAGTCATGGCACGTGAATAGCCCAATAATGTAACTCAGTTATTGGGGATTACACGTATTTTCAGCCGCTCAAACGATGCGCGGGAGAGACACTGCGCAACAGCCTCAGAGAGTGGAAAGCTCTCGGAGATTGCCCAGGAATACATAGCCCACGCCGTGCACAGTATGCAGCGGCAAGCGGATTCCCGCGCGCAGAACTTTGCTGCGCAGTCGGCAAATTGCCACATTCAACGTGCGCAGATTGGTGCTGGCGCGCGTGGCCATCAGCTCTTGGCGCAGCAGCTCGCGATTGGGGTTGCGCAGCAGGCACAAAAAGCACGCACGTTCGATTTCGGTCAGGTCGATGCGCGCGCCGCTGGGTGCCAACAATGTCCACCCTCGGTAAAGCAGGCTCCACCAACCGTCGACCTGATCGCCGCTTGAGAACGTCGGCTCGTCGGCGTGGGGCAGTCGGGCGGCATCCGGCGGTTGCGGACCATGGGGGGCAAGAGCATCGAAAGCAGTCATCACATGTCTCCACCGGGGAGGCCTTGCCAACGGCGGCGCGGCCGGCTCCCGGAACTGGGTTGCTGGTGGTTCTGGGAGACTACCGGCGTTACGGCCTGATGACGCGCTCTTGATACGGGTTTGGCCTGAATATCAGACCAGTCCTATGCAAATGCTTATGAAGGGTGCTTGCCGTTGCGGTGGATATCGTGCGTCACGAAGCAACTGTCTTCGGTCGGACGGGCCAGAATGCCGGGCTTGGCTAGCGTCTGGCGGATATCCGCCAAGCCGGATTCCCAGTGTTCGCGCATGGCCTCGGTGCCGAATTCATAGTCCTTGGAATAGCGTTCCCGATGCTTGGATTCGTAGATCAGGTTGATGATGTTGGTGGCCGGCGTATGCGACAGCTTGCGGATGTCGGCCAGATCCGGGGCATTGCGCTCGGACTCGGGCATGCGCTCAAGCAAGCGCTGCAATCCGTGGCGCAACTTCAGCACGCGCCGCAGCTGGTCGGTGACCAGGCGCGTGCGGCTGGAATACTGGATGTCTTTCTGCCGTTCGGCCACCTCTTCCAGCGACGTCGGCAGCGCCCCCCGCGCGGGCCACAGGTCTACCTGGAAGGCCAGCGTGTCGCGCATGTTGTCGGTGGTCAGCACCTGCGCCAGCGGCGTGTTGGACACGACACCGCCATCCCAATAGTGCTCGCCATCGATTTCCACCGACGGAAAGCCCGGTGGCAAGGCGCCGGACGCCATGATGTGCTCGGGCCGCAGCGTGTCTTTCAGGCTGTCGAAATAAGCGAAGTTGCCCGACTGCACATTGACCACGCCGAAGCTGGCGCGCACCGCCCCACTGTTAAGCACGTCAAAGTCCACAAACTGGCGCAACGTGGCGGCCAGCGGCGTGGTGTCGTAGAAACTGGTGGAGGCCGCGCCCCGGCCGCTGGCCCAGTAAGGCGGCGGAAAACGCGGTTTGAAAAACCCGGGCTGGCCCGAGAACAGCGCCTGGAAGGCAGAGAGCTGGCCGTTCATGGCGGGCGACCCGAAGCCAAAGGGGATGCCTTCGAACATGCCCGCCAGCGTGTCGCCCCAGGGCACTGAGGCAAAGCCGGCAGGCCGGCAGATGGCTTCCCAGAAACCGCGCAGGCGATCCACCCGCTCGTCTTCGCGCGAGCCCGCGATGATGGCCGCGTTGATCGACCCGATGGAAATGCCGGATATCCAGTTGGGCCGGATGCCCGCCTCGTGCAAGCCCTGGTAGACGCCTGCCTGATAGGACCCCAGCGCCCCGCCCCCTTGCAACACCAGCGCGACGGTTTCGTAGGGTGGCGTATCGCCGGTGTCTTGGGTTGGGGCGTTGCGACGAGCGGTCATGCGGCTACCTCGGGTCAGGGTTTGCTTTTGTCCGGCAACTGCGGCGCGGCCACGCCGGCGCGGAACGGATACTTGGCGAAGATCTGCGCCACGGCCTTGTCCACGTTCTGCGGCGTGTTGGCGCTGTCGGGATTCTGCACTTCGCCCACGGCCACGCCCTCCCACACCAGTTGCTTGCGGCGCGCGTCCACCAGGTCGATGTTCAGCGTGCCTTCGGTGTATTGGTACACGTCGTCGCCCCAGCCGTAGCCGGGCCAACCGCCGTAAAAGCCGGAGCGATAGCCATAGTACGGGCCCATGGGCGGCGCCGCGGGCGTGACTTGGGTTTTTTGCTGGAGCTTGGCGCTGAAGTTGACCAGAAGGTCGGGATTGGACGGGGTGTAGGTGTAGCCCCGCATTTCCATCTGGCCGCGCGTGGCGTCCTTCAGGCGCTCGGTCAGCAGGCTGCTGTAGCCGGCTTTGTCGGTGCCCAGGGGGCTCATGAAACCGAAGGTCTGATACTGCGCGAAATTGGCTTGATGATCGTAATCGCCTTTGATCGTTGGCCCCGAGGCGCAAGCCGCGAGCAAGCCAGTCACGGAACTCGCCGCCAACCATTTCACCGCTTGAATCGCTTTCATGTCGATGTCTCCAAGAGCACTGGGCCACGCCATAGTGCCGCGAAGCCCGTAAACTTTCAACAGAATCTCATTCGCATCACGTGCCGGCTTCTGCCCTGTCGCGGCTGATCGGCCGCCAGGTCGCGCCACGTAGTTTGGACATCGTCCATTACACTCTTGGCTCGCTTTTGACCTTGACCCCGACCCAACCCCTGAACCGTACCCCCTGCCCATGTTGGAACTTGACGGCTCGATCTGGTTTCGTTCCGGCGCCCAGACCTGGGGCGGAAAAAACCGCATAGACCTGCTGGCGCAAATCGACGCCACCGGCTCGATCACGGCCGCCGCGCGCGCCGTGGGCATGAGCTACAAGGGCGCGTGGGACGCCATCGACGCCATGAACAACCTGGCGGGCGAACCCCTAGTGCTGCGGGCGGCGGGCGGCAAAGGCGGCGGCGGCACGCAACTGACCGACCGCGCGCGCCGCCTCATCATGACGTTTCGCGCGCTCGAGGCCGAACACCAGAAGTTCATGGACAACCTGACGCGCGCCGGCCTGGACGCCAGCGGCGACATCGACCTGATGAGGCGCTTCATGTTGAAGACCAGCGCACGCAACAAGTTCCTGGGCACGGTGACCGATATCCGCACCGGCGCCGTGAACGACGAAGTGCAGCTGCGCATCGCGGGCGGCCACCTCATCACCGCCACCATCACCCGCGACAGCACCGCCGAACTTGGCCTGGCGCCGGGCAAGGAAGCGATTGCGCTGGTGAAGGCGTCGACCGTCATCGTGGGCGCGCCGGGCCCCGGCTTGCGGCTATCGGCGCGCAACCAGCTGCAAGGCCACATCACGGCTATCCGCCCCGGCGCGGTCAACAGCGAAATACTGATCGGCATGGAAGGCGGCGCCACGCTGGTGGCCATCGTGACCAACGACAGCGCGCAAGAGCTTGGGCTGGAAACGGGCGCGCCAGCCGTGGCCATCTTCAAGGCTTCCAGCGTAATCCTGGGCGTGCTGGACTGAAGCGGTCCACTCCGCCCTGCATTGTTCCTGCGCCATTCGCTGCGCCATTCGCTGCGCCATTCCCTGCGCCAATCCCTGCGCCATTCCCTGCGCCTTTCCCCGCACTCCGCCTACACGCCCACGTCATCCCGGCGGCGGCCCACCCTGCCTTCGCGCACTTCGAAGACCTCGTCGGCCAGCGCGTCGACATCGGCGGGGTCGTGCGTGATCAGCAGCATCGGCACATCCAGTTGACGCTGCAAGGCATTCAATTCCTGGCGCATGCGGCCGCGCAGTTGCGAATCCAGCGCTGAAAAGGGTTCGTCCAGCAGCAGGATGTCCGGTTGCAGCATCAGCGCCCGAGCCAGCGCCACGCGCTGCTTCTGCCCGCCGGAGATCTCGCCGGGATAGCTGCCGACGATGGCACCCAGTTCGAACGCATCCACCCAGCGCCGCGCCTCGGGCAGCACTTGGCGCCGGGGCGGATTGCGCCAGCCGCGCCGCAACCCGAACGCGATGTTCTGGGCCACTGTCAGATGCGGAAACAGCGCGTAGTCCTGGAACAGATACGCCACCCGCCGCGAACGGGCGGGCAGGCACACGCCCGCCTGCGCATCGAACAGCACGCGCCCATTGATCTCGATGCGCCCGCCATCCGGACGCAGCAACCCCGCCACGGCGCGCAGCGTCAGGCTCTTGCCCGCGCCCGATGGCCCGAACAAGGCAATGCGCTTGGACGACGACGTGAAGGCGGCGTCCAGCTCAAAATGCCGGTCGCCCGACACCATGCGTTTTTGCACCTGGATGCTGACGCTCATCGGCTGCCTCCGTCGCGCGCCCGGGCGCCCTTGGGCACCAGCTTGCCCGCCACCACCAGCACCACCACGCAGGTGATGGACGTGGCCAGCACCAATAGGTTGGCGGTACGGTCATCGCCCGCCTGCACCGCTTCGTAGATGGCCACCGACAGCGTCTGGGTACGGCCCGGCAGATTGCCCGCGATCATCAGCGTGGCGCCGAATTCGCCCAGGGCACGGGCAAAAGCCAGCAGCACGCCGGCCAGGATGCTGCGCGCCGCCAAGGGAAGCGTCACGCGGAAAAACACGCCGATTTCACCCACGCCCAACACCCGGGCCGCGTTTTCAAGCTGCGCGTCCACGTTGTCGAACGCCGCCCGCGCCGACTTGAACACCAGCGGAAACGCCACGATGGACGCGGCAATCACCGCGCCCTGCCAGGTGAAGACCAGTTCGATATTCCACTTGGCCAGCGTTTCGCCGATGATGCCGCGACGGCCCAGCAATACCAGCAGGTAATAGCCCAGCACGGTGGGAGGCAGCACCAGCGGCAAGGTCAGCAGCGCGTCCAGCACATCGCGCCCCGGCCAGCGCCAGCGCGACAGCCCATAGGCCGCGCCGGTGCCGGCCAGCGTCGCCAGCAGCGTGGCCCAGCCCGCCACCTTCAGCGACAGCAGCAGCGGGACCCAGACGGGATCAGTCATCGGCGGCCGCCATCACCCAGGCTCAGGGCTGTTGAAAGCCGTAGCGCGCCAGGATGGCCTGCCCGGCGGGCGACAGCACATAGGCCACGAAACGCTGGGCTTCCTGGGCCGCGGCCTCGCGCGCGGTCACCGCAATGGGATAGGTGACGGGCGTTTGCGACGGTACGCGCAGCGCCACCTTGACCTTGTCGGGCATGATGGCGGCGTCGGTGGCGAACACGAAGCCGGCATCGACCTCGCCGCGCGAGACATAGTCCAGGCTTTGGCGCACGTTCTGCGCCAGCACGCTCTTGGCCTGCACGGCGGTCCACAAGCCGGCCGCTTCCAGCGCACCCTGCGTGTAGCGCCCCACCGGCACCGACGCCGGGTTGCCGTAGGCAATGCGCTTGACGTCCGCGCGCGTCAGGTCGTTCAGCGACGTGATGTTGGCCTTGCTGTCCGCCGGCACGATCAGCACGATCTGGTTGGCGGCGAAGTCCACGCGCGAATCGCGTCGCACGGCCTTTTCCTCCACCGCCTTGTCCATCGCCTTTTGGTCCGCTGACGCGAACACATCGGCGGGAGCGCCCTTCACAATCTGCTGCAACAGCACGTCGGACGCGCCGAAATTCAGCACGACATGGGTGCCGGGGTGTTCCTTTTCATAGCCTTGCGCCACATCCTTGAACGCATTGGTCAGGCTGGCCGCGGCGGACACGACAAGATCGGCGGCCTGGGCGCCTGCCCCCCACAGCGCGGAAATCGCCAGCGTCAGCGCCAGCATCGGACGTTTGCAAGACATGGTCTTCCTTGGAAATGGGGTCGATAACAGGGCCCCGTCGGTAACGAAATATATAGAGGTATATAACGCCCGTCAATTTGCCACCCCGCGCGTTCTGCGCCAGATCAAACCCAAGGAAAAAGCGGGATCAGCCGCGCGCGACCGTCGTAACGTTGACCGAGGCGGGCGCCAGCGCGTCGCGCAGGCTGGCCAGCGCCAGCTCGGGCTGCGCCGCGCCGCACATGAAGATGTCCAGCGCCGCGAACCCGTGCTCGGGCCAGGAATGAATGCTGATGTGCGATTCGCTCAGCATGACCACGCCGGTCACGCCGGAGCCTTCACCGAAAAGATGGAAATGCGCGCTCAGCACGTGCGCGCCGGCGGCCCGCGCCGCCGCGATCAGCTGCGCTTCCAGGGCCACGGCGTCGGTCAGGCGATGGGCCGGCACCCCGCGAAAGTCGGCCAGCACATGACGGCCGGCGCAATCATGCACGGTCACTTGTGCGACCCACCCGATGACCAGCCCGAACTACCGGATGAACTGCTGCCCCAACTGCTGCTGCTACCCCCGCCGCCACCCACCATGCGCACGCCGGGGGAATTGAAGCCCGTGGCCGCCAGGACGACCACCAGCGCATACACACCATAGATAAACTTGCCCATGGTCCTAGTCGTCCCCTTCGGAAAGCTTGTCCGCCATCTTGGCGGGTAACCACAAGAACGCCAGCCCGATCAGGATCGGGATAAAGCGGCCGCCCAGGATATTGCTCAAATTCAAGAAGACCATGCCGATCGTCGCGATCCAGGCCCATTTGCCATAGCCGCCACTTTTGCCTCCCCTCGGCAGCGCTTTTTGCGCGGCCAGCTTGGGGTCGTCGAACCACTGCGCCAGCTGCGCCGGGGCCACGGGCGACGATGCCGACCAGCCCAATTCCGATTCGCTGCGTTCGCGCGTGAGCTTGAGCGTGCCGGCCTTGTAGTCGGTGATGTGCGTGGTGTCGCCCGCCTTGACGCGCCAGTTGAACGCGCCCAGCGGCATCTCGACCTGCGAGGTGTAGTCGTACAGCTTCTGGTACAGCTTCGAACGCCAGCGCACGCTGGTGGCGTTGTTCGGGCTGGGCCAGGTGTCGCACACCTGCACGCGTTCCCAGCCCTCGTCCGTTTCCACCAGCCAGATAAAGCCCTTGGCCGGATTGAACAGCAGGTATTCGATCCAGTCGGACGGCTCTTCGGGATCGCGGTCGGCGCATTTCATCAGGCCGATCAGGGTGTAGCTGGCGCCGTCGATCTTGGCCACCGCGCCCAGCGACAAGGTGGTCTTGATGGACTTGACCTTGCGCGCCTTCTCGATGACTTCGGCGGTGGGCCCGGAACAGTCGACGGTCGCCGCGCATGACGGGCACACCACGGTCGTCGCCATCGCCGCCACGAAGCTGATCGGCGCCCCGCAGTTGGGGCAGTCCAGCGCCTTGATCTGGCCGCGATAACGGCCGGCCGTCTCCTGCACTTGTTCGTTGCTGCGCAACGTGGCCGCCTGCATGGCGGACAGGTCAAAGGCCTTGCCGATGTACAACTCGGGCTCAGGGCCGTCTGAAAAATCCAGCGTGAGGAACGCGTCCAGGCTGCGGAAATCAGCCACCTTGGCGTCCCAGCCGTCGCCCGGCACGAAGGGCAATTCGCCCTGCGCGCCACTGGCCCGCGCCCGGCGCACGTCCGAGGCGATGAACCGCTGTCCGTCCAGTTTGAGCTCATCGCCCGGCGCGATGTCGGCAAACGCGGGCATGCCCTGTACCGACTTGACGCCGCGCCGCCGGGTCAGCGCGTACTGGCCCGACGCGTCCGACAGCCAGCCATCGGCGCCATCGTCGAACCACACGTACCACTCGTTCCAGAAGCCGTCGTCATAGCGCAGCTGGATGCGGCCGATCACGTCGAAACGCTTGCCGTCGGCCTTGCCCGCCGCGCCCAGGCACAGGGGCGAATAATCTTCCAGCACGTCGGCCATTTCGCCGATGCGCTTGACCGAGTCGGCATCTTTGAGCAAGGTGCTGCGGCATGCGCCGCAGACTGCCATGACGGAAGCGGTGGACGTGAACTTGACCGGGGCGCCGCACTGCGGACACAGAACCTGCTGCATGGGACCTTAGCTGGTAAGTTTCTTCAGCACTTCGGCCTTGGCCGTGTCGTAATCGGCGGCGGTGATCAGCCCTTTATCCAGCAGGTCTTTCAGCTGTTGCAAGCGCGCGACCGGGTCGGCGCCGGCGGCTGCCGGCGCAGGCTGAGCCGGCTGTGCGGGTTGCGCAGGCTGCCCGGCTTGTCCGGCTTGCCCGACGCCCAAGCCCGCAGCCATCGTCTGCCCCAGCGCCGCGCCGGCCGCCAGGCCCGCGCCGATGCCGGCGATGCCGCCTTCGTTCTGCGCGGCCAGCGGAATCGACGTGGCCGTCTGGTACTGGGTGAACTTGCCCAGGTCCCCCGCCATGCCCATGGAAATACGCGTGTCCAGCGCCTTTTGCAGCTCTTCGGGCAGCGACACGTTTTCAACGGTGAAGTTGTCCAGCTTGACGCCATAACGGTCGAACACCGGCGCCAGCGCCTCGCTGATGCTTTGCGACATCAAACCCTGGTTGCCGGCGATATCCAGGAACGGCACCTTGGAGCCGCCCAGCGCCGTCGTCATGGCAGCCACCACCATGTTGCGCAGCTGCAATTCCAGGTCGTCGACCGTGTATTCGTCGCGCGTGCCGCTGATTTCGCGATAGAACTTGGCCGGGTCCGAGATCTGGTACGAATACACGCCGAACGCGCGCAGCCGCACCATGCCGAATTCGCTGTCGCGCAGCGTCACCGGCTGCGCCGTGCCCCAACGCCGGCCCAGTTGCAGGCGCGTGCTGAAAAAGATCACGTCCGACTTGAAGGGCGACTCGAACAGCTTGTCCCAGTTCTTCAGGTACGTCAGGATCGGCAGCGTCTGCGTCGTCAGCTTGTACATGCCGGGGCCGAACACATCGGCCACCTTGCCTTCATTGACGAACACCGCCATCTGCGATTCACGCACCGTCAGGCTGGCGCCGTACTGAATTTCAAAGTCCTGCATCGGATGGCGCCAGGCGAGCACGCCGTCGCGATCTTCGTTCCATTGCAGGATGTCGATGAACTGCTTGCGAATAAAGGAACCGAGACTCATAGGTCCTCCCGTGTCAGGTGGGATTGCGCGCGTTTGCCCTCAGGTCAGGCAGCCCGCGTTCACGATGCCGGCGGCCAGCGAGATCGAACCGATCAGGCCGCCCATGGCGATATTGTTTTGTTCGATGGCCTCGTTCATGCCGGCAATGGCCTTGTTGACCACGACATAAACGACGATCTGCACCAGCATGGCGGCCACGCCCCACACCAGGAACATCACGAAGCTGGCATGCACCGCGATGCTGGAACACAAGGTCAGGCTGAAGCCCACCAACGCACCGCCATAGGACAGCACGGCGGCGATATTGCCTTCGCGGATCAGGTCGAATTCCTTGTAGCGGGTCACGGCGGTATAGACCGCCGTGAAAACGCCCAGCATGACCAGCGCCGAGACGATATAGATCAGATAGGTCACCGCCGGATGCATCGCTTCTCCCATTGCCACCCTCCTAATTGCGCGCAGTATATACGCGGCGTTCGATATACTGCGAACGCATTTTTCGCCCCGGACTCCCCAATGCGCGACCGCGTTCTCATCCTATCGGTATTGATCGTTGCTTCCTGCGGCTTGGGCTATGAGCTCATCAGCAGCGCGCTGGCCAGCTATTTACTGGGCGATTCGATCCTTCTGTTCTCCTCCGTTATCGGCTGCTATTTGTTCGCCATGGGCATCGGTTCGTGGTTGTCAAAATATGTAAGAGACGAAGACGTTTTGAATCGGTTCATCGACGTCGAACTGCTGGTGGCGTTGCTGGGCGGCGTCTCCGCCGCCGTGTTGTTCCTGGTGTTCGCCTGGCTGTCCGCGCCCTTTCGCGCGGCGCTGTATGTGGGCGTCTTTGTCATCGGCTTGATGGTGGGCATGGAGATCCCGCTGGTGATGCGCGTGTTCAATCAGCGCAAGACCGAATTCCGCGAGATCGTCAGCCGCGTGTTGACGTTCGACTATCTGGGCGCGCTGGCGGTGTCGCTGATCTTTCCGCTGCTGCTGGCGCCCAAGCTGGGCCTGCTGCGCACCAGTTTCCTGTTCGGCATCCTGAACGCCAGCGTGGCCTTGTGGACCACGTGGCTGTTCCGCGCCGAAGTGCGCCGCCCCGGCGAAAAAGCCATACGCGCCTGCGTCGTGATCGGCTTTCTGGCGCTGGGCTTCATCTATTCCACCGCGATGACGGCCTGGGCCGAAAAGGGCTTGTACGGCGATGACGTGGTGCATGCCGAAACCACGCCGTACCAGCGCCTGGTGGTGACGCGCTGGCATGACGACCTGCGCCTGTACATCAACAACAACCTGCAATTCTCGTCGCGCGACGAACACCGCTATCACGAATCGCTGGTGCATCCCGGGCTGCAAACGCTGCCCTGGGCGCGCAACGTCTTGGTGCTGGGCGGCGGCGATGGCTTGGCGGTGCGCGAAATCCTTAAGTACAAGCACATTGAACACATCACGCTGGTGGACCTGGACCCGGCCATGACCGGGCTGTTCTCGCGGTCCGATCCCCTGGTTGCGTTGAACCAGGGCGCACTGAAAGATCCCCGCGTCACCGTCATCAACGACGACGCCGGCCGCTGGCTGGAAACCCATGCCGAGGTCTACGACTTCATCGTGGTGGACTTTCCCGACCCGTCCAACTTCGGCCTGGGCCGCCTGTATTCCGTGCCCGTCTATCACCTGATGGCGCGCCACCTGGCCGAAAACGGCTACATGGTGATCCAGTCCACCTCGCCCTACTTCGCGCCGCGTTCGTTCTGGAGCGTGAACGCCACGCTGAAGGAAGCGGGCTTGAACACCTGGCCGTATCACACCTACGTGCCCTCGTTTGGCGATTGGGGCTTCATCCTGGCCAGCAAGCGCCGCGACTACACGCCGCCCGACAAGATCACCGTGCCCACGCGCTACCTGGACCCGGCAACCACGCGTGAACTCTTTCACTTCCCGGCCGACATGCCCGCGCTGGAGATGCCGCCCAACCGCTTGAACGAGCAGTCGCTGGTGCGCTATTTCGACGAGGACTGGCGCAAGGTCATCCGCTGATGCGCCGCCGCAGCTTTCTTCTGGGCGCGGCCACGGCGGCGGTGGCCGGCACCGCGGGCTACTACCGCCAGCGCATCGTCGAGACCCCGGCAAACGTGGCTTACCCCGGCATGCAGGCGGGCCACGCGCTGCGCGACGGCGCGGCCCTGCCCGCCGCCACCGCGCACCATCGGCACCAGGTCGTCATCCTGGGCGCGGGCGTGGCCGGCCTGTCATGCGCGTGGAAGCTGGCGCGCGAAGGGTTTACCGACTTTGTCGTGGTGCAGGGGCCGGAATTCGCCGGCAACGCCGCCGCCGGGCGGCAGGACGAACTGCACTATCCGCTGGGCGCGCATTACCTGCCGCTGCCTTCGATGGCGTCCACCCATGTGCGCCAGATGCTGGCCGACTTCGGCATCATCGAACACGGCGCGGGCGATGTCCGCCCGGTGTATGACGAATCCGTCCTGGTGCATTCGCCGCAAGAGCGCCTGCTGCGCAACGGGCGCTGGGAAGACGGCTTGCTGCCCATGACGGGCCTGCCCGATGCCGACGTGGCGCAGCACCATCGCTTCCTGGCGCTGGTCGAACGCCTGCACACGCAGCGGGGCAATGACGGGCGGCGCGTGTTCAGCATCCCGCTGGTGCTGTCCTCGCAAGACCCTGCCTGGCGCGCGCTGGATCAGATCCCCTTCAAGCAGTGGCTGGATCGCGAAGGCTACACGTCGCCCGCCTTGCACTGGTACCTGAACTACTGCTGCCGCGATGACTACGGCGCGGGCTACGACGTGGTGTCGGCCTGGGCCGGCCTGCACTACTTCGCCAGCCGCGACGGCCACGCGGCCAACGCGGGGGAAGGCGCGGTGCTGACGTGGCCGGGCGGGCTGGGCGTGCTGGCCGACCGCATGCGCCAGGCCATCGACGACAAGCTGGGCCACACGCGCTGGCTCATGGCGGGTACGGCGGTGCGCATCGCCGACACGCCCGCCGGCCCGCTCACCACCTGCATGGCCACGGGTTTGGCCCCGGGTTTGACCCCGGACTCCACGCCGCGCGCCTACACCTTGCAAAGCCTGCGCACCGTCTGCGCCATGCCCTTGTTCGTGGCGCAACGCCTGTTGCCCGACATCCGCGCCTATGGCTACGACCCGGCCGTGCATGCGTCATCGCACGCGCCCTGGCTGGTGTCCAATTTTCTGCTGGAAGGCTATCCGCAGGAAGCGCCCGGCGAGCCGCTGTCCTGGGACAACGTCGTCTACCAAGGCCGTGCGCTGGGCTATGTGGTGTCCACGCACCAGCTGCTGCGCGTGGCGCGTTCGCCGCGATCCGTCTTCACGGCCTATCACGCCTTGAGCACGCAGACGCCCAACGCGGCGCGGCAGTGGCTTAGCACGGCCAGCCCCGAAGCCCTGCGCGACGAAGCGGCCGCCGACCTGATCGCCGCCTACGGCCGGGAATTCTGGCGCCATGCGCGCCGGCTGGACATCACCGTGCGCGGCCATGCCATGGCCTCGCCGCTATGCGGCAGCCTGTCCAACGCCGGGCTGGCCGCGCTGCGCGAGGTGGACGGCCCCGTGCTGTTCGCCCATGCCGACTTGTCAGGGTATTCCGTCTTCGAGGAAGCGTCCTGGTGGGGCGTGGTGGCGGCCGGGCGGATATTGGGGCAAGCGCCGCCAAGCGCTTGATTTGCGTCCCCCGCAACAGGGCGACGCGCGCCCGAATCGCGACCCCGATTTTGCTACACGCGCCCGCATCCGCTGCCCTACAATCGCCCGTCATTCGGGCTACGAAGAAGAACTCATGGGAAAGCACGTCATCGTCCTGGGCGCCGGCATTGTGGGCGTGTGCTGCGCGCTGGAGCTGGTGCGACGCGGCTTGCGCGTGACGCTGGTCGACCGGCAGGCGCCCGGCATGGAAACGTCGATGGGCAACGCCGGCGTGCTGGCGCGCAGTTCGCTGATGCCGTTCAACCACCCCGGCCTGTGGGGCCAGTTGCCCCGCCTGATGAAGAACGACACCGTGCAGTTCCGGTATCGCGCGTCCTATCTGGCGCGGAACCTGGGCTGGGCAGCGCGCTTCCTGCTGAACGCGCGGCCGTCGGTGTTCAAGGAAACCACGCGCGCGCTGGACGAACTGATCCGGCTGTCCGCCCCCGAACATCTGAGGCTGCTGGATGCCGCCGGCGCGCGCCATCGTTTGCGCGACACCGGCTGGGTGTTCCTGTACCGCAGCCCGGCCGCCTGGAACGCCAGCGCGTTGGCGCGCCAGACGTTCGCGCAATACCAGGTGCCCACGCAGACGCTGGACCCGGTTGAACTGGCCGCGTTGGAACCCGCGCTGTCACCCATCTTTCACCGTGCGCTGTGGATCCAGGGTTCGTATTCCGTTGACGACCCGCAGGCCGTGGTGACCGCATACGCCGACCTGTTCCGGCAAACGGGCGGCACGGTCAAGGCGATGACGGCCACCGGCATCCGGCGCGACGGCCAGGGCTGGACGGTGCAAGGAGCCCAAGGTTCGGAAACCCTGTCGGCCGATCAGTTGGTGGTGGCGTTGGGGCCGTGGTCCAAGGCGTTGCTCAAGACCACCGGCATCGATCTACCCATGGCGTTTGAACGCGGCTATCACATGCACTATCGCGGCCAGGACGGCGCGCGTGTGACGCGACCGGTGTACGACACCGGCGGCGGCTACGTGCTGTCGCCCATGGCGCGCGGGCTGCGCCTGACCACGGGCGTGGAACTGGACGCCTGCGAAGCCGCGCCGCGCATGACGCAATTGGATCTGGCCGAAGCGCGAGCGCGCGAGGCCTTCCCGCTGGGGGAACGCGTGGACCCCGCCGCCTGGCTGGGCCGGCGCCCCACCCTGCCCGACAGCCGCCCGATGATCGGGCAGGCGCCCAAGCACCCGGGGCTATGGCTGGCGCTGGGGCATCAGCACATTGGCTTCAGCACGGCGCCGGGCACGGCGAAGCTATTGGGCGAACTGATGTTCGACAATCCCGACCCGTCGCGCCACCATGCGTTCCGGCCGGGGCGCTTTATCTAGGGCGCTTCGTCCAGAGCAGCTTCGTTCAGGGCTATCACCCCAGCAACAGCGCGTCGTCCGACAGCTTTTCGCCGCGCACGCGCTCGAACATCGCCAGCAGATCCGGCACGTCCATGCCGCGGCGTTCATCGCCCGACACGTCCAGCACCACCTGCCCTTGATGCAGCATCACCGTGCGGTCGCCCACGTCCAGCGCCTGCCGCATGCTGTGCGTGACCATCATTGTGGTCAGCTGGCTTTCGGCAACGATGCGCGCCGTCAGTTGCAGCACGAAGTCGGCGGTACGCGGGTCCAGCGCGGCGGTGTGCTCGTCCAGTAGCAGGATGCGCGACGGCTGCAAGGCCGCCATCAGCAGGCTGACGGCCTGGCGCTGGCCGCCGGACAGCAGGCCGATGCGGTCGGTCAAGCGGTTTTCCAGGCCCAGGCCCAAGGTGGCCAGACGTTCACGAAAGCCGTCCTTCATCGACGCCTTGACCGCGCGGCTATAGCCACGGCGCACGCCGCGCATCTGCGCCAGCGCCATGTTTTCTTCGATGGTCAGGTCTTCGCAGGTGCCCGCCATGGGATCCTGGAACACGCGGGCCACGCGGCCGGCGCGCGCCCACACGGGCTGGCGCGTCACGTCCACGCCGTTGATGTCGATGCGGCCCGAATCAATCGGCAGGTCGCCCGACACCGCGTTCAGGAACGTGGACTTGCCGGCGCCGTTCGAACCAATGACGGTTACGAACTGGCCTGAAGGAATCTCCAGCGACAGGCCACGCAGCGCGCGCGTCTCGATGGGCGTTCCCGCGTTGAAGGTAATTTTCAGATCTTTTGCGGACAACATATCAGCGCCCCTTCTTGCCGACGATACGGCGCTTGAGCATCGGGATGACCAGGGCAATCGTGACCAGCACCGCGGTGACAAGGTTCAGGTCTTGTGCCTTCAGGCCGATGAAATCGCTATTGAGCGCCAACGCGATGAAAAAGCGGTAGACGATGGCGCCGATGATGACGGCCAGCGTTGCCAGCACCAGCTTGCGCGACGGCAGGATGCTTTCGCCGACGATCACCGCGGCCAGGCCGATCACGATGGTGCCGATACCCATCGAGATATCCGAGCCGCCCTGCGTCTGCGCGAACAGCGCGCCGGCCAGCGCCACCAGCGCGTTGGACAGCGCCATGCCGCCCATGATCATGCGGCCGGTGTTGACGCCCTGCGCGCGCGCCATGCGGCCGTTGGACCCGGTGGCGCGCACGGCCAGCCCGGTCTGCGTGGCAAAGAACCAGTCCAGCGCCAGCTTGGCCAGGATGACGATCACAATCAGGATCAGCGGGCGCGCGACATAGTCGGAGATCCAGCCCGGCTGCAAGATCGTGAACACGGTGGGTTCGGTGATCAGCGGAACGTTCGGCTTGCCCATGATGCGCAGGTTGATCGAGTACAGCGCGATCATCATCAGGATGCTGGCCAGCAGGTCCATGATCTTGAGCTTCACGTTCAGCATGCCCGTGATCAGGCCGGCGACCGCGCCCGCGAACGTGGCGATGATCGTGGCGGAAAACGGATCGGTGCCCGACGCAATCAGCGTGGCACAGACGGCGCCGCCCAGCGGAAAGCTGCCGTCAACGGTCAGGTCGGGGAAGCGCAGCAGGCGAAAGGAGATAAACACGCCCAAGGCCACCAGGCTGAAGATCAGCCCGATCTCCAACGCGCCTAACAACGAGAACAATGACATGGGTTAAATCCAATCAGGGTAAGGAAGGTGCATATTAAAGAGTTGAAACGTCGGATTTCTTGCGTTCAGGCATCAGTTTTACCCGAGCTTTCGCAACAAACGTTTCCCGGTTCGTCATTTTCTCGCGTTTCGTTCCAAAGCATCCGCGCGCTTGCCGGACGGACCGGAAAGCGGCGACGTTCAAAGCCAGGAAAGGGAGCAAAACGGCAGGACCCGGTCGCGGTGCGACCCGAAAAAAGCTTAACAAAAACCCCGCGCACGCCGGGCGGCGTGGCGGGGTCTGGCGGGTGCCGCTTTACTTCACGACCACCGCGGCCGACTTGATCACGGCGTCCGACAGGGTCACGCCCTGCTTGGCGGCGGCGCCCGGGTTCACGTAGAGCTCAAGCTTCGAGATGACTTCCGACGGAATGGCGCCGGGCTTTTCGCCCTTGAGAATGCGCACGACCACCTTGCCGGTCTGCACGCCCAGGTCGTGGTAGTTGATCCCCAGCGCCGCGATACCGCCGCGCTTGACGCTGTCGGTATCCGAGGCGATCAGCGGGATCTTGGCGTCGTTGCCCACCTTGACCAGCGATTCATACGCCGACACGACGTTGTTGTCGGTGTTGGTGTAGATGACGTCGACCTTGCCGATCAGGCTGCGCGCGGCCGAGGCCACGTCAACCGAACGCGGGGCGGCGGCTTCAACCAGGCTCATGCCCGACTTGGGCAGGATTTCCTGCAACTTCTTCACCACCACGACCGAGTTGGCCTCGCCCGGGTTGTAGACGATGCCCACGCGCTTGGCGTTGGGAACGATTTTCTTGATGAGTTCAACCTGCTTTTCCAGCGCCAGCATGTCCGACACGCCCGTCACGTTGGTGCCCGTGGCGTCCATGCTCTTGACCAGCTGCGCTGCCACCGGGTCGGTCACGGCCGAATACACCACCGGCACGTCCTTGGTGGCGGCCACGACGGCCTGGGCCGAGGGCGTGGCGATCGCGACGATGGCGTCGGGACGGTCACCCACGAACTTGCGGGCGATCTGCGCGGCGGTGCCGTTATTGCCCTGCGCGCTTTGGTACTGCCACTTCAGGTTCTTGCCGGATTCGTAGCCGGCTTGCTTCAGGGCGTCTTGCACCCCATCACGCACGGCGTCCAGCGCCGGGTGCTCGACGATGGCGGTAATCGCCACCGACTTTTGCTGCGCCGACACTGGTGAGGCGATAGCCATCGCCAGCGCCATGGCGCCAACCGTCAGAAAATGTTTTTTTCCGATCAGCATACGTAAGCTCCTTGAACCCTTGGTTTTTGTTCGTTATTACAACTACGCCGGCGGCTTCCCGTCGGTCGGTCAGCCGTAAAGCCATATAGTCTAACTTGCCGTCAGACAAAAGAATTTGCGGGGAATCCCTGAAATGGTGCATGCCGGCAAGCATGCTCCACGCCGGGGCGCGCCGCGCCAATATACTAAATATCGCCAAGGCCGACGGCGGATCGTCGGCCACATCCCAAGGCCTCATCATGATCAAACGCGCTCTGGGCCGTTCCGGCCTGCAAGTTCCCCCCCTGACTTTCGGCGGCAACGTCTTCGGCTGGACGGTCGACGAAGCCGGCGCCTATTCCCTGCTTGACGCCATGGTCGACGCGGGCCTGAATTTCATCGACACGGCCGACGTGTATTCGCGCTGGGTGCCCGGCAACCAGGGCGGCGAATCCGAAACGCTGATTGGCAAATGGCTCAAGCGATCCGGCAAGCGCGACCGCGTGATGATTGCCACCAAGGTCGGCATGGAAATGGGCCCCGACGCGCGCGGCCTGGCGCCCGCCTACATCCGGCGTTCACTGGATGCCTCGCTGGCGCGGCTGCAAACGGATTATGTGGACCTGTACCAGTCACACAAAGACGACCCCGATACGCCGTTGACGGACACGCTGGCGGAATACGCCAAGCACATCGAGTCCGGCAAGGTGCGCGCCATCGGCGCGTCAAACTACACGGCCGTGCGCCTGTCCGAAGCGCTGATCGCGGCCGAACGCCACGACCTGCCGCGCTACGAAAGCATCCAGCCCGAATACAACCTGTACAACCGCGCCGGGTTCGAGACCGGGCTGCAAGCCCTGGTGAAAACGCAGCAGATGGGCACCATCAATTACTACGCGCTGGCCAGCGGTTTTCTTAGCGGCAAATATCGCAGCGCGGCCGACGCCGGCAAAAGCGCGCGCGGCCAGAAGATTGTGGAGACCTATCTGAACGAACGCGGCCTGCGCATCCTGAAGGCGCTGGACGAGGTCTCGGAAGACGCCGGCTGCACGCCCGCGCAAGCCGCGCTGGCCTGGCAGATTGCGCAGCCGGGCATCACCTCGCCCATCGTCAGCGCCACGTCGTTGGCGCAGCTTGACGAACTGGTCAAGGCCGCCAGCCTGACGCTGACGCATGACCAGTTGGCCAAGCTGAGCCAGGCCAGCGAATGGCGCTAAGGCATTAATCCAGCTTCACGCCGGAATCTTTCACCACCTTGGCCCAGCGATCGACTTCGCTGTCGACGAACTTGCCAAAGTCGGCGCCCGTCAGCGTGGGCACCGCCGAGCCGTTGCCGGCCCACGTTTCCTTCAGCTTCGGGGTGTTCAGCGCCTTGGTGATTTCCACCGCCATCTTGTCGACCGCCTCTTTCGGCGTGCCGGTCGGCGCCCAGATGGCGTACCAGGTCGACACGACGTAATTCGGCACGCCGGCTTCGGCGGCGGTCGGCACGTTGGGCAGCGAGGCCGACCGTTCGTTGGCCGCGACGGCCAGGGGCTTGATGGCGCCCGCGCGTATATGTCCGGACGACGAACCCAGCCCATCGAACGCCAGGTCTACCTGACCACCGATCAACGCGGACAGCATCGGGCCGGCGCCCTGGTACGGCACGTCCACCAGCTTGATGCCGGTCTGCATGGCGAACAACTCGCCGGCCAGGTGGTGCGTGCTGCCCTTGCCGGCGGTGCCGTAGTTGATTTCGCCCGGATGCTTCTTGGCGTAGTCGACGAATTCCTGCAAGGTCTTGACCGGCAACTTGCCGGCGTTGATCACCACCACCTGCGGCGGCTGCGCCACCAGCGCGACCGGCACGAAGTCCTTCTGGATGTTGTAGTTCAGGCTTTTGTACAGCGACGGGGCCAACGCGTGGTGCGCGCCGCCCATGAAGAAGGTGTAGCCGTCGGGCCGGGCCTTGGCGGCAACGCCCGCGCCCACCGTGCCGCCCGCGCCGCCCTTGTTGTCGATCACCACCGTCTGGCCCAATTGCATGGTCAGTTGTTGGGCCAGCGGGCGGGCGAAGGTGTCCGTGCCGCCGCCTGCGGGGAACGGAACGATCAGCGTGATGGGGCGCTCTGGCCATTGCGCGGCGGCCGTGCCGCCGAAACCCAGGGCTGCCACGGCGACTAGGGCCACGGCGGACTTGCGAACTTTCATAATGTCTCCTCTTGCTGCATCACGGGGACGGCGCGGTTGTGTGCGTCTCGTCTCTTGAAATTCTTATTGAATGAATGCTGCCAGGACTGCAATGCGTAGTCGGATCGAGTCGGAAGGCCTCCTGTGTAGAAAAAAAATGCCGGCCCATGCAGGCCGGCATCTGGCATGGCGTCAAAGCGTCTTATAGGTTTCGCGCAGCACGTTCTTTTGGACCTTGCCCATCGTGTTGCGCGGCAATTGGTCAACGATGTGCACGCGCTTGGGCACCTTGAAGTTGGCGATGCGTGACTTCAGTTCCTGTTGCATCGCGCCCGCGTCCAGCGACGCGCCGTCCTTGGGCACGACCACCGCGACGACGGCTTCGCCGAAGTCCGCGTGCGGCACGCCGATGACCGCCGATTCCGCGACGCCAGGCATGTCGTCGATCAGCGTTTCGATTTCCTTGGGGTAGACGTTAAAGCCGCCCGAGATGATCAGGTCCTTGCTGCGCCCGACGATGGACAGCGTGTCGGCCGGCACTTCGCGCCCGGCGGATTCGCCGCCCCAGCGGCCGACGTCGCCCGTCTTGAACCAGCCGTCTTCGGTGAATTCCTCGCGCGTTTTTTCCGGCATGCGCCAGTAGCCCGAGAACACGTTGGGGCCACGCACCTGCACGTTGCCGATCTCGCCCGGCGCCAGCGGCACGCCCGCGTCGTCCACCACGCGCACCTGCACGCCCGGCAACGCGCGCCCGACCGTACCGGCCAGGCGCTCGCCCTGGGCGGGGTCATAGGGGTTGGACGTCAGCATGACGGTTTCGCTCATGCCGTAGCGTTCCAGGATGGCGTGCCCGCTGCGCGCCTTGAAGTCCGAGAACGTCTCGGCCAACAGCGGCGCCGACCCCGAGATGAACAGGCGCATGTTGGCGCACACGTCGCGGTTAAAGCGCGGGTCGGCCAGCAAACGCACGTAGTACGTGGGCACGCCCATCATCACCGTGCATTGCGGCAGGTAATGCAGCGCCTGGTCGGCATCCAGCTTGGGCAGCCAGATCATCTTTGCGCCGGCCAGCAAGGCGCCGTGCGAGGCCACGAACAAGCCATGCACGTGGAAGATGGGCAGCATGTGCAGCAGCACGTCGTCTTCGCGCCAGCCCCAGTATTCGTGCAGCACCTGCGCGTTGGCGGCCAGGTTGCCATGCGACAGCATCGCGCCCTTGCTGCGGCCGGTGGTGCCGGACGTATACAGAATGGCGGCCAGGTCGTCGGGCTTGCGCTGCACGGTCTTGAACGTTTGCGGCAGGCCGGCGGCGGCGTCCAGCAGCGTGCCCGTGCGGTCTTCGTCCAGCGTGTAGACGTGCGCGCAGCCTGCCTTGTCGGCGGCGCGCTGCACCCAGTCCAGGTTCTTGCTGGCGCAGACCACCACGGCGGGCTCGGCGTTGCCCAGGAAGTATTCGATCTCGGCTTCGCGGTAGGCCGTGTTCAGCGGCAGGTACACCAGCCCGGCGCGCAAGGTGGCCAGGTACAACAGCAGCGCTTCCGGCGATTTTTCGACTTGCACGGCCACGCGCGAACCATCGGGCAGGTCCAGCGACGTCAGCAGGTTGGCCAGGCACGCGGTGGCGCGGTCGATGTCATCCCAGGTGTATTGCAGGTCGGGCGTTTCCAGCGCGACTTTGCTGCGGTCTTTGGGAAAGCCGCCTTGCAGGACAGCATAGAGGTTGGCGTTGCTCACCTTGGTCAGTCTCCGAAAAAGGAAGGATCTACGCCGGCCAGGAAAGCGCGCACGCCTTCCTTGTGGTCCCGGCTTTCGGCATAGGAGAAATAGTCTTGATATTCGTCTTCGGTCAAGGCGCCCCCTTGGGCAAGCCGCGCCGACAGGCGTTTATTGATGCGGGCGGCCAATGGCGCGCCCTGGGCGATGCGATCGGCGCTGCGGCGGGCGGCATCGGCCACCTGATCGTCGGGCACGATGCGCGTCAGCAGCCCCAGGCCGTGCGCCTCGTCGGCGCCGAAGACCCGGCCTTCCAGCAAAATTGCCAGCGTGGCCGCGCGCCCGACCAGGGCCAGCAGACCGCGCATTTCATCGGGCGCCATGGGAAAGCCCAGGCGGTTGATCGGCACGCCGAAACGCGCCGACGCGCCTGCGATGCGCAAGTCGCACTGGCTGGCAATTTCCAGCCCGCCGCCCACGCACACGCCTTCGATCTGGGCGATGACGGGGTGCGGGCAGTCGGCCACGGCCCGCAAGGCGGGCGCCAGGATGTGGCGGTGGTAATGCTGCACGCCGGCGGCGTCGGCCCGCTGCACGGGAAATTCGCGGATGTCGGCGCCCGCGGCAAAGTTGCCGCCTTCGCCCCGCACGATCACGCAGCGCACGGTGCTGTCGGCGGCCAGGCGCGTGAACACGTCACCAAGCTCGCCCCACATGCCCACCGTTATCGCGTTCAACCGCCCCGGGTGCGATAGCGTCACCCAGGCCAACGGCCCCTCGCGTTCCAGCCGCACGCGGCCGGCCACGTCTTGCGTCATGTCCCCTTGCCCCTTTTTTTATTGATATGGACCGCTTTGTAAAGCGATCAGGCCACGCGTCCGACTCCCCGGCTTACCTGCGGCTTACCTTCGCCCAAGCGGGCAAGGTTGGTGTCCAGCTCGTCCAGGTCATACAGGTAGTTGACCATCAGCGCGCAAGACTGCTTCATGCCCTTGACCGAGGTGTCGGCCGCCCAGTTCAAGCGTTCGATGCGCGCGCCGTTGCCCAGGTGAAAACGCGCCACGGGGTCCAGCGGCAGCCCGTTCTTCATGGATTGCAAATACGTGGCGGCCAGCCGGAAGCCGGCGCGTTTGATCACGTCGGACGCCTTGCCCTGCGCGGCGGCCTTGGCCAGCCGCGACACCCAGCGCTGGCCGTCCGGCACCCCTTCGCGCTTGCGGTCCTTGGCGCGCGACTTGTCTTCGCGCACGATGGCCTCCACGGCGTCGGCGTCCAGCTTGCCCAGCCAATCCGAAAACCCGGGAATGGGCGACAGCGTGGCAAAGTTCTTCAGCTTGGGCAGCTCTTCCAGCAGCTGCTCGACCACGCGCTTGAGCAGGAAGTTGCCGAAGCTGATGCCCTTCAGGCCGGGCTGCGTATTCGAAATGGAATAGAAGATCGCCCAGCGCGCCTTGTCCAGATCCTGCGGCGGCAAGGTGCTGTCCAGCAGCACCTGCACGTTGTCGGCCATGCTGCTGGCAAACGCCACTTCCACGAAAATCAGCGGCACGCCCGGCATCTGCGGATGGAAATAGGCGTAGCAGCGGCGGTCGGGCGACACGCGGCGGCGCAGGTCGTCCCACGAGGTGATCTCGTGCACGGCTTCGTACAGGATCAGTTTTTCCAGCAGCGACGCGGGCGAATCCCAGGTCAGCGGGCGCAACTCCAGCAAACCCACGTCGAACCAGGCGGACAGCAGGCCTTCCAGTTCCTTGTCCAGCCCCTGGATACCCGATACCTGCTTGCGCCAACGCAGCATGTCGGCGCGCAGATCCACCAGGAAGCGCAAGCCGTGCGGCAGCGCGTTAAAGCGCTTGAACAGGCGCGTGCCCTCGCCGCCGTCGCCCGCGTACGTGGCGCGCACCTGAGCCAACGCCGCCAGCATCAGCCGGCGGTCCTTGCTGTCGGCCGTGCTGTATTGCTCGCACCAGCGGCGCGCCAGCTTGTTGGCCGCCACATCGGTCAGGCGCGCTTCGAACAGGCGGCGCACCTCGGATTCGCTGGGCAGGCGCCCGCGTTCCCAAAGCTTGCCCAGGCGCGTCATCAGGCTGGCGCCCTCGGCAGCCGCCGCGGGGTCGATCAGCTCGGGCTCGGGCTCAGGCGTGCGTGCGCCCCGCGCGGGCGCGAGATTGGCGGGTACGGACATGGGCGGGCTCCTCGATAACGATGGGATCGGATAACGCCGGATCGGCGGCGTCTTCATTGGCCAAAATGCGCAGCGCTTCCAGCTGCCGCATCAGATGGGTGTGCGCCAGGGCCTGGGCGGCCTCGCTGTCATGCGCTTTCAGGGCGTCGAAAATGGCCAGGTGTTCGGCGCAGGACTGCTGGATGCGCCCGGGGCGCGCCAGACTGCGGTGCCGCGACAGGCTCAGGACCTTGCGCAGGTTGCCCACCATGTCCGACAGCCACTGGTTGCCGGCCAGCGCCTGGACGGCTTCGTGGATCAGGTAATTGGTTTGGTAGTAGGCGTCGATGCGGCCGGCGCGGGCATGGCCGGCCAGTTCGGCGTGCAGCGGCTCAAGCGCCGCCAGTTCGGCGTCGGTCGCCTTGCGGGCGGCTTCGAAAGCGCAGCGCCCTTCCAGCATGGCCATCAGCGGGAAGATGTCTTCCAGGTCTTGCGTGGACAGTTCATTGACAAAGCAGCCGCGGCGCGGCTCCAGCCGCACCAGCCCTTCGGTGGCCAGCACCTTCAGCGCCTCGCGCAAGGGGGTGCGGGATATGCCCATTTCGCCGGCCAGCCGAAGTTCGTCGATCCATTCGCCGTTGGACAGGGCGCGCGCATGGATCATGCCGCGCAGGCGATCCGCGACTTCCAGGTAAAGGGCTTGACGGACGATGGGTTGGCTCATGGGGGCCGGCGCGGGCAGCGCCGTAATTCATAATTATGAACAAGCCCATGTTAAATCCCGACGCGGAAAAAGGTAAACCCCTGGAAAACCCCTTCCGCCCGTCGGCTGCTTCAGAAGTGCAGAACCCCGTCCACGGCGTGGCGCGTCAGCGATCGGGCCCAACGGCGGGCCGGCAGGCCGTATTTGGATTCCACGACTTCGGCCCGCGCCAGCAGATCGGCGGGCGTCACCGCCAGGCGCGGGCCGGAGAAGGCCAGCACGATCTGATTGCCGGCGTCCACCTCGGGCAGCAACACCACGCGGTCGTCGAAGGCCTTGGACAGGTTGTCGATGTTCTTGCCAAAGCTTTCGTGGCGGCCGAACAGGTTGACGGCCACCACGCCGACCTCGCCCAGCACGCGGCGGCAGTCGCGGTAGAACTTCACGCTGTCGCGCACGGGGCCTTCGGCCGAGGCGTCGTACAGGTCGACCATCAACACCGGGCAACGCCCGGCATTGGCGGGGTCGGCCACCCACTGGCCGGCGTCCGCGTGTTCGACCAGCAGCCGGTTCGAGCCCGGCAGGCGGAAGAACATATGGCAGGCGGCGGTTACGCGCGGGTTCCATTCCACGGCCAGCAGCGGGCTACGCGTGTGCTTGACGCAAAAGCGCGCCAGCGACCCCGCGCCCAGGCCCAACATGCCGATGGATTCTTCCTTGGGCGGTTCCAGGAACAGCAGCCAGGCCATCATCTGCGCGGTGTATTCCAGCACCAGTTCAGCCGGACGCTTGACGTGCATCGCACCCTGGACCCACGGGGTGTTGAAGTGCAGATAACGCACGCCATCCAGCTCGGACAGGGTCGGCTGGTCCAGTTCGGAGGGGAAGTTCGATTTATTCATGGCGGCGATTGTAGGTCGGACGCCGCGCCAACGGTGGCTCAAGGCAGATCAGCGTTTTCCTCGGCGGCGCCTTCCCAGATGCGCTCCAGCCACTGGGTGCAAGATGCGTCCGCATGCAGGCTTGCCGCCAAGCGCAACACCCGCTTCAGATACAAGTGCGCGTCGCATTCCCAGGTGATCCCCATGGCGCCATGCACCTGGATGGCGTTCTGGGCCGCGCGCCGGCCCGCTTCCACCGCCAGCAGCGGCACGTAGAGGCTGTCGCGTTCGGCCGAGGGCGCGTCGGCATCGTGCGTGGCGGCGGCCGCCCGACCGGCCAGACGCGCATCGTCCAGCGCCATCCAGTCGTCCGCCAAGCGGTGCTTGATGGCTTGGTTTGCGCCGATGGCGCGGTCAAACTGGCGCCGTTCGCGGGCATACGCCGCCGCCATGTCCAGCGCGGCACTTGCCGCACCCAGCAGCTCAGCCGACCGCAGCAAGGTCAGCCGCGTCTTCAGGCGCCGCCACTGGCCGGCGTCCAACCGCACGTCCACGGTTTCCGCTACGTCAGGACTCGCCACGCTTGCGACGGGCATCGTCGGGTCCAGCCCTGCCCTGCCCGCCACGGGCGCGTGGCGTTCCAGCCGCAACACGCCCGGCGCGGGGTAATGCACCGCCAAGCCGGACACGCCCTGGCCTGCGCCTTCCACAAACGCAGACCCGTCCGGGCGCAGCGTCACATCCGCGAAATATCGCTGGCCCTGCATCATCTGGCGCGCCCAGGTTGCCGCCGGCTCGGGCAAGCCCGCCTTGCACAGGGTTGGCAGCAGCACCATGTTTGCCGCCAGCGGCAGGCTAAGCAGATGACGCCCTGCCGCTTCGGCCACCACCCAGGCGTCGGCCAGCCCCAGGCCCAGGCCGTCTTGTTCAGCGGGCGCCAGCAGTGCGGGCCAGCCTTGTTCGCACAGGTCTTGCCACAGCGCCAGCCGGTCGGCGGCCGGCTGCGTCGCGGCGGCGCGCGCCACGCGGGGCGGATGGCGATCCGCCAGAAAGCGCGCGGCCGATTCTTGCAGCATGCGCTGGTCTTCGTTCAAGGAAAAAGTCATGGTGTCGGCGTTGGTTCGAATCAGGCTTTGGGCTTTGGGCTTCGGGCTTCAGGCTTTAGGCAATCCCAGCATCTGCTCGGCGATGATGTTGCGCTGGATCTCGGAGGTGCCGGCCAGGATGGTTTCGGCGCGTGACCACAAGTAGGCGTGCGTCAGCGTTGCCGCGTCCGCGTCGATATCGGCGTTGAAATCGGCTTCGATACAAGCGTTGCAATCGGGCCTGATGCCAGCTTCCCTATCGGCCTCAACACCGGCAGTACCGCGCACATTGATACCCGCATCGATATCCGCATCGATACCCGCATCGATACCCGCATTGCCGACCGCGCCCGCCTTGCCGGCTCCCTTGCCGTCGCCCGCGCCATGCCCCGCCCCTTCCAGGCACGCGCCTTCTCCCAGCATCTGCAAGGACAGCTCCAGCAAGCGCTGGTGCGCCTCGCTCCAGTGAATCTTGGTGGACGACCCTTCCGGCCCAGGCGGATCACCACGCATGGCGCCTTCCAGCGCGCGCCGCGACTTCAACGCCAGCACGTGGCTGTCGGCCGCCAGCCGCGCCCAACGGTGGCGCACGTCGGCCGACGAAGCCGGCGTGTGCCCGTAAGCGTCGGGCCGCAGCGCCAGCCGCCGCACCGCTTGCAGCTCTTGCGCAAACCGCACCAGACGCGGAATGAAGTAAGTGCCGCGTTCGAAACTGGCGGCGGCCATCGCCACCTTCCAACCCTGGTTCTCGGCGCCCAGCAGCAGGTCTTGCGGCACGAATACATCTTCGAAAAACACTTCGCAGAATTCCGCGTCGCCCGTGATCTGGCGGATCGGTTCGACCCGGACGCCCGTGCTGCGCATGTCCACCAACAGAAAGCTCAGGCCCTTGTGCTTGGGCACGTTGGCATCGGTGCGCGCCAGCACGAAGCACCACTGGGCGCGGTCGGCGAACGACGTCCAGATCTTGTGCCCATTGAGTCGATACCCGCCCGCCACCGGCTCGGCGCGCGTGCGGACCGAGGCCAGGTCCGACCCGGCGCCGGGTTCCGAATAGCCCTGGCACCAGACGTCGCGGTTGGACAATATGCCCGGCAAAAAACGGCGCTTTTGTGCGTCCGTGCCAAAGTGCAGCAACGTAGGCGCCAGGATGCCGTGGCCGATCAGGTTCACGCCCAACGGCGCGCCGCAACGCGCGTGCTCCTCATGGAATACGGCCTGGCGCGATAGCGGCAAGCCGTGCCCGCCATATTCGCTGGGCCAACCCAGGCCGGACCAGCCGTGGCCGCACAAGGTGTCTTCCCACGCCCGGCGAAAGTCCAGGTCACGGGGGCACGCGCCGCCAGGCCAGCCGCGCACAAAGCCGGCATAGGTCTCGGCCAGCCATGCGCGCAATTGCGGGCGAAAGGCGTCGTCGTCCAGTGCCAGGATGCGGGCGGCCGCGTTGTCCTGTCGATCCATACCGCTTACTCCAATCGGATATTCGAATCGCGCGCGACCTTGGCCCAGGTCGACACGTCTTGCCGGATGAACGCCGCGAATGCTTTGGGGTCGCTGCCGATGATGTCCAGCCCCAGCCCCACGAACTGCGCTTTCACGTCGGGCTGTTGCAGGATCTGCGCCAGATTCGTATAGAGCTTGTCGACGACCGCCTGCGGCGTGTTCGCCGGCGCCACCAGTCCCAGCCACGGCATGGCCGAATAGCCCGGCAGGCCGGAAGCCGCCACCGTCGGCAGGTCGGGCACCGAAGCCGAGGGCTTCGTGGTCGTCACCGCCAGCGCGCGCAGCTTGCCGTCCTTGACGAACGGGCCGGACGAGGCCCAGGCGTCGAACATCACCTGGATACGCCCGGCCACCAGATCGTTCAGCGCCGGCGCGCTGCCCTTGTACGGAATATGCGCCATCTGCACGCCCGCCATGCTGTTGAACAGTTCGGCCTCAAGGTGCGTGGAACTGCCCGCGCCCACCGAGCCGTAGCTGACCTTGCCGGGGTTGGCCTTCAGATACGCAATCAGTTCGCCCACGTTCTTGGCCGGAATCGACGGGTGCACCTCAAGCACGTGCACCACCGAGGCCACCTGGCTGACGGGCGTGAAGTCCTTGATGGGGTCGTAGTTGACCTTGGCGTACGTGCTGGGCGCGATGCCCAGCGATGACGCGGCCATCAGCAGCGTGTAGCCGTCGGGCGCCGCGCGCGCCACGTAGTCGGACGCAATCATCGTGCCGCCGCCCGGCTTGTTCTCTACGATCACGGTCTGGCCCAGCTTGGCGGTCAGCCGTTCGGCCAGCAAGCGGCTCATGATGTCGGCCGCGCCACCCGGCGAGAACGGCACCACGATGCGCACGGGCCGGCTGGGATACGCGTCCTGCGCCAGCGCGGGGGTGGCCGCGCCGGCCACGGCGAAGGCCATGCCGGCCAACAGCCCTTTGATTGCTTGTCTCTTCTTCATGCTTGTCTCCTCCTGGGGAATGCGTTGCGCGCATGGCGCGGTGGCACTACGGGGTTGCGGGCAGGATCAACGCGTCCAGTACGGCAACGCCTTGTCCCGCCTCTTTGATCAGCAAGGGATTGACTTCGATTTCGGCCACCTGCGCGGGCGCGGCCAACAGCGCGTTGCCCACGGCGACAATCGCCCGGCAGGCCGCCGCCACGTCCGCACGCGGCTTGCCCCGGTAGCCGTCCAGCAAGGGGTACGCCTTCAGTTCTTGCAGCATCCGCATGGCGATGGCCTCGTCCACGGGCAGCAGGCGGTGGCTGGTGTCTTGATAGATCTCGGTCAGCACGCCGCCCAGGCCCACCGTCAGCACGGGGCCAAAAACGGGGTCGCGCGTGGCGCCCACGATCAGCTCCGCCACCCCGCGTTCCATCTTCTGCACCATCACGCCATCGACGCGCGCGTCGGGTTGCGCGGCCGACGCTGCGTGCAGCACGCGGTCGAACGCAGCGCTGACGGCGGCGTCGTCGGCCAGCCCCAGCGCTACGCCGCCGGCCTCGGTCTTGTGCGCGATGTCGGCGCTAAGTATTTTCAGCGCCACGGGATAGCCCGCCTGGCGCGCGTGGGCCACCGCGTCATCCGCCGTGCGCGCCACCCTGGCAAGCGCTTGCGGCAGCCCGAAGGCGGCAACGTAGGCGCGCGCGTCCACTTCGTTGCAGGGCAGCGCCGGCACGGGCGGGGCGTTGACGTTGATGGGTTGGTCGGTGGGGTTGTCGATGGCCGCCATCCGCCGCGTGCCGCGTGCCTCGCACCACAACAGATACGGCGCCAGCGCGGACACGGCTAGTCCCAGGTCTTCAAACACCGCGACCTCGGCCTCGCGCAAGGCGGCGCGGCTTTGCGCCAGGCCGGTGTCGATGGCGACGAACAAGCGCTGATGCTGGCGCGATGCCTCGGCCAGCGCGTCGGCCATGCGGTCCAGCATGTAGCCGGGCGCGTAGACCACCACGGCGTCGATGGCGTCGGTGGTGGCCAGGGCTTGCAACACCGTGCGCACAAACGCCGGATCGTTGACGACGTTGCCGGTCACGTCCACCGGATTGCCGACCATGCCGTAGTCCGGAATGCCGCCGCGCAGCACGGTTTGCAGGTCGTCGGGCAGATCCGGCAGTTCCAGCCCCGCGCCGATGAACTTGTCGGCCAGGATGGCGCCCAGCGCCCCCGACATCGTCAGCACCGCCACGCGCTTGCCGGCGCTGCGATGGCGCAGCGTGGCCAGGCTGGCCAGATGCGCCATCTGTGCAAAGTCGGTGGCTTCGATGACGTTCAATTGGCGAAACGCCGCCGCGTAAACGCGCTTGTCGCCCGCCAGCGCCGACGTGTGCGAACGCACCGCCGCCGCGCCTTTATCGGTGTTGCCAGCCTTCAGCGCAATCAACAACTTGCCCTGGCGTTCCAGCGCCTGGCAGGCCCGCACGAAGCGTTCGCCATCGCGCAGTTGTTCGATGTAGCCCAGCACTATCTCGGTGTGGGCGTCTGCCGCCAGATATTCCAGGTACTGCGAAAAATCCAGGCAGGCCTCGTTGCCGGTATTGATGAAGTGCGAAAACGGCAGGTCAAGCCGACGCGCGATGGCGTACACCGCCGCGCACACATTGCCGCTTTGCGTCAGCAGGCTGACCACGCCCGGCTGCGTTTGCGC
Organism: Achromobacter sp. 1L-A-4-B-C2; assembly: GCF_057291955.1. NCBI lineage: Bacteria > Pseudomonadati > Pseudomonadota > Betaproteobacteria > Burkholderiales > Alcaligenaceae > Achromobacter > Achromobacter sp. 1L-A-4-B-C2. The sequence continues at coordinate 165,666 of NZ_JBXAWP010000006.1, forward strand.
GGGCGCCGTCTTGAATACCGAGGCAAAGGCGGTGTGCGCCTGCGTGTTCAAGTTAGCAAACCCCATGCAGTTCGGGCCCGCCACGGCCATGCCGCTTTGCGCCACGAACGCTTCCAGCTCGGCTTGCAGGCGCGCGCCCTCGCCGCCCGCCTCCGCAAAACCCGCCGCATACACGATGGCCGCGCGCACGCCCCGGGCGTGGCAACGGCGCAGCATGGGCGTGACCTCGGCGGCGGCAATCGCCAGCACGGCCAGGTCCACGGGTTCGGGCACGGCTTCAATGTCGGGCCAGCAACGTAAGCCGAACACTTCCTGGTACTTCGGGTTGACGGGGTAGATGCCGCCCGCGTAGCCAAAGCGCGTCAGCAGTTCCAGCGGCATGCCGCCAATGCGGCCGGCGTTGGCGCTGGCGCCGATCATGGCAATCGAGCGCGGGTCCAGCAGGCAGTCCAGCGCGGGCCTCATGCCGTTTCGCCCTTCTTGTTGCGCTGAATGGCCTGGGCCAGGCCGCGTTCGCGCACGGCCTGGAATTCTTCACTAAGGTGCGACAGCTGGTGCGTGTCGAAATGCGCCGACAAGGCCGTGCGAAAGCCCTGCGCATCGGCCGTGCGGTTCAACGAGCGCTTGATCAGCCGCAGCCCGAAGGGCGGCGCCTGGGCAATGCGCCGGGCCAGCGTCAGCGTGGCTTCGTCCAGCTCGGACTCGGGCACCACGCGGTTCACCATGCCGATACGCAGCGCCTCGGCCGCGTCGACTTTTTCGCCGGTGTAGAGCATTTCCTTGGCTTTGCGCAGGCCCATCACCCAGGGGTGGATCAGCACTTCGGTGGCGGCGGCGGCCAGCGTGTGGCCGACGGGGTCCGAAAAGTACGCGGTGTCGGCGCACACGACCAGGTCGCACATGTTGGCGATCATGAAGCCGCCCGCCACGCAGGCGCCCTGCACCTGCGCGATGGTGGGTTTCGGGAAATCCCAAATGCGCAGGCAATAGCCGTAGTAGCGGCGCGACTCGTATTCCCAGCGTTCTTCCACGGTGAAGTCGGCGCGCTTGGCTTGCGCTTCTTTCAGGTCGTGCCCCGCCGAAAAATGCGCGCCGCGTCCGGCCAGCACCACGACGCGCACGGCGTCGTCTTGTTCGGCCCGGGTCAGGGCGTCGTCCAGTTCATCCAGCATTTGCTGGCTTTGGGCATTGCGCGCCGATTCGCGCGCCAGGCTGATGCGGCAGATCGAGTCGTGGTGCTCGACGGCCAGGGTGGCGTATTCCATAGTCTCCTCGTCTTTTGCAACGCCCGCGCTTGTGGATGGCACGGGTCGATGGGTCGATTCGATTGAATTAACGCACCTGGAATCCTAGAATACAAAATATTCGACCACTTTTTCCCACAATATGAACAAGATGATGGCTACCGGCGGCACCCAAAGCATGCGGCGCGCGCTGGGCCTGCTACGCGTGCTGGCCCAGCATCAGGAAGACGGCATCGACCTGCAAGGCGTGATGAGCGCGACGGGGCTGGAACGGTCCACCGCCCACCGCCTGTTGAGCTGCCTGCTGGAAGAGCAATTCGCCGAACGCGACGCACGCACGCGGCGTTATCGCCTGGGCGTGGATTCCATGCAGCTGGGTTTCGCGGCGTTGCGACGCACGCCCTTGCTGGATGCGCTGCGCCCTTTCGCGCAGAAGCTGGCCCGATTGTCGGGCGACACCGTGTTCCTGGTGATCCGCCAGGGGGATTACGCCTTGTGCCTGCTGCGCGAGGCGGGCTCGTTTCCGGTCAAGGTGTTCACCATCGACCAGGGCGAACGGCGGCTGCTGGGCGTGGGCGCGGGCGGGCTGGCGTTGATGGCGAGTTTGCCGGACGAAGAAATCGCGGCGCTGTATGCGCGGCACGCGGCCAGCTACGCGCAGATTGGCGTCTCAAGCGCGGCGTTGATGAAGGCCGTCAAGCAGACGCGCGCGACGGGGCATTCTGAAATCGTGGATACGATCACGCCGGGCGTGTCGGGCGTGGGCGTCGCGTTTCCGGTATCGGAGTTGACGTGGGTAGCGTTCAGCTTCGGCGCCATCAGCAGCCGGCTGGATGCGCCGCGCCGCGCCAAGATGGGCGAGCTGCTGCGGGCCGAGTGCCAGGCCTGGGCGGCGGGCTATCTGGGCCAGGCATGAAGGAAAAGCGCCCCGCGGGGAGGCGGGGCGCTGGGCGGCGTCATTCAGCTGCGTCATTCGGCTGCGTCATTCGGCTGCTTCCGAAGCCGCAGCCAAACCGGCATCAAACCCTTAAATGCGTTCGAAGATCGCGGCAATGCCTTGGCCGCCACCGATGCACATCGTCACCAGCGCATAGCGGCCGCCCACGCGTTGCAGTTCGTGCAGCGCCTTGACGGTGATGATCGCGCCCGTCGCCCCGATGGGGTGGCCCAGGCCGATGCCGCTGCCGTTGGGGTTGACCTTGGCGGGGTCCAGCTTCAATTCACGCGCCACGGCGCACGCCTGGGCAGCAAACGCTTCGTTGGCTTCGATGACGTCCAACTGGTCCACCGTCAGACCGGCGCGCTTCAAGGCGGCCTGCGTGGCGGGCACCGGGCCGATGCCCATGATGTTGGGGTCGACGCCCGCGTGCGCGTAGGCGACCAGGCGCGCAAGCGGCTTGATGCCGCGCTTGGCGGCTACCGAGGCGTTCATCAGCACCACGGCGCCCGCGCCGTCATTCAGGCCCGACGCATTGCCCGCCGTGACCGTGCCGTTCTCTTTCTGAAACACCGGCTTCAGCCCTGCCATGGTGTCGGCGGTGACGTCGCGGCGCACGTGTTCGTCGGTGTCGAACACGACTTCGCCCTTGCGGGTCTTTTGCACCACCGGCACGATCTGGTCGCGGAAGTAGCCGGCGTCAATGGCGGCGGCGGCGCGGCGATGCGATTCGGCCGCCAACGCGTCCTGGTCCTGGCGGCTGATGTTGAATTTGGCCGCCACGTTTTCGGCCGTGACGCCCATGTGCATGCGGCCGAAGGGGTCGGACAAGGCGCCGGTCATCATGTCCAGCATGACGCTGTCGCCCATGCGCGCGCCCCAGCGTTGCGAGGGCACGATGTATGGGGCGCGGCTCATGCTTTCGGCGCCCGCGCCGATGGCGATATCGGCATCGCCCAGCATGATGGTCTGCGCGGCCGACACGATGGCCTGCAAGCCCGAACCGCACAGGCGGTTGACGTTGAAGGCAGGGGTTTCCTTGGCGATGCCGGCGTTCATGGCCGCCACGCGCGACAGGTACATGTCGCGGGGTTCGGTGTTGATGACGTGGCCCACCGCAACGTGGCCGACTTCGTCGCCCTTGACGGCGGCGCGTTCCAGCGCGGCCCGAATAACCGTGGCGCCCAGGTCGCAGGGCGGCACGTCTTTCAGCGCGCCGCCAAAATCGCCGATGGCGGTGCGCACGGCGGATGCGACGATAACTTCATTCATGGTGTTTCCTCCTTGTGATGTTTTCCATCATAACGCCGGCCTAGCGCCCCCGCGCCGCAAGAAATTGGGCGACGGCGTCCGCGTGCGCGTCGGTCTTGTGGGCCAGCGCCTGGTATGCCGCCGACAGTTCCAGCAAGGCGTCCAGGCGCGCATGCTGGCTTTCGCGCAAGAGGCGCTTGGTCAGCCGCACGGCCTGCGGGGAATTGGCCGCCATGCGTCCGGCCAGCGCGCGCGCTGCCGGCAGCAGTTCCTGGCCCGGCACCACGCGCGACACCAGGCCCCATTCCAGCGCCGTGGCCGCGCCGATGGCGTCGCCGGTAAACGACATTTCGGCGGCACGCGCCATGCCGATCAAGCGCGGCAAAAACCACGCGCCACCGTCGCCGGGAATGATGCCCAGCTTGACGAAGCTCTCGGCAAAAGTGGCCGACTCCGCCGCGATGCGCACGTCGCACATGCAGGCCAGGTCGCAACCCGCGCCAATGGCCGGGCCGTTGACGGCGGCAATGGTGGGCACTTCAAGCGCGTGCAAGGCCAAGGGCAATCGTTGGATGCCGTGCCGATATTCCTGGCGCAGCGCGGCCGGGCTCACGTCCGGCCCGATCTGGCGCTGCATTTCGTGAATGTTGCCGCCCGATGAAAACACCTTGCCTGTCGCGGTCAGGATCAGCACGCGCACGTCGGGGTCGTGCTCGATACGCGCGAAGATGGCCAGCATCTGGTCCACGATATCGCTGCCGGTCAGCGCGTTGCGCGTAGCGGGGTCATCCAGCGTCAGCGTCGCCACGCCGTCCGCGTCCAATTCAAAATGCACGAGTTCCGTCATGTTTTCCCTTTCCCGATTACAGGTTTTGGATCGCCGCCGCGCACGCCGGCAAGAATGTCCAGCGTAGGCGCGTGGCCGGGCAGCGTCCAATATTAGTTTTTGCACCGGCGATACGAATCCGGTATCGAAAAGCCCAAAAATAATATTGGACGGCGGTGGCGACGCTGCCGGATAGTGGCCTGACGTGCCCGCCATCCAGGCGGCGTCGCAACGGAACCGGACCATGATCGAACCGCTGGACCTGACCCCCATCCCCGCCCCCGACGAAGCGCTGCGCGCGGATATCCGCGCCTTTCTGGCGGACACGCTGGACGGGTTGGAGCCAGATGAACGCGCACGGTCCTGGATGGGGTTTGACGCGGGCTTCAGCCGCCAGCTTGCCGAGCGCGGCTGGCTGGGCCTGACGTTGCCGCGCGAATTCGGCGGCGCCGACCGAGGCCATTTCGCGCGTTTCGTGCTGTCCGAGGAATTGCTGGGCGCGGGCGCGCCGGTATCGGCGCACTGGATCGCCGACCGCCAAAGCGCCCCCTTGATCCTGAAGGTCGGTACCCCCGCCCAAAAGGCGTTTTACCTGCCGCGCATCTGCCGCGCCGAGGCGTTCTTTTGCATCGGCATGAGCGAACCGGGATCAGGCTCGGACCTGGCCAGCATCCGCACGCGGGCAGAGCCGATGCCTGGCGGTTGGCGCTTGAACGGCAGCAAGATCTGGACCACCAACGCGCACCGCTCGCACTACATGATTGCGCTGGTGCGCACGTCGGGATCCCCGCAGGACCGGCACCAGGGCCTGTCGCAGCTGATCGTGGACCTGTCGCTACCCGGCGTGTCGGTGCGGCAGATTCAAGACTTGACCGGCGATGCGCATTTCTCGGAAGTGTTCTTCGACAACGTGGAATTGCCGGACGATGCGTTGATCGGTGAAGAAGGCGCGGGCTGGGCGCAGGTCAATGCCGAATTGGCGTTCGAGCGCAGCGGCCCGGAACGGTTGTATTCCAGCGTTGCGCTGCTTGAATGCTGGTTAACGCACTGCCGCGCCTTGTCGGGCGACGCCGTGGACCGCGCGACCTTGGGCGCCATCTTGTCGCAGATGGCGGTGTTGCGGGCGATGTCGCTGGCGGTGGCGGGCAAGCTGGCCGCGGGCGGCAGCCCGGCCACCGAAGCGGCGCTGGTGAAGGACTTGGGCACGGAACTTGAGCAGCAAATTCCCCGCCTGATCGGCGACGCGCTGGGCCGTCACCCCAACCTGCCGCCCCCATTGCCCCTGCTGCGCACGCTGACGTACCTGGAACAGGTTGCGCCCACGTTCTCGCTGCGCGGCGGCACCCGTGAAATTCTGCGCGGCATCATCGCGCGCGGGCTGGGGCTGCGGTAAGGCGCGGGCTGATGTCATGGGGCTGATGTCATGGGGCTGATGTCATACAGGCTGATCTGCGGCGTGTTAACTGAATACGGACGGACAAGGGCTACATCATGAACAACGCTGGCGACACGCTTTCCGACAACCTGCTGGGCGACGCGGCCGAACGCCTGTTCGCCCAAACCTGCACGCCCGCGCTGCTGCGCGCCGCCGAGCAGGGGCAGCCCATTGATGCCGCGTGGCGGGCGTGCGAGGACGCGGGATTCGCCGATGCGCTGGTGCCCGAGTCGCTGGGCGGCGCCGGGCTGCCCTTGGCGGCGGCACTGCCGGTGGTGCTGGCGGCAGGCCGTCACCTGTGCCCCTACCCCATCGCACATACGATGCTGGCGCGCGGCTGGCTGGCGGCCCACGGACATGCGTGCCCGGCGGGGCCGATCGCGCTGGCGCCGCACGGACTGTCCGTGGCCGACCACCGCATCGCCGGCAAGAACGTGCCCTGGATACGCGTGGCCAGCCACGTGCTGGCGCAGATCAATGGACAAGCGTGGCTGTTGCCCGTGCAAGCGGCCGATGTGCAGAGCAACGGCATACATGGCTCGCTGGACGGCGAGGCGTCATGGGCGTTGGCCGACTCCCAATGCCTGGGCCCTATCCGCGCAAGCGATGAACAAAACGGGCGGGACGGGCGGCAGGGCCGGCAGGGGCGGAACGGGCACGACGGGCAGGACGGACAGGACGGGCGACAGGGGCAGGACGGGCAGGACGGGCGAGACGGGCACAACGGGCACAACGGGCAGCGCGCGGCCGATACGCCGGATGCCCTGGCCCTGCTGGCCGCCACGGCCTACGCGGGCCTGATGGCCGGCGCAATGGAGCGCGTGTTGGCGATGACCCTGGACTACGCCAACACACGGGCTCAATTCGGCAAGTCCATCGGCCGCTTCCAGGCGGTGCAGCAGCAGATCAGCGTGATGGCCGAAGAGGTGTGGGCAGCGAACATGGCCGCGCAGCTGGCGTTTCAAAGCCAGGACACGCAGCCCGGCAATTTGCCCCGAGTGATGGCCGGTGCGCTGCCCAATGCGATGCCGGGTGAGACGCCCGGTTCGATCCCCAGCGCGATGCCGGCAGCGACGCCCGGTGCGACGCCCGGTGCAATGCCCGGCGCGAGGCCCAGCGCGATGCCCGGTGCAATGCCCAGCGCGATGCCCAGCGCGATGCCCAGCGCGACGCCCGGTGCGACGCCCGGTGTGATGCCCAGCGTGATGCCCGGTGCGATGCAAGCTGCCGTCGGCAAAGCGCGAACCAGCCAGGCGGCGCCGCGGGTGGCCGACATCGCCCACGCGGTGCATGGCGCCATCGGCGTCACCGCCGAATTCGACTTGCAGCTTTACACGAGCCGCCTGCGCGACTGGCGGTTGGCGGCGGGGTCGGAATCCTTCTGGCATGCACACATCGGCGCCCATGCGTTGCAAGGCGAAGACAGTGCACTGCACCTCATCCGCCGCGTGGCGCAGGGTCAAGCCTGACGCGGCGATACCGCAAGGGATAGCCCGGATGCCGGCGGCGATCCACCGCACGGCACACCGCGCGATACCAAGCCCCACACACCACATCACCACATCACACACATCACACACATCGCCACACGCAGCGCCACACACATTCGCGACACACAGCACCACACACAGCACCACACACAGCACGTATCATCGAAAGCCCATGCCGCCCTGGACCCCTTCCATGGACTTTCGCCACTTGCAGCAATTCCTGGTGCTTGCCGACACGCTGAACTTTCACCGCGCGGCCGAAAAGCTGCATATGTCGCAACCGCCGCTGTCGGTGTCGATCCGCAAGCTGGAAGAGATGGTGGGTGTGCCGCTGTTCGTGCGTGGCCGGCAAGGCGTGCAGCTGACCGAGGCCGGGCTGGCGGCGCTGGATGAAGCGCGCCGCGCGCTGTTTCATGCCGAGCAATTCCGGCTGGCTGCCCGTGCCGGGGCTGTCGGTGAAGGCGGCACCGTCCGTATCGGTTTCGTCGGATCCGCCACGCACGCCATCTTGCCGCGCGTGCTGCCCTTGTTTCGCCAACGCTATCCGGGCGTGACAGTGGTGCTGCGCGAAGCCACCTCGATACGCATCATGCAGGACCTGGCCGAGGACGCGCTGGAAGTGGGCATCGTGCGTGTGCCGGTGGCCATGGGCTCGCGCGTGCGGCTGGCGCCGCTGACCACCGAAAATTTCGTGCTGGCCGTGCACAACAGCCATCCGCTGGCCCGCCGCGGCCGCATCCGGCTGGCCGACCTGGCCGACGAACCCTTCATCATGTACACCGCCACCGAGGCGGCCGGCCTGCGCATGGCCGCCATCAACGCCTGCCAGCTGCGCGGCTTCACGCCCCGCATCGCGCAGGAAGCCGTGCAGGTGCAAACCCTGTTGAGCCTGGTGGAAAGCGGCTTGGGCGTGGCGCTGGTGCCGGCCGGCGCCCGCCGCCACCCCAGCCCCAACGTGGTCACTAAAACGCTTGCCGATTTTCCGGCGGACGCGTCGATCGGGATCTCGCTGGCATGGAACCCGGGGGCCGAACGCAGCGCCGCGCGCAACCTGCGCGAAGTGGCCGCCCACGCCTTCCGGCCCAAGGCGGCCAAATAGGCCCCGCTTGCGGCAAGGTGGCCAGCAGGCTTAGGATGGAGCATGACCGCGCCGCGGCGCCCTGGCCGTTATCCAAGGGCGCGACGCGCGGTTGGCGTTTGAACCTTGTCAGCGATCCGGGAGCACATCGTGAAAACAGTGGCTGAGATTCTCAGGGAAAAGTCCAACAATGCCGTCGTGACGGTTTCACCGGATTCCTCGGTGTTCGACGCCATCAAGACCATGGCCGAACGCAGCATCGGCGCAGTGGTGGTCGTGCAAGGGGATACGGTGCTGGGCATGCTGTCCGAGCGCGACTACGCCCGCAAAGTCGTCCTGCAAGACCGCTCGTCGCGCAGCACCAAAGTGCGCGACATCATGACCGACTCGGTGTATTACGTGGGCCCGGGCGATACGCGCGAGCACTGTATGGCCATGATGACCGAACGGCATTTCCGCCATCTTCCGGTCATCGACAACGAAAAGCTCATCGGCCTGCTGTCCATCGGCGATCTGGTCAAGGACATCATGAGCGAACAGAAATTCATCATCCACGAGCTGGAACGCTACATCAGCGGCGGCCACGCGTAATCAGTGGCGGCCACGCGTAATCAGCGGCGGCCAAGCCCCGTCAGCGGCAGCACGCGCAAGTGCCGCGCGCCGTTGTCCCATCGCCCCTGGCGGCTACCCGGCCGCCAGTATCCGCGCCGCCGGCACGATCAGGCCCATGCCGGCCGCCAGCAGCAGCACGAACACCATCCGCTTCACGGTCTTCATGGAGTCCGCCGTGCTGTAGCGCCGCGCCACCCACGTCACCCCGATCACCACGGGCAGCGCCTGCACGCTAAGCCAGAATGACGACGCCATGAAGTGGCCCTGCCCCGTCACCAGCGCCAGCCGCACCACGGCATTGAGCGAGAACAGCACCAGCAGGCTGTTGCGGATGGACGCCAGCGGCAAGGGCTGGCGATACAGGTGATACACCATCGGCGGGCCGGCGCTGGAGAACAGGCCGCCCAATACGCCCGAAATGCCCCCGAAGAACAAAAAGGACGCCTTGGACGACAAGCGTTCCAATGGCTTGGCGCGCGCCACCAGCAGCACCGCGCAGGCCAGGATGGTGATGCCCAGCAACAGTTGCAGCAGAACCGTCATGGATCCGCTGATCCACGTCAGCGCGGCCACACCCACGGCAACGCCCACCAGGCTGGCGACCATGGCCGGGCGCATCAGCGACCAGTTCACTTGCGGCTTGGCGCGCGCCAGCGTGACGGCGGCGTTCACCAGCGACAGCACGCTGACCACGTTGGCCACTTCGGCCACCGAGGCCAGCTGAAATACGCCGGACAGACCCAGTAGCACCAGCCCGAACGCGAAGCCGGTCATGGTCTGGGCATAGGTGGCCAGCGCCACGCAGGCCAGAAACAGCAGGTGATGGGAAATGCTCATGCGTGGGGCCGGGTTTTTGTCGCGGCGATGATATCACCCGGACGAACAGCGTTCGTTTGTCGCGATAAGGCGGCGGGGCGTCGCTTTTGGCACATATCGTCACAACTAGAAGCGCACCTGCACCCCGCCCCCGGCGCGCTGCCGCTATCCTTGCCGCCCTGTCCGTCCCCCATGCACGCTCCGCCAGCATGACGCCAAACGCATGACACCAAAACACACGACGATCAACACGGTCACGCTGACCTGCTCCACTTGCGGCAGCGCGCAATTCACCAAACTGGCCCCCAACGAATACCGCTGCAACCATTGCCACGCCTTGACGCTGGTGGAGGACGACGTTGCCCAGCGGCTTGAAAAGATATTGCGCGGCATGCAGCAGCCGGCCAGGCCAGCGCAGATCAAGCCCAGTGCGCTGGCGGCCATCGTGCTGGTAGTGGTTGCCGTGATTTTCGTGCCGCTGGTGGCGTCGATGCTGACGTCCAGCCCGTCGACCCCTTACCGCCCAACGCCCGTCGCCCCGCCCATTGACGCGTCGCTGGTCAAACTGACGGACGTGCGCGAAGTCCAGATCCGCGGCCGCAAGCAGCTGGTGATGATCATGCGCAACGAAACGGGCAAGAAGATCGACGTGCCGCGTGTCACGGCAACGTTCTTCCAGGGCGACCTGACGCTGACGTCGACCCTGTCCACGCCATCGCCACGGTCACTGGAACCGGGCGAATACGCGCCGGTGCTGATCTCGGCCCCTGAAAAAGCCTACTCGCGCTACGAATTACAGGTCGCCACGCCGACGCCGGCGCGCGGCAAGAACAACGACGTGTCCGCCAGCAAGGTGCAGCTGGTGAAGAACGACGGCGCGTATCGCCTGGTCGGCCTGCTCAAGAACGACGGCGCCAAAGAGGCCGGCGCCGCGCAGATCACCGTGCTGCTCTACGGCCAGGACGGCGCGTTGATCGGCACCGGCAACGGCTATGGCAGCGCGGGCGCGTTGGCGTCGGGCGCCATGACGGCGTTCGACGTGCGCTGCGAAATGCTTGGCGACGACAAGGTCGCGTCCTACGACTACATGGTGCAAAGTGAAAGCTGACCGTTCCCAATCCAAGCCGCTTGCCTGGCCGGCCAAAACCGCACTGGTGCTGCTGATGCTGGCGGCGGCCGGCGTGGCGCTGACCCAGTACACCGCCGTTGGCCCCTGGGTGGCGAACAAGCTGGGGCATGAAACGCCGGCCGGGTCCGCCAACACGGCCGTGGCCAAGCCGGCAGAGGATGCGCCTAAGGAAACCGCTTCCACCAGCCGCATGCACCGCGTCAGCCCCGCGAATGTGCGGGTTATCGACCACGTGCGTCTGTCCACCGAAGAACTGCTGGACCCGAACTTCGCGTTGTTGGACCCGAAGGCATTCAGCTTGTCGGCGCCACGCCGCCTGCTGGATGAAATCGAGCGGCCGGTGATGTTCGCGGAGCTGTCCAACACCAGCACCACCGACATTGCCCTGTCGCCCCGCGTTGAAATTTCGGTGTTTGACGGCTCTCGACCGTTGAACCTGCGCCAGGAATGGACCTTGCCCACGCACCTTTACCCCGGCGAGCGGGTGCCGGTGATGCTGTCGGGCAGCAGCTTCGAACGGGTGACCGAGGTCAAGACCAACTGGTTGCCGGCCAAACGCGCCGCCCTGCCCGGCCCGCGTCCCAAGCTGGCCGTCACGGTTGAAAACACCGAGGCCGGGATCGGCACCGGCACGCTGAATTTCAGCTATCGCTATCGTTACAAATACGTCACGGTTCACGGCCGCGTTAGCAACGAGGATCAGGTCGACGTGGAAAACGTGCGGGTCTGGGTCAGCTTGTACGACGCGCAGGACAAGCTATCGGGCGCCCTGTTCAAGGAATTGCGCCTGCCCAAGCTCAAGCCGGGCGAGAGCGCCCCGTTCGAAATGGACGTGAAGCAATTTGGTGGCAATTTTGCCCGGGTTGCCGTCGTTTATGACGTAGCCACGCGCTAGGATTGCGCCTGCCCGTCCAGTATTGAATTCGTAATGGCGGCCATCGAGCCGCCATTTTGCTGGCTGGCGCCCTTCGCTGCGGGCGGCAACGGCGCGCCGTCTGCTTCCCAACGTCGCCGCTCAACAACAAGGGACGGACCATAGTCTTATATAAGATATAAGACATTTGCTTGCCGCCCCCTCTTCCCTCTACAATTCCGGCCGACAACCCTTCTTCCAACCCGACTTTTGAGCAGGCCTCACATGCTGGATAACTACCGCCAACACGTTGCCGAACGCGCGGCTCTGGGGATTCCCCCGCTGCCCCTGACGGCTAAACAAACCGCCGAACTGATCGAACTGCTGAAGAACCCGCCCGCTGGCGAAGAGCAGAATCTGGTCGAACTGTTGACCCACCGTGTGCCGGCCGGCGTGGACGATGCCGCCAAGGTGAAGGCGTCCTACCTGGCCGCCGTGGCGCTGGGCAAGGAAGCTTGTGCGCTGATCAGCCGTGCCAAGGCGACCGAACTGCTGGGCACGATGCTCGGCGGCTACAACATTGGCCCGCTGGTCGACCTGCTGGATGACGCGGAAATCGGCACCATCGCCGCCGATGCGCTGAAAAAGACCCTGTTGATGTTCGACGCCTTCCATGACGTGAAGGAAAAGGCCGACAAGGGCAACGCCAACGCCAAGTCCGTGATGCAAAGCTGGGCCGACGCCGAATGGTTCACCAGCCGTCCGGAACTGCCGGAAAGCCTGACCATCACCGTCTTCAAGGTGCCTGGCGAAACCAACACCGACGACCTGTCGCCCGCGCCCGACGCCACGACCCGCCCCGACATCCCGATGCACGCCCTGGCGATGCTGAAGAACAAGCGCGACGGCGCGGCGTTCGAACCGGAAGAAGACGGCAAGCGCGGCCCGGTCAAGTTCATTGAATCGCTGAAAGAAAAGGGCCACCTGGTCGCCTACGTGGGCGACGTGGTCGGCACGGGTTCGTCGCGCAAATCGGCGACCAACTCGGTGCTGTGGTTCACAGGCGAAGACATCCCCTTCGTGCCGAACAAGCGCTTTGGCGGCGTGTGCCTGGGCAACAAGATTGCCCCGATCTTCTACAACACGATGGAAGACGCCGGCGCGCTGCCGATCGAACTGGACGTGTCCAAGATGGAAATGGGCGACGTCGTTGAACTGCGCCCCTACGATGGCAAGGCGTTGAAGAACGGCGAAGTCATCGCTGAATTCGAAGTGAAGTCCGACGTGCTGTTCGACGAAGTGCGCGCCGGTGGCCGCATTCCGCTGATCATCGGCCGTGGCCTGACCAGCAAGGCGCGGGAAGCACTGGGCCTGGCCCCGTCGACGCTGTTCCGCCTGCCGAAAGACCCGGTCGACACCGGCAAGGGTTACACGCTGGCCCAGAAGATGGTTGGCCGTGCCTGCGGCCTGCCGGACGGCAAGGGCATCCGCCCGGGCACCTACTGCGAACCGAAGATGACCTCGGTCGGCAGCCAGGACACCACCGGCCCGATGACCCGCGACGAACTGAAGGACCTGGCTTGCCTGGGCTTCTCGGCCGACCTGGTGATGCAGTCGTTCTGCCACACCGCCGCCTACCCCAAGCCCGTGGACGTCAAGACGCACCACACGCTGCCTGAATTCATCAGCACCCGTGGCGGCGTGTCGCTGCGCCCGGGTGATGGCGTGATCCACTCGTGGCTGAACCGCATGCTGTTGCCCGACACCGTCGGCACCGGCGGCGACTCGCACACGCGCTTCCCCATCGGCATTTCGTTCCCGGCCGGTTCGGGCCTGGTCGCCTTTGCCGCCGCCACCGGCGTGATGCCGCTGGACATGCCGGAATCGGTGCTGGTCCGCTTCAAGGGCAAGCTGCAACCCGGCGTCACCCTGCGTGACCTGGTCAACGCCATCCCGCTGTACGCCATCAAGCAAGGCCTGCTGACGGTGGCCAAGCAAGGCAAGAAGAACATTTTCTCGGGCCGCATCCTGGAAATCGAAGGCCTGCCGGACCTGAAGGTCGAGCAAGCTTTTGAACTGTCGGATGCGTCCGCTGAACGTTCGGCTGCCGGTTGCTCGGTGTTCCTGAACAAGGAACCGATCATCGAATACATCAACAGCAACATCGTGATGTTGAAGTGGATGATCGCCAACGGCTACGAAGACGAACGCACGCTGGGCCGCCGTATCAAGGCCATGGAAGCCTGGCTGGCGGACCCCAAGCTGCTGGAGCCGGACGCCGACGCCGAATACGCCGCCGTCATCGAAATCGACCTGGCCGACGTGCACGAGCCCATCGTGGCCTGCCCGAACGACCCGGACGACGTCAAGACGCTGTCGGAAGTTGCCGGCGCCAAGATCGACGAAGTGTTCATCGGCAGCTGCATGACGAACATCGGCCACTTCCGCGCGGCGTCCAAGCTGCTGGAAGGCAAGCGCGACATCCCGGTCAAGCTGTGGGTTGCCCCGCCGACCAAGATGGACGCCACGCAGTTGACCGAAGAAGGCCACTACGGCGTCTTCGGCACCGCCGGCGCCCGCACGGAAATGCCGGGCTGCTCGCTGTGCATGGGTAACCAGGCACAAGTGCGCGAAGGCGCAACGGTGATGTCGACCAGCACCCGCAACTTCCCGAACCGCCTGGGCAAGAACACGAACGTGTACCTGGGTTCGGCCGAACTTGCCGCCATCTGCTCGAAGCTGGGCCGCATCCCGACCAAGGACGAGTACATGGCAGACATGGGCGTCATCAACAAGAGCAGCGACCAGATCTACCAGTACCTGAACTTCGACAAGATCGCCGACTACAAGGACGTGGCCGACGTGATCGAGGTGTAAGCCTTTCAGGCGTAAGCCTGATGCGTGTACGCGTTATGCGTGTACGCCATATGCGATAGCCGGTCTCTGTGCCGGCTTTCCACGCAGACAACGGCCCCGGAGCAATCCGGGGCCGTTTGCCATCTGGCGCCGTTTGCAATCCGGCGCCGTTCGCTTCGGGCGGCGGCTTATCCGGCGTCCTTCCCCGCGACCAGCCAGGCCCGCCCACCCATTTCAGGGACGGAACTTTTCCGGCGATACGTTTTCATACAATCGCGGTATCTTGTGACACCATCAACAGTCGTCACACCCCGGGCGCTGCCTTCAACCGCGCCCCCACCCCAAGGAGGAAGCCCGCCAATGACCCGGCTTTTGCTGCCGCCGCTGCTACTGCTGGCGCTTGCCGGCTGCGCCACGGCGCCGCCATCGAACCCCGAGAACATTTGCGCGATCTTCCGAGAAAAGCCCGACTGGCACGACGCCGCCCTGAAGGTGCAGAAGAAATGGGGCGCGCCCGTGCCGGTGCCCATGGCGATGATGTACCAGGAATCCTCCTTCAAGCAGGACGCCGTGCCGCCCCGCTACTACTTCCTGGGCATCATCCCCTGGGGCCGCGTCAGCTCCGCCTACGGCTACGCCCAGGCCAAGGACGAAACCTGGGCCGACTACAAGCGCGAAGCCGGCGGCTGGGGCTCAAGCCGCGACGACTTTGCCGACGCGCTCGACTTCATGGGCTGGTACATGAGCAAGTCGCAACGCCTCAACGGCATCTCGAAGTGGGACGCCTACGGGCAGTACCTGAACTACCACGAAGGCTGGACCGGCTACCGCAACCGCAGCTACGACCGCAAGGCATGGTTGAAAACGGTGTCGCAAAAGGTGCAGGCACGCGCGGAAAAATTCACGTCGCAATACAAAAGCTGCGAAAGCGACCTGACGCGTGGGGGGTGGTTGTGGTGAGCCGATAGCAACTGCCGCGCTTGCCTTGATCTCTATACAAAAATTTGTATAACCGCCACATGAAAGGCCCAGAACTCGTCACCTTTTTGGGTACGGCACTTGACGATCCGCGGGCCTGCAAGTGCATATGACGATTCAGGAAGCAGTGTGATCGGCGATTGAGACGCCCTTTCCAAAACAAAAAAATCCCGGCCTGGGCCGGGATTTTTTTCGCTTGCGTGACTTAGCCTGCGGCGATCAGAAGTCCATGCTGGCCGACAGCAGGAACGTGCGCGGGCCGCCAAGGACCAGGTAGCCGTTGCCGGGGTACCCGCCAACCGACGACCAGTAGTTGCGATTGGCGATGTTCTCAACGCGGGCGCGCAGGGTCACGACGTGGCCGTCGACGTCCGTCATGTAGCGCAGACCGGCGTCAAAGCGCGTCCAGCCGGGGACTTTCAGGGTGTTGGCGTCGTCAGCGTACGACGAACCGGTGTAGACCACACGGCCATCGACGGCCAGCCCTTGCACGCCGGGGATATCCCATTCCACGCCCATGTTGGCCTGGAAGCGAGGCACGCCGATCACACGGTTGCCGTCGATTGATGGCTTGCCGGTAGAACGCTGCTCGGCGTCCAACCACGTGAGTCCGCCGAGAACGCGAACAGACTGGATCGGCTCGCCATAGACCGTCAGTTCTACGCCTTGGTGCCGGTCTTTACCGGAGGCCGTCAGCTCGTTGTTGGCGTTGTATGCGGACCGCGGCTTGTCGGTAGAAAACAGTGCAAGGCCCGCCCCCAGCCCGTCGCCTTCGTACTTTGCGCCAATCTCCTTTTGTTTGGAGACATAGGGCGACAGCACTGTACCAACGTTGGGTACGGGTTTGCCGTTAGCGTTCGCGGGAGCCGTATCGCCCTGCACTAGCGCTTCAATGTAGTTGGCATACAGAGAGACACTTGGCGCCACCTTAAAAACAACACCAGCGGCCGGCGAATTTCGGCTCTTGTCGTATGCACCCGTTTCGTTGCCCCCGTTACCGGTCCCGTTGTCGTAGGAATAGCTGCGAGTCGACATACGTTGATGGCGGATGCCCAAGGTCAGCAGCACCTTGTCGTCCAGGAACGACATCGTGTCGCCCAAGGCGTAGCTGCTCATGCGCGTGCGTCCTTGCAAGGCGGGGTTGTCGATATCGTTGCCCCGCAAAGCACCGGCACTGAACGCCGGCTTGTCGTACGAAATCGGATCGTAGATGTTCGTCGGATACGTGTTGCCGAAATCCATGATGTACGCGTTCTTCTTCTTCAGATCGAAGAAGGAAGCCGACACCACCACTTCATGGCCGACGGGGCCGGTGCGCAGCTTGGCACGCAGGCCCACTTCACCCGTGTTGACGCTGTCTTCGCGCGTATTGTCGAAGCGATAGAAGTTGCCCGCGCCCGTGCTGCCATTGGTCAACGTCACGTTGCCCAGCGAATTCGCCTCATCGCTGCGGCGAAAGCCGTATGCCGCCCAACCCGTCAGCTTGTCGCTGAAATCATGCTCCGCGCGCAGCGTGCCGAACACGTCGCGTTCATTGGAATACGACCACGGCTGCGCATAGTTCGAGCTGGCGTCCGGGGCGTCGGGAACGGTGGTTACCGTCGAGCCCATCGTCACATTCGGACGCGGCCGCTTCAGCTTGTTTTCCTGCCAGCCGATATCGCCCGACAAGCGCGTATCCGCCGACCGCCAGTCGATACCCAGGGACACCAGGCTGGTACGCGAATGTTCGTCGTCGATCCCCGTGTCGCCGCTGCGTTGCGCGGCGTTCAGGCGGATGCCCGTGCTGTCGTCGGGACCAAAACGGCGCGCGATGTCGGTCGACAGCTGGAACTGGCCGCCGCTGCCCACGCCGGTGGTGACACGCGTCAGCGGTTCGTTGGGCGCGCGCTTGGGCACCAGGTTGATCACGCCGCCGATGCCGCCGCCGCCCGGCGTTGCACCCGTCAGGAACGCCGTTGCACCGCGCAGGACTTCCACGCGCTCGAACAATTCGGTGGCAATGTACTGGCGCGGCAGCAGGCTGTACAAGCCGTTGTACGCCACGTCGTCCGAACTCAGGATGAAGCCGCGAATGAAGTAGGACTCTTGGAAATTGCCGAAGCCACGCGCCACGCGCACGCCGGAATCGTTCTGCAAGACATCGCCCACGCTGCGCGCCTGCTTGTCCTGGATCAGCTCGTTCGTGTAGCTGGTAATGCTGAACGGCGTGCTCATGTTGTCTTGCGTGCCCAGGATGCCTACTCGGCCTCCCGTGGCCACCTGCCCGCCCGCAAAGGGCACCGCCAAGCCGCCCGCCGAGGCGTCGGCGCTGGCTTCGACCTTGATCGCTTCCATCGACACAACGGAGCCGCCGGCGGTGCCGGTTTGCGCAGGGACGGGGGTGGCGGTTTGAGCGTGGACGGCGCTGATGCACGGCAGCGTTGCGGCCACGCAGGCAAGTGTTCGAATTTTCATATCGGGGTCAGGGGACGGTAAGTGCGCGTTGCCGCGCGGAGAAACACACAATCCCGATGGAATGACGCACGGAAAACGGCGTATCAGCTGGCACTACCGCGAAAGCCTGGCACCAGGCCCTGACCGAGCCCGTTCACCCAGGGGTCTTGAGGTCTTAAGGCGCAAATATTATCAAATCGATAATCATTCTCACTCGTCCCCGTTTTCGCTTTTACGCGACGTTGCCGTCACGCAACAAACAGCCCTGATGGAATCAGGGTCATGGAGGGACGGACTCGGAGCCGGCGCGGCGACGTGGGGTGGTCGGCATGGTGCCGGCGGTGGTCGTGGGAGCGGCTGGGCCTGCGACAGCAGCCGTGGTCGTGGCTTTGGCTGTGGCTTTGGCTTTGGCTTTGGCTGTGGCTGGGGCTGGGGCTGGGGCTGGGGCTGCGGCAGCGGCCGCGGATGTGGTTGTGACTTCGGCAGCGGCTCCGGCTCTGGCTGTGGCCGTGGCTTTGGCCTTCGCTGTGACAGGCGCCGCAGTTGTGCCAGCGGGCACACCCCGCGTGGACACCGGCCCGCCTGCTGGCCCGCCCACCAGCACGAAGTGCACCGGCGCCCTGCCCGCCATCAATACCAACACGCCTTCCTCATTCCCCGCCGACGCGGATGCGCACGTGGACGCGGACGCCGTCAGCGCGCAGCCCGTGTCCAACACGGCGAAGTCGGGATCCCCGCCCATCTGCTTGGGCAACGCCGGCGCGCCGGTGCGGCGGTGCCGCGCGCGCACGCCCAGCTCACCAGACACGACGTAAAGCCAGGCGTTCCAGCCGGGCGGCAACGGCACCAGCTGCGTCGCCCCCGGGCGCAGCCACCCATCCAGGACCAACATCGATGCCGCCGTCACCAGCGCCGATTGCCAGCCCCCATGGCTGCCCGCCACCACGCGAATACGGCCGGCGTCAGTCTGAATCACCGGCATCTCCCAGCCCCGGATCAACGCGGGCGCGGGGCTGCCCGCATCCGCCGCGTCCAGCGGACCCACGACAATACGCAAGCCGTTCAGCCGCCAACCACTGGGCCGCGCGCCATTGGCCGGCTGGCGCACCCGGGTAGCGCCGGCGTCCGCCCGCGCCCAATGCAGGTCGCCCGCCTGCACGTCCCGGTCATCGCCGTCGGCACCGGGGCTGAGCAGGCTGCCCCGCGTATCTTCCAGCAGCAAGGTGGCGACGTAGCAGCCGGGGCGCGGCTCGGGCGGCCACGGGGCCGGCGCGGCCGAGGCCGTCATGTCGAAATGGTCGACCCTGATGACGGGGGATGAGCCACGGGAAAAGTCGGTGTGGCGAAACGTGCGCGTGATGCAGCAATCGCCGGCCGGTTCGGGCTGGCTCGCCGCGACGTTACTAAGATGAATGGTCAAAAAGGCGCTGCCTGGAGTGGGTCGCGCCAATGTGAAAGGGGGTGGCGCCGACTGACGCAGAGCTTATGCGTTCCACCTGGCGGACAGTAGAGGCCAATTTCAGGAATATTTGTCATGCGGTACAGGACAATCCGCGCCCGCCTCCTCTTTTGCGCCTTGCCCCTCTATGTACCCCCACATTCATCACCTGGACGACCTGCTGCTCTTTAGCGAAGTCGTCGCCAAAGGCGGATTTTCGGCAGCGGCGCGTGTGTTGAATATGCAACGTTCCAAGCTGAGCCGGCGCGTGGCCGAACTGGAAGCGCGGCTGGGCGTGCGCCTGCTTCAGCGCAATACCCGGCGGGTGTCGTTGACCCCGATGGGCGAGCAGATCTACGTGCACGCCCAAGCCGTGGCGCGCGAGGCCCGCACCGCGTTTGAGCTGGCGGCCTCCATGGGCGACACACCCAGCGGCTTGTTGCGTATCACCGCGCCGTCGCCGCTGGCGGTAACGTTGCTGGGCGAAATGGTGGCCCGTTTTTGCATCGCGCATCCCGGCGTGCGCGTGTTGCTGGACACGCGCGACGAAATCATCGACCTGGTGGGCGAAGGCTACGACCTGGCGTTTCGCGCAATGGGCGCCCCGCTGACGGATTCCCGGCTGATCGGTCGCGAGCTGGCGCTGGTACCGCTGACCCTGGTGGGCGCCCCGGCACTGGCGCAGGCGCGCCCGCGTCATCCACGCGATCTGGCCGCGCTGCCGCTGCTGGCGCACGCCACGCAGGACAGTCGCCAGATCTGGCGCTTTACCGGCCCGGCGGGCGAAACAGAATCACTGGAATTCCAGCCGAAATGCCTGAGCAGCAACATGGCCACGCTGCGATCCATGGTGCGCGCGGGCCTGGGCGTGGGGCTGCTGCCGCACTATCTGTGCGCCAACATGCTGGCCAGGGGCGAACTGATCGCCATCCTGCCCGGCTGGCAGGCCGCGCCCTCGCGCATCTACGCAATCATGCCAGCCCGCCGTGGCGAGCCCCTGGCCTTGCGCCGTTTTCTGGAAATCGCAGCGGCTGAACTGCCGGCCATGCTGGCGTAAGCCGCGCGGCCCCTTGGCAGCGCGAACCCACCGCGCGGCCGGCCGCGCCGCCCTTGGGGGTTGAGCTGGGCCGTATCAATCCAGCTTGATGTTGTTGGCCCGGATGACTTCGCCCCAACGCTGGCGGTCATCGCGCACATAGCCGTCGGTCTCGGCTTGATCGCGCGGCGCCTGGATTACCAAGCCCAGGGTCTGGAATCGTTCACGAAATTCCGCTTGCCGCAGCACGTTATTGACGGCCTGCTGCAACACGGTCGTCTCTTGCGGCGGCGTGCCCGCCGGCACCGCCACGCCGAACCAGGTCGCCGCGCGAAAACCCGGGAAGCCGCTTTCGGCAACCGTCGGCACGTCCGGCAGCACGGGCAGGCGCTCGGCCGTCGTCACCGCCAAAGCCTTGATTTTTCCCTCTTTCACCAGCGGCAAAGACGTGCTGATTACGTCCACCATCAGTTGCGTGTCGTTGGCCATCAGCGAGCTCAAAGCGGGCGCACTGCCGTTGTAGGGAATGTGCGCCACGTCCATGCCCGTGCGCGACTTCAGCAGTTCGGTGGCCAGTTGCAGCGGGTTGCCGATGCCGACGGACGCATAGTTCAGCTTGCCGGGATGCGCCTGGGAGTAGCCCACGAACTGAGCCAGCGTGGTGGCCGGCACCTGGTTATTGGCGACCACCACCAGCGGCAGTTCGGCCACTACCGACAACACGCGAAAATCGCGCTCGGCGTTGTAGGAAATTTTGCGATAAAGCGCCGGGTTCAGCACCATGCTGGCATTGCTGGCCAACAGCAAGGTGTAGCCGTCCGCCTGCGCGCGGGCTACCTGAGTAGCGGCAATCATGGTGTTTGCGCCCGGCTTGTTTTCAACAACGACCGGTTGCGCCAACTCGCGTGACAGGCGTTCGGCCAACGTGCGAGACAACTGGTCGGCCGCGCCGCCCGGCGTGTACGGCACCACCAGCTTAAGCGGCCTGTCCGGAAACGTCTCGGCCCACACCGGCGCGGACATCGACACGGCACCGCTGCACAGCAGCACTGCGGCCGCGACGCGACCCACCCAACGGTTGATCTTCAACATGCTTGTCTCCCGAGTCTTTGGCGACTCTTATCTTGGTACGAGCCCCGCGCACGTACGCACGCGGGGGTAAATCGATGTGCCCGCGCCTAGACCCGACGTGCGTGGCCTTCCCAGAACTCGGCGCGCAGGCGGCGCTTGGCGATCTTGCCGTTGTCGTCGCGCGGCAGCGCGGGGCGCAACAGCAGCTCGCGCGGCACTTTGTAGCGGGCGATGCGGCTCTCCAACCAACGCATCACGTCCTGCACGTCGACATCGGCATTTGGCGCGGGCTGGATCAAGCCCAGCAGGCGCTCGCCAAATTCCGCGTCCGGCACGCCGAACACGGCGCAGTCGGCCACGCCGGGATATTGCGTCAGGTGGTGTTCAATTTCGGCGGGGTAGATGTTCACCCCGCCCGATATCACCATGTCCGACTCGCGGTCGCAGACGAACAGATAGCCGTCCGCGTCCACATAGCCCAGGTCACCCAGGCCGATCAGCCCATCGCGTTCAATCGCCTGTCGCGCCTCGGGGTGGTTGCGGTACGTGAAGTCGGCATAGGCGGGCTGGCGGACATGGATATGGCCAATTTGCCCCGGAGCGCACTGGCTGCCATCGTCGGCATAGATGCGTACCTGCGCCGCGCCGATGGGGCGTCCTGCGCTGCCGGGCCGCGCCATCGCTTCGTGCGAGTCGATCACGGTCACCATGCCGGCTTCGCTGGACGCGTAGGTTTCATGCACAACGGGACCAAGCCAGTCGATCATGGCGCGCTTCAGATCCGGCGCACACGGCGCCCCGGTCGAGGCCACGAAGCGCAACGACGACAAGTCAAAAGAACCCCGCGTCTGCGCGTCCAGCTTCAGCAGGCGCACGTACATGATCGGCACGAGATACACGGTGTCGATGCGATGCTGCTGGATCAGGCGCAGCACGTCGACCGGATCGAACCGCGGCATCAGCACCAGCGTGTCGCACACCCGCAAGGCCACCTGCGCGAACACGCTGGGCGCGCTGTGATAGATGGGCGCGGGCAATAACGCGCGGCAGCCCGGACGCAAGCCATACGCCTGTTCCACCACGGATTCGACGGCAGCCAGATGGTCGGCAAGACGGTCCATCGGAAATGGCTGGCGCACTACGCCCTTGGGCCGGCCTGTGGTACCCGACGTGTAGGCCATGTGCCCACGCGGCGCCACCAAGGGGCCGTCGTAACGCGGCTGCGCATCACGCCAGGCGTCGTAGTCGGCGAAGTCGACGCTGGTTTCCGCGACGGACCCACCCGCCCCCGCTGTTGGCCCGCTCACACGCAACACGGGCAGGCCGGCGGGCAGCGCGGCTTGCGCCTGTCGCAACAGGTCGTCGTCCGCGACCAGCAGTCTGGCGCCGCTGTCGCTTACCAGGAAGGCGACCTCGTCGGCGGTGTAATGCCAATTGATGGGGCAGTAATAACAGCCCAGGCGTTTGCAGGCCTGGATGATTTCCAGATACGCCATGCCGTTGCGCAGCAGCACCGCGATGACATCGCCTTCGCGCACGCCCATCGCGGCGAGGCCGGCCGCCACCTGCTCGCCTCGGCCGACCAGCACATCACGCGTCAGACTGACATTGCCGGCGATGATGTGGCCGCTCATGCCGGCTTCCCGGCGCGTTGGGCCTTGTCCTGCGCGGTGCGGGCTTCGATGGCGGCGCGGGCTGCGGCCCAGTCCTCGTCGGACCAATCGAAGTACGGCTTGAAATACGCGCCATTGGCCAGGTAGTCGCCTCCGTCCAGCGCAATGGTCTGCCCATTGACCCAGTCGTTGTCCGGAGCGAGCAGAAAGGCCGCGAGCTCGCCAATGTCATGCCCCGTGCCCAGGCGCCGCATGGGGTTCTGCTGAGTCAGCGCATCCTGACCGTCGCCGTTGGGACGCAGCCGCGCGGTCGCGCCCTCGGTCGGGATCACGCCCGGCGCAATCGCATTCAAGCGGATGCCGTGGCGGCCCCATTCCACCGCCAGGGATTTGGTCATGGCGTCGATGCCGGCTTTGGACATGGCCGACGGCACGACAAACGGCGACCCCGTCCATACCCAGGTCACCACAATCGACAGCACCGCGCCCGGCATGCCCGAAGCGATCCAGCGCTTGCCCACGGCTTGCGTCATGTAGAAGGTGCCGTGAAAAACCGTGTCGGCGATGGCGTTGAATCCCCGCGCCGAGAGCTTTTCGGTCGGGCTGATGAAGTTGCCCGCCGCGTTGTTGATCAGTCCGTCCAGGCCGCCGTGCGTGTCCCATATGCCTTGCACCATGGCGTCGACCGCGTCGGCGTCGCGGATATCGACAGCGTGCGCGTAGGCTTGCGCGCCGCACCGGGCTTGCAGCCCGGCTGCGGCTTCTTCCACCACGGACTGGCGGCGCCCGCACACATGCACTGTCGCGCCCAGGGCGGCCAGCCGTTCGGCCATGGCCAGCCCCAAGCCCGTGCCGCCGCCCGTGATAAGGATGCGCCGCCCCTGGAAGAGGTCGCTGCGATACATGCTTTGGGCCATGGTTTGTCTCCTTGTTGTGACTGCAATACGCGATGGCGACCAGATTATCAACGCGCAGATACCGCGACAATCCTTCAGTCTGGGTAAACTCTGTTTCCTCCAAGGCAACAATAGCCCCCCTCCCCCCATGTCCGCCCTGCCCGCGCTAGACCTGAACCTGATCCAGCTGTTTGTGACCATCGTCGAAGCGGGCACGCTGAGCGAAGCCGCCCTGCGCCAGGGCGTGACGCGTTCCCATGTCAGCCGCAATCTGCAAAAGCTGGAACGCACGTTTGGCGCGCAACTGATCCGGCGCACCACGCGCCGGCTGGAACTGACACAGCAAGGCACGGTGCTGTACGAGCATGGCGCGCGGATGGCCCGCGAGGTCGAAGCAGCGCGGCATGCGCTTCAGAAGCTGGGCGCTGAACCCACCGGCCATGTCCGCCTGTCGCTGCCGACCGGGCTTGGCGAGCTGGACGCCCTGCGCCCGCTGCTGGTGCGTTTCGCGCTGGAGCATCCCGGTCTGACCCTGCGTGTGCTGTTCTCGAACCGTGTCGGCGACCTGATTTCGTCCGAGATAGATGTGGCGCTGCGGGTGATCTCGCAGCCGCCGCAAGACTATGTCGCGCGCGAATTGGGCGACGTGAAATGGCACCTGTGCGCCGCGCCCGGGTATTTGCAGCGCGTGGGCGCGCCATCCCACCCGCGTGACCTGAGCCGGCTGGACTTCCTGTGCCCGCCCGGAACCAAGCCGCGAGCGACGCTGCGCTTGACGAGCCGCCGGGGCCAGACGCACGAGATCCAGCTGGCGCCACGGCTGCAATCCGAATATTTCCCTTTTTTGGCCCAGGCCGCGCGCGATGGCGCGGGCGTCGCCCTGCTGCCCGCCTACATCGTCCAACCCGACCTGGAAGCAAACCGGCTGCGCGAGGTGTTGCCGGCCTACCGGACGCAAGGCCCGGGCGACAAGCTGTACATCCTGACGTCGCCCACGCCCTACCCGTCGACCGCGCAGCGGGCGTTGGTGGACTTCTTGAAGCGCGAACTGGAGCCTTTGCTGCGCGGCTTTCTGGCCTGATGGCAGGGCGCGTCCGGGCCGGGAGCGCCGATGGCGACGGCACGGCGACGCCCTGCACAGTCAGCACGATGTCAGCGCAACCCCGCTGTAGGAAAGCCCTGCTACAACCATGGGGTCTTGCGGGCTTGGGCCATGTCCGCCAAAGTAGGGGTTTTGCAAAGCCATATGTCTTGTGCGGACGGGTCGGAACTTTGACGTGCCGCCCAAGTCTTATATAAGATATAAGACATACGGTCGGGCGCGGGCTTGTGTCCCCTACAATGACAAACGCGCAAAAACGCCAGAAAATGCCGCCTGCGCTTGGGTAAAAAAAGCCGGGCAAAACCACGGAGTCCATCATGCCGCACAACACTCTAGACACCCTCAAGAACTTCAAGATCGGCAATAAATCCTGTCAGTACTATTCGCTGCCGGCGCTGGGCAAGTCGCTTGGCATCGATGTGCAGCGGCTCCCGGTATCGATCCGCATCGTTTTGGAATCCGTGCTGCGCAACTGTGACGGCAAGAAGGTCACCGAAGAACACGTCAAACAGCTTGCCAACTGGCAGGCCAACGCCCGCCGTGAAGATGAAATCCCGTTCGTGGTTGCCCGCGTGGTGTTGCAGGACTTCACCGGCGTGCCGCTGCTGGCCGATATCGCCGCCATGCGCTCCGTGGCCGACAAGATGGGCAAGAGCCCCAAGAGCATCGAACCGCTGGTACCGGTCGACCTGGTGGTCGACCACTCGGTCATGATCGACTACTTCGGCACCAAGGACGCGCTGGACCTGAACATGAAGCTGGAATTCAAGCGCAACCAAGAGCGCTACCAGTTCATGAAGTGGGGCATGCAGGCGTTCGACACGTTCGGCGTCGTGCCCCCGGGCTTTGGCATCGTTCACCAGGTCAACCTGGAATACCTGGCGCGCGGCGTGCACCAGGACAAGAAAAACAATGTCTATTACCCCGATTCGCTGGTGGGCACGGATAGCCACACCACGATGATCAACGGCATTGGCGTGGTGGGCTGGGGCGTGGGCGGCATCGAAGCCGAAGCCGGCATGCTGGGCCAGCCCGTGTACTTCCTGACGCCCGACGTGGTCGGCGTTGAACTCAAGGGCCAATTGCGCGGCGGCGTGACCGCCACCGACCTGGTGCTGACCATCACCGAAATGCTGCGCCGTGAAAAAGTGGTGGGCAAATTCGTTGAATTCTGCGGCGAAGGCACCGCCAGCCTGACCGTGGCCGAACGCGCCACCATCGGCAACATGGCCCCGGAATACGGCGCGACCATGGGCTTTTTCCCGGTCGACGAACGCACCATCGATTATTTCCGTGGCACGGGCCGCACCGAAGACGAAATCGCCGCCTTCGAGGCCTACTTCAAGGCGCAGAAGATGTTCGGCATCCCCGCCGCCCAGGACATCAACTTCACCAAGCTCTTGACGCTGGACCTGTCCACCGTCGCGCCGTCGCTGGCCGGCCCGAAGCGCCCGCAAGACCGCATCGAAATCGGCAACGTCAAGAACACCTTCATTGATCTGTTCTCCAAGCCGGTTGCCGAAAACGGCTTCAACCAGCCGGCCGAAAAGCTGAACCAGACGTTCACCACCAGCGCCGGCACCAAGATCAAGAACGGCGACATCCTGATTGCCGCCATCACGTCGTGCACCAACACGTCGAACCCGAACGTGCTGCTGGCCGCCGGCCTGCTGGCCAAGAAGGCCGTGGAAGCCGGCCTGAAGGTGCCCAAGCACATCAAGACGTCGCTGGCCCCCGGATCCCGCGTGGTCACCGACTACCTGACCAAGACGGGCCTGTTGCCCTACCTGGAAAAGCTGGGCTTTGACGTGGCCGCCTACGGCTGCACCACCTGCATCGGCAACGCGGGCGACCTGACGCCCGACCTGAACGAAGCCATCATCGGCAACGACCTGGTGTGCTCGGCGGTGCTGTCGGGCAACCGCAACTTTGAAGCGCGCATCCACCCGAACATCAAGGCCAACTTCCTGGCCTCGCCCCCGCTGGTCGTGGCGTACGCGCTGGCCGGCACCGTCACGCGCGATCTGATGACCGAACCGGTGGGCCGTGGCAAGAACGGCGACGTCTGGCTGGGCGACATCTGGCCCACGTCCGAGGAAGTCGAGGCGCTGTTGAAGCACGCGTTGGACCCGAAGGTGTTCGAGGCCAACTACGGCCAGGTCAAGAGCAACCCGGGCAAGCTGTGGGAGAACATCAAGGGCGTGGCCGGCGATACCTACAACTGGCCCGACTCCACCTACATCGCCGAACCGCCCTTCTTCGAAGGCTTCGACATGACGCCGGCCCCGATGCCC
This sequence comes from Achromobacter sp. 1L-A-4-B-C2, assembly GCF_057291955.1. Classification (NCBI taxonomy): domain Bacteria; kingdom Pseudomonadati; phylum Pseudomonadota; class Betaproteobacteria; order Burkholderiales; family Alcaligenaceae; genus Achromobacter; species Achromobacter sp. 1L-A-4-B-C2. The sequence goes on from NZ_JBXAWP010000006.1 coordinate 193,057, forward strand.
ACCGTCAAGGGCGCGCGCGCGTTGGGCGTGTTCGGTGATTCCGTGACCACCGACCACATCTCGCCCGCCGGCTCCATCAAGGAAACGTCGCCAGCCGGCAAGTGGCTGAAGGAAAACGGCGTGATGAAGGCCGATTTCAACAGCTATGGCTCGCGTCGCGGCAACCACGAAATCATGATGCGCGGCACCTTTGCCAACGTGCGCATCAAGAACCTGATGATTCCGTCGTTGCCCGATGGCAGCCGCTTCGAAGGCGGCGAGACCCTGTTCCAGCCCACGGGCGAACAGATGTCCATCTACGACGCGGCCATGAAGTACGTGGCCCAGGGCACCCCCACCGTTGTGTTCGGCGGCGAGGAATACGGCACCGGCTCGTCACGCGACTGGGCGGCCAAGGGCACGCAGCTGCTGGGCGTCAAGGCCGTGATCACGCGCAGCTTTGAACGTATCCACCGCAGCAACCTGGTGGGCATGGGCGTGCTGCCGCTGCAATTCAAGGGCACGGACAGCGTGCAGTCGCTGGGCATCACCGGCGAAGAAACGTACGACATCTCGGGCCTGGAAAACGGCATCAAGCCGATGCAGGACGTGACGCTGACGATCACCCGCAAGGACGGTTCGAAGCAGGACGTGACGGTGCTGCTGCGCATCGACACGCCGATTGAAGTCGATTACTACCAGCACGGCGGCATCCTGCCTTTCGTGCTGCGCCAGTTGCTGGCTGCCTGACGCGCGACGCGCCCCCCAGTCGGGGCGCGATGCAAAAGCCCCGGAACCTTGACGGTTCCGGGGCTTTTTTATGGTCTGGGCCGGGGCGATAGATCCGCGCCTCTGCCCTGCCGTGCGGCATCAATCGTCGAACTGATACGCGTCCATCGCCAACGCCCCATACGAAATTTCGTCGTTCAGGCGGGTGGCGCGGGCATCGTCGCCGCCCGCTCCCAGCGCTACGTACAACGGCATCAAATGATCGTCGTGCGGATGCGCCTGCAATGCGCCGGGCGCCTGCGCCTGCCAGTCCAGCAGCGCCGGCACGTTGTGTTCGGCCAGATTACGCGCGTACCACGCCTGAAATCCGGGCACGTACGACACGGGCGGCGCGCTTTGCGGCATACGAACGTCGCGCAGATTGTGCGTCAGCGAACCCGACCCGATGATCAGAATGCCTTCATCACGCAGCGGCGCCAGCGCGCGGCCCAAAGCCAGTTGGCCGGCCGCGTCGCGCCCCATGTCCAGCGACAGCTGCACCACCGGCACATCAACGTCGGGGTGCAGGTAGCGCAGCGGCACCCACGCGCCATGGTCCAGCGGGCGGCGCGGGTCGCGATCGGCGGCGATACCCGATTCGGCCAGCACCGCCTGGACACGGTCGGCCAGTTCGGGCGAGCCGGGGGCCGCGTATTGCAGCGCATACAGCTCGGGCGGAAAACCGCCGAAGTCGTGCCACGCCACTTGCCGGTCGCGCGTGGACAGCGCCAGCCCTTCGCCCATCCAGTGCGGCGACACGACCAGGATGCCGCGCGGCTTGCGGCCTTGCGCCTGGCTCCATGCCGTCAGCACGGGGCCGGTGCGCCCGGGTTCAACGGCCAGCATTGGCGAGCCGTGGGAAATAAAAAGCGTAGGCCAACGCATGGCGCAGCCTCCTGTAGACAAATTCGATGAGGAATTGTCGAATATTCCCAATCAGCAATAAACCCCCGTCAGGGGGATGCTCTGTTGCCGATACGGCATCAATGCCGGCAATGCGCCCGCAGGCAGCGCTGTGCGGGGCTCTGAAGTCGGAAACCAATGCGACAACGCCGCGATGGGCCGCGAGCGGTAAACTACGTCGTTACACACTTACTGGACGTCCCTCGAAGTTATGGCCCGAACCCGCAGCCAATCCGCTCCCCGCATGACCCGCGACGCCACCCGTTTGGTGGCGCTGGCCCAATCGCTTAACCGCTCGGGCAGCCGCGTTGAAGACGTGTTTTGGGAGAACCAGCTTGGCGAAGCGATTCCCAAGCTGCTCAAGGCTGGGCAGGACGCCCCGCTGGAAGCGGCCCTGGACCACCTGGCGCAAAGCGACATCGGCGCCTACGAAGTCTTGATCGAACAGGCCGAAACGCTGTCCGAGTCGATGAAGATCGAGAAAAACGGCGTGGTGTACGACGTATTGCTGATCGTTGCACCAATCGTCGCCTGGACGCGCTACGCCATCCCCACCGGCCCCGTTTCCGCCAGCGCCCAGCAGGCGCTGCTGGCGCAGTTGCACGGCCACGTGCTGTCCAGCCAGGCGCGCACCGCGCTGATGCCGGTGCTGGTCAGCGTGGACCAGATGCCGCGCACGTTCGGCGAAACCTGGCAGTGGCTGCAACGCCTGGGCTCGCAAGCCCTGGGCGCGGAAACCACCAAGCCCGCGCTGAACACCGAGATCGAAACCGCCAACATGCTGGCCGACACGCGCTACATCATCGGCGCGGTGGCGGTGCCTGAAAACGCACCGATCTTCCGTTGGCAGGAAAGCCTGGGCGACGCCGATGCCACGCGCGATGCGTGCCAGCAACAATGGGCCGCCCAGGCGCAACCCACGCTGGCCGCCCTGATGCCCGGCTGCGGCTTCGAAGCCCTGCTGCCCGACGCCTACTACGTCAGCAACCGCGAGGCCGACCGCCGCGTGCGCCCCTTGTCCTTGCGCGCGGCCGTCAGTTGGCTGGAAGGCGCGGTCAACCTGGAAGCCTCGCAATTGCGCGCGGTCGTGGCCGGCTGTGGCGAAAACCGCATCGACGAATACCGCATCAGCTTCACGGCGCGCAGCAGCAACGACGTCTACTACGGCTGCGTGTGGCCTTTGTATGGCCGAGAGGAAGAGCTGCCGTCCGACGAAGGCCAACCCGACGTGGTCGACGAAATCGCCGCCTTGCTCAAGGAATACGGCGTGACGGAACTGCGCCGCATCCCCGGCGTGCTGCCGGCGGAATACTGCGAAGACTGCGGCGCGCCCTACTTCCCCAACCCCTTGGGCGAACTGGTGCACGCCGAACTGCCCGAGGACGCCGAAGCCGCGCCGGCAAAGTTCCACTAGTTTCACCAGGCCGCCATGCAAGCAGACATCTTTTGCCGAGTCGTCGATAACTATGGCGACATCGGCGTCTGCTGGCGGCTGGCGCGCCGGCTGGCTGGCGGCCCCGGCTGGGACGTGCGCCTGTGGGTGGACGACCTGGCCAGCTTTGCCCGCATTCAGCCGGGCATCGCGCCCGACGCCCCGCGCCAAGCGCTGGCCGGCGTGGACATCGTCCACTGGTCCGACACGCCGGACCCTGCCCTGACCGCTCGGGATGTGGTCATCGAAGCCTTTGCCTGCGACCCGCCCGAGGCGTTTCTGCATAGCATGCAACGGGTGCATCCCGCCTGGATCAACCTGGAATATCTAAGCGCCGAAGCCTGGGTGGAAAGCTGCCACGGCCTGCCCTCGCAGCGGCCGGACGGGCTGGTCAAACACTTTTTCTTCCCCGGGTTCACCGCAGCCACGGGCGGCCTGTTGCGCGAACCGGGTTTAAGCGCCGAACGTGACGCGCTGCAATCGTCTATCGACCAGCAAAACGGGTTTTTACGGTCGCTGGGCGTGTCGGACGCCGTGCTCGCGCACCGCCAGGACGGCGCGCGTACGGTATCGCTGTTCTGTTATCCCACGGCGCCCGCGGGCGATCTGGTCCGCGCCCTGGCGGCCGACTCCCGGCCATGCGTGCTGCTGGCGCCCGAGGGCGTTGCCCCCGGCCTTGAGGCCGCCTGCCAAGCGCCCGGCGCCCCCTTGCTGGCGCGCCTGCCCTTCGTGGCCCAACCCGACTTTGACCGCGTGCTGTGGCTGTCGGACATGAATTTCGTGCGCGGCGAAGACTCGTTCATCCGTGCCGCCTGGGCCGCGCGCCCCCTGGTGTGGCAAATCTATCCCCAGGACCAGAATGTGCATCTGGAAAAGCTGGAAGCCTGGCTGGCCCGCTATCCGGCCCCGGATACCGCGCAAGCCTTGATCCGAGCCTGGAACCAGCCAGAGACTGGGCAAACTCGGGCCGCCATGACGGCGGCGCTGGCACCGGACGCGTGGGCGGCATGGCAGGACGCCGCCCGAACCTGGGACGCAAGCCAGGCCGCGCAGCCGGATCTGGCCGAAAATCTGGCCGACTTTTGCGCAGACTTGGCTAAGAAACGTTAGAATAGAGAGTTTTCTGAGTCGCCCTGGATTTGTCGGGCCTCAACTATGACGCCTCCCGGGGTGTGCACGAAGCCGCAAGCCATGCGGCTTTTTGCAAGCACGGCGAGTGCACCTACCCCCCGGAGTTTTATCGATGAAAACCGCTCAGGAATTGCGAGTCGGCAACGTGGTCATGGTCGGCAAGGATCCCCTCGTGGTCCAAAAAGCCGAATACAACAAGTCTGGCCGTAACGCTGCTGTTGTGAAGCTGAAGTTCAAGAACCTGCTGACCGCCTCGGCCAGCGAATCGGTCTACAAGGCCGACGAAAAGTTTGAAGTGGTGCAACTGGATCGCAAGGAGTGCACGTACTCCTACTTCGGCGACCCGATGTACGTCTTCATGGACGAAGAGTACAACCAGTACGAAATCGAAGCGGAAAGCATGGGCGACGCCCTGAACTACCTGGAAGAAGCGATGCCCGTGGAAGTGGTCTTCTACGACGGCCGCGCCATCTCGGTTGAACTGCCCACCACGATCGTTCGCGAAATCACCTACACCGAACCCGCCGTGCGTGGCGATACCTCGGGCAAGGTCACCAAGCCGGCCAAGATCAACACCGGCTACGAACTGAACGTGCCGCTGTTCTGCGCCATCGGCGACAAGATCGAAATCGACACCCGCACGAACGAATACCGCAGCCGCGTTCAGTAATCTGATCCGGCAGCAGGTACGAAAAAGCCAGGCCCGCAATTCGCGGGCCTGGCTTTTTTGTTGACCACCGCAAGCGTTATTGCAGGCGCTCGTCGTCCAGAAAATCCGGCACGGCCATGACTTCGATGCCGTCTTCGACCAGCGCGGCGCGTTCTTCGGGCGTGGCCGTGCCGCGTATCGGGCGCTCGTCGGCGTCGCCCTCGTGGATGCGGCGCGCTTCTTCGGCAAAGCGCGGGCCGACGTTTTCAGTGTTGCGCAGCAACGCGCGCACCTGTTTCATCACGATGGCCTGCACCGCGGCCATTTTCTCGGCGTCCGAGGCGCCCGCGGGCACGGCGGGCGGACTGGCCGGCGCGTGCAGATGCGACACGTTCAGGCGCGGCGCCGACAAACGCTTGGTGATGCTGGCCGACCCGCAAACGGGGCACGTAACCAGGCCACGCGCCTGTTGCGCGTCGTAGTCTTCGTGCGAGCCGAACCAGCCTTCGAATACGTGGCTGTGTTCGCACTGGAGGTCAAAAACTTTAAGAGCCATGGTTGCCATATGGGGGTCTGCGGCAAGAATACAAGTATCCGGCCAGCCACCCCACTATCCCCTGAAATGCGCGGGGTCATTACCGCCCGGCCAAGAAAAACGGGCCCGCAGGCCCGTCTTGGCAATAGCGCGCGATTACTTGCCGCGCTTGGCGCCCGGGCCGCCGTCGATCTGGGCTTGCTGGGCCTGAAGCGCATCGATCTGGCGCTGCAAATCACGCAGTTGCTGGCGTACGTCCTTTTGCTGGTCGGCCAGCGCCGTGGCTTCCTGGCGCGACTGTTCCTGGCGCGCGGCCACTTGCTGTTCCTGCTGCATGCGCAGCGTACGGTCGGCTTGCAGCGTGCTCAGTTGCTCGCTACGGCTGGCCAGCAGCTTTTCGGCATGCGCATATTCGGCTTGCAGCTTGATGCGCTTGATGTCCACTTCAGCCAGGTCCGCCGATTGCGCGGCGAACGCGCGGTAGGTGGATTCGGCCTGCTTTTCAGACACCGTCTTCAGCACGCGCCAAAAATCCTTCTGTTGAAACAGCGCCACGTAATAGGTCAGGTCGTCGGGTTTGAACAACAGGCTGGCGCCGTACGTGCCGTTGTAGGCCGTGCGCAGCTCGGACACCTGGCGCGCCTGGATCAGGCCTTGCAGTTCGGCCACCGTGGACGCAGGCCGGGCGGGCGCTGCGGGCGGGGTCACGGGCGGGGTTACCGGGGCGTCAGCCGCCTTGGTATCTTCGACCTGCTTAACCGTGGGCCGTGGCGCTTCGGATTGAGCGCTGGCGCACGCCGCCAGGCCGGACAACGCCGTGCCTAACAGCGCCATGCGTGTGGCGGCACGGATAAATTGGACGTTCATGCCTTCCCCAAAAAAATCGTTGCGGAACTATAGCAATTTATTTCGCTCACGGTTGATCTGCTTACATAGGCCGCGAACGATCTGTCGCCCCCTAGGGGGCTTCCCCAATTGCAGGATCAGGAGGCCTCCACGACGCCCTCCGCCGTTTCGCCCTGCCCGCCGCCCAGATGCAGCTTGCGCATCTTTTCCCACAGCACTTTGCGGCTGATACCCAACGTGTTTGCGGTGTCTTGCCGGCGCCAGCCGTTAACGTCCAGCGCCGCCAGGATGCGGGCGCGTTCGGCCCGCTCGGCGTCGGTGAATACCGGTGGCTCGCACAGCGTGCTGGCGGCGCGCAGGGGTTCCCCGATCTGATCGAAGATGCGCGCGATGCGCGATTCGTCCCAGGCGCCGAATTGCCGGCGCATGATGGCCACGCGCTCGGCCACGTTGGACAGTTCGCGCACGTTGCCGGCGTAGCGCGTGCGCGCCACGCGGTCCAGCAGCCATTCCGGGGGCTCGCCGTCGCAGCCCAGGCGAGCCAGCAACGCGCGGAATATGGCGATCTTTTCATCGCCGCCCCGCTGCTCAAGATTCGGAATGCGCAGTTCGATCACCGCCAGCCGGTAATAGAGGTCGGCCCGGAATTCGTCCTGCCCCACCAGCACGCGCAGGTCTTTGTTGGTTGCCGCGACCAGGCGGAAATCCACCGGAATTTCCACGGTGGAACCCAGCCGGGTCACCGCGCTTTGCTCCAGCACGCGCAGCAGTTTCACCTGTTGGTATAGCGGCAGGTCGCCAATTTCATCCAGGAACAGCGTGCCGCCATTGGCCTGTTCGAAATAGCCCTTGTGCGCGCCCACGGCGCCGGTGAACGCGCCCTTGGCATGTCCGAAGAAATGCGCCTCGAACAGGCCTTCCGGGATGGCCCCGCAGTTGACCGCCACGAAGGGGCCGTCGGACCAGGCCGCGCGGTCGTGCAGCAGGCGCGCGATGCGCTCTTTGCCGACGCCGGTTTCGCCGTGGATCAGCGCATTGCTGCGGCAATCGGCAAACATCTCGGCTTCGGCGAGCAGCGCGCGCATGGGTTCGGACACCGCAATCAGGGGTTGCTCGCGCTTGGGCGCGGACCGGCTGAACTGCTCCAGCGTGCCCAGCAATTCATACAGCAGCTTGCGCAGGTCAGCCGTGGTGAACGACAGCGGCAAGGTGTAGGAATATTCGGGCGGGTAGTAGCGAGGATCGCGGCCACGCGTTTCGGCGGACACCCAGATCACCGGCATGGCCTGCGCCGACAACCAGTCGTAGCCGCTGAACCGGTTGTCCCCCATGACCGACACCGACACCAGGGCGACGGCCGGGCGGCCTGGGTCGCGCGGCGGCGGGAATGCGGTGCCCACGTCCGCGCGCACCAGCGTCACGTCCATGCCGGCCAGGCAGCGCTCGGCGCGGCTGGCGATGTCGGACGTGCCTTCCCAGACGTACAGATCGAACTCGTCACGGGCGAATTTCTGAGTCATGGCAGCAACCATGGCGGCAAGGATTGAACGGTGATCAAAGTCATCTTCATCAGTACACCAGGCGGGGCTGCCCGCAATCCACGGACAGCAGCGACACATCGGTCTGGCCCACGCTGATACCCAGCAGGTCCAGCAACTGTTGCAGCGCGGCGGACAGGGGTGCCAGCACCGGCTGCAAGAGGTTCACCACGATGGACAGCACCCCGCCCACCTGCGAGCTTCCACTGAGCGCCTGCGCGGCCACCGAATTGATCCGGCAAGTGCGGATGGCGCTGGGGGTAAGCCCCAGCGCGCACACCACGTCATTCAGGGGCGCCACCAGCAGGGACGTCAGGATGTTGCCGACCAGTTGCAGCGTGCCGCCCAGCACGCCCGTCAGGCCGCCCGTGGTCAGCCTGGTGCTTAGCTGGTTGAGCGCGGTCGTGGACCACTGCATGTCGTTGTAGACCTGCGTGATCGACTTGCCCGCGCTGCTGCCGCCCCCGCCCACCAGGCTGGTGGCCAGCGCCGTGCGGTCCGCGGCGGACAGGGGGGTTCCCGTGCTGTACAGATCGCCCAAAATGCCGCCGACGACGGCGTCGGACAGGTTCGAGGCCAGCGCACCCAGGTTCACGGACGTGGCGTTGACCGTTTGTGTGGAGGGCGTGCCGGGCGGTTCCGTCAACGTTACCGACACCGGCGCGGTGGAATTGAACACGGGCAAGGTCACCTTGGCAGTCAACGGCAGAATGCCCAGCACGTTCAACACCTGATGGCGTTGGATGGCCGCAAACGCGCCGGGCTGGCAGCTGTTGGTCAGTGACACGAAGTTGGCGGCGGTCTGGTCGGTGCTGGACGTCATGCCGGGAAAGCGCCCCAGGCAGATATTCGCCAACGACGAGGTCACGGCAATGGTGGCCTGATGCTGGGTCAGCGGCGCCTGGCACAGGTTGGTCAGCGTGCCGGTGGACTGCGCCACATCGATGATGATGGGCAGATCGACCTTGGTACCCAACGTGTTCGCCAGCAACGGCCCCACCAGCGGAATATTGCTGGTGCTGACGCGCAGGTAGACGCGGATGCCCGCGCTGGTGGCCTGCGTGCCGATACCGCCAACAGCCAGCGTGGGCGGTTCGACTACGCGCACGCGCGCATCCACGCCAAGCAGCGGCACACTCAGCCCCAGGTTGATCAGGTTTTGTCCGTTGGCCACCACCAGCGCGGTTTCCAGCACGTTCAGCGCGTTGACGTTAGCCGACAGCGCGCCGGTCGCGTCCCCGCCCACCACCGCCAGGTTCAACACGCCGCCATTGCCGAACAGCTTGACCGGCAGGTTCAGCGGCATCACCGCCAGCACCGTGTTGATGGCGTTGCTGACCAGGCCCACGTCGGCGCCCGCGGTACCGCTTTGGTTGACGACGGTAAGGGTGGCTTGCAGCAATTGGCCCAGCGTCAGATTGTTGACGGCGGCCAGTTCAGCCGGCGTGCCCACGCCCGTGGCGACCGACAGCGGCAGGCCCAGCGCCTTGAGCAAGCCCGACGGCGTGATGTTGACGCTGGCCAACCCGGCCGCGTCCAGCACGTCCAGCTGCGTGGGGGTGGCGCCTACCGTCGACAACAGCTGCGACAGCAGGCCGCCGCGTTGCAAGCGCAACAGGCGCGAACCGACCATGAAGGCCGCAACGGGTTGAGTATTGGTCGCCACCGCATTCACCGAGACGGTGGTGCTCAAGCCCAAGGTGCCGAACAAACTGGCCAATTCCTTGCGGATGGTCAGGCGCACCGCATTCAGCGCCTGGCCGCTGGCCGGATCGAATACGTGCATGCCCGAGGCGTCGGCTCGGGTGGAATCCCACAGCTTGCATTGCACCGTGATGTCGGCCGCGGTGAAGGTGTCGAAAATGTTGGGCACGTTTGCCAGCGCCGAGGCCTTGCCGGCCGACGTGGCGCGGGTGCAGTCGGCGGCCGAGCCCATGCCCAGCACCTGCACGGCCGTCAAGGCGGCCAGGTCCGCTGCCTTCTGGATCTCGCGCTTCATGTAGTAGCCGTAGCCCAACTGCGCCACGCCCAACATCGCCAAGCCGACCAACACCGCGAATACCACGGCGACGGCCATGCTGCCGCGCTGGCGCGACAGGGACACACGACAAAAGGGTTGGACTGGGGCAGGCATGATCGGGCAATCCTGAAGTTGCCATCAGCTGGCAACGGGGTGGGCGCGGGTCAGTTGGTGTTTTTGGTTTCGACCCGCTTCTGGAAATATTCCGGGATGGGATGCGAGAAGCTCTCCAGATAGCGGTTCCACGCGGCCGTGGAGACGGGCCCCAGCACGGGCAAGGCATTGCCCGCGCGGCGGCCATCGGCCTGCGCGGCGAGCAGCCCACGGGTGACGTCGCCAAACGCTTCTTCGGGCGCGGCCGCCTGCGCTGCCTGGGCGCTTTGGGCGCCTGGGGTCGTGGATGTCGCCTGGGTCGTTGCCGCCGTGCCCGGCTGCGGCATGGGGCTTTGCACCTGTTGCACCACGGGGCGAGCGGGCAGCTGCGCTTGCGGCAATGGCTGCGCGGGTGCACTGGCGGCTGCGCCGCCCGACATGCCACCGGTCAAGGGCGCGTTCGACTGCGCCAAAGACGACATGGGGGCCAGCACGGCCAGCGCTGCCATCAGCGTGATGCTCAACGCGGAAGGCAATGCGAAAGGCAATGCGAAAAGCGATGCAGCAGGCGAGGCAAGTGCCGGTGCGCAAGCCACTGCCGAGGGCAAAGCGCGGGATGCGAAATAGCGGGTCGTGGACATGGATATCGTTCCTGATTCGGGTTAGCGCACGATGGGCCCATTGCCCAGGCCATCCATCAACGGACTCATCACCGGCAGGACAATGCCGCCGCCGCTGGACACGCGAGTCGTCGACGCATCGGCCGCCACGGGCACGGCGACCGATGCGGATGTGGACGTGGACGTGGACGTGGACATGGATGCCGGCATCGGGGGCCGCTGCACGCGGATATCCGAGGCCATGCGCAGCACCTGTCCGCGCGCCTCGTCACCAAGCTTGGCCTGGTCCATCAGCCGTTGCGCGCGCACCGGCTCGCCTTCCACCAGCAACAGCACCGCCAGATTGGCAAGCACCTTGGCGTTGTCGGGCGCAAGCTCGGCCGCCTGCCCCAAGGGCACACGTGCGCCCGCCGGGTCGCCGGCACGCAGCCGCGCATAACCCAGGTCGCCCAGAATGCGTGCGTCCATGGGTGACAGCTTGGCGGCGCGCGCAAAGTCGTCGGCGGCCTGATCGAACTGCCCCCGCGCCCCGGCAATCAAGCCCAGGCCATGCCAGCCATCGGCCGCCTGATCGGTGGATAGCAAGGCGCGATAGGCTTGCTCGCTCATGGCCGTCTGGCCGGTCTGGCGCAAGGCCTCGGCGCGCAGCACCGCCACGCGCGCATCGTTGCCGAACTTCTGCTGATACGCGTCGATATACGCCAGCGACGCGAAATAACGCTCTTGGCGCTGCGCCTCGGCAATCAGCGACAGCATCATCTCGGGCTCTTTCGGACGCCGCTTGGCGTCCGCGTCATCTTCCTTCTGGCGCGCCAGCGCCTGCTCCTGCTGTTGCTGCTGGATCAGCTGCCACGCCGATTCCGCGCTATTGGTCTTGCATCCGGTCAAGCCCGCGCCGGCCGCCACGGCCGCCGCCACCAGGGTCCACCGCAAGGCGCCCCCGCCGTTATTGCCCCCACCCTTCTTGATCACGCCCGCCATTACATGCCCCCCATGCGTGACATGCCACGCAATACTGCGATAAACCCCGCGCCGCCCGTCACGATCAACAGGGCGGGCAACAGCGTCACGATCATGACCCCCGTCATCTTCACGGTGGTCTTGCCCACTTTCTCTTTCAGTTCCAGCCGGCGCTTGTCGCGCAGGCGTTCGCCAAACCGGTTCAACGGTTCTTGCACGGCGCCGCCATGCTGATCCACCTGCGCGATCAGCCGGCAAATGGCCGACAGGTCGTCGTTATCAAACCCCGTGGCCAGCCGCGCCAGCGATTGCTCGCGCGTGCGCCCACGCACATACAGTTCAGAGGCCAGGCGCAATTCGTACGACAGCACCGGCAAGACCTGCGCGAACTCTTTGATCAGCACCTGCATGCTCTGGTCGATGGACAAGCCCACCCCTTGCAGCAAGCGCAGCAGGTCGATCAGCAGCGGCAGCTCATCGCCGGCCATGCGCTTGCGGCGCGCCAGGCGGCGGCTGACCACCCATTTGGGCAGCATGTAGCCGATGGCAAAGCCGAAGAACGCGGCGATGAAGACGCCCATCGAGGAATCGGTCAGATGCTTGCGCAGGTCGATCACCACCGCCACGATGGGCAGCGCAATGGCCAATCCGAAGCGCGCCGCGACAAAGCGCGAGCGCGCCGTGCCGGTATTGGCATAGCCCGCCATGTCGACCATCTTGCGGTCTTCGGCGGCCAGCAACGTGTCGGCCAGGCGCCCTTCGCTCAGGCGCTTGCCGAACGCATCGGCCACCCGCGCCGCCGACGAAAAACGGCCCCGGCTTGTGTCAGCCGTCGCGGCCGCCGCGGCTGCGGCCGCACCGCCCTGGCGCGTGGCCAGCGCCTGATCGATCACCTGACGGCTACGGCCCTGCCCGCGCAGCCGGCGCGCCATGCTGACGCCCAGCACCAGCAGCGCGGCGGCCACCAGCATCAGCGCCGCCGCCAGCACGGTAGAGACATCCCAGGATTGCAGCATCCGCATCGTTGCCTTCCCTTAAATCGACTTGGCCATGCGATACAGCCAATAGCAGCCGCCAATTTGCAGCACCACGGCGGTCAGCAGCATCTTGAAGCCCAAGGGGTCTTCCCACAGGCCCATGAAAAGCTTGTTGTTCGCCACGATGATGAAGCCGGCGATTCCCACCGGCAGCAGCGCCAGGATCCACGCCGACAGGCGCACTTCGGCCGAGCTTGCCGACAATTCATTGCGCGCCTGCGCCACGTCGCGCATGAACGCGGCCATGCGCTCCAGCACCTGGTCGCTGCGTCCGCCAAAGCGCATCGCCAGCGACACCACGGCGGCCACCATGTACAACTCTTTCAAGCCATACATGCGCGACACCTGTACCAGCGCCGCGTCCAGTTCCTTGGCCGAGCGGCTCAGGCTGGCCGCCGTTTCCACCACTTCCAGCAGCGGTTGGTCGGTGGTGGCGGCGGCCGTCTGGAACGCGGCGCCCATGCTGTTGCCGATGGTGATCAGGCGCACGATGTTGTCCAGGAAGGCGGGCAACTGCGCAATCATCCGGCGCCGCCGCTTGTCGGCGCGCAGCCACAGCAGGAAGTACATCAGCACGGCCAGCATCACGAAGGACACAACGCCCGACAGCGGCCCCAGGAACACCCAGGCCAGCACCGCGCCCAGCACCACGGGCACCGCCGTGCGTAAATAGAAGCCCGGACTTTGGCGCACGCCGGCCAGCAACAGCAGCCGGTCCCAGCTGGAAAACCCGCTGCGCATCGCGCGCCCGCCCTCGGCGAATGGCGTTTCTTCCGGCGCTTCCCGGCCGCGCTTGAGCTGGTTTTCCAGGAACGCAGAGCTGGCCGCGCGCCGGGCGCCGCTGTTGGCATGTCGCCAAAGCAGCACCGCGCCCGAAGCCATCACCAGCGCCAGTGCCCCCAGGATCAAAGCGTCTTGCATCAGCGCCTCCGGCTCCAGAAGCCGCCGCCGCCATCGTTGTCGCCGGGCGGGTTGTCGTTCACGCGCTGCTCGTTGCGCAGCTTCGCCAGCTTGGGCGTGTGCGGGTGTATGCCCAGCCAGTTCCAGCGGTCTTTCTCTTCGCCCTCGGGCGTGGTGAAGGTTTCGTGCCGGTACAGTTCCTGCGTCGAGATGACGTTGTCGCCCATGCCGGTGACTTCGGTCACCGACAGCACGCGCCGCTTGCCGTTAGACAGCCGGCCGATCTGCACGATGAAGTCCAGCGCGCTGGCGATCTGACGGCGCAGGCTGTCTTCGCTGCCCTGAAATCCCGCAAAGCCCGCCAGCATTTCGATCCGGTACAGGCATTCGCGCGGTGAGTTCGCGTGGATGGTGGCCATCGACCCTTCATGGCCGGTGTTCATCGCTTGCAGCATGTCCATGACTTCCGCGCCGCGCACTTCGCCCACCACCACGCGGTCGGGCCGCATGCGCAAGCTGTTGCGGATCAATTCGCGGATGCTGACCGCGCCGCTGCCGTCAAAGCCGCCCTGCCGCGACTCCAGCCGCACCACGTGCGGATGGTTCAGCGACAGTTCGGCGGTGTCTTCCACCGTAACCACGCGCTCGGTCTCCGGAATGAAGAACGCCAGCGCATTCAACAGCGAAGTCTTGCCCGAGCTGGTGCCGCCCGATACCAGCACGTTGCAACGGTTCTTCACGGCTTCATGCAGCAGCCGGTAGATGTCTTCGTCAAAGGTGCCCAGCGTCAGCAGGTCGGCGGGCTTGAGCGGGTCCTGGCGAAACTTGCGGATCGACACCATCGGGCCATCCACGGCCAAGGGTTCGATCACCACGTTAAGCCGGCCGCCATCGGGCAAGCGCGCGTCCACCATGGGGCTGGACTCGTCCAGCCGCCGGCCGATGGGCGCAAGAATGCGGCGCACGATGCGCAGCACATGCTGGTTATCGGTAAAGCGCAGCGTCTCGCGCGCCAGCACCCCGCGCCGCGAAACGAACACGTTGTCGTAACCGTTGATCAGGATGTCTTCGACGGCCGGATCGGCAAGCAGGTCTTCCAGCGGCCCCAGGCCGGCCAGTTCCTTGGTCAGCGCCTCGGCGATCAGGCGCATTTCGCCTTCGTTGATCGGCACGCGCCGCAAGCGTACAAAGCTTGCGACTTCGATATCGACGAACTCCTGGATGGCCGATCGCGCCCAGCGGCCGAACTCGGCGCCCAGTTCTTCGATGCGCGACAAGAGGTGCTCGTACGCCGCCGTCTTGACTTCCTGGAAGCGGTTCGACGAGGCAAAGTCCTTGTCGCCGTCACCGCCGAATTCAATGGTCGCTGTCATGATCATGTCGGATTCCGCCGCCGTCCCGTGAAGCTTGCCGTTAACCGACGATCATGCGGCGGTGCACACCGGGCAGCCATGTGGCCAGCCAGCTAGCCCGCCCGCCGGGGGTGTTCTCTTCCGCGCTGAGTTTTTCCGCCAGCGTCTGCACCGCGCGCACATACACGTCGCGCTCGGCCTCTTCATGCAGCAGGTGACCCTGGTTCGTGCAGACCATCAGGGCCAGCGTGCGGTCCGGCAACGTGCCCACCAGATCCAGTTGGAAGCGGTCGGCAATCTGCTGCGCGGTCATGCCGTAGCGTTCGTCGTAGCGGTTGACGATCAGGCCCAGGCTGCGGCGGTCAACATGCAGTTGCTCCAGCTCTTGCAGCAGGCCGGCCAGCGACACCAGCGCCCCGACGCTCTGGTCGGTCACAATCCAGTTCTGTTGAGACGAGCGAGCCAGGCCCGCCACGAATTCCGGGTTGGAGAACCCGCCCGCATCCGCTACGACCACGCCGAAGTGTTGGCGCAAGCGCTCGAACACCAGCAGGGAGTCGGATTGCGAAACGTCGCGCATCTGGGATAGATCGCGCGGCAGCGCCAACACGCTCAGACCGTTGTTGGTGTGGGCCATCGCCGAACCCAACAAGGTGGAATCCAGCCGGCGCAGGTTGCGCGCGGCTTCCGCAAAATCAAAGTCGCTACCGATGTTCAGGTAAAGCTGGCAATCGCCCACCGGCCAGCCCAGGTCCATCAAGGCCACGCGGCTGGCCAGGGGCAGCATGGCGCCCGATTGTTCGGCCGGCTTGACGGGCTTGGCGCCGTTGGCGCTGGCGCGCGCAAGGTGCGCCTGCTTCAAGCGGTCTTGCACCATGCCGGCCAGATGCACGGCCAGCGTGCTGGTCCCCACGCCCGGACGCGCGCCCAGCAACAGGACGCTGCGACGCGAGCCGTCCATGCGGCCACCACTGGCCGGCACGTCAAGCAGGCGCAGCACCACTTCCTTGACTTCCTCGGGTGCGACCGTGGGGTCCACGAAATCGCTGACGCCCGCACGCAGCGCCGCGATGGCGCCTTCAGGCTGGCTGAGAAAACCGACCGCCACACGCGGCACGGTCGGCGCGATACGCGCCAGCAAGCGTGCCAACTCGGCGGATTTGAACAGCTTTCCGGGTTCGTCCTCACTCAGGGTGAAGTCCAGGAAAACCACTTGCGGTCCGATCTCGGTCAATCGCCGCGCCAACTCTTCGATGCTTGGGGATTCCTGGGTCAACATGCCCATGTCTCCCAAAGCTTGTCCAAGCTGCGCGGCGACGCCATCGCCTTTTGAGCAAAACAGGAACCGCTTGCCGTTTTGCAGGCCAACCCACTCGCTGGCATGTGTCTTCATATTGCTCACCGTGAAAAGCCCGGCATTTGCTGCCCGCCTACCGGGCCCATCAGGTAATAGCCCCAGGCATTGAAAGTTGAATCTGCTGTTTCTTGACGGCCGCCGGGCAGCGGCAGCGTCACCCCGCGCGCAATCGGGCGCACCAGGCGCGGCGTCACGACGATGACCAGTTCCGTGTCCTCTTGCGAGTAGTCCACGCTGCGAAAGAACGCGCCGATGATCGGCAAGTCGCCCAGCATGGGCACCTTGTTGACCATCGCCTTGGTCTGACGCGACACCAGGCCGCTGATCACGAAGCTCTCGCCGTCGCCCAATTCCACCGTGGTATCCGCCCGGCGCGTGCGCAGCGCGGGGATGACGGTGCTGGCGTCGTTGCTGGTGTTGATGGCGATGCCGTTGCTGTAATCCAGTTCACTGGCCTCTGGCGCCACCTTCAACGAGATGCGATCGCGCGACAGCACGGTCGGGGTGACCGTCAGGCCGATACCGAATGGCTTGAAGGTCACCGTGGTGGTGCCCAGGCCGCCCGCTTCGGGAATCGGCAGTTCGCCCCCTGCCAGGAAGCTGGCGCTTTGACCCGTCAAGGCGACCAGCGTGGGTTCCGCCAGCACGCGCGCCATGCCGTTGCTTTGCAAGAGGCGCAGGCGCGCCGCGAAATTGTTCGTGTCATAGAACAGCGAGAAGCCCGCGGCAATCGGGCCGCCCGGCGTGAACCCCAGGGGCGCGGCCAGCCCCGTCGGGGATACGGCGCTGGCGCCGGCCCAGGGGCCATTGCTGGCGGCGAAATTGATGCCTGCTTGCTTCATCACGGAGCGCGACACTTCCACGACCTTGACTTCGACCTGCACGACGCCGCCCGCGCCGGCCGAGGACACGTCCACGACGTTCTTGTCGCCCACTGCGGCGGCGGCTGCCTTGGCGGCGGCGATCTGCGCCAGCGGGGTTTCGGCGTAGCCGGACACCACCGCGTGCTCGCCCGCGATGTCGATGTTGGGGCCGCCCTGAATGCCGCGGCTGGCCAACGCCGCCTGCACCGACGTAGCCACGCGCACGTTCCAGATCTGCGGCGTGGGGCTGTTGCCCGTCCATATCTGCAACTGCGTGGTGCCCGCCTTCTTGCCGTACAACAGCAGCGAGCCCGCGCGCTTGCCGGAGGCCGGCAGGATTTTCACGTCGGCGACCTCGGGGTCGCCGATGGCAATGCGACTGGGCGCGGCGCCGTCAAGCATCAGCGATTGCTGGCCTTTGACGGCCACCGCGATATCACGGACCGGTGCGTTCGCCGCCGCCGAGGGCGCGGCGCCCTGGGCCAGGCTTACGGCACCGTATGTCATCGCCGCTGCGGCCGACAGGACGCAGATCATGGTGGTGCGCTGATATCTTTTCATGTGCTGGATCTGGTTGCTTCTAATGGTCCAGCCGCGGCGGCACCTGCCACGCGCAGCCAAGTTCAATAACGAACGCGCTCGGATTTGTCTCCCCGCACGATTTCAACGGTACGGCCCCCGCCGCCGCCACTGCCGGCAGTGGGCGCCGACACGCGGTTGGCGGGCGCTCGCGCCGCGGGTGTGGCGCCTTCAAGCTGCACCAGGCTGTCGCCCGCAAAGGCGCGGTTTGGGCCGGTCAGCAAGGCTTCACGCTGCGCGGGGGTGAGGTCGGCGCGGGTGGGCAACACCGTGCCGCGCTTGGCGAACAGCGTGGCGTCCGGCACGGCGTCATCGCCGACGGGCCGCAACGCCAGTTGCAGACGGCCGGCGCGGCTGGCCAGGATCAGTTCATTGATCTGTTCGACCGGCACCGCAAGCACGGCGGTGCGCGCCGGCTGCCCGGGGCCTTGTTGCAGCACGGATTTTTCTTCGGGACCGTCCACCGAGCTTTTGCCAAAGGCCAGCACGCGCAGCTGCGATTGCAGCAGGCGCGCCTGGCCGCCGGAGATTTCCTGGCCTTTTTCCACCATGAAGAACACATCCACCAGGTCGCCGGGCGCAATGCGGTTGCCGCCGCCGACCACTTCGTCGACCGCGATGGCGACAGCCCGTTCGCCGGGCTTGAGCTGCTTGGCAAGGCCCTGCGCCAGCAGGCTGGGAACGATGGGGTCACCCGCTGCGATGTCCACGCGCGCCACGGCGCCTTCCAGCGGTGCCGGGGTGTTGAAGCTGTTGGAAAGCGCCACCTGCCATTGCGCGACGGTCAGCATTGTTGCGGCGTCGATGCGCGTGCCGGCGGCAATGGCTTCCTTGGCCACGACAACATCGTGCAAGGTCACTTGTGGCGCGGGCGTCGCTGCCGGCGCGGTGGCGACCGGTGACGGATTGGCGGGCGGAGGACCGGAATGCGACGCCAGGCGCCACGCCAGGAAGGCCAGCACCAGGCCCGCCACCAACAACACGCCCGCAATGATCTTGCTAATACTGCTCATGGTGTCCCTTGCGATATCTGCACGATGGCTTTCGACGACAACCTGCTTGGTACCCAGTTCTTGTTCGTGCCGGGCAGCATGACGATGAACGATTGCAATGTGGCCAGCAGCGGCCAGGACTGGGTGTTGTAGGTCATGGCGACGGTGGCGCAATTGGCGACTTCGCCGCCGGACCCGGCCCAGGCGCACGGCGCGCGCGTGGTCGCGCATGCCACCGCCGAGCCGGTCGAGAAAACACTCATGGCGGCCGAGCAGGCATCGCCCTGCACGTTGGCGCTGCCGCTGATCTGCGCGTACACGGCGGCGCGGGCGCCCTCTCCGGCGGCGGCTGCCAACTGTTGCTGCATCCAGAACAACACGCCGTAGCCCACCACGGCGCAGATGAAGATCAGCAGCATGGTCAGCGTCAGCGACAGTTCAAGCGCGGCAATGCCGCGTTGGCGCAGCGCTGGCGCAAAACGGGTTCGTGGCAGTGCCATGTCAGCCTCCCACGCCCAGCGTGTTGCCAAGATGAACCGTGGCGCGCGCGCTGAGCACGCTGGTGGACGGCATCAACATCGTCTGCAACAGCGGAAACGAGGGGATCAACGGATGCGCGCCATAGGCATACGACACCGTCACTTCGATCTGGTCGGCGGCCAGCGGCTGACCGCTGCACGTGCCGCCCGCGCTGCTGCTCAAGGCGCCGCCGCTGCCGCAGACCGCAACCTTGATCGGCGCGGCTGACATGGAAGCCATCCAGGATGCGATATTCAGTGCGGTGTCGCGGCCTGCGTTGGCGCGCGCGGCCAGCGACGTGGTGCCCGCCTGCCATTGCAGGACTTTGCGGGCGCCGTCCTGTGCGGCCAGCGTGACGGAATTCTGCGCAAGAAACACCAGCCCGTAGGTCAGGATGCCGTAGAGCACCAGGAAGAACACCACGAATACCAGGGCGAATTCAAGGGCATAAGAACCACGCTGAGCGCGGCGATACCCAGATACATGGCATACGGAATTTGACGCAGCCGGTGCGACACCGCCCAATAGCGCGACACCACCACATACGCCAGCGCGTGCACGCCGGCCAGCAGACTGGCCAGCACCATCACCAGGATCAGCGGCGCCAGACCCAGCCACAGCCCCAGGATGGCGATTGCCTTGACGTCGCCCGCGCCCATCAGGCGCCGGCCCCAAAGCGGCAAGAACAGCAAGGCTGCCAAAAACCCTGCCCCACACATCAACCACCCGGTCCAGCGCGGCGGATACGTCCATCCAGGCACGAAGGCGGCGGCCAGCAGCCAAAGCAGCTGCGCCACGAAGCCCACCACGATCAACGTGTTGGGTACGCGGCGATAGCGCAGATCGTTGTAGATCAGCACCACGTTCCAGCATGCGAACAACAGCAGCCACAGCACTTCCCCTGGATACAAGGCAGGACCTTCTGATCAAGCAGATTCAACGGCAGGCCCGCTCGTCCAGAAGAGCGCAACCCGTGTCAAGCAAACAACCTCGGACTTCAGCCACGTACCGCGATGCCCCGACACATTGGGTCATCGCGGTACGCGTTAGCGCGCTAGGGCATCAACCCCCGCCTGCGGTATTGAGCTTGGTGCCGAGTCCCGTGAACATGGTGCCCAGGGCGTCGGTGAAAGTCCCCACGGCAGCGATGAGGGCCACCGCCACCAGACCCGCGATCAACCCGTATTCCAGGGCGGTGATGCCGTCTTCGTCGTTCCAGAACTGCGCAAGTTTCGCTTTCATGTCGAGCTCCTAACACTCGATTGATAATTGAGCCGATCCGCGTGGCGGTGCCGACCCCCTATTGCCGGTATTTCTCGCGTCCGAATGAAAAGCATACGAACGCATACCGGGCCCTGCTAGCCCGGCCCCAATGTGGAGCCGGGCGCCTTGCCTGGTTCAGCCACAGGCGCCGATTCAATAAACGAGTCGATACGCTGCGCCATGCGCGAACGGAAACGGGTCGACGCGCGTTGCAGCTGCCAACGCATGATCAGCAACATGAGCGCCGACAACACAAACGCGATATACGGCAGCATCACCCCGCCGATTTGCAGGCTGGACGCCTCGCGGGGGGTTGAGCAGATAACCGTGCCGGCCGCCGCGCCGGTGTAATGCATGCCGCAAACGGCCACTGCCATCAAAATGGCCGCGCCGCCTCGTTGAAACTCGTTCTGGGTATTGAACGCCAGCCAGAGCGCGGCCGAAGCGGCAATTACGGCGATAAGCACCGATAAAACGACAATGGGCAGATTCCACAGCAGCACGGCCGGCATGCGCATCGCGCCCATGCCCAGGTAGTGCATCGCGGCCACGCCCAGGCCGGCGGCCATGCCACCCACCAGGCATCGGCCAAAGGTGAAGCGTTCGCGGCCGACATACCAGAAGGCCCAGCCGGAAAACCCGGCGGCAACGAAGAAACTCAGTATGGTCAGGCCAACCTGATAACCGACATCAAACGGCAGGTTCTGCGCCTGCATGCCAATGAAGTGCATGCTCCAGATGCCCACGCCGCCCATGGCTACCGCGCCGATGATGATGTAACCGATGCGTAGGTCGCCGTCCTGGGTTTCTGTGCGAATGCCCGCCGCCGCCAGCAAGGCGACGTACGAGCCCAGTACCGCTGTCAGAAACGACAGAGCGACCAGGCCGCCGTTGAACGAGAGCGGAACAATATCGCCCGGGTTCATGAACGGCCCCGGTGAAACAGCGGCAATAGGCAAAGCGGGATCGGTTGATCGCGCCAATGATTACTAGGGTGATGCGTGCCCATCTCGTGGACTCCCGGTGGCTCATAACCGATGTGTTTTGAAACGTTTATATAGTCTTATCTATTAACATTTAATACACATCAGGGTTTACACGTATATTCACATCCCGACGCCCACCGACATGTAACCAATACAGCGAAACTAGGGTGAACTTAATAAAAATCCCCTAGTTAACCCTTATAAAACTTAAATATTTTCTTTCATGAGAATCTCAATATGTTGTAATCCTGCCGTTCCCGACTGGTCACAATGAAATAATTTGTTGTTAACTCCGTCCGCTGGCACCATATTGCCTACGACGCACTGAAGCACCTTTTACAATACTGCGTCCCCATTTTTATTCAGTATTCCCGCAATATCGAATACTCATCGGGACGGCGTTGGTAGAAACAGAGACACACTAGGCAATGAGACGTACGTACCCGGCAAGTTCGCTTACCCTCGCCCTGATCTGTACGGTTTTCTGTGGCGCCCCCGCGCGCGCCGACGGCCCTTTGCGAGGCAACCCCGTCGACGCGGTCCCGCAGCTGGAAAGGCCGCCGGGCGCCACACAACCGCCCCCCGTCGTGCAGACGGCAACCCCCGAGCAACTGGCATTGCAGGCGCGGCTGGCCCAACGCATCGTGCCGCGCAATTTCGATGTCAGCGGCGTGCACGCGATTCCCTTCGACGAGGTTTCCGCAATACTCAGCCCCTTGTCAGGCAAGGAAATCAGCCTGGGGGAACTGGTCCAGCAGGTCGATAAGATCACGCAGCTATATCGCGACAAGGGATACCCCCTTTCGTTTGCACTAGTACAAAACCAGACATTTGCGAATGGGCTGGTCGTCGTGACCGTGGTGGAAGGGTTTATCAGCAATGTGCGCATCGAAGGCGATATCGGTAACGCACAAGATCGCCTGGACACCTTGGCTGGCCCGCTGAAAGAGGAACGTCCGCTTAAACAATCCACGCTGGAGCGGCAGCTGAACCTGATGCGCACGGTGCCAGGTGTGAAATTCACGCCCAGCCTGGATTTACCGCGCCGCGCTGACGGCGCCACCGAACTGGTATTGAACGCGACCCGGCATCCTTTCAGTTTTACAGGCGGCGTGGCCGACCTGGGCACCGGTATGCAGCCCTTGGTCAATGTGGGCGCCAGCAGCCTTACCCCGTTGGGCGAACAGGTCAAGTTGACCGCGGCGGTGCCCTTCAATACCGACGACGTGAAATATGTAATGGGCGAAATCAGCGTGCCCATCGGCCCTGACGGCTTGGCCATCAAAGTGGATGGTTACCACTATGACGCCAAGCCCAAAGACGACGCGATCGAATATCTGGGGTTTGAACGACGGGTAAAGAACGACCGCATCGGTATCGGGGTCAGCTATCCGATCCTCTTGAGCAATACGCGGTCGCTGACGGGCACGGTGGGTATGTACGCCGCCAATTCCAAAGACCGATATGAATCGCGCAATGCCGACCTCTGGTTGCAACAGGACGCTCGGGTACGCGCTGCAAATATCGAATTACGATATATACAGTTGTCGGAAATCCAAACAACCGACATAACCGCCAGCGTGTCCAAAGGCTTTGATGCGGCGGGCGCGAAGAAGGATATCTCAAGCAATTACGGTTATTCCGCCACGCCGATTCTGGACCTGGATTTCGCCCGCTATAACCTGAACGCCAAACAAACCGTCGCCCTGCCGGCCCAGTTCGGCCTGACGTTTTCAGGCGCCGCGCAATATTCCAGCAATATATTGCCCTCGTCCGAGCAAATCTCTTTTGGCAGCTGGCGCTACGCAATGGGATACCCGCAAGGGGAACAAAGCGGCGACAAGGGTGTGGGCGTATCGGCCGAAATCAACCGGCGCTTCGGCACAGGCTGGGAATACCTGTCGGCCGTCCAGCCTTATGCGCTGATCGACTATGCGCGCACCTGGTACAACAACAAGGGCTTGCAAGCGCTGAACCAGCGGCACCTGTCCTCGGTGGCGCTGGGGCTGCGCTTCA
Organism: Achromobacter sp. 1L-A-4-B-C2; assembly: GCF_057291955.1. NCBI lineage: Bacteria > Pseudomonadati > Pseudomonadota > Betaproteobacteria > Burkholderiales > Alcaligenaceae > Achromobacter > Achromobacter sp. 1L-A-4-B-C2. Next base: position 216,395 of record NZ_JBXAWP010000006.1, read on the forward strand.
CGGACGATAAATACTATCTGTTCGATTTCAACGTGGCCAAGCCAATCGGATCGGCCACGGTCAATAACGACCGCGACGTGCGCTTTAACGCCAACTATTCGTTGTTCTACGACGCGTTCTGACGCACCGCATTCCCGACCCCTTTGGCGCCTGCTCCGACAGGCGCTTTTTTTTGCGCGCTTGCCACAGGCTGAAACGACCTTTATTTGCGCCGGTTCCCAACACCGCGTTACGTAACGTCGCCCGTAACGTAACGTCGGATAACCGGCCATTCGTAACATTCGCAGGCTTTTTGTGGTCGCAAAAGTGACGAATTCCCAAGCCTGGTACAAACCCTCGAATCCACACCAGTGCATTGAAAACAAAGGATTTTATTAACCCTCAAATGCGTGGACCCGTGCAATGTGGGTCCGTTTGAAAAATCTTGGCACGGATTATGCATGTAGAGCGGTACCGGGCGGTTTCCACGCCTGACCTACCAACCCGAGGAGCTCGCCATGATGTCCAAGATTGAAGCCAGCCGCATTCAACGCATTTTGACCGCCACCGTCATGGCCGCTGCTGTCGTCAGCGCGCTAGCGGCGTGCGGAAGCAGCGGTGGTAGCAAGAAAACCGCCGGCCTGCCCGGCATCGATATCCCGACCAACCCAGGTGGCACGAACCCCGGTGGCACCAACCCGGGCGGCACCAATCCCGGTGGCACGGACCCCGGCAACCCTGGCAACCCGGGCACTCCGGGCGGCACCGACCCCAATCCCCCGGTCAATCCGGTGACGGCGGGCCTGCTGCAAACGACGTTGGGCAACACTGGCAACGCCGTGGACAACACGTTGCCCCTGAATCTGGGCCCCACGCTTGGCGGCGTGGGCAAGGCACTGGATCCCACGGTGGAACCGGTGGTCAACACCGTGGTCGGGCTGACTCAGCAAGTGGGCGCCACGACCGGGCTGGGCGCTCCGGTGGACGGCGTGACGACGCAAGTAGGCGGCGCAGTGAGCGATTTGGGCACGTCGATCAAGGGCGCCGGCCTGCCCGGAGGCTTGAGCTCCGGCCTGGGTGGCCTGGTGGACGGTTTGGGCAAAACCGTGGGCGGCGCGGGCGATCTGCTGAACGCGGCCCCCGCCAATCCCATGCCGCTGACGACGATGCTGGGCAACGCCACCAACGCCGTGGGCGCCCTGACGGACGGCCTGGGTGGCCAAGGGGGCTTGCTCAATCCGGTCATGCAACTGGCGGGCGGCGTGACGGGGCGCCTGCTGGATGGCCCGTCCAGCCCCGTCCTGCAACCGGCCCTGTCCAATGTTGGCAAAACAGTGGACAACGTGCTGCCCCTGGGCCTGCAACCGACGCTGGGCGGCGTTGGGGCCGCGCTGGACATGAACGTTGCGCCGATCGCCGGCACGGTGACCAACCTGACGCAGCAAGTGGGCGCGAAAACGCAGCTGGGCGCCCCCGTCGCCGGGCTGTTGACCAGCCTGGGCGGCACGCTGGCCGGCGCGGGCGGTACGTTGCCGGGTAACACGGCCGGCCTGAACGGCGTGTTGCAGGGCCTGGGCGGCGCGGTCGCCAGCGCGGGCGGTCTGGTTCACGCCACGCCGGGCAATACGAATCCGCTGGGCTCCACGTTGGCCAACGCGACCGGCGCGGTGGCGTCGGTGACCGGCGCCCTGGGCCTGGGCGGCGTAACAGGCGGCATAACGGGCGGCGTGACCGGTGGCGGTACGAGCGGCCTGCTCAGCCCGATCACCGGCATCCTCGGCGGGGTCGGTGGCGTGGGCGGAACGCCCGCGGCGGGCGGCGTGAACGGTTTGTTGGCACCGGTGACCAGCTTGCTGGGCGGCGTGAAGGGTGCGGTGGGTGGCGCGACGGGCGGAACGGCGGGCGGCGCGGCCAACGGCGGATTGCTCGGCGGATTGCTGGGTGGTGTGACCGGCGGCGCCACGGGTGGATCGGCGGGCGGCGCCTCGGGCGGCGCGGTCGGCGGCGGCTTGCTGGGTGGCGTGCTCGGCGGCGTGGCGGGTGGCGTGTCGGTCGGTGCGACGACCGGTACCGGCGCCAGTGCTGGCGTCAGTGCGGGTGGCGCGGCCGGTGCGGCAGCCGGCGGTGCGGCGGGTGCCGGCACGGCAAGTAACGGGGGTCTGCTGGGCGGTTTGCTGGGTGGTGTCACCAGCAGCTTGACCGGCGGTTCAACGGCGGGCGGCACCTCGGGTGGCGCTGCCAACGGCGGGTTGCTGGGCGGTTTGCTCGGCGGCTTGGCCAAGAAGTAAACAACTGATCCGCCTAGGAGCGAAATCATGCTGCAACAAGAAACGATCGCCCACCATGAGCATGTGACTGTTATGCCAGAATCCCGCACGAATGAATTGCGCCCAGGCATGCTCGACGATATCGCCCTGATGTTGGGTCGACAGTTCTCGGTGTACAACGCCGCGTGCCAGTCGGCCCTGGCAGACAAGCTGGGCATCCCCCTGGCGGATCTGAAAGCGCTGGAATTAGTGATGGAATTCGACGCCTTGCCCACCGGGCAACTGGCACAGCTGATGGGAATCAGCTCGGGCGGCGCCACCGCCTTGATCAACCGGCTGGAGGCGGCAGGTTATGTGCAACGTGGCCGCCACCCGCTGGACCGCCGGATGATCGTGATCCGGCCGGTCGAGGAACAGTGCCAGCATCTGGCGCAGGAACGCCAGTGGGTCGCTGACGCGGTGATGTTGATGGCGCGACGCTACGACACCACCGAACTGGAAACCGTGCATGCCTTCCTGGCGCAATGCGTGCGCGCCTTGCGGCACGACACGCTGGTCTGGCTGGAAACGCCGACGTCCCATCACGAGCTGTGACGCGGCTGGCGTCCTGCCCGGACGCCAGCCTGCCACGCGCCCTGCATCCTTGCGGATCAGGGCGCGTTTTTTATGAGCCGAACTGCAAGCGCGGCACCGCCGCAAGCAGGCGCTGGGTCAGTGGCTGGCGCGGCGCATGCAGCACGGTATCGGCATCGCCCAGCTCGACGATGCGGCCACCGTCCATGACCGCGATGCGGTCCGCCAGATATTCCACCACGCCGAAGTTATGCGTGATGAACAGGTAGGCGATGCCCAGCTCGTCCTGGAGTTCACGCAGCAGGTCCAGGATCTGCGCCTGCACGGACACGTCCAGCGCGGACGTGGGTTCGTCGCAGATCAGGACCTTGGGCTCGACGGCAAGCGCCCGCGCGATGGCGATGCGTTGGCGCTGCCCGCCCGAAAATTCGTGCGGGTAGCGCGTCAGCGTGTTGGCCGGCAGGCCGACGCGTTCAATCAACTGCGCGGCATGCGCGGCGCGTGCCTGCGGGCTCATAGAGCGCCGTAACGATGCCAGGCCCTCATCCAGGATATCGCCCACCCGCATGCGCGGATCCAGCGACGCATAAGGGTCCTGGAACACGATCTGGATGTCTTGCCGCAGGTCGCGCAGCGTGCGGCGGTCGGCGCTCAGCAAGTCCTTGCCTTGCAGCATGGCGCGGCCCGAAATGCGCGCGCCGTCGATCAGGCGCAATAGCGCCTTGCCGGTGGTTGTCTTGCCGCAACCGGACTCGCCCAGCAAGGCCAGCGTCTCGCCCGCGCGCAGCGTAAAGGTGACGCCGTCCACCGCCTTGACCCAAGACACGACACGCCGCAACGGCCCCTTGCGCACGGGGTAGTGCACCTTCAGGTCTTGTACGTCCAGCACCAGGTCGCCCGCGTTACCGGGCGCGCGTGGGCGGGCGCGCTCGGCCTTGCCCGCGCTGGCCTCGCGGCCTTGCTGGGACAGCGGCGCGCCGCGCTTGTCGAACGTGGGAATGGCTTCGAACAACTGCCGTGCGTACGGATGCTTGGGCGCGCGGAAGAATTCTTCGGCGCTGGCGCTTTCCACGATTTCACCGCCACGCATCAGGGCGACGTGATGCGCCACGTTCTTGACCACGGCCAGGTCGTGCGTGATCAACATCACGGCCATGCCCATTTCGCGCTGGATATCGGCAAGCAAGTCCAGCACCTGCGCCTGCACGGTAACGTCCAGCGCGGTAGTGGGTTCGTCGGCGATCAACAACAGCGGCTCGGCCGCCAAGGCGATGGCAATCATGACGCGCTGTTTTTGCCCACCCGAAAATTGAAACGGGTAGTCGTCCACGCGGCGCTCGGGCTCGGGGATGCCCACGCGGCGCAGCCAGTCGATGGCGCGGGCGCGCGCCGCCGCCCCGCGCAGGGGCGTATGCGCCGTCAGCGTTTCGATGATCTGGTCGCCCACGCGCATGACCGGGTTCAGGCTGGTGGACGGCTCCTGGAAAATGATGCCGATGCGGCCGCCGCGCACCCCGCGCATCGCGCTTTCGGGCAGGCGGTTCAGGTCCTGGCCATCCAGGTCGATCTGCCCACCCACGATGCGGCCCGCGTCGGGCAGCAAGCGCAACAGCGCCAGCGCCGTCATGCTCTTGCCGCAGCCCGATTCACCCACCAGCGCGAAGGTCTGGCGTTGGGAAATGGCCAGCTCAAGGCGCTTGACCGCATGCGTCATGCCGGATTCCCCGGCAATGTCCACATCCAGGCCGCGCACATCCAGCAAGATGGAATCCTGGCTCATGGGGCTTCTCCGGACTTCGATGGGCGCGGCTCGGCGGCCAGCGTCTGGCGGCGGCCAAACCAGCCGCCCAGACGCGCCATGCGGCTGGGTTTGTAGCGGCGCGTGCGCGGGTCGAACGCATCCCGCACCGCATCGGCAAACAGGTTGGCCGCCAGCACCAGCGCCAGCATGAACAGGAATGCGGTCATCAGGCTCCACCAGATCATGGGATCGCGGGACATTTCCAGCCGCGCCCCGTCAATCATCGAACCAAAAGAATTCATGCTGGGGTCCACGCCGATGCCCAGGTAGGACAGCACGGCCTCGTACAGAACCAGCCCCGAAAATTCCAGCACTACCGTAATCAGCACCAGGTGCGCCACGTTGGGCAGCAGGTGGCGCGTCATGATGCGCCAGTGCGACACGCCAAAGGCACGCGCCGCCTGCACGTATTCCAGTTCGCGCAGCTTGAGGGTTTCGGCGCGCAGCAGGCGGCACAGGCCCGCCCAGCCGGTCAGCCCGAGAATCATGCACAGCAGGAACAGGCGCAGGTCGGCGCGGGCGACGGAGGTGTCGAAAAGGTCGGCATGGTTGTCGATATACACCTGCATCATCAGCGCGCAGGCTGCCACCAGGAGCACGCCGGGAATCGACGTGATGGTGGTGTACAGGTACTGGATGGCGTCGTCGACCTTGCCCTTGAAATACCCGGCCGCGATGCCGAAGATGATGGCGGGCGGCAGCATGGCGAGGGTGGTCAGGCTGCCGATGACTAGCGCCGTGCGGATGCTTTTAAGCGCCTGCCACAACACGTCGTTGCCGATGCGGTCGGTGCCCAGCGCGTGGTAGCCGCTGGACAGGCCGGCCAGCGCCCCGGCCGTCAGGCACAGCAGGGTAAAGGTGATGGCCATGGCGCGCCAGGGCACGTCCGACTCTCCGCCCAGCAGCATATGCGCCGCCTGCCTGGCCGACTGCGCGCGCCGCGCCAGCAAGGCAAACAACACGGCGGCGGACAATAGCGCAACAGCCAAGCCGCCGGCCAGGCCCCAGCCCAGGCGCTTCAACACGTCAGGCACGTGCTGGGTATCCGGATCGGTCACATGCGTGGCGGCGCCGCGCAACCGCGGGAAATCGCGCACCGGCTTGTCGTTGACCAGCATCGTTTCTTTCAGGAACAGCTTCACGGCCAACGGCTGCGAGTAATTTCTTTCGGGCTGCGTCAACACCGTGCCGGCCAACAAGCCGTCCAGCGCCGACTTGACCACGGGCGCGTAGATGGGCGCGGCGTCGGCGGCGGCACCCGGCGCGGGCGGCAGTTGTGGCCGATAGTGCACGGAATCGAGAAGCCCCACCACGGTGAAGGCGGCAAGAATGACGGCCGAGCACATCGCCGGCGTGTCACGCGCAACGCGCCCCCAGGTGGCGCGCAGGTTGGGGCTGCGGCGCACGTGCCAGACATAGGCCAGCGCACCCAGCACCATGAGCCACAGCGCGATGTCGGTCCAAAGGAAGACGATCTTGGGCATGGCGGCTACTCGAATCGAACGCGGGGGTCAGCCAGCGTGTAGGAAATGTCGGCCAGGATCAGCCCCACGATATAGAGCGCGGCGCCCAGGAACACCATGGCGCGCACCACGGAAAAATCCTGCGCGTTGATGGCGTCGATGGTGTAGCTGCCCAGGCCGGGGATGCCGAAGAAAGACTCGGCGATCAGGCTGCCCATGAACAGCAGCGGCAAGGCGGCCACCGTGCTGGTCAGGATGGGCAGCATCGCGTTGCGCAGCACGTGGCGAAACAGCACGACGCGTTCGGCCAGGCCCTTGGCGCGCGCGGTGCGCACGTAGTCCTTGCCGATCTCTTCCAGGAACAGCGTGCGGTAAAAGCGCGCCTCGGGACCCAGCCGCGACACGATGGCGATCAGCACCGGCAGCGCCAGGAACTTGACCACGTCCAGCCCGCCCGAAAACCCCGAGAACGGCACCAGCCGCATCAGCTTGGCGAACACCCACTGCCCCGCGATGATGTAGAACAGGCTGGAAATGGACAGCAGCAGCACGCACACCACGACGCCCCAGAAGTCCAGCCGCGTGGCGCGAAAATACACCAGCGTCAACGAAAACACGATGCTGACGAACAACCCCAGGATGAAGGTAGGCACGGCCAGCGCCAGGCTGGGGCCCATGCGCGTCTGGATCTCGCGGCCGATGTCGCGCCCGCTGTCCGATGCGCCGAATTCCATGGCCAGCAGCGGCACCGAGCGCTGGTAGAAGATGGTGTCGGTCAGTTGCGCCGTGCCTTGCGCGCGCTCGTTGAAGAACAGCGGCTTGTCGTAGCCGCGTTCGACCTTCCATTTTTCCACCGCGTCCTGGCTGGCGCGCTGCCCGCCGATAGCCAGGCGCGCCATATCGTCGGGCGTGTTCACGGCAAAGAACAGGATGAAGGTGAACAGGTTGACGCCGATCAGGATCAGCACGCCATACAGCAGCCGGCGAATCACATAGCCGATCATGATTGATGCTCCTTGCGGACCGCCGGGCCGAAGGCGGTCTGGCGTTCGCGGCGCTTGAGCGCCACGTACGAAGGCCAGATCGCCAGCGCCAACAGCAGCACGAACAGGCCGATCGGCCACCACCTTGGGACGTTCCATTCATCGATCTTCTGCTGGCGCAGCGCGGGATCGATCTTCATGTATTGCAGCGTGTTGCGCACCATCTGCGTGGGCTTGGCGTTGCCGACCCACTGCTGATAGGCGCCGCCCGACATCGGGAAATAGCCGAACATCCACGGCGCATCCCGCTGCACCACCGCCACCATCTTGGCGATCAGCTGTTCTTTCTGGGGGCCGTCGTCCAGGAACTTCATCTGTTCGAACAGCTTGTCGAATTCCGGGCTTTGGTAGTTGGCTGCGTTCTCGCCGCCCCCCCGCGCCTTGGCGTTGGGGCCGTACAGCAGGAACAGGAAGTTTTCGGCGTCGGGGTAATCCGCGTTCCAGCCCCACAGGAAGATCTGCGCGGCGCCGCGCGTCATCTTGTCCTGGAAGCGGTTGTAGTCGGTGGAACGCACGTCCAGCTGCACGCCGATCTTGGCCATCTGCCGGCGCATCCAGTCAAAGCGCGGGTTCGACCCGCCGCCCTGCATGGCGTCGTAATACAGCACCAGCGGCGCGCCGGTCTTGGCGTTGCGGCCGTCGGGGTAACCGGCCTCGGCCAAGAGCCGCTTGGCCACGTCGACGGACTTGCGCACGGGCTTGCCGTCAACCAGGTCGTAGACCACCGGGTTCACGCCCTCAGGCGGATCGCGGTAGCCCAGCACGCCGGGAGGCACCGGGCCTTGGGCCACGGACGCCTGATCGTTTTCGAACACGGTGACGAATTCTTCCCAGTCGAACACGATGCTGATGGCTTGGCGCAGCTTGCGGTTCTTTTCCGCCTGCTCGGGCGTGTCGCCCTTGCCCACCACTGGGTCCAGCCAGTTAAAGCCCATGTACCAGTTGGCGGTTTCCACCGTGGTGGGCAGGCGAATGCCGTGTTCGCGGTACTGCTTGGCCTTGTCCTGGCTGTCGCCCGCCGCCACCAGCATGGCCACGCCGTATTCGCCGCGTTCGATTTGCGGCACGTCGTAATAGCCCTGCATGAATTTGCCGATCAGCGGGATGGCTTCTTTTTCCAGGCTGAACACGGCGCGGTCGATAAAGGGCGTGGGCTTGCCGCAGTCGGCCAGCATGCCGGCTTCCTTGTCGCCGGGTGCGCCCTCGCAGGGGTAGGCTTCGCCGTGGAAGTTGGGGTTGCGCACCAGCACGTGGCGACGGTTCTGCAACGATTCCGCCATCATGTACGGGCCGGTGCCGACCGGCCAGGTGTTCAACGACAGGTCATGCGCGGCCATGCCCGGCTGGCTGTAGAAGCGGTCGGCCTCCCAGGGGATGGGCGCCGTGAAGGTCATGGCCAGCCAATATTTGAACTGCGGGTACTTGCCTTTGACGCGAATGCGCAGCGTGTGCGGGTCCAGCGCCTGGATGCCGGTAAAGCCGTCGGCATCGCGCAGGTCCAGCCACGAGGCGGCGCCGCCGCCGGGCAGATCGCGGCGCAGGTCCCGGTCGCGTTTGCGCAGCCGGTCGCCGTATTCCTGCATGCCGACCACGTGGTCCGCCATCACCGAATAGATGGGCGACACCACGCGCGGGCTGGCCAGACGGCGAAACGCGTAGACGTAGTCGTCCGCCGTGAGTTCGCGCGTGCCGGTGCGCGGAAAGTCGGGGATGTAGTACTTGTCTTTAAGGTCGTCTTCGGAAATCGGGAAGTAGTCGTAGCTGCCGTCGGTCTTGCGGGCGAACGCGGGGTGCGGCTGGTAGCGCACGCCCGGGCGTATCTTGATGTCGTAGATGCTTTCGGCGATTTGTTCGCCCGGCGCATCGGCGGGCAAGGGCTTGCCCTGGGCGTCCAGATACTGCGGCGGATCAATGGACTGCGCGGCGCGCGGCACCAGCTCGTACGGCCGCTTCAGGTAGTGATACCCGTACAACGGCTCGTAGATGTTGTAGGTATAAGGGGTTTCGTCGCCGGAATAAGAGCTTGCCGGGTCCAGGTATTTGGGCGAACGCTGGACAAACGCGGAATAAAGCGTGTTCTGGCTTTCGGCGCCGGACGGATACGGGCTGTTGATGGGGCTTTCTTGAGAGCAGCCCGCCAGCGCCAGCAACATCAGCATGGCTGTCGCCCTGAGCCGCTTCATTGCAAGCATGGAAACCTTCCCTTCAAAACGTTGCGACAGAGGATAGCAAAGGCGGGACGCAGCCAGTACCCAGGCATGCCCTAGCGGGTGCACGGGGCGGCGACCGCCCCTCATCACCCGCACTGGCGCTGGCGCCAGCAGTCATAGCGCCATTTCCAGGGCTGCATGGCGCCCTCTTTGGCCCATAGGCCGCGCTTGGCGTCCTGGGCTTGGCGTTGCAAGCTCGTCATGGCCTTGTCGCGCAGGTAATCGCCGCGCCTGGCGGTGTAGGCCCAGGCGTAGCCGGACTGCACCTGCAAACGGTTGGCCGAGCGGCCGTCATCCAGAATCAGCGCGCAGACGTCGCGGCCGTACTGATCTTGTTCGTAGCATTGGGCGGTCAGGGTCTTGCCGGCGACCAGATCCGCCAGATTCTTGCGGGACGCTTCGGCAAAGGGTTGGCCGGGCTGGTCGGCGCCGTGGCCTTCTTCGGGCGCATCGATGCTGTCCATGCGGATGCGGCGCTGGCCATCGCGCGCGCGCAGCGTGACGGTGTCGCCATCGGCCACGTTGACGATCGCGCCGGTCAGCGTGTAGCTGCCGGGCGGAATGCCGTCGGCCGCAGGCGAGCGCCCATCGGCCGAGGGGGGACGTGACGGGCGGGGCGAATCGCCCTGCCCCGACGGCTGTAGCCAATTGACGATGGCGCCCGCCGCCGCAAGAATCAAGGCAACGATCAGGGCGGTCAGCTTGCCGCCGCCGCGAAATGGGGGTTTGCCACGCACCGGCCGGCCTCCAGGTAAGAAACGCGGCAAGTGTGCCACAGGCGGCCCGGTTTTTCGTTAATCGACCGTGCGGAAAATGTCCCGGTCGCTTGCCTTGCTGGACCTCTCGCCGCCCCTGCCGCCCGGGCTGGCGTGTCGGCCTGCGTTGCGCGCTGTTCCCGGCCCGCCTTTCATAGCCAGCCGGACTTGCGGAACCGCCAGTACAACACCGAACAGATCGACGCGATGACGCCCAGCGTGATGGGATAGCCCAGGGGCGACTTCAGTTCCGGCATGAATTCGAAGTTCATGCCATAGATGCCGGCAATCGCGGTGGGCACAGCCAGGATGGCGGCCCAGGACGCCAGCTTGCGCGTCGTGTCGTTCTGCGCCGCCTGGCCGATCATCAGGCTGGCTTCGAAAGCGAACGCCAGCGATTCGCGCAACGCGTTGAACAGCTCGTCCACGCGCAGCACGCGGTCGGCGACCTCGCCGAAGTACGGGCGAGCATGCTCGTCCACGGCCGACATCTCGACGCGCGCCAGCCGACGGCATATTTCCGCCATCGGCGACACCACGGTATGAATGCGCAGCAAGTCGCGGCGCTGGCGGTACAGCCTGCGGATATCGGAATCCTTGGCGCCACGGATCAGCAATTTCTGTTCGGCGCCTTCGACCACGCTTTCGATCTTGCCCGCCGCCGCCACGTAGCGGTCGACCAGCCAGTCCAGCACTTCGGAGGCCACGTAGTCGCTGCCGCGCTTGAGCAGGTCGGGCGACGCTTCCAGGCGTTCGCGCAGCGGGCTGTGCGCCGCCGTGGCGCCGCGCCGCACGGTGACCAGAAAGCCGTCGCCGATCAAGAGCTGGGTTTCGCCGAAGACAGGCCGTTCGGCCTCGACCTCGACGGTGATGGTCACGATAAGAACCATGTTGCCGTAATCGATGATCTTGGGCCGCCGGTGCGGTTCAAGCATCTCTTCCTGGTTCTTGCCACAAGCGCCCAATTCACCGGTGACACGGGCCAGCAATTCGGGCGTGGGGTTGCGCAGGCCGATCCACAGCATGCCGGGCGGTTGGCCGGGGCTTAATCCGCCTGATTGCCCGCCTGATTTGCCGTCTGATGGGCCGCCCAGTTGGTCGCTGTTCTGGCTGCTATACCGGCCGATGTGCTGGCCGACTTCATCGATGGGCACTTCGCGGTCGCGGCGGCCGTTCACATAGGCGATGGACGCCACCACCTCGCCCTTGTGGACGTCGGCGAAATTCTCTTCAGCAGACATGGATACCCTTTGGCAATGCGAGCCCTGCGGCACAACTTATGGCATCGGCTGATGATAGCGCAGGCTATGAGAACAGGTTGCGCACCCGCCGGGTCACGTCGATGGCCGGCGCCTGCGCCTCTTTGGGCGGCGCGCCCGCAGGCAGGTCGCCCAGCGCGGGCGGCCGAGGCAGGTGTTCAAACAGCGGCAGCATGGCGTTGGTGATGTAGCGCGTGCGCGACCCGTATACGTGGCGGTCGCCCATGCCCGTCTGCTGGTGCACGTAAAAGCGCTGCGGCACGATCAGTTGCAGCCGTTCCTTGGCGCGCGTCATGGCCACATACAGCAGGCGCCGCTCTTCTTCGATCTCTTCGGCGGTGCCGGTGCTCATGTCGGACGGGATGCAGCCATCGACCACGTTCAGCACATAGACAGCCTTCCATTCCTGGCCCTTAGCCGAGTGGATGGTGGACAGGATCATGTAGTCCTCGTCGCGCGACGGCGCGCCGGATTCGTCACCGGTGGCGTCGGGCGGGTCCAGGGTCAGCTCGGTCAAAAAGCGTTCGCGCGACGGGTAGCCCGCCGCCAGCCGCACCAGCTGGTCCAGGTCGGTCTTGCGCACCCGCGCGTCGTCGTACAGGCGTTCAAGCTGGCCGGCGTACCAGCGCAGCGCCAGGTCCACGTCGGCGGGCCAACGCAGGCCCGGGTCGCACAGCGCCGCATAGGTGTCGGCGAACGCGCCCCATTCCTGTTGGGCCGCCGCGCCGGGCTTGAACTCGCGCAGCGCGCGCAGCGGTTCGGGGCTGGCCGCCATGGCGTCCATCAGCTTGCCGGCGGTGGCCGGGCCGATGCCGGGCATCAACTGCGCGACGCGAAAACCCGCCATGCGTCCGCGCGGGTTCTCGGCCCAGCGCAACAGCGACAGCAGATCCTTGACGTGCGCGGCTTCCAGAAAGCGCAGCCCGCCGAATTTGACGAAAGGAATGTTGCGCCGGGTCAGTTCCAGTTCCAACGCGGCGCTATGGCTGGCCGTGCGGAATAGCGCCGCTTGCGACTTGAGCGTGGCGCCGCCCTCGCGCTGCGCCAGCACCTGGTCGGCGACCCAGCGCGCCTGCCCGGCCTCGTCGCTGACGGTGACCAGTTCGGGCAGTTGCGACGAGACGCGATCGGTCCAGAGGTCTTTGGCGTAGCGTTCGGTGGCCAGGCCGATCACCGCGTTCGATGCGTTCAGGATGGGCTGGGTCGACCGGTAGTTGCGGTCCAGCGTGATGACGCGGGCGGGTTTGGGAAACTGCGAGGGAAAATCCAGGATGTTGCGCACGGTGGCGGCGCGGAACGAATAGATGGATTGCGCGTCATCGCCCACCACTGTCAGGCCGCGCCCGTCGGGCTTCATGGCCAGCAGAATGGCGGATTGCAGGCGGTTCGTGTCCTGGTATTCGTCGACCAGCACGTGGTCGAAGCGCGCGCCGACATCGGCGGCGATGCCGGGGTCCGTCATCATTTCTGACCAATACAGCAGCAGGTCGTCGTAGTCGAGCACCTGCTGGTCCTGCTTGGCGGCCACATAGCCGCGAAACAGCGTCTTCAATTCCTCTTCCCACTGTGCGCACCAGGGGAATGAGGTTTTCAGCACGTCGGCCACCGGCGTCTGGCTATTGACCACGCGCGAATAAATCGCCAGGCAGGTGCCCTTCAAGGGAAAACGCGATTTGGTGGATGACAAGCCTTGTTCATGCCGCACCATGCCCATCAGGTCTTCGGCGTCGCCGCGATCGTGGATGGTGAAGGCTTCAGACAGGCCGATGCGCAGTGCGCAGTCGCGCAGCAGCCGCGCGCCGATGGCATGGAACGTGCCTGCCCAAGGCAACGACGGCGCCTGTTGCGACCCGCGCAGGTTCATCACGCGTTGCAGCACCGAGCCCACGCGCCGGTCCATTTCCTGTGCCGCGCGGCGCGAGAACGTCAGCAGCAGCATGCGCTGGGGGTCGGCGCCGTTCAGGATCAGGTGGGCCACGCGGTGCGCCAGCGTGTTGGTCTTGCCCGATCCCGCCCCCGCAATCACGAGCAGGGGGCCGTCATCGAACGCCGCGTCTTCGGCCGAGCTTGAGCCCGAACTTGAGCCCGGCCGCACGCCGAATTCGGCGGCTTCGCGCTGGGCAGGGTTCAGATCGGCAAGGGGATCGGGGCGGGTGTTGGCAGTGGGATCGTGGTCGGGCATGGCGGCAAGTAGGCCAAATGACTGGCTATTTATCCAGCTATCATAGCAGCGTCGTCGCCCTGCCCCGCGCCCCATCCGCCACCCTTTTGCCATGCGTATCCTGACCGGCACCGCCTCCTGGACCGACCCCACCCTGCTCGCCTGCGGGCGGTTTTACCCGCCCGACGTGCGCGGCGCCGAAGCGCGGCTGCGCTTTTACGCGTCGCGCTTTTCGATGGCGGAAATCGATTCCAGCTACTACGCGCTGCCGTCGGCCAACAACGCCTATCTGTGGGCGCAGCGCACGCCGGACGACTTCGTCTTCAACATCAAGGCGTTCCGCTTGTTCACCGGCCACCAGACGCCGCTGGCCGCCCTGCCCGGGGACATCGCACGCGAACTGGAAGATTGGCCGGACCCGATCATCTACCACCGCCAGATGCCCGAAGACCTGCGCGATGAAATGTGGCGCCGCTATCAGCTGGCGCTGGAACCACTGCGGATGCCGGGCAAGCTGGGCGCGGTGCATTTTCAATTTCCCCCATGGATCCGGCGCGACGCGCGAGGACGCGCGCATGTGGCCGACTGCGCCGCGCGCATGCAAGAGCATTTGATTTCGGTGGAATTTCGCCATCGCAGCTGGTTCGACAGCCCGGGCGCCATCGCCGACACGCTGGCTTTCGAACGCGATCTGGGCGTGGTGCACACGGTGGTGGACGCGCCGCAGGGCTTTGAAAATACCGTGCCCGCCATCTGGGAAAGCACGCATCCCGATCTGACGCTGCTGCGGCTGCACGGCCGCAATGCCGATGCATGGAACGCCTCGGGCAGCGCGTCGTCGGGCCGCTTTCAATATGAATATAGCGAGCAGGAGCTTGCCGAACTGGTTGAACGCTTCACGCGGCTGGCCACGCAAAGCAGCCAGGCGCATGCCGTTTTCAACACCAACTTCGAAGACCAGGGCATGCGCAACGCGGCGGCATTCGGCGCGGCGCTGCCGCTTTTTTAGGCGGACCCGGTCAAGCCGCCGCGGGCTTGCGGGCGACGTCGGCCAGGCTTTCCAGCAGCACCTCGAACTTGCGCGCAATATCGTTTTCCGGCACGCAGGCATAGCCCAGCAGCAGGCCGGGCCGCCGCCCTTCGGCATTGACGTAATAGCGCGACAGCGCGCGGGTCAGCACGCCCTTGCTGCGCGCCACATCCACCACGCGCAGGTCGTCCATGTCCAGCGGCAAGGTCAGCACCAGATGCAACCCTGCCATGCTGGCGTCACGGTGCAGCCAGTCCGGGCCCAGCCGGCGTTCAATCAGGTTGACCAGCATCGCGCGGCGCCGCCCATACAGCATGCGCATGCGGCGGATGTGCGCGGCGTAATGGCCTTCGGAAATGAACGTGGCCAGCGCCGCGTGCGTCATCAGATGGCCTTCGCGGTAGAGCTCAGCGTGCGCGGCCTGGAACGCGGCGGTCAGCGGCTTGGGCAAGACCAGATAGCCCACGCGCAGGCCCGGGTACAGCGTCTTGCTGAACGTGCCCATATAGATGACGGGCGCATCGGGCTCCAAGCCCAGCAACGAGGCGATGGGGCGGCCCGAGAAGCGGAATTCGCTGTCGTAATCGTCTTCGATGATCCAGCTGCCGCTTTGCCGCGCCACGGCCAGCAATTGCCGGCGGCGCGCCAGCGACATCACTGGCCCCAAGGGATATTGGTGCGATGGCGTGACGAAGATAAAGCGCGGCGGCGTGCCGCCGGGTTCGGGCAGGCGCATGCCCTCTTCGTCCACCGGCAGGTGCACGGTGTGCAGGCCGTTGGCTTGCAAGATGGTGCGCGCGCCCCAGTAGCCGGGGTCTTCGACCCAGGCGGTTTCGCCGGCTTCGCCCAGGATGCGCGTCGTCAGGTCGATGGCCTGGTGCGAGCCTTCGGTGATGATGATCTGGTCGGGGTCGCAGTCAATGGACCGCGTCAGCGCCAGATGCTGGGCCAGCGCTTCGCGCAGCGCCGGCAGGCCGCCGCCGTAGGCATAGGTCAACAGATCGGGCGACGGGTTGCGCCACAAATTGCTGACGATGCGGCCAAATTTCTTGTGGGGGAATTCGGTCAGGTCGGGCACGCCGGGCATGAACGCGCCCCACTGGTAGGGCGAGGCCGACACGCCTTCGACAATGGCCGCGCCGCGTGGTGACAGCGCGGGCCCCGGTTGCGCTTGCGCGGGCTGGCGCAGGCGCCGGCCGCTGGCCAGGTAAGAGTCGGGCACCGACGCGTTGACGAACGTGCCGTTGCCCTGCCGGCTGCGCGTATAGCCTTCGGCTAGCAACTGGCTGTAGACGTGGACCACGGTATTGCGGGCAATGCCCAGCTCTGTTGCCAGGTCGCGCGACGCAGGCAAACGCGAGTCGGCGGCGATGGCGCCATCCAGGATCGCTTCGCGTATGCCACGATACAAGCGCTTGTTCATGGGCTCGCTGGATCCGTCCGCCAGACGCAGCAGCAGCAAGTCACCTACAATGGACCGCAATTGGTTCTACCTGTTTTATCAAAGTGGTTCCCACAAATGGGGCCATCGTAGCATTAAATAAGGTTTTTCCCGCCCACCCTGTTCATCGAGGCTGAGATGAAGAATCAAGACCTGAATACCCGCCGTTCTTTGGCCACGCCGCGCGGCGTTGGCGTCATGTGCGACTTCTACGCAGTGCGCGCCGAGAACGCCACGCTGTGGGACGCCAACGGCAAGGAATACATCGATTTCGCGGGCGGCATCGCGGTGCTCAACACCGGCCACCTGCACCCCAAGGTCAAGGCCGCCGTGGCCGCCCAGCTGGACAACTTCACGCACACGGCCTACCAGATCGTTCCGTACGAAAGCTACATCTCGCTGGCCGAACGCATCAACCGCCTGGCCCCCATCGACGGCCTGAAGAAAACCGCCTTCTTCACCACCGGCGTCGAAGCCGTTGAAAACGCCATCAAGATCGCGCGTTCGGCCACGGGCCGTTCGGGCGTCATCGCGTTCTCGGGTTCGTTCCATGGCCGCACCATGCTGGGCATGGCGCTGACCGGCAAGGTTGCGCCGTACAAGCTGTCGTTCGGCCCGATGCCCGGCGACATCTATCACGTGCCGTTCCCCAACGCCACGCAGTCGATCTCCGTTGCCGATTCGCTCAAGGCGCTGGACCTGCTGTTCAAGTGCGACATCGACCCCAAGCGCGTCGCCGCGATCATCATTGAACCGGTGCAAGGCGAAGGCGGCTTCAACATCACCCCGCCCGAACTGATGAGCGCGCTGCGCAAGCTCTGCGACGAGCACGGCATCCTGCTGATCGCCGACGAAGTGCAAACGGGCTTTGGCCGCACCGGCAAGCTCTACGCCATGGAACACCACTCGGTGCAAGCCGACCTGATCACCATGGCCAAGAGCCTGGGCGGCGGCTTCCCGATCTCGGGCGTGGTCGGCCGTGCCGACGTCATGGACGGCCCGGCAGCGGGCGGCCTGGGCGGCACCTACGCCGGCAACCCGCTGGCCGTGGCTGCGGCCCACGCCGTGCTGGACGTGATTGCCGAAGAAAAGCTGTGCGATCGCGCCAATGTACTGGGCGAAAAGCTGCGCGCCCACCTGGAAGGACTGCGCGCCAAGGTGCCGGCTATTGCCGACGTGCGTGGCCTGGGTTCGATGGTGGCGCTGGAACTGAACGACGCCAACGGCAAGCCGGACGCTGAAGCCGTCAAGCGCGTGCAGGCCCGCGCGCTGGAACAAGGGCTTATCCTGTTGAGCTGCGGCGTTTACGGCAACGTGCTGCGTTTCCTGTACCCGCTGACCATCCCCGACGCGCAGTTCGACCGCGCGCTGGCGATTTTGTCCGACGCACTGGCAGCGTAACGTTCACGGCCTGAACCCTGTTCTTGGGCCACAGGCACGGTGATTGCGGGCGTTGCGGATCTTTCCGCCGCGCCCGCTGCGCTTTACTGTTGCGCATTGCTGTTGCGCTTTACTGTTGCGCTTTTTTCGCTGCCTTGGCCCCGTTGAATCCCAATCAAGGAGACTTCAATAATGACCGCATTGACCCATCCCCTGTCGCGCCCCGATCTGCTGCGCGACGCCTGCTACATCGACGGCAAGTGGGTTGGCGCCGGCAACGGCGCATCGATCCCGGTTGACAACCCGTCCACCGGCAAGACCATCGTGTCCGTGCCCAAGCTGGGCCGCAAGGAAACCGAACAGGCCATCGCCAGCGCGCAGGCCGCCCTGCCCGCCTGGAGCGCCAAGACCGGCAAGGAACGCGCCGCGATCCTGCTGAAGTGGTCGCAGCTGATGATGCAGAACCAGCAGGACCTGGCTGCCATCATGACGTCCGAGCAAGGCAAGCCGGTGACCGAGGCCGCGGGCGAAATCGCCTACGCCGCATCGTTCCTGGAATGGTTTGCCGAAGAAGCCAAGCGCATCGACGGCGACGTGCTGCAAAGCCCGAAGGCCGGCCAACGCCTGTTGGCGCTGAAGCAACCCATTGGCGTCACCGCCGCCATCACGCCGTGGAACTTCCCGGCCGCCATGATCACGCGCAAGGTCGGTCCGGCACTGGCCGCCGGCTGCACGATGGTGGTCAAGCCCGCCCAGCAGACGCCGCTGACGGCGCTGGCGCTGGCCGTGCTGGCCGAAGAAGCGGGCGTTCCGGCGGGCGTGTTCCACGTCATCACCGGCAGCTCGCGCGATATCGGCGCAGCGCTGTGCGAAAGCGATGTGGTGCGCAAGCTGAGCTTCACCGGTTCCACCGAAGTGGGCCGCACGCTGATGGAGCAATGCGCGCCCACCATCAAGAAGCTGTCGCTGGAACTGGGCGGCAACGCGCCGTTCATCGTGTTCGACGACGCCGACCTGGACCGCGCGGTTGACGGCATCCTGGCCTCGAAGTACCGCAACGCCGGCCAGACCTGCGTGTGCGCCAACCGCATCTACGTGCAAGCCGGCGTGTACGAGGAAATCGCCACGCGCCTGGTCGCCAAGGTCAACGCCATGAAGGTCGGCGACGGCTTTGAAGACGGCGTGACGCAAGGCCCGCTGATTGACACGAACGCCATCGAAAAGGTGCAAGAGCACATCGCCGACGCCACCTCGCACGGCGCCAAGGTCATTGCCGGCGGCAAGCCGCATGCGCTGGGCGGCACGTTCTTCGAACCGACCGTGGTGCGCGACGTGACGCAATCGATGCGCTTTGCCACCGAAGAAACCTTCGGCCCGGTGGCCCCGCTGTTCCGCTTCGACACCGAAGAAGAAGTCATCGGCATGGCCAACGACACCATCTTCGGCTTGGCCGCGTACTTCTTCACGCGCGACTACGCCCGCATCTGGCGCGTGTCCGAAGCGCTGGAATACGGCATCGTCGGCATCAACACCGGCCTGATCTCCAACGAAGTCGGCCCGTTCGGCGGCGTCAAGCAGTCGGGTCTGGGACGCGAAGGTTCCAAGTACGGCATCGAGGAATACCTCGAAATCAAGTACCTGTGCGTGGACCTGGGCGCCTGAGGCCCCGGCCGGTGCGCGGCGCTCGCCGCGCACCGGGGATAAGCGGCTATCCCCGCCGCTTATCCCCAACAACTGTGGACAACCCGGCAGATAAGTCCTGCACAGCCCGGAAAAGTCCTTTCAATCCAGTCACTTGCGAAACGCGATCAAATGCCGCCCAGGCATGATAGATTTGCGCGTTCCCTGAATGGATCCGTATGAGCAGAACCTTTACCCTTGACGACACCCGCAAGCTTGCCGCCGTGCTGGCCGAAACGGCCCTGGTGGAAGTCATGCCGCGCTTTCGCAACCTGCCCGAAGGCGCCGTGCGGGGCAAGAGTTCGCCGCGCGACCTCGTCACGGATGCGGACGAGGCCGCCGAACGCATGATCGGCGCGCGCCTGTCCAAGCTGTACCCAGGCGCCGTGCTCATCGGCGAAGAGGCGTCCGCGCGCAACCCTTCGCTGCTGAACATGCTGGTCGACGCCGACCTGGCCTTTTTGATCGACCCCATCGACGGCACCCGCAACTACGTGGCGGGCCTGCCCCTGTTCGGCATGATGATCGCCGCCTGCCATCGCGGCGACGTGATCGCGGGCGTGATCTACGACCCGGTCAACCGCGACAGCGCGCTGGCCGTGCGGGGTGAAGGGGCGTGGATGGAATACGAAAATGGGCGCCGGGCGCCGTTGACCGTCGCCGGCCCCGCGCCGCTGGAAGACATGGACGGCCTGATCTCGACGGACGCCCTGCCCGAGCCGCTGCGCACCACCGTGAACAGCCACCTGTCGCGCCTGGGCAGTACCGCGTCGCTGCG
Source organism: Achromobacter sp. 1L-A-4-B-C2 (assembly GCF_057291955.1). NCBI lineage: Bacteria > Pseudomonadati > Pseudomonadota > Betaproteobacteria > Burkholderiales > Alcaligenaceae > Achromobacter > Achromobacter sp. 1L-A-4-B-C2. The sequence continues at coordinate 236,215 of NZ_JBXAWP010000006.1, forward strand.
CTGCGCTGCCCACGAATACCGCATGTTGGCGGCCGGCCATTGCCACGTTGCGCTGTACAACCAGCTGACGGCCTGGGACCACGCCGCGGGCTGGCTGCTGCACCGCGAGGCGGGCGGCTACGCCGCGCGCTTTGACGGATCGCCCTACAAGCCCACGCACCGCACCGGCGGCCTGCTGTATGCCCCGGATGCCGGCAGCTGGCACGCCGCCCGCCGCGCGTTGCTGGGCGAAGCGGTGGACATCGCGGACGCGGGATGATCGCAAAACCGGGGGTATTCCCTAGGAATTATCCACAGTTCCTGTGGACAACCCTATGGAAAGGTCTGTAACGGCGTCAAAAAACGCTTACAGGACAAGCACTTGCTTAAACCGGTCAAAAACCGGCCGCCGAAAACCCGCGTTACAAGGCTTCCAGCGCGACCGCGCAAGGTTGTTCCACCTTCAGGGTCAAGAGGCTGTCGGCACGCGTGCGGCCCAGGTTGATGGCGGCGATCGGCATGCCGTTGCGTGACGCGGCAGTCACGAAGCGGTAGCCCGAATACACCATCAAGGACGACCCCACCACCAGCACCGCATCGGCGCTCATCAGGCCGGCGTTGGCGCGGTCGACCCGGTCGCGCGGCACCGTTTCGCCAAAGAACACCACGTCGGGCTTGACGATGCCGCCGCAGCGCGGGCACGGCGGCACGATGAATTGCGAGAAGTCTTCGCCTTCCAGGTCCGCGTCGCCGTCCGGCGCGTCGGTGGCATCCAGCGACGTCCAGGCGGGGTTGCCGTTTTGCAGGCGGTCTTGCCAGTCGGCACGCCCGCCGCGCCAGTCGCAATTCATGCAGCGCACTTCGTCCAGACGGCCGTGCAGGTCCACCACGTCGCGGCTGCCGGCCGCTTCGTGCAGGCCGTCCACATTCTGCGTGACCAGCACCGTGATCAAGCCGCGCGCTTGCAGCCGCGCCAGGGCACGATGCGACTCGTTCGGCTGAACATGGCCAAAGCGACGCCAGCCCACCATGCTGCGCGCCCAGTAGCGGGCGCGCGCCAGGTCGTCGCCCATGAACGTTTGCAGCGTCATGGGCGGCTTGCGCTTCCATTCGCCTTCGGTATCGCGGTAGTCGGGGATGCCGGAATCGGTGCTGACGCCCGCCCCCGTCAGCACGAACAGCCGCGGGTGGCGGTCGACAAAGCCGCGCAACGCGGCCAGATCCGAGACTTGGGTGTCCATCCTGATTCCTACGCTGCGTTCAGCCGCCCAGCCCACAATCGGGCATGTCGCTGACCAGGCTGGCCTGCGTGACGTTGCTGCCCGGCGGCACGCTGCGCGTCAGCCAGACGTTGCCGCCGATGGTCGAGCCCTTGCCGATGGTGACGCGGCCCAGAATGGTTGCGCCCGCGTAGATGACGACGTCGTCCTCGATCAGCGGATGCCGCGGCAGGCCCTTTTTAAGCTCGCCGTTTTCGCCGGGCGGAAAGCGCTTGGCGCCCAGCGTCACCATCTGATAGAGCCGCACGCGGTCGCCGATGATGGCCGTTTCGCCGATGACCACCCCCGTGCCGTGATCGATGAAAAAGCTGCGGCCGATGGTGGCGCCCGGGTGGATGTCGATGCCGGTATCCGCGTGCGCGATTTCCGCCACGATGCGGGCCAGCATCGGCACGTTCAGCCGGTACAGCACGTTGGCCAGGCGGTGGTGGATCATTGCCGCCACGCCGGGATAGCACAGCAGCACTTCGTCCACGCTGTGCGCGGCCGGGTCTCCCTGGTAGGCGGCAGTCACGTCCAGATCCAGCGCGGCGCGCACGCGCGGCAGCTCGGCGCCGAACTGGCGCACGATTTCGATGGCGCGCCGCTGCGTCTCGGCCGGGTCGACGTGTTCGTGCCGACCGACGTATTGCAGTTCAAGACAGACCTGATGCAGCAGCGCGTCCAGCGCGGCGCCAATGGTGTGGCCCACGTAGAAGTCTTCGACTTCTTCACGCAGATCGATCGGGCCAAGCCGCATGGGGAACAAGGCGCCGCAGAGGTCCTTGATGATCTGGCGCAGGCTTTCCTGCGACGGGAATTCGCGCAGGCCGGAATCTTCGCGCAGGCGGCCGCGCGGGCCGCGCCAGGCGACGCGCGCTTCGCGCAAGCCGGACACGATGCTGTCCAGATTCCAGTGGGCGGGGGGAATGTAGGTGGGCCCGTTCATCGCGACTGCCCCTGGGCGGGGCGGGTGGACCCGGGCTGAGAATGGATGTCAAACATGGGAATGCCTCATTGACGGTGCTACGCAATAGTCCCGTCAACTGTAACCGCTGGCGCCCCTTTTTCAACAGGCCTCCGATATGGCATAGGGGTTATGCCACGGCGGCCTGCACGCCCTGGCTGGCGTCGTCCGCCTCGTAGCCTTGTGGATTGCCCTGCTGCCAGCGCCAGCCGTCGGCGCACATCGCCGCCACGTCGTACGTGCTGCGCCAGCCCAGCAGCGACTCGGCCAGCGACGGGTCCGCCCAGGTGCGCGCCACGTCGCCCGGCCGGCGCGGCATGATCTGCACGGGTATGCGCAGACCGCTGGCGGCTTCAAAGGCGCGCACCAATTCCAGCACGCTGGTGCCGTGCCCGGTTCCCAGGTTCACGGCGACAAAGCCGCTCTGGCCCGCGCCGTACGCCAGGGCCTGCACGTGCCCTTGCGCCAGGTCCATGACGTGCAGGTAGTCGCGCACGCCGGTACCATCGACGGTGTCGTAGTCGTTGCCGAAGACGCGCAGGAACGGCTGGCGGCCTACCGCTACCTGGGTCAGATACGGGAACAGGTTGTTGGGCAGGTCACGCGGGCTTTCGCCGATCTGCCCGCTGGGATGCGCGCCGATCGGGTTGAAGTAGCGCAGCGTGACCGCGCTGAACGACGGGTCGGCCGTGCAGACATCGCGCAGCATCTCCTCGACCATCAGCTTGGTGCGCCCATACGGATTGGCCGGGGCCAACGGATGCGCTTCGGTAAACGGCAGGAATTGCGGTTCACCGTAGACGGTGGCCGACGAGCTGAACACCAGGCGGGACACGCCCGCCTCGCGCATGGCCCGCAGCAACACCATCGAACCCGTGACGTTGTTGTCGTAGTACTTGAGCGGGTCGGCCACCGATTCGCCCACGGCCTTGCAACCGGCCAGGTGCAACACCGCCTGCACCGGTTGCCCGCGCGCGGCGGCGTCCGACAGCACGCGCTCGATCAGGCCGGGGGTGCGGATATCGCCTTCTATCAGCGCTATCGGCTGGCCGCAAAGCCGTTCGACGCGGCGCACGGCCTCGCGGCTGCCGTTGCTGAAGTTATCCAGCACCAGCGGCCGCTGGCCCGCCGCCAGCATCGCAATCAGCGTGTGCGTGCCGATGTAGCCGGCCCCGCCCGTCACCAGTACGTGCATGCCTGACATGGCGGCGCTCGTCACAGATGCGCCGCCACGCCCGGCACCCACGCATGGCGCGGACGCGGCGCCTGCGTGTGGCTGCGATAGCGATCGATCCAGTACGAGGTGGACGCGTCATGGCCCCAGTCGACCACCCCGGCCGACACCGGCACGGCCAGTTCGCGGTCGATGCCCGTGGCCAGGCGCTTGCCCAGTTCCACGCCGAATTGGTCGAACGGGTTGATGCCCCACACCACGCTTTGTACGAACACCTTGTGTTCGTACAAGGCCAGCAAGGCGCCCAGGCCACGCGGGTCCAGCTGGCGCAGCACGATCAGCGTGGACGGCCGTCCGCCCGGGTGCACCATGTGCTGGGCAAGGCTCAACGCCTTTTCCTGATCGTCGATGTGCGCGACGTCCTGCAACGCTTGCTCCAGGTTCTTGCCGCGCAGCAACGCCTGACGCTGCGCCAGGCAGTTGGCCAGCAGATGGCGATGGGCGTCGGGGCTGTCGGCGTGGCCTTGCAGGCTGGCAATGAAGTCCACCGGCGCACCGTCTTCGCTTTGATGCAACCACTGGAAGAACGTGTGCTGGCCGTCGGTGCCCGGCATGCCCCAGATGATCGGGGCCGTGGGCACGCCCACCGCCGTGCCATCACCCGCCACGCGCTTGCCCAGCGATTCCATTTCCAGCTGCTGCAAATAGGTCACCAGGTGCAGCAGACGCGCGCTGTACGCGGCAATGTTCAGCGAGTTGTAGCCCAGCACGCTGCAATTGACCAAGCCGGCCAAGGCCAGCTGGATCGGTGCGTTCGCGGCGAACGGGGCGTTCTGGAAATGCTGGTCCATCGCCTCGGCGCCCGCGCGCATGCCGATCAGCACGTCGGCGCCCACGGTCAGCGCAATCGACAGGCCGGCCACCGACCACACGGAATAACGGCCGCCTACCCAGTCGCACATTTTGAACGTGTGGCTGGCGGGCACGCCCAGCGCGCGCGCGGCCGACACGTTGGCGGTAACGGCCGCCAGGTGCTCGGACACGTCCGCCACCCCACCCTGCTTGAGCCACGCAATCGCGGCGCGCGCGTTGTGCATGGTTTCGGACGTGGTGAACGACTTGGACGAAATCACCACCAGGCAACGGCGCGGGTCCAGGCCCGCCACCGCGTCATGGAAGGCGTGGCCGTCGATGTTGGACACGAAGCGTATCTGGCGGCGTTGCGAGGGGCCGCCAAACGCCTGGACCGCCAGGCGCGGGCCCCAGTCGCTGCCGCCGATGCCAATATGGAGTACGGTTGAAAAATCTGCCGTCTGGTCCACCCGGCGCACGAAGTCGCTCATGCGCGAATATTCGCAGACGGAATCGGCGTCCAGCCCGTCCGGTTGCTCGGGCGTGCGCCCGGCGCGAACGGCCGTGTGCCAGGCGGGTCGGCCTTCGGTCCAGTTGACGGGTTCACCCGTGAACAGCGCATGGCGGGCGTCCGCCAGCCCGCGCGCTTGCAGCAGGTTCAGTGCGGCCGCTTCCAGCGCGGGCGATTGCCGTTGCATGGTCAGGTCCACGCACAAACCGGCAGCTTCAATGACTTTAAGCGTGTTGGCGTCAAGTTCGGCGGCCTCGGCAGCCTGCGCGAACGCCTGCCACTCAGGGCTCTGCGCCAGGCCGGAATCCGCCCTTAACGCCTCAATCGCAAAATTGGCCTTTCCCATCGCGTGATGCTCCTTAGAACGGTAAACGAACGAGAGGTGCAATGCGCCGGAACGCGTTGCGGAAATCCTCCTCGATCCGGGCCAGTGCGGCCACGGTGTCTCCTTCAAAACGCAAAACCACCGTCGGCGTGGTGTTCGATGGACGCGCCAGGCCAAAGCCATCGACGTAGTCCACCCGAACGCCGTCCAGATCGTTGATGGAGACCGCGCTGGGGAATTCCCCTTGCTCGCGCAGCAACTTCACCAGTTCGAACTGTTCGCCTTCGGCGGTGTCCAGCTTGATTTCGGGGGTCGCGCAGGACTGCGGCAAGCCTTCAAGAAGGGCAGACGGGTCCGGCGCAGCGGACAGGATCTCCAGCAGCCGGGCGGCGGCGTAGATCCCATCGTCAAAGCCGTACCAGCGCTCCTTGAAAAACATGTGACCGCTCATCTCTCCAGCAAGTAGCGCTCCCGACTCGCGCATCTTGGCTTTGATGAGGGAATGCCCGGTCTTGCACATGGTGGGTTTGCCCCCGGCCTCGAAGATGGCGCGGGCCACGTGGCGGCTGCATTTCACGTCGTAGAGGACCTCCGCGCCGGGGTTGCGAGACAGCACGTCGCGGGCGAACAAAATCAACTGCCGGTCCGGCCAGATGATCTGTCCCGATTTTGTCACCACGCCCAGCCGGTCGCCGTCGCCGTCGAATGCCAGCCCAACCTCGCAATCGGAATAGCGCAGGCAATAAATCAGGTCTTGCAGGTTTTGCGGGTCGGCCGGGTCCGGGTGGTGGCCGGGAAACGAGCCGTCTACCTCACAAAACAGTTCGGTGACCTCGCAACCCAGCGCGCGAAACAGCGCCGGCGCCACCGCGCCCGCCACGCCGCTGCCGCAGTCGATGGCGATTTTCATCGGACGCGCCATGCGGATGTCGCCCACCAGGCGCGCCGCGTAGCAGGGCTGGATCTGCATCTGCGTGCGTCCGCCGGACACGCTGGCCGATTCGATCGGCAGGCGCATCGCATCGCGCAAGGCGGTGATGCCGTCGCCGTACAGCGACGCGCCGTCCAGCACGATCTTGAAGCCGTTGTGGGCCGGCGGGTTGTGGCTGCCCGTGACGGCGATGCCCGCGCCCGTGTCCATCAGGCGCGTGGCGAAATACACCATCGGCGTGGTGGCCATGCCGATGTCAATGACGTGCATGCCGGCCGAACGCAGCCCGGCCTGCAACGCGGCCGCCAGCTCGACGCTGCTCAAGCGGCCATCGCGCCCCACCACCATCGACCGCGCCCCCAGCTCGCGCGCCTTGGTGCCGGCCGCCATGCCCAGGCTGTGCGCAAAGCGCGCGTCAATTTCGTCCGGCACCGTGCCGCGTATGTCGTAAGCCTTGAAAACCGCATCCAGAATTTGCGGGGTATCCCAGCCAAAAGTTCCGTGCATGCCAGTTTCTCCGGGTGGCGTTACTTGGGACCGTTCTGTTTGAAATCGCCGTAATACGCCGCACGGGAGTATCGATAATTCCCATACTTGGACCGGAAGCCAAAGCGCTCCGGCATCAGTTTCAAGCCGTTGAACAGCACGCCGTCCACCGGCGCGCCGGCCTGGATCAGGCGCTTGGCCGTTTCACGGATTTCGCCCACGGTGTTCATGCCCGAGCGCACCACCACCATCACCGCGGCGGCATGCGTGCCGACCACCGCCGCATCGGGCGAGGACAACACCGGCGCCGTGTCCAGGATCACCATGTCGTACTGCGAGGACAGCTCGCGCAAGGTGGCGCCGAACACGGGCGAGGCCAGCAGCTCGGACGGGTCGAAAGTGACCGCGCCGGTGGCGATGAAGTCCACGCCTTCGGACACGCTGTGCTTTCTGACGCGCGCCAGCGGAATCGTGCCGGACAGCACTTCGAACAAGCCGTCTTCCTTGGGCACGCCGAAATAGCGGTTCAGCTGGCCCTTGCGGAAGTCGGCGTCGATCAGCAGCACGCGCTTGCCCACGCCGCCCTGGATGAAGGCAAAGTTGGCCGACAGGAACGACTTGCCCACGCCCGCCACCGGGCCGGTGAACATGACCATGTTGTTGGCGGACTGGCGCAGCGAGGCTTGCAACACGTTGCGAAACGATCGCAGGCTTTCGATAGGTGGCGCGTTGCCCTGGCTTTGCGCCAGCAGCGCGGGCACCGTCGCGTTCTTGCGGCGGCTGCGGCGCCACAGCTTGTCCTGCATGTCGCTGTACGGAATGGCGGCCAACACCGGCAGGCCCGTGTAGCGTTCAACGTCGTCGGGTTCCGACAGGCCGCCGAACAGCGCGTTGCGCACAAAGGCGCACAGCATGCCGAAGATCAAACCGATGACCGTGGCCACGCCGATGATGATCGCGGCCTTGGGGCGCACGGGGCGGTCCGGTTGCACCGCCGCATCCAGGATGCGCACGTTGCCGACCTTGCCGGCGCGGATCAAGCGCAGTTGCTGCGCGTTGTTCAGCAGACCCGTGTACAGCTCGGTGTTGACGCGCACATCACGCACCAGGCGCACCACGTCCTGCTCCAGGTCGGGCAGCGCCTTGATGTTGTTGCCGATGCGGCTGACGTCACCCGACAGCGACGCGATCTGGCGATCGATGGCGACGATGCTGGGGTGCGTGGGGGCAAACCGCGTGATCAGTTCCTGGCGCTTGGAGCGCAGTTCCATCACCTTGGTCTGCGCGTCCACCGACTGCGCCAGGATCAGCTTGGCTTCTTCGGACAGGTCGATGGTGCCGCGCTTGTTGCGCAAGGCGTTGTACTTGGTTTCGGCCGCGTCCAGCTCGCCCTTCAGGATGGGCAGCTGCTGTTCCAGGAAGCCCAGCGATTTCTCGGCCTGCGCCGCTTTGCGGTTGACGTTCTGCTGCACATACTCCTGGCCAATCTGGTTCAGCACGGCCGTGGTCAGTGCCGGGTCGTTGCCTTCCAGCGTGACGCCGATCACGCCCGATGCGCGGCCTCGTTCAAAGATGCCCAGATGCGATTGCACGTTTTCGATCGCCGCCAGGCGCGAGCTGCGCGAGATCGTGAACTCGGTGCCGGGCCGGCCCGTCAACGCGTCGATATGCACGTCCATCGCGCCCCCGCCGGGCAACAGGAAGTGTTCCGGCTTGCCCACCGCGCCGCTGAACGTGGCGCCCGTGAACTTGTCCGTCAACGTGTAGCGGCCCTCGCCTTGCGTGGTCACGCGAAACGGCTTGCCCAGCCATTCGTTGGGCACGTCCAGCTGCGAGATCGCAATCTGTTCGCCGCCCCACGCATAGCCGCCGCGCGGCAGGCTGGACGGATACGGCAACGCTTCATAGCGCTGCGCAAGCCATTCGCCCACCACGGGGAAATAACGCGGCTTGGCATGGATATACAACAGGAACTTGTCGACGGCCGGCCCCACCACCATGCGCGAACGCAGCACTTCCATTTCGCCCGAGGTCTCTGCCTTGGTGTCGAACATGGCGGACACGTCGCCCAGCAGGCTGCGCGCCTGGCCGTTAGGCATTTCCTCTTCGACTTGCACGATGATGTCGGCCGAGTACACGGATGGGGTCACCATCACGTAGGCCAGCGCGCCCAGGAAGGCGAGCAACGTGATCCCAAGGATCATCCAACGATTCGAAATAATGGCGTCCACGTGCGAGGACAACGGGGTTTCCTGCTGGCGAGCCGGGACGTTCGGCTCGAATGCTTCGATGGGCAACGACATGCAGCTCTCCAGACGTGGGCGCCGCGGCGGATGCGGCGCCCCCAAAGGCGTTGTTTTGGGCCCGAAGGCCCGAAAGGCGGACTAGTTGATCGACTTGACGGTCTGTACCGTTTGCGCGCTCGGGAACAGATTGCTGATGAAGCGGTTCCACCGCACCAGCGCGGCCGTATCCACGAACACGACGTCTTTGGGTTCCAACTCAAACTTCGCACCAACAGCCAGGGCTTGCGGCGACTTGGCGTTCAGGTGGAACACCTGCGGCGTCGCTTGCTCGGTACTGCGCACCACAAACACTTGCGACGCGTCGGCCGTCAACTGGTTCGGGCCACCCGCCATGCCCAGCGCCTCGGTCAACGACATGCGTCCATCGCGCATCACGACCGTGGTGGGCAAGAACACTTCACCCATCACGAAAATCTTGCTGTCGTCGCGCGGCGTAACGCGCACGATGTCGCCCGACTTCAGCATGACCTGATTCAAGTCCTGGCCACGTTCGATCAGCGCGGGCAGGTTCACACGGGTACGGCGGCCATCGCGAATGACATAGACGGCGCTGCGGTCAGCGGTGGGCAGCAAGCCACCCGCGCGGTTGACCGCTTCGAGCAGAGTCATCGGAATGTCGTTGATGGCAACCGTGCCCGGCAACTTGACTTCGCCTTCGACGTAGACACGCTTGCTTCGATAGCCCAGCACGCGTACCGTGATCTGCGGATCCTGGATGTACTTGCCGGAACTATTGACTATGAGATTGCGCGCCTGAAGTTCCGTCAACCCCGCCACTTTCAGCAGTCCCGTATACGGAAATTGGATATATCCAGTGGATGAGACGGTATACCCCGGTATGCCCGAGGCGGTATCCCCCATGACTAGTTCGGTCACCCCAGTCCCGATGGCATAGGTTTGCGTCGGAAGGACGAGTTCGGGGTGGTCCCACACCACGATGGAAAGGATGTCGCCCGGCCCGATGCGGTAGGGCTCGACGCTGCCGACCAGCTTTTCGACGCCGTCGTTATCGATCAACGCCTGGCGGTTGCGCAGGTCGTCGACAACCAGGCTGGGGGTGATTTCCTTGATCGGCGCCACGGAGTTCGGGTCCATGGGATCAACAAGGTGGCCGGAATTAAAGGTCATACCGGGAGACAGGGCGCAAGCGCCCAGCGAGGACACGAGCGCGATAGCGGCGATGGCTCGGCTCAACGTTCCGAAAAATGTCGTCATGGCAAATCCACTGTGAATGACTTCGTTGCTTGGAATGGAGCCCGATGCGTAACGGGTTGCGACATTCCACTCTCTTTTCGAAGCCCCGCACATTCGACGGATGTCCTAAGCCTTCTCCTACATCGTTTGGAGGTTTCGGGTACGCCACGCACTCAATAAGATTTCGTCGGTAGCCACATGTTTTGCGGCAGTGCATCGTTTTTTTCTTCGCCGCAAGAAGACTCCCCACGAACAGGAGTGCGCGATGGACCCGTCCCACTCGGACACATCGGCAAGATTCAGCGGAGCAAGCTATCTGTACCGCCTGCTCGATGCCGCGATCGTAATCACCTGCGGCCTGACTGCCACCGGTTTGAAGTTCTCGGAAGATGCAATGGCGGACCCTCCGCAAATTCATCTATTCCTGATCTATCTGTGCGGCTTGGGCGTGATAGCCCTGTTCCCCGCATTCCGCCTGTATGTGTCATGGCGCGGCCGGCTATTGACCGATCTGGTCGTGCGCAGCCTGGCTGCGTGGGCCACGGTGTTTGCGCTGGGCATCCTTGTCAGTTTTCTCATGCATCAGACCGCCGCGATATCGCGCATGTGGGCGGCTACCTGGTTCGGCATGGCGGCGCTGACGCTGGCCGGCGTACGTATCGCGGTCTACGCCGCGCTGGGCGCCGCGCGCGATCGCGGGCTGAACAAGAAGAACGTGTTGCTGGTGGGCTTCGGCGCGCTGGGCCATGACCTGTGGCGCCGCGTTGAACGCTACCGGGGCGCGGGCTATGAAGTCGCGGGCATCTACGCCGAGCTGCACGAAAGCCTGCCGCCGCAAGTGCGCCGCTTGCACGATCTGGACAACCTGCATTCCTTCGTGCACGAAAACAATGTGCGCGAGATCTGGATCGTCCTTCCGATGGAGGCGGGCCAGGAATTGCGCGAAGTGCTGTACCACCTGCGCAACGACTTGGTGGATATCCGCTGGATTCCGGATGTGATGTCGATCCAGCTGCTGGGTCATCGCATCGGCGAATTCCTGGGCCTGCCCGCCATCCAGCTGAACAGCCTGCCCGCCGCCGGCGTGCGCGGTTGGGCGAAAGAAGTATTCGACCGCGGCTTTGCGTTCTTCGCGCTGATCGGCCTGGCGCCGCTGATGCTGTCGATTGCGCTGGCCATCAAGCTGACCTCGCGCGGGCCTGTGTTCTTTACGCAACCTCGCCTGGGCGTGGACGGCAAGGTGTTCCACGTCTACAAGTTCCGTACGATGACGGTGCACCAGGAACACGGCACCGTCACGCAGGCCACGCGCAACGATACGCGCATTACCCGCATCGGCGGCTTCCTGCGGCGTACCAGCCTGGACGAGCTGCCGCAGTTCCTGAATGTGCTGATGGGCGATATGTCGGTGGTCGGCCCGCGCCCGCACGCGCTGGAGCACAACGAAATGTACAAGGACCTGGTGCAGCGCTACATGATGCGCCACCGCGTCAAGCCCGGCATCACGGGGTGGGCGCAGGTCAATGGCTTTCGTGGGCAGACGGACACGCTGCGCAAGATGAGCGACCGCGTCGAGCACGACATCTATTACATCCAGCACTGGACGTTCCGGATGGACCTGCTGATCATCGCCCGCACGGCCGTGTCGGGATGGACGGGCCGAAATGTCTACTAGTCCATTGGGATGGCCCGGCGCGCCCGTGCCCGTGCCGACGGCCATGACGGCACATGCGGCATCCACCGGCGTGCTGCCGCGCGCCGACTTCCGCCAGGCGGTGGAGATGCTGCCGCTGGTGTCCATCGACCTGTTGTTGCGCGACGGCGCCGGACGCTACTTGACGGGGTTGCGCACCAACCCGCCGGCGCGTGGCGCCTGGTTCGTACCGGGCGGACGCATCCGCAAGAACGAACCGCTGCGCGCCGCGCTCGACCGTATCGCGCGTGAAGAACTGGGGCTGGCCATTGCCCCCGAATCGTGGACGCCGCGCGGCGTGTACGAACACTTCTATGGCACCAATTTCGCGGGTGAAGCGGGACGCTCCACCCACTATGTCGTCCTCGCGTATGAGGCCGAGCTTTCGTTGGATACCGCAACCCTTCCGCGCGGCCAGCACCATGGCTACCGCTGGCTGCAAGCGGAAGAGATCGCCGCCGATCCCGGCGTGCATCCGTACACCCAGGCCTACTTCAAGGAGTGAGCGCCATGACGAATCCCCCTCCCGCCTTCCGGGCTGTCATCCTTTGCGGCGGTTCCGGCTCGCGCCTGTGGCCGCTGTCGCGCGAACTGCTGCCCAAGCAGTTCATCCGTTTGACCGATTCGCGCAGCCTGTTGCAGAACACGCTGCTGCGGCTTGGGTCCGCCGGCGCGCAGGCCAAGCCGATGCTGGTCTGCAACGACGCGCACCAGTACATTGCCGCCGAGCAGGCGCAGGAGCTGGGCATCAAGGACGCGGAAGTGATCCTGGAGCCCTTTGCACGCAACACCGCGCCGGCGATTGCCGCCGCCACGCTGCGCGCCATGCGCGACGGCGAAGACCCGATCATGCTGATCATGCCGTCCGACCATGTGCTGGAAGACGGCGACGTGCTACGGCAAGCCTTTGCGCAGGCCTACGAGGCGGCACGCCAGGGCGCGCTGGTCACGTTCGGCATCACGCCCACCGCGCCGCTTAGCGGCTATGGCTACATCCAGTCGGACGAACCCGGCGTGATGGCGCCGGCGCGCCGCGTGCGCCGCTTTGTGGAAAAACCGTCGCCCGAAGTCGCGCAGCGGCTGATCGATGACGGGGGGTATTACTGGAACAGCGGCATGTTCGCGTTCCAGGCGTCGGTGTTCCTGTCCGAGATGGCGCGGCTGGCGCCCAAGATGCTGGAACAGGTGCAGGCGGCGGTGGCCACCGGCCATGGCGAGGCTGGCCTGTTTCATCTGGATGGGCCGTCGTTCGAAGCGTGCCCCAGCGATTCGATGGACTACGCCATCATGGAACGCACCGACAGCGCGGTGGTGATTCCGCTGGCGGCGTCCTGGAGCGACGTGGGCGCGTGGGACGCGGTCTGGGGCATCGCCCAGAAGACGGTGGAAGGCAATTCCACCACGGGCGACGTCATGGTGGAGGATTCGCGCAATTGCCTGATCCACTCGACCAGCCGGCTGGTGGCGTCCGTGGGGCTGGATGACATTGTGGTGATCGAAACCGCCGACGCGGTGCTGGTCGCGCACAAGTCGCGCTCGCAAGACGTCAAGCGCCTGGTCGAGATCTTCAAGACGCAGCACCGGTCGGAGCTGAACCATCACCGCGAGGTGCAGCGCCCGTGGGGGTCGTATGACTCGGTGGGCCACGGGCCGCGTTACCAGGTCAAGCGGATCACCGTGAAACCGGGCGCCAGGCTGTCGTCGCAAATGCATCACCACCGGGCGGAACACTGGATCGTGGTGTCGGGCACGGCGCGGATCTACAACGGCGACAAGCAGTACCTGCTGACGGAAAACCAGTCGACGTACATCCCGCTGGGCGAAACCCACAGCCTGGAAAACCCGGGAAAGATCCCCCTGGAAATCATCGAAGTGCAGTCAGGCGCGTATCTGGGCGAGGACGACATCGTGCGTTTCCAGGATATGTATGGCCGAGTCTGAACGGGGATCATCCGTCCCCTTCTGGCGACCCGGCGTAGCCCGGCTTTGCCTGCCGGTCGCGGGGCTGTTCTTCCTGGTGTTGATCACCGTGGGGAACCTGCCCGGGCTGGCCGCCGAGATGTCCGATGCCTTTGGGGACAAGCGGCTGCATCTTCTGGCTTACGCCGTATTGACGGGATTGATCTACCTGTCGGTCAACCGGCGCCCTGCCCTGGTGGCCATGCTTGCCGTCACCGCGCTGGGTGCGCTGGATGAATCAATCCAATCCTTTTTTCCCTACCGACAGGCTGAACTCTTAGACCTTTTGGCCGATATCTTGGCGGCGGGTGCAACAGTAATCTCATTGCACATTGGTTCCGCAGCCTTCGGCTCCTTTCGTGCAGTCACTAAGTCTTAAGGATACAACCATGCCAAAACGGGCACTCATTACCGGCGTTACCGGACAAGACGGGGCCTATCTGGCCGAGTTTCTGTTGGCCAAGGGCTATGAAGTCCATGGCATCAAGCGGCGCGCTTCGCTGTTCAACACCGCCCGCATCGACCATCTGTACCAAGATCCGCATGACAAGCCGCGCAACTTCGTGCTGCATCACGGCGACATGACCGACTCTTGCAGCCTGATCCGCATCGTGCAATCGGTGCAGCCGGACGAAATCTATAACCTGGCCGCACAAAGCCATGTGGGCGTCTCGTTCGAAGAGCCGGAGTACACCGCCAACGCCGACGGCCTGGGTACCCTGCGCCTTTTGGAAGCCATCCGCATCCTGAAGCTGGAGAACAAGGCGCGCTTCTACCAGGCGTCCACCTCCGAGCTGTATGGCCTGGTGCAGGAAACGCCGCAGAAGGAAACCACCCCCTTCTACCCGCGTAGCCCGTACGCCGCCGCCAAGCTCTACGCCTATTGGATCAGCGTGAACTACCGCGAAGCCTATGGGATGTACGCCTGCAACGGCATCCTGTTCAACCACGAATCGCCCAAGCGCGGCGAAACGTTCGTAACGCGCAAGATCACGCGCGGCCTGGCCCGCATCGTGCTGGGCTTGCAGGAATGCCTGTACCTGGGCAACCTGTCCGCGCTGCGCGACTGGGGCCATGCGCGCGACTACGTCGAAATGCAATGGCTGATGCTGCAACAGGACACGCCCGAGGACTACGTCATCGCCACCGGCTTGCAATACAGCGTGCGCGAATTCATCAATACGGCGGCGCGCGAGCTGGGCATCCTCTTGGCATGGGAAGGCGAAGGCCTGGAAGAAACGGCCACCGTGCTGTTCTCGCCGGTGCACGACGTCAAGCCCGGCCAGGTCATCGTGCGGGTCGACCCGCGCTACTTCCGCCCGACCGAAGTGGAAACCCTGCTGGGCGACCCCACCAAGGCGCGCGAAAAGCTGGGCTGGTCACCGCGCACCACGTTCGCGGAGCTGGTCAAGGAAATGGTGGAAGCCGACCTGAAGGACGCGCGCCGCGATGCGCTGGTCGAGCAGAACGGCTACGAAATCTACGCCTACAAGGAGTAGCGCGCCATGACGAACCTGGACCAACGCGTGTTCGTGGCGGGCCATCGCGGCATGGTGGGCGCGGCGATCACCCGCGAACTGCAACGCCGCGGCTACCCCAACGTGCTGACCCGCAGCCGGGCCGAGCTGGACCTGGAAAACCAGAACCAGGTGCACCGCTTTTTCTCGACCACGCCGGTCGATGTGGTGTACCTGGCCGCTGCCAAGGTCGGCGGCATCCTGGCCAACCAGAATCATCCGGTCGACTTTCTGTACAAGAACCTGATGATCCAGTGCAACGTCATCCGCGCCGCGTATGCGGCCGGCGTGCGCAAGTTGCTGTTCCTGGGTTCGTCCTGCATCTACCCGCGCGAGGCGCCCCAGCCGATCCGCGAAGACGCCTTGCTGACCGGCCCGCTGGAAGCCACCAACGAGCCCTACGCCATCGCCAAGATCGCGGGGCTTAAGTTGTGCGAAGCCTACCAACGGGAATATGGCGCGCGCTTTATCTGCGCCATGCCAACCAACCTGTATGGCCCGCACGACAACTACGACCTGCACAGCAGCCACGTGCTGCCCGCGCTGATCCGCAAGTTCCATGAAGGCCGCGAAGCCGGTCAGGACAGCGTGACGATCTGGGGCACGGGCACGCCGCTGCGCGAGTTCCTGTACGTGGACGATCTGGCCAAAGCCAGCGTGATGCTGATGGAACACCCCGACGCCGAGGGCATCTACAACATCGGCGCGGGCAAGGACATCAGCATCGCGGACCTGGCAGCGCTGGTGGCGCGTGTGGTCGGCTACCAAGGCCGCATCGTCTACGACACCGGCAAGCCCGACGGCACGCCACGCAAGCTGATGGATTCGTCGCGCGTGACGGCGCTGGGCTGGCAACCCGCCGTGTCATTGACCGAAGGCATCGCGCTGGCCTACCAGCACTTCCTGCGTGAACGCGCGGATCAATCCCAATCGGCGCTGCCCGTGGCCTGACGGCCACGCCAGCACTCATCACAGGCTTCCCCGATGTTTGGATTCGTCAGGAAACACATCGCCGGCAACGCCTCCTTCTGGGGGCTGGTGGAATACGGCATCGGCCCGGTCGCGGCGCTGATCGCCCTGCCCCTCCTGTTTCGGCAGTTGGGCACGGTGGGCTTCGGCCAGTACTCGATGATCATCGCGCTGGCCGGCTTCGGCAACGCCGCCAACCTGGGCGCGGCCGTGACCGCCACCAAGCTGGTGTCCGAGCGGATGCACGAGCCCGGCGGCGCGTATCGCGCGGCGGGGGTCAGCATGTCGCTGATCGGCTGCGCGCTGGGCGTGGTGACGCTGGCGGCCGTGTTGCTCTGGGCCGTGGTGGGGCTGGCCTGGCCCGCCGCCACGTTCGGCGGCGTGGCGGTCACGCTGCTGGCCTTGCCGGCGCTGGCCATCTACCTGACGCAGCAATACGACCAATTGTTTTCGGGCTGCCTGAAAGGCCGAGAGGACTTTCGCGCCACCGCGCTGTGCGAGGTTTTCAGCCGCAGCGGCACCATGGCGCTGGCCTGCGCCACCGCCTGGATGACCGCGTCGCCCACCTACACCGGCCTGGCGCAGGCGCTGGGGCTGCTGGTGGCGGGCAGCGTGAAAATGCGCGTGTTTTCGCGGACCTACGGCCATGTGCTGGTGCGGCCGGTGCGCGATCGGGGCGCCATGATGGACGCCTTCAAGTTTTCACGCTGGTCATGGCTGAACAGCCTTAGCGCGCTGGCCTTCGGCTCGGTCGACCGCGTGCTGGTGGGCAGCATGATGGGGCCGGCCGCGCTGGCCATCTACACGGTGGGCGTGCAGGTTGGCCAGATCATCCATACCGCTTCGGTGGCCATCTTCCAGAAGGCCATGCCGCGCGTGACGCGCTTGTCGGTGTCGCCGCCCTACGCGGGCGCCGTCGAACGCGAGATTCGCCGCATGATGGGATGGAACCTGGTGCTGTCCGCCACCGCCACGCTGGCCGTGCTGGCCGTGAGCCATCCCTTGTTGAACCTGTTGCTAGGCGACAACGTGGCGGCCGGTCATCTGGGGACTTTCCAATTGCTGATCGTGGCCTCCGGGCTGCTGTCGTTGAACGCCGCGGCCCACTTTTCTTTGCTGGGGCTGGGCAATTCCCGCGCCGTCGCCATCCTGAACGGGTTGGGCGGACTGGCGATGCTGTGTGTCATGGCGGGCCTGGTGCACGCGGCGGGCGAACACGCCGCGGCGTGGGGCCGCATGGCGTATGCGGCGATCACGCTGGCCGGCGTGGCCCTCGCCATCCGTCAATCCCGCCCCGAATTTCCGGGCGCGTTGCCAGCGGCCACCCGATAACACCTACATGCTGAGGTCTTACATGCGCAAGCGTCATAACGAGTATTCACGTCAGCTCATCGACTTCGTCCGCGAGCTGCGCCCGCCCGCGCCGATCGCCGGCGGCCTGTTGCCCAAGGTGACCATCGTGACCCCCTCGTACAACCAGGCCAAGTTCCTGGAGCGCACCATCCTGTCGGTGCTGAACCAGGGCTATCCGCGTCTGGAATACATCATCATCGACGGTGGCTCGACCGACGGCAGCGTGGACATCATCCGCAAGTACGAGCGCTACCTGACGTACTGGGAAAGCACCCCGGACCGCGGCCAGTCTCATGCCATCAACAAGGGCTTTGAACGCGCCACGGGCGACTATGTCGGCTGGCAGAATTCCGATGACCTGTATTTCCCCGGCGCCTTGCGCAAGCTGGGTGCGGCGGCCGCGCGGGGCCGCGCGCCGATCGTCAGCGGCAACCTGTTCGTGGCCGACGCCAATAACCACATCTTCCGCAAGATCCACTACACGCCCGTCAATCGCGGCACGCTGACGGTGGTCAAGGCGTCCATACCCAACCAGTCGGCCATCTTCCGCCGCGACCTGCTGCGCAAGTACGGGCTGTTGCAAGAAAGCATGCGCTACTGCATGGACCTGGAGCTGTGGAGCCGGCTGCTGCGCGAAGGCAAGAACCTGATCGTGCCCGATGCGCTGGGCGTCTACACCGCGCATGACGAAACCAAGACCGCGCTGATGCAGGACGTGCTGCTGGAGGAACGCGAACAGATCGTCACGCGCATCCGGCGCACCGAACCGGGCCTGGGCAAGCTGTTCGAACTGTCGTGCCGCGCCTCCAAGGTGGCCGCGCACGCGCGCCAGGGCGACCTGTCGTACCTGTTCGAAAAGCTGACCACCAAGATCTTCGGACGCGACGACTGGGCCGCGCACTAGGACGACGCCGACATGAGCCCGCACCGCCGCTTATCCACTTTGCACCTGCTGGGCCTGTTCGCCTTCACCGCGCTGGCCCTGAACGACGACCGCTTCATCCTGGGCGTGGGCAGCTTCAAGCTGTCGCCCTTCGATGTGCTGTTCGTGGCCATGCTGGCCGTCAAGGCGCTGCGGCTGGCCGAGCCCAGCGCCTACGCCCTGCCGCGCGGCCTGCTTGGCGCGCTGCTGGGCTTGCAGGCCATGTCGGTGATCTATCTGCTGCTGGTGTCGATGCACCACCCCGGCATTGAAACCGGCGACGTGGCGCGCGACCTGCGCATCGTCTTCTACTTCTTGTGCACGCCGTTCCTTTGCTACAAGGACATCGACAGCCCGGCCGCCTACGCGGTGTTGCAGAAGTACATCGTGGCGGCCTGCCTGGCGGTGGCCACGCTGATGCTGCTGGAACAGTTGCAGGGGTTCAGCGTGTCGAACCCGCTGCGCAACGTGCGGCTGGGCGTCTGGGCCATTCCGTTTGGCGTGGTGTCGCTGCTGACGTTCCGGCGCACGTTGAACGTGTCCGGACCCAAGGCCTACGCGTTGACGCTGTACATGCTGCTGGCGCTGGTGTTTTCGCTGAACCGCAGCCAGTACCTGCAACTGGCGATATCGGTGGTGATTGCCGTGCTGCTGGGCACCGGCCCCGAACTGCGCCGGCGTGCCGTGCTGATCTTCGCGCCCGCCGCCGTCGCGGGCGTGTTGGTGTTTGCCAGCATCGGCTACCTGGACGTGCTGAGCAACCGCATTTTCAGCGTGGAAAAGCTGGACGAAGATTCCAGCTACGGCGCGCGCATCCAGGAAATGCAGGGGCAGATGGACTACTTTGCCGAAAGCCCCGTGTTTGGCAAGGGCGCGGGCTTTCGCAGCTGGGTCATGGGCGAAAACGGCTTCGAACTGAGCACGTTCGCGCACAACTCCTGGGCCTTTTACCTGATGAAGTTCGGCGTGGTCGGCACCATCATGATCATGCTGCCGCCGCTGTTGATATTGCTGCTGACGCTGTTGCGGCGATACGCGCACCCCGGCCTGGAAATGCACCGGCGCTACCTGCTGGCCACGGCGCCCATCTACATCTTCATCGATTCACTGTCCGGTGGGCTGGCCTACGCGCCCAAGACCGCGTTCACCGGCTTCCTGTTGTGCTATTGCCTGTCGTTGATGCGCAATGCGCAGATCATGCCCGTGCCCCGCGCGGACGCGCCCCGTGCGCCGCTATCCCCCAGCCACCGTCCGGATGCCGTGCGCCGGACGCCACCTCGAGTGATTCCTCATGCCTGATGTCTTGTTTGTCGCGCCAGACTTGCACGGCGGCGTCGGTAGATGCGTTGCCTTCATCGTGGATGCCCTGCCGGAACAGGGCGTTGATTCGGGCCTGTTCCTGCTGCGTTCGCGCAACCGCGAATACCCCGTCGCCAACCCGAAGGTGACGCGCGCCCTGCCCATCATTGAATCGCCCACCAAGCTGCGGCTGATGCTGCCCGTAGCCTTTATGCGCCTGCTGGCGCAGATCCGCCGCGACAAGCCGGCCATCGTGTGTTCGCACGGGCTGCTGTGCAACATGCTGGTGGTGCTGGCCCGCAAGATACTGGGCGGCACGTTTCGCACCGTGGCATTCGAGCACAGCAGCCCGGCCATCCACTACGGCGCCTCGCGCATGCGTCGGCTGAAATGCTGGCTGGTCAGCCAGACGTATCGGCGCCACGACGCGGTGGTGGGCGTGTCGCGCGGCGTCAAGGAAGATTTGGTCAGCATGTTTCCGCCGCTGCGCGGCAAGGTCCACACCATCTACAACGGCGTGCCGCTGGACAACGTGCGCCGCCAAGGCGCGCAGCGCACGCAAGGCGATGCTGCCGCGCCCTATCACGTGGTGGCGGTGGGCCGGCTGGAAGCCGTGAAGGACTACGCCACGCTGGTGGATGCGGCCGCCTTGCTGGACGACCCGGGCATCGCCTTCACCATCCTGGGCGAAGGGTCCGAACACGACGCGCTGCAAAAGCGCATCGACGAGCGCCCGTCCCGCAGCCCGGTCACGCTGGCCGGCCACATCGACAATCCGTTTCCCGTCATCGCCAGCGCCGGCGCGTTTGTGCTGACGTCCATCCGCGAGAGCTTCGGCAACGTGCTGGTGGAAGCCTTGTGCCTGGGCGTACCGGTGATTTCCACCGACTGTCCGCACGGACCCGCCGAGATTCTGGACGCCGGGCGCTACGGGCTGCTGGTGCCGGTGGGCGACGCGGCAGCCTTGGCCGAGGCCGTGCGCCGGCTGGCCTACGACGCCAAGATGCGCGAACAGCTGGCCGCGCAAGGCCCCGAACGCGCCGACGCCTTTTCCCTAGAGCGGCACTGCCGCAACGTCATCGCGCTATTCCAGCCGCTGATGCAACGCGGCACGCCCTGAACAGGACAGCATCATGCAGAAAATACCGGTATCCGTGGTTGTCATGACGAAGAACGAAGAGCGCAACATCGCCAAGTGCCTGAAGGCGCTGGTGGAGTTCGATGAAGTGTTCGTGGTGGACTCAAACAGCACCGACGCCACCTGCGCGATGGCCACCGCCCTGGGCGCCCGCGTGTCCAATTTCCAGTGGAACGGCAAGTACCCGAAGAAAAAGCAGTGGTGCCTGGAGCAACTGCCCTTCTCGCATCCGGTGGTGTTGTACGTGGACGCGGACGAAGAAATGACGCCGCAGCTTGCCGCCGAAATTCGCGAGGTGCTGCCGCGCTTCGCGGCGGGCGCGGGCGGCGCGTTCGTGCCTTTTGATTACGTGTTCTGCGGCAAGAAACTGGTGCACGGCCACCGCGTCTACAAGCTGGCGCTGCTGGCGCGCGACCAATCGCGCTTTCTGGATTACGACGACCTGGACGTGGCGCATATGTGGGAAGTGGAAGGCCACTACCAACCGCAGGTCAAGGGCGAGACCTTTGCGCTGCGCCAGCGCATGGTGCATAACGACCACGATTCCCTGTTCCACTATTTCGACAAGCACAACCGCTATTCGGATTGGGAAGCCAACCTGCGCACCAAGGGGCTGATGAACGATCCGCGTGAGGCCAACGTGGGCGCGCGCGCGTTGCTCAAGCGCATTTTCCAGGCCATGCCGTTCAAGGCGCCCATCTCGTTCCTGCATTCGTACGTGTTCCGCCTGGGATTCCTGGACGGCAAGGCGGGCTACGACTACGCGGTGGCGCGTGCCATGTACTACTGGCAGATCCGCATCAAGACCGAAGAGTTGCAAAAGGCCCGTCTGGCGCGCGCCAACGGAACCCAGGCGGACGCCGTGCCGGGGGCCGCCAAATGAGCGCGCTTCAGCAATTGGACCGCTTTGCGCTGGCTCCCGGCCAGCGCGGCCGCTCGGCGCTGACGGTGCAACTGTGGTGGACGGTGCAGGCCACGCTGTTTCGATGGTCGCCCCAGGTGGCGTATGGCTTTCGGCGCTGGCTGCTGCGCTGCTTTGGCGCGCAGGTGGGCAAGAAGGTTTTGATTCGCCCGTCCGCCACGGTGACCTACCCGTGGAAGGTGCAGATTGGCGATTACGCCTGGATCGGCGATGACGCGGTGCTGTACAGCCTGGGCCCCATCCACATCGGCGCCCACGCCGTGGTGTCCCAGCGCAGCTACCTGTGCGCCGCCGACCACGACGCCGGCCAGCCCGACTTTCCCTTGCGCGAACGCGCGGTGCGCGTGGAAGACGGCGCCTGGGTCGCCACCGATGTTTTCGTGGGACCGGGCGTGACCATTGGCCGTGAAGCGGTGGTGGGCGCGCGCAGTTCCGTGTTTCGCAATATGCCGGCGGCGATGGTGTGCCACGGCAACCCCTGCCGCCCGGTGCGCCCACGCATGGCGACGGCGCCATGAAGATCCTGATCTACGGGATCAACTACGCGCCCGAACTGACCGGCATCGGCAAGTACAGCGCCGAGCTGGCCGAGTGGCTGGCCGCGCACGGGCACCAGGTCAGCGTGGTGACCGCCCCGCCCTACTATCCGCAATGGCAGGTGCACGACGGCTACCACGCCGGCCGCTATCGCAAAGAAGAGCGGCGCGGCGTGACCGTGCGGCGCGCGCCGCTGTGGGTGCCCGCGCGCCCCGGTGGCCTGAAGCGGTTGATCCATCTGGCCAGCTTCGCGGTGTCCAGCCTGCCCTCGCTGCTACGCGCGGCAGCCGGCCGGCCGGACCTGATCCTGGTGGTGGAACCGGCGCTGTTCTGCGCGCCCGCGGCATGGATCACGGCGCGGCTGTGCGGCGCGCGCGCGTGGCTGCATATTCAGGACTACGAGGTCGACGCAGCCTTTGAACTGGGCCTGCTCAAGGGAGCGGGCCTGCGCGCGTTGGTCAAGCGGGGCGAGCGCTGGCTGATGCGGCGCTTTGACCGCGTATCGACCATTTCGAATCGCATGCTGGACCTGGCCATCGCCAAGGGTGTCGAGCCGGACCGCGCCGTGCTGCTGCCCAACTGGATCGACGTCAACGCCATCACGCCGCGCACGGAGGGTGGCGATTACCGTGCCCAGCTGGGCATACCCGCCAATGCGATCGTGGCGCTGTATTCCGGCAACATGGGCGGCAAGCAAGGCTTGCAGACGCTGGCCGACGTGGCGCGGCGCCTGGGCCGCGAAAGCCGCCTGTGGTTCATCTTTTGCGGTCAGGGACCCGAGCGCGCGCCATTGGAAGCAGCGTGCCAGGGTTTGCCCCGCGTACGCTTCCTGGACTTGCAGCCGGCCGATCGGCTGGGCGCGTTGCTGAATACGGCCGACATCCACCTGCTGCCGCAACGCGCGGGCGCGGCCGACCTGGTGATGCCGTCCAAGCTGACCGGCATGCTGGCCAGCGGCCGCCCGGTGGTGTGCGGCGCGGCGCCGGGCACCGAGCTTGCCGGCGTGGTGGCGCGCTGCGGGCTGCTGACGCCGCCCGAAGACGCCGAGGCCATGGCCGAGGCGGTGCGCAAGCTGAGCTACAACGCGCAGATCCGCGAAACGCTGGGCGCCGCCGCGCGCCAGTATGCGTTGAACCACCTGCACGTGGATGCCGTGCTGGCGGCGGCGGAACGCGAATTCGCCAAGGTGGTGGGCAAGCGTGCAACGAAGGGGGCAGCGGCAACGGCAGCGGCAGCGGTGGATGCCGTCCCGCGCGAGGGCGAACGGTAGCGGCTGGCTGGGCGGGAGATTCAAGCGTTTAAGGAACGGTAGAGATCGACGGATCTCTACCGTTTTTTTTATGGTTTCGGTTCTGGCCTTTTGGTTTTGCCCTTTTGGTTTTGGCCTTTTGGTTTTTCCTTCGGGCTCCTGGCTTGCTTTGCGCTTGCCGGCCGCAGTCAAAAGCAATCGGCAGGGCGCAACCCCGGCCGACAGGCGTGGTGAGCAAGAGACCGCCCCCCTTCCCCTTAGCCCAGCACATCCTTCTTCGGTGTGGGCGGCGGGCCGCCGCTACGCACCAGGCCCATCTGCACCGCGATGTAGGCGGCCTCGGCCTGGTTGCGCGCGTTCAACTTCCAGTACAACGTGCGCGCGTGGCTCTTGACCGTCGCCACGGATATGCCGACATGCTGGCCGATCTCGCGCATGGTCTTGCCTTGCACCAACAGCTGAAGAATCTCTTCCTGGCGTTGTGTCAGTTCACGCAGTTCCTGCATGGGCGCCTGGGCGACGCCTTGGGGCCGCCCGGCCGGTTGCGGATAGCATTCGCCGCCCGCCACGACCAGGCTTACGGCAGCGGCCAGCGCGTCGGGGCTGGAAGCCTTGGGCAGATAGCCCGCCACGCCTGCCCGCGCACACGCCCCCATCACGGCGGGGTCCAGCACGGAATACAGCACCAGCACCAGCCTGGGCATGAAGAAGGCCATGGCCTGCGAGATAAGCCCCATGTCCTGTTCGGCAATGCCGCTGCAACCGATCACCAGCAACTCGACCGGGCGGTTGATCGAACTGGACATGTTAAGTAAATGAGCTGGCGATATAGCCAGGATGTCGTCGGCGTTCCGTACACGCTCCAGCACATGCTGGATCGCGACGCGAAGCAGAGCGTAGTCTTCGATCAGTACGGTTGTCATCCCGGGGAGAACCTTGTGACACATGGCCCATGCACGGTTCCCATGACGTCGGCGCATCACACTGCGATGGCAGGTTCTGTGCGGCGCCAACCCCAAGGGAATCTTGTCCGCGCTATTGGATCGCGATGGCGAGGCGTGGTGGTTCGCGCTCTCGACCCATGCTTGCGGACACAACCCATGCTATCAGCGGCACCGTTCGCTGAATCTCGTTCAGGAGGATGAATGGTGGGGGAAAGCCGCATCCGAAAGGGCCGCGGCAACTGCGATGTATGACTTAGGCGGGATGGTGGGGCGACCCCGGCAGCAACAGAACAGACCTGTTCCTGGCTGCCGGGCAGGCGGCGCGCCCGTTCTTGCTAGCCGAGCTTGCGCCCATAGATCTGCCCGGCGTCCGATTCCCTGCCATTGGGTTCATGCCATTCCAAGGTTGCGCCGCGTTGCAGCGCTGCGTATACGGCTTCGCCCTTGTTCTTGACATGCAGACGCTGATACAGCGTGCAAGCATGCGTCTTTGCGGTAGCGACCGAGATGTTCAGCATGCGGCTGACCGTCTTGATCGGATACCCCCGAGCCAGCAACACCAGCACTTCGTACTGACGCGGCGTGATCTGAAGCAGCTGCGCACCGGCGCTGACCGGCATGGAGCCCTTGCTGGAAGCGTCGTCACCATCACGGGCCGGCAACGCGCAGACCGCCGCGGCAGGCGCTTGCATTGCCTGTTCGCTGGGGAAGCACTGACCGCCGGCCATGACCAGGCGAATCGCGGCTTCCAGGATTTCGACCGAAGCCGTCTTCATCAAGCAGCCATACACGCTGGCGCCAGGCAAACCTTGCACCGGCATCGGCAACGGCATCACATCGGTCAGCAGCAGAATCCGCTTGGGCGTCAAAACGCGCTGAATTTCGTGCAGCGCGCTCCATGCTTCATCGGTATCCACCGGCAACCCATAGATCAAGAGATCGGCGCCAGCGTGCGCGCCATCGGCCTTGGACAAGTCCGCCAAGCCCATACCCTCGATTTCCCACACATCGTCCAACTTGCTAAGTATCTGCCACAACCCCAACCGCAGTAGCGGATGGGCTTCAATCAGGACCATCTTGGCCATGGTGTCCTCCCGGTTTTTCGACGGGCCTAGAAGGGATCTTCGCTGTGCTGAAGACTATTTTTTTTCCAGCCCCGCGGGGGTGGTCCGCAATATCCCGGAATATCTAATGAAGCTGGACCGGGGCATTTGGGCTGGGCAACTTTGGTAGCCAACATAACGGATGGCATGAACCCATCTTATGGTTCGAAACCTTCAAAATCAAGACGTTTCAGGGCGATATAATCCGATAAAAACAGAAATCATTCGTTAGCCTTAATCACTCTCGTAAATACGGATGAGAGCGCCCTCTCCGCCTTTTTACCGCTAGGGTTTTCACTGACTCCCCTGGGGCGATGACGGCTTTCCCCCTATGGGGACCCCGCGCCAAGAGGCTTGATTCGTAACGCTGTCGGCCAAATTGGGGCCATAAAAAAGCCGCGACCGGGCGCAAGCCCCTCACGGCCGATATGCCGAAATTTGGACCAAATAACTTTCGATATGTTTCCGCAGACACACCCCTGCCCGCTGCGGATCGCCGAATCGCAATATAGGTAACATTTTTATTTTGGAACGCTACGCTCCATTTACTCCATATAGGCGAAGTCAAATACGGTATGGCCCCCCTGATGGTGCCAATGGTGCATTGAAGCATGACGCTTGCGCAAAAAGCTGGCGTAGTGGATTTCGCCATCCGTTTCCACATACGTGGACGGCGTCAGCTCTTCGATGCGGTTCAGGGACACGCCCTTGCCGTAGTGGCAAAAGCCTTGGTACTGGGCGCAGCGGATCACCTCTCCGCTAGGCGACACAACGATTCCGGCGTTGCGGGCGCGCATGGGGTTGCGCACGATGGGGTTGCAGGCGTGCGGCGTCCACTCGGTCGAGCGCGGCGAATCCGAGAAAAACGCAAACAGCTCGTCGCAATGGCTTTGGCCGTCCGTTCGATCGATATTTGTTAATAGCCACCAATATTCTCCGTGTTTAAAAATAATGGTATCAACGGCGGATATATTGGTCATCAACGTGACATCAAGCTCCCATTTCAACGGAAATTCAGTGCATTTCCATAATTCAATACTGCGATTTCCACACGTTTCCGGAACCATATACGTCACACCCTCGTGTTCAAAAATATATGGAAACGACAGGTGATAAGGCAGGTTCAAGGCAGTGCCCAACAGCCGGAAAGCCCCGTCGGAGTACGTCGCGACCGAAATCGTACCCTTCCGGGAGGTGAAGTCGTAATCTTCAAAAAATATATATGGTTTTTTATCGTGCGTATAAACAAACGGATCTGCGAAGAACCTACCTTTGGGAGGTTGCAGCACCATGGCTTCCGATACCACCGCCTGTTGCCGGGATGACGGAAACATACCAATCCGCCAGCGCACATTGCGCTTCATGATGCGCCGCACAATCAAATCAGACATTAACCACGCCTGGCGCGCAATATACGCCGCGCTATCCCACTCCGCCGGGTCGGCCCGGCGCGGGCCGCTCATGATCTGCATGTCGGGCGCCGGCTCGCTCTGGCGCGCGCGCGCCAGGGCCTGCAAGGCGTCGTAGAGCATGAAGTTTCCCAGGCTGAACGCGCGCGCCTGGTTCTTCAACCAGAACACTTCAGTATTGAAACTGCGCTGGTCCAGCAGCTCGTCCTGTTCGGACTTGGCTCCCATGCGCCAGAGTTTTACGGTTGTGTGATCCTCGCGATGAAACACCTCCCAGAATCCGGCGTAGCGGCTGGTCGACACGGCGATATCGGAGTAGCTCAATTGCCATACCCCCATCCTCGCCCAGTCGGCCATTTGCGCGCGAGTGGCGCACGAGGCGCCCAGCGTGATGACCAGATCCAGGCCCAGGGCAGTGACCGCGTCCTGCGCGCCGGGCGTGGTCACGCCCGCTTCCAGCGGCAGCACCGGCACTGAGGGCGACGGCATGCTTTTGCGCAGGTCCGCGCAAGACAGCATCTGGCGTTGCTTGGCCGGCAGCATCCGGGCCTCGAAGCGCGACAACGTGCCGAACAGCGCCTTGACCGCCAGGCGCGGCGCCTTCTCGGCCCCCTCGCCGCTCATCACCAATAAGGCCGAGATGTCGAAATCCTGACTATGGACCAGCCAATCCACCATCTCATGCATCCAGCCGGGTTGCTCATACCCGTCAACCAACAGTCCCACTCGGTAGGTTTTCATATGTCCCGCTCCTGTGTCAGGGCGTCTAGGGCGAGCGCACCGGCCTGGTGCGCGGGCTAGCCCCTTGCATCGCCGGTACAACGCAATTGAGTCCTCGCGCTGATACTGCGGCGTTTTTCCCCCGCCTTCCAGACCACATTCATCCTAGGCCGGCCGTCCGAGGACGAACGGTTCAAGCTCGTGCCGGCGGCCGATCCGGGCTCATGCAAGCGCGCCTGCCGGCTCATCCTTCTGGTCTAGCTGACCCGGTATGAAAAGCCCCTTGCCTAGTGCACGAAGGATGCTGCGTCCGTACGTTAGGGGTAAACCCTATTGGGGATAGCCGAGGCTCGCTTCTCGTTCTTCCCTGCCGCATAATGATTTTTAAACGAACGTTTGAATTCAACCTTATGCAAGAAATCAGAACTCCCACTACCCGCGAATCCATCCTGGACACCGCCGAAGCGCTTTTTGCGCAGCAAGGCCACGAGGGCACCTCGATGCGCCAGATCACCGGCGCGGCCGGCGTCAATCTGGCTTCGGTGAACTATCACTTCGGCTCTAAAGAGTCACTCGTGCAAGCGGTGCTGAAACGGCGGCTGGAAGTGCTGAACCGCGAGCGCCTGCGCCTGTTGGACGAACTTGAGGCGCAATCCGAAGGCAAGCCGCTCAAGCCGTCGCAGATCGTCGACGCCTTTTTCGGCACGCTGCTGCGCCTGGCCGCCGACCCGGCCCAGGCCGGCAGCACCTTTCTGCCGCTGCTTGAACGCACCATGACCGAGCCGTCCGATTTCATTCGCGCGCTGTTCGCGGAGGAATACGCGGACGTGCTGGAGCGCTATCGCAATGCCCTGTTCGCCGCGCTGCCCGATGTGCCCAAGGCCGAAATCGTGTGGCGCTTCCAGTTCATGCTGGGCGCCACGTCGTACGCCATCATCGGCACCGACCTGCTGCGTTCCGTCACGGGCTGGCAGCTGGACGAAGCCGAACAACCCGACAACCCCGAACTGCTGCTGCCCCGCCTGATGAGCTTCCTGCTGGGCGGCTTGCGCGCCCCGCTGCCACCGGTGGCCGGCGCCTAGCCGACATCGGCATCAGCATCGGCATCCCCAGAACCAGAACCAGACCGACCAGAACACCCTTTACGGAGACAAAGACATGTCCGCAGTCATCCTCACGCTAGTCGTCATCGCGGTGCTAGCCGCCATCGTGCTGGGCGTGCGGCCACTGCGGCGGGCGCTGTTGTCGGCGCCCATCTTCAACCTGTATCGCAAGGTGCTGCCGCAGATGTCCGACACCGAGCGCGACGCGCT
This sequence comes from Achromobacter sp. 1L-A-4-B-C2, assembly GCF_057291955.1. Lineage (NCBI taxonomy): Bacteria > Pseudomonadati > Pseudomonadota > Betaproteobacteria > Burkholderiales > Alcaligenaceae > Achromobacter > Achromobacter sp. 1L-A-4-B-C2. The sequence continues at coordinate 265,246 of NZ_JBXAWP010000006.1, forward strand.
GGAAGCCGGCACCGTATGGTGGGAAGGCGAACTGTTTCGCGGCCGCCCGGACTGGAGCCGTCTGCTGGCCTACCCGCGCCCGCGTCTGACCGACGCCGAACAACAGTTCCTGGACAACCAGGCCGAGCAGGCCTGCCGCATGGTCAATGACTGGAGCGTCACGCAGGAACGCTACGACCTGCCGGCGGACGTGTGGACCTATCTGAAGACCCAGGGTTTCCTGGGCATGATCATCCCGAAGGAATACGGCGGCCTGGGATTTTCGGCCTACGCGCATTCCGAAATCGTGACCAAGCTGTCCACGCGCTCGTCCGCGCTGGCTGTGTCGGTGATGGTGCCGAACTCGCTGGGCCCGGCCGAACTGCTGCTGCACTACGGCACCGACGAACAGAAGAACCACTACCTGCCGCGCCTGGCGCGTGGCGACGAGGTGCCGGCCTTTGCGTTGACCAGCCCGTGGGCCGGTTCCGACGCCGCGGCCATTCCCGACAGCGGCATCGTCTGCAAGGGCGAATGGCAAGGCCGCGAAGTGATCGGCATGCGCGTCACCTGGGACAAGCGCTACATCACGCTGGCCCCGGTCTGCACGCTGCTGGGGCTGGCGTTCCGCCTGTACGACCCCGATGGCCTGCTGGGCGGCAAGAAAGACCTGGGCATCACCTGCGCGCTGGTGCCGCACGACCATCCCGGCGTGGACACCGGCCGCCGCCACTTCCCGCTGAACGCCATGTTCATGAACGGCCCGACGCGCGGCACCGACGTCTTCATGCCGCTGGACTTCATCATCGGCGGCCCGGCCATGGCGGGCCAAGGCTGGCGCATGCTGATGGAATGCCTGGCCGCCGGCCGGTCCATATCGCTGCCCTCGTCCAACACCGGCATGTCCAAGCTCACGGCGCGCGCCGTGGGCGGCTATGCCCGCGTGCGCAGCCAGTTCCGCATGCCCGTGGGCAAGTTTGAAGGCGTGGAAGAAGCGCTGGCGCGTATCGGCGGCCACACCTACATGATGGATGCCGCGCGCAGCATGACGGCGGGCGCCGTCGACCTGGGCGAGAAGCCGTCTGTCGTGTCCGCCATCGTCAAATACCATGTGACCGAACGCGCCCGCCAGGTCGTCAACGACGGCATGGACGTGATCGGCGGCAAGGGCATCTGCCTGGGCCCCAACAACTTCCTGGGCCGCGCGTATCAGCAGATTCCCATCGGCATCACTGTTGAAGGCGCCAACATCCTGACGCGCAGCCTGATCATCTTCGGACAAGGCGCGATTCGCTGCCATCCCTACGTGCTGGCGGAAATGCAGGCGGCGCAATCGCCCAACGCCAAACAAGGGCTGGACGATTTTGATCGCGCGTTCTGGGGTCACGTGGGCTTTGTGGCCAAGAACACGTTGCGGACCCTGGGCACTGCGCTGACCGGCGCGCGCTTTGTTGCCGTGAACGCCGACGTGGCGCCCGACATGAAGGGCTACTACCAGCTGCTTAGCCGGTATTCCGCCGCCTTCGCGCTGCTGGCCGACTCGATGATGCTTGTGCTGGGCGGCAGCCTGAAACGCCGCGAACGCCTGTCGGCGCGCTTGGGCGACGTGCTGTCGCAGATGTACCTGATCAGCGCCACGCTCAAGCGCTTTGAAGACGAAGGCCGCCAGGCCGCCGATGCGCCGCTGGCGCACTGGTCGATCCAGGACGCGCTCTTCAAGTTGCAGGAAGCCTTTGACGGCGTGCTGGCAAACACGCCCAACCGTTTCGTGGCCTGGACCTTGGCGCGTCTGATCTTCCCGTGGGGCCGCACGCAGACGCCACCGTCCGACGCGCTGGGCCAGGACGTGGCGCGGCTGTTGATCAACCCCAGCGCCACGCGCGACCGCCTGACCTCGGGCTGCCACCTGCCCGCCACCGCCGATGAGCCCGTGGGCGCCATCGAACTGGCGCTGGCCGCCACGCTTGCCGCCGAGCCCATCGAAGCCAAGATCCGCGAACTTGAAAAGCGCGGCGCCCTGCAAGGCAACCCGCAAGCCAACGTGCGCGATATCGCCGACGCCGCCTACGCGGCAGGCGGCATCACCGCCGAAGAGTACGCCGTGGTCAAGCAACGCAACAGCTTGCGCGATACCGTGGTGCACGTGGATGATTTCCCCTTTGACCTGGGCAAGGCGCAGGCCGACCGGCCCGCCGCCGAACGCAAGGTCGCCTGACGGAGGAAACCGATGGCATTCAAACCGGTTTACGTCATTGACGGGACTCGCACGCCCTTCCTGAAAGCGCGCACCGGCCCCGGCCCATTCTCGGCCGGGGACCTGGCCGTACAAGCCGGCCGCGCCCTGCTGCTGCGCCAACCCTATGCCCCCACGGATCTGGACGAAGTCATCATCGGCTGCGCCGCGCCGTCGCCGGATGAAGTCAACATCGGCCGCGTGATTGCGCTGCGCCTGGGTTGCGGCAACCACGTGCCCGGATGGACCGTGATGCGCAATTGCGCGTCCGGCATGCAGGCCCTGGATTCCGGCATCGCCAATATTCAAACCGGCCGGTCGCAGCTGGTGCTGGCGGGCGGCACCGACGCCTTGTCCCGCGCCCCGCTGCTGTTTTCCGACGACATGGTGCGCTGGCTGTCCGGCTGGTATGCGGCGCGCGGCATCGGCGCCAAGCTGGCGGCGCTGCGCGGCTTCAGGCTGAAGAACCTGGCGCCCGTCATTGGCTTGCTCAAGGGGTTGACCGACCCGGTGGTGGGCCTGTCGATGGGCCAGACGGCGGAAAACGTAGCCACCCGTTTCGGCATCGACCGCGCCGCCATGGACGCCTATGCGGCCGGCAGCCACCAGCGCGTCCTGGCCGCGCGCGCGGCCGGTGCGCTCAATGAAATCACGCCGCTGATCGATAACAAAGGCAAGCTCTACCCCGACGATGACGGCGTGCGCGAGGATTCCACGCCCGAGAAACTGGCCAAGCTGCGGCCGGTGTTCGACAAACCCTGGGGCAACATCACGGCGGGCAATAGTTCGCAGGTGACCGACGGCGCCGCCATGCTGGTGTTGGCGTCCGAAGAAGCGGTGGCCAAGTGGAACCTGCGCCCCCTTGGCCGCATTGTGGACAGCCAGTGGGCCGGCCTGGACCCCGCGCAAATGGGCCTGGGGCCGGTACATGCGGCCACGCCCATCCTGCAACGCCATGGCCTGGGCTTGAATGACCTGGACTTGTGGGAGATCAACGAAGCCTTCGCCGCGCAGGTGCTAGGGTGCCTGGCGGCATGGCGCGACGATGCCTATTGCCAAGCGCATTTCGGTACGCCAGCATGGGGGCCGCTGGACCCGGCCAAGCTGAATGTGGACGGCGGCGCCATCGCCATCGGCCACCCGGTGGGTGCGTCCGGCGCGCGCATCGTGCTGCATCTGCTTGAAGCGTTGAAGCGCCGTGGCGCCAAGCGCGGCATGGCCGCCATCTGCATCGGCGGCGGCCAAGGCGGCGCGATGCTGGTTGAAACCCTGGACGAGGACCGCCCATGACGACCATGGACACGCTTTCCCACTGGCGCCTGGACCGCGACCCCGACGGCCTGGCCCGCCTGACGTTCGACCGCGCAGGCAGCGCCGTGAACGCGCTGTCGGCCGACACGATGGCCGAACTGGCCGTGGTGCTGGACGCGTTGGACGCCGCGCCGCCGGCCGGCCTGATCATTCAGTCGGGCAAGGCCACCGGTTTCATCGTGGGCGCCGACGTCAACGAATTCGCCACCCTGGACACGCCCGAACAGGCGCGCGGCCTGATCGCACGTGGTTGGAACCTGTTCAACCGCCTGGCCGCCGTGCGCTACCCCACCCTTGCCCTGATCCAGGGCCACTGCCTGGGCGGCGGGCTTGAATTGGCGCTGGCGTGCCGCTACCGCCTGGTCGCCGATCAGCCCGGCACGTCGTTGGCGCTGCCCGAAGTCATGCTGGGCATCTTCCCGGGCTGGGGCGGCATGCTGCGCTTGCCGCAGGTGATCGGCGCGCCCGCCGCGCTGGACATGATGCTGACCGGCCGGGGCGCGGATGCGCGACGCGCCGCCGCGCTGGGCCTGGCCGACGCGCGCGTGCCACCGCGTTTGCTACAGGCTGCGGCGCGCCAGTTGGTGCTGTCGAAAAAGCCGCCGCGCCGCGCGCGTGGTATCGGCGCCTGGGCCAACCGCTGGCCCTTCAAGGCCCTGGTCGCCAACCGCGCACGCAAGCAGATTGCCGCCAAGGACCCACTGGGCCACTACCCCGCCGCCCCCGCCATCGTCACGCTATGGGAAAAGCATGGCGGCAACGCCTTGCAGGCGCCTGACCTGATCGACGCGATCATTTCGTCAGACACCGCGCGCAACCTGTTGCGCGTGTTCCGCCTGCAAGAGCGCCTGAAGGCCAACGGCAAGCAGACCGGCGTCACGCCGGCCCGCCATGTGCACGTGGTGGGCGCCGGCACCATGGGCGGCGACATCGCGGCCTGGTGCGCGTACAAGGGCTTGACGGTGACGCTGCAAGACCAGGACATGGCGCGCATCGCACCGGCCATCGAACGTGCCGCCACGCTGTATGCGCGCCGCCTGAAAGACCCGCGCCTGGTTCGCGCCGCGCTGGACCGCCTGATACCCGATCCCACCGGCGGCGGCGTGCCGCGCGCCGACATCATCATCGAAGCCATCAGCGAACAGCCCGAGGCCAAGCGCGCGTTGTACGCGTCGCTGGAACCGCGCATGCGGGCCGACGCGCTGCTGGCCACCAACACGTCCAGCCTGTCGCTGGAAACGCTGCGCAGCGGGCTGGCTCGCCCCGAGCGTCTGGTGGGCATCCACTTCTTCAACCCCGTGGCCAAGATGCCGCTGGTGGAAGTGGTGCATGCCGAGGGCGATTCGGGCGAGGCCACGGCGCGCGCCTGCGCATTCGTGGGCCAGATCGACAAACTGGCGCTTCCCGTCAAGAGCGCGCCGGGATTCCTCGTCAACGCCGTGCTGGCGCCCTATATGCTGCAAGCCATGCGCAGCGTGGACGACGGCATGGCGCCGGAAACGGTGGATGCCGCCATGGTCGAATTCGGCATGCCGATGGGGCCGCTGGAACTGGCCGACACCGTCGGCCTGGACATTGCGCGCGCGGCAGGCGAGCAACTGGCCGGTGGCGCCGAGCCGCCGCGCTGCCTGGCCGAACGCCTGGCGCGCGGCGACCTGGGCAAGAAAAGCGGCAAGGGCTTCTATACGTGGCGCGACGGCAAACCGGTCAAGCAAGGCAAAGGCGCCGCCGGACACGGCAGCAGCAGCAGCAGCAGCAGCAGCAGCAGCAGCAGCAGCAGCAGCAGCAGCAGCAGCACCACCACCACCACCACCACCACGGCCGCCCCCGCCGGGCTGGCACAGCGCCTGATCCAGCCCTTGGTGGACGCCACCCTGGAACGCGTGCAGTCCGGCGTGGTCGCCGATGCCGACTCGGCCGATGCCGGGGTAATTTTTGGAACGGGGTTCGCGCCTTTCACGGGCGGACCCCTGCATTACCAGGCCAGCCATGCCTGGCGCAGCAGCAAACCGGCTAACGCCGAATAGACCGGGGTCACAAACAGACCGGCAGTGCAAGTAGAGACATACATCCAACTCGAGGAGGCAGTACCATGCGCAGACGTTCATTGTCCCTGAGCACCTTGTCGGCCCTGGTGGTCGGCCTGGGCGCGTCCGCAACGTCCTACGCCGCCGGCTTTCAGCTTTTAGAGCAGAACGCCAGTGGCCTGGGCAACGCTTACGCAGGCTCGGCGGCAAATCCGGAAAACGCCAGCATCATTTACTTCAACCCGGCCGGCATGACGTACTTGCCCGGCGTGAACTTTTCGGGCGGGGTCAATCTGATCAAGCCCTCGTTCAAGTTCAAGGACAACGGCAACAGCCGTAATCCCAGCGTTCCCGGCCTGCCCGGCTCGGGCCTGAACGGGTCGGCCCCCACCGGCGGCAACGGCGGCGATGCGGGCAACCTGGGCGTGGTGCCCAACCTCTACGCCTCCTGGCAATTGAACGAGCAGTGGTACATCGGCCTGGGCGTCGGCGCGCCGTTCGGCCTGATGACCGAATACGACGACGGCTGGGTCGGCCAATACCATTCGAACAAATTCGAGATCAAGACAATCAACGTGAACCCGTCGATTGCCTACAAGGTCAACGAAAAGTTCTCGATGGGCTTCGGGCTGAACTGGCAACACATCGACGCCAACTACAAGAAGAAAACGGTGGTGCCGATTGCGGGCCTGCCGGTCGCCACCAACGGCGACGCCGACCTGAACCTGAAGGGCGACGCGTGGGGCTGGAACGTGGGCTTCATGCTGCAACCCACCGAAGACACGCGCATCGGCCTGTCGTACCGCTCGAAGATCAAGCACACCGCCAAGGGCGACACCGACATCACCAGCATCGGCCCCACCAAGCAATCGGTGTCGTTTGACGCCAAGGCCTCGGTGGACCTGCCCGACACGTTGATCCTGAGCGCCGCGCATCAGTTGAACGAGCGCTGGGAACTGCTGGGCGACGTGTCCTGGACGGGCTGGAGCAGCATCCCCGAACTGAAGATCCGCAACTCCGGCCCCGGCGCGCGCGATGACGAACTGCCGCTGAACTTCCGCGACACCTGGCGCGTCGCACTGGGCGCGAACTACAAGTTCGCCCCCGACTGGAAGTGGAAGTTCGGCCTGGCGTACGACCAGTCGCCGGTGCATGACAAGGCCGACCGCCCCACCTCCCTGCCCGATAACGACCGCTACTGGTTCTCGACCGGCGTGCAGTGGGCGGCCACCAAGAACACCACGCTGGATCTGGGCTACACCTATCTGTACCTGCGCAAGACGGACATCGACACGACGTCCGGCAGCCAGGCGACCAAGGGCCGCGTGGCGGGCACCTATGACAGCAGCGGCCACATCGTCGGCCTGCAACTGTCGTCCCGCTTCTAGCCTTGCGCGGGTGGGCGGCCGCGCGCCGCCCGCCCGCTTTACACAGGAGAATCCCCTTGAGCAAGTTCGTCGTCAAACACGTTGCCGTCCTGGGCGCCGGCGTCATGGGCGCGCAGATCGCCGCCCACCTGGCCAATGCCGGCGTGCCCGTCACGCTGTTCGATCTGGCCGCCCGTGAAGGCGATCGCAACGGCATCGTCAACAAGGCGCTGGCCGGACTGAAAAAACTGGAACCCGCACCGCTGGCCGGCGCGGCCCGCCTTGCCCTGATCACCCCCGCGAACTACGACGACCACCTGGATGCGCTGCGCGGCTGCGACCTGGTGATCGAGGCCATCGCCGAACGCATGGACTGGAAGACGGCGCTCTACGAGCGGATCGCTCCGCATGTGTCGCCCGACGCCATCATCGCGTCCAACACGTCCGGCCTGTCGATCGACGCGCTGGCCAACGCCCTGCCCGCAAGCCTGCGCGAGCGCTTCTGCGGCATCCACTTCTTCAACCCGCCCCGCTACATGCGGCTGGTGGAGATCATTGCCACGTCGCATACACAGCCGGCCGTGCTGGACCAGTTGGAAACCTGGCTGACGTCGACGCTGGGCAAGGGCGTGATCCGCGCACTGGACACGCCCAACTTCGTGGCGAACCGCATCGGCGTGTTTTCCATCCTGGCCGCCATGCACCACACCGCGCGGCTGGGCCTGGGCTTTGACGAAGTCGACGCGTTGACCGGCCCGAAGATCGGCCGGCCCAAAAGCGCCACCTACCGCACGGCGGACGTGGTGGGCCTGGATACGCTGGCCCACGTGGTCGGCACCATGGAAAAGAACCTGCCCGATGACCCCTGGCACCGCTACTTCGCGTTGCCCGACTGGCTGTCGGCGCTGATCCAAAAGGGCGCGCTGGGCCAGAAAACCGGCGCTGGCGTCTACCGCAAACAGGGCCGCGACATCCTGGTGCTGGACCTGAAGGCGCAAGACTATGTGCCCAGCGCCGGCAAGCTGGCCGACGAAGTGGCCGCGCTGTTGAAAGAACGCGACCCGGCCAAGCGCTTTGCCGCCCTTCGCGGCAGCACCCACCCGCAGGCGCAGTTCCTGTGGAGCCTGTTCCGCGACATCTTCCACTACAGCGCCGTGCAGCTTGAACACGTGGCCGACAACGCGCGCGACCTGGACCTGGCCATGCGCTGGGGGTTCGGCTGGTCGCAAGGCCCGTTTGAAACCTGGCAGGCCGCCGGCTGGCAGGCCATTGCCGCCGCCGTGGCGGACGACATCGCCGCCGGCCGCGCCATGAGCAACGCGCCCCTGCCCGCCTGGGTGCGGGAAGCCGACCGCCAGGGCGTGCACGCGCCGCAGGGTTCGTATTCCGCGCGCACGGGCAAGCTGCATCCGCGTTCGTCCCTGCCGGTGTATCGCCGCCAGCTGTTCCCCGAACGCGTGTTTGGCGAAGGCCCCGACGACCGTGGCGTTACCGTCTGGGACAACGAAGGCGTGCGCCTGTGGAACCTGCCGGACGTGGACCCCGGCATCGCCATCCTGTCCGTCACGTCCAAGAACCACACGCTGGGCGGTGAAGTGCTGGAAGGCGTGCTGCAAGCCGTCGCCCGCGCCGAACGCGATTTCGACGGCCTGGTGATCTGGCACGAACCGCCCTTTGCCGTGGGCGCCAACTTGCAGCAGGTGGTGCAGGCTTGCGCCGAGGGCAAGTTCGACATGCTGGAAGCGATGGTTGAGAAATTCCAACGCGCCTCGCAATCGTTCAAGTACGCCCGCATTCCCACAGTGGCCGCCGTGCAGGGCATGGCGCTGGGCGGGGGCTGCGAATTCCTGATGCATGCCTCGCACCGCGTGTTGGCGCTGGAAAGCTATATCGGCCTGGTGGAAGCCGGTGTCGGGCTGATTCCGGCTGGCGGCGGCAGCAAGGAATTCGCCGGCCGTGCGGCGGCGCTTGCCGCCAAGACCGCCACGCCCGGTGAAGTCTTCCCGTACCTGCAACCCGTCTTCCAGACCATCGCCATGGCGCAGGTGGCCAAGAGCGCGCTGGAAGCCATCGACGCCGGGTTCGCCCGCGAGCACGACGTGGTGCTGTTCCATCCCGACGAGCTGCTGTTCGTGGCCATCGGCCAGGCCCGCGCCGCCGCCGAAGCGGGCTACACGCCGCCGCCACGCCTGTCGAACATCCCCGTCGCGGGACGCAATGGCATCGCCAACTTCGAGATGGTGCTGGTCAACATGCGCGAAGGCGGCATGATCAGCGCGCACGATTACCGCGTGGCGCGCAGCGCCGCCGTGGCCCTGTGCGGAGGCGAGGTCGAGACCGGCACGAAGGTGGACGAAGAATGGCTGCTGGCGGTCGAGCGCCGCGAGTTCGTGGCTCTGTTGCGCACGCCTGAAACCCAGGCCCGCATCCGCCACACACTCGAAACCGGCAAGCCGTTGCGCAACTGAGGAAACGATCATGACCAAGCAGATTCAAGACGCTTACATCGTCGCCGCCACGCGCCTGCCGGTAGGCAAGCGCAACGGCGCCTACATCACCACGCGGCCCGATGACATGCTGGCCGCCGCGCTGAACGGCGCGCTGGCGAAGGTGCCGTCGCTGGACACCGCGCGCATCGAAGACGTCATTGCCGGCTGCGCCATGCCCGAGGCCGAACAAGGCATGAACGTGGCGCGCATCGGCTTGCTGCTGGCGGGCCTGCCGCAAAGCGTCGCGGGCGTCACCGTGAACCGCTTCTGCGCGTCCGGCTTGCAGGCGGTGGCCGACGCCGCCGCGCGCATCCGCATGGGCGAAGCCGACATCATGATTGGCGCGGGCACCGAATCCATGAGCGCAATGCCGCAGATCATGGGCAACAAGGTTTCGATGAACCCCGAGATCTTTGCCCATGACGAGAACATCGGCATGGCGTTCGGCATGGGGCTGACGGGCGAAAAGGTGGCGGAACGCTGGAAGGTGTCGCGCGAAGACCAGGACGCCTTCGCGCTGGCCTCGCACCAGAAGGCCTGCGCGGCGATTGCGGCCGGCCATTTCCGCGCCGAGACCACGCCTTATGAAGTGGTATCGCATCTGCCCGACGGCGCCAGCGGCGCGGTGCGGGTGGTGCGCAGGCTGGTCGAGGTGGACGAAGGCCCGCGGCCGGACAGCAGCGCCGAAGCCTTGGCGCGGTTGCGCCCGGTGTTCTCGACGCGCGGCAGCGTCACGGCGGGCAATAGCTCGCAGATGTCCGACGGTGCGGCTGCCGTGGTGCTGGTGTCCGACCGCATCCTGCGCGAATTCAACCTGAGCCCGCTGGCGCGCTTCGTCAGCTTCTCGGTCGCCGGCGTGCCGCCCGAAGTGATGGGCATCGGCCCCGTTGCCGCCATCCCCAAGGTGCTGCAACGCGCCGGCATCACGCAGGACGCGCTGGACTGGATCGAGCTGAACGAGGCCTTCGCCGCACAATCGCTGGCCGTGATTCGCGAACTGAAGCTGGACCCGGCCAAGGTCAACCCGCTGGGCGGCGCCATCGCGCTGGGCCACCCGCTGGGCGCCACCGGCGCGATCCGCACGGCAACCATCACGCACGGGCTGCGCCGCACGGGCGGCAAGTACGGGTTGGTCACCATGTGCATCGGCACCGGCATGGGCGCGGCCGGGCTGTTTGAAGCGATGTAGGCCCATTGCGGAATCGACCGGCATGCCCAGCCTGAAGCCCTATTGGCTTAAAAGCCTGTCGCCGCAATGGCGCGCGCGCCTGATGCGGGTGGGCTTCAACCTGCATCCGGCGTTTCGCGCCACCGGCGGCCGCGTGATGTTTGTGTCGCCGGATTTCCTGCACATCCGCATCAAGCTGCCGCTGCTTCGCCGCACGCGCAACATCGTGGGGTCCATGTACGGCGGGTCGCTGTTTGCGGTAACGGACGGCGCCCACCCGACGATGTTGATGTCGGCATTGGGACCGGATCACATCGTGTGGGACAAGGCCGCCTCGATCCGCTTTCGCAAGCCCGCCTACACGACCCTGTATGTCGACTTCCGGCTGCCGCCCGGGGAAATCGCGGACATCCGCGCCGACCTCGCGCGCGACCACGAAACCACCCGCACGTACACGGTGGAATTGAAGGACAAGGACGGCGTGGTGTACGCCGTCGTGGAACGCACGATCTATATCGCCGACAAGAAGTTCTACAAGCGAAAGACCACAGGAGGAGACACATGCAACGTATCCCTGGAGGGCGATCCACCGCCCTGAGCCGACTTCAGGCAGGCGTTCTGGCCGGCACGCTGGCGGCTGGCCTGGTGGGTGCGCCGGCCTTTGCCGCCGACCTCGACGTGGCGGGCAGGCGCGTGCCGGAACAGCTGTCCGCGGGCAGCCATGCGCTGGTGCTCAACGGCGCCGGCGTGCGCACGAAAATCGTGGTGAAGGTGTACGTAGCGTCGCTGTACGTCACCACGAAAAGCCACGACGCGGCGGCGCTGATCAACAGCACCGAGCCGCGCCGCATCCGTCTTCAATTGCTGCGCGACGTAGACAGCAAAAGCCTGGACGAGGCCTTGCAGGAAGGCCTGCGCGACAATACGCCCAAGGCCGAGTTGGCCGCCATGAAAGCGCCGGCCGACCAGTTGGCCGGCATGATGGCCGACATCGGCGCCCTCAAGGAAGGCGATGTGGTCGACCTGGATTTCGATGCCCGTGGCGTGACCGGGTCACATAACGGCAAGCAACGCGGCCGCATCGACAGCCCCGACTTCGCGCGTGCGCTGCTGCGCGTGTGGCTGGGCGAGAAGCCGGCGCAGGCCTCCCTGAAAAAAGCCCTGTTGGGCAACTAGGCGGAAATCCTCAAAGATGGAACCTATCTGGCACAAGAGCTACCCCGCCGGCGTCCCCGCACGAATCGACATGGACGGCGTCACCACGCTGGTCTCGATCGTGCGAGACAGCTGCCGCCGCTACGCGGATAAGACCGCGTACATCAGCATGGGCAAATCCATCAGCTACGCCCAACTGGACGCACTGACGCGCGACTTCGCCGCGTGGCTGCACGCGCAAGGCCTGGGCCGTGGCGACCGTGTCGCGCTCATGATGCCCAACCTGCTGCAATACCCCGTGTGCCTGTTCGGCGCCTTGCGCGCGGGCTGCGTCGTGGTCAATTGCAACCCGCTCTACACCCCGCATGAGCTGGAACACCAGCTGGTGGATTCGGGCGCGCGCGCCATCGTGGTGGCCGACAACTTCGCGGCCACGGTGCAAAAGGCGTTACCCAACAGCGCGGTGGAGCACGTGCTGGTCACCTCCATCGGCCAGATGCTGGGGCCGGTCAAAGGGCGCTTGGTGGACCTCGCGATCCGCCACGTCAAGCGCATGGTGCCGGCGTGGTCCCTGCCCGGGCATGTGCGCCTGGCCGACGCGCTGCTTGCCGGCCGCGCCCAGCCGTTTACCGAAGTGCAGCTGGACCAGCGCGACCTGGCCTGCCTGCAATACACGGGCGGCACGACCGGCGTAGCCAAGGCGGCAATGCTGTCGCACGGCAATCTGGTCGCCAACGTCAGCCAGGCCCACGCCTGGATCAAGCCGCTGGTGAACGATGGCGAGGAATGCGTCGTGACGGCCTTGCCGCTGTATCACATCTTTGCGCTGACGGCGAACTGCCTGACGTTCATGAAAATCGGCGCCAGCAACCTGCTGATCATCAACCCGCGCGACATCCCCGGCCTGATCAAAGAGATGGGCAAGGTGCCGTTTTCGGCGTTTACCGGCGTCAATACCTTGTTCAACGCGCTGCTGAATCATCCCGATTTCGCCAAGCTGGATTTTTCTCGCCTGCGCCTGACGATGGGCGGCGGCATGGCGGTGCAACGCGCCGTGGCGGACCGCTGGCGCGCCGTCACAGGCAAGTCGCTGGCGCAGGCCTACGGGCTGACCGAGACGTCGCCCGCCGTCACGGTCAACCCGCTGGACGTCACGACGTTCACCGGGTCCATCGGCCTGCCCGTGCCGTCCACCGAGATTTCGATCCGCAACGACGAAGGCGAAGAACTGGGCGTAGGGGAACCCGGCGAAATCTGCGTGCGCGGGCCACAGGTCACGCAGGGCTATTGGAATCGCCCCGACGAAACGGCGCTGGTGATGTACCCGGACGGCTTTCTGCGCACGGGCGACATCGGCTACGTCGATGAGGACGGCTACGTGTTCCTGATCGACCGCAAGAAGGACATGATCCTGGTGTCGGGCTTTAACGTGTACCCGAACGAAGTCGAGGACGCCGCCGCGTTGCATCCGGGCGTGCGCGAGGTGGCGGCCGTGGGCGTGCCGGATGAACGGTCGGGAGAAGCGGTCAAGTTGTTCGTGATCCGCAAGGATCCCGGGCTGGACGCCGACACGCTGATTGCACATTGCCGGACGCAGCTGACCGGCTACAAGGTGCCGCGCTATGTGGAATTTCGCGATGACCTGCCGCGCTCGAATGTGGGCAAGATCCTGCGGCGGGAACTGAAACCCGAGACCGCCGCGCCGACGCAAACGCAAAGCGCGGGGCACGCCTGAGGGGGCACGCCCGATCGCGGCGACCGGGCGGCGCGCGACGGCGCCCCGCCCCTTGGTGCAAGACGCGCCCCGCCCCTTAGTGCGAGACGGCGCCCCGCCCCTTAGTGCAAGACGCGCCCCGCCCCTTAGTGCGAGACGGCGCCCCGCCCCTTAGTGCGAGACGGCGCCCCGCCCCTTAGTGCGCGACGCCACCACGCCCCTTAGTGCGCGACGCATTCCCGCCGCTTACCGCGCAACGGCGCCCGCCCCTTACCACTGCCCGAAAAACACGCCCGCCCGTTTGTGCGCGTTGGTGGCCTTTTCCACGGCCTCGTCGCTCAGGGTGGTGCGGCGCTTGCCGCGCAGCATCCAGTCCAACAGGCGCTGGCGCAGTTCCAGGCGGACGGCGGCGTGCTCGCTGCTTGTGCCCAGGTCCTGGAATTCGCCCGGGTCGGCATGCAGGTCGTACAGTTGCTCGGGCTCGTCCAGCCAGTACACATATCGCCAGCGGTCCGTGCGCACCGACCACGCGCGGGCGTTCTGCGGCGTCTTGCCACGCAGGATGCGCGCGTGGCGAAAGCTGTAGTCCAGCTCGGAAAACACGCAGTCGCGCCACGGCGTGGCGGCGTCGCGCCCATGCAGCAGCGTTTGCAGTTCGCGGCCTTCCAGCCGGTGCGCGGGGCCTGGCGTGCCCAGCGCGCGCAGCACGGTCGGCACAAGATCCACGCTTTCCACCATGTCATCCAGCGCCTGCCCGCGCGTGGCGTCGGCCGCCGCCGATGGGTCCATCACGATGAACGGCACGCGTTGCACGGTGTCGTAGAACAATTCCTTTTCGCCCAGCCAGTGGTCGCCCAGGAAGTCGCCATGATCGGCGGTGAACACGATCAGCGTGTTCTTCATCAGGCCCGCGCCTTCCATGTAGTCGAACAGTCGGCCCAGGTGGTCGTCCAGCTGCTGGATCAACCCCTGGTACGCGGGCCGCACCACGCGCACGCATTCGTCGGTGGAAAAACTGATGCTTTCTTCTTGCTGGCGATACGCCGCAACGACGGGGTGCGCGTCGCGCAGTTCTTCGCGGTTGCGCTGCACCGGCAGGCACTGGTCGGCGGTATAGCGCCGGTGGTACGGCGCGGGCGCCATGTAGGGCCAGTGCGGCTTGACGTAGCTTAAGTGCAGCACCCAGGGCTGGCTGCCGCGCCGCTGCATGAAGTCCAGCGCCTGGTCCGTCATGTAGGCGGTTTCGGAATGCGGTTCGGCCACGCGCGCCGGCAGATGCACGTTGCGCATGTGCCAACCGCTGGCGATCTGGCCGTTGGCATCCACGCCTGAAATGACGAAGTCCGTCCAGGGGTCGGCGCTGTCGTAGCCGTGGCGCCGCAGGTAGGCCGGGTAGCCGCTTTCGTCGCCGGGCGGATGGTGGCCGTCGTAGCGGTCCAGTTCGGTGAAGCCGCCGCGCGCCAGCAGCACCCCCAGCTCGGAGGCGCCATCGATGCTTAGCCGTTCCATGCCGGCCTTGTCGGGAATGATGTGCGTCTTGCCCGCCAGCGCCAGGTCGCGCCCCTGCCCGGCCAGGTATTCACCCAGCGTGATCTCGTTGACGGACAAGGGCACGCGGTTCCACGTCGCGCCATGCCGCGACGGATAGCGGCCCGTGTAGTAGCTCATGCGCGACGGGCCACACACGCCGGAATTGACGAAGGCGCGGTCAAAGCGCACGCCGCGCCTGGCCAGGGCGTCCAGGTTCGACGTTTGCAGATAGGGATGGCCGTAGCAGCCCAGGTGATCGGCGCGCAGCTGATCCGCCATGATGAACAACACGTTTTGCACGGTACGCATCGCCGCCCCTTATTGCGTGGCCGTGAAGCCGGAGTCGCGCACGACCGGCTCCCATTGCTGGCGGTAGGCGGCCAACGCTTTGGCGGTGTCGGATGCGTCCCGCGACACCGGTTCCAGGAACACGGCGCGCACCGCTTGCTGCATGGCGGGCTCGCGCAGGATGGCGGCGATGTCGGCGCCCAGCCGCTTGACCTTCGCCTCGGGCATCGCGGCCGGCGCGAAGAACGCGTTCCAGCCGTCGGCCGCCAGGTTCACACCGCCTTCGCGAAAGGTGGGCACCTCTTTCAGATCGGCGTCACGCGTTTCACCGGAGGTCGCCAGGATGCGGATCTTGCCGGCGCGATGCTGCGGCAACAAGGTATCGAGCGTGTCGATGCCTTGCGGCAGAATGCCGCCGATCAGTTCCGAGATCAGCGGCGCCGACCCCCGATAGCCAACCACCTCGGGCTCCTGGCCGATTTCACGGCCCAGCATCAATGCAAAGAAATGCGGCAAGCTCCCGGTGGCGGGCACGCCCACGGTGAATTGCTTGGGATTGGCGCGCAGCCACAGACGTAGCGCGGCCACGTCCTGGATGGGCGAGGACGCGGGCACGGCCAGCGCGAACTTATATTCGCTGACCAAGGACACGGGCTTGAAATCGCGCTGGGCGTCGTAGCCGGGCTGGGCGTAGACCAGCGGCGCCACCACCATCACGGCCGGGTTGGCCAGCATCAACACGTTCTGCGTGGCAGGCGCGGCATGCAGGCCTTGGGCCGCGATGCGCCCCCCGGCGCCCGTCTTGTTTTCCACGACGACGGGCACGCCCACGCGGTCTTTCAGGCGGTCGGCCACCAGGCGCGCAATGCGGTC
The DNA here is from genome assembly GCF_057291955.1 of Achromobacter sp. 1L-A-4-B-C2. NCBI lineage: Bacteria > Pseudomonadati > Pseudomonadota > Betaproteobacteria > Burkholderiales > Alcaligenaceae > Achromobacter > Achromobacter sp. 1L-A-4-B-C2. The sequence continues at coordinate 281,380 of NZ_JBXAWP010000006.1, forward strand.
GGAACTTCCGCCGGGCGGGTAGCCCACTACGATGGTCAACGCGCCATCCAGCGGCGCCTGCTGCGCACCGGCCAGCGACGCGGCCCCCGCCAACGCGGCAGCCAAGGCCGCGCCCGTCATCCATTTACGCATGGTGTTCTCCTGTCGACAGTGGCCCGCCGTCGGTTATGTTTCTTTCTGCCTGGCCGTATACCGAAATAAGCAGATTGACTGTAGCAACGGGTCCATTGCTTGATCTAATCCAGGACTTTCCATAACGATATGCAGCGCAACGCGCCGACGCGGCACGCGCTGCGGCAAGGAGGAGACGCCATGCCAACCCGCCCCATCCCCGCACCGCCGCAATTGGCCGACATGCTGATGTACCGGCTGTATCAAGCATGGTCGCAATCGAACCCCGTCTTCGTGCGCCTGTGCGAAGGGCGCTTTGGCATCACGCGACGCGAGTGGCGCATCCTGGCCTGCGCCATTGAAGGCGGCATCATGAATTCCGCCGAGCTTGCCGCCGCCGCCAAGCTGGACCTGGCGCGCACGTCGCGCACCTTGGGCGCGCTGTGTGAAAAAGGTTGGTTGCGGCGTTTGCACGACAGCGCCGACCGCCGTGTCGTGCGGGTCGAGGCCACGGCCGAGGGGCTGGCGCGATACCAGGCGCTGCTGCCCGAAGTGTCGCGGCTGAATGCACTGCTGGTGCAAGACCTGAGCGATAGCGAGGTAGCGCTGCTGCGCGACTTTCTGGGCCGCATCGAACAGCGCGGCCGGCAGATGGGCCAAGACAATATCGTGGCCGACAAGGCCAGCCGCCGCGAAGGTGGCACGCGGCGCGCGCAGTACGCATGAGGCGTCCGGTGTCGCTTGGGGCCAACAGGACGGCACCTTCCCTTCTTTAAAGGCGGGGCCTGCCTGGCGTCCCGCCAAGCCTCTGAAACGCAAGGTGTTTATTGCCGGCCGCCAACCGCCGCCGCGCACCCTTGCAGGTTTTTTTTACATCTGGATCCCCCGTGCGTCTTGGCGCGTGGCCGCAACGCAATTAATAATAGTTATCGTTGCTATTCCTGTATGTAATCAGCGGCCGCAGCGCCGTAGGGGACGACTCTTGAAACGCCATACACCTCGTGCCGCCCGCCTGGCGCGGCCGCAGACGCTATTGCCCGCCGCCGCGCTGGCCGCCTGCCTGGGCGCCACCGCGCAGGCGCAAACCACCAATCCGGCCACCGAAGCCACCACCGTCCTGCCTGCCGTGCAGGTCACCGGCATGGGCGAAACCGCGACCGGTCCCGTGGACGGCTACGTCGCCACGCGCAGCGCCACGGGCACCAAGACCGACACGCCGCTGTCCGAAACGCCGCAAGCCATCACCGTGATTCCGCGCGACCAGATCGTGGACCAGGGCGCGCTGAACGTGCAGGACACCATGAACTACGCCGCGGGCGTGCGGCCCAACGCGTACGGCGTGGACAACCGCGGCGACTATGTGCGCATTCGCGGCACCGAGCCCGCGCAATACCTGGACGGGCTGCGCCAGTTCTTCAACTCCAACAACCCGCGCACCGAGGTCTACGGCCTGGAGCGCGTGGAAGTGCTGCGCGGCCCGTCGTCCATGCTGTACGGACAAGGCAGCACCGGGGGCCTGGTCAACCTGGTCAGCAAGCGCCCGCAAGCCGATGCCCAGCGCGAAATCGGCGTGGTGGTGGGCAATCACGGCCGCCGCGAAATCCAGGCCGACCTGACCGGCCCGGTCACGGAAGACGGCCAATGGCTGTATCGCGTGGTGGGCGTGGGGCGCGACAGCGACACCCAGGTGCAACATGCGCCCGATGACCGCCTGATGCTGGCGCCGTCGCTGACCTGGCGGCCCAGCGCCGCCACGTCGTTGACCTTGCAGGCGTTGTGGCAGAAGGACAAGGCGGGCACGACGCAATCGTTCCTGCCCTGGAGCGGGTCGGTGCAAGAAAACCCCAACGGCCGCATCCCGACGCGCCGCTTCGTCAGCGAGCCGGGCTTTGACGCTTACGACACCGAGCAATTCAGCGTGGGCTGGCTGTTTGAACACCAGTTCAACGACACGTGGAAATTCCGCCAGAATTTCCGCAACACCGTCAGCCGCGTTGATTACCAATCGCTGTACCCGAACGTGTACGGCGCGCGCCGTGGCGATTCCTATATCGACGCGGAACAGACCACCACCGACCGTTACTTCTACGTCAACAAGCCGCGCATGCGCACGCTGCTGGCCGACCAGAATATCGAGGGCAAGCTGAACTGGGGCCGCACCGAGCACACCGTTATCTTCGGCATGGACTATTCGCACTACCGCGAGACCAGCCAGACGGCCTCCGGCCTGGGCGCGCCGCTGAACCTGTATCACCCCGTCTACGGCAACCGGCCGGAATATGAACTGTCCGACACGCCCAAGCAAAAGCAGCAGCAGCTGGGCTTTTACGCGCAGGACCAGATCAAGTTCGACCAGAACTGGATCTTCCTGGCGGGCATCCGCCGCGACCGCGCCGACAATCGCATCGAAGGCCAAGACAAGGAAACCGACTACGCCACCACCAAGCGCTTCGGCCTGATGTACGCGGCCGACAACGGCTGGTCGCCCTACCTGAGCTACAGCGAATCGTTCACGCCCATTGCCGGGTCCAACTTCTACAACGAACGCTACAAGCCGCTGCGCGGCAAGCAGGTCGAGGCCGGCATCAAATACATGCCCAAGGACGCCGACATCGAGTTCACCGCCGCGGCCTACGACCTGCGCGAAAAGAACCGTCAAACCAATGACCCCGACAACCCCAACAACCAGCTCCAGGCCGGCAAGACGCGCACGCGCGGCGTGGAATTGGAATTGCGCGGCCGCGTCACCAAGAACGTCGACGTGATCGCCAACTACCTCTACACCGATGTCGACCCGCAACTGGAAGCCCTGCCCAAGCACATGGCGTCCTTGTGGGGCAAGTACCGCTTTGCGCTGGCCGGCCAGCCCGGCTTCGCGGTGGGCGCGGGCGTGCGCTACCTGACGGCTTTCCGCGATGGCGGCGCGCCCGAAACGCCCGCCGTCACCTTGTTCGACGCGATGGTCAGCTACGACAACGGCCCGTGGCGCTATGCCTTGAATGTCAACAACATTGCCGACCGCACCTATGAAGTGGTTTGCCTGGACCGTGGCGACTGCTTCTACGGCGCCCGCCGCACGGTAATGTTGAGCGGTGCGTACCGCTTCTGATGCAAGGCTCGTCGCAACGCCGGCATTTGCGCTAAACCCTCCAGGACGGGAATCCTGAAAAACCCGAGCCAGCTGCGAAACCTGTACGTACAGGCAGTACGTACAGGTGTACACTAGCGGTTTTTCAACCCCCACTGACAGACGCGTCAACGAACGTCTGCAATCCACCAGAACCGTCCTGGAGACTTACGCAAGTGTCGACCGCTGCCTCTTCCCGTTCGCCTTTTTTTGGCACCATGCAGAAAATCCCTGGTGGATTGATGCTTGTGCCGCTGATCCTGGGTTCCCTGATCGGCACCTTTGCCCCTGATGCGCTGGCCATCGGCGGCTTCACCACCGCCCTCTTCAAGAACAGCGCCCTGCCGCTGATCGCCCTGCTGATCTTCGCGACCGGCACGCAGGTCAACGCCCGCACCGGCGGCCCCATCCTGGCCACGGCCGGCACCATCCTGCTGATGAAGACGCTGGTGCCCGCCACGCTCATCATCATCCTGGGCAGCTACGTCGGCCTGGACGGCGTGCTGGGCGTGTCGATCCTGGCCTTGCTGGCCGCGTTCGACAACAGCAACGGCGGCCTGTGGCTGGCCTACACCGGCCAGTACGGCGATGCGCGCGACCGTGGCGCCTACGTTGCCAGCGCCGTCAATGACGGCCCCTTCTTCAGCCTGCTGTTCCTGGGCGCCTCGGGCCTGGCCGACATTCCCATGATTGCCCTGGTGGCGGCGCTGGTGCCGTTCCTGCTGGGTGTCGTGGTCGGCAACCTGGACCCGAAGTGGCGCGACGTGCTCAAGCCCGTGCCCAACATCGTCATCCCGTTCTTCGCCTTTGCGCTGGGCACCGGCATCAACCTGGGCGCGGTCGTCAGCGGCGGCATCAGCGGCCTGATCCTGGGCCTGATCATCAGCCCGATTACCGGCGGCCTGGTCTACCTGGGCTATCGCTTGATCCTGCGTCGTGGCGGCAAGAGCGGCCTGGGCTTTGCCGCCGGCACCACCGCCGGCAACGCCATCGCCACGCCCGCCGTGGTGGCCGCCGCCGATCCCAACTTCCAGCAATACGTGTCCACTGCCACCGCGCAAGTGGCGGCCTGCGTGCTGATCAGTTCCATCCTGGCTCCGATCCTGGCGTCGTACTTCCTGAAGCGCGCCGGTGAACTGAAGTCCGAGGACGCGGACGCAAGCCGCGCCACGCCGACGTTGGGCGAGGCGCGCGGAGAGGCGCTTTGACCCCCACCATCGCCATCGTTGCCGATGACCTGACCGGCTCGGGCGACACCGCCGTGCAGTTCGTGCGCGCCGGCTGGAGCACGCACCTGTCCATCGGCGGCGCCGAGGAAGCGCTGTCCGGCCCGGCCACGGCCGGCGTCGAAGTGCTGGCGGTCACGACCAACAGCCGCGCCCTGCCCGCCGCCGAGGCCGCCCGCGTCATCGACCAGAACGTGCGCCAGCTGCGCGCGGCCGGCGTGTCGCGCCTGTACAAGAAGGTGGACTCCACTTTGCGCGGCGCCTTCAAGGCCGAGATCGACGCGGCCCGCCTGGCCTGGGGCCCGGACACGGTGGCGGTGATCTGCCCCGCCTTTCCCGCCACCGGCCGCACCGTTGAACAAGGCGTGCTGAGGGTGAACGGCAAGCCCGTCACCGAAACGTCGGCCGCGACGGACCCGGTCACGCCCGTCACCGAAAGCCATATCCCCACGTTGCTGGGCTGCGCCCACGTCGCGGTGCAAGACGGCGACACGCCGGAAGCGCTGGCCGCGCGCATCCGCGAAGCGGGCCACACCGTGGTGGTGGATGCCGCCACGGACGCCGACCTGGAGCGCCTGGCGCGCGCCATCGGCTTGCTGGGCGAACACGCCCTGCCCGTGGGCGCGGGCGGCCTGGCCGTGCCGCTGGCTCGCGTGTGGGCCGGTGCGGACCAGACGGCGCCCGTCGTCGTCGTGGTCACGTCGCAGCACAGCGCCGCACGCGCGCAAGCCGCTGCACTGAAGGCGTCGGGCGCCGACACCTGGACGCCCTCGCTGCAACAACTGGCCGACGACGCCGCCTGGCAGGCCTGGACGCAGCCGCTGTTGCAGGCCCACGCCAAGGCGCCGGCCGACGCCGGCACCGTACTGCTGCTGGCGCCCGAAGGGCAGCTGGACGGCCTGGATTCCGAGAAAGTCGCCGAACGGCTGGGCAGCCTGGCGGCGCAATTGATCACGGCATCCCGCGCGGCGGGCGTGGTCGCCACGGGTGGCGACGGCGCGCGCAGCGTGCTGGTGGCGCTGGCCGCGCGCGGCATCGCGCTGGTGGATGAAGTCATGGGCGGCGTGCCTCTTGGCACGCTGACCGGGGGCATGGCCGCGGGCCTGCCCGTGGTGACCAAGGCCGGCGGCTTTGGCACCGAAGACGTACTGGTTCGCGCCGTGCGCGCGATCCGCGACAGGAGATTCAAGCGATGACACAACCTCAATCGAGCAAGCTGCCGCTGTTGGCCGTCACCCTGGGCGACGTGGCCGGCATCGGGCCGGAAATCACGGCCAAGATGCTGATGGGCCATGACGAACTGCGCCAAAAGGCCCGCCTGCTGGTGGTGGGCGATGTGGACGTGATGGTCAACGCGGTGCGCGGCCTGGGCGGCGACCCCGCCATCGTGCGCAAGCTGGACCGCGCGGCCGACTGTACCAATGCCCCCGGCACCATCGAAGTGCTGCAAGCCGGCCCGTCGCTGGCCCACGTCAAGCTGGGTGAAATCAGCGCCGACGCGGGCGACGGTTCGGTGCGTTTCGTGACCACGGCCTGCGCCCTGGCGCGCGCCGGCGAGGTCGACGGCATCGTCACCGCGCCGCTGAACAAGGCCGCGATGCACGCCGCCGGCCACAAGTGGCCCGGCCACACCGAACTGCTGGCGCACGAGTTCGGCGTCAAGACGTTCTCGCTGGTGCTGTCGGCCGGCGACCTCTACATTTTCCACGCCACCACGCACGTATCGCTGCGCCAGGCCATCGACGATCTGACGCCCACGCGCATGCGCGCCGTGCTGCGTCTGGCGGGCTCGTTCGCCAAGGCGCTGGGCCGTGGCGACCAGCCGGTGGCCGTGTCGGGCCTGAACCCGCACGCCGGTGAAAACGGCATCTTCGGCAGCGAAGACGCCGACATCCTGGCCCCGGCCGTGGCCGAAGCCAACGCGGCCGGCATCCTGGCCGCCGGCCCGATCCCCGCCGACGCCCTGTTCCCGCAAGCCGTTCGCGGCAAGTGGCAATTCGTGATTGCCTGCTATCACGACCAAGGGCACGCGCCGTTCAAGGCCGTGTATGGCGATGACGGCGTCAACATCACCGTCGGCCTGCCCGTCGTGCGCGTGTCCGTGGACCACGGCACCGCGTTCGACATCGCCGGCAAGGGCATCGCGCGCGAAGACAGCCTGATCCTGGCCGCCGAGCGCGCCGCGCACCTGGCCCCGGGCTGGACGCATGTATGGGAAACTGCGCGGGCACAAACCGGAGGTTGATTTCCATGGCGCCCGCCACGCACGACGCACTGCCCGTTCTTGATCGCTCTGGCGATACCCCGCTGCACGCCCAGGTGGCGGCCTTGCTGCGGGGCTTTATCCGGACGAACAAGCTGGCGGCGGGCGCCGTGCTGCCCAGCGAAGCCGCGCTGTGCGTACGCTTTGGCGTGGCGCGCAGCGTGGTCCGCCAGGCGCTGGCCGCGCTGGCCACCGAAGGCTTGATCCAACGCGAAAGCGGGCGCCCGGCAACGGTTGCCGCGCCGCAGGAACATCGCCGGCTGGTGCAGCGGTCCACCGGGCTGTACGAACAATTCGCGCAGTCCGGCGTGGCCTTGCAGACGCGCGTGCTGGCGTTCGCGCGCGCCGAACCGCCCGCCGACGTGGCGGCGTTTTTTGGCACCACGCAATTACTGATGCTGGAACGCTTGCGTCATGTGGCCGACGCGCCGCTGGCGTATGTGCGTACGTGGCTGCCGGCCGACGCCGTGCCCGGGCTGCGCGCCGACGATCTGGCCGACGCTTCCTTGCATGGCGTGTTGACGCGGCGCTTCGGCCTGCGACCCGGCGCGGGCCGCAACCAGATCCGCGCCGTGGCCGCCGACGCCAAGCTCGCCAAACTGCTGCACACCCAGACCGGCACGCCGCTGCTGATGTTGCAGGGCCAGGGCATGGATCAGCATGATCGTCCCCTGGAGTGGTTCACCACCTGGCATCGCGCCGAGCAGCTGGTGTTCGACGTGGACGTCAGCATGGGCCACGAAAGCGTGCATCCGCGTTTGCAGGATGCGCCGGCGGAACGGACTGAACCGGCCGAAATGGCCCACTCGGCCAGCGTAGCGAACCTGGCCGACCCGGCCGAGGCGGCCGACGTCGCCTTCAGGCCCGTGCCCCGGCCCCCGCAAGACGCCACATCGCCGCACGATCCCCTGGCGCGTGCGCAGGCGCTGGTTGCCGAGCTTTCGGCCGAGCTGGCCCGGCTGCGCGGCCAGGCCTAACCTCGCCCTACAGCAACCCGCAAATCAGCGCCATGTGCGCGTCGCGCCGCGCCGCCAGATCGAAGGGCTCGTCCGCGCTTGCCAGGATCGCCATGACGATGGCGTGCACCACCGGCGATAGCAACAGCTCGGGGTGCCGCGCCGCCACGCCCCCTTCACACAAGCCGCGCTCACGCGCCAAGGCCAGCAAGCTGGCGATATCGGCCAGATGGGCGTCGGCCGTCTCTTGCCGCCAACGCCGCGCCAGATGCGGTACTCGCGCGCTTTCGGCCAGGAGCAGCCGCATGGTGACGATCATGGCCGGGTTGGCCAGGCTGGCGTAAAGATGGTCCACCAGGCGTTCCGCCAATTGCCGGACCGACGCCGAGGCCTCGACGATGGCGCGCGCGTCCAGGCGGGCCGGGGTCAGGTGACGTTCCAGCAGCGCGCGAAAGACCTGTTCCTTGCTGGAAAAATGGGCGTACAGGCCGCCCTTGGACAAACCGGCCCGCAGCGCGATGTCTTCCATGCGCGCCCCCTCGTAACCCGCCGCCGAGAATTCCTGTAGCGCGGCATCCAGAATCTGCCCCGTCCGCACCGTGGGAGGCAGACGCTGGCGTTGCGTACGCATTCGTGGCTCCTTGCGAAATGACGCGCGGCGTAGACGTCGCACGCCGTCCTGCGGCCTTATTAAAAACCGACCAGTCAGTCGCTAGCTTGATGTCGATCAAGGATTCGCCGCTACGCGCCGGGCAAAATAGACTCCGTGAAGACGCCACGGTTACCGCCGTTGGACGTAAGGCTTCCATTGACGCGATGGAGAACGACACATGACTCGCCGTCCGGTTTCGGCATGGAACGCTGCCCGCCTGGCGCCGGCCGCCCTGGCCGTGCTGCTGGCGCAGGGTTGCGTGTCCATGGCCCCGCCCTACCAACGCCCCGCCCTGCCAGTGGCCGCCACCTGGGCCACCCCGCCATCCAATGAACCGAATGCAGAGTTGAACGCCGCCCGCGTGGGCTGGCGCAGCTATTTTTCGGACCCGGTTCTGCAAGGCCTGATCGACGAAGCGCTGACCAACAACCGCGACCTGCGCCAGGCCCTGCTGCGCGTGGAAGAAGCGCGCGCGCTGTACGGCATCCAGCGGTCGGACCAGTTTCCGACCTTGGGCGTGCAGGCCACGGGCACCCGTTCGCGCACGCCGGCGGACCTGAACCTGACGGGTCGGCCCGTGGTGGCCAACCAGTACCAGGCCGGTGTCGGCATGGCCACCTGGGAGCTGGATTTCTGGGGTCGCGTGCGCAGCCTGAAAGACGCCGCGCTGGAAAACTACCTGGCGTCCGATGCCGCCGCGCGGGCCGTCACCTTGTCCCTGATTGCGCAGGTGGCGGACAGCTACCTGTCGCTACGTGAACTGGACGAACGGCTGGCGCTCACCCGCCAGACCATCGCCTCGCGCGAAGAATCCCTGCGCATCTTCCGCCGCCGCTACGAAGTCGGCGCCATCGCCAAGCTGGACCTGACCCAGGTGGAAACGCTGTGGCAGCAGGCCCGCGCGCTGGGCGCCGAACTGGAACAGGCGCGCGCCACGCAGGCGCACGCGCTGGAACTGCTGGTGGGCAAGCCGCTGAACCTGCCGCTGCCTCGCACCGGCCTGAACGATGTGGCCGTGATGCGCGACCTGCCCGCCGGGCTGCCGTCCGACCTCTTGACGCAGCGCCCCGACATTGTGGCGGCCGAACATCAGCTGCGGGCGGCCAACGCCAATATTGGCGCGGCGCGCGCCGCCTTCTTTCCCCGCATTACGTTGACCGGCGCCTTCGGCAGCGCCAGCGCCGAACTCAACGGCCTGTTCGGCGGCGGCAGTGGCGCCTGGACCTTTACGCCCAGCCTGGACCTGCCGATCTTTGACGCCGGCCGGCGCAGCGCCAACCTGGACCTGGCCGAGATACGCCGCGACCAGGCCGTCGCGAACTACGAACAAACCATCCAGAGCGCGTTCAGGGACGTGTCCGACGCGTTGGCCGCGCGCCGCTGGCTGGCCGAACAGGTGCAGGTGTTGCGCGCCACCGTGGCCGCGCAAAGCGAACGCGCCAGGCTCGCCAAGCTGCGCTACGACCATGGCGCGTCGCCCTACCTGGAAGTGCTGGACGCGCAGCGCGACCTGCTGGCCGCGCAGCAGGCGCTGGCGCAGACGCGCCGCGCCCTGCTATCGGCTCGCGTCGGCCTGTACGCCGCGCTGGGAGGCGGCACGCAGGCGGGCGTGTCGGCAGCCGGCCCTGACGGCGCGGCAACTCAAGCGCCCGCCCCGCAATAACAACAGGACAAAAACCATGAAGCTGCCCACCCGAAAACTGATACCCGTCGTGCTCGTGTTGGCCGTGGCCGTTGCCGCGTACACCGGCTGGCGCATGCTGGCCGACAACGGCCCGGGAGAAGGCTTCATCAGCGGCAACGGGCGTATCGAAGCCACGGAGATCGACGTCGCCACCAAGCTGGCCGGCCGCGTACAAGAGGTGCTGGTGGCCGAAGGAGACTTCGTCACCGCGGGCCAGGCGTTGGCGCGCATGCAGATCGATACGCTCAATGCCCAGCGCGAGGAAGCCCGTGCCCAGCATCAGCAAGCCATCAACAACGCCGCCAGCGCCAGCGCGCAGATCGCCCAGCGCGAAAGCGACAAGCTGGCCGCCGAAGCCGTGGTGGTGCAACGCGAAAGCGAGCTGGACGCGGCCCGCCGACGCTTGGCCCGATCGGAAACCTTGTCCAAGGAAGGCGCCTCGTCCATCCAGGAACTGGACGACGACCGGGCCCGCGTCCGCAGCGCCCAGGCGGCGGTGAATGCCGCGCGCGCGCAAGTGAACGCCGCGCAGGCTGCCATCCAGGCAGCGCGCGCGGCGCAGGTGGGCGCGCAGTCGGCAGTGAACGCGGCGCTGGCCACCATCGCGCGTATCGACGCCGACATCACCGACAGCGAACTGCGCGCGCCGCGCGCCGGCCGCGTCCAGTACCTGGTGGCCCAACCCGGCGAAGTACTGGGCGCTGGCGGCAAGGTGCTGAACATGGTGGACCTGGCCGACGTCTACATGACGTTCTTCCTGCCGGAGCGGGCGGCCGGCCGCGTGGCCTTGGGCCAGGACGTGCGCATCATTCTGGACGCCGCGCCGCAATACGTCATACCGGCCAAGGTATCGTTCGTGGCCAGCACCGCGCAGTTCACGCCTAAAACCGTGGAGACGGCCTCCGAGCGGCAAAAGCTGATGTTCCGCGTCAAGGCGCAGATCGATCCCAAACTGCTGCAACAGCATTTGCAGCAGGTCAAGACCGGCGTGCCCGGTGTTGCCTGGCTGAAGCTGGACGCTGATGCCGCGTGGCCCGCCAACCTGGAAGTCAAGGTGCCCTGATGGACACGCCCACGACGGCCCCCGCCGCCGAGCCCACCCGCGCGGTGGTCACGCTGGCGGACGTGAGCCTGCGCTACGGCAAGACCCTTGCACTGGACGCCATCACGCTGGACATTCCCGCCGGCCGCATGGTGGGCCTGATCGGCCCGGACGGCGTGGGCAAGTCCAGCCTGCTGGCGCTTATCGCCGGCTCGCGCGCCGTTCAGACCGGCACGGTGAACGTGCTGGGTGGCGACATGGCCAGCAAGCGTCATCGCGACGCCGTCTGCCCCCGCATCGCCTACATGCCACAGGGCCTGGGCAAGAACCTGTACCCGACGCTGTCGGTGGAAGAGAACCTGCAATTTTTTGCGCGCTTGTTCGGCCATGGCGAAGCCGAGCGCCGCCGCCGTATCGATAGCCTGACGCGCAGCACCGGCCTGGCCGCGTTCCTGTCGCGGCCGGCCGGCAAGCTGTCGGGCGGCATGAAGCAAAAGCTGGGCCTGTGCTGCGCGCTGATCCACGACCCCGACCTGCTGATCCTGGACGAACCGACGACCGGCGTCGACCCGCTGGCGCGCGCGCAGTTCTGGGACCTGATCAACGACATCCGCCGCGAACGCCGCGGCATGAGCGTCATCGTGGCAACCGCCTACATGGACGAGGCGCAGCGTTTTGACTGGCTTATCGCCATGGACGAAGGCCGCGTGCTGGCGACCGGCACGCCCGCCCAGCTGCAACAACGCACCGGCGCCGACTCGCTGGAGGCCGCCTTCATTGCCCTGTTGCCCGAAGCCAAGCGGCGCGGCCACAAGCCCGTGCAGATCACGCCACTGGCGCTGGACGACAACGCCCCCATCGCCATCGAGGCGCGCGACCTGACCATGCGCTTCGGCGATTTCGTGGCTGTGGACCATGTGAACTTTCGCATCCGCCAAGGCGAGATCTTTGGGTTCCTGGGATCGAACGGCTGCGGCAAATCCACCACCATGAAGATGCTGACGGGCCTGTTGCCGGCCAGCGAAGGCCAGGCCTGGCTGTTCGGCACCGAGGTCGACCCGCGCAACATCGATACGCGGCGCCGGGTCGGCTATATGTCGCAAGTGTTCTCGTTATACGGGGAACTGACCGTGCGCCAGAACCTGGTGCTGCACGCCCGGCTGTTCCATGTGCCCGAAGCCGATATCCCCGCCCGCATGAACGAAATGGTGGCGCGCTTCGACCTGACCGACGTGCTGGATGCGTTGCCCGAGAAGCTGCCGATGGGCGTGCGCCAGCGCCTGTCTCTGGCGGTGGCCATGGTGCACAAACCCGAGCTGCTGATTCTGGACGAGCCGACCTCGGGCGTGGACCCCGTGGCCCGCGACAATTTCTGGCGCCTTCTGATTTCGCTGGCGCGCGAGGACCGGGTCACGATCTTTATTTCCACCCACTTCATGAACGAGGCCCAGCGCTGCGATCGGATGTCGCTGATGCACGCAGGCAAGGTGCTGGTCAGTGCCTCGCCCGCCGACATCATCCGGATGCGCGGCGCCAAGACGCTGGAAGAGGCCTTCATCGCCTATCTGATCGACGCCGGTGCGGGCACGCGGCCCGCCCCGCCAGCCACCCCGCCAGCCACCGACACACCGGCGCCCGCCTGCCCGGCGCAAGACACGAGTGCATCGCCGGAAAGCACCACCACGCATCCCCAAACGCGCGCTGCCACGCAGCGTGGCTTCAACCTGCAACGGATGATCAGCTACCTGTGGCGCGAGACGCTGGAACTTCGCCGCGACCCGGTGCGCGCCACACTGGCCCTGGCCGGCTCGCTGCTGCTGATGTTCGTCATCGGCTTTGGCATCAGCCTGGACGTGGAAGACCTGCGCTATGGCGTCATGGACCGCGACCAGACCAGCCTGAGCCAGAACTACGCCTTGAACCTGTCGGGCTCGCGCTACTTCATCGAGCAGCCGCCCATTGCCAGCTACCAGGACATGGATGCCCGCATGCGCAGCGGCGAGCTGTCCCTGGCCATCGAGATCCCGCAGGGCTTCGCCCGCGATGTCGAACGCGGGCGCAACGCGCAGATCGGCGTCTGGATCGATGGCGCCATGCCGCAACGCGCCGAGACCATACGGGGATACGTGCAGGGCATGCACCAGGGCTGGCTGCAACAACAGGCGCGCGAACGGCTGGGCAGCGCGGCCGCGCCGCAGATCAGCATCGAAACGCGCTTTCGCTACAACCCGGACGTGCGCAGCCTTCCGGCCATGTTGCCGGCCGTGATCCCGCTGTTGCTGCTGATGATGCCGGCCATGCTGACGGCGCTGGCCGTCGTGCGCGAGAAAGAACTGGGGTCGATCATCAACCTGTACGTCACGCCGGTCACACGGCTGGAGTTCCTGCTGGGCAAGCAGCTGCCTTACGTGGCGCTGGCGATGCTTAACTTTCTGCTCATGACGCTGCTGGCGGTAACCGTTTTCGGCGTGCCCATCACCGGCAGTTTCACGACCTTGCTGGCCGCCGCGCTGATCTACAACGTGGTGGCGACTGCCATCGGCTTGCTGGCCTCGACCTTCACGCGCAGCCAGATCGCGGCGCTGTTCTTCACCATGATCGGCACGCTGGTGCCGGCGGTGCAGTTTGCCGGGCTGCTCAATCCGGTGTCGTCGCTGGAAGGCGTGGGCCGTTTGATCGGGCAGGTCTATCCGGCCACCCACATGCTGACCATCAGCCGTGGCGTGTTCAGCAAAGGACTGGACTTTGCCAGCTTGCAGGGCTCGTTCTGGCCGCTGCTGCTGGCGATACCCGTAATCCTGGGCGCGTCGGTGCTGCTACTGAAAAAGCAGGAGGCCTGACCATGCCGCGACATGTCGCCAATATCTACCGGCTGGGCGTGAAAGAGCTGTGGAGCCTGGCGCGCGATCCCATGATGCTGGTGCTGATCTTCATCTCGTTCACCCTGATGATCTACACGGCGGCAACCGCGGTGCCGGAATCGCTGCACAACGCGGCCATCGCCGTGGTCGATGAAGACGTCTCGCCGCTGTCCTCGCGCATCACGTCGGCGTTCTATCCCCCGCATTTCACGCCGCCGCGGATGGTCACGGCGGCCCAGGCCGACGCCGGCATGGACGACGGGCGCTACACGTTTTCGGTGAACATCCCGCCAAATTTCCAGCGCGACGTACTGGCCGGCAAGCCCGCGCAGATCCAGCTGAACGTGGATGCCACGCGGATGAGCCAGGCCTTCACCGGCAGCAACTACATCCAGCAGATCGTCAGCGACGAAATCAACGAATTTGTCAGGCGCTACCGCAAGCCCACCGAACTGCCGGTAGAGCTGGCGGTGCGGATGCGCTTTAACCCCAACCTGACGCAAGCCTGGTTCGGCAGCCTGATGGAGATCATCAACAACGTCACGATGCTGTCCATCATCCTGACCGGCGCGGCCCTCATCCGCGAGCGCGAACATGGCACGATCGAACACCTGCTGGTCATGCCGGTGACGCCGACGGAAATCATGGTGGCCAAAGTCTGGTCCATGGGGCTGGTGGTGCTGGTGGCCGCCGGCCTGTCGCTGACGTTTGTGGTGCGGGGGCTGCTGCACGTACCGATCGAAGGGTCCGTGGCGCTGTTCCTGACGGGCGTGGCGCTGCACCTGTTTGCCACCACATCCATGGGCATCTTCATGGCGACGCTGGCGCGTAGCATGCCGCAGTTCGGGATGCTGCTGGTGCTGGTGCTGCTGCCGTTGCAGATGCTGTCGGGCGGCACAACGCCGCGCGAAAGCATGCCGCAGTTGGTTCAGGACATCATGCTGGCCGCACCCACCACGCATTTCGTGGAGCTGGGCCAGGCCATCCTGTATCGCGGCGCGGGGCTAAGCGTGGTCTGGCAGCCCTTTCTGGCGTTGGCGCTGATCGGCAGTGTGTTGTTTGCCTTTTCGTTGAAGCGCTTTCGCAAGACGCTCAGCCAGATGGCGTGACGCCTTGCGCCCCGGGATCTTGCGGGCGGCCCGGTGGATGCGCCACTGGGCCGCTTGGGGTCAACGTGCTTGCAGCAGAGGGATCACGCGTGCTCGGGCTTGCGTGACACCATGCCGGCCAGCGCCTTGCGGTCCACCTTGCCCACGGCGTTCTCCGGCAGCCGCTCGACCCAGAACACGTCGCGCGGCACGTAGATCCGCCCCAGCCGAGACTGCACTTCCGCTTGCAGCGCGGCGGCTTCCTGCGCGCCCGCCGTGGCATCCGCCTGGGGTTGCGCGAAGATCACCGGCACTTCGCCCAGGTCATCGTCCGGCGCGCCCACGACGCAGCACGCGGCAACAAAGGGCAGCCCCGTCACCACGCCTTCAATCAGGGCGGGCGAAATGTTTTCGCCGCCACGAATGATGACGTCTTTGATGCGGCCCGTGATGCTGAGGTAGCCCGCGTCGTCGAAGCGCCCCAGGTCGCCCGTGCGCAACAGCGCCGGCGGGCCATCGTTGCCGTTGTCCACGCCCAGGTAGCCCAGCATCAGGCTGTCGCCCGCGATGCAGATTTCGCCTTCGCCGCCGGGCGCGGCTTCGGCGCCGTCCGGCAATCGCAGCGTGACGCTTTGGCCGGCCAGCACGGTGCCGACCGAGCCCACGCGGCGGGCGTCGGGCGGGTTCATCGTGGACGTGCAGGTGGCCTCTGACAGCCCGTAGGACACCACCAGCGGGCAGCCCAGGAATGCTTCGATGCGCCGATGCAGCGCTTCGGTGATCGGCGCCGATCCGCAGCGCGCAAAGCGCAGGCCGGCCAGGCTGGCGGCGTCGAACTCCAGTTCCAGCATGCGCGCGTACATCGTGGGCACGCCCGTGATGATCGTGGGCCGGAACGTACGCAGCAAGCCCGGCATGTCGTCGGCGCGAAAGCGGCCGGCCAACGCCACGCTGGCGCCCGCCAGCAACGGCGCGAAGATCTGGTTGTTCAAGGCGTTGGTGTGATGCAGCGGCATCACGTGCAGCAAGCGGTCGTCAGGCGTCAGGCCGGTATGCGCCAACACGCCGCGCGCATTGTTGGCCAAGCCCCGATGGCTGAGCAACACGCCCTTGGGGTGGCCGGTGCTGCCGGAGGTGAACAGCAACAGGCCGGGTGCATCGGCCAAGATCTGGTCGGCGCATCCGAGCGCCGGCGCGTAGTCCGGACGCGCGGGATGTGCCGGGCGCGCCAGACCGGCCACAGTTGCCGGGTCCGCCACGTCCGCCACAATTGCCCCGCCCGCCACGTTCGCCACGTTTGCCATGTTCGCCACGTCGGCCGCGCTCGCCACGCTCGCCACGCTCGCCACGCTCGCCGCGCTTGCCACGCTTGCCGCCTCCAGCAGCCGCGCCGGAGCCAGGCCGCTGGCCGCCGCCGTCGCGGCATTGGGCTTGTCGTGCAGCAGCCAGGTCAGGCCCACCGCCGCGACGCGGCGCGCCGTTTCCTCGGCCGACAAGCGGGGTTCCAACGGGCAGGGGCATGCCCCCGCCGCCATCACGCCCAGTAGGGTCAGCACCTGCTCCAGCGACCGCTCCATGGCGATGGCGACATAGCTGCCCGGCGCCACGCCCGCCGCGCGGATGCCATCCGCGATGCGCGCCACGCGCTGGTGCAGGTCGGCATACGTCACCGTCGTGTCGGCCGTGACGATGGCGGCGCGCGATGCCCATTGCGGCTGGCGCCAGGCACGCGCAAACGCCGCGACCAGCGTCGGTTCGGCAAAAGTCATGGCGGCCTCCCTAGCGCAGCGCAACGGCGGCGTCGCGTTCAAACTGGCCGTCGGCGTCCAGTTCGCGCAGCGCGCGAGCCTCTTGCTCGGTCGGCGGTTCAGTCGGCGCCGCGCCGCTCGCATCGAACTCAAAGCCGGTGCGCTCGCGCACTTCCGACAGGCTGGATTCCGGATGCCAGGATTGCAGCGCCAGGCGCCCGTCGCGCTTGATGAACACCGCGATGGGCGTCACCACCCCATGAAAGCCGCCCCACGATGTCATGAAGTCCAGCTTGGGCACGAAGGTGCGCCGCGAATGCTCCGTGCGCCAGGTGCAGGCGCGCTTGGCCGTGGGCAGCATCACCGCGCCCCCGCCGCCGCCCGGCAAGCGCACCTTGGGCGCGTGCCAGTCGCCGATGCAGGAGTTATTGGCGCAGCCCGCGCCGTCAATCTGGGCCGCGCCCAGGAAGGTCAGGTCCATGCGGCCGCGCGTGCACAGGTCGTAGAAATCTTCGTTCGAGAAGATCGACGCGGTGTGTTCGGCCAACACCGGGTCGGAACTGGAAATGGGAATGTGCGAGGGGCGCGGGTTCACGCCGCCCGCCACGTTGATGTAGACGAAGTCCCAGTCATAGGCGCGCTTGGCCAGCAGGCACGCCAGCATCGGCATGGTGGAATTGACGCCGCTGAAGGTGATTTCATCTGGCCGGATGAAGCGCGCCAGGTTCGTCACGATGTAGGAAAAGCCCGACCACTGTTCAGCCATGATTGCCCCCTTGTGCTTCGGGCGCGGCGGCCAGATGCGCTTGTAGATCGCTGTTCTTGTCCATGTAGGCTTCCACCGCCGGATAGTCGATGGCGTAGTCGGGCCAGCACGACCCGGGCCACGCACTGCCCGGTGCCACGGCGTAGGCCTGCACCATGAAGTACGGCACCAGCGTGGATTCGGGTTGCGCTTCGAACACGGCGCTGTCGACCCGCTTTTCCGCCACCACCAGCACGCTGCCCGCCGCGCGCGACATGATGCGGTCCCAATGCGCGGTGCCGTGCACGCGCACATTGCCCAGCGCGTCCACCTCGGACGCCTGGATCACCGCGAAGTCGGGGCGAATCGCCGGCACCACATACGTTTTCTGATCGCTGCCATAAGGGTCGTCCAGGCAGGCCCAGCCGTTCAGTTCCGGCAGGCCGCTGCCGTGCAGGCCGCCGCAGGGTTGAAACGGCACGCCGAACGCCGCCGCCCGAAGGCCCGCCGTGAGGCTGGCGCAAGCGTGTTCCTCCAGTTCGATCTGGCGCTGTTCCACCGCGCGCCGATACCAGGGCGCCAGGCCGAAATTGCCTTCCATGGCGACGATGCCCGCGCGCACGCGGCGCAGCACGCCGGCGCGGCACAGAATGTCCACGTCATACCCAGGCGATTGCTTGACCAGTTCCAGGTCGCGCTTGCCTTGCCGGATCAGTTCGCGCACGAACGCGAACGGGCCGCGATGCAGAAAGCTGCCGCCCAGCGCAATCGACGCGCCATTGGGTACCAGCGCGGCCAGCTCGGCCACCGTGCACTGCTTGTTCTTTTGGTTGAATCCCGAAGCCATCGTCTTCCTCTCCCTTGCAGGTTCCTGTGCCCTTAGCGCGCTTGCAGGTAAGCCGCCACGCGGTCCTTCAAGCCGGGCGCCGCCGCAGAACGCACCAGGCGCGCCAGGTCGGCGTCGGGCGTTTCCTGGGACAGCGCGGCATACAGCTGAATGCGGCTGGCGTCGGTCAGCGCGACCGCCGTTTCCGCCGCCTGCTGTTCAACGTCGGCCCACTCCTGGGCCACAGCCAGGCGCGTCGCAAAGCCATCGCGCAGCGCTTCTTCGGCGTTGAACGTAGCCGCCTGTTCCAACACGGTGCGGGCGCGTTCGGCGCCCACCAGCGCGGCAAAGCGGCGCGTGCCCAGCACCAGTCCGAACTTCAGGCCCGGCATACGGAAGGTGGCGTCGGGCGCGCTGATGCGCCACTTGCACGCGCCGAACAGGTCCACGCCCGCGCCAAAGTTGCGGCCGTGCGCCAGCGCCACCGTCAGGCACGGTGACGCGGCCACGCGTTGCAGCAAGGTCTCGATGCGCACGAAGCGCAGCAGCAGGTCGCCTTCGCTTTGCGTCTGCCAGTCGCCAAAGTCAAAGCCGGCGCTGAAGTTCTTGCCTTCGCCCTTGATCAAGATCAGCTTGGCGCCCCGCGCCTCGGCCTCGTCCAGCGCGGCGATCAGCGCGTCCACCAGCTCGGCGGACAACGCATTCATTTTTTCAGCGCGCGTCAGCGTCAGCACATGGCGGGCGCCCTGCTTGTCGATACGCAACACGCCGCTCATGCCGGCACCCCTTTCCCGGCCGCACGCAACGCGCCCAGCACTTCGTCGTTGTGCTCGCCCAGCGCGGGCGGACGCAGGCGCAGCGCCGTGGTCTGGCCATCAAAGCGCACGGGCAGGCCGAAGGTTCGCGTCTGCACGCCGTTGGGCAATTCCACGGGCTGCACCCAGCCCATGTGTTCCACCTGCGGGTCGGCCAGCACTTCGGAATAGGTGTTGATGGGCGCGCACGGCACGCCCGCCGCCCGAAAGCGCGTCAACCAGGTCTGTGCGTCTTCGGTGGCGAAGATGGCCTCCAGGATTTCGCGCAGGTCCGTCTGGTGGCGGGCGCGCGCGCTGGTGTCGGTAAAGCGCGGGTCGGCCAGCAGGTCGTCGCGGCCCACGGTGGCGCATACGCTTTTCCACAAGGCCTGGTTGCCGGCCGCCATGCCGAAATAACCGCCCTTGCAACGAAACGCCTGATACGGCGCGTTGCGCGGATGGGCCGAGCCCAGCTTCACGGGGTCTTTACCGCTGCCGAAAAATTCCGACGTCTGCAACGCGGCGATGCCCAACGTGGCGCCCAGCATCGGCACATCGATGTGCGTGCCCTGCCCGCTGGCCTGCGCCGCGCGCAACGCCGACGCAATCGCAAACGCGCCGTACAGCCCGGCCGAAAAGTCGGCCACCGGCACGCCGCATTTCACGGGTTCGCCGCCGGCTTCGCCCGTCACACTCATGATGCCGCTCATGGCCTGGATGGTCAGGTCGAACCCCCCTTCTTGCGAGCGCGGCCCCGATTGGCCGTAGGCCGAGATCGAGCAATACACCAGCTTGGGATTAGCCTTGCGCAACTGCGCATAGCCCAGCCCCAGGCGGTCCATCACGCCGGGCCGGTTGTTTTCGATCAGCACGTCAACGGTTTGCGCCAGTTCGCGCGCCAGTGCCAGGTCGGCGGGGTCTTTCAGGTTCAGCGTCACCGACTTTTTATTGCGGTTCAGCGACGCGAAGTTCTCGCTATAGCCGTTGGAAATGGGCGGCCAGCTGCGCAGCGTGTCGCCGCCCTCCGGGTTTTCAACCTTGATGACGTCGGCGCCCATATCCGCCAACAACATGCCGCAGAAGGGTCCCGCCGCGACGTTGCAAATTTCAAGCACGGTGATGCCGGCCAGTGCCGAACTGGGTGTCATGTCTGACCTCTCATTATGAAAATTCAATATTTGGGATGCAAAAAATAATATAAGAGCGCAGCTTTCGTCGATGGCATCATGCCTGTCGCCCGATACCAAGCGCCAGGTTTCCGCATGTTTCCTAGTGCAATCCCTAGGTGCTGCGCTTAATTGTTGACCAGCATATCACCGTGTGGAATTCTACGTAAACCATCTTTTGGAATACGAGTCCTATATTTTAGGATTTATAAAAACGAGTCGCAGCGGTGCCGGGCACGGTCGACACGGGCCGGTACACGTCTGACGGTTTGATCACACCAAGGAGAGACATTCATGAAGCAGACATGGCGCATTGCCCTGGCGGGCGCGGTACTTGCCCTGGCGGCCGCCCCGGCCCCAGCCCAGACCTGGCCGGCCAAACCGGTACGCATGGTCGTGCCCTTTCCGCCGGGCGGCGCCACCGATGCCGCGGCCCGCATCTATGCGCAGCACCTGGGAGACTTCCTGGGACAAGGCGTGGTGGTTGAAAACAAGGCGGGCGCGGGCGGTGAGATCGGCGCGGAATACGTCGCCAAGTCCGCCCCCGATGGCTACACGCTGCTGATGGGCGCGGTGGGCAGCCACGCCATCCACGCGGCCATGCCCGACAAGCCAGGCTACGACTTCGCCACCGCCTTCGTCGGCGTTTCCATGGCCACCAGCATGCCGATGGCCGTTGCCGTCAACAGCAAGGTGCCCGCCAACAACGTGCAGGAGCTGATCGCGCTGGCCAAGAGCAAGCCGGGCACCATCACGTTTGGCTCGGCCGGCCCCGGCACCTCGCAGCACATGGCGGGCGAGCTGTTCCAGGTGGTGACGGGCACGCGCTTGATGCATGTGCCGTATCGCGGCAGCGGCCCTGCCATTACCGATTTGCTGGGCGGCCAGATCGACATGGTTATCGAAACCCTGCCCGCCCTGCTGCCCCAGGTGGCCAGCGGCAAGATCCGCCTGCTGGGCGTGACCACCGCCAAGCGCGCCACCGCGCTGCCCGACCTGCCCACGTTGATGGAACAAGGCGTAAAGGATTATTCCGTGGCAACCGCCTACGCCTTGCTGGCGCCCGCCGGCACGCCGCCCGACGTGGTGGACAAGCTGTCGGCCGGCATGCAGAAAGCCGCCGCGATGCCTTCGGTGCAGCAGGCCGCGTTGAAGCTGGGCGCGGATGCGGTAGCCACTTCGCCCGCCGACACCAGCCGTGTGCTGAAGCAGGAGGTGGCGCGCTGGGGCGACGTGGTGCGCATGTCGGCCGCCAAATGAGCGACGCTCACGTGAAGCCGGGCACGGCCCAGATGGGCCTGGGCGGTGATACGCGGCTGCCGGTCGACGTCACCATCGTGGGCGGCGGCTCGGTCGCCGTTAGCTTCCTGTATCAGTTGCTGTTGTCATGGCAAGCGCAAGGCGTGCCGTGCCCGCTGGCGGCGTCGCGATCCGTATCGCTGACCGTGTCGCTATTCGAACCGCAAGCGGAGCCCGGCCCCGGCGGCGCCTATCAGGAAGACCTGCCCAGCAATCTGTTGAACATCCCCGCAGGCAATATGTCGGCGCGGGCGGATCATCGCCTGGACTTTGTCGAGTGGCTGCGCGCGCAGGACCCCGCCTGGCTGCGTGGATATGGCGTGACCGATATCCAGCCCTCGGACTTTCTTCCCCGCCCGCTGTTCGGCGCTTATCTGCGCGCGGTCTACGCGCGCTGTCGGGACCTTGCGCACGCACTGGGCATCGCGCTGGCTCATGTACCCTGCCGCGTGCGGCGCGTGTTGCCGCTGGCGGACGGCACGGTGTACGTCGAGCCCGACGGCGCGCCCCCGTGCGTGGCCCGTTATGCCGTCCTGTGCAATGGCAACTTGCCGTCGCAAGCCTTCCCCGCGCTGCACGACGCGCCGGGCTATTTCAACAGCCCCTACCCCGTCGCTGATCTGGCGGCCCGGATCGCACCCGATGCTTCCGTCTGCATCGTCGGCACCAGCCTCAGCGCGGTGGACGCGGTGGCGGCCTTGCAGCAAGCAGGCCATCGCGGCCCGCTGTTGTGCGTGTCGCGCAATGGCCGGTTGCCATCGGTGCGCAGCCCGCACAACCAGCCCCCGACGGTGCTGCGCCACCTTAGCCGTGAAGGCGCCGTGGCGCTTGCCATGCGGCACGGCGGCGCCTTATCGCTAGAGGTCATTGCGCAGGCTTTGCAAGATGAAGTGCGGGCCATGGGCGGCGCGTTGGACGCCGACGAGATCTTCGGCCTGGCCACCGACGCGGCGCGCGCCCTGGACGACGAGATACGCCGGTCGTCGCAAGCCGCGCGCCCCTGGCAGGCCGTGGCCGCCGCCACCAATGCAGCGGTGGACGAAATCTGGCGCCTGCTGCCCGACACGGAACGCCACCGCTTTCAATCGCGCTGGCGTGCGCTGTGGATGGCACGCCGCGCCACCTTCCCCATGCGCAACGCCTTAAAGCTGCAAGCGCTGTTCAAGACGGGTCAGTTGCAAGTGCGCGCGGGCTTCGTGGACAGCCGCCATGACGCAGGCACCGGTCAGTTCCATACCCGGCTGAGCACGCCGGACGGCAACGCCGAGCATCGCAGCGACGCTCTCATCAACGCCACCAGTTTTTCGGTGGACGTAGCGCGCACCGACGATGCGCTGGTGGCCGGCCTGCTACGCGACGGCCATGCGGTGGCGGACCCGTTTGGCGGACTGGCGCTGGACTTCGACACGGGCTGCGTCAGGAACGCGAAGGGTGCGGTGTGGGAACAGGTGTCGGTATTGGGCAGCCTTGCCGGCGGCACGTATTTCTGGACCACGTCCATGGATGTGAATGCGCGGCTGGCGCGCGACCAGGCCGTGCGCATCGCCACGGCGCTGTCGCCGCGCACGGATGCTACTGATCCAGATAACCTCGCCGGTAGCCCATCCCTTGCGAAATGGACTGCGCACAGGCCGACACATCCGGCGCCAGCTGCTTCATCCTGGCCGCGCTAAGGCGGTCAAGCGGGCCGGAGATGCCCACCGCCGCCACCGCCTGGTCCAGGCTGTTGAACAGCGTCACGGCCAGGCCGCCCACGCCCTCGCGCCATTCGCCGCGGTTCACGGCATAGCCGGCGCGCGCGATCTTGCGCAGTTCGTCTTTCAGCAGGGGCATGGAAACAATGGTCGACGGCGTGTGGCGCACCAATTGTTCGGCATAGCGCTCGACATAGCCTTCGGGCTGATAGGCCAGCAGCGCCTTGCCGGTGGCCACCGCATAGGCGGGCGCGCGGCCGCCCACCATGGAATATGCGCGTATCGGTTGCGGGCTGTCGATCTTGTCCACGTAGACCACATCGAATCCGTCCAGCACCGACAAATGCACCGTCTCGCCCGTCTGGTCCGCCAGCGTGCGCATGAACGGCGCGGCCAGCTTGCGTACATCCAGCTGGGCAAGCTGGCGCGCGGCCAATTCAAACAGGCGCACCGCGCCACGGTAGCCACCGCCGTCGTCGTCCTTGATGACGTAGCCGGCGTGGATCAACGTTTGCAGCGTGCGATGCGTGTTGCTGCGCGTGAGCCCGACCCGCGCGGCCAGGGCATCGATGGTGCGCGGCGGATTGTCCACGTCGGTCACCGCTTCCAATACCATCAGGCCCTTGAGCAGCGTCTTGTCCATCTTTGTATTTCCTAATATTTAGGACGCGAACATAGCACGGGCAGCGGCCGCCGGACAACGTGCGTCACACGCGCCACGCTCAGGCTTTCAACCCCGGGATGGTGGCGCGCACGGCGGCAGACCGGTCCCAAAGGTTCGGCAGGTTGGCCGAGGAATAGCCGGACACGAAAGGCTTGGGCTGCCCCGTCTGAGGATCGTAGACATGGCGCGACACCGCGCCGATGTTGCCGCCGTACAGGTGCACGCTGATCGACACCTGGTCCGCGAAGGCGTTCGACACGCGGTGGATGTCGCCCTGGGCGGGGTCCAGCCGTTCGATGTCGCCGGGCCGCAGGGTGGTGGGTTCGCTGGCGGTTTCGATGCTGCCGTCTGCGTGGCGCACGTAGCGTTGGTTGATTTCAGCGCCACGCAGCATGCCCACATAGCCCCACACTTCATGGTCGTGCACGGGCGTGGACTGGCCCGGGCCCCACACGAAGCTGACCAGCGAAAAACGTTCCAAGGGGTCGCAGTGCAGCAGATATTGCTGGTAATACTGCGGATGCGGGGCGGTACAGGCCTCGGGCAGCCAGTCATCGTGGCGCACCAGATCGGCAAACGCCTCCTGCAGGGCGGGCGTTTGCACCAGGGAGTTGGCGCCGGCCAGGCGGGTGGCAGTGGCGATAAAGCGGCGAAGCCGGTCCAGACCGGCGGCGGATTCGGGCATTGCGGGTCTCCAGTGCGGGAGGGGAAATCCCAGATGAGAAAAGCAGTATCCATCATTCGGGATGCTTGCGCACGCGCACATTACGGGTACACATTACGGGTGCACATCGCCGGGGCACATCGCGGGTGCCCATCACGGGTGCACATCACAGGGCGAGCTTGACAGGCAGGCGCCCCCGCGCGCAGCGTATCGAACTGTCCTGAAGGTTTGAAATGAAAAATACGCATCACGATATTCCGTCTGCCCTGATCGAGGCATTGCGCAACGCGCAGCGCGTCGTTGTATTCACGGGGGCCGGCGTGTCGGCGGAAAGCGGCATCGCGACGTTTCGCGATGCGTTGACCGGATTGTGGTCGCGCTTTGACGCGCAGGCGCTTGCCACGCCGCAAGCGTTTCGCGAGCATCCCGACATCGTGTGGGGCTGGTACGAGTGGCGCCGGGCGCAAGTGCTGCGCGCCGCGCCAAACGCCGCGCACTACGCCATCGCCGCGCTGCAACGCCACGTGCCCGCGCTGACGATCGTCACGCAGAACGTGGACGACCTGCACGAGCGCGCGGGGGCCACCAAAGTGGTGCATCTGCACGGCAGCCTGCACGCCCCACGCTGCCCGGCATGCGGCGCCCCACACGTTGTCGACGACGGCCCGGCAACGGTTAGCTCGGTAATCGAAACGCACGCCGAGGCCCATGCTGAGACCCATGCTGAGACCCGCGCTGGCAGCAATGCCGACACCTACGCCGACACCCACGCCGACACCTACGCCGACACCCACGCCGACACCCACGCCGCCAGCAACGCCGACGAAGGACGCCGCATTCACCCGCCTGCCTGCACACAGTGCGGCGCCCCCGTGCGGCCCGGCGTGGTGTGGTTTGGCGAGAGCTTGCCGTCGGACGCCTGGAGCACGGCGTTGCATGCCGCGCAGCAATGCGACCTGCTGTTCAGTATCGGCACGTCGGCGCTGGTGTATCCCGCCGCCGAACTGCCGCAGCGCGCACTGGCCGCCGGCGCCACGGTCGTGCAGGTCAATCCCAACGTCACGCCGCTGGACGCGCACGCGCACTGCAATCTGCATGGCGCCGCCGCCGACATCATGCCGCGCGTGCTGGCGGCCGCCTTCGATCAACGCGATGAAGGGTTAAAGGGCGATCACGCACCGTGAACATTTGTGAAGATCTTTACGTCGAAGATCGAGTAGAAACGAACTAGCCACAACAGCCGAGGGGAAACCCCAAATCTCACCGTTTTGTCACCGGGCTACAGTGGCAAAAGTGGCTTTGACCGTGGAGATCATCATCCCATTTTCCTGGAGACTTCCCGACGTATTCGTGCGTTCATCCGACGGCGCATTGCATCGTGTGGTGCGCCACGCCACGACCACGGAAACCATTGCCAAACTTGAGAGCGTTCCCAGCAATTACCACCTGGATTGCGAGTGCATGCTCGATAACGGCGAGGCAATCTCCTGGATCGGCAATGATCAGTATCGGCAAATCAACGGCGGCGCTATATTCACCGCAGAACCCGATGTCACAACGCCTCGCGGCGACCCCCGCAAAAGCGGCGCCGCCAAGCGCAATGTGCTCGACCCCAGCCCGGCAGGCCCGCACCACAGACTGGCCGTCGGACACAACCCCCTACCACTAGCTGTCGTCAACTTAAAAACCGGCAACGATTGGAGTCTGATACGCGCGTGGCGCGAGCACCTCAATATCACTACCGCTGATATGGCTGCCCGCCTTGGCGTTGATCATTCCATATACATTGAACTGGAACGGCCACGACCACGCCCACGGCAGATAGTGCTGGACCGCATCTCCGAGGCGCTGGGCGTGTCACCCGACCAGCTTGATGATTCTTTGTTTGGAGGCCGCCTTCGGTAGTGCCGCAAACGCGCCACACGCGCACGCGTCGCTACACGCAGAAGCGTCCACAAGGCTTTGCCGCCGCAACACCGACGGCCCCTGGAGGTACTGAGTATGCTCGGCACCGCAAGACGATTGACCGATGTGCTTGTCACATCTCCCGACGGCACCCTGTATCGCATCGAACGCTTCGTTGCGGACCTGGAGGCATATTCCGCGCTGGGTACCTCGCGCTTCGATCCCAAGACGCACTGCATCTGCCGCACAAGTTCCGGCGAGCAGGTCACTTGGCTGGGGGGCCAGGCGTATCGGATGATCAAAAACGGTATTTCGTTGACCGCGGTGGACCGGCGACGAGGCCGGTAAGAGGCCAGTAAGAGGCCGGCAAAACGCTGACAACAGGCGCCTTGCCTTGGGCGCCGGCCACTATCGTGTGTAGCGTTCGACCAGAAAGTCCACAAAGGTGGTCAGCTTGGGCAGCGCCTGCCTGTCCTTCTGGTACAGCAGCGTAATGGGCCGCGCGGCGGGCC
Organism: Achromobacter sp. 1L-A-4-B-C2; assembly: GCF_057291955.1. Taxonomy (NCBI): domain Bacteria; kingdom Pseudomonadati; phylum Pseudomonadota; class Betaproteobacteria; order Burkholderiales; family Alcaligenaceae; genus Achromobacter; species Achromobacter sp. 1L-A-4-B-C2. Next base: position 308,407 of record NZ_JBXAWP010000006.1, read on the forward strand.
AATACGGTTGCAGGATAGGCACTAGCCGGCCGGCGTGCATATCTTCGCGCAGCAGCAGTTCGGGCTGCAACACCACGCCAAAGCCCGCCAGCGCGGCCTGACGCAGCGCCTGCCCGTTGTTCGACACGAAGCGGCCGGTGGGGTAGCCGGCCTGGCTGCCGTCGTCCCCCGACAGCTGCCAGCCCGTGCGGCGGCTCCAGTACGAAAAATCCAGGCATTGATGCTGCATCAGGTCGTCAGGCGTGGTGGGCGTGCCATAGCGTTCAAGGTACGCGGGCGCGGCGCAGATCACCATTTGGTAGCGGCCGATTGTGCGCGCGATCAATCCGGAATCGGCCGGCTCGCCGATACGTACGGCCACGTCGTAGCGGGCGGCCACAATGTCTTCCACCATGTCGCTGAGCACCAGCTCGACGCTCACGTCGGGATAGACGGACAGATAGTCGGCAATGGCCGGCGTCAACGCCAGCGAACCGAAGGTCACCGTGGACGTAATGCGCAGATGCCCACGCGGCGTCAGCCGCAAGGCCTCGGCGCCCTGCTCCGCGTCGCGGATGTCTTCCAGAATGGTCTTGCTGCGCGCGTAATAGGCTTGGCCCGCTTCGGTCAGGCTTTGTCGGCGCGTGGTGCGGTTCAACAGGCGCAGGCCCAATCGCGATTCCAGCGCCTTGACGTGCTTGGCCGCCATGGCCGCCGACATCTCGTGCCGCGCCGCCGCCGCGGTCAGGCTGCCCAACTCAACGACCGCCACGAAGACTTCCATGCTGAGCAAGCGATCCATGAATTACGCACCCGGAGTGTGAAGTGTTTGCACCATGTGCGGATTTTTCCACGGATAGCGAAAAGCGAGAATGCCTCTATGCACTGGCGCGGCGCCAGCGCTTCGCAAATGCTAACCAAACAACGGGCACGGCCCGGAGGCTTCCATGAAAATAATCCTGATCGGCGCAACCGGCACCATCGGCCGCGCGGTTGCCGAAGAACTCGGCCAACGCCACGACATCATCGCCGTGGGCAACACCAGCGGCCAGTACCAAGTGGACATCACGCGCAGCGACAGCATCCGCAACCTGTTCGAACGCGTGGGCAAGGTCGACGCCATTGTCTCGACCACCGGCGCGATGCACTTCGGCCCGCTGGCCGAGATGACGGCCGAACAGTTCAAGATCGGGCTGCACAACAAGCTGCTGGGTCAGGTGGATGTGGCGCTGATCGGGCAACACTACCTGAACGCGGGCGGGTCCATCACGCTGACCAGCGGCATCGTCAGTGACGAACCGATCCGGTATGGCGCGAACGCATCGGCGGTGAACTCGGCCATCGACGGCTTCGTGCGCGGCGCGGCGGTAGAGCTGCAAGGGTTGCGGATCAACGCGGTCAGCCCGACGGTGTTGCAGGAATCCATGCAGGCCTACGGGCCGTATTTTCCGGGCTTTGAAGCGGCGCCCGCATCGCGGGTGGCCCTGGCCTATCGCCGCAGCGTGGAAGGCGCGCAGACGGGCCGGGTGATACGGGTATGGTGATGCGGCTCTGGTGATGCGGCTCTGGTGATGCGGGTCTGGTGATGCGGGTCTGACGATCCGCCCCGGACAAAACAAAAGCGGCTTGATGGATGACCATCAAGCCGCTTCGTTTTCTTGCAAGGCCTACGCGCTGTTGCGCTTTGGCGGAACCGCGATTGCGTTGCTTATCGCATTGCCATCACGTGTTCGATATAAGTTGGTGCGCCCGGCAGGATTCGAACCTACGACCCCCTGGTTCGTAGCCAGGTACTCTATCCAGCTGAGCTACGGGCGCCCCGAAAGAGGCGTGTTTATAACATGGAAAAACCACATCGTGCAAATCGGTGCGGGAAAATGCACTTGGTGTCAGGCACGGCTGCGCCCTTGTCGGCTTCATCACCTTTGCTTCATCACCTTTGCTTCATCACGTTTGCTTCATCACGTTTGCTTCATGCCCTGGGCTTCATCATCGTTTGCTTCAAGTCAAGGAACGCGGTGCGGGCCGCGCAGTACGCTGAAATTTCAGCCGCCTGCCATGGCAGGCCGCGAGCATCTGCGCGACAGCGATTTCCTGATGAGGCACAGCATGGCCAAGAAATTTCCGATGCATCCCAAGCGCCCCGAACGGGTCTGCTGGGGCTGCGATCAATACTGCGCATCCGACGCCATGAAATGCGGCAACGGTTCCAACCGCACGATGCACCCGGCCGAACTGCTGGGCGACGATTGGGCAAGCGTTGGGAACTGGGGCTTTGAAGACGAAAGCAAAGAAGCGTCCGCGCAAAACAAAAAGGCCTTCGATCAATGATCAAAGGCCTTTCCATTTTCTTTGTTCGGCGTTTCAGTGTGACGTGAAACTTGGTGCGCCCGGCAGGATTCGAACCTACGACCCCCTGGTTCGTAGCCAGGTACTCTATCCAGCTGAGCTACGGGCGCTCCGACAAAGAGGCAAAATTATATCAGAACAATTTCACCATTTTTACTGCTTTTGCTTTTTTTCTAAGTTTTTTGAGTTTTTTTTGAAGTTTTTTCGCAAGTTCTTTTGCCGAATTTCGCGAAACGAATCCGCTACGTTCTACAAACCACCCTACAAAAAAAACCACTCTAGAAAACTTGGTGCGCCCGGCAGGATTCGAACCTACGACCCCCTGGTTCGTAGCCAGGTACTCTATCCAGCTGAGCTACGGGCGCGTCAAAAAGCAAGCCTTGAATAATAGCGTTGTTTCAGAAAACGTGCAAGTCAGGGCGTTGGAATATCGCATGGCAGCGCGGGTCGGATACGGCAGCCATTGCCATCGCAATCGTGAACCCACGCCGCCAGAAAGCACTATCCTAGTGGCCGCTTCCATTGCCCCCTTATCTCTTGGCCGTCATCGTGAAACACCTGCTGGTAAGTCTGGACAAGCTGCACGATTTCGATGAAATCATCGACGTACGCTCGCCGCTTGAATACGCCGACGATCACATCCCGGGCGCTATCAACGCGCCCGTGCTCAGTAATGAAGAACGCGTACAGGTCGGCACGCTGTACCGCCAGGCGTCGCCGTTCGAAGCGTCTCGACTGGGCGCCGCGCTGGTCGCCCGCAACATCGCCCAGCATCTGGAAACGCGCTTCGCCGACCGGCCGCAAGGCTGGCGCCCGCTGATCTATTGCTGGCGCGGCGGCAAGCGGTCCGGCTCCATGACGCTGATGTTCAACATGATCGGCTGGCGCGCGCGGCAGCTGGACGGCGGCTATAAAAGCTATCGCAGTGCCACGCTGCAAGCGCTGGCGACCTTGCCCGCGGCCTTGCACTGCGTGGTGCTGGTCGGCCCCACCGGCAGCGGCAAGACGCGCTTGCTGAACGCGCTGGCGCAAGCCGGCGCGCAGACGCTGGACCTGGAACAACTGGCCTCGCACCGGGGCTCGTTGCTGGGCGCCCTGCCCGGCGTGGCGCAGCCTTCGCAAAAGCACTTCGACACGCTGCTTGCCGCACGCCTTCGCGCGCTGGACGCATCACAACCCGTGTTCGTTGAAGCCGAGAGCCGCAAGATAGGCGCCGTCGAGTTGCCGCCCGCCTTGCTGCAAGCCATGCATGAAGGCGTATGCGTCAACGTGGCATCCACGCGCGAAGACCGCGCCGCGTTCCTTCAACAGGACTACGCGCAGCTATTCGAAGACCCGGAATGGTTGAAAGCCCAGCTGCAACGCATGCTGGGCCTGCATAGCCGCGAAGTGATCCAGGGCTGGCAGCAGATGGTGGACGACGGCCGCCGCATCGATCTGGCGCGCGAGCTCATCGACCGCCATTACGACCCCGCCTACGCCCGCAGCAGCCACGCGCAATACCAGCGCCTGTCGCAAGCGTTGCCGATGCCGTTCAGGCCGAACGATGCGGATGTCGTGGAGCAGGCGCACGGTTTGCTATCCGCGCTGGAATGCAAAACGCGCTGATGAAAAAAACGCTGATGAAAAAAACGCTGATGAAAAAAGCGCTGCCGACGAATACCCCGACGAACAACACGCGCCAATGAAAAAAACCCGCAATCGATTTCGCGATTGCGGGTTTTTTAATTCAGCGCTGGTTGTTTAGCACCAGCGCCGAAGATTTGGCGGAGACGGTGGGATTCGAACCCACGATGCAGTTTTTAGCCACATACTCCCTTAGCAGGGGAGCCCCTTCAGCCTCTCGGGCACGTCTCCGAAAAGAGAACGAGATTCTAGCACGAATTTTTTGGTGCTTGCCCGCAAACGGGGCCATCAATCAAAAAAAACGTGCCGATCCGCTGCCTTTATTCCTTGGCGGCGGGCGCCTGGTCCAGGCCAAAGGCCTTGTGCAGCGCGCGCACACCCAATTCCATGTACTTGTCGTCGATGATGACCGACGTCTTGATTTCGCTGGTGCTGATCATCTGGATGTTGATGCCTTCTTGCGAAAGCGTCTGGAACATCAGGCTGGCCACGCCCACGTGCGAACGCATGCCGATGCCGACGATGGAGACCTTGGCGACCTTCTCGTCGGTGGACAGTTCACGCGCGCCCACGGCGGGGATGACTTCGCGCTTGAGCAGGTCGACGGCACGCGCGAATTCGTTGCGATTCACGGTGAACGAGAAGTCGGTCGTGCCAGCCACGGACTGGTTCTGCACGATCATGTCGACATCGATGTTGGCGGCGGCGACCGGGCCCAGGATGGAGAAAGCGATACCCGGTTTGTCGGGCACCGCCAGCAAGGTGATTTTGGCTTCGTCGCGGCTGAAGGCGATGCCGGAGACAACGGCGGCTTCCATTTTTTCGTCTTCCTCAAAAGTAATCAGCGTGCCCGAGACCATTTCTTCGTCGAGCGGAATGAGCGGGTCGGTCAGCGAGGACAGGACCCGGACCGGAACACGGTATTTGCCGGCGAATTCCACCGAGCGGATTTGCAGCACCTTGGAGCCCAGCGAGGCCATTTCCAGCATTTCCTCGAAGGAAACGACGGCCATACGGCGCGCTTCGGGCACCACGCGCGGATCGGTCGTGTAGACGCCGTCCACGTCGGTGTAGATCAGGCATTCGTCGGCCTTGATGGCGGCGGCCACGGCCACGGCCGAGGTATCCGAACCACCACGGCCGAGCGTCGTGATGTGGCCTTCGGGGTCGATGCCCTGGAAGCCGGTCACGATCACCACGCGGCCTGCGTCGAGGTCGCCGCGGATGCGGGCGTCGTCGATCGAGCTGATGCGCGCCTTGGTGAAGGACGAATCCGTGCGCACGGGCACTTGCCAACCCGCATAGCTGCGCGCCGGCACGCCTTCGGCCTGCAACGCAATGGCCAGCAAACCGCTGCTGGCCTGCTCGCCGGTGGCGGCGATCATATCGAGTTCGCGGCTATCGGGCTGCGGCGAAATTTCGCGCGCCAGACCCAGCAGGCGATTCGTTTCGCCCGCCATTGCCGACGGCACTACAACAACCTGGTGGCCGGCGGCGTGCCACTTCGCGACGCGACGCGCCACGTTCCGAATGCGCTCGACCGAGCCCATCGAAGTACCGCCATATTTATGAACGATCAGGGACATCTCGTACTCTGGCTGGAAACCCGCCGCAAAGTGGTGACGGGCAAAACCATATATTCTAGCGCGGCGGTAAAAATTTGCTCAGTTTGAGGAAATTTATGTTCATTGCGCGGCTATTTTTCCGTGGATTCTTTCCAGAAACCGGGATTTATTCCTGCGCTTCGATCCACACGCGCCCTCGATGGCAGCGCACGACGTGGCCGGGTTGCCGCACCCGCAGTTGCCGGTCATGCCCCAGGCTGTGCAGTTCACGTAGTTGGCGCAGCAGGTCGCGCAGGCGCGCGTCCGTGGGCATGCGCGCACCGTTTTGTTGCAACCAGAAGCGCAGCACCTGCGACTGGCGCGGCGGGGAAAATTCGCGCCACGCCTTCAGTGAAAAGCTGGCGCCGTCGGGGCCGGGGTCCAGACGGGCAAAATCTTCGCGCGCGACTTCATCCAGGATCTGCGCCGCTTCGGCCATGTGCGTGGCATGCCGCGCGACGATGGCACGCCAGCCGGGCCAGCGCTTGTCCAGCACGGGCGCCAGCAGTTCGCGCACGGCGGCGCGGGTGTAGCGGGGATCGGCGTTGGTGGGGTCTTGTACGGGTTGCCAGCCGCACGCTTGCCGCACGGCGTCGGCGGCCAGCAGGATCGTCGCGCGGTCCTGCGCAAGCCAGGGGCGCACATAGGCGATGCCGTCGCGTTGCGAGACCGGCGACATCGCGGCCATGCCCAGCAGGCCGGTGCCGCGCAGCAGCCGCAGCAAAACGGTTTCCGCCTGATCGTTGCGGTGATGCGCCAGCAATACGTGGGTCGCGCCTTCTGCCTGTGCCAGCCGCGCCAGCGCGGCATAGCGGGCATCGCGCGCGGCGGCCTCGATGCCCTTGCCCGCCGCTTGCTCGACCTGCACGCGCGCTTCCTGCACCGGCAGGCCCAGCAATGCGCCCAGCGCATGGACTTGCCTGCCCCATTCATCGGCCGCGTCCTGCAAGCCGTGATGCACGTGCAATAGCGACAGGCCGATGCCAAGATCATGCGCAACGGCCGCCGCGTGCACGGCGAGCATGGCCGAGTCGGCGCCCCCGCTCAACGCGACAGCAAGCCGTGCGGGACGGGCGGGCAGCGCGTGCAAGGCGTCTCGCAACGCCACGGTCAGCGCGGGCGATGTCGGCAGCACAACCGTTGACGCCGGTCGCCCTGCGGCCAACACCGACGCCGTGGCCGGCAACACCGTCTGCCCGGCTGTCGACACCGAAGGCGCGGCAGATGGCACCGCCCCCTTTTCCGTCGACACCGACGGCGCTGCGGACGCGCAATGCGACACGCCCGACTCGGCCTGGTCGGGCGTGTCGGGCGTGGGGTGCGCATTCATGATTTGGAGCGCGGGCAGCGCGGCCGTGGCGCCGGCGTACCAGCCGGCGCCTTTGCCAGGGCTACGCGCGCACTTCCGTATAAGCGCCGTAGGACAGCAGGCGTTGCACACGCTGCTCTACGAGCTGTTCGGGCGTCATACCTTGCAGTTGGCGCAGGGCGTCGGCCAGAGCGCGGCGCAGCAAGCGCGCCATGACGCGCGGGTCGCGATGGGCGCCGCCCACGGGTTCGTTGACGACGCGGTCAACCAGACCCAGGTCTTTCAGGCGCGGCGCGATGATGGCCAGCGCTTCGGCGGCATCGGGCGCCTTGTCGGCGCTGCGCCACAGGATCGACGCGCAACCTTCGGGCGAAATCACGGCGTAGGTGGCGTATTGCAGCATCAGCACGGCATTGCCCACGGCAATGGCCAGCGCGCCGCCGGAACCGCCTTCGCCGATGATCGTGCAGATCACGGGCACTTTCAGTTCGGCCATGGCGTACAGGTTGTGGCCGATGGCTTCGGACTGGCCGCGTTCTTCGGCGCCGATGCCCGGGTATGCGCCGGGGGTGTCCACGAAGGTGAACACGGGAACGCCGAACTTTTCAGCCAGGCGCATCAGGCGCAGGGCCTTGCGATAGCCTTCCGGACGCGGCATGCCGAAGTTGCGGGCGGCGCGTTCTTTGGTGTCGCGGCCCTTTTGATGGCCGATGACCATGCAGGGCGTGCCATTGAAGCGCGCCAGGCCGCCGATGATGGACTGGTCGTCGGCGTACATGCGGTCGCCGTGCAGTTCATGGAAGTCGGTGAACATTTCGCGCACGTAGTCCAGCGTGTAGGGACGCTGGGGGTGGCGGGCGACAAGCGCCGTCTGCCACGGCGTGAGCTTGGCGTAGATCTCCTTGGCCAAGGTCTGGCTTTTTTGCTGAAGACGCCCGATCTCGTCGGAGATGTCTACCGCAGAATCGGCCTGCACATAGCGCAGCTGCTCGATCTTGTTTTCAAGTTCGGCCAGCGGCTGTTCAAATTCCAGAAATGTATTGCGCATGTAGTGTGGTTCCGTAGATGGGCTGCCTGGTGTGCATCAGTATTGAACCGGTGTCGGTTCCAGACTGCGCCATAGATACCAGGTCGCCACGGTACGCCAGGGCTGCCACGCCAGCGAGACTTCGCGAGCCTCGAAGCGCGAGACAGGCTCGCCACTGAAATAGTGAAGCGAGATTGCCTTGAGCAACCCTGGATCATCCAGCGGCAGGACGTCAGGCCGCTGTAGATTGAAAATCAAAAACATCTCCGCCGTCCAGCGCCCAATGCCCCGGATGGCGACCAATTCAGAAATAACCGCTTCGTCGTCCATGGCCGCCCACTTTTCAGGGTGGACGCGGCGTTCGCCGAAGTGCACGGCAAGGTCCAGCACGTACTCGGCCTTGCGCTGGGACAAGCCGGCGCGGCGCAGGCCATCGACGCCTACGCGCAGCACGGCCACGGGCGTGGGGCGCTTGCCGACGGCTTCGATGAATTTGGTCCAGGCGGCGTCGGCCGCCTTGGTGGACACCTGCTGCCCGATGATGGCGCGCGCCAGCGTCACGAACGGCGTGCCGCGCGACGTGAGCCACACTTCGGGATGCTGCGGGATGACTTTTTTCAGGATGCGGTCGCGCCGCATCAGATGGGCGACGGCCGCTTCCCAATAGTCAGGCTTGGGAATGTCGAGATCGGCGGTGGACATATCAGGCGTATCCACTGGGCTCAGGCCCGCCGCCATTGCGTCAAGCCACCCGGCTTGTCGTCAAGTTCGATACCGGCCTCGCGCAGCTCGGCCCGGATGCGGTCGGCCTCGGCGAAATTACGGGCGGCCTTGGCGGCGGCGCGCGCATCGATCAGCGATTGGATAGCGGCCGCGTCCAGCGTGGCGCGCGGGCCCTGTTCGATGGCGGCGGCCGAATAGCGCGTGGGCGACTGGAAGTACGTTGCCGGGTCCTGCTGCAACAACCCCAGCAACGACGCCAGCGCCTTCAACTGGCCGGCGCTGCGCGCGTTTTTGTCGCGGTTGGCCTCGGTGGCCAGTTCAAACAGGGCCGCCACGGCGCCCGAGCTGTTGAAGTCATCGTCCATGGCCGCCTTGAAGGCCTGGGCCTGCGGCTCGTTCCAGTCGATGCCCTGGTCGTCGGCCGGCACGTTCTGCAAGGCCTGGTACAGGCGGTCCAGTGCGTTTTGCGCGTCGATCAGGTTGTCGGGGGTGTAGTTCTGCGAGCTGCGATAGTGGTTGCGCACAATGAAGAAGCGCACCATTTCGGCTTCGCGCGGGTTGACGCGGTAGTCGGCGTCGTCCGCCGCCGGGTCGCCCAACGCCACGGTCTGGCGGATGGTGCGGAAGTTGCCCAACGATTTGGACATCTTGTCAGAATCCACCATCAGCGGGCCGCAGTGCATCCAGATGTTGGCCAGCGTGCCGCCGAACGCGCCTTCGGTCTGCGCGATTTCGTTTTCGTGATGCGGGAATTTCAGGTCGGGACCGCCGCCGTGGATATCCAGCGGCAGGCCCAGCAAGGATTGGCTCATGGCCGAGCATTCGATGTGCCAGCCGGGGCGGCCCATGCCGTAGGGCGATTCCCATTTGGTGTCGGCGGGTTCGTCGGCCTTGGCCGACTTCCACAGCACGAAGTCCAGGGGGTCGCGCTTGGCCGAGCCCACCGCCACGCGTTCGCCGGCGCGCAGGTCGTCCAGCGTCTTGCCGGACAGCTTGCCGTAACCGGCAAAGCCACGCACGGCGTAGTTGACGTCGCCGTCGTCGGCCTGGTAGGCCAGGCCGTTCTGCTCCAGCTTGCCGATGATGTCCAGCATGTCGCCCACGTATTGCGTGGCGCGCGGCTCGCGGTCGGGCGATTGAACACCCAGCGCGCGCTCGTCGGCATGCATGGCGGCAATATAGAACTCGGTCACCTCGCCGATACGGCGGCCGGTTTCCACGGCGCGACGGATGATCTTGTCATCGATGTCGGTGATATTGCGCACGTAGTTCACGGCCAGGCCGCTGGCGCGCAGCCAGCGCTGCACGACGTCAAACGACACCAGCATGCGGGCATGGCCCAGATGGCAGAAGTCGTACACGGTCATGCCACACACGTACATGCGCACCTGACCAGCCTGGGCCGGTTTGAACGGTTCTTTGGTACGCGATAACGTGTTGTAGATTTGCAGCATGGCGCTTATGTATTGGTCTGATTGCTTTCCGCGGCGAAATCGGAAAAAGTTGCTGGGGCGGGACGATACGCCGGTATCACCGGTATCACCGATACCGCCGATACCCCCGGTACCGCCGATACCCTCGATACCCCCCGGTATCGCTGATACCCCCGGTACCGTGCGTCCTGCCGGGGGGCTCCAGCTCGACATCTCTGTTCCAGCTCAAGCTCTTGCCGAAACAAAAACGCAACCGGGGCTAAAATGGCGGTCGTCAAGTATAGCAAGCGGCCCGGTCGCACGCGTAAGTGCTGCCCGGCCACGACTTTTAACGGATACCCACGTGACTATCAAGCCGCGTTTTTGTGTCGCCCTGCTCGCGCTGGCCTTTGCCGGCGCGCCGGCCGGTAGCGCCCTTGCCCAGTCGATGGCCGGCGGCGGTGGGGCCAGCCCCAACGCCACGCGCACCACCCTGGACCCCATCCCCCCCGAAGGCGGCTGGGACAGTCTGGCCAAACTGCTGGAAGCGGCCAAGCCCGGTGTCGACACGCGCTTGACGCCGTCGCCCTCACAGATCACCAACCGCATCGAAATGCTGCTGAACCGCGGCGATAACGAAGAAGCGTTGGCGATGATCGAAAAGCGCGAGGCCGAAATCAAGGACCAACGCGGCACCGATGTGCAGTTGATGTTCCAGCACGCGCGCGCACTGGCCGCCCTGAACCGCACGGGCGAAGCCATCGACATCTACACCGACATGACCACGCGTTTCCCCGAGCTGCCGGAACCTTGGAACAACCTGGCCGCTCTATATGCCAGCCGCGGTGAACTTGAAAAAGCGCAAGACGCCCTCCAGATGGCACTACGCGCTGACCCCGGCTACGCCGCCGCCCGAGCCAACCTGGGCGATCTGCAACTTCTACAGGCCCTGCGCACTTACAAGAAGGCCGCCAGCGATGGCGTGCCCGGCATGCAGGAGAAGGCCCGTGAAGTCGAAACCATGCTGAAGGATAAACAAGGCAAATGATGTCCCGTTACTCACCCTTCCACCTGCTGCGCCTGACGGCGTGCTCGTTCGCGCTGGCCGCATTTGCCCCAGCGCTTGTCAGCGCCGCCCCAGCGGCCTCCTCCACCACCACTACTTCTGAAGGCACAAAAGCCATGAGCACCAACCCGCGCGTCAAGCTTGTTACGAACCAAGGCGATATGGTCATCACCCTGGATGCCGCCAAGGCGCCCAAGACCGTCGAAAATTTCCTGACCTACGTCAAGGAAGGCTTCTACAACGGCACGGTGTTTCACCGCGTGATCGACGGTTTCATGATCCAGGGCGGCGGCTTCGAACCCGGCATGAAGCAAAAGCAAACGCATGCCCCGATCGAAAACGAAGCCAACAACGGTTTGAAGAACGACAAGTACACCCTGGCGATGGCCCGCACCAGCGACCCGCACTCGGCCACCGCGCAGTTCTTCATCAACGTGTCCAACAATGATTTCCTGAACTTCACGTCGCCCACGCCGAACGGCTGGGGCTACGCCGTGTTCGGCACCATCACCGAAGGCACCGACGTGGTCGAAAAGATCAAGGGCGTGAAGACCGGCAACAAGGGCTTCCACCAGAACGTGCCCAACGAAGACGTGATCATCGAGAAGGCCGAGATTCTTGAATAAGATTGCCCTGCCCGGCCCGATCTGGCTGGCGTCCGACCTGCACTTGGGGCCGGCCACGCCGGCCACCTCCGAGGCATTCCTGGCGTTTCTGGAGGCCGCGCGGCAGGAAGCTGCCGCGTTGCTGCTGCCGGGCGACATCTTTGACGCCTGGATCGGCGATGACGTGATCCGCGCCGCACCGCCGTGGCTTGCCACGGTGCTGACGGCGCTGCGCGACACCAGCGCACGCATCCCGGTATGGCTGGGGCGCGGCAACCGCGACTTCCTCATCGGGGAAGAATTGGCTACGGCGGTGGGCGCCAAGCTCTTGCCCGAGCCCGCCCTGCTGCAAACGGATGCCGGCCCGGTGCTGCTGACGCACGGCGACGAGTTCTGTACGGACGACGCCGCGTATCAGCAGTTCCGCAAGATGGTCCGCAATCCGCAGTGGCAGGCCGAGTTCCTGGCCAAGACCATCCCCGAACGCCTGGCGATGGCGCAGCAGGCTCGCGGCGAAAGCCAGGCAGCCAACCAGACGAAGTCCATGGAAATCATGGACGTCAATGCCGCCGCCATCGAGGCGATCTTCCGCGACAGCGGCGTGCCCGTACTGGTCCATGGCCACACGCATCGCCCGGCGCGTCACGTGCTGGACGTGGACGGCAAGAAGCGTGAACGCTGGGTGCTGCCCGACTGGGATTGCGACCACGTGTCGCCCCCGCGCGGTGGCTGGCTGATCATCGATAGCGATGGGCTGACGTTCTACGACCTGGAAACGGAATCGTAAGAGTAAGACTCAGGACAAAGCCGAACGCTGTGCAACGCCGGCAACGGCCGCACCATGAAAATGGCCTCGCAACCGCGAGGCCATTTTTTATGCGCGACTGAAAGGGACTAGCGCGTGAAGATCCACGCGGCGACCACCGCGCCGAACACGATGCGATACCAGGCAAACACGCGGTACGTGTGGTTGGCCACAAAGCGCAGCACCGCGCGCACCACCACCATCGCGCTCAGGAACGCCGCGATGAAGCCCACCGCGATGCCGGACAGGTCGTGCTGGGTCAGCAGGCCGAAGTTCTTGTACATATCGAAAACGGCCGCGCCCAGCATGGTGGGCATGGCCAGGAAGAACGAGAATTCCGTGGCCGTCTTGCGCTGGATGCCGGCGATCATGCCGCCGATGATGGTGGCGCCCGACCGCGACGTGCCCGGGATCATGGCAAAGCACTGCGCCACGCCCACGCCCAGCGCCTGCTTCCAGGTGATCTGTTCCAGCGTGTGCGCCGATGCCCGTTCGTCGGACGCCGTGTCGTCGGCGGCGCCCGGCGCGTCGCCCGGCGTGTGATGCGTCCGGCGTTCCACGTACAGCATGATCAGGCCGCCCACCACCAGCGTCACCACCACCACGCCGGGGTGATAGAACACCGACTTGATGGTCTTGATGAAGATGGCGCCGATGACCGCGGCGGGCAGAAACGCGATGATCAGGTTGCGGGTGAAAGCCACCTCGCTGGCCACGCCGGTCAAGGTGCCCCGGATCAGCTGCATCAGCCGCGCGCGGAACACCCACATCACCGCCAGGATCGAGCCCAGCTGGATGACCACTTCGAACACCTTGCCATCGCCGGACTGAAAGTTGATCCAGTCGCCCACCAGGATCAGGTGGCCGGTGCTGGACACGGGGATGAACTCGGTCAGGCCTTCAAGAATGCCAAGAATGAAGGCCTTGATCAGATAGAGCGCGTTGTCAGTCACGATAGGTAGGGGTTCCGGTTAATCGTTGGCCAGCGGGGCTTCGTCCGACAGCATTTCCTGTGGCCGCTTTTCAACGCGCACCAGCGCGATCCGGCGGCCGTCCATTTCCAGCACCTCGAAGCGGAAGCGCTGGTGATGGGCTTCGTGTTCGCAGACATCGCCGGGCTTGGGCAGGTGGCCAAAGCGTGACAGCAGGTAGCCTGCAAGGGTGGAAAAGTCTTGGGCCTCGTCGACCAGCCCTTCGGTTTCCAGCACCTGTTCGACGTGGTGCAGGTCGGCCGCTCCGTCGATCTTCCAGGTGTTGTCGCCGTCGGCCACGATGTCTGGCAGTTCGTCTTCGTCGGGGAATTCACCGGCGATGGCCTCGAACACGTCGATGGGGGTAACCAGCCCTTCGATGGCGCCGAATTCATCGGCCACCAGCACCAGCTGCCCGCGCGAACGCTTCAGCGTGTCCATCAACCGCAGGATTCCGATCGACTCGTGCACGATGATGGGATCGCGCAGCCGGTTGCGGCGCACGCGGCCTTCGGTGATCAGGTCGGCGACCAGGTCCTTGGCCCGCGCGATGCCCAGCACTTCGTCCAGCGACCCCCGGCACACCGGGAAAAAGCTGTGCGGCGCCTCGGTCAACTGGCGGCGGATCAGTTCCGGGTCGTCGTCGATATTGACCCAGGACACATCCGTGCGCGGCGTCATGATCGACCGGATGGAACGTTCGGCCAGCGTCAGCACGCCGCTGACCATGTTGCGTTCTTCCACGCCGAACGCCGGGATGGCCGGGCCGTCGGCATTGGGCAGGTCGGCTTCGTCGCTGGTGGGCGGGCGCTTGCCCAGCATGCGCAGCACGGCCGACGCGGTACGTTCGCGCATCGGGCGGCGGGCGTCCAGCTTGAGCAGGTTGCGGCGCGCCACCTGGTTCAGCGCTTCGATGGCTACCGAGAAACCAATGGCCGCGTACAGGTAGCCCTTGGGCACCTTGAAGCCAAAGGCTTCGGCCAGCAGCGAAAAGCCGATCATCAGCAAGAAGCCCAGGCACAGGACCACCACGGTCGGGTGCGCGTTGACGAAGCGCGTCAGCGGCTTGGAGGCCAGCAGCATGATGCCGATGGCAATGACCACGGCGATCATCATGATGGCAAGGTGATCCACCATGCCCACGGCCGTGATGACCGAGTCCAGCGAGAACACCGCGTCCAGCACCACGATCTGCGTAACGATCACCCAGAAGCTGGCGTACACGCGCGGCCCGGAGGACCCCGCGTGCTGGCCGCCTTCCAGGCGCTCGTGCAGTTCCATCGTGCCTTTGAATAGCAGGAACAGGCCGCCCACCATCAGGATCAGGTCGCGCCCCGAAGGCGACACCGGACCGACTGTGAACAAGGGGGTGGTCAAGGTGACCAGCCACGACATGACGGACAGCAGGCCAAGCCGCATGATCAGGGCCAGGCTCAACCCCATGATGCGCGCGCGGTCGCGTTGCGCAGGGGGCAGCTTGTCCGCCAGGATGGCGATGAAAATCAGGTTATCAATGCCCAGGACGATCTCAAGGACGACCAGGGTAAGCAAGCCGACCCACGCTGCGGGGTCTAGCAGCCACTCCATCAGGAGCTCCAGAAGTTACACGACCGGTAATCGTACATGGAAAATTCGTGACATGCCGGTGACACGCGGCCCTCCGTTTGCCTGATGGCCAATGGTTTTCAGCCATGTGCATGGCTTGTGTTCGCCGTGCGAGGGCCATAAAAAAACCGGCCCGAAGGCCGGTCTGTCGCAGGCCGCATCGGCCCGCGCGATCAGGCGGCGGACGGCGGGTTCAGCGACGTCAGCAACTGCGTGAAGATCTTGGGCGTGGCGGCCAGGACGTTGCCGCTGTCCATCCAGCCTTGTTCGCCGTCGAAATCGGCGATCAGGCCACCGGCTTCCAGCACCATCAGGCTGCCGGCGGCCAGATCCCAGGGCTTCAGGCCCACGCCGCAGAAGCCGTCCAGGCGGCCGCTGGCCACGTAGGCCAGGTCCAGCACGGTGGAACCCATGCGGCGCACGCCCGTGACGCTTTCGGCCATATGGCGGAAACGCTGCGAACCCTGTTCGGGATCGCCGGCGTTGGGCCAGTGCGCGCCCAACAGGGCTTCGTGGTAGCGGGTGCGGCCCGAGACGCGCACGCGGCGGTCGTTCAGGAAGGTGCCGCTGCCACGGCTGGCCGTGAACAGTTCGTTGCGCGAGGGGTCATAGATGACCGCTTGCGTGACCTGGCCGCGCTGGGTCAGCGCGATCGACACGGCGTAGTTGGGCAGGCCGTGGATGAAGTTGGTGGTGCCGTCCAGGGGATCGATGATCCATTGGAATTCAGCCTGGTCGGGACCTTGCAGCCCGAATTCCTCGCCCAGCACGGCATGGTCCGGGTAAGCGGCATGCAGTGTCTCGACGATGGACTCCTCGGCGGCGCGATCGACTTCCGTGACATAATCGCGCGGCCCCTTGCGAGCCACGCTGAGTCGTTCCAAATCCATGCTGGCACGGTTGATAATGGTGCCGGCACGCCGGGCCGCCTTGATGGCGATGTTGAGCATCGGGTGCATAAAATTCCGTACGTATGCGGTGGGTTCGCGTGATGATAGGCCACTTGCCGCCCCCCCGAATCGTCGTCGCCCCAACGGGGAAATCGACCCAAAAAACCAGGAAGGCGTGAAGCCAAACGCGCCATTTTAAATGACTCAAGCATTTTCACGTGTTCGCTTCATTATGGTGAACCCCAGCCACCCCGGAAACGTGGGTTCGGCGGCCCGCGCCATCAAGACAATGGGCTTCTCCGAATTGGTCTTGGTAGAGCCTAAATTTCCAGATGTAACCAGCCAGCCCGAAGCCGTGGCTTTGGCCAGCGGCGCGCTGGACGTGCTGGAAAACGCGCGCATCTATCCGTCGCTGGAAGAAGCGCTGGCGCCCGTGACCATGGCATTTGCCCTGACCGCGCGCGTGCGCGACCTGGGTCCTCCGCCCTGCGACATCCGTCAGGCGGCCGACCTGGCCCGCGCGCATCTGGCCGGCACAGCCGAAGGCGTGGCCGCCGTGGTGCTGGGCACCGAACGCGCCGGGCTGACCAACGCGCAAATCGCGCTGTGCCATCGCATTTGCCACATTCCCGCCAACCCGGAATACAGCTCGCTGAACGTGGCCCAGGCCTTGCAGCTGGCCGCCTGGGAGCTGCGCTACGCCCTGCTGGTGGAACAAGGCGCGGCGCTGTTGCCGGCGTCGACCGCGCAAGAGCCGTCGCGCGGCGCCGAGCCCGCTTCGGGCGAGGCCGTGCAGGCGTTCCTGGCGCATTGGGAAGAAGCGCTGATCGGCGTCCAGTTCCTGGACCCGGCGCATCCCAAAAAGTTGATGCCGCGCATGCGCCACCTGTTTTCGCGGCCGGCGTTGACGCGCGACGAAGTGGACATGATGCGCGGCGTCTGCACCGCCATGCTGGCCACCGCGCGGCGCAACGGCGGCGCAAAAAAATAGGGACGGGCGCAAGGCCCGTCCCTTTGGGATCACATCCCCGGCAACAACTGGTGCTGGCCGGGGTGCGTCCCGCTATCAGTCCACCTTGGCGCCCGAGGCCTTGACCACCGGGGCCCAGCCTTCGACTTCCGACTTGATGAACGCGCCGAATTCAGCCGGCGTGGTCTTCACGCCCACGGCGCCGAGCTTTTCATAGCTGGTCTGCACGGAAGGCTTGTCCAGCGCTTTCTGCATGGCGGCGTTCAGCGTGTTGATCACTTCCGGCGGCGTGCCGGCCGGGGCCAGCAGGCCGAACCAGGAGGACACGTCAAAATCGGTAAAGCCCGATTCCTTCATGGTGGGCAGGTCCGGCGCGCTCTTGGAGCGGTCGCTGGTGGTGACGGCCAGGGCGCGCAGCTTGCCCGATTGGGCGTGCGGCCATGCCGACGGCATGTTGTCGAACATGAATTGCACCTGGCCGCCGATCAGGTCGGTCATGGCCGGCGCGCTGCCCTTGTAGGGCACGTGCAGCACGTCAATGCCCGCCTTCATCTTGAACAGCTCGCCCGCCATGTGGATGGAGGTGCCGCTGCCCGACGAGGCAAAAGCCAGCTTGCCCGGATTCTTCTTGGCGTAATCGACCAGTTCCTTGACCGACTTGACCGGCACTTCCGGGTTCACGACCAGGATGTTGGGCACTTTGGCGCCCAGGGCGACCGGGGCGAAGTCCTTGGTCAGATCGAACGTGACGTTCTTGTACAGCGTCTGGTTGATGGCGCTGGTGACGGCCACGAACAGCAGCGTGTAGCCATCCGGGGCGGCGCGCTGCACCTGGTCGGTGGCGATGTTGCTGCCGGCGCCCGGTTTGTTTTCAACCACGAACGACTGGCCCAGGGCCTCGGTCAGTTCCTTGGCCATGATGCGGGCGATCACGTCGGTGGTACCACCGGCGGAAAATCCGACCACGATGCGGACGGGTTTGTCAGGGTATGCGGCATGGGCGGAACCCATTGCGAACGCGCTTGCGGCGGTAGCCAGAAGGGTGGCGGCAAAACGCCGCAGGCCAGGCTTTTGACCTGTAGTCATAGTGTCTCCGTGCAGGTACTGTCCATTAGATGGACGATTCGAATTATTTGATGACGCATTTTGAGCTATACACGACGGTTGCATCAAGGTAGAGTCCACGCTACGGACAATGGTTTTCCCTTGACCGTTCCGCAATAACCCTAAGTTTTCAGAGATTTGCATGCAAGACAGTGATGCCGCGGCCGCAGGCCCACGTACGTTGCGGCGCGGACTTGCCGTGCTGGCCGCCCTGCGCGACCAAGGGCCCGACGGCCTCAGCGTGACCGATATCGCCCGCTTGACGGGCATACAGCGCCCCACCATCTACCGCCTGTTGGCCGCCCTGCTGGACGCCGGCTTGGTGCTGCCCGTGACGGGCACCAAGAAATATCGCGCCCAGCTGGCCGTGGACCCGGACACCCGCTCGCGCGATCCGCGCGTGCGTCAGCTGCTGCCCGTGCTGCGCCGCCTGGCGGACCGCACGGGCGACGCCGTGTTCCTGGTGGTGCGCGACGATGATGATTCCATCAGCCTGCATCGCGAGATCGGCAGCTATCCGGTGCAGATCCTGGCCACCTACGCCGGCAAGCGCCAGCCGCTGGGCGTGGGCTCAGGCGGCATGGCGCTGCTGGCCGCGCTGCCGGACGACATCGCACGCGGCATCGTCGACCGCAATTCGGGTCGGCTGGACGAATACGGCGGCATGACGCCGCAGGAAATGTACCGGCTGATCGACAACACCCGCGCGCGCGGCTATTCCGTGGTGGGCAACCATGCGGTACGTGGCGCGCTGGGCGTGGGTTGCGCGCTGCTGGATTCGCACGGTTCGCCGCTGCTGGCCGTCAGTGTCACGGCCATCATCGACCGCATGCCGGCCCAGCGTCAGCGCGAGATCGCGGGCTGGATCAAATCGGAACTGGCGCGGCTGGCGATGCAGGCTTGATGGCGAACCAGAGGGCGGACCAGATGGCGGACGCCTTCTTGGCCGCATGAAACAACGGGCGCCCGAAGGCGCCCGTTTGCATGCTCGACAAGCCGGCGACCATCAGGTGGCCGCGTCAGCCTTGCCGGCAGTCTTGGGGTTCTGGATTTCGCGCAGCGGAATCGGCGGCTGAAAGCCGGCCGCTTCCAGCGAGGTGCGGATTTCCTGGTACAGGCCCCAGCGCAGATCCCAATACTTGCTGGATTCCGCCCACACGCGCACGTTCACGATGACGCCGCTTTCCTTGTACTCAAACACCTTGATCTGCGGCTCCGGATCCATCAGCGCATCCGGGCGCGCGGCCACGATTTCCTTAAGCTTGTTCATCACCTGATCCAGGTCGTCGCCATAGCGCACCGGCACCGGGATATCCAGGCGGCGCGTTTTGTTGCGGCTGTAGTTGGTGATGGTGGCGTTCCAGACGGTGCTGTTGGGCAGCGTCAGGTGGATGCCGTCGCCTTGCACCAGCCGGGTCAGGAACAAGCCCACTTCGGCCACCGTGCCGTCAGCGCCGGAGCTCAGGGCGATGTATTCGCCCGCGCGGATGGGGCGCAAGATCAGCAGCATGATGCCGGCCGCGATGTTTTGCAGCGTGCCTTGCAGCGCCAGGCCCACAGCCAGACCGGCGGCGCCCAACACGGCGATCAAGCTGGCCGTTTGTACGCCGAATCGCGCCAGCACGGCGATGACGGTAAAGATGCGCACGGCCCACACGACCGTGCTGTAGAACATCGGCACGATGGTCGGGTCGATCTTGGTGGAACGCGTGGACGCGCGCCGCACCCAGCTGCCCAGCAGCGACGACACCCACCACCCGATGATCAGGATCAGCAGGGCCACCGACAGATTGATGCCCATATCAACCAGCCTGGGGGCCCAGGCGTGGAATTCGTTCAAGGCGTCTTCCATGGAATTTTCCACAAAAAATAACAACCGAAAACTGTATCAGATGACGCCGACGCAAAGGGGCGCGGCGCGGGCTTGCTATGTCAAGCTTTGTAAGTGCCGTGCGCAGTGTCAGGCTTTGACGACGCGGAAGTGGTTGTCCCAGGACAGCTCGCGCGAAGGCGGCAGCACCGGTGCCTGGTAACCCGTGGCATCGGCGCGCAGCATGGCGCCCAGGCCGCTGCTGATCAGAAACCCGGTTTCGGGCGCGGGCGCCACGCCGCACCCGTCGGCCAATGGCGTCGTGCCCAGGCAGCGGCCGCTGGCCGCGTCCCAATACATCACCTGCCCGCCCACCGGGCTGGACGTGGCGATGACGCCGCCCGCCGCATCGACCGTGACCGACCCGACGTAGTTGCGCATATTGCGCAGCGTCTCGGCCGGCCCCTCGAACAGTTCCAGCTGCGCGCCGCGCCGATGCCGCCCGACCAGCGCGGGCCGATCCGATGCCGGTCCCATGTACTGGCAGCCGAACCACACGCAGCCGTCGGCCGCCAGCGCCAGATGCCGGATCGACAAGCGATGCAGCGCGGGCGGCAACTCCACCTTTTCAAGCAACCGGCCACTGGCCGCGTCGATATAGGCCAGCGATGGCCGCATCGTGTCCAGGTTCAGTTCCAGCTTGCCGTAATCGGGATGCGTCAGGATGCCGCCGTTGGCGACGCACAGCGTCTTGCCGTCCGGCATCAATACGACTTCGTGCGGACCGATTCCGGCCGAATCGAATTCGCCGATTCGGCGCCACGCGCCGCCCGGCGAGGCATCGTAGATGCCCAGCACACCGCGCCCGCCTTCGAAGTCGTTTTCCGTGGCGGCCAACAGGCGCCCGCCATCAATAAACGCGCCATGTCCGAAAAAATGGCGTTCGTCCGGCACAGGCAAGGCCTGTGGCTGGCCCTTGTCACGCAACGAAAACGCCACGGCAAAAAAGCCCGGCTGGCGGCCGAACACCACCGCGCGCTGGCGCGCGGCGTCGATGGCAAAGCTATGGCCGCGCGCGGGCATCGGCACCACCAGACGGTCCTGCCCGGCCTCGTCCAGCAACACGGCTTCGTCGCGGCCGCCGCGCTTGCGCGCGCTGAGATACAACGCGCCGCCATCGGCGGGCAGCACCGCCCGCGCGGCGTTGGGCGACAAGCCCAGCGCCGTGGCCAGCATCAGGAAGCGGCGGCGGTCAATCACCATCAAGCGCATTGAACCCGATGGTGACACCCAGCGCCGGGGCCAGATCCTGGTCGACGATGGCCTTGGCGTTCTGGATGGTCAGCGAGGCCAACAGCAACAAGCGTCGCCCTTCTTCGTCTTGCAGCGCGGCGTCCAGCGGGGCGGACACGGCTTGCAAGGTCTGGGCGGCGGACTGCAATTCGCCGCGCACGGACACATCCATCCAGTCGCTGCCGGCGGGCAAGGCATAGGCGCCCGCCTGATAGAACGCCCTCAAGCCATCCAGATTCGCCGCCAGCAAGCGCGTGGACATGCCGCTGCGCCAGAACGCGGCGCGCTTGGGCCGCGCGGCGTCGGGAGACTCGCCCAACACCGGCAGGATCTTCACGTCGCGGGCAAACTGCAAACCGGTCGACAAGGCCTTCATGGCTTCGGCGGCAATTTCCTGGGGGTCGCGGTACAGGTCGTTGCCGGCTTGCGGCTTGGCGAACTGGCGGCCGAACTCGCCTTGCGGGCTCCAGGCCTGGGCCACATCGCGCGATATCGTCGTAACGTTGGCGGCCACCGCGCGGGCATAGCCGCAGGCGTAGGCAAAGGTCGGCGCGCCGGTCTGCTTGAGCAGCGCGGGGTCGCCGTACAGCACGTATTCCAGCGCGGGCAGTCCCTGCACCGCCACGCTGCGGCCGGCCAGCGCGCCGGGCGCGAGCAAGGCGGCGTCTTGCGCGGCGATCAACTGCTGCACCTGGCGCGGCATGACGCCGCGCGTGTCGGGCCAGAACGCCAGCCGTTCAAAGCGGTTGGCTTGCACCAGCGGGCCAAAACGCAGAATCTCGACGCCGGACCACGCCAGCGCCAACTGTGTATAGGCGTCGGCCACGCGCGTGGCACCGGCGGCATCCGGCTTGGCGCACCAGCCGCCCAGCGCGCCATCCAGCGCGGCGGCGGCATCCACCATCTTGCTGACGGCCGGGCGGGCGTAGTCGCGCGCCAGCCGCTCGCCCAGGTCCGGCGAAAGTTGCGCCTGCACGGCCAGCGGCACGGCCAGCAGCGCGGCGGCCAGGCTGGCCTTCGATGCCAAGGATTTCAATGCAAAGGCGTTCAGCGCGGTGGGCTTCAATGCAGGGGGCTTCAATGCAGGGGCCTTCAAAGCGGTGACCTTCACTGCGAGAGTGTTCAGCGCCGTGACCTTCAGCGCGGTGACCTTCAGCGCGGTGGGCTTCAATGCGGTGGACTTCAATGCGGCGCTCTTCGTCACCGGAGCATTCCACGCAATCGCCCTGCCCCGCGCAGCCTTAACCCCCGCTTGCGTCATAGATGCCATCACAACGACTCCAGGAAACGAATCAGATCAGCGCGTTCGTCAGGCGTCATCGCCACGACGCGATCGCGCGCGGGTTTGCCCGCGCCGCCATGCCACAGCACCGCTTCCAGCAGCGTCCGGGCGCGCCCGTCGTGCAGCCACGTCGCCGTGGGATTCACGGTCTTGGTCAGGCCGATACCCCACAGCGGCGGCGTGCGCCACTCGCGGCCGGTGGCCTGGCCGTCGGACACGCCATCGGCCAGGTCATCGCCCATGTCGTGCACCAGCATGTCGGTGTACGGCCAGATCAGCTGGAACCGGTGTTCCGGCTGCTTGGCGTTGCGGCTGGTCACGTACTTGGGCACGTGACACGCCACGCAGTTGGCTTCGTAGAACAGCTTCTTGCCGGCCAGCACGCGCGCGTCGTCGGCGTCGCGGCGCTGCGGCACCGCCAGGTTGGTGGAATAGATGGTCACGAAGTCCATCAGTTTGGCCGGCACCTCTTCCGGACCAAAGCGCGGCTGCGCGCCATGCGGCATATCCAGGCACTGCTTTTGCGCTGGCGTGCAGTCGCCCGAATGCTTCGGGAACAGCGGCGTGGACAGGCCCATGTCGTTGGAGAACGCGGCGGCGCTCTGCTGTTCGACGGTGGGCTGGCCCGCCTTCAGATTGAAGCGGCCCAGCACGCGCTTGCCGCTGCGCGCGTCGGTCACCCAATTCGGCTTGCCCACGATGCCGTCGCGCTTGTCCGCGCCCACGTTGGCCAGGATGTCGGCTTCGTGTATGGATTCCAGCAAGCCCAATCCGATCATGGGCGGCGCCAGGCGCGGCGAAATCTGCGTGTCGGCGCGCCGGGGGCCATAACCCGGGTTTTCGATGCGATACGTGGGCTTCATCAACGTGGCCGTCTCGCCGCCGTTCAATGCCACCGCGATGGGCGCGTATTCGATTTCCATGCGGCCTTCGGCCGGCAGCCCCGCCACCGCGAAGTTCTGCAATTGCACGCCGTAGACGGGTTCGGGCAACTCGGCCAATTCGCCCGGCGCCAGCGTCGGATGACCACGGTCCGGGCCGCGCGGCACCGCAAGGCGCAACAGCAGCGCCACGGCGTCGGTGCGTTCCAGGGGGTCGAAGCCTGGCACGGTGCCACGCCCGTCCTTGGTGTGACAGGCCTGGCACGAGCGCGCGTTAAACAGCGGCCCCAGGCCGTCGGAGGCCTGCGTCGATGCCGGCGCCGACACCCAGTCCTTGCGGAACAGGCCGTTGCCCACCTGAAATTCCTGGCGGCCCTCGAAGCTCATGTTGGCCGAGGGCTGGGAAAAGATATCGGCGTTGATCAGTTTATTGGTGGTGGCCGCCCCAGCCTGCATGGTCTCGAAGGTTTCAACCTTGGAGAAATCGCGCGTGGGCGCGGTGATGGCGGTGACGCGTTTTTGGTCTTCGGGCGTTAAGTCGTCACGCCCGGCAGTAACTTCGGTGGCAGCGGCGGCGCCGGCGCAGGCCGACGCCGCCAGTACGGCGGCTAGAACGAGTTTCACTTGAATACGGCGTCAGGTTTATCCAGGCTGTCGGAACCTTCGATGGCTACCTTGCCAAGCTCAAGCAACGTGATCACGCGTTCCAGGCTGCGGGTCTGCTCCACCAAGCCGTCGATGGCGGCCTGCACCACGGCGTTGCCTTCCTTATTGCCGTCCGCGATCATCTGGTCGTAGGTTTCGACCGTTTCGGCGCGCGTCTTCATGGCCTGCATGGCCGCCACAGTGGCGTCCAGCTTGGCGCGCACTTCGGCGTCCAGCTTGGGATCGCGCGCCTTGACCAGTTCAGACAGGCTGGCGCCCGTGACCTGCTTGCCGTCGATGCGGGTGTAGGTGCCCAGGTAGACGTTACGGATACCGATCTGGTCGTAGTAGTGCGAATTGTGGGTGTTGTCCGAGAAGCAATCGTGCTCTTCTTCGGGGTCGTGCAGCATCAGGCCCAGCTTCATGCGTTCGCCGGCCAATTCGCCGTACGACAAGCTGCCCAGGCCCGTCAGCATGGCGATCAGGCCCGCCTTGGGATCTTCTTCCACGGCCTTGCGCGCCGCGCCGTCCTTCTTCCAGTTGCCGACCATTTCTTCCAGGTCGGTCACCAGCAGGTCGGTCACGGCCTTCAGGAATTGCACGCGGCGTTCGCAGTGGCCGCCCGTGCATTGCTTGGTGTCGAAGTCGGTATGCGGGCGGTTGCCCGAATGGCGTTCTTGCGGCGTGCCCTTGCGGTCCGCCGGCGCCGGGCCGGTACCGTTCAGGTCCTGGCCCCACAGCAGGAATTCGATGGCGTGATAGCCGGTGGCCACGTTGGCTTCGTTGCCGTCGGCTTCGTGCAGCACTTCGGACAACAGCTGCGGCGTGATCTTGCTGACGTCCACCGTCTTGCCGCCGACCGAAATCTTTGAATTGGCGATGACGTTGACGGCGTAGTAGGCGTTTTCGTCGTTGTCGGTGCCGTACGAGGCATCCACATAGTCGATCAGGCCTTCGTCCAGCGGCCAGGCATTCACGCGGCCTTCCCAGTCATCGACGATGGGGTTGCCGAAGCGATACGCCTCGGTCTGCTGGTAGGGCACGCGCGCGGCCAGCCAGGCTTCGCGGGCGGCCTTCAGCGTGTCGGGGCTGGGCTTGGCGATCAGCGCGTTGATGGCAGAGCGCAGCGTCTTGGCGGCGGCCAGCGAATCTTCATAGCCCGCCAGCGCCAGATCCGAATAGGTGGCGACGACAGCACGGGGTTCCGCCGCCGCGTGGGCCGTTCCCCCGAATACCGCTGCGGCCAACACCGCCCCCAACAACAACTTGCGCATCGACTTTCTCCCGTGACTCGAACGGTGTCCGCCCCCGCGGCGGGCCGTTCCGACTTCAATTTTGTGGATGCGAGTGTAAACAATTTTCGTTTGATGTTCAGCGCCAAGTCAGATACCTGACATTTTTTTGAACGACATCCGCGCAAAAAAATGCGCGCCACCAAAGCGTGCCGCTACTATCCCGCTATTACCGTCCCCGTTTTGAAGACCATGGAACTGCGTCAACTCCGCTACTTCGTGCGCGTGGCCGAACTTGGCAGCATCGGCCGGGCAGCGCGCGATCTGGGCGTGGTGGCCTCGGCGCTAAGCCAGCAGATCAGCCGCCTGGAAAGCGAATTGGCGACGCGCTTGCTGATGCGCACGCACACCGGCGTGGTGCCCACCGCCGCCGGCACCGCGTTCCTGCGCCAGGCCCGGCTGACACTGCGGCACGCGGAACACGCCGTGGCCGCCGCGCGCGAGGCCCGGCTGTCGGGCATGGTCAGCGTGGGCTTTGCGCCCACCACGGCGTCCATGTTGGCCCGGCCGTTTTACGCGGCCATGGCCGAACGCTATCCCAACGTGCGGCTGCATCTGGTCGAAGGCTTGTCCGGCAACCTGGGCGACCAGCTGAACAACCGGCGCCTGGATCTGGCGGTGCTGTTCCAGAATGACAGCAGCCAGGGCCGCAGCGCCATCCCGGTGCTGGACGAAAAATTGTTCCTGCTGGCCCAGCGCGGCGTGTTCGCCTTGCCCGACGGCGAACCCGCCACCATCGACCAGTTGGCGGGCCTGCCCCTGGCCGTGACCAGCAAGGCCCATGGCCTGCGCGCCTGGGTAGAAGCCGCCTTCGAACGCGTCGGCATCGAGCCCTGGGTGGCGGTGGAAGTGGACGGGCTGACGACCTTGATGGACCTGGTGCAGGCCAACCCCATCGCCACCATCCAGCCGGGCGCCGCCGTGGCGCGGGCCGAGGCCGGGCTGCTGAACATGCACCCCATCGACGACCCCTTCCTGTACCGCCGCAACGCCGTCTACTGCATCAACGACGAAGAACTGTCACCCGCCGCGCTGGCCGCGCGCGTGGTGCTGGTGGACGTGATGCGTGCGCAGGTGCGCCACGGCGGCTGGCCCGGTGCCACCCTTCTGGATTCGTGATGCCCCCATGCCGGGCGCAGGGCTAGGCCGCGCCAGGTCACACGCATACATTGCATTGGTGAACGCCGTGGCATGGTGCCGCGGCAACGGACCTCTGCAAAGCTGATGACCACTGACTCCCGACGCCCGGGCACGCTTCCCATTGCTTCCATGCGGCCGCACTGTTCCGACCAGGAATGGCAGGCCCGTGTCGATCTGGCCGCCTGTTACCGGCTGGTCGAGCTTTACGGCATGGCCGACATGATGGCCAACCACATCTCGGCCCGCGTGCCTGGCGAAGACAACGCGTTCCTCATCAACCCCTACGGGATGATGTACGAAGAGATCACGGCGTCCAGCCTGATCAAGGTGGACCTGGACGGCACCATCCTGGCCAAGCCGGACTTTGGCGACATGCACTACGGCATCAACAAGGCCGGCTACGTGATCCACAGCGCGGTGCACGCCGCGCGCCATGACGTGGACTGCGTGATCCACACGCACAGCTGGGCGTCGATGGCTGTGGCCTCGCTGGACTGCGGGCTGCTGCCGTTGACGCAGACGGCCATGCGCTTTTTGAAGATTGGCTATCACGACTACCAGGGCGTGGTGCTGGACCTGCAAGAGCAGCAATCCCTGTTGCAGGACCTGGGTCAGGGCGAAGCGCTGATCCTGCGCAACCATGGCGCGCTGACGGTGGGCCGCACGGTGGGCGAGGCCTTTAACTGGATGCATCGGCTGGAGCTGGCCTGCCGCGCCCAATTGGCGGCCATGGCCACGGGTTCGCCGCTGCGCCAGGTCAGCCCCGCCGTGCTGGAAGAAACCTGGAACAACTATCAGCCCGGCACGCGGCGCCCTTACGGCGTCATGGAATGGCCGGCCCTGCTGCGCAAGCTGGACCGCATCGACCCCGGCTTTCGGGATTGACCCCGGCGTCCTGAGCGACGACGGATTCCTGCATTGGAGTCCTGCATTGGAGTCCTGCATTCGATCTTGCATTTCAATGGCGCCGGCCGACGTGGCGGCACGGCGCCGACCTATCCAAACGACAACCACGGACGGAGACAACGATGAATACTGCCCGAGCCCTGCTCGCCGCCGCAGCGGCGGCCTGCGCCTGTACCGCGCCGCCCGCCATGGCCGCCGACTACCCCGACAAGCCTGTGAAAGTGATCGTGGCGTTCACCGCCGGCGGCACCACCGACACGCTGACGCGCAGCATGTCCAACGCGCTGTCCAAGAAGCTGGAGCAACCGTTCGTGGTGGAAAACAAACCGGGCGCGGGCGGCAACATCGGTACCGAGTTCGTGGTGCGCGCCGCGCCCGACGGGCACACGCTGATCGTCAATTCCGTGGGCCCCATCGCGGTGAATGCGTCGCTGGCCAAACTGTCGTTCGACCCCTTGACCGACCTGGTGCCGATGGTGCAGATCGCCACCGTGCCCAACGTGCTGGTCGTGCCGCCGTCCTCGCCCGCCAAGGACGTCAAGAGCTTTCTGGCTTACGTCAAAAAGGCGCAGCACTTGAACTACAGCTCTACCGGCGTGGGCACGTCGTCGCACTTGTCCAGCTATATGTTGATGGACCAACTGGGGGTGCAGGCGACGCACGTGCCGTACAAGGGCGCCGACGCGGTCAACGACCTGCTGGCCGGACGCATCGACTTCATGTTCGCCACCATTCCGTCGGTGATCGGGCAGATACGCGCGGGCAAGCTGCGCCCGCTGGCCGTCAGCACGCTGCAACGGTCGGCGACCCTGCCTGAGTTGCCCACTATTGCCGAGTCCGGCTATCCGGGCTTTGATGCCGGCTCATGGTTTGGCTTCTTCGGCCCGAAAGGCACGCCGCCCGAGGTGGTCACCGTGATCAACCGCGAAGTCAACGCCGCCCTGCCCTCGCTGAAGGCGCAGATGCTGCATGAAGGCGCCGAGCCCGTGGGTGGAACGCCCGCGCAGTTCTCCACGTTCATCCGCGCGGAACACGACAAATGGGCCGCGCTGGTGCGCAAGTTCCAACCGGCCGCCAACTAAGCAGCATGCCTGAGCAGCACGCCTACGCAGCACACCTAAGCAGCTACATCCCTAAGCAGCCGCCCTTAAGCACTCGCCCCTGAGCACTCGCCCCTAAGCAGCCGCCCCCCTCAGCCGCCGCCCACTGCGTCACCACCGAGCCATCCATGCCGCACGACGAGATCCGCATCCTTTGTTCGCCCGCCGAGGCGGGCGCGCTGCGCCAGGGGCTGGCAAGCGTTGATGCACCGCGCATCGCGCTCTGCCACCCGCAGCCCGGCGAGCCGTGCCCCGCGCACGTCGCGTTTATTTCGCGCGACATCACGGGCGCGTCCACCAAGTTCCAGATCACGCCCGACACGGCGCGTTACTACGACGCGCTGCTGTCCGCCCCTGAGCTGCAATGGGTCCATGTGCACTCGGCCGGCGCGGACCGCGACATCTATCAGCAACTGCACGCGCGCGGCGTCGCCATCACCACGTCACAAGGAGCGACCGACGCCGTGGTTGCGCAAACCGCCATCGCCGGCGTGCTGGCCTTGGCGCGCCGCCTGCCCCTGCTGGCCGCCGATCAGCGCGAACGCGCGTGGCGGCCTCTATTGGGCGATCGCACGCCACGCGATCTGGCTGGGCAACACGCCGTGGTGGTGGGCTGGGGCGGCATCGGCCAACGCATTGGCGCGCTGCTGGGCGCGCTGGGGCTGACGCTGTCGGTGGTGCGCCATTCCGCCATGCCCGTGCCACAAGCGCGCCACACCGTCACCTATGCCGACCTGCGCAGCCTGCTGCCACCGGCCGACTGGCTGGTGCTGGCCTGCCCGCTGACGCCGGCCACGCGTGGGCTGATCGACCAGCAGGCGTTGGCCGCCCTGCCCGCGCACGCGTCGGTCGTCAACGTGGCGCGCGGCCACGTCGTTGATGAAGCGGCCTTGATCGACGCCTTGTCGGCGCGCCGACTGGGCGGCGCGTTCCTGGACGTGTTCCAGCAAGAACCGCTGCCGCCGGAGTCCCCGCTATGGGGTTTGGACAACGTCATCGTGACGCCGCACAGCGCGGGTTTCTCGAACGGCAATCGCGCACGCGTGCGCAGCCTGTTTGTAGACAACCTGCGCCGTTGGACGCGCGCAGAACCGCTGGCCAACCGCCTGGTGGGCTGACGCCGCCGCGTCCGCCGGCCTTCTGACGCCCCGCCCGGCGTTCGAACTGTCCCCTTCAGTGGTGCGTCATGCACCAAAATGGTTCACGCGTGGCACCAGCGCGAGGCCGCCGCGCGCGCCGCCCAGGGCTAACCCCACCCCGGCAAACCTGGCACGGGTTTTGCTTGATGACTGGTATGCAAGCTTGTCTACAAGGCAAGCGTCGCAACACCTTTCACAGCAAGCCCTCCAGGAGCCTTCATGATCAACCGCAATGCGCCTTTCGCCTTCAACGCCACCCGCCGCCGCCTGATCCAGGGCGCTGCCCTGGGCGCCGCGACGCTGGCCGCGCCCGCGCTGGTGCGCGCCCAGTCGGGCCCGGTGATCCGCATCGGTTTCTGGCCGGTGGCCGCCGGCCTGCCGTTCTACGCGGCCGTCGAAAAAGGCTACTTCAAGGAAGCGGGCCTGAACGTCGAGCCGCTGAAGTTCGCAGGCGCGCAGCAGGTCATGGAAGCCATGCTGGCCGGTCGCGCGGACGGCAGCGCCAACGGCACCGGCTCGGCCAACCTGGCCATCGGCGAAATCGCCTCGCCCGGCTTGTTCAAGATTTTTGCGTCCAACCCCAGCAACGCCAAGAACGTGCTGGATGAGTTCATCGTCGCGAAAGATAGTCCCATCAAATCCATAGCAGACCTCAAGGGGAAAAAGGTCGGATCTGGACCCGGCATCCAGAACGCCACGCTGGCCAAAGCAGTACTGGAGCGCGCCGGCGCAACCGGAGCAACCGTGGTCGAGTTGGCAATCAGCCAGCACGTGGCCGCGGTTGCCGCCGGCCAGTTGGATGCGTGCTACACGCTGGAACCCACGGGCACGGTGGGCCGCTTGAACGGCACCACGCGCGTGCTGGAAACAGGCGTGATCGCCAAGTACGTGTTGGGCGATCCGATGGCGCCGTGGTTTGGCGGGTCGGCCTCGCTGACCACCGCGTTCCTGAAAAAGCATCCGGAAGAAAGCAAGAAATTCATCGCGGCCTACGCGCGCGGCATCGAACTGATCCGCACCAAGCCGGCCGAGGCGCGCCCCTTCTTGAAGGGCTACACCGCCATCGAAGGCCCCATGACCGAAGAAGTGCCGCTGGCCGCCTACACGCTCTACAACGAGTTCACGCCCAGCGACATCCAGTACTTCCAGAAGTTCTTCGACCTGTTCACCGAGAAGGGCATCTTCGCGCAAAAGGTCGACGTGTCGACCATGCTTTACAAGGGCTGACCCATGACAGCCACGACAGCGACTTCCGCAACCTCAACCGTGCCCGCAAGCGCGACCACGACCGCGACCGCGACAAAGGCACCGACCGCCATGACCGCCCCCTCCGCCCCCACCAGGCGGCCGCCGCGCAAGTTCAACGGCGCACGCTTTCTGCCGCTGATCGGCCCCCTGGTGCTTTTCGTGATCTGGGACCTGGTGGTGCGACTGCAACTGGTCAGCCCCGTGCTGCTGCCCACGCCCAGCGCCACCATCGTGGCCTTGGTCAAGGGCCTGGCCGGCGGGCCGCTGCTGTGGGACTTCCTGTCGTCGCTGAACCGCACGCTGCAAGCCTTCGTGATCGCCGGCGTCATCGGCGTGCCGCTGGGTGTGCTGCTGGGCAGCAATGAAAAGGCGTATCGCAGCGTGGAGTTCCTGGTGGACTTCTTTCGGTCGACGCCGTCGTCCGCGCTGATCCCGCTGTTCCTGATGATCTTTGGCGTCACCGACATGAACAAGATCGCCATCGCCGCGTTCGCCGCCGTGCTGGTGATTCTGTTCAACAGTGCCTATGGCGTCATCAACGCACGCAAGCAGCGCGTGATGGCGGCCCGCGTGATGGGCGCATCGCGCTGGCAGATCTTCAAGGACGTGCTGATCTGGGAAAGCCTGCAACCCACGTTCGTCGGCCTGCGCAGCGGCGTGTCGATGGCGCTGGTGATCGTGATCGTGGCGGAAATGTTCATCGGGTCCGACAGCGGCCTGGGCAATCGCATCATCAACGCGCAGCAGGTGCTGAACGTGCGCGAGATGTACGCGGCCATCTTGGCGGCCGGCGCGTTGGGCTATGTGCTGAACATTATTTTTCTTGTGCTGGAAAAGCGCGTGGTCCATTGGAGCGGCCGATAAATGTCCACCGTCATCAACCCCATCATCGCCCCCGCCCCCGCCGCCGCGCCGTTCGCGCCCGGCCCCTTGGGCACGCACATCACCATCCGTGGCCTGACCAAGTACTTCGCGGGCTGGCCGCTGTACGAAGACTTCAACCTGGACATCCCCAAGGGCAAGATCGTGTCGGTCTTCGGCCCCAACGGCTGCGGCAAGTCCACGCTGATCAACATGATCGCGGGCCTCATCCCCATCGATTCAGGCGAGATCCTGTTCGACGGAAAGTCCCTGGCGCAAACCAAGATCGGCTACGTGTTCCAGAACTACCGCGAAGCCATGTTCCCGTGGCTGCGCACCATTGACAACATTGCCTACCCGCTGCGTCTGGAAGGCCGCAGCAAGGCCGAAGTGGATGCGCGCGTGGAAGAGCTGGTCGCCTCGTTCGACGTCAAGTTCGACCTCAAGCGCTACCCGTATGAACTCAGTGGCGGGCAGCAGCAGACGGCGTCCATCATGCGCGCGCTGGCCCCCGGACCCGAGGTGCTGTTTCTTGACGAACCCTTCTCCGCGCTGGACTTCGAGATGACGCTGTTCATCCGCGAAAAGCTGCAAGAAGTGTTTCTGCAAACGGGCACCACGATGTTGCTGGTGTCGCACGATCTGGAAGAAGCCGTGTACCTGGCCGACCAGGTGCTGCTGCTGACCAAGCGCCCCACCCGCGTGGCCGAGATCCTGGACTACACGGATGCCCGCCCGCGCACGGTGGATACGCTGTCCGAGCCCAGCTTTATTCAGATGAAGAAACTGAGCCTGGAGATTTTCCAGCGCGAGGTGCGCCGGTAGACCGGTAGACCGGTAGGCCGGTCACCACCGCGACTGCGCAGGCAGATCCTCAGGCAAGCACCATCAGGCAAACCTCTTCAGGCAAACCCCCAACGCGTCTATCGGAGCATCCGCCATGACCCAGGAAACCATCGACCATTATGTGCGCAGCGCCTTGGCGCTGTCGGGCTACGCCTTGCGCGAGGCCGCCACGGCCGAAGTCGTGCAACAGTTCTCGCGCATTCATGACATTGCGGCCAGCTTCGTCGACGAGCCCCTGCCCGTCGAACTGGAATCCGCATCGGTGTTTCGTCCGTGAGCGGCCCCGCCATCGACATCGCCCGCCAGGTCGCCAGCGGTGAACGCAGCGCCTTGGCGGTGTTGGACGCCACCTTGGCCCGCGTGCGCGAACGCGACCCCGCGTACAACTGCTTTACCGCCGTGACCGAAGCCCGCGCGCGCCAGGAAGCCGCCGCCATCGACGCGCGCCGCGCGCGTGGCGAAGCATTGCCGCCGCTGGCAGGCGTGCCCTACGCCGTCAAAAACCTGTTCGACATCGCTGATGAAGTGACCTTGGCAGGCGGTCGCGTCAACGCCGCCAACCCGCCCGCCGCGCAAGACGGGCGACTGGTCGCGCGGATGCGGGACGCCGGCGCGGTCCTGATCGGCGCCTTGAACATGGACGAACACGCCTACGGCTTCACCACCGAAAACACGCATTACGGCCCTTGCCGCAACCCCCACGACACCAGCCGCATCGCAGGCGGGTCCTCGGGCGGCAGCGCGGCCGCCGTGGCGGGCGGGCTGGTGCCGCTGACCCTGGGGTCGGACACCAACGGATCCATCCGCGTGCCGGCCTCGCTGTGCGGCGTCTTCGGCTTGAAACCCACCTATGGCCGCCTGCCGCGCACGGGGTCGTTTCCGTTTGTCGGCAGCCTGGACCACCTGGGCCCCTTTGCCGCCAGCGCCAGCGACCTGGCCGCCGCCTACGATGCGTTGCAAGGCCCGGACCCGGACGACGCCGCCTGCGCCCAGCATGCCGTAGACCCCGTGTTGCACACGCTAGCCTCGGGCGCGCGCACATTGCGCGTGGCCGTGCTGGGCGGCTACTTCGCCGACTGGGCCGGCCCGCAAGCCCGCCGCGCCGTCGAGATCGCCGCGCGCGCGCTGGACGCCACCGCCATCGTCGACATGCCCGGCGCTACGCAAGCGCGCGCCGCGGCCTTCATCATCACGGCGGCCGAAGGCGGCGCGCTGCATCGGCGCAAGCTGGTCACGCATTACGACTACTACGAACCCTATTCGCGCGACCGCCTCGTCGCCGGCAGCCTGGTGCCCGCCGCGTGGGTGCAGCAGGCACAACGCATCCGCCACCGCGTCTACCGCGAGGCCATGGCGCTGTTCGACCAGTACGACGTGCTGATCGCGCCCGCCACGCCCGTGTCCGCCACGCCCATCGGCACCGACTGGCTGACGCTGGCCGGCAAGGAACTGCCCGCGCGAGCCAGCATGGGGCTGCTGACGCAACCCATCTCATGTATCGGCCTGCCCGTCTGCACCGCGCCCACCTGGCCCGAGACCGAACACGACGGCCACTTGCCACTGGGCGTGCAATTGATCGGCGCGCCTTGGCGCGAAGCCGATTGCCTGGCCGCCGCCTACACGCTGGAACACGCCGGCGCGGCGCGCGTGCGCCCGGTCTGAGCTTTCTTTTCATCGCCTTCCGCCACCGTCCGACCGTCCCACCACTCGACATCCAAGGCCCGTTATGGAATCCGCATTCGCCGCCATCGACATGCCCCGCACCCTGGCCGACACCGCCTACGGTGCATTGAAACGGGACATCCTGGATTTCCGGCTGGCGCCGGGCGATCGCTTTACCGAAACCGAAATCGCGGACCGGCTGCAAGTGAGCCGCACGCCGGTGCGCGAAGCGCTGTTCCGGCTGGAGCGTGAAGGCTATCTGGAGGTTCGGCAACGCAACGGCTGGCTGGTCAAGCCGTTGGACTTCAATACGCTGGACCACTTCTACGAACTGCGCAGCGTGCTGGAAACCGCCGCGGTCCATGCCTTGTGTTTGCCGGCCCAGGGCCCCGATCCGCTGCGCGCGCTGCAATCATTGGCCGACACCTGGCTGGTCGCGCCAAGCGACCGGTCCAGCGACGGCGAATGGCTGGCCGACCTGGACGAACGCTTTCATATCGACTTGGTGGCGGCTGCCGGCAACCCGGAGATTGCACGCGTGCATCGCGCGGCCACCGAGCGCATCCGCATCGTGCGTCGCCTGGACTTCACGCTGCAAGACCGTATCGACAACACCTATGAAGAACACGGCGCCATCCTGCGCGCCGTGCTTGGCCGCGACGGCGCCGCCGCTGCGCAGCTGCTGCAAGCGCATATCCGCGACAGCCAAAGCGCGGTGCGAAAGATCACGCTGCACCGCTTGTATTCCACCCGTCCCGCCAAGGCGGCGTGACGGGTGCGCGGCATCACCCCGCCCGCAGCCACCGTTGCAGCACCCGAGAAATCACCGGTATGCAGATGAACACCATAATCGGCGTCAATATCACGCTTGTGATCAAGACGCGCCAGAACACCGGCAGCACGCTCAAATGCTCGCTGACCAGAATCGAGAACACCAGCAGCACCGGAAAGTACGCCAGCCAGATGCTCACCGCTTGCTTCCAGCGCGGCGGCGCGCTGGCGGCCTTCGGCGCAAACCAGCCGTCCGTGCCTTTGACGCGGTGTTCATGGCTGGCCCGCACCAGGTTCGCCCCGCGTTCCAGCCACATGCGGCGCGGCAAGGATTTTTCCCACCGCAACAGGCTCGCCTCGTCGGTGAAGCGCAGCACGATCTGGTACTGATCGCCCCCTTCAGGCGGTTGCAGCACTCCCGATCCCAAAAATCCAGGAAACCCCGCCGCCAGGATTTCGCCCTGGCGCATCCAGGACAGAAAATCGCTATAGCGTTCGGGCGCGATATGGCGCGTGACCAGCATGGTGACCGGGGCGGAAACAGCGGAACTGGACATGACGGAACTCCTGGGCAACGGTGTAGCTTGTTATGCAGTGTTAACCCTAGCAATCCCCGTGCCAGCCTTGCGGTGCAGCATTCCCCTGGCGTGAACGACATCAACGCGTTACGCGCCGAAACTTGCGCACCGCAACACACACCATATTGGTGATTACCCCTACACAACGCACCATGCCGGTGCATGCGGAGAAACAGAGATGGACATCAATTTGCCGGACGTCGTGGCCGAGGTCACCGCCGCTTTCGAGCGCTACGAAACCGCGCTGGTGACCAACGACGTCCACGAACTGGACACGCTGTTCTGGAACAGCCCGCACACCTTGCGCTACGGCGCCGGCGAAAATCTGTACGGCTATGAGGCCATCCGCGAATTCCGCGCCGGACGCTCGCCGCAAGGCCTGGCACGGCGCGTCCTGCGCACCGCCCTCACCACGTATGGCAGGGACTTCGCCACCACCAACATCGAATTCCAACGCGAGGGCAGCGACCGCATCGGCCGCCAAAGCCAGACCTGGATGCGCACGCCCGCAGGGTGGCGCGTGGTGTCGGCGCATGTCAGCCTGATGGTGTGACCGTTGAAGGACGAAGCGCGGCCGCGGCGCTGTCACCGACATGGCGCGCGCGGCCAAGCCGCTGGCCTGCTCTGCCGCAGGACAGCGGGGCTTGCATTAAGACATAACGCGACAATGATTGAGCGCGTCGCCAAGCAGGTCTACACTGGCTTTTCCCTTTCCCGTTGGAGCATTTGCCCATGAGCACCTACAAAATTGCAGTTTTCGTCGGCAGCCTGCGTGCCGCCTCGATCAATTTGCGATTGGCTCGTGCGCTGGAAAAGCTGGTTCCCGCAGACTTCAAGTTCGACTACGTCAGCCTGGGCGACATCCCGCTGTACAACCAGGACAACGAAAACAATCTGCCCGCCCCCGCCGCCAAGCTCAAGCAACAGATCGCCGACGCGCAAGGCCTGCTTTTCGTGTCGCCCGAGCACAACCGCTCGCTGCCCGCCGCGTTGAAAAACGCCATCGACTGGGGCTCGCGCCCGTGGGGCCAGAACTCCTGGCCGGGCAAGGCCGCCGGCATCGTCGGCGCATCGCCCAGCGCCGCCGGCACCGCGATGATGCAGCAGCACTTGCGCAACATCCTGGCCGCCGAAGGCGCCATCGCGCTGACCACGCCGGAAGTGTTCCTGCAATATTCCGACGGCCTGATCGACGACCAATACACGATCACCAACGAAGGCACCCGCAAGTTCCTGCAAGGCTGGGTCGACCGCTACGTGGACTGGGTCAAGAAACTGAACACCTGATTGCCGCCGCAGCCGGCAGGGCCACGCCCACCGGCGCCGATCGCCCGATCTACCTCCGGGCGATCAAGCCCCCTGACACGTCGGGGGGCTTTTTTTTGCGCCGCGTTTGTGGGGGCT
Organism: Achromobacter sp. 1L-A-4-B-C2; assembly: GCF_057291955.1. Classification (NCBI taxonomy): domain Bacteria; kingdom Pseudomonadati; phylum Pseudomonadota; class Betaproteobacteria; order Burkholderiales; family Alcaligenaceae; genus Achromobacter; species Achromobacter sp. 1L-A-4-B-C2. The sequence continues at coordinate 345,310 of NZ_JBXAWP010000006.1, forward strand.
GGCGCCGGGGCATGACTAGATGAGCCAGATTTGACCCGATCGAGCCAAATCTGGCCCGCTATAAGTCGTTGATAAGACGCAGGTTATTTTTAATCGAGTCAACTCTGGCTCGATTTCTCGTGAAAAGCGGGCGTTTTCCGGGCATGGCACGCAGCGCATGCCACTACAAGTCCGCCAATTTCGCCGCAAGCCATTGATATCGCGCGTCTATTTTTTAGATTCGGTTTCATGGCACGGATGTTGCATTGCTCCGATATCGGACCAGCGCGAGCGCGTACCTGTCGAACGTGCCGCGCGCCGATCCGAACGCTTGACGGCATGCCGACGGCATTGCGGTCGCGACGTGTTGGCATTTACGGGGAGTTGCATCATGGGTTCGCATGCGGGTTCGTTCGCCTATCAGGCTCGGCTGGCGGTATTGGAAACCATGGCGGTGCCGGTCGGTACTTGCCGCGCGTGTGAGCGCAGCGGGATGCCGATCCTGTTGCTGCGCGATGCGGCATTGCCGCCGGGGCCGTCCCCCTTCGATCCCGAACAAGACCGCGTACGCATCGATATGCAGCCGGGCAACTATCGCCTACTGCGCGAAGGGTTTGTGTATGTGCTGCTGGATCAGGAAATCTGGCACGCGTACCAAGTCACCGCCGACGGGCACATGCGCCAATATGATCCGTACCGAATGCCCGAAGGCACTCCCCGCCCCTTGTCCCAGGCTTGCACGGGTGTAGGGCACGACGTGCGCGCTTCGTTCATACACGTCGACACCAAGGCCTACAAGGAAGCGTGGATCGCGTTCTCGCAAGACCGGTGGCCTGAGCCGGTGTTGGATGCCTACAAGGCGCAGACGGCGCCATCCGCGCGGTTCTTGAAAGTGGATCTGACGACGTTGCGAGAAACGCCCCAAACGGTATTGCACGGGTTGAAATTCGCCGATGGGTTTCTGACCGATCGCGTGTGGGAATACCGTTACGACGGCGAGGATTTCGGCAGCCGGCATGCGGTGCGTACACGTACCCCCAGGTTTGTGCCGTTGAATGATTACGTCGACGACATCGCAAAGACGCAAGGCCTGCCGCAAGGTGTGCCGGTATTGGCGTTGCCCGATCCGGTGGGCGCGGTGTTGGAATTCAATCAACAACGCCATTTGTTGATTAACGACCGGCTCGCATGGGCGGGCAATGCCGAACGGCAGTATCTGCTTTTTACATCGGCGGCGCTGGTGCAGATCAGAGAGTTGGAGAAGACCTGGGCACGCACGCAAGCGGTACGGGAAGTCGAAAAACAGATCGAATACCGCCGACAACACAATGACCATCCGGTGCTGGGCACGCGTTCCCATTTGCCGCCGGTGGATGTCCCACGCGAAACGGAGATCGCAGCCAGGCGCATCACGGCTGAGTATCACGAACGCCTGGAACAACGCTACAGCGAGCCGCGTCGCCAGCAGTTTCAGGACATGCACGATAAGGAATGGCAGCGCAGGCAAGGACTGATAGATACGATGGCGGCCCGCTATGTCGCATGGCTGCAATCCCTGGCCTGGCTGCGCATCGCGCGATACGACTACTCGGCTACCGATCCGCACTCGGCAGCGGCGTACACCAAGATGGTGGCGGCCTGCCTGGACGGCGGCCCCAGCGAAGCGCCCCCCGTTGACGGCGCCGATCTTGGTCCCACGCAGCAGCTGTGGAAGGCCTTGCTGGAAAACCCCGACAGCATTCTGTACCAGGCGCTACTGGCCAAGAACGCCCGCCTGCTTGAAGGCCTGCGCCCGACCTTTACCGAAGGCTTCAAGGCCAATGATTCCGGCAAGCTGTATGCCGCCATCAAAGACGTGATGGCTTCGCAAGAAGGTGAGATGTATCTACGCAGCAGCGTAAGGGACGCGGCGGGCCAACTGCAAGGCGCGATGATCAACGCGATGACGGTGCTGGAAGCGCGAGCGCAAGAACGGCTTCTGCCCGTCGCGACGACAGTTCATCAAGCCGCCCTGCTGCTATACGAGCGCACCCAGCTGCTGCGAGTTCAGATCGAACTGACGCTGGGCGAGTATCAGGAATTACTCACTCAACAAATTCGCCAGCAATACGACAAGGCCGCGAAGGAGACCGGCAAGAAGGCCCGTGCGCTGATATTCAGCGGCATGCTGACCTTGCCCGGCCCGGCTCAGAACCACATATTCAAAGCCACGTTCTGGGTGGCGGATAACGCAGAAGGGTTGAAAGAAAAGCTAATTGCCGTGTCGGACGCTGGCGCAGACGCCATGGACACTGGCTGGCGCAGCGTGGTGGTGGGCCTTGGAAGTTTGGAGCCTGAGGCACACGCGGTAGTCGGGCAACTACGAACCACGGCTGCGGATGCAAAGCTACGGGCGCATACGGCTTTTGTGGGTATGCGCGGGATGGCGAACTTGGACGTGGCGTTGTCCATGGGCGCGTTGTTTTTTCAACAGGACGGGCTTAAGGCCAGTTTGGACGACTTGGATCGCGTGGCGGGTGGCCGATACCGCGAAGCCGTCTCTGGCGTGGCCGCAAGCGCGGCGGGCGTGATGGGCGTCGGAATCGAAGCAACGGGCGTGGCGATACGAAGCGTGGCCCAGGCGATGGAGAAAGCCTTGATCGCGCAAGCGCACGCGGTAAATGCACTGGCCGTGGGAAAGGGACTGATTCGGTTTGGTGGCGTGACCAGTGCGCTGTCGGGAGCAGCGGACGCCGTGCAGTTCGGCTTTGCGGCTTATAGAAATCAACGCGCCGGCGACTTCCCCGCAAGGAGTCTCTACAGCTGGGCTGCGGGATTCGCGCTAACGGGCGGTGCGATGGGCGCCGTAGCCGCTTATTACGGCTTAAGTTCACTGATGGGACCATTAGGTTTAGCGATTGCTCTGGGCCTGGCCGCCTACGCCAGCTCGCAAAGTGCCAAAGACCATCAGTCCACCGCGTTGGAAAAGTGGTGTAGGAGATGCTATTTCGGAGTGCACAACGAATCTCCCGCGGTTTGGTGGAATGGCGCAAAAACTGTCATCACCGTCCCGCCCTCCCCCAGCCTTGAAGCCGAATTGGTCAAAAACGAGGCGGCCAATAGCGATCAATACACGGCCATCGGCGCGCTGAACGCAGCAATTTTGGGCCTGGATGTGGCGGCAGAGTTCGTTAACAACCCCCAGCCAACACTGGATATCTCCAGCGTAGAGCCGATCTGGTCGCAAGCGCTTGTATACCGCATTCGACTTCCCGCGTGGGATCCAGGACTCTCTGCGTACACGATGCACGTGAGCTTAAAAAGTTACGACGGCAACCACATCGCCGTTGTTGAACAGTGCAACGCTTCGACGTCGGTGCAATTGTCTCGGCCCCAGAAGCGCCCGAGCTACCACGTAGATGCCAACGCCGCGCGTATGCCGACGTCTATGAATCCGTTGATTGCCGGAACTCTCATTCTGGCTTTTCTGGAACGGGACATTGAGTCCGCAACCGTCAAGGCGAAATACTGGCCCGACAAAACTCAGCCCGAATTGTTTGCAGAGCTGGTGCTAACCACTCTTCGATAACGTGCGCGAGTCGCTATGTGCATAGGCCCCTAGCCGCCCCTATTTTCAGAACCGGAATTATGGCAAACCAAAGACCTTTACTTGATAGACCATATCGGGGGTGGCAACGCGATTTAGCCGCACCCATGGACGGCGAGCGCGCTGAAGTCCAGCCCCATCATGCCCCTACACTCAACGCGCTCAACGACGCCTATCTGGAGATTTCCCGTCGCTCTACAAAAATGCGCGGGCTATTAATGTTCTTCGCCATCTTTCCAATCTGCTTCACCTTAGCTGTGCTGGCTATGGCCTGTAGCAGCTGGGAGCACGGCATCGTCTTCTCGTTGCAAATCCTGGCACCGGGCATCATGACCGGCGCCATGGCATACCACTGCATACGCATAGACACCGCCATCCCGCGCGACGAGCCGGTTCGTTTTAACCGTTTACGCCGAACCGTATACGTGTACAGCTTTGAACACGTCTGGTGGAATCCATTCGCGAAATGGCAGGTCACCACGAAGTCCTATGATTGGGCCGACCTGCGTGCCGAAGTCTGGCGGCAACGGGGGGCCACCGGGCAAGGCGGCTTGATGATTTCGTGGGGCGTATCCGTGGCCGTCGTCAAGCCCGGCACAAACCAAGTCATCGACCGGTTTCCCTTAAGCGTCTACCAGGACGAAGGCAGTTCCTGGGATTACGTGCGCGCCTACATGCAGTACGGGGTCGACGCCGTGCCACCCGTACGAGAATTCAACGACCCTAACGAAGTGCCGTCCCACAACCTGGCGCTTCGTCTGGCGCCGAAGGTCGAATGGCCGGCTGCGATGGATGTGGAATCGCGGACGGGTCCGGCCTGACCGGGGGGTTTGCGACACGCAGCACCGCCCGCGCCCTCGACGCCATAAATACTTATCCCCGCCATCTGTGGAGAAGGCTGAGGACAGTATTGGGGCACAGTCAAAATCCCCTGCTCCGCCAAGCACTTGCGTGTGCTGGTCAAACAATGCGCAATCGTCCTTTTGGATGAGTTTGGGCGAAGTTATCCCCGAAAGTGCTGTATGTCTGCACAGCGGTCTTCAAGGCGTGAACTGATTGTGGGTCTTGTCCCAGCATTCTGTGGAAAAGCATGAGGACAGTTTGAGGGCAGGTGCAAAAAGCGTATGCAGATCAATAACCTGCATGGCGTGGTCAATAAAGGCTCAATGGGGGACTGGATGGCACCGAGTTGTCCCCGGCAAATGTGGATAAGGCTGAGGACAGTATGCGGGTAGTCGCGAAAAAGGCTTACAGGCCAAGCACTTGAGAGCATCGGGCAATAAACGCCCAGTGGCTGCCCAGCCGGCGCGACGCGGGTCGTGTCGCGTGCCGCGCCGCACAACGTGGGGATAAAAGACAAGGCTTGTCCCCATGGAATGTGGACAAGCCTATGAACAGTCGGATAACAAGCCCGAAAACTCCTTGTCCGACAAGCACTTGCAGGCGCTGGTCAAAGAACGACCAGCGCGCGGATTACTCGTCTCCTTCGAGACGCATGCCGATTTTCAAACCGACCTGCCAATGGGCCACCTTGCCGTCCTTGATATGGCCGCGCACTTCAGTGACTTCAAACCAGTCCAGATTGCGTAAGGTTTCGGATGCGCGCTCGATCGCTTTGGCGATCGCGTCATCGGTGGAGGTGGTGGAAGATCCCACCAGTTCGATTTGCTTGTAGACATGATTCGACATAGCTCGTCTCCGCTAAGGGGGTGAGTCGTGAATCGACGGTCGGTGGCCCGTGTTCCGGCGCTTACGACCGGCAATCCATTCGAACACACAGGATAACGCGGCGGCGCTATCGTGGTGTTACGAGTTCCGTCGCGTGGTCTCGACTGGCGACGGAGCCCGCTCCCGCAACTCAGCAAGGAGATCACCATGCCTGAACGGAAAACCCTGGAACGCGCGAAGAAAGACAAGCGAGAAGGCAAGGCCGCATCCACGCAGGCCGGAGAATTCGTCCGCGAGGAAATCGAGCACGTGCGCGAAGGCAAGCACGGTGTACGTTCCACCAAGCAAGCCATTGCCATCGGACTGTCGAAAGCGCGTCGCGCGGGCGTGAAGGCCACGCCGTCGAAGAAGGCCAGTGCGGCGACCAAGCATCGGGCGAAAAAGGATACCGAGGCCGCGCACGACGGGCATGCCAAGTCGTCCACGCGTTCTCACGCAACGACCAAGGCGTTGAAGAAGGAAAGCACCAAGCCCGCGTCGCGTTCGGCGTTGTCGCACCACGCCAGCAAGTCGGCGGGCCGGCGCACAGCCGCCGACCGCTCGGCAGCAGCGAAGAAGGCCGCCGCAACCAAGGGCGCGGCCGGCCGTTCCGCCGCCGCGAAGAAGGCGGCGCAGACTCGGGCCAGGAACAAGGCCGCATCGGGGTCGCACCACCGCGCGGCGCACTAGGCCTGCTGCCCCGCCGCCGCAACCCGCGTCGCGCTACCCCGCCTCGAACTGCCGAAAGCGCTCTTGCAGAAACTCGCGCAGGCGCTTGACGGCGGGGGACAGCAACATGCGGTGCACGCAGAGCAGGTATAGCGGTGAGGGTTCGGTGGCGTAGTCGGGCAGCAGCGCCACCAAACGCCCGGCGCGCAAATCGCGCAACACGTCGTAGCGCGATTTGTACGCCACGCCCTTGCCCGCCAGCGCCCAGCGGCGCACCAGATCGCCGTCGTCGCCCACCCGGTCGCCCTTGATGGGTACCGTCATGGCGGTGCCTTCGTGCTCGAACGCCCAGCGGTCGTGCAGCGTTTCGCCCAGCACGAACGACAGGCAGTTGTGGTCGCGCAGGTCTTCGGGTTTCTGGGGCACGCCGTGCCGCGCCAGATACGCGGGCGACGCGCAGACGACGCGGCTGTTTTGTTCGGCCAGCGGCAGCGCCACCAAGGCGGAATCGCTGGGCTTGCCGTAGCGGATGGCGATGTCCACCGGCTGGCGGTACAGGTCGGCCAAGCGGTCGCTGATGCGCACCTGGAAGCTTACGCGCGGATGCTGGGTCTGGAAGTCATCCAGCCAGGGCAGCAGCACGTGGCGGCCCAGGTCGGACGGAATGGAGACGGACAGCGTGCCGGATATCGCCGTCTTGTCGCGCGCCATCGCGTTCTTGCCCGCCTCCAGCGTGGCGATGGCCGAGCGCGCGTATTCCAGATAGCGCTCGCCGTCCGCCGTCAGCCGCAGGCTGCGCGTGGACCGCACGAACAGGCGCGCGTCCAACGTCTGCTCCAGCCGTTTCAGCGCCGCGCTGGCCACGGCGGGCGACACGTCCAGTTCGCGCGCGGCGCCGGAAAAGCTGCCGTGATCGGCCGACGCCACAAAGATCCGCAGGTCTTCAAACCGCACCATGGTCGACTCATTTTCAAAAAATTATTGAAACTGAGTGCGATGCTAGCCGGTTTTTCATGCCTGTGAACTGGGTAATCATGGTTTCGTTTTCAAGCCTGTCCTGATCTCTACTGGAGCTGACACATGAACATCGAACTGAATGGCAAAAAGGCGCTGGTCACCGGGTCATCCGGCGGCATCGGCCTGGCGATTGCGTTGGGCCTGGCCGAAGCCGGCGCCCAAGTGGTGCTGCACGGCCGCAGCGCCGACAAGCTGGCCCAGGCGGCGGCCGCGATTGCACAGAAATTTCCCGCCGCCCAGGTCACGACCGTGCAGGCCGACCTGGCCACCGCCGATGGCGCCGCGTCCATCGTGGCGGCCCACCCCGACGTGGACATCCTGGTGAACAACGCCGGCTTCTTCGCCCCCAAGTCGTTCACCGAAATCACGGATGACGACTGGCAGCACATGCTGGACACCAACGTCATGAGCGGCATCCGGCTATCGCGCTACTACCTGCCCCGCATGATCGCGGCCAACTGGGGCCGCATTGTGTTCATCTCCAGCGAATCGGCGGTGCAGATTCCGGCGGAAATGATCCATTACGGCGTCAGCAAGACGGCGATGCTGGCTGTGTCCCGGGGCCTGGCCGAGCTGACCGCCGGCACGGGCGTCACCGTGAATGCCGTGCTGCCCGGCCCAACGCGCTCGGAAGGCGTGTCTGACTTCTTCGCCGAAATGGCCAAGGAACAAGGCGTGTCGCAAGACGAGATGGAACGCGACTTCATCGCCCAGCACCGCCCCACGTCCTTGCTGCGCCGGCTGGCGACCGTGGATGAAGTGGCCAACATGGTCGTCTACGCGTGCTCCACCCAGGCCAGTGCCACCAACGGCGCCGCGCTGCGCGTGGACGGCGGCGTGGTCCGCTCCATCCTCTGATCTCCCCCCATCACAACGAAAACCCGAGCCACCGATATGAAAGCCATTGCCTACTTCAAGAACCTGCCGGCCGACCAGGCTGACGCCCTGCAAGACATCACCGTCGACGAACCCACCCCCGGCGACCACGACCTGCTGGTGGACGTGCACGCCATTTCGGTGAACCCGGTCGACGTGAAGATCCGCGCCAACCGCGCGCCCGAGGACGGCAAGCCCGAGATCATCGGCTGGGACGCCGCTGGCGTCGTGCGCGCCGTGGGCGCGAAGGTCAGCCTGTTCAAGCCGGGCGACCGTGTCTGGTACGCCGGCGCCATCAATCGCCCCGGCGCCAACAGTGAACGCCATGTGGTGGACGAACGCATCGTCGGCCACATGCCCAAGAGCCTGGACTTTGCGCAAGCCGCCGCGTTGCCCCTGACGACCATCACCGCCTGGGAACTGCTGTTTGACCGGCTGCGCGTGCTGGACAACGCCGCCCCAAGCCAGGGCAGCCTGCTGGTGGTGGGCGCGGCCGGCGGCGTCGGGTCCATCCTGGTACAGCTGGCGCGGCAACTGACGGGGCTGACCGTGATCGGCACCGCGTCGCGGCCCGAGACGCAGGCCTGGGTGCGCGAACTGGGTGCGCATCACGTCATCGACCACAGCAAGCCGCTGGCGCAAGAGCTCAAGCGCATCGGCGTGCCACAGGTCAGCCACATCGCCGGCCTGACCCATAGCGACAAGCACTTTGCCCAGCTGGCCGAAGCCATCGCCCCGCAAGGCAAGATTGCGCTGATCGACGACCCCAGCGCCATTGACGTGCGGTTGCTGAAGGGCAAATCGGCGTCGCTGCATTGGGAGTTCATGTTTGCGCGTTCGCTGCACAACACGCCCGATATGATCGCGCAGCACGAATTGCTGAACCAGGCGGCCCGGCTGATCGACGACGGCACGCTGCGCACGACGCTAGGCGAGCACTACGGCAAGATCAACGCCGAGAACCTGCGCCGCGCCCATGCCTTTATCGAAAGCGGCAAGGCGCAGGGCAAGGTCGTCCTGGAAGGTTTCTGACGGCCTTCGCAGAACTGTTCTGCGCAAAGATGGGGTAATCGGGAAGTCCGATAAAAATTATCATCGACTCCTGTGACAACCCAAGGCGGGCGGCCCAGCGCCGCCCGCCGCCCCTGTCGCCACGCTGACAATACGCTGACCCGGCCCACAGAAGGCACGGACATGCACGGCGGCGGGATCAAGGAGAGAGACAATGTTCAAGCTCACGCGCCGCGGCTTCCTCGCGGCCGGCACCCTCATGATGCTTGCGCGGCCGTTGCGCGCCGCCCCCAAGCCCGTGACCCTGATCGTGCCCTACGCGCCCGGCGGCCCCAACGACAACTTCGCCCGGCTGCTGGCCGAAGGCATGAGCGCGCAGTTGGGCGTGCCGTTCATTGTTGAAAACAAGCCCGGCGCCAACGGCATCATCGGCGCCGCGCAAGTCGCGCGCGCCCCCGCCGACGGCAACACGCTGCTGATGGGTGGCTCGGGCCCGGTATCGCTGAACGTCTTGCTGCGTCCCAACCTGCAATACCGGTTCGACAGCTTCGCGTCCGTGGCGATGATGTTCGATGGGCCGTTGACCATCACCGTGCCCGCCACGATGGGCGTCAATTCCATTGCCGAGCTGGTCGCCTACGCCAAGAAGGAAAACCGCGCGCTGACCTATGGTTCGCTGGGGCCAGGCAGCGTCACCGACCTGTACGGCTTGATCCTGGCCAAGACGCTGGGTATCCCGCTGACCGCCGTGCCCTACAAGAGCACACCGACCAGCTTGATCGACCTGATCACCGGCCGCAACGACCTGTCTTACATGACGCCCATCGCGCTGGCCGATCACCAGAAGGCGGGCGCGGTGAAGATCCTGGCGCTGACGACCGATCAGCGCGACCCCGGCCTGCCCGATGTGCCGTCGGTGGTTGAGCTGGGCTATCCGCAGTTAAAGGCCAGCTACTGGACCGCGCTGCACGCGCCCAAGGGCACGCCCGCCGATTTGATCCAGGCGTATTCCGCCGCGGCGATCAAGACGGTTCAAGCCGAGAGTTTTCGCCAAATGTTGGTGGCGAACGGGCAGACCGAAAAGGCCGGCGGCCCGCAAGCGCTGGACGCGCAGCTGGAAGCCGACCGCCAATACTGGGGTCGCGTCATTCAGGAAAACCATATCGTGCTGGATTGATCAGAGGCTTGCCGCCGCGTAGCCGGCGGCAACTTGCGTTTCAACAGCAGCAAAAAATGCCCGCCGACATGGCGGGCATTTTCCTGGAGGCAGCCCTTGCCTATTGAAGCCGGACGGGCGCGATGCGATGCGTGGCGGATTTGAAGTTGATAACGGGCTGCGCTTCGCGGCACGTCGTCTTGCGGATCTTGCCCACGATCAGATCATGCGTGCCCAGCACTTCGGTGCAGACGATATCGCATTCGATGCTGGCCAGCGCATCGGGCAGCACCGGCGTGCCCTGCTCATTCATCACCCAGCCGCCTTGCGCAAAGCGCGCCATGCCTTGCGGCTGGCCCAAAAACGCCTGCATGACGGCCTCGTGTCCTTCACCCAGCACATTGGCCACAAAGCGGCCGTGGCGCAGCAAGGGCTCGCGCGCGGACGAGGTCTGCTGAACGAAGAAGCCGACCATCGGCGGGTCGGCCGAGATCGAGGTCAGGCTGGACACGATCATGCCGGCCACTTGATCGCCCTGCCCCGTGGTGACCGCGCTGATGCCGGCGGGCAGCGAACGCATCGCCGCCTTGAAGTCGTCAACCGACACCACCTGGTCATGCTCGTTGACCACCATGTGCGCGCGGATGTCGCCGCGTTCGTCGACCCATCCGTGCCTGGCCGCGTAGTCGACCATGGCGGAAAAATCCGCTTCCCATTTCGGGTCGCCCGCATGCTGCGACAAAAAACGCAGCACCGATGGCGACAGCCGCACATGGCGCTCGTCTTCGCGTCGCCCGACGCGGGCGATGGCGTGTTCCAGGCGGTCACGCGGCTGCGGATCGGCCAGCACGTCCAGCCGCCGGAAGTCCGACGGATGCCGCAGCGTGATCGCCCCCGCGTTGCTCAGATAGATCTGCATCTTGCACTCCTTCAGGCCACGGCCGTCGTGCTGCCGACTTCCTTGCGGATGGCCGGAATGATCTTGTCGCCCCACAGCTCGATCTGCTTGAGCATCGTCTTCTGATCGAAGTCGCCCAGCTGGGTCTGCAACGCAATGTGCTTGGGCCGCAGGATGCTGATCTCTTCCAGCATTTTGTCGATCACTTCATTGACCGAGCCCACCGGCAGGTTCTTGCGCAGCTGCTCGAACGTGGGATCGTTTTCAGACGGCACTTCCTTGACCATGTAGCCATCGTCGCTTTGCGCGCGGCGGAATTTCAGGCTTTCGGAAATGCGGCGTTGAAAGCGCGCGCAGTCCAGGTACGCGTCGATCTCGGCCTTGTTGTCCGACGCGTAGCCACAGCGCAAAAAGCCGAACTTCACATCGCGGTCCAGGTCGCGACCGTTGTCCTCGGCCACTTTTTCCAGCCTGCCGCGCAGCTCGGAAATGGCGTCGTTGCCCTTGAGCAGCGCCGTGACGAACAGGTTATGGTTTTCGCGCACGCCACGGCCCAGCGTGACCGGGTTGCCGGACGTGATCCACAGCGGCGGCATCGGGTCCTGCAAGCAGCGCACGGCGATCGAGCTGGGCGGTATCTTCAGGAATTGCCCGTCGTGTTCAAAGATTTTCTGCGTCAGGCCCTTGGGAATCACGTCCAGGAATTCGTTGAAGATCGCGCCCGAATCCGCGATCTGCACGCCGAAGCGTTCGAACTCGAATTCCTGATAGCCCGAGCCCACGCCCAGGTCCAGGCGGCCATTGGAAACGGTGTCCACAAAACCCACTTCGGCCAGGAAGCGCGCGGGGTGATACAGCGGCAGAATGCACACCGCCGTGCCCAGGCGTATGCGGTGCGTCTTGGCCGCCGCGTGCGCCACCGTCATCAGCGGCGAGGGCGACAAGGAGTAGTTGTTGAAGTGGTGCTCGGCGTACCAGGCCGCATCGAAACCGGCCTGCTCCGCCACCACGGTTTGCTCGATGGAGTTGTTGATGACTTGCTTTGAGGACTGGTGGTAACCTCGCTGCTGCGCCAGAATGAACACGCCGAATTCCATAATGTCTCCTCATTGATTGCTTGACGTTCTGAGGAAATTCTAGAGGCCGGCAGTCATCGGGGAAATACAGGAAATGCGGCGTTCTGTGCTGCGTAAAGTGGAGGAATGATGGACAGGCTGCGCGCGATGGAGCTCTTTCTGTCGATCTCCAAGACCGAGAGTTTTTCTGAAACGGCTCGGCAGTTCGGGGTGTCGGCAACGTCGGTATCCCGCATGATCACCGAGTTCGAAAACGAGTTGAACGTGAAGCTGCTGCTGCGTTCGACCCGGCAGGTCGTGCTGACCGAAGCCGGCCAGGAATATGCGCAACAGCTTGAGTCCATTCTGTGGAACATCAACGAGGCGCATCGCAACATCACCGAAATCCGCGCCGCGCCCAAGGGCATCCTGCGGGTGCATTCGCGCATGATGTTCGGCCTGGGCGTGCTGCCGCCGCTGGTGGCCGCGTTTCGCCAGCAGTACCCCGACATTCATATTGAACTGGTGCTGTCCGAAACCAAGGCAGACCTGCGGCGCAACAACTTCGATATCGATTTCCGCATTTCCCCCCCCGTTGAAGCGGGCTTAAAGCGGCGCATCCTGTTCAAGAGCGAACGTTTTCTGGTGGCCTCGCCCGCCTACCTGGCCAAGCACGCCGCGCCCGCCCGGCCCGCCGATATCGCGCAGCACGATTGCCTGGCCTACCTGCTGCCGGGCGATCAATATTGCTGGCGCTTCAAGCAGGATGAAGCGATTGAGGAAGTGCTGATCAAGCCGCGCCACGTGACCAACAACGGCGTCGCGCTGCTGGAACTGGCGCTGCTGGGTGAGGGTATTGCGCTGTTGGATGACTACACCGTGCACAACGATATTTCGCGCGGTACGCTGGTGCGTTTATTCCCTGATTATCACGTCACCAATACGACCTTCGAAGAAGGCATGTACGCCACCATCCTGGACACCGCGATGATCCCCGTGAAGATCCGGCTGTTCCTGGATTTCGTGGCCTCGCATGTGTCGGGTTCGGCGCTGCGGTTCACGGCGTACAACAAGACGGCCGCCGCCGAAAGCCCCTGATAAGGGGCGATGCATCAAGGCCGAATGCATCAAGGCCGAATGCGGCATTGCCCACGCGGCGCGCCCACCGCGCCCGCGCCCCGAACGCGCAGCAAGGCTCCATCCAGCGGCCCCGTGGCTGTCAGCCGGCCGCTGTCGCTGATGGTGGTGACAAAAATATCCGACAAGTCCGGGCCACCGAAACATAGCGATGCCGGATGCGCCACCGGCAGGTCGATGCGGCGATCCAGCTTGCCCGTCGCGTCGAACCGCGCAATGGCCGCCGCGTGCACCAACGCGGTCCACAAGCCGCCCTCGCGATCAAAGCAGCAGCCGTCCGGGGCCGAACCGAGCGCATCGGTATCGATGAATACCTGCGGGGACAACAACCGGCCCGCTTCCTCCATGCGATAGCGAAACCCCTTGCGTTGCGCGCTATCGCACACATGAAAATGCCGGCCGTCCGGATGCATGACCGGGCCGTTCACCACGCCCAGCCCTTGCGCGATGCGGCTGGCCCGGCCGCCCGTATCCACGCGGTACAAACCGCCCAGCGGCGCTTCGCCCTCTTGCCGATGGACATGCATGGTGCCGGCCACGAAGCTGCCATCAGGCAGCGGCGCGCCATCGTTCAGCCTCAGGTTCGGGTGGCTGTCGTCAATGCGCCCCAGCGTGCGCGTGGCGCCGTCGCTCAGGCTGACCAGCGCAAAGGTTTCTTTCAACGCCACGATGATGCTGTCGCCGCCGTTCAGCGCGAACGAGCCCACCGGGGCGGGCAAGCGCCATTCACGCGTCGTGCCGCCTTCCGGATCGATCCTCAGCAACTGTCCGCCGCGGCAATCCAGCATCCACAAGCAATTTCCGGCCGCATCCCACACCGGGCACTCGCCCAGCGCTGCGCGAACCGTGCCGATACGCTCAATCTGCATGTGCCGACCGCCCCTGTTCTGCTCGTCCGGCGGACGAATTCCCAAACCATGGTATCGGCTTGCGCCGCGCGGGAATATGCCGTTTTCGTGCAGAACACAACCAACATTTTTGGCCTGAATCCTGCGCAATACCCGTCCATATAATCCAAAAAAAACCGGCCACCCCGCGCTGAAAACGGGGCAAGACCGGTCCATCGGACTCATGGAGACACGTCATGCAGCATGCCATCGGCGCCCTGCGCGCCCTCGCTTTTTCCCCCATCAACAAGGTGCCCGCATGAGCGATGCCACCGTCACGTTGGAAGTCAACGAAGGGGTTGCGCTGGTCACGCTGAACAGCCCGCCGGTCAATGCGCTGAACCGCGCCATGCGCCGCCGCATCGTCGCCATCTTCGACGAAATATCCGAGCGCGATGACATACGTTGCGCCGTGCTGACAGGCCAGGGAAAAGTGTTCTGCGCCGGGGCGGATTTGAAAGACCGACCCAACGCCGACATCGCCGGCGACTTCCTGGAGCACAACCGCATCACCCGCGAAACCGGCAACGCCATCAAGGAATGCGCCAAGCCGGTGATTGCCGCGGTGAACGGCGCGGCGCTGGGTGCGGGGTTGGGGCTGATGGCCGCGTGCGACATCATGTACGCGTCCGACAACGCCACCTTCGGCATGCCGGAGATCAACGTGGGCCTGGCGGGCGGCGCGTCCATGTTGCGCACGCTGGTGGGCCGGTCAACCTTGCGCCGCATGTTCTTCACCGGCCAACGCCTTAGCGCGCACGACCTGTTGCGCCGCAACGTGCTGGAAGACGTGCTGCCGCCCGACCAGTTGCTGCCCACGGCGCTCGCGCTGGCGCATGAAATTGCGTCCAAGGCACCGCTGGCCGTCTTGTATGCCAAGCGCGCCGCCAACATGGTAGACCTGATGCCGCAGCGCGATGCCTACCGTTTCGAGCAGGACTTCACGATGGCGCTGGCCAAGACGGAAGACGCCCGCGAGGCGCGCATGGCGTTCCTGGAAAAGCGCCAACCGCAATTCAAGGGCCGCTGACATGGCGCGGATCGAACAAGCGCACAGCCCGCGGCAACATCGCCCCCAGCAACATAGCCCCCAGCGCGCGGGCGCCGGGCTGACGCCGTTTTTCAAGGCAGGCAGCATCGCCGTCGTGGGCGCGTCGGACGACGTCACCAAAATCGGCGGGCGCCCCGTGCAGATGCTGATCAAGCACGGCTATGCCGGCGCCGTGTATCCCATCAACCCCAAGGGCGGTGTCATTCAGGGCTTGCCCGCCTACGCATCGGTGCGCGACACGCCTTGTGCTCCCGAGCTGGCCATCCTGGCCGTGCCCGCCGCCGCCACGCCCGCCGCGTTGCGCGACTGCGCGGCGCGCGGCACCAAGGCCGCCATCGTACTGTCGGCCGGCTTCACGGAAGCAGGCCCTGCCGGCGCCGCGCTGCAAGCTGAGCTGGTCGCCATTGCCCGGCAATACGGCATGCGCGTGCTGGGGCCGAACTGCCTGGGCGCGGTCAACGTGGCCGACCGCCTGATCGGCTCGTTCTCGATCGCGCTGGAAGAACACATGCCGCCGGCCGGGCACGCGGGCATCGTGTCGCAGTCGGGCAATGTGGGTAGCCACACCATGCAAAGCGTGGCGCGGCGCGGCATGGGCGTCAGCCGCTTCATGGCGACCGGCAACGAAGCCGACGTGGACGTGGCCGACGGCATCGCGGCGCTGGCCGACGACCCCGATACGCACATCATCCTGTGCTGCATGGAGACGTGCCGCGATGCCGACAAGCTGATCAGCGCGCTGCGCCTGGCGCGCCAGCGCGGCAAGCCGGTCATCGTGTTGAAGATCGGCTCCACTGAAAAGGGCCAGCAGGCAGCCGCGTCACACACCGGCGCGCTGACCGGGTCCGATGCCGTCATCGACGCCGTGTTCCGCCGCCATGGCGTGCTGCGCGTGGGCTCGGTGGAAGCGTTGATCGACGTCGGCCACGCGGCGTCGATGCTGATGCCGAACCGCTTGCCCCGCAACGACGCGGTGACGCTGGTGGCGGCCTCGGGCGGCTTCGGCATCATGATGGCCGACGCCATGAGCGAGGCGGGCATGACGCTGCCCGCGTTAGCGCCGCTGACGCAGCAACGCATCCACGACGCCGTGCCCACCGCCAGCACCGGCAACCCGGTCGACGCGTCGGCGCAGATGTCGAGCCGACCCGACATCCTGGGAAAGATGCTGACCGCCTTGCTGGAAGATCCTTCCGACAGTTCGCTGGTGTTGTTCATGTCGCTGTCGCTGTACAACACGCGGCTGCGCGGCATCTACCTGGAAGCGCTGGCGCAGGTGTGCATCAGCCATCCGCAGCGCCTGCTGATGATCATCAGCCAGGGGCCGGCGGACGCCATCGAACAGATCAATGCGCTGGGCATACCCGTGTTCGCCGGCATTGATGCCGCGGCCACGAGTTTGGCGGGGCTGGCACGGCTGGGGCAGTTGCGTGCGAGGGGTGGCGCTGACCGTGCGGCTGGAGCGGGCGACACGGCGGCAACACCGCTTGCAGAGCCCGACGGCGCATCGATTGCAGCCATCGACCATGCGCCCCCCGCCCCGTCCCCCATCGACCCCGTCGTCTTCAAGAATGAATTCCACGCCAAGCAGGCGCTGGGCCAAGCCGGCATCGATGTGCCGCGCGAAGTGATCGCCATCGATGCCGACGCTGCCGTGCGCGCCGCCGACAGCATCGGCTACCCCGTCGTGCTGAAAATCGCGTCGGAGGATGTGGCGCACAAGACCGAGGCAGGCGGTGTGGCGTTGGATGTGGCCGACGCCCAGGCCGTGCGCGAGGCTCATGCCCGCATTCTTGCCAATGTGGCGCGCCACGCGCCCGGCGCCCGCATCGACGGCGTGCTGGTGGGGCCGATGCTGCGCGGTGGCACGGAAATGATCGCGGGCGTGTCGCAAGACCCGGTCTTCGGGCCGATTGTCATGGTGGGCATGGGCGGCATCTATGCCGAAGTGCTGAACGACGTGGCGGTACAGACCGCGCCCGTCACCGATGACGAAGCGCTGGCGATGATCCGGTCATTAAAGATGTTCCCGATCCTGGACGGCGCGCGTGGTCGGCCCAAGGCCGACGTGCAAGCCGCTGCACGCAGCGTGGCCCGCTTGTCGGAATTTGCCTATCGCCATCGCGACGACATCGCCGATATCGACATGAACCCCATTCTGGTAAGGCCCGAGGGCCAGGGCGTGGTGGTGCTGGACGCGCTGATGATTCCGCGCGCCACGCGTGCCTCTACACCCGCGGCCGAGCCCGCAGCCGAGCCCGCAGAGCAAGGACAAGCATGCAATTCGAACAACAGGTAATCGTTCCCGACCCTGCCTCGGGCGTCGAGGTCTACCGGCAACACGCGCGCAATTGGCTGCGCGCGAATTTGCCGGACTTCATGCGGGCGGACAGCCCGGACTGGCGCGCCCCCACGCTGGCCGAAAGCAGTGCCTGGGAAGCGGCCATGCATCAGGCCGGCCTGGCGGGCATGACCTGGCCCAAGATCTATGGCGGCCACGGCCTGACGCTGCGCGAACATCTGGCGGTGAACAAGGAAATCGGCGCGCTGCCGATGCCGGAAAGCGTCAGCTCCATCGGCAAGGAACTGGCCGGCCCCATCATCATGGCCGTTGGCGACGATGCGCAGAAGCAGGCCTTCCTGCCGGAAATCCTGACGATGCGGCAATTCTGGTGCCAGGGCTTTTCCGAACCGGACGCCGGGTCGGACCTGGCGCGCTTGCGCACCAAGGCGGTCGCGGAAGGCGGGCATTGGCGCATCAACGGTCAGAAGATCTGGACCAGCGGCGCGGCCAAGGCGCACTACTGCCTGCTGCTGACGCGCACCGGCACCGTGGCGGACAAGCACCGTGGGCTGCTGATGTTTGCCGTGCCGATGGACACCCCGGGCATCCGCGTGGTGCCGATCAAGTCGATCGACGGCAAGGAGTCGTTTGCCGAGGTGTTCTTCGACGATGTGGTGGTGCCCGATAGCGCGCGTCTGGGCGCGCCGGATGAAGGCTGGAACGCCGCCATCCGCGTGCTGTCCATCGAACGCGCCACCAACCGCATGTACCGGCCGTGGCGCTTTGAATGCGAACTGCGGCAGTTGATCGCGGCGTGCAAATCCGACGCGCGTCTTGCGCCATCGTTGGACGACGGCTATGTGCGACAACGCGTGGGCGAAGTGGTGGCGCAGGTCGATGGCTTGAAGGGGCTGGTCGAACTGACCGTGGAACGCATGTTGCGCGGCGAATCCATCGGCGCGCGCGGATCGTTGACGAAGCTGTATTGGTCCGAATGCCATCAGGCTTTTGCCGGGCTGGCGCTATCGCTGCTGTCGCAGGTGGGGCCGCATTCCAGCCCGCTGGCGCGGCGCGCGCACAAGGCCTTTACCAACGCGTACCTGTTCGCGCGCGCTGAAACGATCTACGCGGGCACCACTGAAGTGCAGCTGGATGTGATCGCGCAGCGCGTCATGAACCTGCCCAAGGATTTGACATGAGTAGCGAAGAACTGCGTCCCGAAGAGTTCGCGCAAGCCGCCGACGCCGCCATCACCGATGCGCTGTCGCGCGCGGACGCGCATGAGATGGCCGCCGTGCTGGCGCAGGCCGGGCTGTGCGGCGTGATGGCGGACGAGGCCGACGGCGGGCTGGGCCTGGACCTGGCATTTGCCTTGCCGATTGCGCACGCGGCGGGCCGGCTGCAACTGCCCTTGCCGCTGGCCGAACAGATGTTGCTGTCCAAGGCGCTGGCGGGCACCCCGCACGCCGCCGTGCTGGTGGCCGGCGAGCGGCTGGTGGGCATCGCGTGGCAAGGCAGCGTGCAGCAAGGTAGCGCGCGCGTGGATCATGGCCCGGCCGACTGGGTGCTGGTGGCCGATGGCGACGGCGCGGCGCTGCTGGACGTGCGCGATGCCGCGCAAGAACCCCAAGCGGAACTGGACCCCGACCACCCCCAGATCTGGCTGACGCTGGCCGGCGCACCCGTGCTGGCGCGGCTTGACGCGCAGGCCTGGCGCGCGCTGGAAGCGTCCGCGCAACTGCTGCTGGCCGAGTTCGCCAACGGCGCGGCCGAGGGGGCATTGCAAGCCACCGCGGGCTACCTGGCGACCCGCGTGCAATTCGGCCGTCCGCTATCGGCCAAGCAGGCCGTGCGCCATCTGCTGGCACGCATGCGCTTGCTGCAAGACGTGTCCAGCGCCGCGATCCGCCGCGCGATGCACACCGATGAATTCGGTGCGCCGCGCGACACCCGGTCCGCATTGGCGGGCGCCGTCGCCAACGCCGCTTTCGTCATTGAAAAATCCATCCACCTGCACGGCGGCATGGGTTTTACCTGGGAGCTTCCCTTGCACCCCGCGCTGCGCGCGGTGCGCAAGCTGGACGCGGCATTCAGCGGCGTGTCACGCGCCGTGGGCCGCGATTTCATTGAATCGGTGTAGGAAGAAACCATGCAACAAGATCTGGCTGGGCGCGTGGCGCTCGTCACCGGCGCAGGCGCCGGCATCGGCCGCGCCACCGCCCGCGCGCTGGCAGCGCGCGGCGCCATCGTGGGCGTCAACGACTTGAAACAGGAACTGGTGGACGCGGCCGTCGCCGACATTACCGCCCATGGCGGCAAGGCGTTTGCGGTGGTGCAGAACGTGGCATCGCGCGAAGGTATCGCACAGGCCGTGCGGCAGGCGGCCGAATACGGTTCGCGCTTTGACATCCTGGTCAACAACGCGGCCTGGGTGCGCTACCAAAGCGCGGCCGAGATCCAGGCCGACACGATGGACCGCATGCTGGACATCGGCTTCAAGGCCGTGATCTGGGGCATCCAGGCCGCCGCCGAGGCGATGGACCCGGAACGCGGCGGCGCCATCGTCAACGTGGCGTCCACCGCCGCCCTGAAATCCGCGCCCGCGTCGATGGTGTATTCGGGCATCAAGGCGGGCGTGCTGGGCATTACCCGGGCGGCGGCGGCCGAGCTGGGCGGGCGCGGCATCCGCGTCAACGCGGTCTGCCCATCGGCGGTGCCGACGGAAGGCACGCAGCGCAACCGCAACGCCGAACGCGACGCGCGCCGCATCGCCAGCACGCCGCTGGGGCGGCTGGGTACGGTGGAAGACGTGGCCAGCGGCATCGCGTTCCTGGCCAGCGACGAAGCGCGCTTCATCACGGCGCAGGCGCTGGTGGTGGACGGCGGCATCACGTTCACCACGCTTTGATGGATACGGTTCTGTTGACCGGCGCGGCCAGCGGCATCGGCCGCGCCACGGCCTGGCATCTGGCCCGACTAGGCCACCGCTGCGTGTTGGTGGACCGCAATGCAGCGGCGCTGGAAGAACTGTTGACGCAGTTGCACGCGGCGAAGAAGGCGAATGTGGACGCCGATGCCGATGCCGATGCCGACCGCATCGCCGCCCCAATCGCAAGGCCCTCGCGCACCGGAGACACGGACCGGCCCGCGCCGCAGTCCCAGGCGCCCGCCACCGCCCATGTCGAACATCTTGCCCGCGTCGTCGACCTGACGGACCCTGAACAGATCCTGGCGCTGGCCGACGGCATGCCGACGCTGAACGCCATCATCAACAACGCGGGGATGACGGACGCCAGCAACCTGCCCATCGTCGAACAACATGACCGCGACTGGCGGCGCTTGCTGGATCTGAATCTGCATGCGCCGCCCCGGCTGCTGCGCGCGCTACAGGGGCGCTTGGCGCCGCACGCCCGCATCGTCAACGTGGCGTCGGGCGCGGGGCTGCATGCCATTCCGCTGCGCGGCGCGTACAGCCCAAGCAAAGCCGGCCTGATCGCGCAGACGCACGCGCTGGCGCGCGCGCGGCCCGACCTGGGCGTCAGCGTCTTGTGTCCCGGCTTCGTGCAAACGGAATTGGTTGACGGGCTGATCGCAAGCGGCCGCCTGGATCCGGTGCGCGCAGTGGCGAAGATTCCGCTGGGGCGCCTGGCCAAGCCCGAAGAACTGGCCTGCGCGCTGGCGTTTCTGGCCAGCCGGGACGCCGCGAGCTTAAGCGGCAGCCGCCTGTCCGTAGACGGCGGGTCGTCTGTCTTTGGCGGCAGCCAAGCCTATGCCCCCAACGCCATCCCCGCCGTGCCCTGCGACACGCCTTTGTCGTTAACCGTGCACGGCGGCTGGCCCGGGCTGGGCAGCACGGATACGCGCGACGGCTACGCTGCCATCATCGACACGTCTGTGCTGCACAGCTCGCCTGGCGGGCGGCTGGCGGCCACCTTGGCGGCCGCGCAACGCCATGGCGGCGGCAGTGGGCCGGGCAGCCTGACGCTGCTGCTGCCGCGTGGCGTCCAGGCGGATTTCCAAGTGGACTCCCAGGCGAAGTCTCCTACGGCCTGGGAATACGCGGGCGACGACGCGGCCGCGCGCATGCTGATCGCCACGCTGGCCTGTGAATGGGGGCCGCGCGCGCGCCGCATCAACGCCGTCGAAGTGGACGCCGCCAACCCGGACGCCGCGCTGAACCCCCTGCTTCGTTTCGTCGCGGGCGCCGAAGCTCAATACCTGACAGGGCAAACGCTATGCACACGCTGAACGATCCCGCCGCGATCAAAGCCCGATTCATCGCCGCGCGCGGCTACTGGCGGCCGTGGACCGAGGCGCTGTTGCATGCCAACCCCGCGTTCTTGTCAACCTATGCCGAGTACGCGGGCTATCCGGCGCGCACCGGGCCATTGACGCCGCGCATGGTCGAGCTGATCTACGTGGCGCTGGACACGTCCCCCACGCACCTGTACGAAGCGGGTTTGACGACGCACCTGAAGCTGGCCCTCGCGGCGGGCGCCAGCGAGGCGGACGTCTTCGACGTGCTGCATCTGGTGACGTTGCAAGGCCTGGTCGCCGTGCTGCAAGCGGCGGACGTGCTGGATGAGGCCGCCCCGTCGGCGGCCCTGCCGCCGGACGATCCGCTTGCCGCCCGCATCCAGGCGCTATGGCCCGATCAGGCGGCCAGCCTGTTGCGACTGGCGGCGCAGGACCCGGGTTATGTGGCCGTGCTGCTGGATTTTGTGGAAGGCGGCGCGCCGGCAGGCGGCCTTAGCCATGCCGAACGCTTGTTGGTGCGCATTGCGCTGCACGCCGCGTTCACGGAGGGCAACCGCGGCGCATTGCAGGCGCTGATTCCGCATGCGCTGACGCAAGGCGTGACGCGCGCGGAGATACTGCAAGTCATTCAACTGGGCGCCCACCTTGCCGTGCATGGCGCGTCATTGGGCGCCACGGTGTACACGAAGGTGGTTGCCGATAACAGGAACGGGCCCGGCAAGGCCGACGCAAGGGCTTGACCGGATCCTGCTGCCTGGCTCAGGCCTGCCCTTCCCGCCTGGCGCGGGCATGCGGATCGTTGATTTCCGTTTCCAGTTCGGCAATCAGCCAATCGAACCAGCCCTTCTCGGTGCGGGCATACACCACGGCGGCGGGCGTCTTGCCGTCGCGCCAACCGGGTTGATGGGTGTCCATCCACGACGCCAGGCTCTTGTGCGGCGCCAGCAGCCCCGACAACCAGTTCCACAGATAGTCCGGCACGTTACGGCGAAAGCCCTTTGCGCTGGCATACAGCGTGGGCTCCAGCGGCAGGCTGCCAGAACGGGCCAGCTTGGCCTGCACCCGGCGCAGCGTTTCGGCCGCCGCCTGCAATTGTTCGGTGCTGAGCTTTTTCACGTAGGAGACTCCTGGATTGGGGTTGGCGGATTATCGCCGGAGGAAGCCGGCGTTTCCAAGCGCGGCGTTCAGCGTTGGCCGCGAGGCGGCGTCAGCGCCATCAGCGCCGTGGCCGTAAAGCGCGCCCCCGGTTCCAGCACCTGCATCCCCGTGCGGGTTTCACCGGCCGCCGCCAGGTTGAACGCGTCGGCCACATTGGTGACAGGTTCCACGCACAGAAATTGCGATCCCGGCGCGGTGTAGACCACGACATGGGCAAAGGCCGGGTCCGCGTGCAACGCCAGTTCGTGCCCGTCCGCCCAGTGCAGCGTGGCGCGCCCCTCCCATTGCGACAGATAGGTATCGCAACCTTCGGCCGACCAGCGCAACTCGCGCACATGTTTGACCCGGCTGCCCGTGGGCAACCCGTCGGCATCGGCGGGCCACACGCGCCGCGCGTTCAGTGTCACGCGTTCGGCGGTGAAGTACGGGTGGATGCCCAGGCCGCAAGGCATGGCGGAATCGCCCTGGTTGATGACGCTGAGCGACAGGCGCAAGCCGCGCGCGTCCAGCCGGTAGCGCTGAACGCATTCGAACGGCCAGGGCCAGCCCAGCACGCCCGCCGGCTGGGCCAGCACCAGGTCGATGCTGTCGGCTGTGTGATTG
This sequence comes from Achromobacter sp. 1L-A-4-B-C2, assembly GCF_057291955.1. Lineage (NCBI taxonomy): Bacteria > Pseudomonadati > Pseudomonadota > Betaproteobacteria > Burkholderiales > Alcaligenaceae > Achromobacter > Achromobacter sp. 1L-A-4-B-C2. Next base: position 368,641 of record NZ_JBXAWP010000006.1, read on the forward strand.
CGCACCTGCCAGGGCTGAAACAGGCCCGCGCCGTGGATGGCTTGCGGCCGGCCGGGCACGGATTGCAGCGCGTGGCGCGCGCCGTTGAACGTGAACACGCCGTTGCGGATGCGATTGGAATACGGCACCAGCGGGTAGGAGCCCGCGCGGGGCCACTTGCCGGCCGCCCATTCGGTGGCGGTCAGCGGCACGATCCAGTCGTGCGAGCCCGTGGACAAGCGGGTCAGCCGCCCGCCGCCACCCGGCGCGAACTCGGCCTGATGCGCCCCGCTGGAGATCGTCACGCGTGCGGCCGCGTTAATGGGGTCAGGAAATGGCGGGTCGGGCAAAGCGGGATCGGGTAAGGCGGGGTCGGGAAAGGCGGGGTCGGGAAAGGGCAAGTCCGGCATCTGGTGCTCCAACGGCCAACACAAGACCGCATCGTGCGATTGTGCCGTCGGCGGCCGGGCGCGGCAAATCCATCCTGCTTGCCCCCGCACGCGCCCGCTCGCCCCGATACAATCACGGGCATGAATTCCGCAACACAACTCACCGCCGCCGAGGCCCACGCGGGCCACACCCCCATGATGCAGCAATACCTCCGCCTGAAAGCGGAGGCCGGCCCCTTGCTGCTCTTCTACCGCATGGGCGACTTCTATGAAATGTTCTACGAAGACGCCGAGCGCGGCGCGCGCCTGCTCAACCTCACGCTGACCAAGCGGGGCTCGTCCAACGGCACGCCGATTCCCATGGCGGGCCTGCCCGTACACGCCATGGAGCAATACCTGGCGCGGCTGGTGGCCATGGGCGAATCCATCGCCATCTGCGAACAGATCGGCGACCCGGCCGCCTCCAAGGGCCCCGTCGAACGCCGCATCGTGCGCATCGTCACGCCCGGCACACTCACCGATGACGCGTTGCTGCCTGCCAAGGCGGATCGCGCGCTTGCGGCCGTGTTCGTGTCCGGCAACGCCCGCGCGCCGCGCGCCGGCCTGGCGTGGTTGAACCTGGCCAGCGGCGAATTCCGCGTCACCGAATGCGCGCCCGCGCAGCTGGAATCCGAACTGCACCGCATAGCGCCTGCCGAGATCGTCTGCGCCGACAGCGCCGCGTTCGACTTTCCTTTCGACGGCGCGCGCTCGCGAGTGCCGGACTGGCATTTCGAAAACGATGGCGCGCGCGCGCATCTGCTGGCGCATTTCAAGACCGACACCCTGGCGGGCTTCGACATCGAAGACATGCCCGCGGGCATCTGCGCCGCCGGCGCCCTGCTGCGCTATGCGGCGCGCACGCAATCGCAGGCGCTGGCCCACGTGCAAAGCCTGTCCGCCGAACGGCCGGGCCAGTACGTGCTGCTGGACCCGGTGACCCGCCGCAACCTGGAACTGACCCAAACGCTGTCGGGCGAAGACGCCCCCACGCTGTTCTCGCTGCTGGACGGCTGCCGCACGCCGATGGGCAGCCGGCTGCTGCGCCGCTGGCTGCATCACCCCTTGCGTGAAAACGATCAGGCGCTGGCGCGCCAGCAGGCCATTTCTGCGCTGCTGGCGGGCCGCATGGACGTCGAGCAGACCTTCGGGTCCGCCAGTGTGCTGGAATCGCTGCGCGCCGCGCTGAATGCGTTTCCCGACATCGAACGCATCGCGGCGCGCCTGGCGCTGCGCTCGGTACGCCCCCGAGAACTGGCCAGCCTGCGCGATGCGCTGCAATCGCTGCCCGCGCTGCGCGACCTGGTCGAACCCATGGCAGCGTCGCCGCGCCTGGGCGAACTGATCTCGCACCTGTCCGTGGACCCCGCGCTGGCCGCTTTGCTGGTGCGCGCCATTGCGCCGGAACCGGCCGTCGCCATTCGCGACGGCGGCGTGCTGGCCGCCGGGTTCGATGCCGAACTTGACGAGCTGCGCGGCCTGGCCGCCGATGGCGGCGATTTCCTGCTGCAACTGGAAGCGCGCGAACGTGAACGCACCGGCATCAGCAACCTGCGCGTGGAATTCAACCGCGTGCACGGCTTCTATATTGAAGTGACCAAGGGCCAGACCGCCAAGGTGCCCGAAGACTACCGCCGCCGCCAGACGCTGAAAAACGCCGAACGCTACATCACGCCCGAACTTAAAACGTGGGAAGACAAGGTGCTGTCCGCGCAAGACCGTTCGCTGGCGCGCGAAAAGTGGCTGTTCGAGCAATTGCTGGACGTGCTGGCCGAACACGTGCGGCCGTTGTCGGACTGCGCCGCCGCGCTGGCCGAACTGGATTCCTTGTCCGCCCTGGCCGAGCACGCGCGCCGCCACGACTGGATCGCGCCCGAGCTGTCCGAGAACGCCGACATCGACATCGACGCCGGCCGCCACCCCGTGGTGGAACACGCCATTGAACGCTTCACGCCCAACGGCTGCCGGCTGGACCCGGCGCGTCGCATGTTGCTGATCACCGGCCCGAACATGGGCGGTAAGTCGACGTACATGCGACAGGTGGCGCTGATTGTGCTGTTGGCGCGCATCGGCAGTTTCGTGCCGGCCGCGCGCGCGCGCATCGGCAAGATCGATCGCATCTTCACCCGCATCGGCGCGGCCGACGACCTGGCGGGCGGGCGCTCGACCTTCATGATGGAAATGACCGAGGCCGCCGCCATCCTGTCGGCCAGCACGCCCAACAGCCTGGTGCTGATGGACGAGATCGGTCGCGGCACGTCAACCTATGACGGCCTGGCGTTGGCGTGGGCCATTGCCTGCCGCCTGCTGGCGCACAACCGCGCACTGACCCTGTTCGCCACCCACTACTTTGAACTGACGCGCCTGCCGGCCGAACAACCGGCATCGGCCAACGTACACCTGGCCGCCGCCGAATCCGCCGCCGGCATCGTGTTCCTGCACGAAGTGCGCGAAGGCCCGGCCAGCCGCAGCTACGGTATCCAGGTGGCGCAACGCGCGGGGGTGCCGGCCGCGGTCATCCGCCAGGCCACGCGCGAGCTCGAACGGCTGGAGGCGCAAGGCGCACCGACGCCGCAACTAGGCCTGTTTTCAGCGGCGGCGGACGCCGACGCGCACGCCTACGCCCAGGCTGATCGCGACGACGCCATCGAGGCGCTGGACGCACTACGCGAAGAACTTGCCACGATCGACCCCGACAGCCTCACCCCGCGCGAAGCGCTGGACGCCCTCTACCGCCTGAAGAAGCACCTTCAATGAACCTTGACCAACCCCTGCCGCTGCTAGGCGACCAAAGCCCGAACGACTTCATGCGCCGCTACTGGCAGCGCAAGCCGCTGCTGATTCGTCAGGCCATCCCGGGCTTTCAACCGCCGATGACCATCGCCGCCATCAAGAAGCTGGCGCGACGCGACGATGTGGAATCGCGCCTGATCTGGCGCGAAAACGGCGAATGGCAAATGGAAAACGGCCCCTTTGCGCGCCTGCCCAAAGACAATGAGGGCGACTGGACGCTGCTGGTGCAAAGCGTGGACCTGCTCAGCGACGCCGCATCCGAACTGATGGGCTTGTTCCGCTTCATTCCGGACGCCCGCCTGGACGACGTGATGATCAGCATCGCCAGCCATGGCGGCGGCGTGGGGCCGCATTTCGACAGCTACGACGTCTTCCTGCTGCAAGCGGCGGGTGAACGCGAATGGCGCTATGGCCGGCAAAAAGACCTGTCGCTGGAACCCGGCCTGCCGCTGAAGATCCTCAGCAACTTCCAGCCCGAGGAAAAGGCCGTGCTGGCGCCGGGCGACATGCTGTACCTGCCGCCCCAGGCCGCGCATGACGGCGTTGCCATGGGCGATGGCTGCATGACGATCTCGATCGGCTTTCGCGCGCCTACGCAGGCCATCCTGGCGCGTGGGCTGCTTGAAGCCGCCGCCGACCAGGTCATGGCGCGCGTGGGCTTGCTGGGCGGCCCTTATGGTGAACCCGCCCTGCCCGGTCCGAAGCTGTCCGCCGTCTACCGCGACCCGGGCCAACCCGCCGTCGACACCCCGGCTGCGCTGCCGGATGCGCTGGTGGCAGCCACGCTGGAAACCGTGGAAAAACTGCGTTTTGACGACGCGCTGGCCTCGCGCTTTCTGGGTTGCTGGCTGACCGAACCGCACAACCAAAGCGTCTTCGACGCGCCCGAAGACGTGCAGGTGGATCTGGAAGAAGACTGGCCCGCCTCCGGTCGCCTGGTGCTGGACCGCCGCAGCCGCATGCTGTATCGCGGCAAGCAGCTTTTCATCAACGGCGAAACCGCCATGACGCCCGCCGATGCCGCGCTGCGTACGCTGGCCGACGCTCGTAGCCTGGACTGCGCCGACTCCGCCTGCGCAAAGCTGTCGGAAGAGGCCCGTTCGTGCCTGGCCGATTGGCTGGACTCCGGGTGGATTCATTACGTGGCGGCGTAGTATCCGGACACGCCCACGTATCGGATTCGGACAGAACGCAATCAGATCCATGCGTGGGGACACATAAGGAAAGAGATAACACGAAGCTGAAAGGTTTGTTGCCGTTGGGATGCGACCTTTTTAACTTTCACACGCGCTGCGGCGTCAGCTTCCTGTAGCCTGACTTCTGGTTTCCCCTAAGGGGGTTTCAAGAGTCGTCATCTACAGGAGTCCAAAAATGATGAGCAAAACCTTGATTATTGCTTCGGTGCTGGCCGTTGCGCTCAGCGCTTGCAACAAGAAGGAAGATGCCCCGGCGGCGCCCGCGACCACCCCTGGCGCCAGCACGCCGGCCCCCTCGACCACGCCTCCGGCCACGTCGCCGGCCCCCACTTCGCCTGGCACCACGCCTGGCGGCGGTTCGAATACCCCGGGCGGCTCGACCACCCCGGCGTCTTAATAAAACAGAGACGAACCCCCGCTCTGAAGACGCAAAAAAGCCCCGGCAAGAAGTTGCCGGGGCTTTTTTGCGTCTGGGCGCGATGCGGGGTGGGAAAGAGCCGTGCACAGCGACGATGCCCTGCCCATCAAAGGCATCGGCTGATCCGTCCGTCCCCAACCAGGGCGGCGCTGCAAAGAAAAGGCCCCCATCCGGGGGCCTTGGGCATTGCCGGCCGGCGCGCATGGCACCGGCCGAGATCGCCTGATTACATCTTGTCCTTCAGCACGCTCAGCAGGCGTTGGGCGGTAGCGCTGCTGTCGCGCGCACCGTTGGCGTCCAGCACCGTCACCGTGGTCTGGTCGCCCGTGGCGGCCAGGTGGATGCGGAACTGCGGCGCTCCGGACTTCTTGTCGCCCGAGAACATGCGGCTGAAGAAGCCCGGCTGCTCGTTCTTTTCGCCGGTGTCGGTATCGACGTAGCGCACGAAGTAGTCGCCCGTGGAGCGGTCGCGGTCGTCGACGGCAAAGCCGCCGCCGTCCAGGGCCACGCCGACACGGCGCCAAGCGCGGTCGAACGATTCAGCCACCAGCAACGAGGCGCCTTGGGAACGGACGTCTTCCTGCACGGCCGGCTTTTGCGGCGAGGCTTCGGCCTGCTGCACCAGCTTGCGGGCGTTGTCCACGTCGGAACCCAGGTAGACCATCATGCGCGCCAGCATGGCGGCGTTCAGGCCCGGGTCTTCCTTGCCGTTCTGCCACTGCACCTGGCCGCCGTCGGAACCGACGCGCTTTTCAAGCATCTGGCGATGGCTGACGTAGACCTCGGTGTGGCCGTTCACGCGTTCGACGCGGGTACGGAATTTTTCACGTTCGCCGCTATCCCAGGCCGATTCCAGCACGGCGCCCAATGCCTGGCGCAACCAGCTTTCCGGAATCTTGGCGCGGTTTTCCGCCCAGTCGGTTTCGATCAGGCCGGCCGACGGGTTGTTGCTGGCCACGGTGAAGCCGTTTTCGGTCCAGAAGTCGACCAGACGCGGAAAGACGTCTTCCGGCGCGCGGTCAACGACGAGCCAGCGCAGGTCGCCGTCGCGTTCGACACGCATGTCCTGGCGGCCGGGCAGCACGTTGCTGGTCTTGGGCGCGGTGGCTTGCGCCTGGCCCTGCTGCTGAAACTGCGAGTACGTCGTCGAGCCCGAAGCGGGCGCGCGATAACGCGGGTCGCTGTTGGCCTGAGTCAGATCCGGCGGGATGCTCAGAGGCTCTCCACGCTGGGTGACGGCGCTCTTGTAGTTGACGGATTCTTCATTGCCCAGGAATTGATTGACCTCGCTGCAGCCGGCCAATAACACCAGAGACATCAATGCCGACAAACCGGCATGACGTTTGTTCATACGTATCCTCACGATATTTAGAGCAGACCCGTTTCCTGGAGCGCGCGACGCACGACTTCGTGGTTCTGCGTACCCAGTTCAACCAGCGGAAGCCGGTAGCCCAGTGCGCTGCGGCCCATTTCGGCCAGCGCCCACTTGACGGGGATGGGATTGGCTTCAACAAACAAAGCCTTGTTCAGACGCGCCAGATAGGCATTAAGTTCACGCACCTTGGGCACGTCGCCCGCCAATGCGGCGGCACAGAGGTCGCGCATGAGCTTGGGCGCCACGTTGGCGGTCACGGAGATATTGCCGCGCGCGCCCAGCAGGATCAGGGCGGCGGCAGTGGGGTCGTCGCCGCTGAAAACCTGGAACGTGTCCGGCGCTTCACGCAGCAGCAAGCCGCCGCGCGCGATGTCGCCGGTGGCGTCCTTGATGCCGATGATGCCGGGCACCTGCGCCAGGCGCAGGACCGTTTCATTGGTCATGTCGGCCACGGTGCGGCCGGGCACGTTGTACAGGATGGTCGGCAGGTCGACGGCTTCCGCGATCGCGCGGAAGTGACGGTACAAGCCCTCTTGCGAGGGCTTGTTGTAGTAAGGAACGACCGACAGGCCGGCCTGCGCGCCCACGGCCTTGGCGTGGTTGGTCAGGTGGATGGCTTCGTCGGTGGAGTTGGCGCCCACGCCGGCGATGACCGGGATGCGGCCCGCGGCATGTTCCACCGCTACGCGAATCAGCTCCGCGTGTTCTTCCATGGAAACCGTGGGCGACTCCCCGGTGGTGCCCACCACCACGAGTGCGTCGGTTCCTTCCTGGACGTGCCAGTCGATCAATGACCGGTAGGCAGCGTAGTCCAGGCTGCCGTCGGGCTGCATGGGAGTGACCAGGGCCACCAAGCTGCCCTGGAAATTAACGCCTGCGGCGGATGCAGGGGATGCCATAAATGTAGGGCTCCAACGCCCCGCGGCAGGATGCCCCAGGGCCAGAATCAAAGAAACCGCTGAGTTTAACGGATATTGGATGAAATCCTACAGAAACCACTGGACGATAGTCGTTCCAAGTTCATACACCGGGCGCATCAAAAGCCACAGCACATCCGTGACCAGCAGGACGATCACGATGACCAGCCCATACGGCTCTATTTTTGAGTATTGCCAGGCCAGACGGTTCGGCAGCAGGCTGAACAGGATACGTCCCCCATCCAGCGGCAGGATGGGCAGCAGGTTCAGCGCCATCAGCACCAGGTTGATGTTCACGCCCGCCACGCCCATCTGGAACCAGAACGATTCCTGCATGCCGGATTCCAGCATCAGCCGCAGCGAAAAGGCCCACAAAATCGCCATGAAAAGGTTGGCGGCGGGACCGGCCAGCGCCACCCAGAGCATGTCGCGCTTGGGGCGGCGCAGGCGCCCGAAATCGACCGGCACGGGCTTGGCCCAGCCGAACAACATGCCGGGGCTGCCCAGCAGTTTGGACGCCAGAAGAATTGCCATCGGCACCAGCAGCGTGCCGATCGGATCGATGTGCCGGGCGGGATTCAGGCTGACACGGCCGGCTTCATAGGCCGTGGGGTCGCCGAACATGCGAGCCACGTAGCCGTGCGCGGCCTCGTGCAGCGTGATGGCGAAAATGACCGGTATCGCGTAGACCGCAATGGTTTGGATGATGTCGTTCATGGCGAACCGGATTGTAGATGAGCCGCGTGCCGGCGGGGGCCGGCACGCAAGGGCAAAACAGTAAAAGGGGAATCAGGCAAGGCCAAGCGTGGCCGGGTCGCCGCGGCCCACGCGCACCACGACGGGATCGTCGCTGGTGAGGTCAATGACGGTGGTGGGGGACTGCGCGCACGCGCCGGCGTCGATGATGGCGGCCAGCTGATGATCGTAGCGTTCGCGGATGGCCTCGGCATCGTTCAGGGCCTCGGTTTCGTCCTTGGGGATCAACGTGGTGGACAACAGCGGCGCGCCGACTTGCTCGAGCAGGCCAAGCATCACGGCGTGATCGGGCACGCGTATGCCGATCGTCTTGCGCGACGGATGCGAGACACGTCGCGGCACTTCCTTGGTGGCTTCCAGAATGAAGGTCCACGGACCCGGCGTGGCGGCCTTCAGCAAGCGATATTGCTTGTTGTCGACGCGCGCGAAATGGCCGATTTCAGCCAGGTCGCGGCACAGCAAAGTCAGGTGATGTCTTTCGTCCAGACCGCGTAGCCGGCGCAAGCCGTCCGCGGCGTCCTTGTCGTCCAGCCGTGCGACAACGGCGTAGCTGGAATCGGTGGGTACGGCCACAAGGCCCCCATCGTTCAGCCATTGGGCTGCCTGCTTGAGCAGGCGAGGTTGAGGATTCGCAGGATGAATAGATAAATACAGAGCCATGGGTTTATCCTAACACTCTTGAATGCCGCCCAGTAAAGCGCGGCGATGCAAAATGGCGGGAACGCCGACCCGCCCGGAGAAACAGTATGCGCCTCGATGACTCGCGCGAAAGCGACAATGTGGAAGACCGACGTGCCAGCGGTCCCCGTATCGGCGGTCGTGGAACCATCGGCATCGGTACGATAGTACTTGCCTTGGTGGCCATGTATTTTGGCGTCGACCCCAGCGTCGTCCTGCAAATGGCCGAAGGCCCGGCCACCACGCAAGAAGCCCCCGCGACCAAGCCTCCCGTCAACGACCCGCAAGCGCGCTTCGTGGCCAAGGTGCTTGGCGAAACCGAAGACACCTGGGCCGCCGTCTTCCAAAAGGATTTGAACCGCCAATACGTCGCGCCCAAGCTGGTGCTGTTTCGCGGCGCAACGCCCACGGCGTGCGGCACGGGCCAATCGGCGATGGGCCCCTTCTACTGCCCCGGCGACAGCAAGGTGTATATCGACCTGGCGTTCTTCGATGAACTGCAAAACCGCTTCAAGGCCCCAGGCGATTTCGCGCAAGCCTATGTGATCGCGCACGAAGTCGGCCACCACGTGCAGCACCTGCTGGGCATTTCGGATCAGGTCGACCAGCTGCGCCGGCGCAACCCCTCGCAGGCCAACGCCTTGTCGGTGCGCATGGAGTTGCAAGCCGACTGCTTTGCCGGCTTGTGGGCGCAGCGGGCCAACGCGGCACGCAACATCCTGGAAGGCGGCGACGTCGAAGAGGCGCTGGGCGCGGCCACCGCCATCGGCGACGACCGCTTGCAAAAGCAGGCGCAAGGCTATGCCGTGCCCGACTCCTTCACCCATGGCTCGTCGGCCCAGCGTGTGCGCTGGTTCAAGCGCGGCCTGGAAAGCGGCAGCATCAAGCAGTGCGACACCTTCGGGGCCAGCGCGCTGTAGCCAGGCGCTGAAACCGGGCATCGCGCCCGGCACGCAAGCTGTATATCCATACAGCTTGCGGGTTTGCACTGACTCCATCTTGTAAGATTACGCCCCCTCGCCCTGTTTGCACGCACGCATTGCCTGCGCCGCGACGCAAGCGGCAGAGCGCATTGGTAGCGCAATTCAAAGACCCTAGATTCGTTTTATGGCCAACAAGTTCGAACCGTTAATTACCGTTGATGAGGTGCAAGAGATTCTTGCCGAACCCAAGGAAACCGTAAAACCGATCTCCTGGATCCCCAAGCCCGCGGCCAACAACATCCAGTGGATGGAATTCGCAAGCCCATGCAAGGTCAAGGGCGACGCGCGCGATGACGTGATCTTTCGCGTGACCTATCGGGGCGCGCGTACCGTCGTGCACGGCCAAGCCACGATCTTCCTCACTGAAGCGTTTTGCGCCAGCCTGTTCGTCGGCCCGCATCGCGTGTTCGGCGTCGATACCGATGACTCATTCCATACCAGCCTGGTGGGCGAAGGCCGCCCGCATTTTCGCAAGCCGCTTGCGGACCGCAGCCATGAACATATCTGGGTGGACGAAGGCGAAGGCTATGCCGAGCCCATCGTGCCTGCCCTGCACACCATCGGCGCGCTGATGCAGTATTTCCTGCCGCGGGCGAACCTCACGCTAGTCGGCGGTTTTGCGCATCCCCTTAAAGGCCGCCAAATCGAACTGATCCTATGAGCAATTTTCTGGAAGCCTCCGGCTGGACCGTCCTGCCGGCCGGTGAACACGCCATACGCGCCGTCGCCCCCATGACGTTGGGGCTGGATGGCCAGCACGCCGCCTTCTTCATCGCGCACCCGGACGACGCCACGTTCTACCTGACCGACGCCTGTGAGACCTCGATGCACGCGTCCAGCTACGGCATCGAAATCGGCCCCAAGCGCATCGACATGCTGAATGAAACGCCCGGCGTCAGCCTGGCGCATTTCGACCGCGACGGCGCCATTGTGGCGACCGGCCCGAACGAGCAATTGCAGGAAGCGTTGTGGGACGCGGTGAAGCTGGCGATGGCGCTGTCGTTCCAATGCGCCAAGTGGATGCCCCGCTTCAGCCAGTTGCGCTTTCGTGCCCAGGTGGGCCGCGCGCTGGCCGAGGGCGTGGGCGTGAATCGCATGGTCAAGGGAGCGCGCGCCAAGGGCAGCAGCGGCCACACCGCCGACTTCGCTTTCGCCGTGCGTGCGGCGGGCAGCACGGCGCTGACCTATATCGAGCCGATTGCACTGAAGGCCGGCAAGAAAATGGACTGGACGCAGGTCTATCAAACCCACGGAAAGATGTCGGACGTAAAGATGGCTGACGCGCGCAATTCGCGCATGGTCATCCTGGAAGACGGCGCCACGGCCGAGGAATTCAAGAAGGCCGTGACCATCCTGGAGCAGTCCGCAACGGTGCAGACGCTGGCCAAGACGCGCGATTGGCGGGAAGTCTTTTCCGGCTAGGACGGCATGTTCGTCAGGCCGTCGACGATTTCGCGGCCATGCGTAATGGCCGCGTGCACGGCTTCGCGGGGGCTATAGACGAATCCGCCGTCCGCAAAGCGCGGAACCGGGTATTCGTCGCCACCTTCAAGCACGGCGCCGGCCTGAACCACCATGACCGATGCGATGAATACGGGGCCGCTTTGCAACGCTGAAATGTCAGCGTCCTCGCCCCGGGACACCTTGGCCGTGAGCCGGTATCCCTTGTAGATCAAATTGTTCTGATGCACTTTCGGATGCCCTCGTTCTGCGAATCAGCATACCCCGGCATTGATGACAGTCCGGATATGTTTTGTAACCTCGGCAGCCAATAGAAACATTGTTGCAGAGCAATAATTGCGTCCCCGTTTCTGCGGCAGCGGTCGAAGAATTGACGCGATCGGCGCAACGGCAAGCGGGGCGCGGGTTTTGAAAGGGCGGCGCTTTTGCGTGCCGCCCCCCGGCAAAGCCATTACGGGGATTACCCTAGGTCGTGTTGCGAAATCGCCTCTTTGGCCGAAATCATGCCCGTCAGCCGCATGTATTCCGGCAGCGCCCAGCCGCGTCCCAGCAGGATCATGCGGGTGTGCAAGTCTTCCTGCACGCGCTGCGAAACGGCCTTGCCCAGATAGCTAAGCTGCTTTTTGCGCAGGTCTACAAACCCCAGTTCGTAGTCCCGCGCCAGCCCCATCCACAGGCGATGCGCCCCCACCGACTGGCGGGCGCCGCTGATGATGCACAGGCCGGCATCCAGCGCCCAGCGGTACACGGCGGTGGCCAGACCCATTCCCTGATACGCCGGCGCGTACTTTGAATGCGGCGCGCGCACGTAGGGGTCGGCCCGCTTGCCCACTTCGATCAGCCGGTTGAAGACGGTATAGCCGGCCACGCGGTCGCGCCGCGTATCCACCACGTACACGTAGTACTCGCCATCCGCTTCGCGATAACGCAGCACCAGGCCGGGAATGTCGGTATGCACCTCCGGCAACGCGTACAGGCGGTCCGACGGCCGCTGCATCCGTTGATGAATGGCGTCCAGTTCGTTCTGGACTTCCTGGGGAGCGTGATTGACGTCGATGCGTAGCTCTGAGATCAAGCGGGCGGGAGAGCAGATTGCGCGCAGCGCCAGGGTAGGCAAGGCCACCTCCTGAAAAACGTTGATAAGACTAATGGGAAAAAAAGGTCGAGGGAATAATGTTCAACACGGCTTGAAGACGGGCTGCTTCACACACCGAGCCCCGTCCACGGCCGACGAAAAAAAAGCCGCATTCGCGGCGGGAATGGCTGTGTTCAAAGCACCGCCTTCGAGCGGTGCGAATCGAGGGGGACGTGCGCGATGCAAGCGATGGACGGCGCGGGAATGAAGATGTCAAAGACATCGCCGCTGAGCGCGCCATTGCCTTCCGATCAAGCCGCCGCATGCGCGTCCCCCTGCATCAGGCCGTCGTCCGCATACGCGTTGGGCATGCCGAAGAACGCCGGAAATTGGCGTGCGCCCTTGCGCGTGACGGACAGCGCGCGCGAGTCCAGATCCTTGGTGATCCAGCCGCGCTGCATCAGGGCGTCCAGCAGCGCCGCGCCCAGCGCGCCGCCCAGGTGGGATCGACGCTCGCTCCAGTCCAGGCAAGCGCAGGCGAAACGCCGGCGGCGCTGGCGTGCCTGGGCAACGTCAACGCCAATCTGCGCCATCGACGCTTCGCCCAGCGGCGTCAGCACGTAATCGCGGCCGTCCTGGGCCAGCCATTGGCGGGCCACCATGGCGTCATGGACGCGCACGGCCAGCGTGCCCGCCATGTGGTCGTAGCAGGTGCGCGCGTCACGCAGCGCGGTCGGCGTGTTGGGCTTGAAAGGCACGCGGTCGGCGCCGGCCACCACCAGCAGGGCCTCAAGCGCGTGCCCCACTTCCCCATTGGCCAGCCGATAGTAGCGATGCTTGCCCTGCACGGCCATGTCGACCAGGCCCTGTTCACGCAGGCGCTGGAAATGGCTGCTGGCGGTGGATGCGCCGATATCCGCGGCGGCGGCCAGTTCGGTGGCGGTACGCGCGCGCCCATCCAGCAACAGGCACAGCATGCGGGCGCGGGCGGGGTCGGCAATGGCACCGGCCACCGCGGAAAGATTGATGTCGGCGAACTTGGATTCCATGATTCGCTGTGGACCAAAGTGTTGTGTGCAAGGCGTAAGCATACTGCGCCCTATCGCAACATGACATCCTGACAAATCAGAAAAGCCATGCCCAAGTCTTCTTCGTTCTTCGGTTGGAAAGTGCTTGCCGCCACCTTTGTGCTGGCCGTCTTCGGGTGGGGCGTTGGCTTTTACGGGCCGCCCGTGTTCCTGCACGCCGTGGTGCAACGCACCGGCTGGAGCGTGGCGCTGGTGTCCGGGGCCGTCACGCTGCACTTTCTTAGCGGCACGATCGTGGTCGCCAACCTGCCGCGCCTGTACCGCCGCGTCGGCGTGGCGCGGGCCACGTTCGGCGGCGCGGTGCTGCTGGCCTTGGGGGTGACCGGGTGGTCGGTGGCCGCATCGCCATGGCAGTTGTATGGGGCGGCGGTGCTTAGCGGCATGGGCTGGGTGGCGCTGGGCGCGGCCGCGGTCAATGCGCTGATCGCGCCGTGGTTCGTGCGGCGCCGCCCGTCCGCGCTGGGCATGGCCTATAACGGCGCCAGCGTGGGCGGCATTGTGTTTTCACCGCTGTGGGTGTTTTTGATCGCGCAAGCCGGTTTTGCGCAAGCCGCGTTGTGGGTGGGCGTGGCCATGGTCGCGGTCATCGGGGGCTTGTCGCGCAAAGTGTTCGCGGTAACCCCACAGCAGCTGGGCCAACTGCCGGACGGCGATAGCGCGGACGCACCCGCGCCGGCGGCGTCTACCGCGTTACCGCGCGTATCGCGCCTGTGGCACGACCGCGCTTTTCTGACGCTTGCCGGGGGTATGGCGTTGGGCCTGTTCGCCCAGATAGGGCTGATCGCGCACCTGCTGTCGTTGCTGGCGCCCTTGCTGGGCGCGCAGACGGCCGGTGCGGCGATGGGGCTGGCCACGGTGGCCGCCATCGCCGGGCGCATGCTGGTTGGCGCGCTGATGCCGGCCGGCACCGACCGACGCAAGGTGGCCTGCGCGGCCTATGCCGTGCAAATCTGCGGATCGCTGACGCTGATGCTGGCAGCCGACCATATGTGGGCGGTGTGGCTGGGCGTCATTCTGTTCGGGTCGGGCATCGGCAATGCCACGTCGTTGCCGCCGCTGATCGCGCAAACGGAATTCGCCCGAGAAGACAGCCAGCGCGTGGTGCCGCTGATCGTCGCGCTGTCGCAAGGCGCCTATGCCTTCGCGCCCGCGCTGTTCGGCTTGCTGCGCGCCGTGCTCGACGCAAGCGGACACGCCATGGTCGGCTTCCTGGCGGCGGCGGCCCTGTTGCAGGCGGCGGCCATCGCGTGCTTTGCGGCCGGAAGCGGCCATGCGGCGGCGCGAATCGCGCCGCCCGCCACGATCAGGCCGGTGGCCCCCGGCGCGCCACCAGCGCAGCCATGACGGTGTCGCCGGCCTCGTTCACCAGCCCTTCCGCCACGCCTTCGCGGTCGGCGGGCGTCCGGTTCTGGCTGACTTTCCATTTGCCCTCGATGCGCGATATTGGGATCTCGATCCCGATGATGGCGCGCATCTGCGCCGCAATGAAATCCGCCGGCGCCTCGTCCACGCTCCAGGGCTCGGCGCGCGCCTTTTCCTGGCTGGCGGTCAGCGCTTCCAGCTGCGCGCGCAACCAGGCGGGATCATCCTGGATAACCGGCGTGCCCCACACATGCACCGCCACGAAATTCCACGTGGGCACCACCTTGTGCGTCTGCGCCTTGGTGGCGTACCAGGACGGCGTGATGTAGGCCTGCGCGCCATGAAACGCAATCAAGCATTCCTGCCCCGCCGCCAGGTGCGCAAGCTGCGGGTTGGCACGCGCCACGTGCAGGCGCAGCACGCCATGGTCCCCTTCGGGATAGAGCAGACAGGGGATGTGGTTGGCCATCAAGCCCCCCTCGCCGCTGGTCATGACGACGCCCAACGGGTGGGCGCGGATAAAGTCGTGCTGGACGGCAAGGTCGTCTTCGCGAAAAGCGGATGGCAGGTACATGGTGGGCCAGGCGTAGTCAGGGAAAAACACAACATAACGCCATCGTGGCCCCATGCACAGGTCCATCGCTTCACTGTTTTATAGAGCCACTTCGGCGCTCCCCCGGCAGGATGCGCGCGGACAGCCTTATCGTCGGACACGCTCATAAGCTTGGTTCATGCGTTCCCGCGCCTGCGTTTCGCGCGCGTAAGCGCGGTCGTAGCTTTCCAGGCACCCGGGCGTGGGGCTGGGCCACTTGATGGCGGCGATGGCCGCGGTGAGTTCATCGCGGGCGCGTTGCCATTCCCGGACAGCGGCGTACCAATCCTTGGCGGTGTCCATAGTTGTCTCCCTATGTGCACGCTTTCCATCGTAGCGCCGCACACGCGGGGGGCCGCGCGCTTTCGCGATTAAAAAAGGATGAGCACCAACCCCTGACAGGGTTAACCCGTCGAATCTGTGGCGGCCAGCCATCAGATCGCGGCGCCGCGCAAGTTGCGTAAAATCCCGCAGCCCGGATGGGGCGCGTAAACGCATCTTCGTCTTGCGCGATGCGAGCCCGTGGCGACAAGCCCGACAACGACCGATTCAACTTCGCACACGCCGCGCCCGTTCCATCAGCTCAACGGAACGACGCGTTGAACCGGAACGCGTAGCGTTTCCAAACAGGATGCGTTGGCCGGCATTACGCGATCAGACTTGGGCACGCCGCATGCAGAGGCGTCTGGTCTCGTTGCCGACAACTTGTCGCAAACGGGGAACATCGCCGACGCCAACG
This sequence comes from Achromobacter sp. 1L-A-4-B-C2, assembly GCF_057291955.1. Lineage (NCBI taxonomy): Bacteria > Pseudomonadati > Pseudomonadota > Betaproteobacteria > Burkholderiales > Alcaligenaceae > Achromobacter > Achromobacter sp. 1L-A-4-B-C2. The sequence goes on from NZ_JBXAWP010000006.1 coordinate 384,481, forward strand.
CGGTCCAAACCCAAAATTTTTACTTAAAAATCACGATGTGATGAATATTGACGTCAACCCTCACTTACTCACAGCCACGGCTAATGCTACTGTTCCGCCTGTGCAAGGAGTACATGCAATGGATCAGAAAACGAAGCCCTGGGCCTTTCCCAAGCCTCATCCGGAAAACACCCCACGCGGTGAGCGCAACAAACAGGAGTTCGATGCTCCTGCCGAAGTCAAGAAACCCGCGCCTAAACCGCGCGCCAAAAAAGAACCGCCGGCCGCAAGCCGGGCGCGTTCATGATGTTGCCGACCAGGACGCGCGCCGCTGTTGCGGCGTTGCCCGTCCCGGATCGGCCCCGCCGCCGCCCGTTGCCATGACGGGCCCGCGCCGACCTCCCCGGCGCAATTGACGGCTTAAATCAAGCCCGGCCATACTCTGGCGGCCTCGACCGCCTAGAGATCCTATGACCGCTTCCATTTTGCTTGGCATCACCATCACGCTGGTCGCCGCCTGGGGCGGCTTGGCGCTGTGGATACGCGCGCCATTGCCCCGCGCGGCAAGGGGCTTGCTGACGCTGGCCTGGCTGGTGTTGGCGTTCGCGGCCCTGGCCGCGTTGGCCTGGCCCACGTGGCGCCCCGCGGGCTATGGCTTTGCGCTGGCCACGCTGGCGCTGGGGCTATGGTGGGCACGCCTGCGCGCGTCGAACGACCGGCCGTGGATGCCAGAAGTCTCACGGCAAACCCTGGGGCATGTGGATGGCAACGTCGTCACGCTGCAAAACGTGCGCAACTTCGACTGGCGCAGCCGCACCGACTTCACCCCCAGATGGGAAACCCGCCGCTACGCGCTTGACGAGCTTGAGTCGGTGGACGTTGCGCTGTCGTACTGGGGCCGCCCCGCCATCGCCCACGCCTTGGTGTCGTTCGGATTCGGGCAGGATCGCTACGTGGTTTTCTCGGTGGAAATCCGCCGCAAGGAAGGCGATCAATTTTCCGAGATCGGCGGCTTTTTCAAGCAATACGAATTAAGCCTGATCGCCTCGACCGAAGAAGACAGCTTGCGCGTGCGCACCAACGTGCGAGGCGAAGACAGCTACCTGTACCGCATCCACATGCCGCTGGACAATGCGCGTTCGTTATTCCTGGCGTATGTGGACAGTGCGAACCGGCTGCGCGACACGCCCCGCTTCTATCACACCGTGACGGGCAACTGCACCACCATCGTGTTCCAGATGGCGCGGCGCATCGTACCCGGACTGCCGCTGGACTATCGCCAGCTGGCATCTGGATATCTGCCTGAATACTTCTTTGACCTGAACGTGCTGCAAGGCGCGGACAGCGCCGCGCAATACCGCGAACGGGGTCGCTACACCGATCGCGCCCGCGCCCACGGGGATGCCCCCGGGTTCTCTCAAGCGATCCGGCAAGGCGTGCCGAGCATCGATCCTTCGTAGCTTTTGCACACGCGCACCATGACAACATCAACGGCCCCGGCGCTACGCGGCGGCGGCAAGATCAACGGTGTGTTTTTCAACGCGGCGGGCGATGTGGCGGCCGTGGCGTCCACGTTTGCCCTGCTGGCCCACCCTCGCGCGCGCGCCGCCTATGGCGGGCGCACCTTGCGCTATCGGGTAGCGTTGTACCGCCGCGATTCGCTCGTTCCCTTCGCCGCCTTTGATGACCTGCACTATCCCGTCAACGAAGTGGCGTTCCACCCTGCCGGCACAACCGTGGCCATTGGCGGCGGCAGCTACGACGGCGGCTATTTGTTTGAAGGCGAACTCATCGTCTGGGACTGGCGCGAAACGCACGGCGTTCAGCTGTACAACCAGGTTCCCGAAGTGGTGCGATGCCATTACAACGCGGCGGGCGACCAGATCGAAGCATGGGTGCGGCCGTGGGACGACGGCGATGACGCCTGCGATGCCTTCGACGCCTTGTTCCGCGTGCAAGCGCCAGCGCCTTGCTCCGGTTCGCAAGCGCTGAACCTACACATGGATGCAGCCTCCAGCGTCCCCGCCGAGCTGCGCGCACAAGCCTTGCGCGCCCCAGATATCCAGGAGCTGGAAGCGCGCTTGCAAGCATGGTTCGGCGTAGCCAGGTGGACACACCGGGGTGCCATCCTGGATGTGGCCTGGCTGGATCACGACCGCTACGCCGCCGTGCACCAGGGCTGCCAGCTAGAGGTCTACCACCGCAACGGCGACCGCCTGGCCACCCACACCGGCGCGGGCCACGGCGTCGAGATCATCACATCCGGCAAGCAGGTATTGGTGCACGCGGTCGAGAGCGGCCCGGCTGGCCAAATCGTGGGAAGACAGGACGCGCGGCTGTACACGTACACCGGCGCCGGTGCTGACGCCAACGCCAACACCAATGCCGGCCTGCCACTGACGCGCGCCTATGACGGCGAATTCACGTTTTCCGCCACGCAACAAGGCCGGATCCTGGGCCGCCAAAACCGCGTTACGGCGCACCCCGGGCAGGCGCGCGATGTGCTGCTGGACCTGGCGACCGGCGTCGAGCATCGCCCAGACCTTGGCCACTACGACTGCTTCAACCACTACCTGCGCATCCGCCACGCGCCCTATCTGTTCCTGCTGCAAGGCACGCCCGCCAGCTCGCACGAACGCAAAACCCTGTGCGTGGTGCAACCCGATGGCGCCGTGCGCCGGCTATGGCCGGTTTTAAAAGCCAGCAACGATGCCGCCAGCCACGCCATGGAACTGTGCGGCGCCTACGTCGACGATGCACTGGGCCCCGGCCTTGTCATCGGCGGCAAGCACTATTCGCCCAACGTGCGCGCGCCCTACGCCGGCTTTATCTACCGCAAGCCCTTGGACCGGGATCGCGAACTATGGCGGCGCCCCATCCCCGCATCGCCCAGCGCCATCGTGCACATGCCCGCCTTGAACCTGATCGCAGTCGCCTTTCTTGACGGCTCGCTGCAACTGATTGACGCGCAAACCGGCGTGCTGCGGCGCTATGCCCGCGTGCGGGTCGATGGTTTGCCAACGCTGATCTTCGCCATGGACGCCGACGCGCAATCGCTGGTTGTCGGCACGGTGGATGGCACGATAAAAGTGCTGGAAGCGGGCCAATTAGGTGGCGCGCCGGCTGATGCGGCCCAAGCCAAACGCCAAGCTTCCGATCAAGCCGGGCCCGATAGCGGCGCGGACGCAGATGCGAACGGCTATGCGCCGGGCACCGCTTCCGTCATCAATCTGGATTGACGGCAGATCGCGCCCCCCTTTCATTCCGCCGCCCGCTCAGCCGCCTCCGTGGCAGCCGGCGTGGCCCTGAACGAGACGCCCAGGCGGTTGAAGGCATTCATCAGCCCGATGGCATAGGTCAGGTCCGCCAATTCCTTGTCGCTGAACTCGGCGGCGGCCGCGGCATAGTCCTCATCCGGCACACCGGTATCAGCCACGCGCGTCACGCTTTCCGCCCACGCAAACGCCGCGCGTTCCTGTCGCGTAAACACCGCGCCCGCTTCATGCCACACCGGCACCAGCACCAGCTTGTCCACCGTCACGCCCTGCTTGATCAGGTCGCGCGAATGCATGTCGATGCAATAGGCGCATCCGTTGATCTGCGACACCCGCAAAAACACCAGATCAATCAAGGTTTTCGGCAGGCCGCAGTGCTGAAGATAAACATATACCGCGCCAAAAGCCTTGTACCCGTCGGGCGAAGCTTTGGCATAGTCAAGGCGAGCATTCATGATGGCATCCTGGTAAAGACATTTCAGAACCGCTATCGTGCGCCCACTTGGCCCAGCCGGACAGAGCCATGACGCGCAATATGGACTAGGTCATGATGGCGCCCCGCCACACAGCTGGCGCCAGACGGCATTGCCATCCCGGATCTGCCGCCGGACGGAAGCCGGCGTGGCATCCACCTGCGCCGCCGTATCAAAGTAGACGGGCCGCGCGTGCTCGCAATATTCAACGCCCACCCGGGCGGGCGCCACGCACCCAGTCACGCTTAAGCTCGTCAGCAATGGCAGCATCGTCCATCCCAGCCGTTTGATGTTGCACATCCCTTACCTCCTGCCGAGCCTGGTCGGCCTGCCGATTGATTTGCGTGTCCCGCCCCTGGCGTTCAGCGCGCGCGCCCACGCTGCGCCCTCGCAGATAGGCCAGCAGCACCACGGCGCTTGCGGCCAACGCGGCCACCGCCAAGGTCTTGAACCGTTCAAGCCACGCGAACATGCCGTCCCCCGATAGCGCCCATGGCTTGGGCATACAGCGCGGGCCAGGTGTGCGGATGCGGTTTGCCGGGGCGCCAGGTGCGCAGGTACAAGGCCCAGGCGGAGTCTGCGTCGCCCACGTCAGGCAAACGACCCGGGTCGGTCCACAAGAGCAGACGCGCAAAGCCGGCGGCAAGCACGTCGTCGGCTTCCAGGGCGGTGTAGACGGCGCCCGCGGTGGCCGCCACGTCGCGTTCGGCGCAGAGCCGGCGGGCAGGTCCGTAAGTGACAGCATGCGTCAACACGCCCCGCACGCCACCGCCTTGCTCGAACTGCCAGAAGCCACGGGCCGGTCCACCGACTTGCCGACGATGCAGAAAGCGGCTTTCCTGCAAGCCGATGGCCAGCAAGAGAACGCGGGCCTGCGGCGTGTCCATCGCGGGCGGAAGCAGCGTCAAGGCGGGCAACACAGCCTTTTGCAACACAGCATCAAGATCCACGATCTTTTCCCCCTTGGCGCGGCATCCCCAAAATCTTGGCGCGCGCCTCGGCCAGCCAGTCCAGCACGCCCTTCTTGCGCATGCTGGCCAGCCACCGCATATAGGCGCCCAACACCCACCACGCCGGCAGGCCCGCAAGCAGCATGCTGGGACCCAGCACGTAGAACTTTGCAAGCAAGGCGTCGTCGGTGCCCGCGCCATGATGGGCAAGCCAGGTCATGGCCTCCATCAAGGCAGGCTTCCACGCAATGACAGCCGCAGCCAGCGCGGGCCCGAAAAGAAAGGAACAGACCACGGTGGATACCGTCCGCACGGTGAATTCCCTGACCGTGCGCGGCGGCATAAGCAATAAGCCGAGCATGGCTGCGATGGCGGCGGGAATGCCATACGCCATCGCGACCTTTAAGGCGGCAAGCCCGCCTAAGCTGGTAGAACCGGGTTCCATGATGGGGGCGCTCCTGAAAAGCGTGTGCAGGATGGCCTCCTGTAGGGACGGAAAAAATGCCCGCGAGCGGGCGTAGTAAAGGACAAAGCGCAAAGATCGGATGTGAGTTCAAATCGGGCCTTTTGCCCAGGAAACCCTGGTCCCGCCGTCAACCCCGCCGCAAGCCCACCCCCACCCTGGCCGACGCGCTAACGCGTTATCTGGCCGAGGTCTCGATTACCAAGAAGGGGCAGGCCGCAGAGCAATCCATCGCCCGTATCTGGCGCGGCACGCGCTTGGCGATCCGGCCGGTCGACCGGATCCGCAGCTCGGATTTGACCGAGTTGCGAGACGAATGGCTCAAGGACAGGGCGCCCGCCACCGTCGTCCGGCGCTTGGCGTTTCTGTCGCACGTGTACACCGTGATCCGAAAAGACTGGGGTTTCGATCAGTTGGCCAATCCGGTCCAGTTGGTGCGACGGCCGGCGGTTGACGACGCGCGCGACCGCCGCCTGTTCGAGCGCATCACCTTGCGCGGGGTCTCGAACGACGACTGTCCCGCCAAGGAACTGGAATGGATCATCCGCGCCTCGCGGTCGATGGAGCTACCCACCATCCTCATCGTGGCCAAAGAGACTGGCATGCGTCGGTCCGAGGTCGTCGGCATCCTGCGCGAACACCTGGATCTTATGCATGGGGTGGTACACCTGCCGCATACAAAAAACGGGCGCGCGCGTAACGTTCCGCTGACACCGCGCGCGCGTGAAGCGTTGCGGCGGTGGGTCACGGGCAAACCTTTGCGGGGCCGGATTTTCAGTATGCAGCCCGCTTCCGTCACGCGCGCCTTCATTCGGGCTCGCAGGCGCGCTCGCTTGCGCTATGAAGATCTGTGCCGCCAACATGGACGCAGGCCGAACAGCGCCTATTTCCGCGACCTGCGGTTTCATGACCTGCGGCACGAGGGGACATCGCAGCTTGCCACGGTGTTCCAGATCCATGAACTGGCCAAGGTCAACGGCAACGTGGACACGCGGATGCTGCTGCGCTACTACCACCCACACGGCCGCGAGCTGGCCCAAAAGCTGACGCGCAGCCCATTGGGGCGCCGCCAACTGGAAGAGATGCGCCTGGAACGCGATATCGATTCGCAGGCCATGCCGCTGGCCGCGTAAAGGCTACGCGTTTTCAGACGCCTGCCCGGCCGGTTTCGGCGGAGCGACGGACGTCAGCCAAGCCGGCAGCTTTCCCCATCCCGGGTAGCTCACCTTGCCGCCGGCGCCTTCATACTCGGCACCGATTGAATACGAGGTGCCCGTCTCCACCACCCATAACGGCGTGGTGCGATGATCCTCGACCATGACCCACGCGTTCCCTACGCGTCGAGGCCGCTTGCCGGCAGGCGGTTCCGGTGGCGCGTCCACATATGCGCCATAGGCGATATTGAACACACCGGGCGTAAGCACCAGCTCGTTGGCAACAGACTTGTACAGGTACAGGCCATCATCGTCAGTCTGAAAGACTTCCTTTTGCATATCGGTTTTCCTTAGAAATGAAATTTGCACTGCAAATGTGAGAGCGCTGGGAAGCCGGCAGACCGACGCCATCCAGCGGGTGACCGGAACGCTTTTCGACATTGCCGCCGGAGCTACCGGGGCAGCAAGCGGCGCGTTCACCAAGACCCGGGACGTCGGAACCATCTATTCCGTCAGTCAAGTGGCCGGCTATCTGAGGTTCATGGACGTGGTTATGTCTCTGTCGGCCGGCGCACGCACGTCGGACGAAACCCGATCTTTGAATACCGCCTTCCATCCGAGAATCCACGCCTAACGTGCGTTGCACTGCAAATGCGAGGGTGCTGGGCAGCAGGCAGACTCAGCAGGTGCAAGGGCACGCGCATCCGGGCATAAATATTGACGGCAGCTCATACCAAGTGTCCTCGATTACAGCCACCGGTTTGGCCTTCGCTGCCAGCGCGACTTACGGCATTAGGTCGGGCGTCAGCAACCTCGGTATCAACCCATCGGTGGGCGCGGAGACGCGCCCGGTGAACGTCACATACCAGCCGCGCCTTCACACTTAAATTACGCGTGAATTCGAGGGTGGTAGGCGGCGTTCACCGGCCTGGTTTCGGCCCCTCCAGCCGTCGTGGTCAACCCCCAGCCGCCCGTCGCAGCCGAGCTTGCAACGTCAATCAGTCCTCCCGAGCCCACGGCGATAGAACGGGATGAAAGCTGATGACTGTGGGCCAGAAAGGCATGTCCTTGACGGCTGCCTAACGTTCTCGCATTTGCAGTGTCAGCGTCAGTTCCGGTAAACCGGCGGAACATGTCGCGCAAATCCGGGACGCGGAACGTGGTGGCGTCGATGTTGACGAAGTAGTGGCCGCCCCTGCGCGCTTCCCAATTGGCCTGGGTGAGAACCAGGCCGTTTTCCTGCGCGTACCCCCACAACGCGGCGTAAGCGGACTTCTGGAGGATGCCGCCCACCGCGTCCACCTCGTTCGGCAACGGGGCCACGGTGTGGCCGTCCAGCGGTCGGCCGCAAAGCGGGGAGCGGTAACCGGTATAGAAACTGGTCGAGACCCAAATCCACACTTCGGCGACTTCGGCGACCAGAACCGGGCCGATGTTGGTCGTTGGCAAGTTCGCCAGCGACACCGCCGGGATGCGGGTGTCCAGCGCGGCCTGCAAGCCGTTCACTCGCGGGATATCCGATCGGGCGAAGGCCAGATTGCCGCCTTCCGCAACTTGAGACACGGTCTCAAACGCCGTCACCGGCTCGACCTTCCAACCCACGCCCCAAGCAGCCACCGACGCGCCGGAGGTGTTGTATTTGGCTTGCACTTCCGACACGGTCACGCTTGCGTATGACCAGGACTTGGTTGTGTCGCCGATCCAGATGCATGGAAGGCCCGCCGCGTCCGAACCGAACCGGACAGGCAGATCGGAAGCCGCGCTGCCCGCCAGCACCGTCGCGCCGCAGCGTGCCCACGCCTTCGTCGTTTGCACGTAGCCATGGATCAACAACGACACCGGCGGCACGCCGTCCAGGTACTCGAAGACGTCCACCCGCAAACGCAGCATCGTGTTCGCGCCGACCGCCGCAGCGGGCAACGTGATTTTCATCGCGCCAACCACGGTGCCGGTGTGCGTGGAATAACCCCCACCATCCGGCAGCAGGACATGCGCGGTGCGTCCTGACGCGGTATTCGTTCCGTACTGGGCGCCGATCGCCGCGCCCGTGCCCAGTACCAAGGGCCCGCTGATATCGCCGCCCGTCTTGGGCAGCGCCTGGATGTCTTCCAGCACCTGCGCTGGGGTGCGGGGCACCAGCGCGCCGGTTCCCGCGCCCGTCACGTACGAACCTGCCGCCACGGTTGCCATACCCGTGCCGCCGCGCGCCACGGGCAAGGTGCCGGCCGATGCCTTCGAGACGTCCAGCGCCGTCACGTTCAGCGCCACGTTGCCCGACCCGTCAAAGCTGACGCCGGCCGCCGTTGCGCCACCCGTGACCGAGAACGTGCGGGCCGAGGCAAGCTTGGTTGCGGTGGCCGCGTTGCCGATGGCGACTTCGCCGGCGGCGGACACGCGGCCCTTGGCGTCCACCGTGAACGTCGGCACCGCGTTGGCGTTGCCGTAGCTGCCGGCCGTAACACCGCTGGGGCTGAGCGTCAGGCCCAGGGAAAGGTTGGCGGACCCGTCGAACGAACCGGTACCCGTGGCGTCGCCAGTGGCGGCGATGGTGCGCGCCGTCGCCAGCTTTGTCGCCGCACCCGCCGTCAACGACGTGGCCGTGCCGGACAGACGCGCCACCGGCACCGTGCCGGTCTTCAGGTTCGCGGCGTTCAGGTTCTGTTGCGCGTAGCTCAACGCATCGAAACTCGTGGCCGCCAGCGGTCTGCCGGTGACCTCGGCCAGGCCGTCCAACTGCTTGTACAGCCAGGCCAGCCGTTCGTCGGTGGTCTGCTGCACCTTGTTGAATTGCTCGACCGAAGGCGGCACGGATCCGATGAACGACCAACCGGTCTTGTACTGCTGGTCGGTGATGTCTTCCGTCAGGCCGTTTTGTGCCCAGGTCGATTTGAAAAGGTCGAAAAAAGTAGGGTCTGCCATCAGTAAATCCCTCGCGCCAGCACGCCGACGCCAAAGCCAAAGAAACCTTGCTCGCGAAAGCCGAAGGGCTTGTCGGTCGAGCCGGTGATGAGTTGCACGCCGATGCCGGCGGCTTGGGGCACCCACTTGTAGGGGTTGGCCATCAGTGGGTCGTTGGGGCCGGGAATGCGGCTGACCCAGATACGGATCTTTGCGTTGCCGGCGTTTTGCACCACGACCCGGGTCACATCGAAGATCGGCTTGAGCGAACGGGCGATCTCCGGCGTGGTGCCATGCCCGTTGTTCAAGGCGATCTTCCAATACAGCAGCTTGCGATACTCCGCGTCCAGCAGCGCGGTAGAGCCGGCCACGGGCCGTTCATTGGCGCGGCGAAAGCGCGCCTGGCCGAAGCCTCCCACGCTAGGCTGCCCTTCAAACCCGAAAAATTGCAGGTAGATCGCTTCATCAATCACGCGCGGCAAGCCGACGATCTCGCCAATGCCGTCCAACTGCCTGCCCACCGCGGTGTCCAGCCAGCGGTCTTCGTACAGCGCCCGCAGCGCGCCTTGCAGCCCGTCCGCGGGTTTGAGCAGCGCCTTGACCAGCGCCTCCAACCGCCGCTTGGTTTGAAACTGGCCCAGCCAATGGCCCCAGGCAACCTGCCCGTGGTTCTGATGCAGATCCATCACGTCACCTCAATGCGCGACAGGTCAAACGCGGCCACCTGGAAGTCCTGGATCGCCACGTTGGCGGCGCGAAAGTCCGAGGGCGCGGGCGTGAAGGCCGGGTTGGTCGAGAACGCCAGCGCCAGGTCCACGGACGCCAGCCCAGGCGTGCGAAAGATGGCGCCGTAAAGCCGTTGCAAGACGACGTCCTCGCCGATGGTGAAGCCCTCGCCCACCGCCGCCAGGCTCTGGGCGATGCGCTGAAAGCCGTCGGGCGGAAATGCTTGCTCGGACGGCGGCAGCAGTGTCGTGGCGCAACGCACCCAAAGGTAGACACGTTCAGGCCGGTCGAAACGGATCAGATGGTTGGCGCCCTCTTCATCCTTGACCACCACCTGACGCTGGCCGTGGGTGTCGATGCCCGCCGCCACCACGCGAAAGATGGCATCGGCCACCTCGTCATCCAGCCCGCCGTCGGCCACCACGTGCACGCTGTGCGGCGGGCGGCCCTGTGCGTCCGGCACGTCGGTGCTGTTCATGAAGACTTTCACGACGCGCACGCCGGCCACGCGGTCGCGCACGTTGGGCGCAATACTGGGCAGCGTTGCCGCGCCCAGACGAAACAGGCCGGTGGTGTAGCGGGCACGCAGCTGGGCGGCGTTTTCCGCCAGGCGTCCCGCCACACCCGCTTGCAGATTGTTGACGGCGTCCCACCCGTCCACCTGCGTCACGATGCCATTCAGGTCGCCTACGTCGGCCCCTTCGTCGGACGCGTCCACCGTTGTCATCAGGCCGGGCGATCCCAGACGAACCAATGACAACGCGGGGGACCACGCGAACGACGCGGCCTGCCGCCCGTCCGTATGCAGCCGCACGGAGACGCCGTCGCTGGACACCGCCAGCCCGCTGCCATTCAGCGCGGCCACCAAGCCCGCCAGCACCTGCGGCAAATTCGTCGTGACGCCGCTGGTGTAGGCATAGTCCACGCCGTCGATCGACACGGTATAGGCGGTTTGGGCAGCGACGGCGGGTTGCAGCGTCACATCCGCTGCCGCGCCCGGCAGGATTTGCACGGCACTGTCCAGCCCCCATAAGTTCTGGCTGACGCGATGCCGCGCTTGCGCACCGGCCGGCACCGTTGTGCCCGCCGCGCCATACAGCACCACATAGGCACGCGAGGGCTCGTCGCGATAGCGCGACACGCCGGTGAACGACACGGCGCAGTCCAGCGAGACGCCCGTCGCCGAGCCCGGATACATCGCGTAGTAGACGCCTTCTGCCTGCTCCCACAACGTGGCTTCGCGTTCCGCGAAGGTGTCGATCAGCAGGCCGGTAATACTGTCCGGGCGGGTTTCCACCGCCCCATTGAACCCGGCCGATTGCATGCGAGCACGCAAGTCGGCCACGATTTCCTGGCGGATTTCGGGCAGGCGTGGTCGGACGAACCCGTCCGGTGTGACACCGTAGGCCATAGTTACCTCGAGAAAAATAAGGGGGTTAAGACGCTTGCAGCAAGACCACGCGTTCCAGTCGCCCGAAGGTGGTGTCGGCCTGGTAGGTCACGCGTAGCACGCGCAGTTGGCGTTCCAGTTGCAGCTGCATCGCGCTGACCTGCGTCACGCCCGGCACCGCGCGGATGCGCGCACGGAAGATGGCTTCAATGCCGGACCGATCGGGCGACTTCACCAGGACGTCTTCGAAGTACGGAACGCCAAAGGTCGTGTCCAGAAACCACTCGCCCATGAAGGCGAGCAAGGTGGTGTTGATCTGCTGCGCGATACGGTCGGCGCCATCCACGAATGACGCGCGGCCTAGCAGGTCCAGGTCCAGATCGCGGTCGGGGGATAAAGCAAGGTCCAGTGCCATCAGAGCGGCCCCTGGGTCGTGCCACCGGCGTAGGGGTGACGGTGCGCGTCGCCGATGTTCGTGCCGTTATGGGTGATCGCGCCGCCTTCATAGGCCACGCCGCCGCGAATGCGCATCGACGCGCCGCCCTGGCCGCCCTCGCCCGCCATGCCCTGGGTATAGGTCAGCGGCCCGTTGATCGTGACCGGCGTGTTGAAGGTGGCCTGTTCCGCCTGCACCGTCCAGGTCTTGACATGAAACGTCAGGTCGCCGGCCGGCGACAGCTTCAACGTCCCCGGCCCGTACTGGATGCTGACGTTCTGTGTGTCCGCCGCCATCGTGCCCGGCCGCAGCAGTGGCGAGGCGAACGCGTCAGACAAATCGAACTGGCGCGGATCGTCCGGCGGACCGTTATCACCCCCCAGCCAGTTTTCCAATGCACGGGCGGAAAAAGACAGCTTGATCGCATCGCCCGGCGCAAGCGGCACCGAGATCAACGCCTGCGCGCCGTGCACATCGCCCACCGGCCAACACACCGGCACGCGCACCACCTGGGGCGGCAACAGCACTTCGCCATTGGCCAGCCGCTTGGCCAGCGTGGGGCGCGCCGTGACGAACGTGCCGTCATACGCGACCACTTCGCCGGGCAGCGTCGTATAGATATCCGCCAATTCCGTGGCGATAAGACGGCGGATAAGGGTTACCGCATTGCTCATGTCTGTTCCTTTTTGGATGGCGCGGCCTGGGTGTCCACCAGGGTCAACTCCGTTTGCCAGTCACCGGCTTCGCTATCGCCGGTATGACGCACGGTTTCAACGCGTTGAAACGCCTGGACGGACCGGCTTTCCAGCTTGACCAGGTCGCCGGGGCTGATGGTGGGCAGCAACAGCGACTTGACCTTCCAGCCGTCGCGCTGTTGCTGGGCGCTGGCGGGCTTGGCCGCCACGGCGCCGGCCGCAGGCGCGCGTGCCCCCGCCTGTGCCGACGCCTTTCCTTTCGACTTCGCCTTTTCAGTGGCCGCTTCACGCGTGCGTTCGGGTTGGCCCAACAGGCCACTGTCCACGGCCAGTACAACGGCTTGGCGCCGCGTGGTGCCCAGCCGCTGCACCACCTGCAATTGCTGGTTCTGAACCGACCATTCCAGGCCGGTCCCTTGCGTGACCTTGTGCAGCGCGGTGCGCGCCGCGCCGTAGAAAGAAAACCCGTGCTCCCAACGACGGTCGGGCACATCGTCGGCCATGACCAGCGGCAAGCCCATCTGCCGCGCAATGTCGCGGATGATGTCGCGGGCGCGCGCCCCCGGGCCAAGCCCGATCGACACCGCCGTATCGCGCACTTCGATATAGCCGTCCTTGACCGTCAGTTCGGTCACGACGTCCGGCGGCCCATAGCGCGTATAGGCAAAGACGATGCTGCCCGATGCCATCAACAGGGGGCCGCCCTCTTCGGCATAGCCCGCGTACAGCACGCATTGCAAGCCCGGCTCTTCCAACGAACGCCGGGTTTGCTCGGCCAGGTTGTACACGCTGATCTTGGCGTCGTTGGGCTCTTCGGCCGCCGTCTTGGCGATATCGAACGTGATGCGCAACGGGGGCATGATTTCCAGGCCTCGCGCGCCACTTTTGCCGACCAGCAGGCGGTAGACGCGATCAAACCTTGCCATCAACCACCTCCGCCGCGTTGACGTACAGCAACGCCACTTCGCCCGACGGCAGCGCCGACCGGCTGATGGTGTCGCGGCGGTCCGGCGCCAAGGCCACCAGTTCGCCCGGCGGCACGGGCAGATGGCGGTAGCCCGCCAGCAAGCGCGTGTCCGGCACCACGGCGATGCCGGCAACGACCAACTCGTTGTACGCGTTCTCGATGGACAGCACCCATTGCTGGGCCTCGCTGTTCCAGGACAGCCGCAAGAACACCGTCATGCCGTCCAGCTCCAATTCGATAAGGCTGTCGTTGGCGTCCGGTACGAGTATCTGGATCATGGGTTCAAACCCTTTGCCGAGTTGTAAGTGTCGCGTTGCTTCGGGCTGGCGGGCACGCCGCTTTGCTTGCCCGCGTTGGCCTTGGTCGACCCGGCCTTGCCCGTCGCGCTGCCCGAGGTTTTTTCCGGAGGAATGTCCGCCTGCCGCAACGTCACCTTGCGGATGCGCTTGAACGTGGCGGACAGCTCGTAACGGTCGCCCGCGGTGTTGGTGCGGCCGATGGAGCAGCTTTCCATCACGAAGTCCACGTAGACGTCCATCCCCGTCGTGATGGTGATGGGCAGACGATCCGCATGGATCTTGCGCAGCGCGTCCTTGGCGCCGATCAGCTTTGACCGGCCGGCGCCCAAGGCCGCGCTGCGAAAGCCGCCCAGCAAGCTGATGTCGGCGGCAGTCACCCACCCTGTCAGCGTCAGTTGCTCGGGATCCTGGCCCACGTGGTCGGTGACCGGCGGGCCGTCTTCCACGGCGAATGACGTTGTTCGGCTGTTGAGCTGGGTGGTTTCGTTGACCAGCGCATCCAGGGGCAAGGTGCCGATGCTGCTGCCGCCATTCCATCCAAAGATCATGGAAACAAAGTTCATTAGGGCTCCTATCCGGGGCTTTCGACGCCGGGCGTCAGGTCGTACCAGTGCGGCAGGCTTTGAAGACCGCGTTGCTGCCCCTGGCTCACGGCATCGGCAACCGCTTTTTTCACCACTAGCGGATCGCCGGACGCCACGTTGACGACGAAGTTGTTGCTGCTTTGGAAGCTGAACGGGGCGCCGCCGCGCATCGGCACAGGACCGATCACGGACACAGGCGGCACGACCAGCCCCGCTGCGCTGCTTGCCGTCGTCAACCAATTCGGCGCCGCATCCGGCGACCAGCCGTCCATCACCGACGCCTGGTCGCCGGCGTCGGGGCCTGATTGGCCCGGCAGCAAGCTCTTGAGCCAGTCCTTTGCCGCACGTGCCTTGTCGATCACCCAGGTCTGAATGGCGCGGCCGATCTCCTTGACGGTGGCGACCATGCGGCCACCCATGTCCGAGAAAAACGTCCACAAGCCGTTGAAGGCACCCGCCCAATGCGCGATGGCCCCGTCCCAGTCACCGGTAAACGCCGCGATCACGCCGCTGACCAGACCGCTCCAGAATTTCCAGATGGCCCGGATGTATTCGATGACCGGTCCCAGGAACGAATCCATGGCCATCGCCATCAGCGCATCCCAGGATGCCGAGATGTACGCCTTGATGGCGTCCCAGTTTTCCCAGATTTGCCACAGCGCGACGGCCAGCATGCCGATCAGCGAAATGATCCGGCCGATCGGTGTCATGGCAAACGCGTTCCACAACATGGGGACGACGACCCTTGCCAGGTTCAGCAGGAATCCGCCGACGGGCGACAGGATCTGCCACAGGCCGTAGACCATCACGGCAATCGATCCAAAGCGCTGGATCCACGGCCCCAGCGCCTCGCCCGCACCGCCCAGCAGGTCCTTCACAAACGTCAGCACGGACGACACGGCATCAAGCTCGTCCTGCCATTCCTCCACGCCGCCGATCCAGCCGCCCAAGACGGACTCGCCCCCGGCCATCCAGTTGGCGATGTCTTCGCCGATCAGATAGATCGTGGTCGACACCGCCGCCATGCGCAGCATGGGCGCTATCGACCGGGTCCACACAGAAAGCATCTGCATGGCGCCCGCCGGGCCACTGCGCATCGCCATCGCGGCATCCAACCCCAGGGCGGCGCGCGTGGCAGCGGTCAGCGATTGAAACAGGGCGCCCGCCACCGCTCTGGCCCGCCGCAGCCCGTTGCCCAACGAGACCAGCCCGATGCTGGCGCCTGTCAGGGCAAGCAGCTTGACGACCGCGTCGATGTGGTCGGCCAGAGACAGGATCGACGTGGCTACGCCGTTCAACACGCCGCGGCCCGCCGGCAGCGCTTGGCCCAGGTAGCGCTGCATGGCGTCGTTAAACACCGTCATTGCTCCCGTGATGGACGCGGGCGCAGCCTCGGCTTCGGTGCGCATGGCCGGCAATTGCGATTGCAATGCCGGCAACGCCCGGTCCGTCGTGACCTGGCCGCCCTGCACTTGATCACGCAATTGGCCACGGCTTAGGTTCAGCCCCGTGGCCAACGCGTCCTGCATGCGCTGGGGCAAGGTGTTGAATTGCCCCAGGTCCAACCGGCCTTGCTCGACCATATTCGTCAGTGCCATGACGATGTCGTCGCGGTTCTGGGCCGGCGTCTGCGACAGCCGCATGCTCAAGGCCACGGCTTCCGTGATGCCGGTGGCTTCCTGCCGCGTGCGTCCATGGTCTTGCAAGGTCTGCGCCGAGCGTGCGTACGTGTCGACGTTGTCGGCATACGGCGTGCCACTGGTGCGTGACACGCGGGCAAGGTCGCGGTCGGCTTGCCCTGCATTCCCCTCAGACCCCGCTGCCTGTAGCAAACGCGCCTGGATCTGCACCCACGCGTCGATGTCGCCAAGGACGCGCTTGAACGGCGACGCGCCCAGCGTCAGCTGGATGACACCGCGCAGGCCGCCCAACGCCCCCGCGTGCTGGCGGGCTGCCGGAATGCCTTGAGGCCGGGGGTCGACCGAGGCGCTTGCGATTTGGCCATTAGCAGTTTGACCATTTGCGGTTTGACCATTTGCCGTCCGCTGGCTTGCCATCTGGCCAACCGTCATCCGCCCAACCGTCATCTGCGCAACGGCCATCTGCGCAATCGTCATTAACGCGCCGGGCATCCGCGCGCTTGCCGATGGCCCTGCCTTCGCTTGCGGCGTGTTCGCCACGCCGGGCAGCACATCCGCCAGCGCATGGCGCATCGCGGCGCCCGCCCTGACGCTGGCGCCCACCATGGCCTGCAACGTCGACTCGAACGCCTGCCGATAGGCCAGCAACCCGGATTGATCCACCTGGTAGCGCAGCAGCGTCACCACCTCTCGTACAACGATCATCGTTACCTCGCCTTGTTATCTGCCGCGGCCTGCGCGGCCTGCTGGGCATCCATCAGCGCGTTGAGCTTCAGGATGTCCAGCAGATCGACGTCGCCGCGCTTGACGGCGTCCAGGCTGACATGGCGGGCCAGGATGGGCCGCCAGATGATCAGCTCTCGTTCGAAGCCTGCGTCGAACCGCCCGACAGGCTCGCCAACGTCGCGCGGGCCGGACCAAAGCGGCCGGCCCAACGCGCCAAAGGGCCGGCGAAGTTGTGCTCAAGGATGTGGAACAGCAACTCCAGGATCTCGGCATAGTCCGCAAACGCCAGCCCCCGGTGCGCCGGCGTCAGCTTCTGCGGCTCGCGGCCGGCCAGTTCGAAGCTGACCAGCTCCGGGTCGACCAAGCGCTCGGCCCAGCCGGCCAGCGCATCGCCGCCCAGCTTGGCCGACAGTTCCCGGAACGCATTGAGCATCGCGTTTTCGTCGCGGCCTTCGCCGGCGCCGTCCGCGCTGAACACCGAAGTCAGCATCGAGCCGGCGGCCGGCAGCACTTCTTTTTGCAGGTCGCCCAACAGCTTGAGCTGGCGAAACGGATCAAACCGTGAAATACGAAAGACGGTCGATCCGATGCTCACTTCCTTGATGGCGCTCATCAGGTATTGCCCCCGATCACGTGAATGGCCGGGCCGGTCTCGATCGTCCATTCACGGCTGCCCACCTTGGCGCCGTAACCCGCGTCGGGCATCTTGACGATCCACGCGGAATCCGAGGCATGCAGCGACGTGCCGCGCAGGTCGGTCACGGAAATCGGTACCGCGCCGTTGCCCTCGGTGGCGCGGTCGGCCTGGTGCAGCGCGGTCAAGGCGGCGTTGCTGGCGCTGGTCTGCATCAGCGTCAACGTGATGCGCAGGCGCGAGTCTCGCGACATCGATCGCGCCACCTCGCCGTCGACGCCGACGACCGAGGCGATGCCTTCGCCGATCTCCGTCACGGTGACAAAGGTGTCTTCGGCCAGGCCCGAAATGGGCAGCGCGCCCATCACGATCTTGACCTGGTTGGGTGCGTAGGTTTTGACTGACATGGATATGCCCCGATTACAGTTGTTGGTAGGTGAGGTTGCCCTTGATCTCGGCAACATGGATGGCGCCGGCCAGGCGGGCGCTGAAGGTCAGGTCGCGCAGAATGCGGTTGGCCTTGTCGTTGGACGACACGCTGGCCGCGCGCGGCACGTTGATGACAAAGCCGGGAATCTTGCGGCCCGCGTCATCGATTTCGTCGGGCGCGACCAAGCCACGGCTCTGCCCCAGCAGCAGCGCCTGGCGGATGCCGTTGACCAGGACCTGGATGCCGGCGTCGGTGTAGGGCACCTTGCCGTTGGCGTTGATCAGCTGCGATGCCACGTTGATCTTGACCTGCTCGGCCAGCCAGTCGCGGCCACGGATCACGTCGATCCATTCGCCGGCGGCGACCTTGCCGTTTTGCGTCACGGCAAAGTTGCGCATCTGCTCGAACGTGTTGGCGTTTTTCGCATGCGCGGCCAGCGCCTGGCCTTCGGTCAGGTTGTCGTAGGTCACGCCCGAAAGCCGCGTGTTGGCCCAGGTTTCACCCCCCGGATAGAAGGTGAAGCGGTTGGCGGCGACGGCGGCGTCCAGCGCTTCGCTATCGGCCTGGCCGTGGTACCACACATGCGTGCGGAAGTACTGCTTCTGCTGGCAGCGCGACGCAATGTCGTTGGACACGGCTGCGTCGATGATGCCGGCCTGCGCGCTGGATACGCCGAACAGGCGCTCGTTCGATTCCACCCATTCGGCGGCGTCCAACACATCCGCTTCCACACGGCTGGCCAGCGACACGCCGTACCAGTCGCCGTTCTCGCGCAGGCAAGCGTTCAGTGCGGCCGACGGCGTTTCGGTGCTGACCGGCGCGGCCAATTCCAGGTTGCCCGTCACGGCGATGGCGACGGCCTGGCCGGTCACATCGGCGGTCACCGCAACGTCCGCGCCGGTTGCGGTGGCCGTCACCGGTGCGTCGGTCTCGGCGATGGCGGCGGCGAGGGCCGTCGCGAGCGTCTGCGGCGTGCTGTCAGCGGCGCCCGCCACGCTGGCAGCCACCTTTTGCACGGCGCCATTCGCGTCACGCCAGGACAGCGACACGGCGTAGTCCGACACGGCGGCGCGCGTCACGGCAATGCGCGATGCATCCACCTGGCGGCGGCCGACAAAGACGCGAGCCACCGTCGGAATCTGTTTGAAGGCGTCGCGCACCGCGATGTACAGCGGGTCGTTCGGGGCGATGCCCATGTCCAGCAGCTCGCCTGCCTCGGTCACCGCCATGACGCGGTTGACGGCCAGCGCGTGTGCGCCAAGGATCAGGATGTCAGAAAAATTCTGCTCCTTGATCGCCGTGGTGTTCAGCGAGATCGCCACATTGACGATCCGGTCGATTTTTGCCATTTGCGGCTCCAAAAAAAACCGCCCAAGGGCGGCGGGGGACAGCGTTAAGAAGACCTTGAACGTTAATTCGTCGCTTCGGTCTTCGCGGAAAATGAGGTTGTAAAGGAAGGCAGCAGCCCGCCCGTGGTCGTGATGTTGCCGGTCACCGTTTCGATGAGGCCGACAACATCCGTATAGGTCTGCGCGTAGCGAATGCCCAGGTCAAGCGCGCCCCGCGGCTCGCTCGTCGTGCCCGGGGTGGCGTCGTTGCCGTCTCGCGGCACGCGCTGCACGGGGCCGGCGTGAAACACCGCCAGGCCCAGCGCTTCCGCGCGATCCTCGTGAAGGGGATGGCGCAGTGCCAGCCCCAACTTGTCCAGGGCGCGATAGGCGGCAGCGCCCACGCTGCGCAGCTCGACGGTGGCATCGCGATGGTCACGCACCAGCTGATTACCGTCGGCGTCGACCGGGCCGGTTTCAGCGGGGCCGGCCTGCACCCAGCGTACGGCCAGCGCGATACAGGGCGGCGGCGGAACAGACGGTGCATCGTCGGAAAGAAACACCGGCACGCCGCCCGCGGCGGCCGTCACCAGCGTAAGGATTGCGTCTTCAGGCGTCATGTCGGTCACTGTTGGTTCCGGAAAAAAACAAAGCCCGCGAACCGGAGCGGTTGGCGGGCTGCATTTCGTGTGGGCGCAATGCCCCGCGGCTATTGTCTCAAATCCGGTCCCAAATGGGCATGGTTTTTATGAAGTGCATGTCCCAATTGCTGCCAGGAATACGTGGCGGATTTGGTGTTGCCGCCGCAGCGCTGGACATGCCCCGCGTCTAACAGATGGTCCAGCACACGACGCGCGCCGCGACGCATTGCCTCTTGCGAGGCGGGCGTCAACGGCATGCCTCGGCTGACGTGCCGCAAGATCTCGGCCATTCTGAATTCGCGGCCGGGATACGCGGCCAGCAGGTCGATGACTTCGTGTGCGTATTTCATCGGAACGCCCTCCAGACTTCTTGCTTGAAGCTGCCCAGCGCCACTTTGTAGTACGGCAACGTGATGCCGATGACGCGGCATGCCTTGTCCTGGCGACCATGCGCGGGCAGGTCCCCGTAGTCGGCGCGGCGCGTGTATTCCGCCTGAACCACGCGCTGCTCCAGAAGCGGCAACGCTTCATACAGGGCGTGCACGCGGCGCGCGCGTTCATGATTCACGGGTATGCGCAGGGGCTCGTCGTCATCGTCGTGACCGGGCAGCGGCGGAAATTCGCACACGTCGGGCGTCTCGTGCAACATGCGGCGCGGGCCGGGCCAATCGCCTTCCCATTGCGACCTGGCCCAGTTATGAATTTCGTCTTCCACCCAACGCGGCATGCCGGCTTGTACTGACGGTGTATTTTTCATTTTCATTGTTTTGCGGTCCTTACTTTGCGATCCTGGCTTTGCGATCCGTGCTTTGCGGCCCGTGCTTTGCGATCCTTAGCTGACGCGCCGTTCGCGCGCGTTGGCCCATCATTCATGCGCCGCATCGTCATGTGCCCTCAGGTTGGGCCGTGTGCCTGGCGTGCATCAACATGTCGGCGATGGCCTTGGTGGGATGCCCGCCGGACGCGATGCGCGCCTCCCAGCGTTCGATCCATTCGCGATGTGAGCGGCTGCGGGCTGCCAGCATTTTTCCCGCACCCATTTTTCTCAGCGCGGCCTCGGCTTCGGCACGCGTGGCCAGCGTCTGTCCGGGCGCGGGCAACGCCGCGCGCGGTGCCGGGATGTCGGGCCATGCACCTTTTGCCAACTCTTCGGACAGCGTTCTTTCCCAACGGACTTTGATTGCGCCGAAGTTGCTGTTCAACAGGTCAACCGTGCTGACGCCCACCGCCGCCCAATACACCGCCGGGTGCGACCAGTCCCCCACCTCGCCACGACGCCGCGCCGACACGCCGCGCACCGCTTCGTGATAGGCAAGTTCGGGGATCAACCACGGGCAGCAAAGCTTCAGGAATTCCGGCAGCGTCGGCGGCCATTCCCGTGTCAGGCAGGCGGTAAGCCCGCGCCGCACTTGCGCTTCGGTCAGGCCGGCCAGCTTCTGGTTCCAGGAGTCTTTCAATTCGCGCGGCGTCAGGCCTTCCCATTGTTGCGCGAACTTGGCGCCATACAGCAAGTGCATTTCGTTGACGACCAGCGCGCCCAGTCCGACCGTTGATTCAACGACTGGCATCGATCACCCCCATGTCGATTTCGCCCCGGACATGGCCTTCGGCCAGCACGCTGCGCAATTCCGACGACCATTGCGCGCGTTGCCGCGATGGGTGGGCTGCCGTAACGCGGGCCGCCGCCCGGGGCGGAAACAGGCCCAGGTAGCCGCTGGCGATACTGTGGGCAATGACGTCGCGCGCCGCCACGCCCTCGGCCCGGTAGCCGGCAAGCTGTTGCAGCTGGCGCCGCGCCGCCTCTTGGGTGATCGGTTTCTTGCGCGCTTTGCGGTCCGCCACCCAGCAAGCCCAATCGGCGCGATCCAGCCAATCAGGCAACGCACACTCGGCCGCATCGAAGGCGGGCTTGCCGGAGCGCACGGGGGCCGCTTTCGGGATTATCGATTCGGATTGTGGTCGTTCTGGAGGTGGGTTTGGCTGTGGTTCTGGTTGTGGTTCTGGTTGTGGTTCTGGTTGTGGTTTCTGGTTGGTTGCACGGATGTTCAACGGCTGTTGATCCGCTGCTTGCCTTGCCGGCATGCCTGCCTGCCGAGCGCGTTTGGCCGCGCTGGCTTTACCGGCTGCCGATTTGGCTTCCTTATTGCCGTGATAACGCGCAATCTCCGCGTCACAGCGAGCATGTCGCCAGCCCTGCTCGGATTCCACGAAGAACTCGTGCAGCACCTGGACCACGGCGTTCTGCTCGTCGTCGGACCGCGCGATCAACAAGCGGCAAAGCTTGTCGATGTCTTGCGATAGCGGCGCTTCGGTGTCGTAGTAGAGCTCGATCAAGTCCCGGTAGACGCTGCGCTCGATGCGCGTCAGATGCCGCGTTGCGCTATTGAAGTCGCCGATGTGGTGGGGGTAATAGTTCATTGCGCCGTGATCCTTTCGGCCAGCTCCGGCCAGATTTGAGTGCAATCGGAAGGGCGCAAGTCGCGCCGGGTGACGGCGCCGTCGGTGGCGAGTTCGATCAAGGCGCAGTGCTTGACCGGCACGGGCCTGCGGCCGGTGCGCCACTGATAGACCAGCGCGGGCGACACGCCCACGAGCCGGGCGAACATGGCAGCGGTCAGCGCCCCTTCCTGCTTGAAATAATCAGGTAGATTCATCACTAAAACTATAGCGACGCTACAGCTTATTAGCAAGCCATGCTATAGTTTTATTTGCATAGCATTGCTATATGAAAATGTGGACTATCGAAGAGGAAGCCGCCGCCCTGCGCGCACGCTTTGAAGGCGTGAACCGCGCGGCATTTGCTCGCGACCACCACGTGAAGGGCGGCCAGGCGATGATTTATCAACACATCACCGGCCGCCGTCCTATTGGGATCGAAGCGGCAATGGCCTACGCCGAAGGGTTTGGCTGCACGCTGGCGGCAATCAGCCCTCGTCTGGCAGCTGAAGCTAAAAAGGCCGCGTCGCTGTCGACCGCCGTCCCGCTCGCCGCCCCCACGGCCGACGCCCAATGGCCGTTTCCATCCGTGCCGGCATCGCTGATCCATGGGCTGGCGGATGACCAGGTCAAACGGCTGGAAGGCGCGCTGCTATTGGCGCTGGGCCAGATGGGCGTCAAGACCAAGGGTTCTGCGGGCCTGGGCAAGAACACAAGCCCTAAACGCGGTGCGCTCGTCAGCATCGACAGCGTGGCGGACGAGTTTCCCATGGCGCCGATCCCGGCTGCCCCCTGGGACCCCGCAGGCGTCACCACGCATCAGGCCGAACGCATGCAGGCGCTGCGCATCAGCACGGCGGCCAATGTCGGCCACGTCGCCAATGCCGGCTACTCCGCCAACGACCAGGAATTCATGCCCGTCCCCGAACTGGACGTGCGCCTGGCCGCCGGCCGGCTTGGCATCGAGAACTACCACGAGACGGAGATCGGCGAGATCCTGTTGCGCCGGTCATTCCTGGAGTCGTTCAAGCTGCCCATCAGCCGCATGAAGATCGTGTATGCGCAAGGCGACAGCATGGAACCCGTCATCCGAAACGGCGGGCCAATGCTGTTCTACGAAGACCCCGTCATCGACCCCCGCGAAATCGACCCGCGCACCGTCTACGCGATCAACCACGGCGGCAAGATGATCGTCAAATGCATCGCGCGCGGACGCGAGGGTGGCTGGCTGGCAAAATCGTTGAACCCCGCCTACGCGCCCTTTGCGCTTGAGAAAGAAGACGGCTGCGAAGTCCGCATCGTCGGACGCATCCTGTGGTCGCCGTACGACCTGCGAAATGGGGTGGACGAGCGCTTGCTGTAAGGCTCGTCCGCGAGTTAGCCACCCGTTCTACGCACCACCCACCGCCTTCACAACCTTGCCCGTGCCGCCGCATGTCTGGCACGGTCGGTCGTTCAGCTGACCACTTCCCGAGCAGTCAGGGCAATCCACTTCTCCGGTCCCAGGCGTGCCCGGCGCGGCGTCATCGCCGGGGTTGATATCTTGTTGCGCGGATGGCGTGGTTTGCGGCGGTTGTTGCTGCTGTTGCTGCTGTTGCTGCTGTTGCTGCTGTTGCTGCTGTTGCTGTTGCTGCTGTTGCTGTTGCTGCTGTTGCTGCTGTTGCCGCTGTAGGGGCGGTCGCTGTTGCTGTGCTTGATGCTGGCTTGCCACCTGTTGCTGTCGTCCTGACGCATGCTGCGGTTGCGCTGACCGTTGTGGCTGTGGCGCGGACTCCGCCCGCTGTGGCTGATGCTTCTGAAGTGTCGGCTCGTCCATCATGTTCCCCCGTTTCGGTTGCCCGCACGCTGACGTCTTGCGCGCGGGATAAACGAACGGCACGCAGCAATCGCCATGCCGCACGGCGCACATCACGGATGCGCGCATCGGGCGCGAAGGTGCGCCATTGAATAGTCGGCCATGTGCCTATCCGCTTAACAGTCGCGACGTGCGCGCGCGGGTGCGATCCCTACACGTCGCTTGCAATATTGACCGACGGCGCCGCTCCGCAGGCCCGCTTCGGAAGGCCGCTTCGCAGGCGTCGCCCGACACCGCCTTTCCCTCTCGCCTGCACGGCACGCGGTTTGCGGTCCGACCCGCGCAGCGGCACCGTCCATCCGCCGCGCCCCGAGACGGTTTGAGATCAGGAGGCCCCTCCATGAAAGTGCATCACCTGAACTGCATTTCAACTTGCCCCGCTGGGGGCCGGCTGATGGACGGCCGGTCATCGTGGCTGGCCCCGCGCGGCCGGCTGTGCTGCCACTGCGTCTTGCTGGAACTGGATTCGGGCGGGTTGGCGCTGCTGGACACTGGCCTGGGCTTGCAGGACGTGGCGCATCCGCGCCCCCGGTTAAGCGCGTTCTTTCTGGCCCTGGTGAAGCCCGAATGGAAAGCCGCCATGACGGCCCGACGGCAGATCGAGGCGCTGGGATTTTCCGCATCGGACGTGCGTCACATCATCCTGACGCATCTGGACTTCGACCACGCAGGCGGACTCGACGATTTCCCGCAGGCGACCGTGCACATGATGCGGGCCGAAGCCGACGTGGCGCAGCGGCAAGGCACGTGGATGGACCGCCAGCGTTTTCGGCCGCAGCAATGGTCGTCCCGCGAACGTTGGCAGGTGTACGACGAAGCCGCCGGCGAGTCCTGGTACGGCTTCAAGCGGGCGCGTCCCTTGGCAGGCTTGCCCGCCGAGATTGCAATGATTCCGCTGCGGGGCCACACCGTGGGTCACGCGGGCATCGCCGTCAACCGAGGCGCCAGCTGGATGCTGCTGGCAGGCGACGCTTACTTTCACGCAAACGAGATGGCGCTGGACCGGCCGAGTTGCCCGATCGGCCTGCGCATGTATCAGCACATGCTGGACCACGATCGCGCGGCGCGCCTGGGTAACCAGCATCGGCTGCGCGAACTGATCCGCACGAAAGGCGGCGAAGTAGACGTTTTTTCTGGGCACGACACCGAGGAGTTTCAACGTCTGGCCGGACGGCCCGCGTAGCCGGCGATGTATTCGACTGTCCAACGGAATGCGGTGAAAGCCGTGCAAGGCTTGCTGCGTATGGCGCGCTGGTATGGTGAGCCGGGTGCGGTGCGCTGGAAGTGGCGTGCTCCGTCTGGCGTGCCGGGTGTGGCGTGCCGGGTATGGCGCGCTCGGGCCGCGCCTCAGGCCGCAGTTCCCAAACCTTTGCCCGGGCCACGACCTGAGACGCTCCACGGCCTACAGCGCAGTTACGCGCGGCACAGCTTTCAAGCCCATGCGTCAACGCCGCCCACGCGGCAGACAAAGCGCCAGCCCCGCCGCCACCACCGCCGCAAGCAGAACAGTGCGTTGGTGCATCGCCAGTTGCGTGTACACGCTGTGCCGGCGTGGATGCAGCGGCGTCGACGGATGCTCGCCGCCCCCTTCGTACAGTGAGTCCGACCCGCCCCCCGCCGGCATGTCACCGCGCTGGTGCCGGAACAGCCAGCTTGTCATACGGTCGGCCAGCGTCGGCATATTCTGACCCAACGCCGAAATCGCGCGCGACGCGCTACCCACGTGGAGATCCCGGGTCGGATACTGCGCCGCGTGCAAAATCGCTTCGGCAACGGTGTCGGCGGCATATACCGGCGGCGGCAGGTTAGGCTGCACATCCATGTAATTGCGCGCGTGCGCGGCAAACCCGGTTGCGACAGAAGCCGGCTTGATCAACGTGACAGATACCGGCGCCTGGCTTTCGCGCAGCTCCATCCGCAGCGCATCGGTAAAACCCTTGACCGCGTGCTTGGCGGCGGAATAGGCGCCTTGCAGCGGCACCGCGCGATCCGACACTTCGCTGCCCACATTGATCAAAGCGCCGCCCGATTGCTTCAAGTGCCGCACCGCCGCCATCGAGCCGTACACCACGCCCCAATAGACGGTATCGAACAGCTTGCGCTGATCCTCGACCGGCACCTGTTCCAACGTACCAAAGATGGAAACGCCGGCGTTGTTGACCCAGGTGTCCACCCGCCCGTAGTGCTGCACGGCCTGTTCCAGGATACGGTCATGATCCTCGGCAACCCCCACATCGGCCACCACGGTAATAGCCGCCCCACCCGCCTGGACGATATCGTCCGCCACGCGGGTCAACGCCTCTTCCTGCCTGCCCGCCAAAACCACTTTCGCGCCCTGCTTCGCAGCCATCCTGGCCGTGGCCGCGCCAATACCACTGCCCGCGCCAGTGATGACGATCACCTGGTCACGCAGTGCTTTCAATTTCAATCTGGGTTGATACATGTGAGCCTCCCGGTCAGCGGCGCGCAACATGCGCGGCTGTGGGAGGGCAGCAAGGGACATGCCTGACGGGGGCTATGGCAGAACGGGTCGCGGCTTCAGGAGGAGCTGGGCGGGGCGATGCTTGCCCGCGCGCGTGACGGGCCGCCGAGACGGCGCGGTCGTTCAGTGTTTGCCCGGAAAATCGGCAGGCCACCGCATCTTGCGGGGCGGGTCTTCCGCGGATTTGTTCTGGCCGGTTTCCTGAGGAGTTTCCTGGGTGGGATCCTGGGTGGGATCCACCGGCTTTTCGCGACGGACGATATCCGTCTCCATTTCCTTTTGTTTTCCCTTGTCGGGCTGCTGGATATCGCTCATCGGCTCCTCACATGCAACGACACAATCGATGGAATCTTTCCACAAGCGCGGGATTTTTTAAAGAGGCTCTTGGACTAAGCCGTCCGGCAAAAATCCGGGAAAATCAAAAACAAAAAAGGCGCTTAGGATGACCTAAGCGCCTTTCTTGACAAATTCTTTGGGGTGGCTGATGGGGCTCGAACCCACGACAACCGGAATCACAATCCGGGACTCTACCAACTGAGCTACAGCCACCTCTGGTGCTTCTTTGCCGTGCTTCAAAAGAAGCTCAACAACGAAGAGGCCGAACTATAGCATATTTTTTCTGCGTGTCAAAAGCCCCCTTTTGCCTTTGCATTGCCAATACCACGCACCTTGCTATTCTTCCGCATGGCTCACTTCCCAAGGCTGGTTTTCACGTCATTGCTATGGATCGCATACACGCAATTTTGATCGATTACTGGCCTCATCTGGTCTTTGCCACCAGCATCGTGGCAGGGACGGGCGCGGCGGTGCATGCCGCGATGACCAAGCAGGATGTGCGGGCGGCGATTGGGTGGGTAGGGGTGGCGCTGTTTTCCCCCTTGTTTGGCGCCCTCTTCTATTTTGTGGCCGGCATCAATCGCATCCGCAAGACGCGGGTGTCGCAGTTGCGCGACGAGACCATGGTGGTGGATGCCGAGCAGGTGGATACCCTGCCGGTGGATGTGGCGGCGGTATCCGGTCCGCAGTTTGCGTCGCTGAAAATACTGGGGGATCGCGTCAGCCGGTTTCGGCTGTTGGGTGGCAATGCGGTGCAGCCGCTGGACGGCGGGGACGAAGCCTATCCGGCCATGATGCAGGCCATACGCGAAGCGCGTAGCGCCATCGCGATGCAAAGCTATATCTTCGATAACGACGAGATCGGCCGCGAGATGGCCGAAGCGCTGATTGAAGCGCAAGGGCGCGGCGTGCAGGTGCGTGTGTTGATCGACGCCATCGGCTCCAAGTATTCGCGTCCGCCCATCGTGCGCATGTTGGCGCGCGGCGGCGTGCCCGTGGCGCGCTTCATGACGAATCCGCTGGGCGTGCTGCGCATGCCTTACGCCAATCTGCGCAGCCACCGCAAGGTGTTGGTCATCGATGGACGCGTGGGCTTTTCGGGCGGCATGAACGTGCGGGCGGCGTTTGTGACGGCGCTGGCGGGCAAGGCCGTCAATCACGACACGCATTTCCGCATGGAGGGGCCGATCGTGACGCAGCTGATGTCGGTGTTCGCGCACGATTGGAATTTCACCACGCACGAATCGCTGCCCGCGCGCCCGTGGTTCGACCCGCACGCGCTGCCGCCGACTGGCAACGTGCCGATGCGCTGCGTGCCGTCGGGCCCGGACCGCGCGTTGGGCAGCTCACACAATATGCTGCTGGGCGCGCTGGCGGTGGCGCAGCATCACGTGCGCATTCAGTCGCCCTATTTCCTGCCTGACCAGACGTTGATCGGCGCGCTGGCTACGGCGGCGCGGCGCGGCATCCGCGTAGACATCGTCATCCCCGACAAGAACAATCTGCGGCTGGTGGACTACGCCATGTCGGCGCAGTTGGACCAGGTGGTGCGCACGGGCTGCCATGTGTGGCGGGCGGTGGGCACGTTCGACCACTCCAAGCTGATGACGGTGGACGACGCCTGGGCCTACGTCGGTTCGTCGAACCTGGACCCGCGCAGCCTGCGCTTGAACTTCGAGCTGGACACCGAAATTTATGACCCGGACGTGGCGCGCTGGATCGGCAAGCGCATCGATGCGCTGATCGATCATGCCAAACCGGAAACGCTGGACAGCCTGGCCCAGGCGCCGTTTGCCAAACGGCTGCGCAACAAGGTCATCTGGCTGGCTACCCCCTATTTGTGACGCGTCGACAACACGCTTCAACAACACGCGCCAACAACACGCGCCACCCCCAACACCGCCGAACTTTCCTGCACGATGCGTTATGAACTGACCGACCTGCGCCTGTTCCTTGCCATCGCCGAGGCGCAAAGCCTTTCCGGCGGCGCCAATACGGTGCACCTTACCGCTTCGTCCGCCAGCTACCGCCTGAAGAATCTGGAAGCGGCGATGGGCGTGCCGCTGTTCAAGCGCGAAGCACGCGGGATGGAGTTGACGACGGAAGGCGCGTTTGTGCTCAAGCACGTGCGGTCGCTGCTGGCCGGCGTAGAACGCATGCATGGCGAAGTCAGCGGCTTTGCCAGTGGCCTGAAAGGCAGCGTCAAGCTGTTTGCCAACAGCAGTTCGCTGAACGGCTTCATCGTGCCCAGCCTTAGCCGGTTTCTGTCGGCCAATCCAAACGTGAATATCCTGCTGGAAGAGCGGTCCAGCACCACGATCGAGGCCGCTATCGCGGGCCAGGAAGCGGATATCGGCATCTTTGCCGGTCATGCCGAATCGGCCGGCGTGCAGGCGGTGCGCTATGCCATCGACGAACTGATCATCGCGGCGCCGCCGAACCACCCGGTGGCGCAGCATTCGCCGGTGCGCTTTCCGGCGGTGCTGGACCTGGATTTTGTCTGCATGAGCCGTGCCAGCAGCAACTACATCTTCCTGCGCGACATGGCCAAGCTGGCGGGCAAGACGCCCAAGGTGCGCATCCACGTGCACACCTTCGACGCCGTGCTGTCCATGGTGCAGGCCGGCGTGGGCGTATCGCTGGTGCCGCGCAGCGTTGCGGCCACCGCGCTGCGTGAACAGCGCATTGCGGCGGTGGCCATCAGCGAACCCTGGGCGCGCCGTGAATTGACGCTGGTGACGCAAGCCAACGTGCCGCTGTCACCCTTCGTGGAGCAGGTTGCCGAGTATCTGCTGGACGATCCGATCGTTGCAGCGACGCGCGGCGGGATGGACTGATCCCCCCCCCTGCTCAACCCACCTCACCCCACCTCAACCCAGCTCAGGCCGGCCCAGCGCAGTTCACCCCAGTTCAACCCTTGCCGCGCCGCTTGCTGGCCAGAAACTCGTTCATGAACTTCTGCGGTTCGCCGGTATTGAACGCGGCGCCGAATTCCCCCACGCTGTCCTCGATGGCGTCGTCAACCGACATCGTTTCCCAGCGGCGCAACAGCTTCTTCTGCTGACGCAGAGCCTCCGGCCCCAGCGCGGCAAAGCTCTGCGCCAGCTTGTAGACGGTTTCGTCCAGTTGCGCCTGCGGCACGGCGGCATTGACCAGCCCCCAGTCCTGTGCGCGACGCGCGTCGATCAGTTCACCCGTCAACAGCATCCACGCGCTGTGGGCCGCCCCGATCAAGCGCGGCATCAGCGCCGCGTGAATCACCGAGGGGATGCCGACCTTGACCTCGGGCATGCCGAACTGCGCCTCATCCGCGCAGACGCGCAAGTCGCAAGCCAGCGCGAACTCCAGCCCGCCGCCCAGGCACCAGCCGGGTATGCGGGCGATGACGGGCACGGGAAAGTGGCGGACGGCGTTGCACAGGTCGCGCAGATTAGCGATGAAGCGCTGGGCGCTGGAAGCATCCAGCGCGGCCATTTCGGCGATATCGGCGCCCGCCACGAAGGCGCGGTCGCCCGCGCCGCGCAGCACCAGCACGCGCACTGCCTTGTTGTGGCTCAACTGGGACAATGCGCGCCGCAGGCCATTGATGACGGGCGTACTCAAGATGTTCAGCACGCCGGCGTCCTGCATGGTCAGCGTGGCGATGCCGGCCGCGTCAATGCGGACGTCGGCGTGGGGAAGAGACAGATTCATGGTGTTCACAAGCGCTCCGGTCACTGCATTTTCTGAAATTTGATGTCTTCGACCACCGTCTTCCAATGCCCGTACGACTGCGCGATCAGCGCACCGAATGCGTCGCGCGACATCGGGCTGGGCACGGCACCCTGTCTTTCGATGGCATCTACCGTTGCCGGGTCCGCCAGGGCCTGGCGTACGGCCGCGTTCAATTTATCCAGCACCGGCGCGGGCGTGCCGGCGGGTGCGGCCAGGCCAAACCATGACGGGTTGTTCATGGCGGGCAACCCCGCTTCGGCATAGGTCGGCACGTCGGGCAACACCTTCAGCCGTTCGCGGGCCGCCACGGCCAAGGGGCGGATGCGCTGCGCCTGGATCAGCGGATACGACGACGGAATATTGTCGAACACGACCTGCACCTGCCCGGCCACCAGATCGTTCAACGCGGGCCCCAGACCCTTGTACGGCACATGCAGCATGCGCGTGCCCGTCGTCTTCATGAACAGTTCGCCATTCATGTGGCTTAAGCCGCCATTGCCGGATGAGCCGAACGCGTACTTGTTGGGATCGGCCTTGAGCAAGGCCAGGAACGCCGTCAGATTTTGCGCCGGCAACGCCGGGTTCACGACCAGCACGTTGGGTACGTCCGCCAGGTTGCTGATGGGCGCAAAGTCCTGGACCGGGTCGTAGAGGCTCTTGGCGTAGACGTTCGGGTTGACGGCATGCGAGCTTTCCACGGCCATCACCAGGGTGTAGCCGTCGGCCGGCTGCTTGGCGGCGTAGGCGGACCCGATGCTGCCCCCGGCGCCCGGTTTGTTTTCGATGATGACGGACTGGCCCAGCTGCGCGCCCAGCTTGTTGCCCACGACGCGCGCGATGATGTCGGTGGTGCCGCCCACGGCATACGGCACCACCAGGCGGATGGGCTTGTCGGGATACTCGGCGGCGGCCAGGCCGGGTACGGCAAGGCCCGCAAAAAACATGGCAAGCGGTATTTTTTTGATGATTGTCATTGTTGTCTCCTCGGGATGAATCAGGTCTTCAAAGCGTGGCCGGACGGCCCGGCGCGGCGTCGGTGTGGCCGACCGGCATGGCGTGGGGCCGCGCGCCCAGCACCGCGTCGGTGTGTTCACCCAGCAAAGGCGGCGCGGCGCCCAACGCTTCGGCGGGCGAGCCGGCCAGCAAGGGGTTGCGCACCAGCCGCATGTCGCCCAGCACGGGATGCACGGTGGCCTGGACCAGTTGGCGGTGGCGCACCTGCGGATGCGCAAAGACCTCGTCCAGCGTGTGGATCGGCCCCCATGGCACCCCCGCGGCGTCGAACGCGTCGGTCCAATGCTTGCGCGGCGCGCCGGCCAGCACTTGCGCCACTTGCGCGCGCAAGCTGTCCAGGTGCAAGAGGCGCGCGCTGTTGGTGGCGTAGCGCGTATCCAGTGCCCAGTCGGGATGACCGACCACACCGCAGAAACGCGTAAATTGGGCGTCGTTGCCAATCGCCAGAATCAAATGGCCATCGGCGCAGGCGAACACTTCGTAGGGCGCGCAATTGGGATGCGCGTTGCCGCTGCGCTGGGGCGCCACGCCGGACGCCAGGTAGTTGGCGCCCTGGTTGGCGTTCATGGCCACGGCCACATCCAGCAAGCAGATGTCCAGCGGCATGCCCTGCCCCGTAAGGTCGCGCTGGCGCAAGGCGGCCAACACGGCGGTCGTGGCATACATGCCCGTCATCAGGTCCACCACGGCGACGCCGGTGCGCAAGGGGCCGGCGCCGGGCGTACCGTCGGGCTGACCGGTGTAGCTCATCAAGCCGCCCATGCCCTGGAACACGTAGTCATAGCCCGGCTTGTCCGCCATGGGGCCGGACTGGCCGTAGCCGGTAATGGACAGGTAGATCAGGCGCGGGTTGATGCGCGCCAGCGCCGCGTAGTCCAAGCCGTATTTGCGCAGGCCGCCGGACTTGTAGTTCTCGACCAGGATGTCGGCGTCGGCGACAAGTTCGCGCACGCGGGCCGCGCCCGCCTCCGAGGCAAAGTCGATGGCGACCGACTGCTTGCCACGGTTGCACGCCATGAAATAGGCCGACATGGCCGCCTTGCCGTCGTCGGCGCGCAAGTCGGGCGGCCCCCAGCCGCGCGTGTCATCGCCGCGCGTCGGGTGTTCGATCTTGATGACCTGGGCGCCCAGGTCGGCCAGGTTCTGCGTGCACCAGGGGCCGGCAAGAATGCGCGACAGGTCCACGACCTTGATGCCGCAGAGGGCGTTGTGAAGCATAGTGTCTCCGTGATTCAACTGCTTTCGGAGAATTATGTTCGCGCCCTCGTCCCACGAGGAGTTGAATGTTTCGAACGCTGCGTTCGACAGCGTTCAACGCGCGGCCGGACGCTTAGCCGTCCGACACCGGCGAGGGCGCGGCACGCACGGCGAACACGGCGTTCGCTTTGAGCATGACGCGGCCGTCGACCCGCAACAAGCAATGGGCGTAGATCAGCCGCTTGCCCTGCTTGTCGATCTGCACATGGGCTTCAAGCCAGTCGCCAGGCTGCACGGCGCTAAGGTATTCCACCGACATCTGCACGGTCACGATCGACACTTGCGCCTGTTCGGCAATGGTGAAGCCCAGCGCGCTATCCGCCAAGGTGGCGAGCAAGCCGCCGTGCGCCATGCCGTGCATGTTGGTGTGCGCGTGGTTGACGCGCAGCGCCAGCACGTTGTCCGTGTCGCGCCGGTACAGCGCGCCCAGGTCGGCCAGATGGGTCATGAACGGGCTGCTGGGGCGCCACGGCGCAAAACCTTCGGGGATGGATTCAGTCATGGCGGGAAAATCGATGGCAATCCGACATTGGATGGCTGAAAGTACCGCAAAGCCGGCCCCGGCGAACATGGCCGGCGGCAAGAGGTGTACGCGCAGCGAACGAAGCGGGGCGTATCGCGCGCCGGGCGCCGCCCAAGCACCGACGGGCTTCGTTCCGGTAGAAATCTAAGAGTAAGATTTACGCCACAACATTCCTATACCTGGCAGGAGCAGTAAACGATGGCGAAAGTCGGCATGGTGGGTATCGGCCTTATGGGCCATGGCATTGCAAGCAATCTGGTCAAGCACGGGCATGCGTTGACGGTGCTTGAACATCCGGGTAATCAGCCCCTGGACGCATTGAAAGCCGCGGGCGCGGCCAGCGTGACCAGCGGCGCGGCGTTGGCGGCGCAGTCGGATGTGATCATCCTGTGCGTAACGGGCAGCCCGCAGGTCGAAGCCGTGTTGCTGGCCGAAGGCGGCGTGCTGGAAGGCCTGCGCGCAGGCACCGTCATCATCGATTGCTCGACGGCGATTCCGTCATCCACCATCAAGGTCGCGCAAGCCGTGACGGATTCGGGTGGCCGCTTTCTGGATGCGCCGATGACGCGCACGCCCAAGGAAGCCGCCGAAGGAAGGCTGAACCTGCTGGTGGGCGGCGACGCCGCGCTGTTTGAAGAATGCAAGCCGATCCTGGCCTGCTTTGCCGAAAACATCACGCATGCCGGCCCCATCGGCGCCGGGCACCGCATGAAGCTGCTGCACAACTACGTGTCGCTGGGGGTCGTCGCGCTGCTGTCGGAAGCAGCGGCGTGCGCGCTGCGTTCCGATATCGACCCGGCGGTGTTCGCGGAAGTCCTGAGCAAGGGCGGTGGCGGCGGCGTGGCGTTGGAACGCATCAAGCCATACCTGCTGGAACAGGACCCGTCGTCGCTGCGCTTTTTCATGTCGAACGCGCAGAAGGACCTGTCCTACTACAACACCATGGCAGCCGAGGCCGGCGCCGTGCGCGAGATCGGCGCCGCCGTGCAGCACACGTTCGACCAGGCCGTCACGCAAGGCGGTGGCGAACGCTACGTGCCCGAACTGGTGACGTTGCTGAAAGACCGCTAGGTCAGCGTCCCACGGTTGCCGGGGCGGGCGCAAGGCCGCGTCCGGGCAACCGCAGCGAGATGGCCGCGGCCATCAACAGCAGCACGCCCGCCGAACCGAAGGCAACCCAGTGGGTGTGGAACGTGTCAAACGCCCAGCCCCCCAGCCACGAACTGATCATGCCGCCCACCTGGTGGCCCAGATACGTCAGGCCGTACAGCACGCCGACCAGCCGGATGCCGTAGACGTCC
Source organism: Achromobacter sp. 1L-A-4-B-C2 (assembly GCF_057291955.1). NCBI lineage: Bacteria > Pseudomonadati > Pseudomonadota > Betaproteobacteria > Burkholderiales > Alcaligenaceae > Achromobacter > Achromobacter sp. 1L-A-4-B-C2. The sequence goes on from NZ_JBXAWP010000006.1 coordinate 419,087, forward strand.
GCCAGAATGGCCGACGACAAGGCGATGCTGCCCGCCCACACAATGCCGCCGATGGTGGCCGCCGCATACAGTTCCCAGTGCGCGCCCACCATGACCAGGGCGAAGAACCCCAGGCCGCGCACCAGGTAGATGGCGGCCAGGATGTTGCGCCGTTCAACCTGGTCGGACATGCGGCCCAGCACCAGCGTGCTGAAGATGGCAACCAGGCCGATCAAGCCGATGCCCAGCGAACTGGTGGTGGCGTCAAAGCCGTGGTCCATCAGCATGGGCATGCCGTGCGTACCCAGCAGGTTCATGCTGTAGCCACAGGCGAACAGGCCCAGCGCCACCTGCCAGAAGGGCAAGGTGCGCAACGCGTCGCGCACATTCGGCGCGGGGGCTTTGCCTGGCGTGGAGGAAGCGGCCGACACTTTTCGATCGGGAATCTGGTGAGGCAGCAGGTCGGTGTGTTCGGGCGCGTTGTCGCGCATGATGAACAGCGCGACGGGCACGGTCAGCAAGGCGAACAGCACGGCGAAGGCCAGCAGGGTTTCCTGCCAGCCCACGGCCGCGATCGCAAAGGTCAGCGTTGGCGTCATCAAGGCGATGCCCGCCATGGACCCGGTGGACAAAAAGAACAGTGCCATGCCGCGCTGGCGCGTGAACCAGCGGCTGATGACCGGCGTCAACGCAACGGGGCTGGTAAACGCCAGGCCCACGGACAAGGCCACGCCGAAGGACAGCAGGAACTCAATGGGGCCACGCGCGAACACCGTCCACAGCGAAGACGCCACGACGATGGCCGTGCCGGTCAGCAGCACGAAGCGCGTGCCGCGCACGCTGACCAGGTAACCCGCCAGCGGCATGGCCAGCCCGTAGCACAGCATGCCCACCGCCACGATGGCCGACAGCAGGCTGCGCGAAAACCCCAGCCCGTCCGCCATCGGCAGGAAAAAAGGCCCGATGCCCATGCGCAGGCCCACCGTCAACAGGGTAAGAACCGCGGCGGCGCCGACGATGTTCCAGCCGAAATACCAGCCGCCCGACTCTTGCTTGTTCACAACCGTCTCCTCGATGTCTTCTTGTAGCCGCAGGCGCGCCAGGGCTTGCAGACACCGCAGGGAACGCGCGGACAAAATCCGCTATCGACACGGGTGAGAAGGACGCGGCACGAATCGGCGTGTTCTTGCCGGTGGCCAGGGGCCGGCCGGACGCGACATATTACTCCTGGCTATAAGCGGGGATCACGTTGCGGGGCCGAAAAATTCGTTCGGTAAGCGGGCATTCGCCCATTGCGTCGCCAAGGCAGGCAACGCCAGACGGTGTTACGCCTTCTTTTCCAGGAACGCCTGCAACGCGGGCACGGTGTTCAGCACATGTTGGCGCATGGCCGCTTCGCAACGGGCGGGGTCGCGCGTTTGCAGGGCGTCGATCAGTTCTTGATGCGATTCCCGCACACGCAGTACGCGGCCGGGCTGCGCCGCCCACAAGCGCATATAAGGTTCCACCACCGAATGCAGTTCCGAGATCTGACGCAGCAGTCGCGGCTTCTGGCAGAAGCTGCACAGGTATTCATGAAACTCCCGGTGCGCGGTCGTCCAGTCCAGATCGTCGCTTGCGTCCTGGTCCAGCTGCTCAAGCATATTGGTCAGGCGGCGAACGTGCTCGGCGCTCATGTGCAGCACCGCATTGCGCGCGGCCAGGCCTTCCAGCACCGACCGCATCTCGAACACTTCCAGCATTTCCTGCTGGTTCAGTCCGCGCACGACGGCGCCCCGATTGGCCCGGATCTCGACCAGGCCTTCCGAGGCCAGCCGCCGCAGGGCGCCGCGCACGGGCATCCGGCTGGTGCCGATCTCGGTGGCGACCACATCCGGCACCAGGCGCTGGCCGGGCGCATAGTTGCCCAGGCGGATTTCGCGTTGCAGATGCAGATAAGCCTCGTCTTCGGCACTGATCGCTGTCTTCTGGAATTGCAGCATTGTCGTCCCCGGGCTTGGAAAGCCGCCATGATAGATAAACGCAAAAATAACACAAACTGGATCCAGTGATCCATGGATGCAAATACCAATGGTCGCCCGGGGCACGGTCCCGTCTAATTGCTTGCGGACGGCGTCGCAAGGCCTGTCACGCGCCGGAACGGGCAACAGACCCGCCCGGCAAGCCCAAGCTTTCCATTACGCGATCAAGGGGAATCCAATGAAATTTCGTCTCATCCGGACGCTGGCCGGCCTGGCCGTAGCCGCTTTCGCCGCCCAGGCCGGCGCACAAACCGCCGCGCCCGCCACCGACTGGCCGCAGCACCCGGTGCGCATTGTTGTGCCGTTCCAGGCCGGCTCTGCCACGGATCTGATCTCGCGCCAGCTGGGCGCCGCGCTGGCCACCGAACTGGGCCAACCCTTTGTCGTGGAAGCCCGCCCGGGCGCCGCGGCCGCCATCGGCAGCGCCTCGGTGGCGCGTTCCGCACCGGATGGCTACACGTTGTTGATGGGCGGCCCGGCCGCTGTCGTCACCAACCGCTTCCTGCAGAAGCGTCTGGCTTATGACCCGGACGCCTTCGCGCTGGTGTCCCTGGTGGCCTACACGCCCAACATCCTGCTGGCCAATCCGCAGCAGCCCTTCAAGACGCTGCCCGAAATGGTGGCCTATGCGCGCGCCAATCCGGGCAAGCTGACCTACGCGTCGTTCGGTACCGGCACCACGTCGCACATGGCGGGCGAAATGCTCAAGTCCATTGCCGGCATCGACATCCTGCACGTGCCGTACAAGGGCGCGGGCGAAGCCATCCCCGCCCTGCTGTCCGGCCAGGTATCGATGTATTTCGACACCATCATGACGGGCCTGCCGCAGGTCAAGAGCGGTTCGCTGCTGGCGCTGGGCATGTCCAACTCGAAGCGTTCCTCGCTGGCGCCGGACATCCCCACCATCGCCGAACAAGGCTACGCGGGCTACGACATCGCCCCCTGGTATGGCCTGGTCGCGCCCGAAGGCACGCCCGAGCCGATTCTTGAAAAGCTGAACCGCGCCGTCAACAAGGTGCTGGCGGATCCGGCATTGCGCGGTAAGCTCGCCGAAGCGGGCGCTGAACCGCGTGGCGGCAGCCGCGCCGAATTCGCCGCCTTCATCAAGGCCGAAATTCCGCGCACCAAGCAGTTGATCGACCAAGCCGGCATCACCCCGCAGTAACCCTTACACCACGAGTTTCCAGCATCCATGTCCCCCTCCTTCGATTGGTCTTTTCCGTACGCTTCCCGAAAAATGCCGGTCCTGGCCGCCAACGCGGTCGCGACCAGCCAGCCGCTGGCTGCGCAGGCGGGGCTACGCATGTTGCTGGCCGGTGGCAATGCCGTTGACAGCGCCATTGCCACCGCGATTGCGCTGACGGTGGTCGAACCCGTCATGAACGGCATCGGCGGCGATATGTTCGCGCTGGTCTGGCACGACGGCCAACTGCATGGCCTGAATTCCAGCGGTTGCGCGCCCGCCGCGTGGACGACCGACTTCTTCAACGGCCGCGACGCCATGCCCGGCACCGGCTGGGGCACCGTCACCGTGCCCGGCCAGGTGGCCGGCTGGAAGGCGCTGTCCGACCGCTTCGGCAAGCTGCCCTTCGCCCAACTGTTCGAGCCCGCCATCGGCTATGCCGAAGAAGGCTTCCCCGTGTCGCCGACCATCGCGCGCCAATGGGCCACGCAAGCGCCCAAGCTGGCGCACGAGCCCGGCTTTGCCGAGGCCTTTCTACCCGAAGGCCGCGCACCGCAAGCAGGCGAATGGTGGCGCTTTCCGGCACAGGGCAAGACGCTGCGCGCCATTGCGGAAAGCGGCGGCGACAGCTTCTATCTGGGCGAACTCGCCCGCAAGATCACCGACTTTGCCAGCCAGACGGGCGGCGCTCTCAGCGCCACGGACCTGGCCGAGCATCGTCCGGAATGGGTCGCTCCCATTTCGCAATCGTTCCGCGACGTCGAACTGCATGAAATTCCGCCGAACGGCCAAGGCATTTCCGCGCTGATGGCGCTGGGCATGCTGGAACAGTTCGACCTGGAAGGCATGGGCGTGGACAGCGCCGACTACTACCACGTCAGCATCGAGGCGATGAAGCTGGCGTTCGCCGACCTGCATCACCATGTGGCCGACCCGCGCCACATGCGCACGGACGCCAAGGCGCTGCTGGACCGCGCCTACCTGGCCGAACGCGCACGGCTGATTTCGATGGATCGTGCCAGCGTACCCACCGCCGGCACGCCCGCCACCGGCGGCACCGTTTACCTGACCACGGCCGATGCGAACGGCACGATGGTGTCGTTCATCCAGTCCAACTATCACGGCTTCGGTTCAGGCGTGGTCGTGCCGGGAACCGGCATCAGCCTGCACAATCGGGGCTTGAACTTCGTGCTGACGCCCGGCCACGCCAACCAGGTGGCGCCGCGCAAAAAGCCCATGCACACGATCATTCCCGCGTTTGTCACGCGTGGCGGTCAACCGTTGATGTCGTTTGGCGTGATGGGCGGATCGATGCAGGCGCAGGGCCACCTGCAAATGGTCACGCGTCTGGCCGCGTTCAAACAGAACCCGCAGGCAATGAGCGATGCCCCGCGCTTCCGTGTTGAAAAGGGCCCGGTGGTGAATGTGGAATCGCATCTGCCGCAAGACGTGGTGCAGACGCTGCGCGACCGTGGTCACAATGTGGCCGTGGCGCCCGTGGACAGCCTGGAATTCGGCTCGGCGCAGTTGATTTGCCGCTTGCCCCAAGGCGGTTATATCGCGGCGTCGGATTCGCGCCGCGACGGGCAAGCCGTCGGCTTCTGACGGCAAGGCGGCTTCAGGGCTGAAGCCGTCGCCGAAGGCAATTCGCGCTTCGGCCCGGCTTGCCTGCTCCGGCTTCGGGCTGAGCTCAGGCCGAGCTCCAGGTTGGCTTGTCCGGCCGGGGCAGCGCGGGGAAGCCGCCTTCGCCCAGTTGGCTTTGAACGGCGTCGGCGCCGTACCGGATCAGATCCGCGTCGCGTTCGATGCCCAGCTTGCGCATGGCGCTGCGCTTTTGCGAGCTGACCGTCTGCACGCTGCGATGCGACATCTGCGAAATTTCAGTCACGGTGGCGCCTGCACAGAACAGGCGCACGATCTCGGCTTCGCGCTTGGTCAGCCGCGCCCGCCCCAGCACAAACGCCTGGTTGACGATCATCTCTTTGATGGTCGGCGAATAGTAGGTCTTGCCCTGGTACATGGCGTGCACGGCGTTGATGATGTGGCTGGTGGAATCTGATTTGCTCAATACGCAAAGATTTTCGTAAGCCAGCAACGCGCGGATCAGCGTGGGGTTGTCGATCATGGTCAGCACCGCCACGCGCAGGGCGGGGTATCGACGCCGCAACAGCGCGATCAGGCCCAGGCCGTCGCCGTACTTGCCGCCGGGCATGGTGTAGTCCGACACGACCACGTCGCAATGCTGGGTTTCTAGCCGCGCGACCAGATCGGTGGAGTTTTCGGCGCACCCGATGACATCGATGGCCGGGTCCAGCCCCAATTCATAGCTGACCCCCAGCGCCACGGCGGGGTGGTCGTCGGCGACGATCACGCGAATGTATCGTGATGACATTGCTGCATTTCCCTCTTCCACATCGGGAGCCCCCGGGCAACATATAGCCTTGCACGCGGGAATAGCGCCCGACGCAAGCAAGTTCTTTTTTTCATCGGCAGATTTGCATGGGTGTACGCCGTGTGAAGCCACTATATCGATAGACCGATATAGTGCTGCCGTACAGCCAATAAGAGAATAGGAATACTACGAAAGTATCCGATGCGCAACGTTCCGGCGCATGAGTCGGACGTATCCCCATCACGCCGGGCCAGGTTTCGAGATTATCGTCGTCTGATGCGCGGTGAAACAGGCCCAGTCAGCAAGCCCATGAACAAAAACAACAACGAAGACCCTGCGCGACCCGCAAGCCCAAATGGCGCGTCGCCCCCTACAAACGGCGGCCGTCCGCCCATTGCCTCGAGTACGGCGCAACGGCGCCATGAACGCCGTGTGCGCACCATCACGGACTTGACCGGTGCCGATCCGGCCCGCGTCCGCGCCTTGGCGCACGCGTTCGTCAAGGCCAACGACATCGATATGCTGCGCCTTTGCGAACTGCACGCACGCGATGACAGACCCGCATTGCGCCAGCTTGCCCATCGGATCAAGGGCGCGGCACAAATGACGGGCGACGCGCAACTGAGTCGGCTGTGTTCCGTGCTCAGCGAAGCCTGCGCGGCACCCATCAGCCATGCCTTATCGCTGGACGCCATTGTTGAGCAGCTCGGTGATGCCCTATTGGAATTTGGCGCGTCTTGCCAACGCATGGCCAAAGAAGCCAAGTCGTCCTGACGCCGCCAAGGGCGCGACGCGGCGACGCAAGTTCTTGAAATTCGTAATCGTCACATCAGGAATTCAGACTCGTCGTAAAGATTGAGTGCGTCGCCATTCGTATAGTGGTTCGATGCTGCCCATTCCCCATTTGGCGATCGTTGCCGCTTTGTCCGCGGCATGGCTTTGCGGGCGACCCGCCCTTGCGCAAATCCCCGACGCCGGTCGTTCCCTCCGCGATCTGGAATCGACCATCCCCGCGCCGCCGCCCGCCGCTCCCGCGCCCGCGCTGAAACTGCCAGGCGGCCCGGGCGGCGCAATGCCCGCGCCCGACTCAGACACCGAATCCGGCAAAGTCACCACCGTGTTGGTGCATGCCTTCCAGCTGGAAGGCAACCATGTCTACGACAACGCAACGTTGCAGGCGCTGCTGGTTGATGTGATCGGAACCCATCAGGGCCTGGAAGGGCTGCGCGCCGCCGCCGCCCGAGTCTCCCAGCACTACCACGCGCACGGCTACCTGCTGGCGCGGGCCTACCTGCCCCCGCAGCAGATCGACGGCGGCGTCGTGCGCATCCGCGTCATGGAAGGGCTGTACGGTCAGGTCATTCTGAACAACGCGTCGCGCACGCGCGATGGCGCGTTAAGCCCCATCCTTGACGCCCTGCCCCCCGGCACGGCGGTGCAACGCGCGGATCTGGACAGCGCGTTGCTGCGCCTGAACGACCTGCCCGGTGTCGTTGCCATCGGCACCTTGCGCGCGGGCGCCGTCACGGGCGAGACCGACCTGATCGTCAACGCGCAGCCCGGCCCGTGGATCGCGGGCAGCATCGACGCCGACAACTATGGCGGCGCCTACACCGGCGAATATCGCTTGAGCGCGGCCGCCAGCATCAACAGCCCCTTGGGCCTGGGCGACCAGTTCGACGTGCGCCTGTTGTCCAGCGACCGTCGGCAGCGCTATTACCATCTTGATTTCCAGGTGCCCGTCGGCCCCTGGTCCACCCGCATCGGCGCGGGCGCTTCCAACATGCGCTACGAGCTGGGCCGCGAGTTCGCCGCGCTAGAGGCGCACGGCCAGGCGCAGAACACCAACGCCTACCTGCGGCAAACCCTGCTGCGCGGCCGCGACGCCAACGTCCAGGCCACGCTCCAGTACGAACACAAGCGCCTGCGCGACAACTACGACTACTTCAATCTGTCGCGCGCGCAACGCATCGGCCTATGGACCGCCGCCGTCAACGCCAGCCTGAACGACACGCTGTGGGGCGGCGCCAGCAACGGCCTTAGTCTGGCGGTGTCGCGCGGCAACCTGCGCTTTGGCGACGACGCCCAGCGGCGCGACGATCGCTTCGTCAAGCACGCCGGCGGGGGCTTCGGCGTGTTCAACCTTGGAATGAGCCGGCTGCAACGCATATCGGGTCCCGTTCAGTTCTTTGCGCGCATGCGCTCGCAATGGTCCAGCAAGAACCTGGACAGCTCCGAGAAATTCAGCCTGGGCGGCCCGTATGGCGTGCGCGCCTACGCACCGGGCGCCGCCAGCGGCGACCAGGGCTGGCAGGCCACGGGCGAACTGCGTTACCTGCCCTTGCCCGGCTTGCAGTTCTCGGCGTTCGTGGACACCGGGTCCGTCCAGGTCAACAAACGTGCATGGACGGCGGAACCCAACCGCCAATCGTTAAGTGCGTTCGGCGTGGGCGTGGCGCATGGCGGTGCCCAGCACCTGGTCAATGTCAGCGCCGCGTGGCCCTGGCGCCAAGGCAGCGGCGCCGCAAAAACCGACCGCCAACCCCAATTCTGGGTGCAGGCCACCCGCTACTTCTGAGTCTTACCCACCCGCTACGCGGCGCGCCACAAGCGCGCCGCGTCGCACTTACCCAGAGGAAAACATGAACAAGACTTTTGCATTGGTGTGGAGCGAATCACGCGGCAGCTGGGTCGCCGCCGGTGACGACCCGCGCCGGCGCGGCAAACCGCCGGGCGCGTTGCGGCGGGTCGCGGTCGCAGTGGCGCTGATGGGCGTTGTTGGCATTGTCCATGCTCAGGATTTTCCGAAGGACGGGGTGGTCAAGCTTGGCGCTGTCGACATCACCGTGGATGCCGACAAGAAGACCATGCGGGTCAATCAAAAGACGGACAAGCTGATCATCGATTGGCATCGGTTTGACGTGGGCTCCGGCAAGCACGTGGTTTTCAACCAGCCCGGCCGAGAATCCGTCGTGCTGAACAAGGTTCTAAGCGACTTCTTCAGCGACATCCGGGGGGAGATCAGCGCCAACGGCAGCGTATTCTTGATCAATCCCAACGGGATCGTGTTCGGTCAATCGTCGCGGGTAAACGTAGGAAGCCTGCTTGCCTCGAGCAAGCCTGTCAGCCACGACGATTTTCTTAGTGGAGGCCCAATGCAATTGACAGGTGCAGGCAACGCCGGCATCACCCACTTGGGCTCGATCACCGCCCATGGTGGCGGCAGTGTCATCCTGGTCGCCGACAATATCAAAAGCTACGGCAGCATCCAGGCGGACCGGGGCAGCGTCGCGCTGGCATCCGGCAAAACGATAACCGTGTCTTTGGCCGGGAATTCGTTGATAGACCTGCAAGTGGAAGGGGCCACCTTGAACCCCTTGATAGAAACTACCGGCTTGCTGCGCGCGCATGGCGGGCAGGTACTGCTCAAGGGGCCGGCCAAAGACGCCATGTCGGCCCTCGTCGTCAACAATCGTGGCGTGATCGAAGCCAACTCGCTGGACGGAAAATCCGGCACCATCGTTCTGGACGGCGGCAACTTCGGCCATGTCCAGGTCGGTGGACGCCTGACCGCTACGGGCGGCGACACCATGGCGGGCGGCACGATATCCGTCATCGCAAAATCCCCCACCATCCACCCTTACGCCAACATCGACACACGCGGCGCGCCCGGACAAACCGGCCTGCTGTCGATAGCAGCGCACAACGTGAACGTTGCCGGGGACGACTCCGAAACGGGCGCCACGTTGTCCGCCAGCGTGCTGAACAAGAACCTGGCCACCACCAACGTCGCGCTGATCAGCCCATACGGCAACGTCGCGATCAACGCGCCCGTGCAGTGGAATGGCGCCACGTCGCTGACCTTGCAAGCCGCCAGGGACGTAGAGTTCAACGCCCCGATAATCGCCCACGGAGACGGCGCGGGCCTGGCCGCCAAGACGCTGGGCGGCGATCTGCGCATCAATGCCCGCATGACGCTCGCGGGCGACAACGCGGCGCTGGCCTTGATTGCAAGATCAGACTTCGACCTGAACAACGGCGTGACCATCGAACTGAGCGGCAAGGGCACCACCTACGAAACCCGCCAGGGACGCTATGACGTCATCAACGATATCAGCCAGTGGGAATCCATGAACAAGGATCTGGCCGGGCGCTATGCGCTGGGCAAGAGCCTTGAGGCGGGCGGCAAAGTCGCCACCATCGGCGATGACCACAACGTATTCACCGGCGAATTCGAGGGCATGGGCCACACGCTAAGCAAGTTCGAGGTCGACGCCGACAACCACGCGGGCCTGTTCGCCCAGTCCTCGGGCAACATCCGCAACCTGAATCTGTCGGACATATCCGTCACCACGGCCAAAGGCGCGCGATCGATCGACAAGGCCGCCGGCGCGCTGGTGGGCACCAATTCCGGCGCCATCACCAACGTGCATGCCACGGGATCGCGCATGACCGACCTGGGCGCGGGTATCGGCGCGGTCGGCGGTTTGATCGGCCGCAGCAATGGCGGAACGATCGACCGATCAAGCGTCACGGCTTCGACACTGCGTGCCACGGGCGGACGCGTCGGCGGCATGATCGGCGACAACAACGGGGGCTTCATCAGCGACTCGGTGGCCAACGTCGCCGTGCAGGTATCGGGCAACGTCCACGCCGGTGGCTTTGCCGGCTATAACGACGCGGCCGGTGCGCTCTACAACGTGCAAGCACGTGGCTCGGTCACCCATAGCGGCGAATCCGGCAATGGTCACTTTGGTGGCCTGGTCGGCGCCAACCAGGCGATCATCGCCAAGTCCGCCGCCTACGGCCGCGTCCAAGTGCAAAGCGGCTCGGCTTTTTCCGTGGGCGGGCTGGCCGGATACAACGGCGGCATGATCGAGAACGCCACTGCATACGGCCACACCAGCGGGGGCCATCACAGCGCCGTTGGCGGGCTCGTGGGGCACAACAACGGGAAGCTGACCCATACCGAAGCCAGGGGCAACGTCTCTGGGCGGGATCGGGGCGACGTGGGTGGATTGGTCGGCGTGAACCGCGGCAGTATTGAACATGCCGTCGCGAACGGCACCGTACGCGGAGAATACAAGAGCCGGATAGGCGGCTTGGCAGGCCGCAATCTGGTTACCGCCGAGATCATGGGCGGCACCGCGCACGGTGACATCAGCGGCGGCCTGCACGTCACGATGGGCGGCCTGGTCGGTGTGAACGAAGGGCTGGTCCATCAGTCGCATGCGCGCAATAGCGTGAATTACTGGTGGGGCCAGTGGTTGCTGCAAACGCGCGGCGCCTTGGTGGGCCGCAACACCGGTACGGTCTGGTAGGCCGCGATGGTGCGATGACGAAGGTGGCGCCATCCGACAGGACTGCGCCACCTTTTCTTGCGACCGCGATGCGTCGGCTTCGCGGACTGATGCGGTACCTAGGGAAATTCGAACGTGAATTCCGCAGCGGCATTGGCCACGCCTCCTTGCACGTCGTCGCGGTCACGCGCCGTGCGGATGTAGCGGGCGGCCAACGACAGTTGCGCGCTACCGTCCATCAGCGTCATTGCATAGTCAGGGCCATAGGCGCCGCCGACGGGCCCAAACCGCACACGTCGGTCTTGCGCATCCACCACGATGATGCCGATGCCCCGGGCCGGCTTCTCGCCCTTGGCGTTCGCGCCGTGCAGCGCCAGGACCGTATCGGTACCCGGAACGAGGCCGCTTCTTGCCCGGAACTTGACCTGTGGCCGCGCCAGCGCGCTGCATTTATTCAGCCGGATGTTGAAGGGTTTCGGCGCGGCGGTCGCGCCCTCAACGGGGAAGTCCGCGACAAAGGCGGGCGGCATGTCGACCCTGATGTCCTGATGCGCGCCGGCGTCGCACTGGTGCTTGATATCGATGCCGGGTACCGTCCCCCCCGCTCCGATCTCCAGAATCTGGCTGCCCTGATACACGGCCTTCATGGCGCACAGCTTCAGCCCGGGAGGAATCGTCTGGGGTGGCGGTTGCCACGTAGGCGGGACGATGCCGACCTGGCCCGGCACGGTAGCACCAACGCGGTTCGTGAATATCTCCAGGACCAACGCGGTATGGGGCGCTACCCCCGTTACCTTCAAGTCGCGAGGCAGATCTTCCGGCCTTGCCATCAACACCAACTGCTGGACAAACGGCATGTATTGCATCCCCCCCAGCCCGGCGACGCCAACGTTGAGGTCCGCCGCGTCTATAACCAACGAGACGCGATCCAACGCGATGACGGTGTCGCGATAGATGATCCTCATGCCTATGCCGGCCACGTTGGTGGCGACAATGCCCTCAGCCAGGTACGTCGGATTGCGCCACATCCCGGTGGTGAACAGTTTGTGCGGCTCGGTCATGCCAGGCAGCCTTGCCACCAAAAACGTGATTGCCAGCGGCGCCACTCTTTCGTACAGCACCTGGTGAATTTGCGACTGCGTCGTCAACGGCTCAACCTGCCGCCACCCTTGGCCGAAGATCACGTCGTTCTTGCAGTCCGCTGCCGCGATCACCGCGTCGGCGCCCCACGCCCATCGCGGCTGTGCGCTTGTCGCCAGCACCGCCGCTATCGCCATTGCGGCACCCCATCCTGTCCAACGCCGCGGGCGGCGCCATCGTTCATGCTGCATCTCGATCTCCTTGCCCTGCCCTGCCGCCCGGCGAAAGCCCCCCGGTTGGCATGGGTGTTGGTTTTGCCTTACCGAAGGCCCAGCGCCAGCCGGCCTTCAATGATGTCGCCGTCGTCGTTAGCGGCCTGGTAACGCAGTGCGTCCTTGCCTGCCCGGGGCGTCGCCCCCTGGGGCAACGGGAAGCGCGTGCGGGACAGCGGGGCAACGGTCAGCCCCATCAGTGTGATGAACGTGCCGGGTCTTTCCTGGGTGTCCAGCTCCAGCCGCGCCAGCGACACCGCATACGGCGCCGCGTTGACTGCCTCGATTTCGTGGTCCGCCGCGTGATACGTCCACAACACCTGTCCGATAGCGTCGTAGGCGGATCCCGGCAGGCCGTCGGGCCGATACAGCACTTTCATGCGTAGCCGATACGACAGCTGAAGCAGGTTGTTTTGCGTGCGATCCCGCGCTGGGACTTCCAGGAAATTGATCCAGAAAACAGATTCGCGATCCGACGGCAGGCGTTCTCCCGTGTGCCGCAGCAACAGGCTCGCGCGTTGCCCCGGGTCCAGTCGGTACACCGGCGGCGTCAATAGGAACGGCACGGTTTGCAAGCTTGGATCCGAGGTGAAGTCGCCGGTGTCCAGCCAGCTTTGCACCAGGATGGGATGCTGGCCGGTATTGGCGGTGCGCAAGGTCAGTGACTGTTGCGTGGCCGGGTAGATGAAGCGCGTGCCGGTCACGACCAGATCGGCCCGCGCACCCCCAGGGCACGACACGCACCAGGCAGCCGTCAGGGCAAGCACCAGCGCTAATCGCCAGCGGCCCCATGCGCGCTGCCGGCTCATCGGAGCGTCAGCGGTCCGACGCCGCCTTGAGGTGGGGTGGAGGGCGGATCGGATTGCGGCGCCTGCACGCAATCCCTTTCCAGGATGTCGTAAGCGCTGTCGCCCCGCAACGCGCGGTCAGGCAATGCGTACTCAACAAAACAACGTTCGCCGTCGCCCTCTCCCCATTCGACGCGTACCGTGCCACGGTCTTTTTCCGCGCGCATGACGATGCGGCTTCCCTGCCCCACCGCGCCCACCGCCACGCCCGTGTCCGGGTCGATGACTTCGGCGCCGAAAGGCAACGGCGACCCATCTTCCAGCTTGCCCACAATAAGCACCTGGCGAGCGCGCAACGTCGGGTAGACCAGCTTGATGATCGCCCCGGCTCGTGGCGCGATGTTCAGCGAGCTTGCCTTGAGTTCGATGTCGGCGGGCAGGTCCGCCGGGTCCACGTCCACGGCGTTCAAGCGGTACGGGCTCAGGCTGCCCACCACGGCGTAGCCAGCCGCATCCACGCGGTTCAAGCCGTATCCCACCCGCATACCCTGCGCGTCCTTGGCCTGCACCAGCGCCACCGTTTCGCCCAGGGTCTGTGCCAACGTCAGGCCGTCACTGTGCAAGACCATGGCGCCCATGGCGTTCAACGACGCCTGGCGATATCCGCGCCCTTGCCCCACGCTGGCCGACACCGCGGCTTGCGGAAAGTTGTAGCCCAGGCCCGCGTCCGCCGAATTGGCGTTAGTGCGGCCGTTGTGCGACGCCGATAAGGAATACGAGCCCGCGCCGGCATCATCCAGCGCGCCGCTGACGCTGGAGGATACGCGCGCACCCTCGCGGCTGTCGGCGGTGTAGACGGCGCTGACGCGCGTTGCACGCGATGACGTCGCCCGGCCAAGCGGAATGGCCACGTTAAGCGTCATCTGCGTGCTTTTGACGCTGCCGCCGCCCCAATAGTCCGAGCTGGCGCCGTGAACGCGTTGCAGCGCAATGGAATACGACACATCCTTCCAGTCGTTGTTGTAGCCCACGGAGAAGTTCATGTCGTTGCCGGCCTGCTTCCAATAGTTAGCCGTGGACGCCGACGCATACAGGCTGCCCAGGCTGCCGCCCAGGCTTTGGCTGACGTTCAGGTCGAAGCGGCTGCGCATGCGGCCATCGTTCTGGTAGCGCGTGTTTTGCGGCAGGTTGCCCAGCGCCACGGCGTCGCGCAAGCCCAGGTAACCGCTGGTCGAATAGCGGTAGGCCAATAATGAAAAGTTGGTGCCGCTGTTGGGCAGGTCGCGGCTATAGGTCAGCCGGTAGCTGGCCCCGGCGCGCGATTCCCGCGAGGGCAACTTCGCACGCGCGCCCGTCACATCAAACGCAAAAGCGCCTATCGCCGTGCTCATCGCGGCGCCCAGCAACGCCGAGCCATAGTGGTCGGTAAACGCCAGCCCGCCGTAGCCGGTCACCGAGTCGCCCACTCCGCGCTTCAGCGTGCCCTGCAACACGTAGCGGGAGCTGCTGCGCAAGCCGGGGTCGGCCGCGCGGCCCGCCGTTACGCTGTATTGCGTCACACCCGGGCGCAACAGCTGCACGATGGTGGCAAACGGCACCACAAAGCTGCGCAAGCTGCCATCGGCTTCCGTCACGCGCACGTCCAGATCGCCACCGTAGCTGGCGGCACGCACGTCTTCGATGGCAAAGGGGCCGGGGGCCACGGTGGTCTCGTAAATAAGGAAGCCACGTTGGTACACGGACACTTTCGCGTTGCTGTTGGCCGTGCCGCGCACGATGGGCGCGTAATAGCGCATCGTCTCGGGCAGCATGCGGTCGTCGCTGCCCAGCTGCACGCCCCGGAACGACACCGCGTCGAACAGTTCACCGCTGGTTGAGCTTTCGCCCACCAGCAACTGCGACTTCCAGGTCGGGATATCGGTTTGCAGAAAATAGGAATTGGCTTGATAGCGCGCGCCGCTGGCCTGCGACCAGGACGCCGAGCCGCTGTGCCGCAACCGCACCGCGCCCAGATTCAGCCCGGCATTGATACCGGCGTAGCCACGCGTCGTGCGGCGGCCATTGCTTTCGGTGCTGAAGACGTTGGTGTTGTAGTTCAGCCGTGCGGCGGTGATGCCGCTGTCCCACTGCGACGGGTCCACGTAGCGGTTGGACGCCGCCAGCCGTTGGAGGTACTCGGGATACGTCACGTACAGGGCCAGCTGCGCCATATCGACCCGTATCTTTGCGCCGGGCACATACCGACCCAGGTCGTCGCAGGCAAGCACCTCGGGCAGCGGCTCGACGCCATCCGCGCGCGACACCTTGCCCAGGTCCAGCCCGCCACGCTCCAGCATCAATGCGTCGTAACAGGGCGCGGCGCTGTCTTGTCCCGGCACATTGCGAAATTCGATGTCGTCGACGCCGCGCCATTGCCCGTTGAAATACAAGTCCAGGCGATGCATGCCGGGATCGGCAAAGTTCACCCGCTGAAAGCGGCGCGTGTCGATCGTGGCGCCGCCCACTTCCTGCATCAGCATGTAGGGGTCGAAAATTGCGACTTCGTCTTGCGCCGCCGCGCTGCTGGCCGTGACCGCGCAGGCGGCCGCAAGCAAACAGCGGCCGGTGCGCCGCCAGGGACGCATGCGTCGCCGCGCCCCGACAGGCGTGAAAACAGGATGGCGAACCGAAGGTCGCGCAAGTCGAACGTTGATCAAACCGGAGAAACTCCCGCGACAAGGGCCAGGTAAAGCGCTCAGTCCAGCAAGCGTTTGTTGATTTCGCGCCGTGCGCCAAAGTCGTTGATGGCTTCGTACTGGACGGTGGATTTCGCGCTTTGCAGGCCAGCCGCATTCGAGGAAAGCGCAAAGTTCGTTTGCCCAAACGGCGCAACCATGCCGTTATCCACGGCTATCGTTTTGCCGCCCGACACCAGCCCGACACGCGCAAACGACACATGAAACGGCGTGGGGTTGGTGACTTCAAGCTGGCGCTTTCCGCCCGCGCCGCCCACCAGCTTCCAGGTCAGCTTGTCGGGCGCCGTCGCGGCCTCGTCGGGCAGCGTGGCGGGCCGAAAGAAAATCTTGATGCGGGTATGAAACGAAAATTGCAGCACGTTGACGGTGGCTGGATCACGCGGTGGCGTTTCCACGACGTTCAGATAAAACAGGGTCTCGCGGTCGGACGGCAGCGGTTCCTTGGTGTAGCTGATGCGGATATTGGCCGCGCTGTTGGGTTCGATTCGCATGATCGGCGGCGTCAACACGAACGGCAGGCGCAAATCGGTGGGCAGCACGCCTTCCTTGCCGTCGTCGATCCAGTTTTGCGCCAGCACGGGGCTTGCCCCATTGTTGCGAACAATCATGATGGCATCGCGCGCGTCGGACTTGATGACCAGGCGCGTGCCTTGCAAGACCAATGCGGCCTGGGCGGGAAACGCCCAGACGCACAGGACCAAAGCGAGCGATAGCACGCGCGTGAACGCATGGCGGGCAAGCGCCCCGATGATCGTTTTCATTGCGGTCGCCGAACTTAGTTGTAGCGCAGCGTGTAGGTCACGAAGGAATCGCCACCACCCATGCCGACCGAAGTGGCGGAGGGATCCTGCGGGACGTATTTGGCCGAGTAGTACAGGATGGCCTGATTGTTCTTGACCTCGGCCACTTGCGGGTTGGCGTCGGTGATGCCCAGCCGGATCGGCGTGGTGTTGGCGGGGGCTTCGCTGCGGTTGTTGCGGATCTGGATCTGCACGCCGGCAGCAGGGTCTGCGCCCACCAGCTTCAGGTTGCCCGTCACCTTGTCGACGTTCGGGTGGTTGGCATGAAATTGCAGCCGCACCTTGGTGTCATCCGTGCAGTCGACAGAGCCGTGCACCTTGATCTGAAAGTCGCGTTCGGGCGCGGACCCATTCACGACGTCCGCGGGATTGACCGTGCCGAACGAAGGCACGTCGGTGACGCCATTGGCGCCGCCCGCGCTGCCTTCAACGTCGCACGTCACGTCGCTGATCGTGCCAAAAAAGTTGACGGTACCGCCGGCGGCGAAACTGGCGCCCGGAGCGAATGCGGCGAGCAGCAAGCCAGAGGCGGCAAGGGATGTCACGATACTGCGCTTCATGCGTATTCCTTTTGTGAAGATGAATATGGCGGCTGAAAAGGCGACGCGGTGAACCATGGGGTTTGCGGATACGCCGCGGGCGCGATATGCCGCCGAAGCCTTGATGACTGCCAGAACCCGGCACACCGTGTCCTGGCAACAGGGCTCGCCAACCCCGGCAAGACAATGCCGCGGGGATGGGTTGGTGCGAGTCCATGAACGATACGATTTAGGCGCGCGGATTTAACTAGGAAGATGCTTAATTGGCGCTCTGATAAATCAGAAAAACAGCCCTTTGGCTGAATGTCGAACGCCATTTGTATTGCTGCATTGCAAAGCAGCTTCCATCCCTTTGCCAAAGCGGTCCCGCGCTTGAATTGATGCACTGCCACAGGCGCTTCCACGGCTTGTTCAAGCGCGACATGTTCGGGTCGCAATCAGGCTGGCCATCAACCTCGCTACACTGGCCAAGCGCAGACTGCCCCGCGCCGCTTTGATTCGACCCCGCCCGCGCTGCCGGCCGGGGCCATGCAATGCAAACCCGGAGGTAATGTGAACACCGACATGGTCAATCTCTCGATCACCGAGGTCTATGAGTTATCGCTTGATGTGTTGAGCCGCAACGGCTTTTCGACGGCGCACGCCAAGGCCATCGCGCAAACGATCACGGCGGGTCAGCGCGATGACTGCCAGTCTCATGGCATGTACCGCCTGCTCGCTTGCGTGCGTACCTTGCAGTCCGGGCTGGTTGACCCTGAAGCCCTGCCCATCGTCACGCACCCCACCGCAGCCGTGGTGCAGGTCGATGCGCAGCGCGCGTATTCCTTGTTGGCATTTCAAGAAGGCTTGCCGCATCTGGTGGACAAGGCCAAGCGCAACGGCGTGGCCGTGCTGGCCATCAACAATTGCTTCCACTTTTCCGCGCTGTGGCCCGAAGTCGAAGCCATTGCGCAGCATGGCCTTGCGGGCTTGGCGATGACGCCCAGCCATAGCTGGGTGGCGCCGGCGGGCGGTACGCGTCCGGTGTTCGGCACCAACCCCTTGGCGTTCGCCTGGCCGCGCCCTGGCCCCTACCCGTATGTGTTTGACTTTGCCACCAGCATGGTCGCGCGCGGCGAAATCGAATTACACCGCCGCACCGGGCGCGCCATTCCAGAAGGCTGGGCGATTGATGCGCAAGGACGGCCCACCACCGACGCCGCTGCGGGACTGGCGGGCGCGATGCTGCCGTTCGGTACCTACAAGGGGTCGGCACTATCCACGATGATCGAGCTGCTGGCCGGACCGCTCATCGGCGACTGGACCAGCATGCAGTCGCAAGCGCACGATGCCGGCAAGGGCGGCACGCCCCTGCACGGGGAATTGGTAATTGCGCTGGACCCGAACATCCTGGGCCGTGGCCTGGCGCCGGCCAACGCCGACGCCGCCGAGGCCATGCTGGACGCCATCAGCGGCCAGGGCGCACGCCTGCCTTCCGAACGCCGCTTCAAGGCGCGCGCCAAGAGCGAACAGGAAGGCGTATGGGTCGGCCGCGCGCTGTATGACGAGATCAGGTCGTTGGGGTCATTGAAGACGCAGGGCTGACACGCGCGTCGGCCAGCCGGCACCTTGGCGCGCTGCCGGCCTCTGGCAGCAGGGGGTGACGCGGCTGGGAATCACGGTCCTGGTCAGCTCAGCTCCGGCAAGCCCGGCAGCAGCTTGTCCAACGTGATCGGGTAGTCTCGCACCCGGACACCGGTGGCGTTGTAGATCGCGTTGGCAATCGCCGCGCCCACGCCGCACAGGCCCAGCTCGCCCACGCCCTTGGCTTTCATGGGCGAGGAAATCGGGTCGGTTTCATCCAGGAAGATGACCTCCTGACTTGGGATGTCGGCGTGCACCGGCACCTCGTAGCCGGCCAGGTCGTGGTTCACGAAGAAGCCGACCCGGTCGTCCACCGCCAGCTCTTCCATCAAGGCCGCGCCCACGCCCATCGTCATGGCGCCGATCACCTGGCTGCGCGCCGTCTTGGGGTTCAGGATGCGCCCGGCGGCGCACACGGCCAGCATGCGCCGGATGCGCGTCTCGCCGGTGGCCGCGTCCACCGCCACTTCGACAAAATGCGCGCCGAAGGTGGACTGCTGGAACTTCTTGTCCAGGTCACCGAATTCCATCGTGTCTTCCGCGACCAGGTCGCCGCCCGCCGCCGCATCGCGCAGCGTTGCCGTTCGGCCATTTGCATCGGTGACCGAGCCGTCCGCGAACACCGCGCCGTCCGTGGCGAAGCCCAGGCGTTGCAGAATCTGGGTGCGCAGCTTATCGCACGCCGCGTACACGCCCGCCGTCGAGCTATTGGCGCCCCACTGCCCGCCCGAGCCGGCCGACACCGGGAAGTCGGAATCGCCCAACCGCACGACGACCTTGGCCAGCGGCACGCCCAACATTTCGGCGGCCGTCTGCGCGATGATCGTGTAGCTGCCGGTGCCGATGTCCGTCATATCGGTTTCAACGATGACCTGGCCCGCGGCGTCCAGGCGCACGCGCGCCGCCGAGGTGGTCACCAGGTTATTGCGAAACGCCGACGCCACGCCCATGCCCACCAGCCAGCGCCCTTCGCGGCGAGTACCGGGCTTGGCGCTGCGATTGGCCCATCCAAAATGGTCCGCGCCCAGGCGCAGGCATTCAATGAAGCGGCGCTGCGAGAACGGCCGCTCCGGCTTGGCCGGGTCCACCTGCGTGTCGTTGCGCACCCGAAATTCCACCGGGTCCAGCCCGGCCGCTTCCGCCATTTCGTCCACGGCAATTTCCAGCACCATCATGCCCGGCGCCTCGCCGGGCGCGCGCATGGCGTTGCCTTCGGGCAGGTCCAGCTGCATCAGGTTCAGCGCGGTCAGCCGGTTGGCGCCGGCATACAACAACCGCGTTTGCTGCACGGCCAGCTCGGGCTGGCCGCCGGGCAAGTCGCCCGACCAGCTTTCGTGGCCGATGGCGGTGATCTTGCCGTCTGGCGTCGTGCCGATGCGCACACGCTGAATCGTTGCGGGCCGATGCGTGGTGTTGTTCGCTATCAACGGGCGTTGCAGCGCCACCTTGACCGGTCGGCCCGCCGCCCGCGCGCCCAGCGCCGCCATCAAGGCATCCGCGCGCACAAACAGCTTGCCGCCAAAACCGCCGCCCACATAGGGCGAGATCAAGCGCACCTTTTCGCGCGGCACACCCAGCGTGCGCGCCAGGTCGCCACGCCCCCAGTCCACCATCTGGTTCGACGTCCACACCGTCAGCGCATCGCCTTCCCATTTGGCAACGGACGCATGCGGCTCCATCATCGCGTGCGACTGGTCGGGCGTGGTGTAGGTGTGGTCGATCTTCACCGGCGCCTGCGCATAGGCGCTTTCGAATTCACCCACGCGGTCCTCTTGCGGATCGTTCTTGCCGGCCTTGTCCGTTGACGCCTTCTCGGCGGCCAGATCGAACGCGCCTTGCGTGCGTTCGTACTGCACGCGGATGAGCCGGCTGGCGGCGCGCGCCTGTTCCAGGTTTTCGGCCACCACCAGGGCGATGGCCTGGTGATAGTGCTCGATGGCGGGGCCGCCCAGCAGCGTGGCGGTGTTCATCTTGCCCTTGCCCAGCTTGCCGGCGTTTTGCGCGGTCACCACCGCCAGCACGCCAGGCGCGCGGCGCGCGGCCTCGATGTCCATCGATGTGATGCGGCCCTTTGCGATGGCAGAACCTAGTACATAGCCCACGGCGGCATCGGGCGCCACGTCATGCCGCTCGTACGCGTAGGGCGCCCTGCCGGTGGTTTTCAACGGGCCGTCGATGCGGTCGACGCCATGGCCCACGACCTTTAGCTGGTCGATGGGATTTTGGGTAGCGGGAGTATCGAATTTCATCGCGTCAGGCCCTCGCTTGCGCCAGCACTGCACTCAGGGTTCTTGCGGCCAGTGTCAGCTTGAATGCGTTGTCGCCGGTGGGCCGGGCGTCGGCCAGCAGGCGGTCGGTGACCGCCCGCGCGCCTTGCGGCAACGCGGCGTCGGCGGCGTCCAGGCGCCACGGTTGCGGCGCCACCCCGCCCAACGCCACGCGGCCGCTGCCGTCGGGCTGCACCACGGCGGCCACGGACACCAGCGCAAACGCGTAAGAGGCGCGGTCGCGCACCTTGCGGTACACGTGCGTGCCACCTGCCGGCTTGGGCAGGGCCACCGCCGTGATCAGCTCGCCGGCTTCCAGCGTGGTTTCAATGTGCGGCGTATCGCCGGGCAGGCGGTAGAAGTCCGCGATCGGAATCACGCGCGTGGCGCCGTCCGGACGCACCGCTTCCACCTGCGCGTCCAGCACGCGCATGGCCACCGCCATGTCGCTGGGGTGCGTGGCGATACAGGCGTCACTGGTGCCTATCACGGCTAATTGACGCGTCACGCCGCCGATGGCCGAACAGCCCGTGCCCGGCGCGCGCTTGTTGCACGGCATGTTGGTGTCGTAGAAATACGGACAGCGCGTACGTTGCAGCAGGTTGCCCGCCGTGGTCGCGCGGTTGCGTATCTGCCCCGACGCGCCGGCCAGAATGGCGCGCGACAGCACGGCGTAATCGCGCCGCACGCGCTCGTCGGCGGCCAGATCGGTGTTGCGCACCAGGCTGCCGATGCGCAGCCCACCGTCGGGCGTCGGCGTGATCTGGTCCAACGCCAGCCCGTTCACGTCGATCAGGTGCGTGGGCGTTTCCACTTCCAGCTTCATCAGGTCCAGCAGATTGGTGCCGCCCGCAATGAAGCGGGCGCCGCGTGCCTGGGCGGCGCTGGCGGCGGCGTCGGCGGGGGTGCGCGCGCGTTCGTAGGTAAACGGCCTCATGCTTTGCTCCCCGCCACCTCGGTGATGGCTTCAATGATGTTTGAATACGCGCCGCAGCGGCAGATGTTGCCGCTCATGCGTTCGCGGATTTCGTCCACGCTAAGCAGCGGGCGCTCGGTCAGGCTCTCGCTGACGTGGCTGGGCACGCCTTGCGACAATTCTTCCAGCATGGCTACCGCCGAACAGATCTGGCCCGGCGTGCAGTAGCCGCACTGATAACCGTCGTGCTTGACGAAGGCGGCCTGTAGCGGATGCAGCGCCGTGGGCGAGCCCAGCCCTTCAATGGTGGTGATCTCGGCGCCGTCGTGCATCACGGCAAGTGTCAGACAGGAATTGACGCGGCGGCCGTCCAGCACCACCGTACAGGCGCCGCACTGGCCGTGGTCGCAACCCTTCTTGGTGCCGGTCAGATGCAAGTGCTCGCGCAGCGCGTCCAACAGGCTGGTACGCATGTCCAGCGACACTTCGCGTGACGAGCCATTCACCCGCAGCGTCACGGTGGCGGACATTGGCTGCACGCCGGTCTGCGCGGCCTGCTGGGCCAACGACACCGACGATGAGGCAGCCATGGCGGTTGCGGAAACGGCGCCCGCCTTCAGCAGGTTGCGCCGGGTGATCTTGATTGCTGATGAGTTTTCCAAGTCTGCCCCTTTCGTTTAGTCGGCGACGCGGATGGCGGCGCGCTGCGGGTCGGGTTGCGGGTCGGGTTGCGGGTCGGGTTGCGGGTCGGGTTGCGGTCCGGATTGCGGTCCGGCATGCAGCAACCCGCATTCCCACTCCCGCCGGGAATGCGCGGCGGCCTGTGTCGTATGTTCAATACGTTGCTGCGTCAGCTCCGCCAGGATCGACACTGCGATCTCGGGTGGGGTGCGGCTGCCGATGGGCAGGCCCACCGGGCCACGCAGGCGCGCAACCTGCTCTTCTGTAAAACCGAAATGTTCACGCAGACGCGCGCGTCGCGCTTCGTTGGTGCGGCGCGAGCCCAGCGCGCCTACAAAGAACGCCGGCGACGGCAGCGCTTCCAGCAAGGCCATGTCGTCCAGCTTCGGGTCATGCGCCAGCACGATGATCGCCGTGCGCACGTCGGGCGCAAGGGCCATCACCGTGTCGTCTGGCATCGTCGTGACGAGTCGTGTACCCGGCACGTCCCACGATGCGGCGTATTCTTCGCGCGGGTCGCACACGGTGACGTCGAATCCCAGGGCTACCGCCATCGGCGCCACGTAGCGCGCGATGTCGCCGGCGCCCACCAGCAGCAAGCGCCATTGCGGGCCGTGCAGCGTGGTCAACACTTTGCCGTTCCAGTCGAACCGGTCGCCCGGCTGCGCCGGCGTCAGTTGCGCGGTGCCATCGGCCAGGCTCAACGTTCTTTTGAC
Organism: Achromobacter sp. 1L-A-4-B-C2; assembly: GCF_057291955.1. Lineage (NCBI taxonomy): Bacteria > Pseudomonadati > Pseudomonadota > Betaproteobacteria > Burkholderiales > Alcaligenaceae > Achromobacter > Achromobacter sp. 1L-A-4-B-C2. Next base: position 442,379 of record NZ_JBXAWP010000006.1, read on the forward strand.
GACTTCGCCCTGGCGCAGTCGGTCGGCAAGGCTATGCAGCTGCGCCGCATCCGGTTTGGGTTCGATCAGCAGTTCCAGGATGCCGCCGCAGGGCAGGCCAAAGTTCAACGCTTCGTCGCGGGTGGCGCCGTAGGTCAGCGCATAGGGGCCGGCGCGCCAGAGATCACCGCGCCGCATCTTGTCGATGAGGTCATCTTCGATACAGCCACCGGATACCGACCCGGCAATGCGCCCATCGTCGCGCACCGCCAGCCACGATCCGCGAGGCCGTGGCGAGGCGCCCCAGGTTGCGGCTACCGTCGCCAGGACAAACGCGTGGCCCTGGCGCCGCCAGTCCTGGATAGCGGCCAACACTTGTAGATCAAGACTTTCCATGTTGGTGCCTTTGGAAATATCGGACTCACTCTACCAGTGGCCCGCCCGGCAAGAAAAGAGGCAAAATCCGCATACACCGTTGAGTGAAATTCACGAATCAACGGGGGAATGTCAGGAGTGGCGCGGGTTGTCCAAGACGCCACGTCTCCCCCCCCCAGTTGCCCACTGTCAACCGTGATCGCCCAGCAAGCGCCATGCCTAAGTCGCCACCGTTTTCGTCAGCCTCTGCTTTGTCAGCCTCTTCCCTGTCAGCGCCTTCCTTGTCAGCGCCTTCCTTGTCAGCGCCTTCCTTGTCAGCGCCTTCCGCGTCCCCCTCTTCCGCGTTGCGCGCTTTGCCCTCGGCCGCGTGCGTCGGCATCTTGCTGGCGGCGGGCCATGGGCGGCGCTACGCCGCGGACGCCCCCGGTCAAGACAAGTTGATGGCGCGGCTGGAAGATGGCACGCCGGTGGCGGTGGCGTCCGCCCGCGCGCTGGGCAGCGCCACATCACGCACCATTGCGGTGCTTCGACCCGACCAAGCGGCGCTAGGCGCACTGCTGCAAGCGGAAGGATGCGAGCTGGTCATGGTGGGCGCGAACGCGGACGGCATGGGCGATAGCCTGGCGACCGCCGCCCGCCACTTGCTCGGCCCGGGCATTGGCCGGGGCGAAGATTTTCCACCCGAAGGGCGAGACGTTCACGCTAAGACGCAGGGCTTGCCCGCCGCATCGTCGTGCCTGGTCGCCTTGGCGGACATGCCGTGGTTGCGCGCCGACACCTGCCAGCAAGTGGCCGCCGCAGCCCCGCACCATCGCATCGTGACGCCCACGTGGCAAGGCAAGCGCGGCCACCCCGTCGCCTTCGCGCGCGATCTCTGGCCTGAGCTTGCCGCGCTATCGGGCGACGTGGGCGCGCGCCGCTTGCTGCTGCGCCATCCCGTGCACGAGTTGGCGTTGGACGATCCCGGCGTGCACGCCGATGTCGACACGCCGCAAGATCTGCGCGCCGGTCATTGACCCTGCCGGATCGTGGCGATGTCTTTCATCGCGCGCCTTCCCGCCCCTTACCCCCCTTCTCGCCCCTTCTCGCCCCTTCTCGCCACTTCTCGCCCCTTCCCGCGCCCACTGCGTGCCCACGTTTGCCAAACGTTTGCCCGCGCTTGCCCGCGCCACAGGCCGACGTTTGCACCGCTGCCGGTGTTGAACCTTGCGCCCGGGCGCGCCACCTGCTCAGGGGGCGTCGGTAATGCCTGCCTCGCTAACGATCTTGCTCCAGCGCGCCTCTTCCTGCTTCACGTAGTCCCCCAGCGCGGCGGGCGTGCCGACATTGGCCACCAGCCCCTCCAATTCCAGCGCCGCCTGAAAATCCGCCTTGCCCGACACGTTCTTGATGGCGGCGTTCAGCCGGTCAATGACGGCGGCGGGCGTGCCTTGCGGGACGAACACGCCGTACCAGCTGTCCACGTAGTAGCCCGGCACCCCTGCTTCGGCCACGGCGGGCACGCCGGGGTACGACGGTGAACGGTCTTGGGTCGTGACGGCCAGCGCGCGCAACTGCCCGGTCTTGACGTGGCCGCTGACGCTGGCCGACGTAGAGAAGATCATGTCGATCTGCCCCCCCATCAAGTCATTGATGCCGGGGCCCGCGCCCTTATACGGCACATGCAGGACGTCGACCTTGCCCAGGCTTTTGAAGAGCTCGCCGGCCAGATGCGCCGACGTGCCATTGCCGTAGGAACCGAACGTCAGCTTGCCGGGATGGGCGCGCGCGTACGCCAGGATCTCCTGCACGCTCTTGAATTTGGACTTGGGTGACACCACCAGCACATTGGGCGACTTGCCGATCAGCGCAACGGGCGCAAACGCCTTGTCGGTGTCGTAGGGCAGCTTCTTGTGAATGGCCGGGTTGACCGCGTGCGCGAACGTCGCCATCAGCAGCGTGTAGCCGTCGGGCGGACTCTTGGCCACGTTCTCGGTGCCGATGATGGTGCTGCCGCCCGGCCGGTTCTCGACGATGACGGATTGGCCAAGTTCGTCGGTCAGGCCCTTGGCCAGCTGGCGCGCAATGATATCCGTGCCGCCGCCGGGCGTGAACGGCACCACGATACGCAGCGGCCGGTCGGGAAATGCGGCGTGCGCTTGCGGCGCGGCCACGGCGCATATCGTCAACATCGCGGCGGCGACTGCCTTGATGGGCCGCAACACAAATGGGTAGGTCTTCATCGTTGTCTCCTGATATTTTTTTGCGCCGGTCTTGTGCGGATCCTGTGCGGCGCGTCGGCAAAAAAGTTGCGTGGGGGGAAGGGACGGCGGGGCTGCCCGCCTAGCCCTTCATCACCACGACGCCATCGGCCGCGCAGACGCCCTTCCCTGTCGGCTTGACGAACAGCGGGTTGATCTCGGCTTCCAGCAACTGGTCTTGCAAGGTGCTTGCCATGCGCGCAAACGCCAACACCGCCTGCACCAGCGCGGGCACGTCGCAGGTCGGTCGGCCGCGATAGCCGTCCAGCAAGGGCCATGTTTTCAAGCGGCGCAGGGCCGCCTCGACATCTTGCGCCGTCAAGGCCGCGCCGTCGTCCGGCAATAGCAGCAAGGTGGTGTCGCGCACCAGCTCGGCCACCACGCCGCCCATGCCCAGCAATATCGCCGTGCCTAGCGGGTCGTGATGCAGGCCGACGATGACCTCGGCCGCGCCGGTGACCATCTCTTGCACCAGGTAGGCCTGGGGCGGCTTGCCGGTGTGCTGGCGCACGTCGATGCGCATCTGTCGCAAGCGCTGCGCGATGTCTTCCGGCGCGACATTGACGGCTACGCCGCCCACGTCGCTCTTGTGGGTGATGTCGCGCGACAGCAGCTTGAGCACCACGCGCGGGCCCAATGCGCGGGCGGCGCGGGTGGCTTCGGCTTCGGCGTCGGCTTCGGCTTCGGCGTCGGCGTCGGCGTCGGCATTGACGATGATTTCCCGCACGCCCGGGATTCCGAACTGCGCGAACAGCGCCTTGGCCTGTGCTTCGTCCAGCGCCTTGTGCAGTTCGACGGTTGCGGGCGAAGCCGCGTGCGCCGGCGTGCCGTCGCGCACCGGGCGCACCGCGCGCACGCCGCTCAGCTTGCCACCCTGCACCCGCCGCATGGCGGACAACGCCGCGCCGACGCTTTCGGGCGCGGCAAAGGCCGGCACGCCGTAGCGGCTCAGGACTTCCGCGGCGCGCGGGGCGTGCGGACTGATATATGCCAGTACCGGTTTGCCGTCAGGCGTCAGCGAATCGCGCAGCGCACCGGCCATCAGCTCGGGCTGCGCCACGGCGGAAGATCCCGCGATAACGACCAACGCATCGTACTGATCGCTTTCCAGCACGATGCGGATGGCGTTGCGCAGCAGGTCTGGCTGCAAGCCGGCCAGCGTCACGTCGATCGGGTTGCGATCCAGCGCTGCGTGGTCGCCGGTTTGCAGCGCGCGCAAGGCGGCGCCCGTGGCGGCATCGGGCGCGGGAAGCTCAAAGCCTGCCACGCCCAGACTGTCGGCCACCAGCGTGCCCGCCCCGCCGGTTGACGTCAGCACCGCCACGCGATTGCCGCCCAGCTTGCGATCGCCGGCAAGCGCGGCGGGTATATCCAGCAGGTCGGCAAACGTTTGCGCGCGAATGATGCCCGTCTCGTCGAACAGCGCGTCGTACATGGCGTCGGCGCCGGCCAAGGCGCCCGTATGCGAGGCCGCTGCCTGCGCGCCGGATGCCGAACGGCCGACCTTGAACGCCACGATGGGCTTGCCGGCCGCCGCCGCCTTGCGCGCCGCCGCGCGGAACGTCCTGGGGTTGCGGATGCTTTCCACATACAGGGCGATGACGCGCGTGGCCGGGTCGTCCACCAACGCATCCACAAAATCCGCCAGGTCCAGATCGACCTCATTGCTGGTGGAGATCAGCTTGGAAAACCCGATGCCGCGCGCCGCCGCGCGTGACAGCAACGCGCCCAGAATGCCGCCGCTTTGCGACACCAGCCCGACCGCGCCACTGGTCAGCTCATCGACTTCCAGCGCGCCGCTGGCGGATAGGGTGATGCGGTCGGTCAGGTTGACCAGGCCGATGGTGTTTGGACCCAGGATGCGCATGCTGCCCGCCGCCTCGCACAGCTCGCGCTGACGGCGTGCGCCCACGTCCCCGGTTTCCGAGTAGCCGCTGGCCAGCACGATGGCCGCGCCCGTGCCCATGGCCGCCAGTTCGGCAATCGCCTGCTGCGTGCGCTGCGCGCTCAGCAACACGATGGCCACGTCCGGCGCTTCCGGCAAGGAGCGAATATCGGGGTAGCAACGCAGCCCGCCAATCTCGGACGCTTTGGGATTGACGGGATAAATGCGCCCATCAAAGCCATGCTTTTGCAGATAGGCCACCGGCCGGCCCGACGTCTTGGCCGGGTCCGCGGACGCCCCTACGACCGCAACGCTGCGCGGTCGCAGCAATTTCTGTATGCCGCTCATTGCGCGTCTCCGTCGCGACCGCCCGAAGCGGCCTTGGCCGGGGCCATCTTGGCCTGGGCCATTTTGGCCAGGAAGGCCGCAACGGATTCGCGGTGTTCGCTGCTGGTGTAGCAGATGCCCTGCGCCTGGCTGCCCATGGCGAAGACCTGGTCGGCGGTCAGCTCGGAACTCTGGTCAAGTATCGATTTGCTAAGCGCCAAGGCCGTGGCCGAGCCCTTGGCCAGTTCGGCGGCCCAGGCCTGCGCCGCGCACACTTCGTCGCCAGCCGGGGCGAGCCGGTCGGCGATGCCCAGGGCCAGGGCTTCTTCCGCCAAGACCTTGCGGCCGGAATAGATCAGGTCCTTGGCGCGTGCCAGCCCCACGCGGCGGGGCAGGAAAAACATGCCGCCACCATCCGGAATCAATCCCCGCGCGATGTAGCTCCAGGTGAACGACGCGCTGTCCGACGCCACGATGAAATCGCAGCTAAGCGCCGTGTCCGCCCCCAGGCCGGCGGCCGCGCCGTTGACGGCGGCGATGGTGGGCTTGGGCATGCGAAACAGCAGGCTGACCGCATGGTGCACACGCTGCTGCCGTGACCAGCCGTTGAAGGCGACTTCGCCCGAGGGCGCGTCCATGCGCCGCTGCATGCCAGAGATGTCGCCGCCCGCGCAGAAGCCCTTGCCTTCCCCTGTCAGTACCAGCGCCTTGGTGCCCCGGTCAGCGGCCACGGCCTCCAGCGCATGGATCAGTTCGGCACGCATGGCGTCGCTGATGGCGTTGCGCTTCTCGGGCCGGTTCAGCGTTAGCGTCGCCACGCCGCCGTCCGCGTGCAGTTTGATGAATTCGTAGTCTGCCATCTAGTTGCTCCGTCTTGGTCGATAGGCCAGCGCGATCCGATGTTTTTTTCGCTGGCGATATCGACACGGTAGGCGCTACAGTGGGCAAAAACACCGGCCCAATTCCACCTGGTGGAATTGGGCCGGTGGGCTTTAACGATGATGGCTTCAAGGATGAGGGCGACTTTGACACCCGATGATGCGGCCCCCGCGCTGCAACGTTTCGATGGCGTCAGCCAGAACCGGTCCCTGGCCCGTGGCCTGGAAATCCTGCGCGCGTTCAAGCCCGGCACCGACCTGCTTGGCAATGGCGAGCTTGCCGAGCGCACCGGCCTTTCCGCCGCCACGGTCAGCCGGCTGACTCAGACGCTGGTGACCAGCGGCTTTCTGGAATACGAGCGCGGCGCGCGTGCCTACCGGCTGGCCGCGCCGGTGTTAAGCCTGGGCCACGCCATGCGCGCTGCGTCGCCGGTATTGAACGCCGCCACGCCGTTCATGCGCGACGTATCCAACAAACTGCACGTCAATATCGGCCTCGCCAGTGCGGACCGCACTGAAATGGTTTATCTGGAATCCATCCGCTATAACCGCCGGGCCTCGCTTCGCACTATCGTGGCGGGCCAACGGGTACCGATCGAACTCACGTCTTTAGGTCGCGCGTATCTGGCCACGCGGCCGACGGCGGCGCGCCAGGCGCTGCTCAAGAAAATAATGGCGGGGTATCGCAGCGCGTCGTGGAAACCGATCGGCGCGGAAATTGATCGGGCCATCGCAAAAGTGGTGGCTGCGGATTATTGCGTGGCGTCATGGCAGCCCGGCGTTGTCGCCATGTCTACCCCGCTACATGCGCCCGGTGGCCAGACGCTGGCGTTGAACCTGAGCTTGATGACGGACGACACGGCCGCGTCCGTGGAAAGGTTGCACGCGGCGGACTTGCTGGCATTGAAAGAGCGAATCGTTCACGAGCTTGATCGCCGCGCGCCGCCGCCGTAGACGGCGACTTTTTCAGCCACGGACGCCGGTCACCGCCTTGATCCGCACGGCGCCGTATTCGGACTCTGATGTACAGCTACCCGGCACCGGCGCGTTCCATTTCATATAAATATCTTTCTGGATCAGCACGATTATTCGGGTACCAAAGGGGTATTGCGCACAGATTATCTCCTGCCTTATTTTTTGTGATGGCCAGAGCACAAGTAACACAGCCACATGCACTATCACCGCCCTATTGAACATCCCGGATTCGCATTTCTACACGGACCGCGAAGTGTAGTGAGGGATGCGTCCCCGATGTTTAGGAAAGGCAATCAAACCAGACAGAAAGTATCTAACGCGTTAACTTTATTGCGGATTATTCTGTAATAATCCGCCAGCGAGATAATCCGGCCAGATAATGCGCGTTAATAAGACTATTGACCGGCTGGGGCCGCGCTCAAGGTATTTTTGTAAACCTTGCCGTCTTTCATGATGAGGCGCAGATGGGTCTCGGGATCACCCAGAAAATCCAGATTGCGAGACGGGTCGCCGTCGGCCACCAGAATATCGGCCAGGGCGCCCGGCGCGATACGGCCCAGCGGCTTGGGGTACGGGTTGCGTTCGCCCGACAAGGCCAACAAATCGCCGTTGACCCCGGTTGCCTGCGCCAGCAAGGTCAGGGGGTCATAGAACCGCACCAGCTTGGCCAACTGGCGTCCTTGGCTGGGCGTGTTCTTGGCATTGAACAGAATGTCGGTGCCCCAGCCCGTCTTGATGCCGTATTTTTGCGCCAGTTCATAGGCGCGCACCGTGCCTTCCGACACGCGCCGCTGTGATTCCTGACGCGCGGCATCGGGATACGTGTTGGCGTCCTCGTCCATCAAGAACGGTTGCAGACTCCACCAGACGCCCTCTTCACGCATCATGCGCACGCTTTCCTCGTCGGCCAATTGCCCGTGTTCGATGCATTTGACGCCGGCCTTGATCGTGCGCTGGATACCCTTGGGCGTGTAGACGTGGGCCATCACATAGGTATTCCAGTCGGCCGCCGCGTCAACGGCAGCCTGCAATTCCACTTCAGAAAACTGCGTGCTGTCCAAGGGATCGTAAAGCGACGACACGCCGCCGCCCGCCATGACTTTGATTTGCGACGCGCCCAACATCAGCTGCTCTCGCACACGCCGCAATACTTCGGCGGTGCCGTCGGCAATCATCGCCACGCCGGCGCTTTCCACAAAGCTCAACGGGGTATTGGCCGCGCGCGGCAAGTCGCTGCGCAAGCGAAAATCCCCGTGACCCGAGGTCTGTGAAATCATGGCGCCGCTGGGATAAATGCGGGGACCGGGAACCATGCCTTCATCGATGGCGCGCTTTAATGCAAACGCCGGCCCGCCCGCGTCACGAATCGAGGTAAACCCACGCATCAACGTGCGCTCGGCCTCCTCGGCAGCCGCGATATACAGATACCCCAGGTCAGCCGTCATGGCGACGGTTTGGCCCACCGCCGCCAACATGGAATGCCAGTGCACGTCGATCAAGCCCGGCATGACGAGCTTGCCCTGGCAATCAATCACCTGTGCGCCGTCAACCGATTGCCCGGCGCCGGGCAAGGCGGCAATTACGTTGCCTTGAATCAATACCTGCACGCCGTTTTGTACCGGTTTGCCCGAGCCATCGAACAAACGCAGGTTGGTCAGCAGCAAGGGACGATCGGAAGGCGTGGGGTGACGCAGCCAGTTGCTGGCCGCGCGCGCGCCCGTAAAGGGAAGCATCATGGCCGCCGCGCCGCCGAGGAACTTGCGACGCGACATATCCGCCATCACCCGCTGGTAAATCAAGCCACAGGCCACGCTGCCACATTGGCAGGGCCGCTTGAGGTTCAATACGCCGTTGCCGCCGTTGCCGCCTTTGACGCCATTGGCACCGTTCGGCGCGCGGCCGGCTCCGCCACTGAATAAATAACGCTGCGGAGAATCGAATGCATGAGCGGTAGCGCGGGCCATCGAACTTCTCCTGATGTTGAATACACGGCAATGCGATGTGCCGATGCTACTCAATAAACAGGATGCCAGCGCAAATAATTGCCGGCCTGATTGCCGGTCTGTAACCAGGCCGATTAATAACGGGAATTGCGTGCCGCGCGTGCAATTCCTTGCGGGCGTCGAGAGGCTACTGCGCCATGCGCCGCAGCCGATCCAATTCCGCCTTGTTCAGGCGCTTGGCTTCCAGCTCGGCGTAATTTCGTTCGCCCGCATCGTAAGACCCTTCAAAGATGCAGCGGCTGCGCAGAATCTTGCAGTTATCGCTGACCACCCGCTCGGACGCGGCAACCTTGGCGGTTTCGCTGGAGCCCGTCGGTGTGGTCGGCGTCGACGAACAGGCGGATATCAGTGCGGCAAACAAGAGCGCCACGCTGTGGCGGCTCAACAATCGAATCAACATTTTCCCTGGCCCATGGCTTCATCAGCTGTACTTATAGCAAGGGAAACGTCAAAAAATCGTTCCAAGTCGTAGCAGCGCGGCCCGGCGGTCACTCTTCTTCGACGCCCGACAGGTCGGTGAAATCCGCCACTTCGCCGTCCTGGAAGTTGACCATGATGCCGTAGGGTTCGCAGATGGGAAACACCCCTTCCTCGAACAGAATGGACCAGTCTTCCTCACCATGGAAGATGACTTCCGGGCCATCCACCAGGGGCACGCCCACCGGAAGCTGGAACGACGCGTCGCAGCCCAGCACCTCGGGATCGCTGCGATACACCTCTTCCAGATACGCCGTCGCCTTGGCGATCCACGCGCCCAGATCCGCCATGATCCGCGTGAACGCCGCCATCCCGGCCTCATTGTCGCGAGAGTCCGCCAGCACCTGGACGGACACATAGACCTGGCCCCCGTTTATGTCTGGCGTATCGACATTGCCTTGCAGGTAACGCAGGCCGTCTTCGCTGGTATTCAGGGTCAAAGAGGAAAGGGACGGATCGATGGAGGGCATGGGGGGCCTTTAAAGAATGGGAGCGCCGGCAGCGCGTAGCGTGAGCTTCACCGTAGCGCCGATAGATCAGGCTACGAGATTAGCATTTGCCCGTGGCCGATAAACCGTCTGTCCGGCGCATCCCCCTCACGCGTTTGGTGTCGCCCCTTGGCCTGATAGCCCGGTCCCAACGGCCTCCAGCGTATGCGACAAACAATAAATATCCGACCACGCGGCGGCCGGGTCGGCGTGCCTCGCCAGTTCCTCGGCATTGCGCACCTCGCCTTCGCAGGCGGTGACCGCGTTGATGTCGTAGCCGTTGACGATATAGATCCAATCGGCAACGCCGTCCCGGGCGCCGCGTATGGCTTGCTCGGTCGTTTGTGCAATCGCGGGGGTCTGCGTCATCAGCAGATGCGCACCCGAAATGCCCGGGCGCACGCAGCAGGCGGCAGCATGCGCTTTTACATACGCGCGCAATGCGTCCTGCGCGCCTGCGCGCGGTGACAAACGCAGGGTCAGCGCGTACCGCGCCAAACCCCCTCCGACGCTTTCCAGCACCCTGCACTGGCTGCGGATCATGTTGCGATGTTGCGGCATCAGCTTGGTGGACCAGGGCGTCGGCTGGTTCAACCTGCCCAGGTAGGCGGGCGAACTCAGCGTGTCGTAGCCGTCAAGTTCGTACATGACGAAAAAGCCTTCGCCGCCATGGGCGCTGACCCAGCGCGAGCCGCGCCGGAAACCCGGCACGCCCATGCGCTCGGGGAAGTGTTCATGCGAATGCCAGTCTTCGAATTCCGAGCGCCATGCCGGCGCAATATCCCACCACATGGCGATGGCGGCGCTGCCCAATAGCGCCATGATCAGCGCTTTGCCCGCAGCGCGGACAATTCCGTGGCCACCTGCTGCATCACGTCCGTGCCGATCTCGCCGGCGAACTTGTCGACCACCGGTTTGACGGCCTGGCGCAAGCCGTCTACCGCCTGCGGCGCCGGCTCGTTGACCTGCATCAGCTTGCGCAAGTCGTCGATGGCCACGGCTTCCTTGGCCTGCGAGATCTTGCGTTCTTGCTGCTTGGCTTCGTTGGCCGCGTCCAGGATGATCTGGCGTTCGGCCGGCGACATGCCGTCCCACGTCTTCTTGCTCATCAGGAACGGCATGCCGGTATAGATGTGCCGTGTCAGCGACAGGTACTTTTGCACCTCGGCGAACTTCGCGGACTGGATCACGCCCACGGGGTTGTCCTGCCCGTCGATGGCCTTGGACTCCAGCGCGCCATAGACTTCGCCGAACGTCATCGGCACGGGGTTGGCGCCCAGGGTTTTGAACATCTCGATATACACCGGCGCGGCGATCACCCGGATCTTCAGGCCCTGAAAATCCTGCACGCCGGTAATGGGGCGGCGGCTGTTGGTCATGTTGCGAAAGCCCAGGTCCCAGATTCCCAGGCCGACCAAGCCGTGGTCGGCCAAGCCGTCCAGCAGGCGCTTGCCCACCGGGCCATCGGACACCGCATACGCTTCGCGCGCATCGTTGAACAGAAACGGCAGGTCAAACACCATGAAGCGCTTGTCGATGCCGGCCAGCAGCCCCGTGGCCATCGACGTGAAGTCCAACGTGCCGCCGCGCACCGCCGACAGGTTTTGCGGGTCGCCCCCCAGCACGGCGTTCGCATAGATCGACACCTTCATCTTGCCGCCGCTTTTCTCGGCGACCAGGTCGGCAAACTTCTGCGCGCCCTGCCCCAGCGGATGATCCGCGGCCAAGCTGAATGCAAACTTCAAGGTACGCGCCTTGACCTCTTGCGCGGCCACGGTGGCGGTTAGCGCCAGGCAAACCGAAAGAGATGCGGCGGCGGTTACGGCAAGGCGAAATAACGGCTTTCCAATCTGCATCACAACCCCTCTGGTTTGGTGTCGGCAAGGAATATTTCGCTGCGAGCATAGGGCATAATTTTGAATGCCGTTCAAATTTTGGCCGAATTCAAAATTTGAATTTGGCCGCATTCAGCGCTCGGTTTTTCATGGTGGCCAACCCAAGGAGTTGCAATGAGCGGGGCAATCGAAAAGACATTGGCATTGCTTGAATACCTGGCCAAGCACCCCGACGGCGTCGCGCTGGCGACGGTGGCCGACGACCTGAACCAGTTGCGCAGCGGCTGCCACCGCACCCTGCACGAGCTGATGAAGTACGGCTACGTGCGGCAGACGCCGGTGCGCGGCGAATATGCGTTGACGACCAAGCTGGCGTCGATGGGTCTGAGCTTTCTGGGGCGTTCGGGCGTGGTCGACATTGCGCAACCGGTCATCGACCGCTTTGCCCTGGCCACCGGCGAACTGGTGCGGCTGGCCATCGTCGACGGTAAGCGGCTGACCCTGGTGGCCAAGGCGCAAGGGGCAAAGTCGGGGCTGCTGTATGACCCCGACATGGGCATCGACCTGCGCCTGTCTTGCAGCGCGGCCGGCCACGCCTGGCTGATGACGTTGCCGGAGGACCAGGCGATTGCGTACGTCACCGAACAAGGGCTGGGCAAGCCGCGCGATTTCGGGCCCAATGCGCCCACGTCGATCCGCGCGTTGCTTGCCGGCCTGGACGGCCACCGGCGGCGCGGGTACAGCATGCTGCAAGACGTTTATGCGGCGGGCATGAGCGCGATGGCAGCACCGATTCGCCGCCCCGGCCACGCAAGCACGGGCATCCTGGTGGTGGCCGGCCCGTCGCAACGCTTAACGCTGAAGGCAATGGAAAAGTTTGGGCCGGCGCTGCTGCGCGCGGCCAGCGAGCTGGCGCAGGCGGCAGAGGCGTCGCCGCTGCTGCGCTCGGCGCGCGTGGGCACGTGGGGCAATGGCCCGGCCGCGGAGGACTAGCGCGCCGTGGCCGGATCACGGCCTACTTCGCCGTATCGTCGCCGTCACTACGGCCCTGCATGGGAAAGCGCTTTCGGAACATCGGCGACGCCAGGCTTGCCAGCGCCAACTCTTCGGTGGCCGCCAGCAACTGAGGGCCCAGTTCCAGCATGCGCGCTTCGGTCAGGCGCATGGCGGGGCCCGCGATACTGAGTACGCCGATGGCGTCTTCGCCCTTGCGCTGCACGGGCGCCGCCATGGCCGTCATGCCGGGCGCGAACACTTCGTTGATCATCGCGTAGCCGCGCTTGCGGCCGGCTTGCAGCATCTTGGTCAACGCCGCAATCGTGGTGGGCGCGTTGGGGCCATATTCCGCCGGCGAACCGAAGCCTTGGCGCGACACCAGATCCAGCGCGCGCTCGTCCGACATCGTCAACATCCACGCGTGCCCGGACGCGCTGCACGACAGCCGCGCGTCCGATCCCATTTCCGGGTCATACCGCAAGCCGTGACGCGCGCCCTGCGCCTTGGCGACCCACGTCAGCCTTTCGTTATCGACGATGGCCAGGCGCACCAGTTCGCCGGAGATATCGGCCAGCCGGTCGACCAGCGGCTGCGCGATATCGACGATGCCGGTAGCCGCCAGATAGCTCAGGCCAATGGAGGCCACGCGGGCGGTCAGCGCGTAGTCGCCGTGGTCGCGGATCTGCCTGACGTAGCCGCAACGGCACAGGTCGGTCAGCAAGCGATGGGCGGCGCTTTGGGGGATCTCAAGCTGCTGCGCCAGCGAGGCTAGCGGCACGCCTTCGGGTCGGGAGGAAAGGTGCTCCATGACGGCAAGCGCGCGTTCGAGGACTCCGGCCATGTCATCTCAACAAGTAATGGGGTGATGGATGATAACCCTAGGTGGAAAACTATTCCACTCGGAATTACATTCCACTACCGAGTCCTCCAAGACATCGAAAACATTCCAAAAAAATCACGGAAGGAGACAACGATGAAGACCCGCATTTTCTGCCTGGGCCTGATGGGCCTGCTGTGCTCGACCGCCATGACGGCCCATGCGCAGGACATCCAGGAACGCACCATCCGGTTCGGCCACCTGAACAACACCGACCACCCCGTCAGCGCGGGCGTGCAGAAGTTTGCCGAGATCCTTGCCAGCAAAAGCGACGGCAAGATGAAGGTGAAGGAATTCCCCGCATCGCAGTTGGGCAATGAAATGCAGCAGCAGTCCGGCCTGCAAGGCGGCGTGCAGGAAATGTCGGCGCCCGCGTCCACGTCGCTGGCCGGCATCGTCAAGGAATTCGGCTTGATCGACCTGCCCTTCTCGGTCACCGACTTTGGCCAGGCAGACGCGCTGCTGGACGGGCCGCTGGGCCGCGCGCTGATCGCCAAGCTGCCTGAAAAAGGCCTGGTTGCGCTGGGTTTCTGGGACCTGGGCTTTCGCAACGTGACCAACTCCAAGCACGCCATCACCAAGCCCGAAGACCTGGCTGGCCTGAAGATCCGTGTCATTCCCAACCCGGTATTCCTGGACACGTTCAAGGCGTTCAAGGCCAACCCCGTGCCCATGCCGTTTGCCGAGCTGTACGGCGCGCTGGAATCCAAAGCGGTGGACGGCCAGGAAAATCCGTACTCGGTGATTCTGTCGAACAAGTTCTACGAAGTGCAGAAGTACGTCAGCGCGACCAACCACGTTTACGCCGCCAACATCGTGCTGGTCAGCAAGAAATTCTGGGACAAGCTGTCGCCCACCGAACAGCGCCTGATGCAAGAGGCGGCCGACGAGGCGCGTGGCTACCAGCGCAAGGTCAGCCGCGAAGCCGCGCAAAAAGCCGTGGCGGAATTGCAGGCCAAGGGCATCCAATACAACACGATCGAACCGGCGGAAAAAGTCCGCATGCAGCAGGTCGTCAAGCCGGTTATTGAACACTTCACCGGCAGCTACGACCCCGCCATCGTCAAGCTCTACAACGACGAACTCGCACGCATCCGCAAGTAAACGCACCGGCGTATCCATCATGAAGATTCTTGTTTTGCACGGCCCGAACCTGAACCTGTTCGGGCGCCGCGAGCCGCACATCTACGGCACCACGACCTTGGCTGAAATCAACCAGCGCCTGGCCACGCTGGCGGACGAATTGGGCGTGGAACTGGCCACGCTGCAATCGAACCACGAAGGCGCGCTGATCGACTTTCTGCACCAGAACATCGACGCGGCGCAAGGCGCGCTGGTCAATCCGGCCGGGCTGACGCAGCACGGCGTGCCGCTGCACGACGCCATCAAGGCAATGCCGTTTCCGACGCTGGAGGTGCATATGTCCAACATCGCCGCGCGCGAAACGTGGCGCGCGCATTCGATCATTTCGCCGGCGGTGCGAGGCACCGTGCAAGGGCTGGGGCCGCATTCGTATCTGACGGCGCTGCGCGGGCTGGTCGACATCCTGCAAGAAGCGCGCGCATGACACCGCGCACGCTTTGCACGCTGAAGGGGGCGGCTTCATGGTTTACATAGACGGGTTCATCGCGGTCGCGTGCCGCGTGCTGGAGCTGGCCATCGCGCTGCTGCTGGCGGCGATGGTGGTGCTGGTTTTCGGCAACGTCGTCGCGCGCTACGGCTTCAATTCCGGCATCACCTTGTCGGAAGAACTGTCGCGCTGGATGTTCATCTGGCTGACGTTCCTGGGCGCCGTCATCGCGCTGAAGGAACGCGGCCACCTGGGCATGGACATGGTGGTGGCCAAGCTGCCGACGGCGGGCAAGAAAATATGCCTGGTCGTGGGCCAGATCATCATGCTCTACATCGTGGGCTTGATGTTCAAGGGCAGCTGGGAACAGGCCGTGATCAACGCGGACGTCAGCGCGCCGGTCAGCGGTTTGCCGATGGCGATCGTGTATGTGGCGGGGCTGGTGTTCTCGTCCTTGGCCGGGCTGATCATCGCGGTGGATCTTTATCGCGTGCTGGCCGGCAAGCTGCGCGACCAGGACCTGATCATGGTCCAGGAATCCGAAGAAGCCGTGCAGCTCAAGCAGATTCTGGACGACGCCAACCACGGCGCGCCGGGGAGAAGCGCATGACCATCTTCGTATTCATCGGGTCGCTGCTGGGCGTGATGGCGTTGGGCGTGCCCATTGCCTTTGCGCTCTTGGCCAGCGGCGTGGCGCTGATGTGGCATCTGGATATCTTTGATTCCCAGATCCTGGCGCAGAACGTGATCGGCGGCGCGGACAGCTTTCCGCTGCTGGCGGTGCCGTTCTTCATGCTGGCCGGCGAAATCATGAACGTGGGCGGCTTGTCAAAACGCATCGTGGACCTGGCCCTGGCGCTGGTCGGGCACGTCAAGGGCGGACTCGGCTACGTCACCATCATGGCGGGCTGCCTGTTGTCGGCCTTGTCCGGTTCCGCCGTGGCGGACGCGGCGGCGTTGACCGCGTTGCTGCTGCCGATGATGGTCAGCGCGGGCCACAAGAAATCAACGGCCGGCGGCTTGATCGCGGCCACGGGCGTGATCGGCCCGGTGATCCCGCCCAGCATCGGGCTGGTGATTTTTGGCGTGGCCGCGAATGTGTCGATCTCGAAACTGTTCATGGCGGCAATCGTTCCCGGCTTGCTGATCGGTGGCGCCTTGTGGCTGACCTGGGCTTGGCTCGTCCGCCGTGAAAAAGTGGTGCCGCCGCCGCGTAAATCCGCCAAGGAAATCGGCACGGCGGCGCGCAATGCGCTGTGGGCGCTGATGCTGCCGGTCATCATCCTGGTGGGCCTGCGCATGGGCGTCTTCACGCCGACGGAGGCCGCCGTGGTGGCCGCCACGTACGCACTGCTGGTATCGACGCTGGTCTACCGCGAGCTGAAGCTGAATCAGTTGTACGCGGTGTTCGTGTCGGCCGCCAAGACAAGCGCCATCGTCATGTTCCTGATTGCCGCCGCCATGGTCAGCGCGTGGCTGATCACCGTGGCCGACCTGCCCGCCAAAGTCGTGGACATGCTTCAGCCATTCATCGGCAACAAGATCCTGCTGATGGCGGCCATCATGGTGTTGGTGATGGTGGTGGGCACCGCCATGGACATGACGCCCACCATCCTGATCCTGACGCCCGTGCTGATGCCGGTGGTGCGCGCGGCCGGCATCGACCCGGTGTATTTCGGCGTGCTGTTCATCATCAACAACTCGATCGGCCTGGTGACGCCACCCGTGGGCACCGTGCTGAACGTGGTGGCGGGCGTGGGCAAGATGAAGATGGACGACGTCACACGCGGGGTCATGCCGTTCATGGTGGCCGAGTTCGCCATCATGTTCCTGATGGTCGTTTTCCCGGCGCTGGTGATCGTGCCCGCGCGCTGGTTCGGCGGGTGAGCCGCAGGCGTTGTGCGGGGCGGGTCAGGCCTGCACCCGCACCGCCGTATCGCACGCCCTGATCCGCTACACAAAGGAGAATTTTCGCAATGTCCGATCTTGCCCAATACCGGCGTCCGTTCTGGAACACCCAGCCCGCTTACCGCTTCGACGCTTATGGTTCCACGTTGCTGCGGTCGCCGAATGAGCCGCTGATCGCCGTGCCGCAAACCCTGTCCGAAATCACCGGCCCCGCGTTCGGCGCCGCCTTCGTCAAGCAGGGCGACAACGACCTGACGCGCATCGCCAGCGCCGACGCCATCGGCGAACGCATCATCGTGTCCGGCCGCGTGCTGGACGAGAACGGCCGGCCGGTGCCCGATGCGCTGATCGAAATCTGGCAGGCTAACGCCGCCGGCCGCTACCTGCACAAACGCGATCAACACGACGCACCCCTGGACCCGAACTTCAGCGGCGAAGGCCGAACGGTAACTGACGCGCACGGCCGCTATCAGTTCAAAACCATCAAGCCGGGCGCCTACCCGTGGGGCAACCATTACAACGGCTGGCGCCCGCAGCACATCCACTTTTCGTTGTTCGGCCGTGCCTATGCCACGCGGCTGGTCACGCAGATGTATTTCCCCGGCGATCCGCTGCTGGAATTCGACCCCATCTTTCAATGCGTGCCGGACGCCAAGGCGCGCGCCCGCCTGGTCGCCACGCTGGACTGGGAAACCACCGTGCCCGACTACGCGCTGGGCTACCGCTTCGATATCGTGCTGCGCGGCCGTAACGCTACCCCGATGGAGTAACGCATGCTCTACCCCACTACCTCGCAAACCGTCGGCCCCTACCTGCACATCGGCCTGTCCGGCCTGAACTGTGCGGACTTGACGGCGGGTCAGCCCGACCTGGACGCGCCCCGGGTCGTCATTGAAGGCCGCATCATCGATGGCCAGGGCAACCCGGTGCCCGACGGCATGATAGAAATCTGGCAAGCCGACGCACGCGGCGTGTACCGTCACCCGGACGATCCACGCCATGCGGACAACGCTGCGCCAGCCGGCTTTACGGGATTCGGGCGCGTGCCCACGGAAGCAGACGGCTCGTTCCGCTTCACCACGATCAAGCCCGGCGGCGTGCCGGCGCCCGACGGCTCGCTGCAAGCGCCTCATCTGCTGGTGTCCTTGTTCATGCGCGGCCTGCTCAAGCATCTGTCCACCCGCCTGTACTTCCCGGACGAAGCGCAAGCCAATGAACAGGATTGGGTGCTGCGCCAGACGCCTGCCGCGCGCCGCGGCACGCTGATCGCGCAGGCGTCGGACAACGGCGTACTGCGCTGGAACGTCGTCTTGCAGGGCGCGGGCGAGACCGTGTTCTTCGACCTCTGACCGCGTCAGCAACGGACGCAACATGACCATTCTTTCCGGCCTGACCGAACAGATCTATTCCGACCGCGACATCATGGGCTTGTTCTCCGGCCCCGGCACCATCCGGCGGATGCTGGCGGTGCAAGCCGCGCTGGCCCGCGCGCAGGCGCGCTGCGGCGTCATCCCCGACAGCGCGGCGCGCAGCATCCACAAGGTCTGCCATGCCGAAGACATCAACAGCATCCTGGACCTGGACGCCATCGCTTCCGCCTCCATGCTGGCCGGCAACATCGCCATCCCCTTCGTCAAACAACTGACCGCCGCCGTGCGCCAGGCAGACGCCGAGGCGGCACGCTTCGTGCATTGGGGCGCCACCAGCCAAGACGTGCTGGACACCGCGCTGGTCTTGCAACTGCAACAGGTTGCCGCGCAGCTGGACCTGGACCTGGACGCGGCGCAACGCGCATGCGCCCGGCTGACCGCAACGCATCGCGACACGATCATGGTCGGCCGCACGTGGTTGCAACACGCACTGCCCACCACCTTTGGCGTCAAGACGGCCGGTTGGTTAGAAGCGCTGACCCGCTCGCGGCAACGCCTGCGGCACGACGCCGAACAATGCGCCCTGCTGCAATTCGGCGGCGCCGCCGGCACGCTGGCAAGCCTGGGCAACGCCGCCCCCGATGTTGCGCGCGTCCTGGCCGAAGAACTGGGCCTTGCCCTGCCCGACATGCCCTGGCACACGCATCGCGACCGCCTGGCCGACTTGGCGGCAACACTGGGCGTGCTGACCGGCACGCTGGGCAAAATCGCCCGCGACGTGTCGCTGATGGCGCAGACCGAGATCGCCGAGCTAGCCGAACCCGCCGGCCCGGGGCGCGGCGGCTCCAGCACCATGCCGCACAAGCGCAACCCCGTCAGCAGCGCCGCCATCCTCGCCGCCGCCACCCGCATGCCACCGCTGGTGTCCACCATGCTGTCCGCGATGGTGCAAGAACACGAACGCGCGTTGGGCGGCTGGCAAGCGGAATGGGACGTCCTGCCGCAGATCTGCGCGTTGGCGGGCGGCGCATTACGGCATCTGGCGAGCCTGCTGGACGGGCTGGAAGTGCATCCGGCAAACATGGCCCGAAATCTTGGTGCGACGAATGGCTTGATTCTGGCCGAAGCGTACGCGCTGGCGCTTGGCGGTCGAATGGGTCGTCTCGAAGCGCATGAATTGGTCGAACGGGCGTCCAAGGAGGCGGTTCGCAGGAACTGCACGCTAAAGGTTGCGATGCAGGAAGCGCTGGCGGCGCATGAGGGCACGCGGGATCTGCTTGGGAAGGAAGAGCTGGATCGCTTGAGTGATCCGGCGAATTATCTGGGGCAAGCGGGGGAGGTTTGTGATCGGGTGTTGGCGGGGTGGAGGGCAAACCCAGCCTGCGCCGAATAGCATGGGCTTATTTGACGATGGCCGTACTACCCCGCCTTGCCATCCCTGCCTCTAGAATCACTCCTTTTAGGCGGACGACCCCTATGCGCACCTATCAAGGCTCCTGCCATTGCGGCGCGTGCCGCTTTGAAGTGGACATGAACCTGGACCATGTCCGCAACTGCAATTGCTCGATCTGCAAGCGGCGTGGCGCGCTGATTCATCGCGTACCGACCGCAGCACTGCGCATGTTGACGCCGCTGGATGATTTGAGCGTTTATCAGTGGGGCTCAAAGACCGCAAAGGACTACTTTTGTCCGCACTGCGGGATCCTTCCGTTTCGAGTGCCCAGCGCCCCCACGGCTCAAGAGCTGGCGCAGGGAAAGCAGGCGTTCGTCGGTTGGGCGGTCAACGTGCGGTGTCTTGATGGGGTGGATTGGGCGGGGGTGCCGGTCCTGGAGGTGGACGGGGCGGGGCTGGCGATTTGAAAATCAACAGAAAGTTGTTAGTAGCGCAGCAGAAAGGCGCTGAGCAATGCGGGAAGCTATGGGATGGTGCCCAGGTTTGGCTGGCACAAAACGGGGCGTACAAGATCCAGAGCGTGTCCAGCTCGGTGATCCAGACCTATGGCCCCACGCGCAACTCTCCGCAGCTGGCTTACACGGTCATCAAGGAACCGGGTCCTTACGGTACTCACACCATCAAGATGGCTGCAACCTGCGACAACATGTTTGGGTGTCAACCCAACGCTTTCATAGCTATCGCCAATTTCAAGGACTATCTGTTGGCCCTGCCGTAACCCGCCAGGAATATACGAATCGCCGACCGCCCGCAGACTTGCGGGCTTTTTATTGCAGCGGCGCCCGGCGCGGAGGTATGCCGCCCTTTCGGCACGCGCCATAAAGCAACGCCGTAGACGAGCGTATTAGTCCATTTAGCTGTTAGCGAATTTCGAAAGGGGTATGCCCTTGAGTTCGCTGACTATTCTGGCGCGGCAGGAGGGGCTCGAACCCCCGACCCCGGGCTTAGAAGGCCCGTGCTCTATCCAGCTGAGCTACTGCCGCGCATTCTTTGACACCCGGCAAGAGATCCGGGCGGCGCATTTTACCTTGTTGCGGGAAACTTTGCGGCGGCCCGTTACTCCCGCGCCGGCGCCCCTACTCTTCCTCGATGTCCGCGTGCGTCGACACCCACAGCACGATTGCGTCTTCCGGGCTCAGGCTGATGACGCGGTGGCCCATGCGGCTGTCTATATAGAAGCTTTCGCCGGATTTCAGACGGGCCGGCTCGTAGAACTCGGTGAAAAGCTGGACTTCGCCTTCCAGCACGTAGACGAATTCCTCGCCGCCATGGCGGCTCCAGTCCTGGAATTCGTCGAACGAGCGCGCCTTGACGCGGGTGTGGAACGGCATCATGCGCTTGTGCGACAGGGCCGTGCACAGCAGGCGGTGGTCGTAGTACGGGGTTTCGTATTGGCGGCCCTCGCCCTGGCGGCTGAGGCTGCGGCGGCCGGTGCCCATGTGGGCGTCGGACGCGGTGAACAGTTCGGCCACGTCCAGTTCCAGGCCCGCGGCGATCTTGATCAGGTTGTCATAGGTGGGCGACAGCAGGCTGTTTTCTATCTTGGACAGCGTGGACGCGGCGACGCCGGTGGCCGCCGCCGCCTGCTTCAGGGTCCAGTCACGCGCCTGGCGCAGGGCTCGCAGCCGTTGTGCCAATGCGCTTTGTTTGTTGCCTTGCATCCTGTGTACCTTGTCATGCCCGCGTAGTGCGCTCCCGCCACCAGTCGCGCGCCTGGTAAGACCAATAAGTCAGTTGAACCGCCGCCGTGCCCAGGCCGCCGCCGTTCCAGGCCAGGCCAAAGGGTGCGAACAGTTTGTAGCGCTGCGTGTCGCCGGTGATCCCTTCGGCCACGACGCGTCCGCCGATCGAGGTGGTGTTCATGCCGTGCCCGCCAAACGCCGTGCAGTACCACACGTCCGGCGCCAGTTGGCCGATTTGCGGCATCAGGTGGCGGGCGTAGGCCATGCGCCCCGACCATGCAGTTTCAACGCGCACGCCTTTTAACTGCGGGTAGACGGACAGCAATTCGCGGCGCAAGGACTCGGCCAGATCGGGCGGGTCGTCGACACGGGTGGTGATTCTACTGCCCCAGCCGATGCGCCCGCCATCGAGCACGCGGTAATAGTTGCCGGCGCGCCGATCGTCGCCGATGGCGGCGGTGCTACGGATGGCTTCCTTGACACGGTCGCCCAGCGGTTCGGTCAGCATGATGTAGGTGGCAATCGGCAACATGGCGCGCCGCAGCGCCGGCACGACATCGCCCGTGTAGCCGCCGGTGGCCAACACCACGGCGCGCGCATCGACCTGGCCTTGCGCCGTCGTCATGTGTTTGACCGCGCCTTCCAGTGCCAAACCGGTGACCGCGGAATCTTCATGGATGCGCACGCCCAGGCGCTGGCATTCTCGGGCCAGCGCGCGCGCGTAATTGAGCGGATGGAAGTGGAACGAAGACGGGTCTTCAATGCCCTGGTGATAGACGTCGGACACCAGCCGTTCGCGCACCTGCTCGCGCGTCAGAAAACGCACGTCGCGGCCGAAGTCACGGCGCTGCGCCTCGCACCACTGCTGGAGCGCATCGGTGGCTTCGTAGCGCACCACGCGCAGGCGGCCGTCGACCTTGTGCGCGTCGGCGATGGCCAGCGTACGGATGTTGTCGCGGATGATCTCCACGCCTTCCATCGACAGCCGATACAGCTGCCGGTAATGGTCTTCGTCCACATGGCGCTTGATGGCGTCGGCGCCGGCAGAGAACGCGGGCGACACCGAGCCGCCGTTGCGGCCCGACGCGCCCCAGGCAATGCGCCGCCCTTCAAGCAACGTAACGCTGCGCCCACGCCGGGCCAGTTCCAGCGCGGTGGACAAGCCGGCCAAGCCGCCGCCCACCACGCAGACGTCGGTGCTGGCCACGCCGGCCAGCGGCGCGTAGCGCGTATCGCTGCCGGACAGGGTGCGCTTGTAATAGGTGTCGATGTACTCGGAGGCCATACCGGTGGGGTCCGTGTCAGTGCAGGCTTGCGCCTTGCAGGCCGCCCGTCAGGCGCTTTTCCAGCCAGTTGGCCAGGCGCAGCAACGGGTAGCAGTAGATGAAGTAGATGGCGGCGATCAGGCCGTAGATGAATAGCGATTTGGCTGGGAAGGTGATGATGAAGACCTCGCCCTGGCGCGTCAGTTCGGTGATGCCGACCACCGACAGGATGGCGGTGCTTTTGATCAGCATGACGTAGACGCCGCTCATCGGTTGCACGATCAGGCGCATGGCCTGGGGCAACACCACCAGCCGCAGGATTTGCAGGGGCCGCAGGCCCAGCGTCATCGCGCCTTCGGTCTGGCCGCGCGGCACGGACTGGATGGCGCCCATGACGATTTCGGCAACATAGCAGGACGTATACACCGACAGCGACACGAACGCGGCGGTGCCGGAATCCCAATGCAGCAGCTCGATGCCGGAGCTGGGCAGCACGAAGTAGAAGATGTAGAGCTGCACCAGGAACGGCGTGCCGCGCAGAACGTGGATGTACAGCCCAAGCAGCTGATGGATAACACGTATGTGATAGCTTCGGATCACACCAATCACAAAGCCCAGCAATGACCCGGCGATGATGGCCACAAAGGATATCTTCAGCGTCTCCCAGAAGCCCTTGAGCAGGAAGGGCAGCACGACGCCGGCGGTGGACAGATAGGAATCCAGCATGCTTACCTCGCGTTCCAGGCCGGGCCGGCCAACCACAGGCTCACGCCTCGCGACAACAACAGCATCACGCCGTAGATCAGCAGATAGCCGGCGGCAATCGTCAGGAAGCTTTCGCTGGGCACGATGCGGTCACTGTTCATCTGCACGCCCGCGGCCACCAGTTCAAACACCGTGATCAGCGACAGCAACGACGTGTCCTTGATAAGAACGGCGGTCTGCCCCAGCAAGGGCGGCAGCGTATTGGCAAAGGCTTGCGGCAGCACGACGTAGCGCAGCCGCTGTTGATAATTCATGCCGCACGCCTTGGCGCCTTCGACCTGGCCGCGCGGCACGGACTCGATGCCCACGCGGATGATCTCGCTCATGTAGGCGGCGTGATGCAGCGTCATGGCCAGGATGCCCAGGATCATTTCGCTCCAGCGCCCGGCGCCCGGTATCAGCATGGGCACCGCGTAATAGACCAGGTAGATCTGCACCAGCAAGGGAGTGGACCGGATGAACTGCACGTAGGCCGCCACCGGCCGCCACACGGCGGCGCGGCGCGACATGTGCAGCAAGGCCAGCGGCACGCCGGCCAACACCGACAGCACCAGGCTGGCGCCCGCCGCGATCAGCGTGTTGCCCAGGCCCCTGGCGAATTCGCCCGTGTACTGGCTGACGATGCGCCAGTTGTAATAGTCAGTCAACCAGTCCATGGGCGCTTCGGCCTCCCCTGTTGTGCCGCGCTATCGATCGGTGATCGGTGATCAGTGGTCCTTCTTCCAGTCGGTGGAATACCAGTACTTCACCTGATCGGGCAGCGTGTTGTCGGCGGTCTTCAGCGTTTGCCAGTTATCCAGCCAGAACTTCAGGCGAAAGGCGTTGGGGCCGACGGCGAAGGCCAACGGTTCGCGCACCATCACGCCGTCCAGCACGCGCAAGTTGCCGAAGTCCACCAGGAACTGGTTGGCGGTGGACATGGACATGATGCCGGCGTCCAGACGACCGCTGGACAAGGCCTGACCGACCGGCGCGCTGCCGCCCGAGAACTCTTTCATGGTGGCCTTGGGCAACATCTTCTTGCCCACTTCGGCGTACGTGCTGGCGCCCAGCACGCCGACGTTCACGCCCGCCTTGTCCAGTTCTTCGTACGACTTGTAGGGCGAGTCCTTGGGCACGACGGCAACCGTTTCGGCGTAGAACATCGGCGCCGAAAACAGTACCTGCGCGGCGCGCTGAGGCGTGGGCGTCATGTCGGCCGCCACCATGTCGGCCTTGCCCGACAGCAGCGCGGGCAGCAAGCCCTTCCATTCGTAGTCTTGCAGTACAAGCTTGACGCCCAGGTCGTCGGCCATGCGCTTGGCCACTTCCACGGCCAGGCCGGTGCGGTTGCCCGACTTGTCCATGAAGCTCATCAGGGGCCCGGACGTCTGCACCGCCACGCGCAATTCGCCGCGCTTGATGATGTCGCCCAGCTCGTCGGCCTGCGCCGGCAGCGCCACAGTGGCCGCCGCGAACGCGACGCTGGCCACGCCCAGCCATTGTTTGATTTTCAACATTTGAATGTCCCCTAGAGGTGGATGAAACCTTGTCATTCCGGGCAAAGCGTTGTGTTGCCGCATGGCCGGCAGCGCCCGGATTTGCCGGACCGGCCTGTGCTTGGACTACAGGATCTTGTCCAGGAAGGCGCGCGTGCGCGGCTCCTTGGGATGGCAGAACACCTCGTCGGGCGTACCCGTTTCCACGATGCGGCCCGCGTCCATGAACAGCGCACGGTCACCGACGTCGCGCGCGAAACCCATTTCGTGGGTCACCACCGCCATCGTCATGCCGTCGCGCGCCAGTTGCCGCATCAATTCAAGAATGCCGCCCACCGTTTCGGGGTCCAGCGCCGAGGTGGCCTCGTCGAACAGCATCAGCTTGGGGTCCATGGCCAAGGCGCGCGCAATCGCCACGCGCTGCTGCTGGCCGCCGGACAACTGGCTGGGATAGCGCTGGCCGTAGTCGGCCATGCCGACGCGGCCCAGAAGATCAAGCGCATATTTTTCCGCGTCGGCGCGGCTGCGGCCACGCACCACGCGCTGGGGTAGCGCAACGTTGTCCAGCGCAGTACGGTGTTGGAACAGGTTGAAGTGCTGAAACACCATGCCCACTTCGGTGCGCCAGTGGTTCACGTCGGTAGCCGGGTCGGTCAGCGACACGCCGTCCACGCGGATCGTGCCGCTATCGATACTTTCCAGACCATTGAGCGTGCGCAGCAAGGTGCTTTTACCGGAGCCGGACGGCCCGACGACTACCATGACCTCGCCTCGATTCAACTGGCAATCCACGTGATCCAGCGCCAGATGCGGGGGCTGCCCGTCGCGTTGGAACGTCTTGGTGACTGCCTGGACATCAAGTAAAGCGTCTGCCACTGATGCACCTCGAAGAGGGGTTTTTCTATTGCCCGCGCCCACCGCCAACGGGCAAACGACGCTAAAGCCGGTTTAGAAAAAAAGTTTCGCAATTCACGCTGGAGTTTCGTATAGTAAATTTTTTTCCCGAATCGCCACTTAGGCATAACCCGCATAACCCCCGCATTTCCCGCATAACCCGCATAACCACTTAGCGAAGCATTGATTTCGCTGGCACTCCAAGGAACCGGCATGGACACCCCTCAAACCATCCTGCAAGCGCTCGGCCTTTCCGCCGACGCCCTTACCGGCGGCACCCTGACCGCGCGCAGCCCGATCGACGGCGCTGAGCTGGCCCGGGTGCACGAACACACGGTGGCCCAGGCCCATTCCGCCATCACGCGCGCACGCCAGGCCAGCCTGGCCTGGCGCGACGTGCCCGCGCCCCGCCGCGGCGAACTGATCCGCCTGCTGGGTGAAACGCTGCGCCAGAACAAAACCGCGCTGGGCCGCCTGGTCAGCCTGGAGGCCGGCAAGATCCTGGCCGAAGGCGAAGGCGAAGTGCAGGAAATGATCGACATCTGCGACTTCGCCGTCGGCCTGTCGCGCCAGTTGTACGGCTTGACCATCGCGTCCGAACGCCCCGGCCACCGCATGATGGAAACCTGGCACCCGCTGGGCGTCATCGGCGTCATCAGCGCCTTCAACTTCCCCGTTGCCGTCTGGTCCTGGAACGCCGCGCTGGCCATCGTCTGCGGCAACGCCGTGGTCTGGAAGCCGTCTGAAAAAACGCCCTTGACCGCCCTGGCCTGCCAAGCCCTGTTCGCGCAAGCCATGCAACGTTTTGGCGACGCCCCCGCCGGCTTGTCCGAAGTGCTGATCGGTGGCCGCGAAGTTGGCGAAGCGCTGGTCGATTCGCACGCCGTCGCGCTGGTGTCCGCCACCGGCTCGACCCGCATGGGCCGCCAGGTCGGCCCGCGCGTTGCCCAACGCTTCGGCCGCGTGCTGCTGGAACTGGGCGGCAACAACGCCATCATCGTCGGCCCCACTGCCGACCTGGACATGGCCGCGCGCGGCATCGTCTTTGGCGCCATCGGCACCGCCGGCCAGCGCTGCACCACCACCCGCCGCCTGATCGTGCACGAAAGCGTGGCCGACGCCCTGGTCCAACGCCTGCACAAAGCCTACGCCAGCGCCACCATCGGCAACCCGCTGGACGCTGGCAACCTGGTCGGCCCGCTGATCGACCGCGGCTCGTTCGACGCCATGCAAGATGCCCTGCGCGCTGCGCGTGAACAAGGCGGCAAGGTCACCGGCGGCGAACGCGTGCTGGAAAAGGACTATCCCAACGCCTGGTACGTGCGCCCCGCCATCGCCGAAATGCCCGGCCAGACCGACGTCGTCTGCCACGAGACCTTCGCGCCGATCCTGTACGTGATGCGCTACAAGGAATTTTCCGACGCGCTTGCCCTGCAAAACGGCGTGCCCCAGGGCCTGTCGTCCGCCATCTTCACCAACGACCTGCGCGAAGCTGAAACCTTCCTGTCGGCCTCCGGTTCCGACTGCGGCATTGCCAACGTCAACATCGGCACGTCCGGCGCGGAAATCGGCGGCGCCTTCGGTGGTGAAAAAGAAACGGGCGGCGGCCGCGAATCCGGTTCCGACGCCTGGCGCAACTACATGCGCCGCGCCACCAACACCATCAACTACTCGCGCAACCTGCCGCTGGCGCAAGGCATCAAGTTCGGCGAATAAACCCGCCCGCGTGATTTGATGCACAAGGCCCCGCGCGTTGTCCGCAACGCGCGGGGCCTTATTGCATGGGCCATGTCTGCCCGCGACACGCCGCGTAACGCCTGTTTATTACACCTCCTACATCCGATAAGCCTGCCTTACAAACAGTTGCGGCGCGCGATGCTACATTGCCTCGTCACAAGAACAACACACGCAACCATGCCCTTACGCCGTCTTGCTCATCGCCGTTTCGCCCTGCGCGCCCTGACCGCCGCCGTTGCCCTTAGCGCCGCCGGCTCTGCCGCCGCGGGCGTGTCGTACCGCCTGGACCGCCCCTCGGCCGCGCCCGGCGAAACCGTCACCATCGAAGCTGTGTTCTTCAACGAAGGCAGCGCGCGCGCCAACTGGGAAGCCCCGCCGGAACTGGTTCTGCAATGGCGCAGCCAAGACGGCCAGATTGTCCGCAGCCTGGCCAAACTGGCCGGCGACCGCGCCAGCTACAGCGTGCCCGTCAACAACTTTGCGCGCATGGCGTGGACCGCCGTCGTGCCCAGCACCGCCCACGGCCTGCAAGCAGTCTCGATTGAAGGCCAACCTTCCATGATGGCGCTGGACGCGACCGGCCGCGACGCCGGCACCGTCGCCAGCCGCCCCGCCCAAGGCCCCGTCGTTGACGCGCGCAGCGGCGAACCCGTACCGGTTGCCGCCGTGACCGCCGTCGGTGCCTCGCCCGAAGGCGGCCCGGCGCCCGACGCCGCCGTCATGCCCAGCGTGCAGCCGCAAACGGCGTTCGACCGCTTCCGCAGTTCCATCTCGGAATACAAGCCCGTCTACTTCGACATCGGCACGCGCGGCCAAACCACCGCCCGCTTCCAGATCAGCGCCAAGTACCGCCTGTTCAGCCCTGCCGGCGACCAGCCGGCCACCTGGGGCCAGAACTTCTACCTGGCCTACACCCAGACCTCGCTGTGGGATTTGCAAAGCGATTCGATGCCCTTCATCGACACCACGTTCAATCCCAGCGCCTTCTGGCTGTCGGACAACATCTGGCAGTCCGCCAACCAGAACTGGCGCTTCGGCATGAACACCGGGGTCGAGCACAGCTCGAACGGCAAGGACGGCGACGACTCGCGTTCGGTCAACGACGGCTACATCGAACCGCGCTTTCACTATCGCTTTGATGGCGGCAGCACGCTGACCTTCGCCCCCAAGGTCAAGGCCTACTTCGGCGTGGCCGACGAAAACCGCGACTACGCCGACTACGCCGGCCACGTGGATTGGCAATTGCGTTGGGCGCAGGACAACGGCGCGGTGGTCTCCGCCATGTACCGCCAAGGCGACCAGAAGCGCCGCACGACTCAGCTGGATTTCGCGTGGCCGCTGCAACGCACGTGGTTGAATATGAACGGGTATCTGCACTTGCAGTATTTCAACGGGTACGGCGAAACGCTGCTGGGCTACAACCAGCGCAACGAATCGCAGTTCCGGGTGGGCTTGTCGCTGGTGCCGTAATGCGCGGGCATCGCGGGCGACAGCCCGCAATCACCTCGCAATCACCTCGCAATCACCTCGCAATCACCCCGCAATCACCCCGCGTTCGTTGATTCATACACCAGCGTCGCCAGCGTCAGGTCTTCAAGCGCGCTGCCCACGGCCTTGAACACCGTGATTTCCTGATCGTTGCGCCGGCCCTGGCGGGCGCCGGTCGTCAGCTGGTGCAGGTCGCCCTGGATCGCCTCGCGGGTCAGCACGCCGGCCTCGAATGCCGACAGCAGGTCGCCGGATTTGGTGGGGGCCTCGTCGGTATCGACGTACACCGACGTGCCATCAAAACAAGCCGTATCGGTCTCGCGCATCTGGGGCGTGAAGCTGCCGATCAGGTCCAGGTGCGCGCCCGGGCGCAACCAGGCGCGCTGGATCAGCGGCACGGTAGACAGGGTGGCGCAACTGATGATGTCGGCCTCGCGCACGGCGGATTCCAGGTCGGACGTGGCCTGGGCGTCAAAACCCTGTACGCGCAGCGTTTCGGCCAGCGCATCGGCGCCGGCCTGGCGCACATTCCACACCAACACACGCTGAATCGGGCGCACCGTACGCATCGCTTGCGCGAGCAGGCCGGCGATGCGGCCCGAGCCCACGATCAGCAGCGTGCTCGCCTCCTTGCGCGCCAGATAGTCGGCACCCAGCGCGGCCGCGCCGGCGGTGCGGTAGACGGTGACGATATCGCCGTCCACCTGCGCGATCGGCACGCCGGTCGTGGCGCTGTACAGGTTGTACGTGGCGTGCAGGCCGGGCAGGCCCTGGTGCGTATTCTCGGGAAAGATGTTGATGATCTTCACGCCGAAGTAACCCCGGTCGCTCCAGGCCGGCATGATCAGCGTGGTGCCCTGGGCATCGCCCGACCGGATGGCGTGCACGTGGCGCGTGGGCACGGTGGCGCCTTGGCGGAAGGCTTCCCGCAGGGCGGGGATGACGGCGTCGAATGACAGGGCGCCGCGAGTCTGTTCGGTGTCGATAAAGCGCATGGGAGGGGTGCCGGAAAAGGGTCAATCAATCAAAGGGCCGAAGGCAGTCTAGCAGCGCGGCCCGCACGCCGTCCCGCCAGGGTGACGGCCAGGCCTTCGGGGTCTATCAATCTTTGCGCAGGCGTCATAACACCCCGTTATTGGATGCGCTTGGCGGCGCGCGGGGAAATTCAACAATCCCCTGGCATATCAAGCGCTTGCGCCACCCTGGACGGGCCGCGCGCAATTGCCTTCATAGTGGATTTCCCTGGGTCCCCGCCATCCAGGCGCACTGGCATTCTTCGACCACCCCAAGCCCACGGGCGCATCAAGAGAGGTCGTTATGCCAAGTTCCGTACACCCCGCCCCCGCAGCCGCCCCGGTGGGTTGCCGCGCCGGCCTGCGCCAGCCCGCGACCGGAGCCGCCCGCGCATGATCCGGCAACTGCTTAACCGCCTGTATATCTCGCTGCCTGTTCTGCTGGGCGTGATCGTGGTGTGCTTCGTGCTGCTGCAAGTGGCGCCCGCGGACCCCGCGGCGGTCATCGCCGGCCCGACCGCCACCGCCGACGAATTGGCCCAGGTGCGCCAGGAACTGGGCCTGGACAAGCCGCTGCTGGTGCAGTTGACCGGCTATATGTGGCGCCTGGCGCACCTGGATCTGGGCCGCTCCATGATTTCGAACGTGCCGGTAATCGACGAGATCGGCGGCACCATCGGGGCCACCGTTGAACTGATGCTGGCCAGCGTGATCTGGTCGATCCCGCTGGCGATCCTGCTGGGCACCCTGGCCGCGTATCGGCGCGGCAAATTGATCGATCGCTTTGTCATGACGCTGTCGGTCATCGGCGTGTCGCTGCCGGTGTTCTGGGTGGGGCTGCTGCTGGTGCAGCACGTGGGCGGCGCGGGCATCCTGCCCTACATCGGCCGCAACGGTCCGTTGTGGACCTTGGCTGGCCTGGAATCCATCGCCCTGCCCGCGCTCACGCTGGGCTCGGTATTGATCGGGCCGGTGGCTCGCATTACACGCACTGCCGTGATTGAAACGCTTAGCGGCGACTACGTGCGCACCGCGCGCGCCAAGGGCGCGGGCGAACGCCGCGTGGTCCTGCGCCATGCGCTGCGCAACGCGCTGCTGCCTATCGTGACGCTGGTGGGCCTGCAAGTGGGCAACCTGCTGGGCGGCGCGGTGGTCACCGAGCAGATCTATTCCTGGCCCGGCGTGGGACGCATGGCGGTGGGCGCCATCTTTGCCGGTGACTTCCCTCTGGCGCAGGGCGCGATCCTTGTGACGGCGCTGGGCTTCATCATCATCAACCTGATCGTGGACCTGCTGTACGGCTATCTGGATCCGCGAGGACAAAAATCATGAGCGCAGGTTCCACTTCTTCCATGGGCGCCTTGCCGCCCCAGGCCATGGCCACCCCGCTTGCGCGCATTGCCGACCGACTGCGCCGCGACCCCATTCTGCTGTTGTCGCTGCTGGCGGTGATCGCCATCGTGCTGACGGCGCTGTTCGCACCGTGGCTGGCGCCGCACGACCCGTACTCCACCAACATGTCGATCGCGCGCAAGACGCCGGGCTGGATGTCTTCCGACGGCATCACGTATCTGCTGGGCACCGACGTGCAGGGCCGCGACATCCTGTCCCGCATCATCTACGGCATTCGCGCCACCCTGATGCTGAGTGTGTTGGCGGTGATCGGCGGCTCGGGTATCGGCGCCATCCTGGGCATCCTGGCGGCCTACTACCGGCCGCTGGAAGGCGTGATCATGCGCGTGGTCGACGTGCTGCTGTCGTTTCCCGCCATCCTGTTCGGCCTGAGCCTGTCGGCGCTGCTGGGCCCGGGCACGCTGGCGATGGTGCTGGCGCTGGGCGTGTCCGCCATCCCCGGCATGGCCCGCATTGCGCGGGGGTCCGCCATGGTGGTGATGAAGCAGGAATACATGGAAGCCGGCCATGCCATGGGCTTTGGCAATTTCTACCTGATCACGCGCTACCTGCTGCCGAACTGCTCGTCCATGCTGATGATCTACGCGACGCTGCAACTGGGCCACACCATCCTGCTGGGTTCGGTGCTGTCGTTCCTGGGCCTGGGTCCGCAGCCGCCCTTCGCCGAACTGGGCAGCATGGCCGCCGACGGGCGCAAGTTCCTACAGATCTTCCCGCACATTTCCACCATTCCGACGATGACGATTTTCTTCATCGTGCTGGCCTTCAACCTGCTGGGCGACAGCCTGCGCGATGCGCTGGATCCCAAGCTGCGTTTCTGACATTGCGCCTGACCAAACAACACACCACAACCGGGGAAACACCACCATGAAGCTCATCAAAGGCCTGGCCGTCGCGCCGCTGGCTCTGACCTGCCTGCTGGCCGCGCCCACGCACGCCGTCGCCCAAACCGACAAGACCGTGCTGATCCTGCGCGAACTGGACACCGACAAGTACGACCCGCACCGCACCACCGCGCGCGGCGCGGCGGAAGTGCTGTTCATGGCCGCCGACACCATGGTGGGCCTGGACTACGACATGAAGACGCCGGTGCCGGCGCTGGCCAAGAGCTGGACGGTGTCGCCCGATGGCCTGACCTACACCTTCGCGCTGCGTGACAACGTGACGTTCTGCAGCGGCCGGAAGATGACGGCCAAGGACGTGGTGGCCAGCTACGAACGTTGGTTGAACCCGGAAACCAAGGGCCTGGAGCGCTGGCGCGCCGGCCCCGTCGACAGCATCACGGCGCCTGACGACGTGACCGTGGTCTACAAGCTGAAAAAGCCCTACAACGAGCTGCTGCAGCAAATGGCGCACTACATGCACTCGGTCATCAATATCGATCAGGTCAAGGAACTGGGCCCGGACTACGGGGTCAAGGCCTTTGACGGCACCGGCCCCTACTGCTTTCAAAGCTGGTCGCCGCGCAACGAAGTCGTTCTGACCAAGCATGCCGGCTACAACTGGGGCCCGTCGATCTATAAAGACCCAACGCCCAAGGTCGACAAGATCATCTGGAAGATCGTGCCCGAGGAAAGCACCCGCCTGACCGCACTGCAAAGCGGCCAGGCCGATTTGTCGCGCTACCTGCCGCAATGGGCCATCAAGGACCTGAAGGCCGACAAGCGCTTGTTCGTGAGCCGCGCCGACCCCTTCTACTGGACCTTCTTCCTGGGTTTCAAGATCGACAAGCCGATGCTGACGGACGTGAACGTGCGCCGCGCCATCAACCTGGCCATCAACCGCAAGGCGCTGACCGAAGCCATTACTTTCGGCGAGGCGCAGCCCGCCACCAGCATGCTGGCCACCGACACGCCCGCAGGCAGCAACGACGCCTACCGCTACGATCCCGCCGCCGCCAACAAGCTGCTGGATGAAGCCGGCTGGAAGAAGCAGTCCGACGGCTTTCGCTACAAAGACGGCCAGAAGCTGTCACTGCTGCACTACGGCATCACCGGCTACTGGAAAGACATCATGGAGGCCGTGCAAGGCGACATGAAGAAAGTCGGCGTCGACCTGCGCGTGCAGTTGTTTGATTCGACGTCGGCCTGGGGCAAGCTGGCCACGCAGGAATTCGATGAATTCAGCATGAGCTTCGGCTACATGAGCACGGGCGAAGCGCTGAACAGCTACTTCCTGTCCACCAGCATCCCCACGCCCAACCGTATGAACTGGAAGGACGCCGACACCGACACCTGGCTGGCCGAAGGCAGCCAGGCGCTGGACCCCAAGCAAGGCGACGCCATCCTGTCCAAGGCCTTGACCAAGATCTCGGACGGCGCCGCGTGGATCCCGCTGTACCACGACTCGTTGTACCTGGTGGGCGGCGTGCGCATGAAGCCGATGCGCGCCCACGGCATCTTTGGCGCGGCTGCCTACAAGGGCCTGGACATCGCGTTCAAGTAAGCCAGCCGGCGGCGCGCCCCTCCCGGCGCGCCGCGTGTGCAGCCTTTCCCGCCTGTCCCGCCCTTCCCGCCCTTCCCGCCCTATTCGCTTCAACCTTTCATGCCGCACAGAGAGCCTGCCGTGAGCGACACCCATCAAGCCCGTATTACCCACTTCAAGAACCTGTCCACCCTGGTGGCCTGGGACGCGGACCTGGGTTCGCACGTCTATATCGAAAACGCCGACTTGGTGATGCGCGGCAACACCGTCATCCACGCCGGCACCGGCTATACCGGTCCGGCCGACCACGTCGTGCCCGGCGGCGGCCTGATGGCCATGCCGGGTCTGGTCAACGTGCACACCCATCCGTCGTCCGAACCCGGCAACCGGGGCCTGCTGGAAGAGCTGGGCAGCGACAAGCTGGGTCAAAGCTCGCTGTACGAATACATGCCCGTGTTCCGCATGGGCATCGACACCGCGCAATATGCGAACCAGGTGGCCGTGTCCGAAATGCTGCTGTCGGGCGTGACCACCTTTGTCGATATGTCGCTGCCGCGCCCGGGCTGGGCCGACGTGGTCGCGTCCACCGGCATCCGGGGAGTACTGGGCCCGATGTTCCGCTCGGCCGCGTGGCGCACCACCGACGGCCATTCGGTGGAGTACACCTGGGACGAGGCCGCCGCCGTCAAATCCTTTGAGGCCGCGCTGGATGTGGTGGACAGCGCCGTCAAGCACCCCAGCGGCCGTCTGTCCGCCATGCTGTGCCCGTCGCAGGTGGACACCTGCTCGCCCGAACTATTGAAAGAGGCGCAGGCCGCCGCGCGCCGCCTGGGCATACCCATGCAGATCCACGCCGCGCAAAGCGTGGTGGAATTTTCCGAGATGACGCGTCGCCATGGCCGCACGCCGATCGAATGGCTGGACGACCAGGGCCTGCTTGACCGGGACCTGATCATCGGCCACGGCATCTTCCTGAACGACCATCGCACGCTGTACTGGCCGCACGCCGACGACTTCGGCCTGCTGCAACGGTCGGGCGCGCACGTGGCGCACTGCCCCACCGTCTTTGTGCGCCGTGGCATCGCGCTGACGTTCCTGGGCCGCTATCTGCGCGCCGGCATCAACGTGGGCCTGGGCACCGATACCTTCCCGCACAACATGCTGGATGAGATGCGCCTGGCCTGCTACGTGGCCCGCCTGCAGGCCGGCCATTTCCGCGCGGCGTCCACCGAAGAAGTGTTCAACGCCGCCACCGTGAACGGCGCCAGGATGCTGGGCCGAGACGACATCGGACGCCTGGCCGTAGGCGGCAAGGCCGACTTTTCGTTGGTCGACCTGACCCATCCCTACATGCGCCCCGGCCGCGAACCGCTGCGCAGCCTGATCTATTCGGCGGGGGACCGCGCCATTCGCGATGTGTACGTCGATGGCGAACAAGTGGTCAGGAACGGCCAGTTGCTGACGATTGATATCGAACACTGCATGCAGGAAGTGGAACGCGCCCAGGCGCAAACGATTGCAACGGTGTCGCAGCGCGACTATGCAGGCCGCGACATCGACGCCATGTCGCCGCGCGTGTTTCCCAGCCGCGCCTGACGGAGAGCCTTGATGAGCGAAACACTACTGACCGTGCAGGGCTTGAGCGTGGAGTTCGGTGCGCGCGCCAAGCCGTATCGGGCCGTGAAGTCCCTGGACTTCACCATCGGCCGAGGTGAAACGGTGGCCTTGGTGGGTGAATCGGGGTCGGGAAAGTCGGTCACGGCGCTGTCCCTGCTACGCCTGATCGAACGCGCCGGGGGCCGCATCG
This sequence comes from Achromobacter sp. 1L-A-4-B-C2, assembly GCF_057291955.1. Classification (NCBI taxonomy): domain Bacteria; kingdom Pseudomonadati; phylum Pseudomonadota; class Betaproteobacteria; order Burkholderiales; family Alcaligenaceae; genus Achromobacter; species Achromobacter sp. 1L-A-4-B-C2. Next base: position 477,981 of record NZ_JBXAWP010000006.1, read on the forward strand.
CCACGGGCGCGGCGCGTTTCGTACCGCGCGACGGCCAGGAAGTGGATCTGTTCAAGCTGCCGGAATCGGCGTTGCGACGCATCCGAGGCAACGAGATATCGATGATCTTCCAGGAACCCATGACGTCGCTCAATCCGGTGATGACGGTGGGTGACCAGTTGGCCGAGGTCTATCTGCTGCACCAGGACATCTCGCGCGAAGCGGCCTGGACCCGGGCCGAGGCGATGCTGGAAGCGGTGAAGATGTCGGAGCCGCAGCGCCGCATGACGCAATACCCCGGCGACCTGTCCGGCGGCATGCGCCAGCGCGTGATGATCGCGATGGCGCTGGCCTGCCGGCCGCAATTGTTGATTGCCGATGAACCGACCACCGCGCTGGACGTCACGGTGCAGGCCGAGATCATCGACCTGATCCGTGAGCTGCAACGCGATGTGGGCATGGCGGTGCTGTTCATCACGCACGATATGGGTGTGGTGGCCGAAATTGCCGACCGCGTGGTCGTGATGCGCCACGGCGACAAAGTTGAGGAAAACACCACGGAAGCGTTGTTCGACGCACCGCGGCAGCCTTATACGCGGGATCTGCTGGCGGCCGTGCCCAAGCTGGGCGATGGATCGCCCGACGAGGCCGCGGTGCGCGACCGGCCGGCCGTGCTGGAGGTCTCGGGACTTGCCAAGCGCTTTCCCGTGAAGGCCGGCGCGTTTGGCAAGGTGGTGGCCAACGTGCACGCGGTGGAAGGCGTGTCGTTCACGCTGCGCGCGGGCGAAACGTTGGCGCTGGTGGGTGAGTCCGGTTCCGGCAAATCCACCACCGGGCGCTTGTTGATGAAGCTGGTGCAGCCGACCGAAGGCGTGATCCGGCTGGTGGGCCAGGACGTCACGCACATGTCGCCCGACAAGATGCGCGACATGCGCCGCCATATCCAGATGATTTTCCAGGACCCCTATGCGTCATTGAACCCGCGCCTGCATGCCTGGGATCTGGTCAGTGAGCCCTTGAAAGTCCATGGCGGTCACACCCGCGAGCAACGTCGCGAACGCGCCGCGCAACTGCTGGAACGGGTCAACCTGCCGCGCGAATTCCTGGACCGGTACGCGCACCAGTTCTCGGGCGGCCAGCGTCAGCGCCTGTGCATTGCGCGCGCCCTGTCGGTGAACCCGAAGATCATCGTGGCCGATGAACCGGTGTCGGCACTGGATGTGTCGGTGCAGGCGCGCGTGCTGGATCTGATGAAGGAATTGCAGGCCGAGATGGGCTTGTCGTATCTGTTCATCTCGCACGATATGGCGGTCGTGGAAAAGGTGAGTCACCGCGTGGCGGTAATGGTGATGGGGCAGATTGTCGAGATCGGCCCCACGCAGGAAGTGCTGCATCGCCCGCGCCATCCGTACACGCAGAGCCTGCTGTCGGCGGTGCCGATACCCGATCCGGCCCGTCGTCACCAGCGCACGGTACGCGCCGCGCGCGAAATTCCCAGCCCGATCCGCAAGCTGGGCGATAACCCACACGTGACGCAACTGGTGCAGGTCGGCGCGGGGCACTTCGTGCAGCAGGCCGCATAACGGGTTGCCGAAGGCTTGCTAAAGGCTTGCTAAAGGCTTGCTGAAGGGTTGCCAAAGGGTGCGGGTGCACCCCGGCTCCCTTAGCGGCTGAAAAGTCGCCCAGCCGCCATCGCCACCGCTGCCTGCGTCGGTTCCACCACCGGCAATCGGCACGCGTCTTCCAGCCGGTCGCGCAGGTCGGCCATGCCGGCGCAGCCCATGATCAAAACATCGGCGCCATGCGCATCGCGCAGAGTCCTGCCCACGGCGACCATGCGCGCAAACGCCAGCTCCGTGTCGGCAAGCTCGCTGACTTTCATATCCAGCGCCAGTTCGCCGCAGATGCGGTCGGCAACCCCCATCGCGCGAAAGTAGCGCAGATGCCGCGCAATGGACGCGCCGGCAATGGCGATCACACCGATGCGTGTCGCCATGCTCATCGCGGTCAGGACCGAGCATTCGCCGATGCCCATGACGGGCGCCGACACCAGGTCGCGCAGGCCATGCAGGCCGGGGTCGCTGAAGCAGGCCACCACGAAAGCGTCGGTGGTGGGGGCTTCTTGCAAGAACAATTGCGCCATCGGCGCGATGCAGGCGTCGGCTTCGGCCTGGGTCTGGATACCGGCCGGGCCGTCCGTGGAAGTCAGGCAGCGCAACTCCAGCGGCAGACGCCGGAACGGCGCAACAGCGCGTTCGATCGCTTGCGTGACACCGGTCAAGGAGTTCGGGTTTACGAGAGTGATGCGAGCGTTGGGCATGTTTGAGTAGAATCCCTGCAAAGAAGCGGACCCGCGCTGTGCGCGCACCGCTCAGGTCAATAGGAAAGAAAGCAGCATGTCGGAATTACCCCGGAATGTCCGGTCTGGCCCGTTGAACCTGCGGCAGATCGAGGTGTTTCACGCCATCATGATCACGGGTTCGCTTAGCGCCGCGGGCCGGCTGCTGCATGTGACCCAGCCCGCCATCAGTCGGGTGCTGGCCTCGATAGAACTGCGTCTGGGCTATGCGCTGTTTGAACGGTTCAAAGGCCGTCTGCATCCCACCAAGGAAGCGCGCAAACTTTTTCAGGAAGTGGAATCCATTCAGGCGGGCGTCAACCGCTTGAATGACATGGCCGCCGGCTTGGCGGGCCATGGCAGCGGGCTGGTCAGCGTGGTGTCCAGCCCCAGCTTCGGCGAATGGCTGATACCGGCGGCCACCGCCAAGTTCTGCGCGCGCAACCCCGGCGTGCGCATCCGCTACCGCCCCTTGGGCATGGACGCCCTGCTGCCCCAATTGCTGCTGGGACATGCGGACATTGCCATCTCTACCTTCAAGCCCGAACACCCCAACCTGATCACCAGCGAACTGGCGCAAGGCGAGATCGTCTGCGTGCTGCGCGCCGGCCATCGGCTGGCACGCGAAAGCGTCATCAGGCCGGAGATGCTGGCGGGCGAGATGCTGGTGGGTTACGGCCGCGACACGCCGCTGGGCGAGACCCTGCATAACTACCTGGGGCCTCAGATCACCCCGGCCATCGAGGTGCGTTCGTCCCAAACGGCGTGCTCGTTCGTGCGCCAGGGCGTCGGCGTGGCGCTGGTGGATTCTTACGGCCTCACGGATACGCTGATGCACGGCATCGTGGTGCGTCGTATCGAGCCAGCGATTTCGCTCTCGGTGCATGTGTCCCACTCGCGGATTGAACCTCCGCCATCCATCGCCAAGGCGTTCTTGACGCAGTTTTCCCAGATCGTCAAAAAAGAATTGCCTGCGATGACGCAGGCAATCATCAGCCGGGCCTAGACCACTTCCGGCACGGGCAGCGGTTCGCCCGCGCCGGTGCGTTCGGTGATCAGCTTGTAGTGATGCGGGCTGCGGTGCTTGGCGAAGTTGAAGACGTGTTCGCGGAAGGTCTGGCCCATTGCCAGATCGATCTTAGCGGTGATGACTTCGTCTTCCTCGCCGCTGGAGCGCGCCACGATTTCGCCGGACGGCGCCACGATCATCGAGCTGCCGATCATGTGGTGCCCGTCTTCATGGCCACACTTGGCGGCGGCGCCGACCCACACGGCATTCTGGTAGGCGCTGGCCTGCAACACGATCTCGTGCGTGGTGGTGCGCCAGTGCGCCGGTTCGTCCCAGTGAATGTTCAGCGACGGCGTGTTGTAGCCCAGCACGATCAGCTCGGCGCTTTGCAGCGACATCACACGGTACGTCTCGGGCCAGCGGCGGTCGTTGCACAGGCACATGCCGATCTTGACGTCGTTGGTCTCCCACACGCCAAAGCCCAGGTCGCCGACTTCAAAGAACTTCTTTTCCAGATGCTGGAACGGTGCATCAACCTTGTGGTCGGAATGCCCCGGCAGATGGATCTTGCGGTACTTGCCGATGACCTTGGCGCTGCGGTCCACCAGGATGGCGGTGTTGAATTGACGGCCTTCGGGCGTCAGCTCGGCATAGCCCAGGTAGAAGCCGATGCCCAGTTCGCGCGCGGTGTCGAACAGCGGCTGCACGTCGGCATTGGGCATGGACTTTTCAAAAAAGCGGTCCACGGCTTGCGCATCTTCCATCCAATAGCGGGGAAAGAAGGTGGTCAGGGCGAGTTCCGGGAACACGACGAATTCCGCCTGGCGGGCAGCGGCCTCGCGCATCATCTCGACCAGGCGGCGCACGACCACCGCGCGGGTGTCGGCCAGGTTCACGGCGCCCATCTGGGCAACCGCCAGGCCCATTTTGCGGGCGGGGGAAGCGTTACTCACGATGTCAATCTCCAGGAGTTCTTATCGAATGGTGTTCAAGTGCAGTGCGCCGACGATCACGGCTTGATCTACGGCTCGACCATGTTGGGGAAAATCTTGCGCAGCAGTGCGGCGCGCGGCGAGATTTCGCGCGCCTTTTGCAGCGGGGCAGGCAGGCCGCGCGCAATGAAGCGTCCGCGTCCGCGCGCGGCATGCAGCACGCCATCGTCCACGATGACCTCGCCCCGGCTGATGACGGTGGTGGGCCAGCCCGTTACCGTGCGGCCCTCGTACGGCGTATAGCCGACGTTGTCGTGCAGCGCGTCGGCGGTCAGCGTGACGACGCGCTCGGGGTCCCAGATGGCGATGTCGGCATCCGCACCGACCGAAATCGTGCCCTTCTTCGGATACAGGCCGTACATGCGCGCATGGTTGGTGGACGTGAGCTGCACGAACTGCTGCAAGCTCAGCCGACCGCTGCGCACGCCTTCGGAAAACAGCAACGGCATGCGCACTTCCAAGCCCGGCAGGCCGTTGGCAATCTGCTTGAAAGTGGTGGCATCGCCGGCAGGCAGCTTGCCGGATTCGTCATAGCGGTACGGCGCATGGTCCGACGACAACAGCGCCAGCGTGCCGCTGTCCAGGCTTTGCCACAGCGCCTGCTGCGACACCGGATCGCGCGGCGGCGGGCTGCAACAGAACTTGGCGCCTTCAACGCCGGGGATATCAATATCTTCCGCCGTCAGCAGCAGGTAGTGCGGGCAGGTCTCGCCGTAAACCGGCGCGCCCAGCGTCTGCGCGGCGTGGATGGCCTGCGCCCCGCCCTGGGTCGACACGTGCACGATCAGCACCGGCACTTCCAGCACGGATGCCAGGCTGATGGCCCGCTGCGTGGCTTCGTTCTCGGCAATAGGGTCGTGGCTGACGGCGTGATACTTCGGCGCCGTATGGCCCGCGGCCAGCAGATGACGCGCAATCCAGCTGATCACGTCATTGTTCTCGGCGTGCACCATGGGCAAGGCGCCTTCGCGCGCGGCAATGGCAAACACGTCCAGCAGCTGCTTGTCGTCCAGCTTGAGCTTGTCGTAGGTCATGAAGACCTTGAACGACGTGATGCCGGCGCGGATCAGTTCGGGCAAATCGTGGTTGAGCGTCTGCGGCGTGGGGTCGGAGATGATCAGGTGATAGCTGAAGTCGATGACCGATTTCTCGTTGGCCGATGCGGCATAGCCGTCCGCCACCTGGCGCAGCGACTGGCCCCGGTGCTGCGCCGCGAACGGCACGATGGTGGTATTGCCCCCATGCGCCGCCGACACGGATGCGCTGTACCAGTCATCGGCGCACAACACGCCCATGCTGGACAGTTGCTCGACGTGGCAATGGCTGTCGATGCCACCGGGCATGACCAGTCGGCCAGCGGCGTCGATGGCGCGCTTGCCTGGTGGCAGCGTCGCGGAAATCGCGGTGATGACGCCGTCGACGATACCGATATCACCCACGAAATCGGCATCCGCCGTGATGATGCGGCCGTTGTGCAGAGTCAGATCGAAGTCGGTCATGTGGGATAGGAACGCAAGGATTGCTTGCCGCGACGCGCCGGATGGCGGGCACGGCTGAAGGTAGGAAGCATGCATGCGTCCGAAAAAATCCGATACCGCAAGGAAACGCGGCGCGTGGGGTGGCGGCCGGGGTAGGAGTTTCGGCTAAGGGTCTGATTGGATTGAAGATTCGGGGATGGACGGGAATGGAGGCGGTGTCCACGCATAACCCTGGATCATGGGCGCTATGCAAAGTTTTATATCGGGTTTCCCCTCGATACCGGCGCATGTGCCGTTCGACCGGCGCATCGTAGCCCCGCAAAATGCCGCCAAACAAAATGCCAAAAGAGGCCGCCCGCGCGGCCGGCTTTGGCGGCCCTGCACACTCTTCCAATCCCCCCGGTCTCACAGAAGCATGCCAAGCACACCGCCCGCCCCGGCGACCGACAAGTTTGCGCGGCGCAGCTCGGGGTGGCGGCGGCCTGGTGGCGCGGGGAGTCGATAAGCCCGAGGGAATCCGAAGGCAGCCGCCGCAGGCGGCAACGAGGATGACGACGGGGCAGTCCGGAGCGAAGGCTCCGGACCGCAATCGTTGACCCGCGCCGCCAGGACGCCGCCGCCCCGGGCGTCTGAAGAACCCCGCCTTGAGCATCTCAAGAACCGCCCCCCGATCGCCCAACGCCCCTCACACCAAGCGCCTCAAGAACCCCACCTCTAGTGCCCCAATCCCTCACGCACCAAGGGCATTCCCTCCCCTCTCCCGCGCCAAGCCTCCCGTAAACTTCCCCAAAAAATCCGCCCTCGCCCCGCAACAACCCCATCATGTTTGCCGACCTGAACCATCTATCCCACCACGCCGCCTGGCGTCGTCAGTTGGAAATGCTGCTGGAATCCGCCGGCGAAGGCATCTACGGGATTGATCTGCGTGGCCGTTGCATCTTCATCAACGGCGCCGGCGCCACCTTGCTGGGCTACACCCCGGACGAAGTCGTAGGCCGCAACATGCACTACCTGATCCACCACTCCCACGCCGACCGCGCCCTGATGCCCGTGCATGACTGCCGCATCTTCCAGGCCTTTCGTGAAGGCCGTGGCGTGCGCGTGGACGACGAAGTGCTCTGGCGCCGCGACGGCTCCTGCTTTGACGCCCAGTACGCCTCGTACCCCATCCGCAACGATGGCGAAGTGGTCGGGGCCGTGGTCACGTTTTCAGACATCACCGACCGCAAACGCATCGAACGGGAACTGCATAGCACCCAGGCCCTGCTTGAACGCCGCGTGGGCGAACGCACCGCCGAACTCAGCAATGCCCACGATTCGCTGCGCCGCCTGTCATCCCACCTGTCCACCCTGCGCGAAGAAGAACGCGCCCACATTGCCCGCAACATCCACGACGATCTCGGCGCCTCATTCACCGCTCTGCAACTGGACCTGAACTGGCTGCGCCGCCAGCTTGGCGCCACCCCCGCCCTGCAATCCCACGTCGACCGCATGCTTGAGGTCACCCAGACCGCCATGGGCGCCACCCGCCGCATCCTCAGCGACCTGCGCCCCGTCGTGCTTGACCACCTGGGCCTGTGGGCCGCCCTGGAAACCCTGCTGCAAGACATCCAGACCCGCACCGGCCTGCAATGCCGCTACCTGTGCCCGCCCGACACCGAACGCCGCCGCCTGGACCGCAATGCTGAAATCGCCGTCTACCGCATCGTCCAGGAACTGCTGACCAACGTGCAGCGCCACGCCTGCGCCCGCAGCGTCAGCGTCAGCGCCGTCTGGAGCGACGACGGGCTGTTGCTGACCGTTGAAGACGACGGCATCGGCATGCAGCTGCCCGAAGCCCGCCACACCTTCGGCATCCTGGGCATGCGCGAACGCGCGCGCGGCATCGGCGGCGACCTTGCCCTGGACAGCGCCCCCGGCGCCGGCATGCGCGCCCGCCTGCGGCTCAATCCAACCTGACACTCCCATGGCCCTGAACCTGCTTATCGTCGACGACCACCTCATCATCCGGCGCGGCCTGGCCCGCATCCTGGAAGAAGACCCGCGCGTGGCCCTGGTACACGAAGCCGCCGACGCCCCCTCGGCCCTGCGCGCCCTGCGCCAGACCCGTTACGACGCCATGGTGCTGGACGTGGCGCTGGGCGAACGCGATGGCCTGGACGTCCTGAAAACCGTGCGCGCCGACTACCCCGCGCTTGGCGTCGTCATGCTGTCCGTCTACCCCGAAACCCAGTTTGCCGTGCGCGCCCTGCGCACCGGCGCGCACGCCTACCTGAACAAAGGCTGCGACCCCGACGAACTTCTGTCCGCCCTGGTCAACGCCGCCGCCGGCAAACTCTACGTCACCCCCGCCGTGGCCGAACTGCTTGCCCATACCGTGCGCCAGGACAGCACCCGCCCCCCGCACGAACAACTGTCCAACCGCGAATTCCAGGTCTTGCAACTGCTGGTCGCCGGGCGATCCGTCTCTGCCATCGGCGAACAGCTGGCGCTGTCGGTCAACACCATTTCCACCTACCGCAGCCGCATCTTTGAAAAGCTTGGCGTGCGCACCCTGGTCGAGCTGGTCGCCTACGCCAACACGCACCAGCTGGGTGCGATTTAGCCCCCCGGCGCACCAGCGCGGCGCGCCCGCGCACCGCGTAGTACACGCACTACACGCATATCGTCGAACCCGGGATACCGGCGCCACGCGCCCGGCCCCATGATGGCTCCAACCCTTCTGGCCGGAGCCATCCCATGTCCCTATTCAGCAACCCGTTCGACGCCAACAGCCGCCTTGCCTGCGGCTGCGGCCGCCACGCCTCGCAGGCCGACCACGAACGCGCCACGCAATCGGCCACGGAGGCAGCCGCCGCGCTTGGCCGCCAAGGCGCCGGCCAACTCCGCGCCAGCCACGACGACACCACGAGCAACGCCGTGGACCAAGCCGTCATGCGCGCCCTGTTCCCGCAAGACGCCCTGCGCCGCCGCTTCCTGCGCGCCGTGGGCAGCAGCACCGCCATGGCCGCCATTGCGTCGATCTTCCCGCTGGCCGCCGCCCGCGAAGCCTTCGCGCAATCCACCGGCCCGCTGGAAAAGCAGAAACTGAAAGTCGGCTTCATCCCCATCACCTGCGCCACGCCCATCATCATGGCGCACCCCATGGGGTTTTACGCCAAGCAAGGCCTGGACGTAGAAGTCGTCAAGACCGCCGGCTGGGCGCTGATTCGCGACAAAGCCATGTCCGGCGAATACGACGCCGCCCACATGTTGTCGCCCATGCCGCTGGCCATCTCGATGGGCGTGGGCGCCAGCCGCGCCGTGCCATGGACCATGCCCGCCGTTGAGAACATCAACGGCCAGGCCATCACCCTGTCCATGAAACACAAAGACCGGCGCGACCCCAAAGACTGGAAGGGCTTCAAGTTTGCCGTCCCGTTCGACTTTTCCATGCACAACTACTTGTTGCGCTACTACCTGGCCGAACACGGCCTGGACCCCGACACCGACGTGCAGATCCGTTCCGTGCCGCCCCCCGAGATGGTCGCCAACCTGCGCGCCGACAACATCGACGGCTTTCTTGCGCCCGACCCCGTCAACCAACGCGCTGTGTACGACGGCGTCGGCTTCATCCACACCCTGTCCAAAGCCATCTGGGACGGCCACCCCTGCTGCGCGTTTTCCGCCAGCAAGGAATTCGTGACGGCCATGCCCAACACCTACCAGGCCTTGCTCAAGTCCATCATCGAAGCCACCGCCTACGCTCGCGACGCCGCGCATCGCAAAGAGATCGCGTCCGTCATCGCCGCCCCCAACTACCTGAACCAGCCCGTCACCGTCGTCGAACAAGTGCTGACCGGCACCTATGCCGATGGCCTGGGCAAAGTGCTGACCGACCCCAACCGCATCGACTTCGATCCCATGCCATGGCAGTCGTTTGCCGTATGGATCCTGACGCAGATGAAGCGCTGGGGCCAGGTCAAGGGCGACATCGATTACCAGAAGGTCGCGGCCGACGTCTTCCTGGCCACCGACGCCATACGCCTGATGCGCGAAGCCGGCCTGACGCCGCCGGCGGAATCGGCCAAGACCTTCAGCGTCATGGGCAAGCCGTTTGATCCGGCGCAGCCCGAGGCCTATCTGGCCAGCTTCAAGATCCGGAGAACCTGATGCGGTCTGTGCAATATTGGCGGGCAACGTTTCTGTCCGTCGCGCTGTTCCTGGCGTTTTTGCTGCTTTGGCACGCCGCCACCCGCCCCGACACCGGCGGCGTGGCGGTGGACCCGGCTTATGCCGCGCTGGTCGGCAACGCCGCGGCCAGCGGGTCGAAGACGCCGTTTCCCGGCCCCGCCGAGGTCGGGGAAAAGCTGTGGCAACACATCAAGGACCCCTTCTACGACCGCGGCCCCAACGACAAAGGCATCGGCGTGCAGCTGGCGTATTCGGTGGCGCGCGTCTTGACCGGGTTCAGCCTGGCCGCGCTGGTGGCCATCCCGCTGGGCTTTCTGATCGGCATGTCCAAGACCGTCTACCGCGCGTTCGACCCCTTCATCCAGGTGCTCAAACCGATCTCGCCGCTGGCCTGGATGCCGCTGGCGCTCTACACCATCAAGGACGCCGACACCTCCGCCATCTTCGTCATCTTCATCTGCTCGTTGTGGCCGATGCTGGTGAACACCGCCTTCGGCGTGGGTGCGGTACGGCAGGACTGGTTGAACGTGGCGCGCACGCTGGAAGTGTCGCGCCTGCGCACCGCCTTGCAAGTCATCCTGCCCGCCGCCGCGCCCACCATCATGACCGGCATGCGCATCTCGGTCGGCATTGCGTGGCTGGTGATCGTGGCCGCCGAAATGCTCATCGGGGGCACCGGCATCGGCTACTTCGTCTGGAACGAATGGAACAACCTGTCCATCGCCAACATCATCTGCGCGATATTTTTCATCGGCCTGATCGGCATGCTGCTGGACACCGTGCTGGCGCGTGCCGCGCGGCTGGTCAGCTATCGGGAATGACGCCATGAGCCATGCATTTCTGCAAGTCCAGGGCCTGGGCAAACGCTATCCCGGGCGCAATGGGCAGCCCCAAGCACCGGTGTTCGAGAACATTGATTTCGACATCGAGCAGGGCCAGTTCGTTTGCGTCATCGGCCATTCCGGCTGCGGCAAGACCACCATCCTGAATGTGCTGGCCGGCATCGACGACACCAATGAAGGCGTGGTCATCATGGACGGCCGCCAGATCTCTGGCCCGTCGCTGGAACGCGGCGTGGTGTTCCAGGCACACGCATTGCTGCCTTGGCTGACGGCGCTGCAAAACGTGGAATTCGGCGTGCGCTCGCGTTGGCCCGCGTACAGCCGCGATCAGGTCCGCGAACACAGCATGCGTTACCTGGACATGGTGGGCCTGGCGCATGCGGCCGCCAAGAAGCCCAGCGAATTGTCGGGCGGCATGAAGCAGCGCGTGGGCATCGCCCGCGCCTTCGCCATCCAGCCCAAGATGCTATTGCTGGACGAGCCCTTCGGCGCGCTGGACGCGCTGACGCGCGGCACCATCCAGGACGAGCTGCGCGCCATCGTGCAGCAGACCCGCCAGACCGTATTCATGATCACGCACGATGTGGACGAAGCCATCTTGCTGTCGGACCGCATCCTGCTCATGAGCGCGGGCCCCTATGCCCGCATTGCCGAGTCCGTCAGCGTGGACCTGCCGCGCGACCGGACGCGCGCCAGCCTGCACCACGAACCCCGCTACTACGACATCCGTAACCATCTCGTCGACTTCCTGGTCGACAAGGCATCCCATAAGGAGTGAACCCCATCATGATGTCCCGCGCTGAAGTGACCGAACTGGTCGTTACCCGCAAGCTGGAAAAGAAGCTGTCCTGGACCGCCATCGCCGACGCCGTCGGCCAAAGCAAGGAATGGACCACCGCCGCGCTGCTGGGCCAGATGACGCTGACCGAGGAACAGGCGCTGGCCGCGGCCCGCATCCTGGACCTGCCCGACGACGCCGTGGTGCAGTTGCAAGTGGTGCCCTACAAGGGCTCGCTGCCCAGCACCGTGCCCACCGACCCGCTGATCTACCGCTTCTATGAACTGATCAACGTCTACGGCACGACGTTCAAGGCGCTGATCAACGAAGAATTCGGCGACGGCATCATGAGCGCCATCGACTTCAAGATGGACCTGTCGCGCGAAGCCGACCCGAAGGGCGACCGCGTGCAGATCGTGATGAGCGGCAAATTCCTGCCGTACAAGACGTATTAAGGGATTGCGCCGCAGCGTTGCTGGGTAGCGGGCTGCGGCTGTGGCTGCGGCAGGGCTTGGCCGTGGGCTCGCGGCTGCGGCTGCGGCTTGGCGACTGAGCCTCGGCTTGGGCGCCAGGGGTCGGCGTATCGCCTACCCTTCCGCCGCCTACCCTTCCACCGCCTACCCTTCCACCGCCAGCTCTTCCCAGCCCAGCTCGCGCGTGCGCTGTAGCGCGGCCGTGACCTCGTCGGCCGCCTCGCGCACCGCGTCCACCAGATCCAGCCCGGTCAATAGCCGGGCGGTGACGCTGGCCATGAACACGTCGCCGGTGCCGTGCACCGACGGCGGGATGGCGATTTCCGGATGCGTCACGACGCTGACCTTGTCCTGCGTCACCACCGCAAGCTGCAAGGTCCCGGGCGCCGCCGCCATCGGCGCCGCGCTGGTCACGACAATCCATGTCGGCCCCAGCGCCATCAGCTCGCGCGCCGCCGCCGCCACCTCGTCCAGCGTCGACAACGCCCGGCCCACCAACATTTCCAGTTCGAAATGGTTCGGCGTCATGCCGTCGGCCAAGGGCACCAGCAAGTCCCGGTATTGCGCGACCAGGCCCGCATCCACATACAGCCCGTCGTTGCGGTCGCCCATGACCGGGTCGATGTGCACGCGCACGTCCGGCCGCGCGGCGCGTAGCGCGGGCAGCCACGCGGCAAGCAGATCCGCCTGCCCCGGCTGCCCCAGGTAGCCGCACACCACGGCGCGCGCCACGCGCGTCACGCCGCGTTCGTCCAGCCCTTTCAACAGGCCGGCGAACCAGTCCAGCGGCACTGCCCCGCCATGCAGCGTGGGGTAGTGCGGCGTGTTGCTAAGAAGCACCGTCGGCACCGCGATGGCTCGCAGCCCGGCGCGGCGAAAGATCGGCATGGCCGCGTTGTTGCCCACGTAGCCATAGACCACTTGGGACTGGATCGAAATTATGTCCACCTGCGCGGTGGTGGCAGGCAACGCTGCGCCGGCGGTAAGGGCAGCGGAGATGACGGTCATACGGCGGGCTCCTGACGGAACAAAGTTGCATGCGGCGTAGCGCCGGCTGTGCAACATTCTAGTCCCGCGCGGCGCCATCGACGGCAGCGGCCGATCCCTCCCGCGCTCCGCCCTGGCCGGCGGCGGCCAGCCAATCGGCGCCGTCGCGTATCGCTTTGGCCATGGCGCCCAGGTGCGGCGCATAGGGATAGGCGGACGACGCGGTGACGCGGCACTGCCGCATGTCGGGATGCGCGGTATTTAGCAGGTATTGAAAGCCGCCAGACGTGGCCGGCACGCGCAGCAGCAAGGACTGGCCGCTGGCCACCCACGCGTCGCCTATCGCGCGAGTGGCGCGCAGGTCCGTCTGCCCGGGCGCGGGGGCGTCGGCCACGCTGACCGAACGGCCGGGCGTCGTCACCGACAGCAGTTGATAGCCGCGCGGCAAGGCGTCGGGGTGCGTCACCTCGGCCAACACCAGCCGCGCCAGCACCGCCGCTGCCGGGCTGGCCTCCAGCACGATGACCGGCACGCCCGCGCCATGCCAGCGCCCGGGCGGGCAGGCGCGCGGCTGTAGATCGCCGGCATTGCTCAAGCGCCACAGCAGCATCATGGTCCGTTGCCTTCGTCGATATCGATCAGCCAGCTTTCGATGAACCCGGCATAGCGCCCGTGCTGGCACAGCAGCAACGGCACCCGGCCCAGCAGCCGGCGCTTGGGGCTGCGCAGCCAGCGCTGCCCCTCGTCCCGGCCGCCGAACACCAGCTCGGCCAACCAGACCACCCGAAGCGCCCGATACAGCACCCGCAGGTCGGACACGTCCAGGCCGAATGCCAGGCCGGGCTCCGGTGGGCATAACGGCACCAGCGGAAACCAGCGCGCCAAGTCGTCCGGGAACGTCTGCCGCAACGCCTGCAACAGCGGGGCAGCGCCCTGCAACGTAGACGGTGCGCGCGTCGTGCCCAGGGCCTGCGTCAGCCGCCAGTCCAACGCCAGCATGACGCCGTGGTCAGCTGCTGACGCAGCGCCGGGCGGCGCGTGGATCACCGTGCTTGCCGGCGCATCGTCCACGGCGGCCGGCCGCTTACGGAGCGCGGGCGACGGAGGCCGGGCCGGGCGTTGCCGCCGTGCTTTGCTCGAATGCGGCGTTAAGTGCCGCGCCATCGATGCTGACGGTTCCGGCATTCAGCAAGCCCTCCATATAGGCCCGCGCGGCCAGTTCCTGACGTTGGCTGCGCAGCGCGGCGCGCAGTTGCTGGCTGACCTGGTCGAACGGCGTCACGCCGGGCGGTTGCAACGCCGTCAGCTTCAAAATGTGAAAGCCGGCCGCCGACTGCACCGGCGCCGACACATCGCCCGCCTTCATCTGCTGGACCACCGGACGCATTTCCGGCGTCAATTGCGCCAGGGGCACGAAGCCGATGTCACCGCCTTGCGCGCGCGTGGTCTCGTCTCGGGAATTGGCCTGCGCCAGCGCCGCGAAGTCGGCCTTGGGCGCCTGCGCGCGGCGGACCAGGTCCTGCGCCTGCTTGCGCGCGGCGGCAACGGCGTCGGCATCGCCCAGCGGCGCGGGCAGGAAGATCTGGCTGACGTGGTACTGCGCGGGCACGGCCAGCTGCGGCTTGGCGCGTTCGTACGCCGCTTGCAGGTCGGCGTTGGTGGGGTAGCCGTCCGGCGCGCGGCTGACCGACTCCAGATAGCTTTGCATCACGATGCGTTCCTCGGCCGCCTGCACCGCACGGCGGATTTCCGGCTGATCCTGCCAGCCCTGCGCGCGCGCCTGCTCGATCAGCGCCTTCTCTGCCAGCCGGGCACGCAGCCATTGCTCGAGCCCCGCCCGGTTGTCCTGCAACTGCTGGCGCGCTTGCGGCGGCAAGGCCTGCAATTGCCGCAGCAGCTCATCGCGATCCACGCGTACGGCGCCCAGCGTCGCGATGGCCGTGGCCGGTTGGGGCTGGGGCGAGTTTGCTTGCGGCTTGGCGGTGGCGTTGGCGGATGGCGTGGCGGTGGCTGCCGTGGCGGCGAGCGTTCGCGCCTTCGCCGAGCCGGATGCGGGAGCGGGGGCCGCCGCCGATGCGGGAGCCGCGGCCGCAGCCGTGGGCGACGCCTCGCTGCTTTGCGCATCCTTGCCGCGCATCAACGCAACGGCGCCCGCCAGCACGGCGATCAGCAACACCGCCGCCGTGACGCGCAGCGGTTTGTTGGCGGTCAGGGTCTGGTTCATGGTTCTATCCCTTCAGGCAATCCACGTTACGCAGTCGCCAACGAGTCGGCCGGCGTTTCCAACGCATTGACGTCCCCCTGCGGCGACGCATTGGCGCGCAGGAACAGCAGGAACTCTTGCAGCAAGCGGTCCCACAATTCCGTCGTGGCGCGCAGATACGATTCCGACACGCCGCCCGCCACGATCACGTCCAGCTCCAGCACCAGGAACACGCCTTGCACCGTCAGCCGGGCAAAGCGCTTTTCCACGTTCCAGCGCTCTGCCAGGCCGGCGGGCACGTCGCCCTGCACGCGCAGCGCGCAGCTCAGCGTGTAGTCCAGAAAATGCCCGTCCTCTTGGGCGGGGTTGCCCATGCGGGCGGCAAAACCCACGCCCTGGCTGGCGCTTAGCAACTGCACCATGCCGTTCTGCTCGGACAGCGTGACGCGGTAGCCCACGGATTGCAGCAACGCTTGCAGGCGTTCGGCATCGACATCAAGAATCAAGCTGGTTTCGGTCATTCTTAGGGTCCTGAAAAATGGGGAAGCAATCGGAGGAAGCAATTCGGGCAAGCAAGGCTACGGGCGCGACGTTGCAGCGGCTTGACTGCCAGCCACCTGCGCGTCGTACAGCTGATCGCCATAGGCCTGCGCCTGCTCTTCGAACTGCACGCGGGCCTTGCCGGCAAAGGGCTGCTTGATGGCCAGGATGTCGCCCGTGCTGATGCGTTCGTAGGCATTCAGAATGTCTTTGCCCGCCTCGTACATCTGGCGGTTCTTGGCCACGCAGGTCTTGATGTCCGCATCGCGCAGCGCCACCGTGCGGGCCAGCGCGGCGCGCTCCGCTTCCTTGGCGCGCGACAAGGTCAAGAGCTCGTCGTACGCGCCCTTGAACTTGCCCAGCTGTGCCTGGCTGGCCGCGACTTGCGACTGCGCGGCTTGCGCCACGGCGTCCTGTTGCCCGGCAAGCTTTTCGGCCTGGCCACGGGTCTTGGCCAACTGCGCGCGCAGCGACTCCAGTTCTTTCTGCGCCGCGTCGCGTTGCGTTTCCGCCGCCGTCTTGGCCGCGTTGATCTGCGCCTGCTCGCTTTGCAGCTGCTGTAGCTGCTGCGTGGTGCTGCGCAGCTGCGCGCGCAAGCGCTCTTCCATGCTTTCGGCCCGCGCGCCGCCCGCCACGCTCAAGCCGGCCGCGCACAAGGCCACGGCCGCCGCCAAGCGCCGCCCGCGTCCCGTCATGGCCGCGTGGCGGGATTCATCCCAAACGGTATGCATGTCCATGGCCTTAGAACCTGGCGTTGATTTCAAACTGCATCGTGTCGATGGCCAAGGGCGGACCGTAGATCTCCTTGGTGCTCATCCAGCGGAACACGCCATACACGTTCTTTTCGAACGCGTAGCCCGCGCCGATGTAGTAGCCGCGCGCGTTGGTGCCGCCCTGGTGGAACGACGAATCGTTGTAGGCGTCGGGCAGCGCGTCCGGCTGGATGTACTTGTAGCCAACAAAGGCCAGCCAATCGCCCTTGTCCTTCAGGTCATACGAGCGCCCCAGCGTGGCTTGCAGCATCCAGGCGTTGGGGCCGCTTTCGATGTCGCCGTTGTCGCCGAAGTTATTGACGATGTAGCCTTGCGAGCGGCTTGCCATCTTGCTCTTGCTGTAGGCCAGGTTACGGATGTAGTTACCGTTCAGGCGCAGGCCCAGGCCGTCGAACACGCGCGTGTCCCAACGCAGGTTCAGGTCCAGCAGATCGAACTTGGACGCCAGGCCCACGTATTGCGGCTGCGGCGTGTCGGCCGGATTCAGCGGGTTGGGCGCGATGTTGCGCAGCAGGAACAGCGTGTTGCCCTTTTGCATGAACGCCGGGCGCGACCAGTCGGTGTCGCAGCTTTCGGCACCCGCCCACGGCGAACATGAACTGGATCGCTTGCCCGCGATGTTGTCGAAGTGGTAGTAGGCCAGCGCGCCGCGCAGGCTGTTCTGGTTGTTGATCTTCCAGTCGGCGCCCACCTGCCCGCCCAGCAGCCATTTGTTTTCCGTTTCGCCTTCGCTCATCGACGATGAGCTCCAGCCGTTGTTCGCGTATTCCGTCGCGAACGCGCCCAGCGTGCCGAACAGCGTCACGTCGCGGCCTTGCAGCGGCTGCTTGAAGATGGCGGCGATACCGTCAAAGTTCAGATCGTTGGAGAACAGCGTGTCGGTCGATTCGAACGGGTTGGCGATGCGCCCGCCGGTCACCGTGGCCCACTTGGCCGGGCGATAGGTCAGGTAGGCCTGGTCCAGCCAGATGTCCTTCTTGCCCATGCCGCCGCCCAGCGTCTGCGACGTGGATACCGGGCTGTCGTCGCTGCCGGTGGCCAGGCGGATGCCGGCCGTCCAGGCCTCGGAGATTTCCGCGCGCACGCCCAGGCGGGCGCGGATGCGCAGCTGGTTGCGGCGGTCTTCGCGGGTGTTCAGCATGGGCGGATAGCCGCCGTTGGTGTTGGGGTTGACGTCGTACGGCCCATTGGCGTTCAGCTTGGCAAAGTCGGTGATTTCATTGCTGTTGCCGCCGTTGTACAGGCGCGATTCATCGCGCACGCGCACGTCGCCTTCCACCGTGATGCGCGATACCCAATCCGGAAACGTATTGGGTTGCGCCCAGTTTTCTTCCTTGGCCTGCACCATGACTTCCGCCTTGACCTCGTCGCGAATCTGATCGCGCACGGTCTGGGGAATGTAGGGCACGCGCACATCGCCGGCCTGCGCCACGGCGGCGCCCCGGTCGGGCGTGGCCTGGCGGGCCGCCTTGGCTTCGGCTTCCGCCTGCGCGACCAACGCATTGGCCTGTTCGGGCTTGAGCACGCCTTGCTGCACCAGCAGGCGGATCAGGTTGATGGTGGCGTTCTCGGACGGCGCGGGCGCGCTGTGCGCCGGCAGGCAGGCGGCGCCCGCCACGGCCAGCGCCAGCGATGCCGCCAACCGGTTCAAAGGGAACTTCATGCTGTTGTCACTCCAGGATCAATTCAATTTGGGACATCAAGACGGGCGGCGGCCAGTCAGCGACGCGCGGATGGGCATGTTGGCCGAGGCCGGCGGGCGCTCGTCCAGCCCGGGCACCGCGCGCAAGGCGGCGATCACGCGCGCATCGACGTCGGCATCGCCGCTGCCGCGCGTCAATTCCACGCGGGTGATCTGGCCGGCTGCCGTCAGCCAGATGTTGGCTTGCAGGCGGAAGGTCAGGTTGCGGGTGCGTTCGTCTTCGCGCAGGATCTTTTGCAGCGCATAGGCCAGGTACTGGCTGTAGGTGGCATTGCCCGCGCGGCCACCGCCGCCGCCCGACATGCCCTTGCCCTGCCCCGCGCCGATGTTGAAGGCGTCGCTGCCGGCTTGCGCATCGCCGTCGATCTGCATCGGGTTGGCCAGGTCGTCGGCCGGACGCGGCGGCGCCTCGTCCTGCGGCTTGGGCGGTTCGGGCGTGGGCTGCGGCTCGGGCTCGGGCGTGGCCACGGGCTCTTCCTTGGGTGGCTCGGTTTCCGGCGGCTTCTCGGGTTCGGGTGGCGGCGGCGGCGGCGGGGGCAGCGGGATGATGGCGGTGACCTTGGGCGCATCGCGCCGGACACCGGACATATCGTTGGCCCAGCGCCAAAGCGCATAGGCCGCCACGACGGCCGCCACCGCCACGGCCGCCAGCTTCAGCCAGCGGCGCGCCGGATGCGGCCCGCGCAAGGGATCGGATGCGTGTTGCGACATGACGTGGTTCCCGGCCCTATTGCGGCTTGCCGGTAACCAGGCCGACCTGCGCAAGCTCCAGGCGACGCAGCAGGTCCAGCACTTCCACCACCTTCTGGTACTGCACGGCGGCGTCGCCGCGCACAATCACCGGGAAGTCGGGGTTCAGTGCTTTCTCGGTACGCAGCCGGTCTTCCAGTTCGGGCAAGGTGACGGGGTAGGCGTCCAGGAACACCTGGCCGGCGTCGTTGACGGAAATCGCCTTGGTCTTGGGCTGCGACAACGCCATGGTCGAACTGGCCTTGGGCAGGTTGACCTTGATGCCGGCGACCTGCGCGGTGGCGGTCAGGATGAACATGACCAGCACAACCATCAGCACATCGACCAGCGGCGTGATGTTGATGCCGTCGACGGGCGCGTCGTCATCATCGTCCTGGGAAGTGGATACGGAAGCCATGCTGTGCTCCTTACGCGTGGGCGGGCGCGGGCTGCGCCTCGCGCATGGCGGGGTGGCCGGGGGCAGCCGCGCGCGGGGCGGTGTGATGCGCCGCTTCCTGCGCCTGGGTCTCGCCGTGCACTTCGGCCAGGCGCGTGATGAATTCGTCGACGAACACGCGCATGTCGGCGCTGACTTCCTTGTTGCGCGACACCAGGCGGTTGTAGCCAAACAGCGCGGGGATGGCCACGAACAGGCCCATCGCGGTGGCCAGCAAGGCGGCTGCCATGCCGGGGGCAATGGCGTTGATGTTCACGTCGCCCGCCATCGCCGTGCCCAGGAACACGACCATGATGCCCAGCACCGTGCCCAGCAGGCCGATGTAGGGGCCGCCCGCGATTGCGTTGGACAACGAACCCAGCTTGGAACCCAGCGCCAGGTTTTCCTTGGTGCGCACGGCGTCCATCGATGCGCGAATGGCTTCGATGGTGGCGGCCGAAATCGACGTGGTGTCGGCGCCCTGCGCGCGGCGCGTGCGGATTTCGTTGATGGCTACGCGGTACAAGCGCCACAGCGAAGCGTTCGCCAGGCGTTGCGCCAAGGCGTTGTCATCGGCCAGCAATTCCAGCCGTTGGCCGACCGTGGCGAAGCTGTCGCGAAACACCTCGTTGGCGGCGGCCACGCGGGCCACGTTGCGGCTTTTCTTGAACATGATGATCCAGGACTGCACCATCATCAGCACCAGCACGCCGATGATGATCCAGGCGTCGATCGGCACGGCCTTGAGCAAAAAGCCCAGGCCACCGAAACCGAAGCCCGACTGCTCTTCATCCGCGCCGTAAGCTACCAGGCGCGACTCGGCGCCTTGCGAGGCGGCGTCGGCGTGGATCAGCGCGGCGGAGCGCGCAACCTTGGACAGGCGCACTTCGTCCATGGCGCCCACGAACGGGGCGTACACCGGACGCGGTGCGGCAGCAGGCGCGGCGGCGTCGGCGGAGGCCGCACCGCTGGCGGTATTCGCCGCGTTCGCGGCGTTCGCGGAGTTCGTCGCCGGCGTGGCAGGCGTTGCCGACGTGGCCGACGCGGCGGAGGCGGCCGGCATCGGCACGTCGCCCCCCAGCGCGGCAGGCGTGGCCAGCGGCGGCAGGCTGGCGGCCAGCGACGCGGTGGCGCGGCCGTTCACGTACAGGTGCACCTGGCTGCCATCGGCCGTCACGGCAAGGTGCTGCCACGCGGCGGGCGTCAGCGGCTGGCCGGGCTGGCTGCGCTGGCCGTTCACTTCCACAAACGGCACGCCCTGGTTGATGCCGATCAGCAAGGCGTTGCCGGCATCGCGACGCGCATAGACCAGCTGTTCGCCGGCCGGTTGGTCGGCGCGCACCCAGGCGCTGAACGTGAACGCGCCCGCGGCCGGGATGGCCAGCGAGGGGCTGGCGGGCAGCATCAGCGGCGCGTTGCCCGTGAACTGCGCGGCGCGGCCAATCACGCCGTCGACCGCAGCGCCCGTCGGCGTCTGGCCGTGGTTGCTGTAGGCGGTGGTGTCGCGCGGCGGCGCACCGGCCGCACCGTCAAAGTGATAGACCAGCGTGTAGTTCGGGTCGAAGCTCAGTTGCCCATTGGCGGACGCGGGCGCCTTCTGGTTGCCGTAGTACATCCAGATGTCCTGGCGTTGGCCGTCGGCAAGTTCCGGCACGTCCACCCACACCAGCGCCATGCCCAGCAAGGGGTCGAACGATTCCAGCTGGTGGTTCAGCACGGTCTGATCGTCGGCCGCCACGAAGCGGATGTCGGCGCCCTTCTCGTTGATGCCGTCAAAGGTAAAGTTGCCCGTATGCAGGCGCACCAGCAGCGGCGTGCGGCCGGCGGGGCCGCCCAGCGGCAGGCCCTGCGCGGTGCTGTCAACGGTGATTTGCTTGCGGTACTGCCAATCCGGTTGCCACCAGGCGTTGGCGGCCGACGGCAAGACGCCGGCCAGCACGGTTAGCAGGAGCATCAATAGGCGTTGCATGAGTAAGACTCCGGGATGGAAAAGTGGCGTGCGCTCAGAAGCTGGCGCGCACGCTGAAGTTCAGGCGGGGATCGTGTTTGCGGGTATTGGGGCCGTCTTTCAGCGGATAGCCCCAGTCCAGCGAGCCCGACAGCCAATCGATCATTTGCAGGCGCGTGCCCAGGCCTACGCTGGCCAGCGAATAGCGCGCATCCTGCTCAGGCAGCGGGTCGCGCAAGCGCAGGCTGGCCGCGTCGGCAAAAGCGTAGAAGCGCCATTCGTTGACGTTCGCGCCCAGCCAGCGCGCCAGCGACGGCGTGCGCCATTCCAGCGACGCCAGGATGCCGTCGTCGCCCGTGCGTTCGGCCGCCAGGTACCCGCGCACGCTGGTCGCACCGCCCGCCGAGAATTGTTCGTTGGACACCAATGCACCCGAGGCCAGCTGGAACGATCCGCGCAGGCCCAGCTGCCAGTCGCCAAACAGGTTTTGCGTGTGCGTGCCGTCGCCGCGCACCAGGGCAAAGCTGGGGTTGGCCTGATAGCGCTTGTCGTCGAATTCCTTCCAGTCGCTGCCCTGGTTGAAGAAGGAACCGCTGGCGCCGACCAGCGACAAGCCCAGGCTGCTTTGCGAGGACTCGCTGTAGCGGTAGCCGTTGTAGGCCAGCGTGAACGGCAGGTACTTGATGGGAATCTGGTCTTCGTTGGCGCCAAAGCGGGTGGACTCGTCGAACTTCTTGTAGTCCAGGCCGAGGGACAGCGAATTGCTCCAGTCGCCTTGCGGGTCCATCGTGTAGATCGCCGACAAGCCGAACGAATAGCCCTTGCCCAGCACGTTGGTGCCGCCGATGGTGGCCACGTTGCTGTCGCTTTTGTAGCCGGAGAATTGCAAGGCCCAGCGCGGCGCCAGCGGCATCGAATACGAACCCGACCACACCTTGGCGTTGTCCGTATCCTGCGGCGCGGTAAAGAACGTCAGGCTGACGGAATGGCCCAGCTGCCACAGGTTGTCATAGCCCAGCGAGGCCGTGCTGCGCAGGCGCGAGGTATCCGCGCTGTAGTCGTTGTTCAAGCCGACGCTGGCATGCCAGGGGCTTTTGTCTTCCACCTTCAGGTCCACGTCCATCGTGCCCGGCAAGCGCCCTTCCTTGACGAGCGGCACCACCTGACGGCCGGCGCCCTTGTTCAGCCCGGTCAGCTCGGCCTGCGCCTGGTTGAAGTTAGGCACCTGCCCTTCCTGCAACGCGGGCACCTCGTCGCGAATGGTCAGCGGCGAATAGTGCTGCGCGCCCACCACGCGCACGCGGCCGATCTTGGTCTCGGACACTTGCAGGAAGACGATGCCATCGGCCACCTGCTGCTCGGGCAGGTCCACATAGACGGACTGGTAGCCCTGTTCCTGATAAATCGTCTGCAAGGCTTCGCGCGCCGATTCAATATCGGCCAGCGTGCGGTCAGGCCCAAGATAGGGATAGACGGCGCGCTCGATGTCGCGCGCTTGCAGCACGGTGTTGCCGCGCACGATGTATTCGTTGATGTTGACGCGGCGCTCTACGCCCGTGGGCGCGTCCTGCGCCAGGGCGCCGTTCATGGCAATGGCCAAGGCAAACGCATGCGGCGCACGGCGCAATATGGTGCGCAACGCGCTACCCCTACTTTCGAAATCATGCATGACGATGCACTCAGTTCCTTGTGTGAAAACCGGTCGGTGCCGGCCGCTACTGTGCAGCGCTACGCGACAATTTCGTTACGGCTTTTGCCCGCAACAGCGCGTCCATGGCTTCTGCTTGTTACTAGACGTACTGGCAGGCCCGGGACGACGCGTTGTAAGAAAAACTTCATGAAAAAGAATCGCGGCGTGCGCGGTCGCCGGGGGTCGCCGCCTTGCGCGGGGATTCTGGCCACGCGACATGACGGCGAATGCAGTGCAAGCGGCGTGGCGAAAAAAAAACGCGGCCGGTGCAAACCGGCCGCGCATACCAGGCATGGTTGGGGCATGCAGGAGGCACTTCCCTTACATCGTCAGGCGGCTTTTCTCCTCGGCGCTCAAGCCGCCGGTTTCGCTGGCGTTCAGCGCACCCGCGCCCAGCACCTGCACGGCGCTGGCGGCGTCGTACTTGGGCGCCGCCGATGCCGCCCCGGCCGGCGGCGCGGTCGGGGCGGCGCCCGCCACCGGCTCGTCGCCATAGCCCAGGATCTGCACATTGATGACCGACGGCTGATTCTGGCGCGCTTCGTTTTGCGCACGCTGCGCCGAGGCCTCGGCCGCATTGACGGCCGAAGTCGCCGCCGCGCTGGCCGATGACAACGCGCCGGTGTTGACGGCCGCCGACACCGGCACGCCCGCGCTGTCGCCCTGGGCCTGGATGTTGGCGGCGTTCACCACCTGCAAGGCCGCGATGTTGACGTTGCCCGACACGCGGATGCCGGCCTCGCCCGCGTCGATCGTGCCCAGCGGCGCGTACAGGTCCACGTCGCCCGCCGGCACTTCCGGCAGCGGCGCCAGCGTGGCGATGCCCGCGCCGGTGCTGGGCGCATTGGGCGACAAGGTCACGTTGCCCACGGCGTCATATTCCCGCTTGGGCGGCGAATACAGCACCGTGGTCTTGGACCCGCGACCCGCGTTGATGTCGCCTTCGGCCGACCACGCCGTGATGCCGCCGCCAAAGGTCGTCATGACGCGGCTTTGCCCCAGCAGGATGCTGCCTTGCGCATACAGCTGGATGTTGCCTTCGCCCTGCGTGATGATGCCGGCCGTGGCGGGCGGCGCCACGCCTTCCACGCCGAACACCTGCTGCCCGCCCGGCGTCATCAACTGGATGTCGCCGCCGAAGCTGCTGCGGATGCCCGCCGCGCCGTACAAGGTGATGTCGCCGTCATACGCGCCGGGCGTCGCGTCGGAAAACAACGCGGCGATGGCCTGGCGACCGCGCAGATAGCTGCCGTTGCGCGGGCTGCTCTTGTCGTTGTATTCGCGGCCCCCGGCACGCAGCTCGGCAAAATACACCTGCCGCGCGAAGATGCGTTGCTGCTCGGCGGGCAGCGCCGCGAACACCGCGCGCGCATCGTCCGTGCTGCCGGCAAAGCCATAACGCTGCGTCAACCACAGCAGCAGTTCGGCCTCGTAGGTCTTGAAGGCCAGGCCCTGGTCGACCAAGGGGCGGCCGGGGTCGGCGGCCTTGGCCGGGTCCAGATAGCGGTCGATAAAGCCCGCGTAATCCGGCCCCTTGGCGCCCACGCCCGCCTGCACGGCGATGGACGCGCCCAGCCGGTGGTCGCCCGACAGCACCGGCCCCAGGCTGGTAATGGACGCGCGATCCGCCATCAACACGTGACGCCCCGCCGATACCTCCAGCACGCCGGGGCCGGCCACCTGGAACGAGCTGTACAGGATGTCGCGCCCGGCGGACACGCGCGATACGTCCAGCGCGTCGCGGTGCAGGAACAGGTTGCCGGCCGAGGTCACCGACGTCGAGCTGGCGCCAAAGTTCATGCCGTTGGTCGTGGGCACATCGGTCTTGACGCCGGTGTCGGTACCCGAGGCCACGATGTCGCGGCCCGCCATCATCCACACCGGGCCCGACGCCTCGTACCACGTCTGCCCGGTATTCGGCCCCTGCGAGACCGAGAGTGCTTCGCCGGTGCGCAGCCCCACGATGTCGCCATCGCGGGCGTAAAAGCGCGTCACCGCATTGGAACCCGCCGCGCCGGCCGTCGGCGCATTGAAATAGAACAAGGGGAAATGGGTGTCGCGGGCGCCATCGATGCCGTCCACGCCCTTGTTGCCCAGGGCCACATTGGAGTTGGCTTCGGACAGGTAGCCCGCAAAGGCCGGCGCGAACACGTTGGCCACGCTGGCGGGGTCGGCGCCCGAACGGTTGATGGCGTAGCCGCCCGCGTAGATGGAATTGCCGGCCAGCACTTCCAGCTGGCCACGCGCGCCCGGCGCCAGGGTCAACGAATACGGCAGCCCCGAGGCCTCGTTGTTCAGGTAGCCGGCCGACACGCCCGCATACACGCTGCCGTCGTAGGCGGTGGCGCGAAGAATCGACGGATACAGATAGCGTCCGTCCGACGGCGACGTATTGCGCCCGGTCTGCACCGACAGCCCCTGCGCGCTGTGCGAGGTCTGCCGGCTGGGCGTCAGGTTGCCGCCCGCGCTGGACAGTTCGATGGCGGTGTTCTCGGTCCACATCGAGAACCAGCTGGTGCCGCCGCCGGTGCGCAGGGTGCCATCAAGCAGGTAATACGGCGTGGTGTTGGGCACCGCCACGCGGCCGGGGTCGCCGGCGCCGCCCACCACCAGGTCGCCGCGCGTATCGATGCGCATGACCGAGTCGCCGGGAATCAGCACCAGCCCGCCCGTGGCGCTGGCCAGGGTGGAGACATACGGGTCGTAGCCGCGGCTGTCCTTGGCGTCCTGCTGGTTGACTTCGTTGCCGTACCGCAAATCCAGGCCGCCCACCGCGCCGCTGGATAGCCCGGCGTGGCCGCGCAGGTTGATCAGCGCGCCTTGCAGGTCCAGCGCGGGTTCGCCGTAGTAGGGCGTGGGGCCCACGGTGGACGAGACCCGTCCGCGTGCGCTCTGCGTGGGGTTAAGCCCGCCGCCCACACGGATGTCGATGTCGCCGCCGCCCGTCAGCGTGATGGCGCCATCGGCCGCGACACGCCCGGTGCTGCCCACCGCCACGATCAAGCCCTGGCCGCGCGGGTTGGTGACGGACCCGCGCGATTCGATATTGCCGGCGTCGCCGTCCACGCGCAGGTTGACGTTGCCGCCGCCCAGCGCGCCAAAGCCCGTGAAGCCCACCAGCAGCGGCGTGTTGTCCTTGAAGTCGGAAGGCGCCTTGACGTAGCTGCCGAAGTTGATCCACCACGCGGTGGGCGTATCGCCGCCGTTGGCGCTGCCCGAGCCTTGCCGCCACAACCAGTTGCCCACGCCCACGCTGGGCGCCAGCACGCGCGCGTCGAAGGGGCCACCGGTGGTCTTGCCCCACACGTCGCCGCGCAGGGCGCCGCCGGTGTACAGGCCCAGGTTGCCGCCTTGTTCCGGATACCAGGCTTGATAAGTGCCGCCCTCCGATACGAAGGGTTCGTAGGTGCTGGAATGCGCATCGCCCAGCACCGTGGCTTCGTAGCGGCCGCGCGGCAGCTGGTAGGCGGGCGCCACGTCGGCGGACTGCGTGCCCGCCGTGTAGACCCCGTAAGCCGACATCAGGCTGATGTCACCGCCGGCCGCCAGGTCCAGGTCGCCCGTGCCGGTGCGCAGCACGCTGAAGTTCTGCGTGTGCGCGGTTACCGTCGTCGACGACTTGTTCTCATAGCACTGCTCTGGCGAGCGCGCACACTTTTCCAGGTCTTCGTCCGACACCGGCGACCCGGCGGGCTGACCGTACGTGTTGTCCGGCGCCCAGGCCCAGCGGGGCGGCGGCAGGCACAGCCCTTCGATCGCGTCGCACAACCACAGCAGGTCTTCCGGCACCGGCGCATAGGGCTCGAAGCCGGAGGGGCCCGCCTCGGGGCCCCACACCAGGCCGGCGCCCATCGCCAGCGTGACGTTGTAGTGGCTGTCGGCCAGGTTCAGCTTGCCGGCGCCAGGGCCGGGTTGCACGCGCAGCGGGTCCGCCGCATCCAGGTCCGCGCCGGCCACCAGGCGCAACGACCACGACTGGCTCCCGGCGGGCAACATCTGCGCCAGCGCCCAGTTGCGCCGCTGGTCGGCCGTCGTGCCGGGGCGCAATTCGACATAGTCCACGCCATCCGGAAACACCAGCTTGGCCTGCGACGGAATCACCGCGCCTTGTTTGAGCGTGATCGTGCCCGCCATCAACAACACGTTGGGCTCGTAGCCTTGCGTGGTGTACAGGTTGGGCAGCGCCACATTGGCCGGCCACGTGAACGCCTGCAGGGCCGTACCCGCCGTCAACAGCGTGCCCGCGCCCAGGCGCGTGCCCACCGGCAGGTCCACCGCCTGCTTCAGGATGCTGCCCGCCGCGTACAGCAACTGCCCGGCCGCATCGCGCACATCGCCGGACATCACCGTGCCCGCCGCGATGGACAGCGGCTGGTTCAGCGCCGCTTCAACGGGCAGGCGCGTGCCGGCGGCCAGCGTCGTCGGCTGCAAGGGCAGCGCGTAGTTCAGCGTTTTTCCACCGGGAAATTCGGTGCCGTTGGCAAGCACAACGCCGCCGCGCGGCAGCACCACGTCGCCGCCGAAGGGCTGCGCGCCCGGCGTCAGAATCCAGCCGTGCTCGTCGTCGGGCGTGGCTGCCGGCGGCGCGAAGCCGTCGTTGATGCTGCCGAAGACGTCCAGATTGCCCTTGGCGCGCAAGGTCAGCGCGCCCGCCTCGCCCGAGCCGTACACCGACGTCATGGCCGAACGCGGGTTCAGGCTGGCATAGCGATAGCCCGACAGGTCCAGGTCGCCTTGCACGACCAGGTCGCCATCGCCCGTCTTGCTGACGATTTCCACGCCCGGCCGCAGGTGGAACACGTCGCGGTAGGTGGCGTTGTTCAAGCCTGCAAGCTTGGCGTTCAGCAGATTGCCGTTTGCCAGTGCGTTGCCGATGAACGTTGCGCTGTCGCCATGCAACGTGTCCAGATAGGCCTGGTCGATGATCTGATGGCTGCGTCCGTTGGCGCGGTCGGCCGGGTCGCCGACGCGCGCGTCGTCATAACGCTGCATGGCCACCAGCGAAATGGATTTGGCGCCGTCGATGGCCAGCGGCCCACGTGCGTCGATAGCGATGTCGCCGGCCGTGGCCGCCGCGCCGCCATTGACGCCCGCGTTGCCCGCCGCGTCGATACGCGGCGCCAGCAAGTCGAGCGTGCCCCGCGATGCCCCATCGTGCTGACCCGCGCCGGTACCTGCCGTGGCGGCGGTGCCGTGGCGCAGGTCGATGCGCGCGCCGCCGGCCAGCGTCAACACGCCGCGCCCGGCGTTCAGTTCGACCACCGCGCGGTTGGGCGCGTCGATGATCTTGCCGTAGCTGTCCACGCGCAACACGGTGCCGTGCGTGTCCAGCACGGCGTTGGACGCCAGGGTCAGCCCGTCGCGCGCGGCCAGGCGGATGCGGCCCACGCGTTCGCCGCTGGCATCGACCACGCCGGCCACCGTCAGGCTGCCGCTGTCGATCGACAGGTTGATGTCATTGGCGCGCAGCGTGTTGCCCAGCGTCAGGCTGCCTTGCTTGAGCTGGAAGCTGCGCGCGCCGAAGACGCCGCCCTCGTTCAGGCGCTGGTTAAGCGCATCGAAATCCGTGCTAAGCGTGGCCGCCGTGCCCAGATGCTGGGCGCGCACGTCGATGCTGCCCGCGCGATACGGCACGGCGGTACCGCCGGCATCGTAATGGCCCGAGCTGGCGCCCAGGATGCGACCTTGCAGGTCGACCACACCGGCCGACGCCGCCAGCGCATCGGCCCGCAGCGTGCCCGCGTTGTTCTGTTGCGCCGACAGGTCGATCAGCGCACCGCCCGCTTGCCGGATGCCACCCTGCGCGCTTTCCAGGATCACGTCGCCGCCCCAGCTGTAGCGCAGCACGTCGTTGAACGCGATGGCCCGGCCGGACACGTCGATTTGCGACGCCCCGGTCAGCAACACGCCGTCGCGGCCTTGCAACGTGAGCTTGCCGCTGGGCAGCACGATACGGCCGTCGACTTGCACCGTGGCGCCGGACAGGCCGACTTGCGCGCCCAGGTCCTGCACGGCCGCCACCGGCCCGGCGCCGGCGCCGGACAGGCGCACGTCGCCGCCCGCCAGCATCTGGTTCACCGAACCCGCGCCCCCGGTCAACAGCGGCGTGTTCAGGTTCAGGTTGCCGCCGCGGTACGCGTAGCGGCCGGTGCTGCTGTCGAATGCGCCCTGCGATTCATACACGGACAAGCTGCCGCGATGGTTTGCCGTGATCCGGTCGCTGGCGTTCAGGTTGACGCTGGCAAAGCCCAGCGCCAGACGCGCATTGTCTTCCTGGCCGCTGGGCTGCGCGCCCTGGCCATAGCCGAATTCAATGCGCTCGGCGTCGATGCGCAGCACGCCCTTGCCCGCGCCCGCGCCGCCGGCCACCACTGCGCCGGGCGCTTGGGTTGCGCCGTTCCAGATCAGGTTCTGGGTGCGGATGCCCGCCTCGTCGCCCGCGTCGCCAAACCCGTAGATGGCCGGGGTGCCCAGCGCCAAGGTCGCCAGGCTGTATTTGCCGGTGACCGGGTCGCGCGTGTCCAGCGCGACGGTGCCGTAGAAGTTCATCGCGTCGCGCGCGGTCAGCGTCAACACTTCCAGCGCGGGCGCGCCCATGCTGGTGTCGCCGCGCAGCAAGCGGGCCAGGATGTCCTGGTTCAGCGTCAGGCCGCTGGGCAGGATGCCCTGCGCCGCCGCCTGCGCCAGCGTTTGCGCCGTGCCGACATTGACGGCGCCAACGGCCAAGGACAGGT
Source organism: Achromobacter sp. 1L-A-4-B-C2 (assembly GCF_057291955.1). Taxonomy (NCBI): domain Bacteria; kingdom Pseudomonadati; phylum Pseudomonadota; class Betaproteobacteria; order Burkholderiales; family Alcaligenaceae; genus Achromobacter; species Achromobacter sp. 1L-A-4-B-C2. The sequence goes on from NZ_JBXAWP010000006.1 coordinate 507,785, forward strand.
TGCGGGTGCCGTAGCGCACCTGCTCGCCCAGGTCGAAGGCGCCGTTGGTGGCGGCGGCGATGGTGCCTTCGGAATACAGGCGCGTCACATCGTTGCACGCCGTGGTGGCGCATGTGCCGATGCGGATGGCGCCGGTGGCCAGCGCGTCGGGCGCCAGCACGTCAAGGCGGCCATTGGACACGGCCAGCAGGCTGGCGCTGCCCGGTTGGAAGGCGTAGCCGCTGGTGGAATCCACGGACGGCGCGCCCCGGCCCAGCGTCGATATCCCGGCGCCAGCTTCAAGCTCGATGGTGTTCGCCGAGAGCAGCACTTCGGGCGCGGTCAGCTGCGCGCCGGTGCGCAGCACCACTTCGCGGGCGGACTGCTGGAAGGTATAAAAGCGCCCGCCCTGCCCGTAGGACACCACCGGCATCGCACCGACGACCAGGCGGCTGGCGCCCAGCGCCGTCAGCGCATCGGCGCCCACCGACGTGCCCGCGAAGCCTGCCGTGGGCGCCTGGCCCGGGGCCAGGATCTCCACCGCGGTGCTGCCGCCGTTCACCGCCACGGCGCCACCGAAGCCACCTTGCGCAGCCTTGAAATTGGCCTGGCCTTCAAAACTGAACGCCTGCCCGTCGGACGAACCGGGATGCAGCGCCAAGCGCAGGGTCCGTGCGTCGGCGGGCAGCATCGCGCGTGGCACGCCGCGCGTCACGGCGTCCGCCGCCACAAAGCTGGCGTAGCTCATCTCGTTGTATTGCGACAGGGTCCGCAGCACGTTCGCCGGCGTCAGGATGACCGCGCTGGCCAGGCTGTTCGCCACCTGTGTGCCGGCGGTCGACAAGGACCCGCTTGCGGCCCAGGACTGGTTGCGCATCCGCATGGGCGTCACCGCCGCGCCCGCCGTGGCCGCGCCGTTGATCTCGACGCGGAATGCGCCGGGCAGCAAGGCATAGGTGGACGGCAGCAAGGTGTAGGTGCCGGCCGGCAAGCCGGGCACGCCCGCGCCCAACGTGATCTGCCGGCCCACGCCGGGCGTGGACGCGCCGGCCTCGCCGCCCACCGGGGCCACGGGCGCCTGCGCCCCGGGCACGATGGCGTACACCGGGTTGGCGGCCAGGCCGGGCAACGTAAAGCCGCCGTCGGGGTTGTTGCGCACCAGCGGCGCGTAGCGCGCATCGGTGGAACCGCCCCGGCCAGACACAAAGCCCGCGCCGGTCAACTCGCCGCCACCGGACAGGTCCAGCACCGAGCCCGGCAGCGCATCCACGTCCTGGAATGCCAGGGTAACGCCGGTGCGCAGCGCGGCCTGGTCGCCGATGCCGGCTGCGCCCCCCACGCCCACCAAGGACACCGGCGCGCCCTTGAACTGATACGACACGCCGTCCGTCGTGCCGCCATAAGGCATCAACAAGCCGGCGCCGCTGACCGAGGTCACGCTGCCGGGCAGCAGGCTCAGGCGTTGCGTGCCCATCCGTTCGCTCAGGTCGCCGAGCACAATGGCGCCCAGCGGCGCGCGGATGACGCCGCCCTGCTCTACGGTGGCGGCCGCCAGGCGCAACGAGCCGAACGCCGAATACGGAATGGGCGGCAACGCAGCCGTCGCGGCATCGTGACGCGCCACGGTCAGGCGGCGATCGGGGTCGAACCCCTGCGTGCCGTCCTCGCGCCGCGTGTAGCCGGCCAGCACTTCGGCCTCGGCGCCGGTGGCGGGATAGACCTGCGCGGCAATCAATGCCAGATCGCCACGTGTCCACAGTCGCGTGCGCGGTTCGTTGTCGTTGTTGGCCAGAAAGCGCAGGTCGCCCGCGCTGTCCAGCGTCACGCGATCAAAGCCCGCGCGCGCCACCGGCAGCGCACCGCCCACGCCGCGCACGATCGAGCCCTGCGTGCCGAAGGACAAGCTGTTGCCCACTTCCAGCAGATTGCCGGCGCGCACGGTGAAGGCGCCTTCGCCCACCTCTGCCGCATCGGCGAACAACACGCGCGGGCGCAGCACGCCATTGGTGGCCGCATACTTGCCCAGGCCGGACAGCCGCACATACGACGACGCCAGGTTCACGCGCGTTTGGGCGGCGGCTGTTGCGGCGGCTGGTGCCTCGGCTTGCGGCGCCACCGAGAACGCGCCGGCGTACAGGCGCAGGCTTTGCGCCGTCTGGATGTTGACGTCGCCGTCAAAGGACATGAGGCCGTTGGACAGCAGCCCCAGATGATCGAAGCCCCCGCCTGCCAACAAGCGCGTGGTGTCCAGGCGGGTCTGGCCATAACGCAGGCCCTCTTCGGCCTCGCCCGGTTTCAGGTCGGCGCGCAGGCCCTGACCGGGAGCGGTCGCGCCCAGCACCAGCTCGCGCGGCACTTGCACGTCGATGCTTGAAACGTTGTCGCCCGCAATGCGGTACAGCGGGGTTTCCAGCGCGATATCCAGCGTGCCGCCCGATGCGTTGGCGCCGCCCGCCCGTGCGATGAACGTGCCGTCCAGATGCAGGCCGTTGTAGGAACTGAGCGAGATGCGGCCACCGTCGCCGTTCAGTGGCACCGCGCCCACGCCGTTCACGTCCACCACCGTGCCCGCGCCCGACGCGTTCAGCACCGCGCCGGGGCGCACAATCACGTAGGCGTCGGCCGACGTCGCCGTGGCGCGGTCGTGATTGATCTCGCCGCCGATCACGATGACGCCGCCCGAGTCCGCCACGCCATAGCGGCGGCCCTGCGCGTCGATGCCACTTTCCGCGCGCCCGGCCACGTCCAGCACCGCCTGTTCGCCGATCCAGATCGAGCGGTTGTGCAGTTCGCCATCCGCGGTGTCGAAGGACTCGGCCACGTCCAGCGTGCCCACGCGCAGTTGTCGAATATCGATCTTGCCGCCGGCGGCCGTCAGCGCGCCCGCGACCGTGATCTGCCCGGCGCCCAGCAGTTCGATGCTCTGGCCCGGGTCCACATTGATGCGCGCGCCCCGGCCGATGTTCAGTTCGACCAGCTTGTCGGCGCCCGCGGTCGCCACGCTGCGACCGCTTTGCAACAGCAGTCTGGCGCCGCGCCGCCGCGTTGCCGTGCCCGCCACGGGATCATGTTGATAGACGGGCGGCAGCCACGTGTCCAACACCGCTGCCGGGTCCGTGCCGGTGGGCACGCCTTGCGCGCCCGACACGGGGCGATAGACGGGCATCAGCACATCCACGCGCGCATCGTCAGCCACGGTCAGGCCCTGGCTGCCGGTAATCTCGTAACGCGAATAGCCCTGCTGGAAGAACGGCGCGGCCAGGGTCAGCGTGGCCTCGGCGGACGCCAAGGGGTCGGCGCCGACAGCCACGGCTGCCGCGCCCCCGGCCGCTGTGCCGGACGCATCCGGCACGGCACCCGGCACGGAGGGCTGCACCGCTGCCGGGCCATCGCCCAACACGATCTTGCCCGCCACCAGTTTCAGCGTGCCGCCGCCTTCCACGCCGTAGCCGCGCAATTGCGCGCCCAGGGTCACCTCGCCCACGGAGCCGTCGCCGGCCGCCACCGCGTCTATGGTCGTGTTGCCGCCCTTGCCGCCCGTCACCTTGTTCTTGGGCCGCAACACCGCGCCAGAGCTGACGTCGATGACGCTGCCCGCCGCCAGCTGGATATCGCCGCTGCCGCGCACGGACACCGAGCCGCCGTTCAGGTACGGCATCGCGGCCGTCTGTTCGGGCGACAGGGCCAGGTTGGTCCACATGCCCGTGGCGTCCAGCCGCGTGCGCGCGCTGAGCGCGACGCGGGGCCCATCCCCCTCGCCCGCCGCGCCCGCCACGCCTGCCACCGTATCGGTCACCCCCGACGGCGAGATCTGGCTCAACACATTGCCCAGCCGGATGCTGCCGGCGCGTGCCGTCAGCGTGGCATCCACCGACACCTGGTTCGCGAACAAGGTGATGTCGCCGGCCGGTCCCACCTTCAGATCCGACTGCACGGTGATGTCCTGCGCGGCGATCTTGATGGCGCCCAGCCCCGCGCGGTTCAGCTGGGCGGTGTCCAGTTGCACGGTGCCCGCGCGGTCGTCCGGCAACGCCGTGTCCAGATCCAGACCCGCCGCAATCGCGGCCACCTGGTCCGACAAGCTGACATGCTGGATCGTGTTTTCCGACAGGCCCAGCGCGTATTGCAACGCGCCCGTGCGCTTGTCGTAGTAAGGCGTGTACGTGCCCACCACCAACTGCGCACCGCGCGCCGCCGCCCGTTGCGATTGCTGATAGCCGTCCAGCCCCGCTTGCGCGGCGGCGGTCTGGCGTTCGCCTTGGTAGGTCTGGCCGACGAGCTCGCCTTCCAGCACCGCGCTGCGGGTGCCGATCAACAGCCTGCCCGCGTCGCGCCCCACCGTGTAGCCGCTTTCGAAACGTTCCTTGGGCGCGATCAGCGGATTGTAGAAATACTGCGTCTGGCCCCAGCGCTCGTGCGTGGCCTCATAGCCCTTGTACAGGCCGGTATAGGCCAGGTCGCCGGGCGCGCGCGACACCTCGTACAGCCGGCCATCCGCCCCGCGCAGCCAGGTCTGCCGGATCTTGCCGTCCTGCACGTCCAGCGTGCCGCCCGACACGTTGATCTGCGAACCGGCCCGCGTCACGACGTCGCCGCCCGTGAATTCCACGTTGCCGCCCTGCGCCATCCATTCGTTGACCGCATGACCCTGCGTGCCCAGATACCCGCTCACCTCCAACAGGCCGCCCGCCGTGTACCAGCGGTCGGTGGCGTAGCCGTTGGTGCCGGCCGGCACCAGCACCAGGTCGCGCGCATCTACCCAGATGTCGTTGTTGTTCAGCTTGCCGCTATCGCGGTTGATCGGCGCGTCGCGCTGCTCGTTGCCCTGGACGTTGATCTTGACGCTGTTGTTCTCCATCGCCACGGGCACGCCCACGGCGCCCGCCACGTCCAGAATCGCGCCCTCGCGCACCAGCGCGCGCTGCGTGGCCTGCACGGCGATCTGCCCGCCCGTGGCCAGCGTGATCGACCCGGTGGCAAAGTCCACCGTGCCGGAACTGTTGATTTCCACGCGCGACAACTCGCGCCGGTCCGCGCCCGCCGCCACTACTGTCGCATCGGTTGCCGGGGTGACCGGCACGCGCAGGCCGTCGCGCTGGCTGTCCAGCGCCAGTGCGCCGCTGCGGTCCAGCAGGATGGCCGTGGTGCCGGATTCAGCCAGGGTGATCTTGCCGCCCTCGCCCACCGCGTTCAGGTGGACCGTGCCGCGCGTATCGACCGACGTGCTGGACAGCACCACGCCGCTTTGCACGACGTCACCGCCCGTCATCGTCACGTCGCCCACGGCGGCCTGGATCAGGCCCGTGTTGGCAACGCGACCCGGCGTGCCGGTGGGCGTGACTTCGTTGCCCTTGGTGGTGGACAGCAGATTGCCGGACGTGCCCTGGCCACGCTTGATGACGAAGTTGTCGCCCGCCGCCAGCGCGGCTTGCCCGGACGGCGTGTTGATCGTGCCCGCGTTGTTTACTTCCTTGCCCAGCAGCAGCACATAGCCGCCGCCCGCCGTGGACGTGGCCGGCGCCGCCGTGCCGATCAACGCACCGGCCTGCACGTCGATATTGCCGCGCGCGTCGGTAAAGGTCGGCTGCGCGCCGTTGTCGGCGTACACCCCCTTGTCACGAAACTGCGCGTCGGTGATCGCGCCGGCGGCGGCCACCACGTTGCGCGCGTTGACCTGGCTGGTGCCGGTGAAGATCACGCCGTTCTGGTTCACCACCATCACGGTGCCGTCGGCCTTGATCGCGCCCTGGATCTGGCTGGGCTTGGCCGCCGCGCCCACCACCCGGTTCAGCACCGCGTCGTCCGCGCCCTGCTTGAATTGCAGCGTCGTGTTGCGCCCGACGTTAAAGCTGTCCCAGTTCAGGATGGCGCGCGATTGCGTCTGTTCGATGGTGACGACCTGGCGGCCGTTCTGCACGCTGGGCGACGCGGCTTTCGCGCCTTCCCATTTGGCCAGGTCCCCCGTGGCGGCCCACAAGCCGCCCTCGACCAGGCCGTCGGGCACATCGGCGCCACCGGCGGCGGCCGCCGCGCGCGCTGCCGCCTGCGCGGCTTGCTGCGCGGCGACGGCGGCGGCCGAGCGGTTCAGGTTATCCAGCGACCGCTGCAACTGCTGGCGCGATTGCGCCTGTTGGCGCGCGCCGGCGCCTATGCCCGCCATACTGCCGTCGGGCATGCGGCCGGTGCGCTGCGCCGTCGACTGCACGGCATTCTTGTCCGAGAACCAGCCGGGGCTGAAGGCGCGCTGCTGCGCCTGCGCCGCGCCGCTGGCGCTGCCTGCGATCAGCAGCGCGGTGACCGCCTGGGACAGTGGCGTCGGACGCCAGTTCGGGCGCTGCCGCCCCGGCACCCGCCCCATGTTCCGCTTGCCACCCGAGTCCGACATCCGTGCCTGCATGATCGCCATCCCTTGTTCCAATCGCGCGAGTTCTTCACTTAGAACAAGACAGACGGATAGAAAAATGCAGACCAGAACGCTGTCACAAATAATTCATCCAGACAGGCGTTTTACGACGTGCTTATGACAACAACACCACGCCGGCGGGCAGATGTGTCACACGCGCGCCATACGCTTCGCGGATCAGGCGTTCGGCGTCAGCCACCTGCGCCAACGAAAACCGCGCTTGCACCAGACGCTTGCCCAGTTGATCGTTCATCAGCACCAGCCGGCCCCGGCGATAGCGGTTCAGTTCATCCACCACCTGCGCCAGCGGCTGCTGGTTGAACACCAACCAGCCCTGACGCCACGCGGTGACGACCGCCGTGTCCACCGCCACTGGCGGCATCACGCGCGCATCGTCATAGCGCAGTTCGCGGTTGGCGGCCACATCGAACACGCCTTCGGCATGCACCAGCCGCAACGCGCCGGACAGGCAGCACAGCCGCGCCTGCCCGTCGATATAGCGCAGGTTGAACGTGGCTTCGCGCGCGGTGATACGGCCTTTGCCGGCGACCACCACGGCCGGCGTCGCACCGGCGCGTATCTCGGCTTCGCCTTCGGCCAGCTCGATCACCGCACCGTTTGCGTCGTTGCCCACGTTAAGACGCGTCAGCGTATTCATGTCTACGTCCACCGACTGGCCCAGCGCCACGCGGCGCTGTTCGCCCGCCGCCGTGCGGTAGTCCGCGCCCAGCGTGTCCACGCCGGGCCACAAGCCCAGCGGGGGCTTGAACGCCAGATACGCCGCTGACGCCGCCAGCGCGCCGCCCAGGAACGCGCGGCGACCGTTCAATGCCGGCCGCTGCGCACGGCGGCTCGCGCGGTCGGCAACCACGCCCTGAATGGCGGGGCCCATGCCCTGCCACAGCTGCTTCTGGGCGGCGAACGCGGCGGGGTGTCGGCTGTCTGCACGCAACCAATCGCGAAACGCCTGCGCGTCGTCTTCGGTGGCGCGGCCCGAGGTCAGCGCCAATAGCCACTCGCGCGCCTGTACGGTGGCGGCGTCTTCCTGCTTGTTCCGTCGGGGCATGCTCATCGTCAACGCCATGGTGTGTCATCCCGGCACGCTTCGCGGGGGGGGACGCCCGGGTGGCTCGTTCCGTTGCCCGTCGCCTGCCCGGCCGCAAGGAGTTCTTGCGCACAATGTTCCAGCGCGCGCTTCAGTTCCTTGGACACAATGCGCTCTGACACGCCATAGCGCCGTGCAATTTCCGCATGCGGCAGCTCTTGCACACGCGCGGCCAGCACCATCTGCTGCGTCCGTTCGGGCAGTTTCTTCAGCGCACGCTGGAACGCATCGATCTGGTTGCGGCCTTGCGCGATGCGGGCCGGGTCCGCGGCCTCGTCCGCCAGGTGGATCAATTCACTGATTTCAACGCCCGTCAGCAGGCGGGAGTCGCGGCGACGCTGGTCTTCCGCGATGTTCAGCGCCACGCGAAACAGATAGGCGGCCGGTTGCTGGATGGACGAACTGGCGGGCAGGTCGTTCACCTTCAAAAATGCTTCCTGCATGGCGTCGTGCGCCAGGTCGTCCGAACCCAGTCGTCGACGCAGCTGACTGCGAAAGTCGTTGTAGCGTTCCAGAAACAACGCCCGCAACGAGCCGTCCGGTTTGTTATCCCGCACTGCCGGCTCCCCTGTCCGCATCGCATTGCGCCGCACTGCGCGGCGTCAGCAGCACCGTCAACGGCTGCGGCATCGCTGCCGGCAGCGGACCAATCACCGCTCCGCGCAACGCCGCTTCCAGGCGTCCGTCCAGGCCGGCTTGCCCCGTTGACGACACCCACCCAACCCGGCTGACGCGCCAGGCCTTGTCGAACCACAATTGCACCAACGCGCGGTAGTTGCCCGGCTGCGTGGCCGCCGCCGCGCACAGGGCGCGTTTCAACGCCGCCTGCACCACGGCGGCGTAAGGCGTGTCGCGCAGGCGCTTGCCCGCCGCGCCGGCGCCTGCCGCCGTGTCCTCGTCCTTGGCGACCAGCGTGAAAGACCGCGCGCTGGCATAGCGAATCGATAGCGGCGAGCCGGCCAGCAGCCGGCGCAACGCTTCGCTGGGCGTGTAGGCGCCCACCACCGCGGGCGCCTGCCTGCCGGCCGTCAAGGTGCTGTCCACCAACACGGTCAACCCGCTGGCCAGGCTGTATTCCACCAGCGCCTGCGCCAGGGGCTGCGCGGCAATCTCGAAGCGCATGGGCTTGGCGGGGGGTGCCGCGGCATGGCCAGTCGGCGACAGCGCCAGCAGGCCCCAGGCCAGACACGCGCGCAAGGCAACGCCACGGCCCTTGAAGACGCTCTTCATAAACGTGACCGCAAGGGAAAAGTGCCTGACATGGCCGCAACAGAGAACGCCATCAGCGCCCGCGCCTGGAAAAGCCGCCATGCTAGAGCGGCTGAATGACGCATTCGTGACACTTGACGCGCGCGGCGCGCGCCGCCGCCACGCAACGGTCACCTACGGGGTGCGGGCGGTCTCTATACTTTTTGGATTGCGTCGGCCACGTCTGGCCGGACCGTTCAAGGGAGCGCGCATGCGCAAGGTGCGGGGGGCCAGGGGCCTGTGGCTGGAGATCGTCGTGATGGGCGGCGGCGCGCTGGGCGTGGTTGGCGCGTTGGGGCTTGTAGGCGCGGGGGCCATGGCGCAGACCGTGGAGGCGCGGACCGTAGAGGAGCAGAAACCGGCGCAGTCGGCCCTGCCACCGGCTTCGGCCCGATCAAGTGGCGCGTGCATCGAGACCGAGGTCAACGGCTACCGGGCCTTGTCCTACGACTGCCTGAACCAGAAGATGGCGCCGGACACCACGGCTAACCGGCCGTCGCCGGGGCTGGCGTCCGAGGCCATCACGCAACGCCCGCCCAACCAGATGGGCCTGCCCACGCCCGCCACCATCGGCAACCGCATGGGCAACACGTTTGGTACGTCAGCCTATCCGCAACGGCCGCAGCCGTAATGGAAGTGACGGTGGCGCACTCCCGCGCGGCGCTACGCCGTGCGGCAGATGAAATAGATTTTCTTGACGAACTGATCCACTTCCCAGCGGCCCGTATACCCCTCGGGCATCACGAAGGCTACGCCCGCAGTCAGTTCGTGCACGGTGCCGTCCGGATCGACCAGCCGCGCCGCGCCTTCCACGATGGTGCCAAATTCGATATAGCCCGTCGTGTTCGCCTGGAACACCCCGGCGGTGCTTTCCCAGACGCCCGCTTCCGCCTTGCCGGCGTTGCCCTCAAAGGCGGTGACGGTCTGAAAGGCCGCATCGCCCGAGATCGGGCGGCGGGGCTTGCCGGGCACCGGGTTCTTCATCGGGCCGGCGTCGATGCGGACTAGCCGCGATGAGTCGTGCTTCATGGCTTACCTATGCAAAGTTGTCTTGAGTTCAGTGCGCCGCCACCACCAACACCTCGGCCATGGCGCGGCTGACCGTGCGCATGCGGTGCGGCAGTTCGGAATCAAAGTAAACGGAATCACCGGTTTCCAGGCGGAACTGGCGTTCGCCCACCTGCACTTCGACGGCGCCTTTGAGCACCAGCAGGAATTCTTCACCGGGGTGCGGAAACACCGCCGTCGCATCGGGAAAGTCGCGCGGCGGATGCACCACAAACGGTTCCATCGCCTTGACCTTGCGACGCCCCGCCAGTGATTCGTAGTGGTATTGCACGCCCGGCCCGCCGCGTTGCAGCGCCTCGCGGTCGCCCACGCGCACCACGCTGACCACTTCGTCTTGCGCGGCGCCGTCTTCGCCGACCAGTTGCGATACGCCCACGCCATAGGCTTCAGCCAGGCGCAGCACCGTCGAAATCGACGGTTCGCTCAGGCCGCGTTCCAGCTTGGACAGGTAGCTTTTGGTCAGCCCGGTGCGCTGCGCCAGCTGTTCCAGGGAAAGCGCTTGCTGGCGGCGCAGGGTGCGAAGGCGGGGGGGCAGGTCGATCATGGCGGGGGGTGGAAAATCGGACCGGTAAGAATGCCCGAAACCTGCGCCGCCGTCGAGCCGCCCTGCCCGGCCTGGCCGCCCGATCCGCGCCGCATCCTGCTCGCCTGTCCGGTGCCCTATCCAGTCTTCTATGCGGTTTCCTATCCGGTCTCCTATCCGGGCGCCCGCTGCCGCCGGCTACGACAACACGTCCGGATGCGCGCGCAGCGCCCGGCGGGCGTAATACGAAAACCCCACCTGCGACCGCTTGGGCGTCAGGATCCAGTCATGCGCTTCGCGTCCCAACGCGGGCGGAATAGGCTGGATCTTGCCCGCCGACATCGCCAGCAACTGCATGCGCGCCGCGCGTTCGAACTGCAAGGCCAGCACGCAGGCCTCTTCCACCGACCCGGCCGCGATTAACATACCGTGGTGCGACAACAGAATCGCCCGCTTGTCGCCCAGCGCCGCCGAGATGATCTCGCCTTCTTCATTGCCCACCGGCACGCCCGGCCAATCCTTCAGAAAAGCCACATCGTCGTACAGCGTGCAGTTGTCCATGTGCGACACCTCCAGCGGCACCTCCAGCATCGACAGCGACGCCACGTGCAAGGGGTGCGTGTGGATAATGCAATTCACATCAGGGCGCGCGCGATAGATCCACGAATGAAAACGGTTGGCCGGGTTGGGCATGCCGCCGCCCTCTTGCACGCGCAAATCTTCATCCACCACCAACAGATTGCTGGCCGTGATTTCATCAAAGCCCAGGCCCAGCCGCTGCGTGTAATAGCGCCCCGCTTCGGGCGTACGCGCGGTGATCTGCCCCGCCAGCCCGGAATCGTGGCCGCCATCGAACAAGATGCGGCACGTCAGCGCCAGCCGTTCGCGCAAGCTCCATTGCGGCGTATCGAACTGGCGCTGCATCTCGGCTTGCGCACGCGCGATCAGTTCGTCTTTTCCCAGGTGCATCGTATCGGTCATCATGTCTCCGTCGTGCCGTCCTTCATCAACGGCGTAAATCCCGGCCGCGCACATGGGCGCGCTTGCCGGGGTGTCCATAGCATAAAGGGCGGCCGCGTCGCGACCGCCCGCCGGTCAATCCATCTTGATGTTGGCCCGCTTGACGATGTCGGTCCACTTGGCATTCTCGGCTGCGATAAAGCGCCGATATTCCTCTGCCGACCCCGTGTACAACTGCGTGCCCTGCGCCGCCAATCGATCCTTCAATTCCGCCGACGCCAGCGTCTTTTGCAAGGCGGCGTTCAGGGCGGCCACCACCTCGGGCGGCGTGCCGGCGGGCGCCACCAAGGCATTCCACGAACTGATCTGCAAGGCCGCATCGCCCACTTCCGCGCTGGCGGGCACGGCGCTCGCCGACGCCAGCCGCTTGTCCGCCGCCACCGCCAACGCGCGCAACTTGCCCGAGGCCACGTGCGGCATGATGATCGGGCTGGCGTCCATCACCACATCCACCTGTTCGCCGATGGCCGCGTTGACTGCTTCGCTGCCGCTCTTGAACGGCACATGCACAATATCCACGCCGGCCGTCAGCTTCAACAATTCCAGCCCCAGATGCGGTGAACTGGCATTGCCCGCCGACCCGAAATTCAACCGCCCGGGATTGGCACGCGCGTAAGCCACAAACGCAGCAAAGTCCGCAGCCGGCAACCCGGCGCGCGTAGCCAGCACGAAAGGCGACCCGGACACCATGCCCACCGGCACGAACTTGGCGGCGTCGTAGCTCAGCTTGCTGTAGATCAGCGGATTCACGATCTGCGTGCCCACGGTGCCCATGAAGACGGTGTAGCCGTCGGCCGGCGCGCCGGCCGCCAACTGCGCGGCAATCACCCCGCCGGCCCCGGGCCGGTTTTCAATGACGACGCTTTGCCCCAAGGCATCACCCATCCCCTTGCCCACCTGCCGCGCCACGATATCCGTGATCCCGCCCGCACCAAACGGCACCACCAGCCGGATCGGCCGATCGGGATACGCCGCATGCGCCCCACCCGCCCAGACGGCCATTCCCGCCGTCACACACATCGTCGCCAGCGCGGCGAACTTGCCAAGCACCTTCATGTCATTCCCCTTGGACGGGCTTTATTTGCCCTAATGACACAAAGTGTCCTACAGAACATTGATTTTCCGCAAGGGGAATTTTGGATGGAGGGTGTATGAGGGGCGGCGAATAAAGTTCGCGATTTTTGATGAAGTTCGCCTGTTGGCTTTGGCGGGCGACGTCTGCTATTGCTCGGGGGAGCTTCTTTTCTTCTGTGCAGATGAACGGCCTGCGGGTTGGAGAAAGGCGAACTTCGCGATAAGCGCGATTAAATTGCCGCGACAGGCTAAGCCCGCAGATTCGGGGCTTTCGCTAAAGGGCATTAGGCAAGGGCGACAGACGTCTCGAGGCACTCCGCTCCAGGTTGGGAGCGGTAAGAGAAGAAAGCCGTCTTGTGTGGAAGGCCCGGAGGATCCTGTGGTCAGTGGCCGCTTTCGGCCAGAAGCGGTCGGCCATGCAGCGGCTTCGAGAGCATCCACTTGAGAATTGAAGGTGTCTACGAAAGCGAGACTGATTCAGTTTGAAAAGTCCGAGTTAGTTCAGATCGAGTCCACTCCCATACGCATAGCAGAGAACGCTAGGTACGCATCAGAGGGATCCAATTCTTCAACTTCCGGACCTGCAAGCCAGGAATCGAGCTCGTCGTCAAACTCGGAGATAACCCATTTCAGGTTTTCCTTTAGCGACTGAGGAGTTTTACTAAAGACATCCTCCCGAATCCAGTCATCCGTTACCCCCCAGAAGACAGCGTATGGAACAAGTACTCTGAGACCTTGGGGAACGTCGTCGATGTCCATCGACACTCGTGCCGCAACTTGGACGAAGCTCGGCCATGCGCCCTCTATTTCTTGCTGACTAAGAACACGTCTTTCACTACTCATTTTGACAAGGCCTCCTTCATTCGCTCATAAGAATTCCAGTACTCCTGGCGGATTACCGACGGAACCCTGGCAGCATCAAACATCTTCTCAGACAGATTTCTAGCCTCGCTCGCAGATACATTTTTCCAATCAAAACTTCCTCCCTGCTCTCTGCGCATTTCAGCTCGCCAAGTATTGTAAACACCAAAAGTCGCGCGATGATTTACTTCAGGCATAAATACCGCCGGCGCCAGGTCCGAATCATATTTTGAGAAGTTTGCCCTCATCCAGGCCGACATTACTCGATGGTGAGAATTGAATCCCGGTCGAGGTCGGCACATCGCCTTGACCCCAGAGCACCATTGCGAAGAACTACTAATGCTGACCGACCGAGATCGCTGCATAGTTGACACAGGCTGTGTAGGGTTAAATGACAGCAACGGGTCGGTAGGGGACAGTGTTGCCTTCCCGCGAAACCAGAGCAGCGTGCAGCCCCACCGCCCCAATCCTTGCCCGCCAAACCGGCGGCAAGACGCCTGGCTGGCGTCGCCGCGCGCCGGGCTCGCCTTAATCGATGACAATATTCTCCCGCTTGACGACATGAGACAGCTGATCGACCTCACGCCCGATGCGCGTGGACAATTCCTTCGGATTGCTCATGACGACGCTACCCTGCGCACTCAGTGAAGTCTTGGCAGCGGGCTGCTCCATCGCAAGCTTGGACTGCTCGTACAAGGAGTCGACGATCTGGGCAGGCGTGCCTGCCGGGGCGAACAGGCCCAGCCAGAAAGTGACGTCGATGTTTGGATAGCCTGCCTCGGCCATCGTGGGGATATCCGGCATTTGGGAAATCCGTTGCTTCTGCGTGACCGCCAGGGCTTTCAACTTGCCGGCTGCCACTTGCGGTGCGCTGGCCAGCGTATCGAAAGACGTGTTCACCTCGCCCGCCATGACCGCCATGCTTGCTTGCGAGGCCGACTTGTAAGGGACATGGGTTGCCTTGAACTGCGTGTCGTTGCTCAGTTGCGCAAACGCCAGATGGGCCAGGTTGCCTTGGCCTCCCGATCCATAGGTGAGATCGCCCGGATTCTTTTTGGCGTACTCAACCAGGTCCTTGACCGACGCGATGGCGTGCTTCTTGGCCCATTCGGGGTTGACGTTCAGAATGAACGGCGCGTCCAGTACCAGGGCGATGGGCGCGAAATCCTTGGTCTTGTACGGGGAGTTCTTGTAGATCAAGGGGTTGACGGTGATGCTGCTGCTGTTGGTGGCCAGCAGCGTGTAGCCATCCGGCGCCGAACGGGCCACCTCGGCCGCGCCGATCGATCCATTGGCGCCGCCCTTGTTTTCCACGATGACGGGCTGCTTGAGCGTCTTGGACAAAGAGTCCGACAGCAGGCGGGCCATCGTGTCCGTGATTGAACCGGCCGGAAACGGCACGATGATCTTGATGGCTTTGGTGGGCCATGCCTTGTCCTGCGCGAACGCGGCGGTAGTCCCCAAGCCCAATGCCGAAGCCACGGCAAGGTGCGCGGAAGTGATGAGGAAGTGACGGCGGGAATCGGATGTAGCCATTTTTTGTCTCCACGAGGTTAGGTCTTGTGCATTGCGTCGTGCCTGCGGGGCTTGTCAGGCCGCCTTTCTGGTTGCGGTGCTTCCGATGATTCCGTCGCGCTCCAGCGACTGTTGCTGATCCACGCTCATGCCCAGCACGCGCGAAAACACATCGCCATTGTGCTGCCCGAGCGTAGGCGCCGGACGCACCGCCGCGACCGTAGCGTCCGGCTCCCTGAACCAGGGCGTGGTCGCCAGAAACTCGCCGATATAAGGCCGGGAAGTCGCCTTGAAAAACTCACGGGCCTTCAGATGCGGGTCATCGAGCAGCGTCCAGACCGGTTTGACTTCTCCTGCGCTGATGCCCGCCTGTTGCAGTTCCGCCATTGCGCTTTGCGCGGAGCGCGCGCGGGTCCATGCGTTGATCCTGCGGTCTATCTCTTCGTGTCGGGTGCGTCGGCCGGCCGCCTTCTCCAGAGCAGGGTCCCGGGCAAGATCAGTTGCCTGCATGACCGCCAGCAATGCCTGCCATTGCGCATCGCTCGTGATGCTCACCACCACCCAGGCGTCATCGCCCGCGCACGAGTAAATACCCTGCGGGGCATGAAGAGGATGTGCATTGCCGATGCGGGGCGTGGTAGTGCCATGCACCGACTGTTCAATGACGAACGGCGCTGTCATGGGCAGCATGCATTCCACCTGAGACAGGTTGACGTGGCGGCCCTTGCCCGAGCGTTGCTGCACGAACAGCGCCAACAACGCTGCCGCCCCCCCGTTAAAGCCACCCACGGGATCACCATAGGCGTAGGAGGTCAGCGCCGGTGGGTCCTGCGCGAAACCGGTGTGATGGGGCAGGCCGCTGGCCTGCTCCAGCGTGCCGCCATAGGCCCTGATCGTGCTCCATTCATTGCCCGACCCGAATGCCGGCATGGACACCATGACCAAGCGCGGATTGACCTGGGACAGCACGGCGTAGTCCAGCCCAAGTTTGGGCAGCACCTCGGTCGAGTAGTTCTCGATGACGATATCGGCCTTGGCCACCAGATCGAGCAGGACCGCACGCCCTTGCGCGCGGGTCAGATCAAGCGTGATGCCCAGCTTGTTGCGGTTCATCAGCGCAAAATTCGAGTTCTTTTCGTACAGCTTTTCTTGATAGAACTCATCGGTGTAATGCGTGCCCCGCCACCAGTCCGGATAGCGCGTGCTTTCAACCTTGATGACTTCCGCGCCAAAGTCCGCCAGCGTCCTTGCCGCCAATGGCCCGGCCCACCCCATCGTCAGATCGACCACGCGGAAGTTTCGTAAGGGCAGCGCGCCCGGCGCAGCCGGGGTCAAGTCGGCGGCCGGCGTCAGGCTCTGCACGTCGCGGTAGCGGGGGCCGTCAGCGTCCAGACGCGCTGCCTTACCGCCCGGCAACGGACCCGCATCGCCCATGGGCAGCGGAACGACCGGCCCCTCGAATTCGGCTGCCCCCACCGTGACGGGAACAAAAGCGCCGCGTTCGCGATGCACGCTTTGTTCAAGCAGTTCTGCCATGGTCGGCACGATGACAGCGGGAAATTTTTCCTTGCGCAGCACGTCGAACCATTCCTGGGCTGTCGTGGCGCGCAGACTGGGAATCAGGAACGCATCGATTTCGTCGGCATGGACCATACGGATCGGCCCGCTTGCAAACCGCGGATCCGCTGCCCGGTCCGGGTGGCCGATGGCCGCGCACAGCGCAGCCCACTGCGGGCCGGTATGGGCGAACAGCCCAATCCAGCCCTTCTTGGTCTCGTAGATGCCGGCAGGATGCGTCGTGCAGAAACGGTTGACCCCCAGCCTGGCCAAGGGATGCCGGCCGTCCTGCACCATGCCGGCTTCCATCTCGACCAGCGAAAACGCAATCTCATGGATGCTCAACAGATAACGCCGGCTGCCGTCGGATCGTCCCAGCAACGCGGCGGTCGCGCTGGAGAATGCGGCGACACCGGCGGCAATGGCGGTCTGAATGTCGTGCGGCAGATGGGGAGGCCCCTGCTGTGCACCGCTGCAATACACCGCGCCGGCCAGGGCGCGGCACACGGCCTCGGTCCCCGCGAAACCACGGTAGGGTCCGGACTCACCGAACCAGGTCAGACAGACTTCGATCGGCACATTGCCCTGGCCGTCATTCCCATCGCCGGCGTAGGCGGGGCGCGTCAGGACCTCCAAGCCTTCGTCCAGGGCGCGGGCGTCAAGAATCACATCGCATGTCCGCGCGATCCGTGACAGCCACGCGGCATCCGCGCCTGTCTTTCCTTGTCGTGCCACGCTGCGCTTGTTGGTATTTAGCCAGGCATGCAAGGCGCTTGCGGGCTCGTCATTGGCCTCGTTCAACAGGGGCGGCAGGCGGCGCAGCGTGTCGCCGTCGGCGTCCTCCAGCTTGATGACCTCGGCGCCAAAATCCGCAAAGAGCTTCCCGGCATAAGCCACTGCCGCACCGCAGCCGATTTCCAGCACGCGCAACCCGGCGAAGGCGAGCCGGCTTTCAGATGTATGCATCGTCGCAACCTGTTCCAACGGACTTCACCTTGATCACCAGGTATCAACAAAGGCGCGGCGGGCCCGGCCGGCGCGCAAAGAGGCCGACGCGATGCCTTGGCGTATCCACGTGCGGGTCTGCGCGGGGTCGATGACTGCGTCGATCTCCGTCGTGGACGCGACATTGACGGCGTGCCCGCGCTCGTAGGCGCGAGCCACCAACTCGTCGTAAAGCGCCTGGCGCTGTGGCCCCTCGGGGACGTTCTCAAGCTCTTTCTTGAAGCCCAGCCGGATGGAGCCTTCCAGGCCCATGGGGCCGAATTCGCCCGTTGGCCACGACACCGCGCAACTGGCCGAGCGAAAGCCCCCGCCAGCCATGGCCATGGCGCCCAGACCGTAGCCCTTGCGCAAGGCAATTGCCAGGATGGCGACGCGCAGCTTGGCCGCGACCACGAACATGCGCGACACATGCCGCACTTGCGCCTTGGCCTCTTGCTCCGGCCCGACCATGAATCCCGGCGTATCGATCAACGAAATAATGGGCAGGCCGTGGATATCGCAAAGGTTCATGAAGCGTGCCGCCTTATCCGCCGCATCGGCGTCGATGGCGCCTCCCAGGTGATGCGGATTGTTGGCGATGATCCCGACAGGCTGCCCTTCCACACGTGCCAGCGCGGTGTGCATTCCCAGGCCGAACCCCGAGCGCAGCATCAATACGCTGCCTACGTCGGCAATGCCTTCGATGGCCTTGCGGCTGTCGTAGACGCGCAGGCGATTCTCGGGCACCACATGACGAAGGTGGCGCGGGTCGGGCGCCACCCAATCCTTGGTGCGGCCCTGGAACATGGACAGATAGTGCTTGGCCGCCGCGACGGCCTGCGCCTCGTTGTCGACCAGGATGTCGATGACGCCATTGGCGAACTGCACCGGCGCGGGGCCAACGTCCTCCGGCCGGAAGATGCCCAGTCCTCCGCCTTCGATCATCGCCGGGCCGGCCATGCCGATGTTGGCGCTCTTGTCCGCGATGATGACATCGCAGACCCCTAGAAAGGCGGCGTTGCCCGCGAAACAGCGTCCCGAAACAATGCCTAGCAAAGGCACTTCGCCACTGAGTTCCGCCAGCGCGGCGAACGACGGCTGATACAGCCCGGACACGAACGGAAAATCCACATCGCCCGGCCGCCCGCCTCCGCCTTCGGCAAACAACACCATCGGCATTTCGTCGCGGCGCGCACGTTCCACCAACCTGTCGGTCTTGATGTGGTTGCGTTTGCCCTGCGTGCCCGCCAGCACCGTCGCGTCATAGGCCATCACCCCGGTCAGCGACCCGTCGTAGCCGAATGCGTCGCCGTTGACGTTGCCAATGCCGGTGACTATGCCGTCCGCGGGCGTGTTGGCGATCAGGTCTTCCTTGCTGCGGCGGCTGGCCTGCGCGGCAATGACCAGCGCGCCAAACTCCACGAACGAGCCTTCATCGCACAGGTCGTCCACGTTCTCCCGTGCGGTGCGCTGCCCCCGCGAACGGCGCTTGGCCACGGCCTGCGGGCGCGCGTCATCGTAAAGCGACGCATGGCGGTCGAGCACGGCTTGCAGGTCAGGGCGCACCGCGTCCAGATCGATCGCGTCTGTCACGACATCGGTGTCGTCACCACTCGATTCCTGTTCCAGCAAGACCAGGATCTGGCCTTCAAGCACGTTGCCGCCACTGGCGGCCGGCACCTGGACGACCCTGCCATTGAAGTCGGCGACGACGGTGTATTCCATTTTCATCGCTTCGATCACGGCGATGGGTTGGCCCTTGAGCACGACCGCGCCAGCGCTCACGGACACCTCGACCAGGCGGCCGCTTAGCGGCGTGCGCGATGCCGACAGCCCTTCGGGCAGCGCGGCCTGCGCTGCCTGCGGCAAGTTGGCCGCCGCCGCGCTGCGCCCGCCCGAATCCCCGATCAGGCTGTCCTTGGCCTGCTGCTCCTTTGCGTACTGCTCGGCCGCTGCAAGCAGTTCCCCTAGGATGGCCTCGATGTAGCGCGTATGGTTGCGCTGCGACAGGAAGTCCTCGCGGGCCACAAGCGCCTGCAAAAGATGGATATTCGTCGCGACACCGGCAATGCGGAACTCGGCCAGGCAGCGGCGCAAGCGCCGCACCACGCCCGAGAAATCGTCGCTGCCGCTGAACACGATCAGCTTGGCCAGCAGCGTGTCGAACGCCGGGGCGGGTGAGTACCCGCTGTAGGCATGGGTGTCGACGCGCACTTCGGGGCCGGCGGGCGGATCAAAACGCTCCAGCCTGCCGTGTGCCGGGCGTGCCATGCCCGTGGCATCGGTCGATTCTGCATTGATGCGCACCTGGATGGCGTAACCGTTCAGCCCCGGCGGGTTGGTCGGATCCACGCCCAGTTCGGCCAGGCGTTTACCCTGCGCGACCCCGATCTGCAAGGCCACCAGATCCACACCAGTGACCTGCTCGGTAATCGTATGTTCGACCTGCAACCGGGGATTGGCTTCGATGAACACAAAGTCCGTCTGCACCCCGTGCTCGTTCTCTTCGACCAGGAATTCAAAGGTACCCAGGCTGCGGTACTCCACCTTGGCCGCCATTTTCTTTGCCGCGGCAAGAATGGCGGCGCGCAGCGGGGCGCTTAGCACCGGGCTGGGCGCGATCTCGACCACTTTCTGAAAGCGGCGCTGTAGCGTGCAATCCCGATCGCCAAGCGCGACCACCGACGCCCCATCGCCGGCAATCTGCACTTCGATATGACGCGCGCGATTGACCAGACGTTCCGCGTACAGTGCGTCCACGCCAAAGGCCGACATGGCTTCCGACCGGCAGCGGGCATAGAGTTCGGCGATATCGGCTTTGGACTTGACGACGCGCATCCCGCGCCCGCCGCCTCCGCCGACCGCCTTGATGACGATCCCGACCCCGCCCTGCTCGTCGAAGAACCGTTCGACGTCCGCAAGGCTTGCACCGCCCGGCGTGGCGGGCATGACGGGCACGCCGCATTCGCGGGCCAGTTGCAACGCGCGGCCTTTGTCTCCGAACAGGGCAAGGTGATCGGCATTCGGGCCGACGAACGTGATTCCCGCCGCATCGCAAGCCAGGGCAAAATCCGCCCTTTCACTCAAGAAGCCATACCCCGGATGAATAGCATCGCAATGCTCGGCCGTGGCTACGGCAATGATGGCGTCGATATCGATATAAGCCGCCGGACCGGAGCCGGTCAGCGCAACCGAGGTATCCGCAACAATTCGATGCCTGGAGTTTGAATCGTCCTGGGAATACACCGCGACGCTTTCCAACCCAAGGTCGCGCACCGCGCGAATGACTCGCACGGCGATTTCGCCACGATTGGCAACCAACACTCTTTTCATAGCGATCCTATGTCTCTGCTCTAACTCTTATGCTCAAGTTCTTCGGCTGCTGCCCCTAGCCCTTGCATGTTCCTGCCAGACGAGGCGCGCCCGCGGGCAGGCGCCGATAGGCATTAACATGCAAGCGGATACGCGCAATCGCAGCCCGGCTTGATCTGGCGGTTGTCGTTAACTTGGTGAGGATGGTAGGAGTCGTGCCACAGCCGCACAATTCACATTTTTCTCTGACCCCTATAGCCGTTCGGCATGTGTCTCGATAAAAGCAGGCGGAAATGGAACTCAGGCAATTAAGAACGGTTTTGGCGATCGCGGAAACCGGCAGCCTCACCAAGGCGGCGGAACTGCTGCACGTTGTGCAGCCCGCCCTGTCCCGGCAGCTCAAGCAACTGGAAGACGAACTGGGCACTGCGCTTTTCGAGCGCAACCGGCTTGGAATGGTGCTGACGGTGCCAGGCCGCCGGTTTGTCGATCAGGTGCGGGTTTCCCTTAAGGGGCTCAATGAAGCCCGGGCCGACATCGGCGCTGCAAAATCGGATTTGCTTGGCACGGTGTCCATCGGCATGCTGCCCGGCCTGGCGGCCCCGCTTGCCGGCCCGCTCGTCATCGCGTTGCAGCAGCAGTATCCCAATCTGCGCGTGCGCATCGCCACCGGCTTTTCGGATTTCCTGCAAGAGGGGCTGGAGGGCGGCAAGCTTGATATCTGCCTGATGGGCGACTATCTGCAATCCGAACTTCTGCAGACCTCGCCCGCTTATTCCGAACCCATCTACGTCTTCGGCCTGCCGGGATCCGGATTATCCGAAGACACCCCGATGACGCTCGAGGCCGTCTCCAGAATGCCCATGGTGGTGCCGGAAGCGCGCAGCTTGCGCAACGTGATAGATCGCGCCTGCACCATCCTTGGCGTCAACCTGAATCTGGTTGCCGAGTCGGACAGCACCGCGGTCATTCTCGATCTGGTGTTACGCGGCGTCGGCTACACCATCCTGCCCGTCATCCCCATCATGACGATGCTGGCCGAAAAGCGCATCGAAGGCGCGCCCATCATCAGCCCGACGCTGCAACGCACCGTGATCATCGGCACCGCCGTGCTGAATCGCAACCCCCGCATCGTCAATGTGCTGCACGCCGAGCTGATCCGCCTGCTCGAGCCCTACATCAAACAGTTCGAGTACGTCGGCGTACGCTGGCTGGCTGATTGAATACATCCCTCTGCCTGCAACGTCCGCGTACTCCCTCCGCGTGCCCCCTCTGCGCGGCACCCGGCACGCACCGGGCCACGGGCCAGCTATGCTCAATCGCTATGACCCTCGTCAAAATTAGTTAATTGTCCCGAGACGGATCGCCCCCCTAAGATCATTCCAGCGTCGTGGCATCGCCAGCAGACAAGCCATGCACCCAACGGGTGTATGCCCCGTCCGCCTGCCGGCCGGCCGGGGCCAAGAATCTTGGGAGGCGAATGTGCAGAATTCCTCTAACAGCACACACACAGCGGGCGACGAGGCAGTCGGCCCGGAGCAGTACTTCCAGCGCATGCTCGAACAAGGGCAGTTCATGATTCAGCGCTGCGAAACCACCGGCCGCGCCGTTTTCTATCCTAGGGCCATCTCCCCTTATGGCGGCGGACGCCTGCGCTGGGAAGCGGCCAGTGGCGGCGGCACCATCTATTCGACCACCGTGGTGCGCCAACGCCCCGACCGGGGTGGGAACTATTGCGTCGTCCTGGTGGACCTTGAAGAAGGGCCGCGCCTGATGAGTACCGTTGTCGACATCGATCCGCTTGCGGTGACGATCGGCATGCGAGTCCATGCAGAAGTGCGCCGCCAGTCCTCTGGCGTGCCGCGCGTGGTGTTCGTGCGCGCGGACTGACCGCGTGTGGTGTCTGTGCGCGCGGACTCACCGCGCGACGCCTGTTAATTGGAATGACTTGATGGCTACTAGTACAAGAGGGGCCTCGGCAATTGTCGGGGTCGGCACCACGCCTGGCTGGAACAGCCCCGGGTTCTCGGCGTTGGATCAGCTCGGCATCGCCGTTCAGGCGGCGGCGGCCGATGCGGGCATCGGTGTGGACCAGATCGACGGCTTGTTCACGTCCACGCTGACGCATTTCATGCCCGCCCTGTCCGTGGCGGAGTATCTCGGCATCCATCCGACCTATATGGACGGCACCAACATCGGCGGCTCCTCATTTCTGGCCCACCTGTTGTCGGCCACGCTTGCCCTGAAAGCCGGGCTGTGCAAAGTGGCCTGCATTTGCTATGGGTCGAACCAACTGTCGGCGGGCGGCAAGCTGACCACCCTGACCGAGCCCGCCCCCTGGGAGGCGATGTATTCGCCGCGCAACCCCATCAGTGGCTACGCCTTGGCGACCGCACGCCACATGCACCAGTACGGAACCACGCGCGAGCAGCTGGCCAGCGTCGCGGTCGCCGCGCGCCAATGGGCGCAGCTCAATCCTGCCGCCCACGAGCGCGGCCCCCTGAGCATCGCCGATGTTCTGGATTCCCGGCCTATATCCGACCCGCTCACGCTGCGGGACTGCTGCCTGGTGACGGACGGCGGCGGAGCGATGATTCTGGTCGCCGCGGGGCGCGTGCCGGAATTTGCCAACACGCCGGCCTATGTCCTGGGTGTCGGCGCGGCAACCACGCATCGCCAAATTTCAAGCATGGAAGACCTCACGGTCACCGGTGCCGTGCAATCCGGCCAACGCGCCTTCAAGATGGCGCGCGTCGCACCGCGAGACATCGACGTCCTGCAACTCTATGACGCATTCACCATCAACCCGATTCTGTTTCTTGAGGACCTGGGCTACTGCGCCAAGGGCGAAGGCGGCGCGTTCGTGGCGTCAGGCGTGACCGCGCCCGGTGGCGCACTGCCGGTCAACACCAACGGCGGCGGCCTGTCCTGCAATCACCCGGGTATGTATGGCATTTTTGCGGCCATCGAAGCGGTGCACCAGATTCGCGGCTCCGCAGGCGCCAGGCAGGTTGACGGCGTCGATCTGGCCCTGGCCCACGGCAATGGCGGCCAGTTGGCCAGCCAGGTCACGGCGATTCTCGGATCGCGCGCCACCTTGTAATCGTTGAAACCGCGGACACAATCATGAGCACCACCACCAGCACGCCAGTCGTCAACCACCACCCCTTCGTGGCCGAACGCCAATTACACAAGCCCCCGTTTGCGGCCAAGGCCAGGTCCGTCAACCGGGCGGCGGTGATAGGCGCCGGCACGATGGGCGGCGGCATTGCGATGTGCTTCGCCAACGCCGGCATACCCGTGGTGCTGCTGGAGAAAGACGCCGAGCGCCTCAGCCAGGGCATGGCGCGCATCAAAGAAAACTACGCCAACTCCGCGCGGCGCGGCCGGCTCAGCGCAGATGAGGTCGCACAGCGTCTCGCCTGCATACAGGGCAGCACGCGCTTCGAGGATCTGGCCGACGTGGATCTAGTCATTGAAGCGGTGTTCGAGGAAATCGGGCTTAAACACGAGATATTCAAGACGCTTGATCGGGTCTGCAAACCCGGCGCCATCCTGGCCTCAAACACTTCTTTCCTGGACATCGACGCTATCGCGAGCGCCACTCAGCGGCCCCAGGACGTGGTAGGGATGCACTTTTTCAGCCCGGCCAACGTCATGCAGTTGCTGGAAAACGTGCGCGGCTCCGTCACCTCGGACGACGTGTGCGCCACCGTCATGGAAGTGGGCCACCGCCTGGGCAAGGTCGCGGTGCTGGTGCGGTCCTGCGACGGATTCGTCGGCAACCGCATGTTGGCCAAGCGTACGCGCGAAAGCTATTTCCTGCTCCAGGAAGGCGCCTCGTTCTTTCAGATCGACGGTGTGCTGCGCGACTTCGGCCTTCCGATGGGGCCGTTCGCCATGGCGGATCTGGCAGGGTTGGACGTGGGCTGGCGCAATCGCCAGAGCCGCCTGCAACGCCTGACGCCGCGCGAGCGCGAGTGCGACATGCTGGACCGCATGGTCGCCGCCGGCCGGCTGGGCCAGAAGACCCAGGGTGGCTTCTACGACTATGACAGCGACCGCAAGGCCACCCCATCACCGGCTGCCGAAGCACTGGTCGCCGCACACCGCGCCGCCTCAGTCAGACAAGCGCGGCAGATCTCAGACGAGGAAATTCTGGAGCGCTGCCTGTACTCGATGATCAACGAAGCCGCCTATATCCTGGAAGAGAATATCGTCGAACGCGCCTCCGACATTGACGTCGTCTGGCTCAAAGGCTACGGCTTTCCCGCCTATCGGGGAGGCCCGCTGTGCTATGCGGACCAGATCGGCCTGCCCGCCATTCTGGCGGGCCTGCGCAAGTATGAAGCCGTGCACGGCTCCCAATACTGGAAGCCGGCCAATCTCATCGTCAAGCTCGCCCAGGAGGGGCGAGGCTTTCACGATGACCCTGCCTGAATCCGTGCACACGCAATAAAAGAGAGCACGTCAACGCTGTTTCGGAGAGACGCAGGCACTGTCGATACATGCCCTGCGTGGGCAGCGGAGCAGGCATATACAGAAGTCTTGATAAATACAACAAACCGGAGACAAGCGTGTCTGACAAGCAACTGCATCGCATTCCTTTGGGCCGCAATGTGGCCGCCATCATCCTCTGCGGCAGCAGCGCCCTGCTCGCGCCTGGGGTCGCCGCTGCGGCCGATTGGCCCGACGGCAACCCCATCACCATCGTCGTCCCGTTTTCGCCTGGCGGTTTCACGGATCTGGTTGCGCGCCGCTACGCTCAGGACCTGGGCAATGCGTTGAAGACGACCGTCGTGGTTCAGAACAAGCCCGGCGCCAGCGGCCAGATCGGCACGGCGCTCGTCGCGCGCGAGAAACCGGACGGCTACAACCTGCTGGTCACGGCCACGCAACACGTGATCTATCCCGGCCTGCAACCCAAGCTGCCCTACGACCCGAAGAAGAGCTTCTCCAACGTGGCCATTCTGGCTTACGCGCCTAATGTTCTGCTGGTTCCCGCCAAATCTTCCATCACCAACGCCAAGGAATTCACGGCCTACGCCAATCAACAAGCTGGCGGCCTGGCTTTTGGCTCCAGCAGCGTGGGCGGCTCGGCGCACATGTCCGGCGAACTCTACAAGATGGTCGCCGGCGCCAATCTGCGCCATATCCCCTACAAGGGCGCCGCGCCTGCCGTCACCGACCTGATCGGCGCGCAGATCCCGGCGGCATTCCTGGACGCAACATCGGCCGCCGCCTTCATCCGCTCGGGCGACGTCAAAGCCCTGGCGGTCACCTCGAAAGACCGCCTGCCCAGCTTGCCCGATGTGCCCACCGTCGCCGAATCCGGCTATCCAAGCTACGAATCGCAGGCCTGGATAGGCCTCTTCGGCCCCGCCGGCATGCCGACAGCCATCGTGCAAA
Organism: Achromobacter sp. 1L-A-4-B-C2; assembly: GCF_057291955.1. Classification (NCBI taxonomy): domain Bacteria; kingdom Pseudomonadati; phylum Pseudomonadota; class Betaproteobacteria; order Burkholderiales; family Alcaligenaceae; genus Achromobacter; species Achromobacter sp. 1L-A-4-B-C2. Next base: position 533,843 of record NZ_JBXAWP010000006.1, read on the forward strand.
AACTGAACCGGATCGCCATCGACAGCGCCAACACCGAAGCCAGCATCAAATGGCTCAACGACAACAACGCCACGCCGGGCAAGCTCTCGCCGCCACAGGTCACGGGCTTCGTCGACGCCGAGCTCGACAAATGGAAAACCGTCATCGATCGAGCGCACGTCACGGTCCAATAGCATGACGAGGCGTTCGCACAAAAGGCGAATCTTATTCCGTGCGCTCAATACCGGGGCGCGCGTGGACAGCCGTCTCCCGAAGTCAACCGACTTCAGGAGACGGCCGTTTTCCGTTTGCGCGCCTTGTTTGCCAGATAGAGCTCGCCCCACGCCTTCATCGCTTCCAGCGTCGGAGCCAGTGTCGTTCCTAGCGCCGTCAGCGTGTATTCCACGCGTGGAGGCACTTCGGCAAAGACTTCCCGGCTGACGATGCCGCTTGCCTCAAGTTCGCGCAACTGCAACGTCAACGAGCGCTGCGTAACGCCGCCGATCAGCTTTTTCAGCTCCCCGAAACGCTTGGTTCCGCTCAGCAGATAGTGAATGATCAACGGCTTCCATTTCCCCCCCGCGATGTGTACGGTGATTTCCACCGCGCATCGGTATTGATCTAGCTTGCCACGCGCCATGATGCTGCCCTGAGTCGGATAAAGCCTCGATAGTATATTTTTTATCCTTACGTATAAACAATGTGCCTACTTGTAGAAAAGCCACTGGATTTCGATAATGCCGGCTCACGGAAGCATGTCTTCCATGTCCGAGAAAAAATCCATGAAAGCTGCTTTTTACGAACGCCAGGGCCCCGCGCATGAAGTGCTTTGCGTCGCTGAACTTCCCGATCCCCGACCCGGCCCAGGTGAAGTCCGGGTGCGGGTGCATGTGTCGGGGCTGAACCCTACCGATCTCAAAGCCCGAACGGGATTCTCCTCTGCGATGCCGTACCCGCGAATCATCCCGCACCAGGACGGCGCGGGCGTCATCGATGCCGTGGGCGATCCGAACGAGGCCGGTCGGGTGGGTCAGCGGGTATGGATCTTTGAGGCGCAGTACGGCAGGCCGGCAGGAACGGCGGCCGACTATGTCGTGGTGCCGTCGGCGCAGGCGGTGCCACTGCCGGATAACGCATCTTTCGAGGTCGGGGCGTCACTGGGCATCCCGGCCTTGACGGCCCATCGCTGTCTCTTCGCCGATGGCGACATCCGTGGCAAGAACGTGCTCGTGCAAGGCGGCGCCGGCGTGGTCGGCACCGCCGCCATCCTGCTGGCGAAGTGGGCGGGCGCTTGGGTCGCGGCCACCGTCATGAATGAAGCACAGGCCACCGTCGCTCGCGCGGCGGGCGCGGATCTGGTGTTGGACCGCCTGAATGATGACGTGGCCACGGCAATCAAGGCGCGCACGGGCAACGCGGGCGTGGACCGCATCGTCGACGTCAACGTGAAGGCGAATCTGGACATCGACATGGCATGCCTGGCGCCAGGAGGTGTCATCAGTTCCTACGCGATGTCGCATGCCGACGATGCGCTTGCGTTGCCATTGTTAAGCGCGATGATGCACGGCTGCGTGCTGCGGTTCGTGTTTATCTATACGGTGCCCATGGCGGCGAAAATCCAGGCGATCCGGGACATAAACGCCTGCCTGGCCAGCGGCGACTATGCCCCGCATATCGGGATGAAAGTCGAACTGGATAAAATAGCCGACGCTCACGTCGCGCTTGAATCGGCATCTGTCGTGGGCAAGGTGCTGGTCGCCTTGTGAAGCGTTTGCCAGCCCGGTGTGCCACGCCGCACGGTCTGGCCGCTATCCGTGCGCGCCCCCGCCCTCCACCGTGCTTTTCAAGGAACCCCATTCCATGAGTACCGCAACAGATGCAGCAACCGTCGCCATCGTCGGACCCGGCGCCATCGGCACCACGGTGGCGGCGGCCTTGCACCAGGCCGGCCGTACGCCCTTGCTGTGCGGGCGCACGCCGCGCAGTGAACTGATTCTTGAGGACGGCGAGCGCCGCATCACGGTTCCGGGACCGGTGCGCAACGATCCCGGCCAGCTCGATGGCACCGTCGATATCGTTTTTCTTGCCGTCAAGGCAACCCAGACCGAGGCTGCGGCAGGTTGGCTGGCGGCGTTGTGCGGCCCGGACACCGTCGTGTGCGTCTTGCAGAACGGGGTCGAGCAAATGGAGCAGGTCGCCCGGCACGCCCCAAAGTCCCCAAACACCTCGGACTCTCCTGGCGCTCGCATCATTCCCGCCGTGGTGTGGTTTCCCGCGCAGGGGCAGCCGGACGGCTCGGTGCGCTTGCGTGGCGAGGCGCGCCTTAGCTTGCCGGACACGCAGGCGGCGCACGTGGTGGCCGAGGCGCTGCGCGGCACGCTGTGCGCGGTGGACGTCACCGCCAACTTCCAGACGCTGGCCTGGCGCAAGCTGTTGCAGAACGCGGTGGCGGGCCTGATGGCACTAACCCACCGCCGCGCCGGCATGTTCGCGCGGCCCGACATCGCCACGCTTGCCATCGCTTATCTACAGGAATGCCTCGCCGTGGCCCGCGCGGAAGGCGCGCAGCTGGGCGACGAGACCCCAGAAGAGATTCTTGCAAAGTTCCAGGCCGCTCCGGCCGACATGGGCACGTCCATTCTGGCGGACCGCCAGGCGGGCCGGCCGCTGGAATGGGATATCCGCAACGGCGTCATCGCGCGCCGCGCCCGCGCGCATGGCATTGCCACGCCAATCAGCGACATCGTGGTGCCGCTGCTGGCCGCCGCCAGCGACGGACCGGGCTGACCTCCGGCAAGCCCCGGCCGCAAGCTGCGCATCGGGAACGCGGCTTGCTGGATAGGTGTTTCTTCCAACAGAGGAGACATCATGGCCGACGACCTGAAGGATCGAGGACCCCAAGACCGGTCCCGCATCAATGTGAACGAAGCCCACGAACTGCGCTACTGGACGCAGGCGCTTGGGGTCACCGAAGCGCAACTGCGCGAGGCGGTGCAGGCGGTGGGCGCATCAGCCGCCGCGGTTCGCAAGCATCTGGGTAAATGAAGTCGGGGCCGGCGCGTCAGTGCCGGCCCTTTTCTATTTCTTGTTGACGAGGCGCCAGCCCTTCCCGGAGACACGGGCATGAAAACAAGCGTCGAGCGACTTCCGCAATTTGCCGGGCGGCTTCTTGTCCTGCTGCTGGCGGCCTTCGGGCTGTTCCTGGCGGCCATGGTGTTTTCCCTGCATCTTTCAGTGGAAAAAAGCGACGACATGTCGGCCGAACGGCAACGCCGCGAGCTGGCCCAGGCCGTCAGCAATGTGCTGGACGACGTGTCGCAGGCACAAGAGGGGGTGGCGCTGTGGGACATGCTGCTGGATGAACTTGCCAAGCCCAAGCCGGACCAGGCCTGGCTGGACGAGAACGTGGGCACCTTGCTGCACCGGCTGTTCAACCAGGACGTTATTTTCATCCTGGGTCCGGACGATGCCCCCGTCTACGCCAGCGTGAACGGCCAGGCGGCCTCGCCGTCGATGTACCTGTCGTACCAGGCCGCCATCAAAAGATTCGTCGACTTGGCGCGCGGGCGCATCAGCCGGCCCAACAACGACCATGAACGCTTGCCAGGCCAGGCGCCGGCTACCGAGGCCACTTTGCGCACGACCCCGTCCGCCGTGCACGCCACGGATCTTGCCATCGTGCAGGATCGGCCCGCCGTCGTCAGCGCCATGCATATCGACCACTTTCAGATGCGGCCCGCCACGCCGGGAGCCGCTCCGCACAATCTGCTTGTCAGTGTCCGGTATATCGATGGTGATTTTCTGTATGCGTTTTCGCGCGGCAATCTGGTTGAAGGGCTGCACTACCATCCTGAACGCGTCCACCACGACGATGACGGGGAACGCGAGCTGGCGTTGACCTCATCGGACGGCGCGCCTATCGGATATCTGATGTGGCGGCCCGACCTTCCCGGCTCGGAATTATGGCGGGCGATGCTGCCCGCCTTCGTCTCCATGATCGGTGGCGCCCTGGTTATTGTGGCGTTCCTGGCGCTGCGCACGTACCGCTTATTGCGCGATCAGCAATCGCATCTGAGCGCGCTGCGCGCGGCGCACGTAGAGCTGAAAGCCAGCGAAGCGCATGCCCAGCACCTGGCCTTTCATGACGTGCTGACCGGCCTTGCCAACCGCGCCTACTTCGCCACCTTTGTCGACCAGGCGCTGGTGCGCAGACAACCCGATTCCAGCTGCGCGGTGCTGCTGCTGGACCTGGATCACTTCAAGCAGGTCAACGACACCTGGGGGCACGCCGCCGGCGACGCGCTGATCCAGGAATTCGCGCGACGCGTCAAAGCCATCCTGGGGCCGGACGATGTGATTGCACGCCTGGGAGGAGACGAGTTCGCGGTGCTTGCGCAGAACACCTCCGAAGCGTCCGCCAACGCGTTGACCCGGCGCATCCTGGCCGAAGTGCGCGCCCCGTTCGAGCTGCTGGGCGGGCGCGCTTTTGTCGGCGCCAGCATCGGCATTGCCATGGCGCCCCGCGATGCAACGACGCGCAGTGAATTGATGCGCAAAGCCGATATCGCGCTGTACCGCGCCAAAGAATCAGGCAGAAATCAGTATTGCTTCTTCGAACCGGAAATGGACGAGACGCTGAAGGCCAAGGCGTTGATGGAAGCGGACCTGCGCGCCGCGCTGGCCGACGGCGGGCAGCTAAGCGTGTATTTCCAGCCGCAGATCGACAGCGGAACGCATCAGCTGGTGGGCGTCGAGGCGCTGATCCGTTGGCATCACCCGACCCAAGGCGCGGTGCCCCCACAGATTTTCGTGGCGGTTGCCGAGTCGACCGGGCTGATCGTGGAGCTGGGCGATTGGGTGCTGCGCGAAGCGTGCCGCGCCGCGTTGCAATGGCCGGGCCTGTCCATCGCGGTGAACCTTTCCCCGGTGCAGTTTCGCAGCACCGGCTTTGCTGCCCGCGTTATCGACCTGGTGACTTCGGCGGGCGTCAGCCCGACGCAGATCGAACTGGAGGTGACCGAAGGCGTGTTCATCGAGGACGACGGGCGCGTGCAAAACGCCATCGGCCAGTTGCGCGCGGTGGGCTTCCGGATCGCGCTGGACGACTTTGGCACCGGCTATTCCAGCCTGAGCTATTTGCAGAAATTCGCCGTGGACAAAATCAAGATCGATCGCAGCTTTGTGGCCAATATCGGCGAAGGCGCGGACTCCACCGCCATCGTCAATGCCGTTGTGACGCTGGGCCGCTCGATGGGGCTGACGGTCAACGCCGAGGGCGTCGAGACGGCGGCGCAACGCGATTTTCTTCGCGCTGCCGGCTGCGACGAACTGCAAGGCTTTCTGTTTTCGAAAGCAGTGCCGGCGGAAGAAATTACGCAGCATTTGCAAATGGCACGCGCGGCGGACTGAACGTTGGGCGAACGGGCGTACGGGCGAACGCGCCCGTGGGCCAGCGGGCCACCGGGCCGAATGCCGCTTACGCCGAAACCGTGCCCGCAAAATGTGGCGAGCTGCCAAAGTGTTCGATCAGCAATTCCGTCAAAACGCGGATCTTGCGTGCGGGATGCTGACCGGGCGGCCGGATCACGTAGGCGCCCGCGGGCGGCGGCGGGTAGCGGGGCATGATGGGCACCAGCGCGCCCGCCACCACGTAGTCATGCGTCAGGCAATCGGGCAGGTACGCAAGGCCCAGGCCGGCCGCGGCCGCCGTAACCAGGGCCGCGCCGTTGTCGGCCTTGAAGCGCCCTTGCGGACGCACCGTGATGATCTTGTCGCCGTCCATGAATTGCCACGCCTCGGTGCCCTGCATCAGCGCTTGATGGGCAGCGAGTTCGGCAGGCGTTTCCGGCGCGCCATGCGTCTTGATGTAGTCGGGGCTGGCAAGCAGCTTGCCCAGGATGGGGCCGACGCGTCTGGCGACCAGGTTGGAGTCTTGCAGGTAACCGACGCGGATCGCGCAGTCGTAGCCTTCGGCGATAAGGTCGACAAAGCGGTCGCTGTAGCAGGTCTGCACGTGCAGCTTGGGATGGCGCCGCGCCATTTCCGCGACCACCGGCGCAAAGTGCGTCAGGCCGAACGACACGGGCACGGCCACGCGCAGGCGGCCGCGCAGCTCGCCGGCGGGCACGATGGTTTCGCGCGCCAGGTCTATTTCGGCGCAGGCGCGGGCCGCATGGTCACGGAAGGTGGCGCCCGCTTCCGTCAGCGCCGCGCCGCGTGTCGAGCGTGCCAGCAACTGCACGCCAAGCTCTTCTTCCAGGCGCAGCAGGCGACGGCTGACGATGGACTTGGACACGCCCATCCGAAGCGCGGCCGGCGACACGCCGCCCGCGTCGGCCACCTCGATAAAAGTCTGTAGCTCTTCGATATCCACTTGGCGTTGCCCCCGTTTTGCGACGCAGTTCGCCGCAGGATAGCACTACGCAATCCGGCACCAACAGCCCCAACTGCCGCGATGGAAGACGCCTCGCGCGCCGGTGTTCCGCAACGCGCGACACAGCTCATCGCGCAACGTCACTACCGCATCCCGGGCCACAAAAACATAATGCCCATTCCGGGGACGGCGCTACCCGCGTCCGCCACCCGGCACTGCATGTTGCAGAGCACCCCCTCCAACCACAGCAAGCCAGGGATCACCAATGAAATTTCGTAATGGCCTCGATTCGCTACTCCGTCCTGAAGACTCGTTATTGGTTCTGATTGACCATCAGCCCTACCAGCTGACCAACCTGAACAGCCACGACCCGCACATGGTGGTCAACAATTCGACGGCGTTGGCGAAGGCCGCCAAGGCGTTCAACGTGCCCACCATCCTGACCAGCGTGATTGCTGACCGGGGCGGCCGCATTTTTTCGCAAATCACCGATGTGTTCCCCGGGCAAGAGGTCATCGACCGCACGCTCATCAACACGTGGGAAGACAAGAAGGTCGTCGAAGCGGCCAAGGCCACGGGCCGCAAGCAGCTGATCATTGCCGGCTTGTGGACCGAGGTCTGCGTGGCGATGCCGGCGATCCAGGCGGCGGGCGAAGGCTGGGATGTGACGGTGGTGACCGACGCGTCCGGCGGCGTGTCGGTCGAAGCGCACGAAGTGGCGCTTCAGCGCATGGCGGCGGCCGGCGTCAACTTGATGACGTGGCTGGCGGTGGCCGCCGAATGGCAGCGCGACTGGGCGCGCCTGGGCACCGCCGAAGCGCTGACCAATGTGCTGGTCCAGCACGCGGCCGGCAGCGGTATCGCGTACCTGTGGGAACAGCAGTTGCTGAATACGCCCGCGCCCGCCACCGCAAGCTGATCGCGGCGGCGCCCCGAACCGGCGCCAGGACGGCATAAGTTGCCCTGCCTGGCGCCGGGGCCATTCCGGCCCGGGGCAAGGTGCCGAGGAATGCTGATATGACAACAAACGCTGTCTTGCTGATGGGAGGCACCGGTTCCATCGGCCGCTTGAGCGCCCGTGCTTTGCGGGCCGTTTACCCCGATGTCCCGTTGTTGATCGGCGGGCGCGATGCGGCAAAAAGTGCCGACGCGGCGGCCAAGCTGGGCAACGCCGAAGGCGTGGTGATTGACCCGCGCGCCAACGACCTGGGGCTGGGCGAGCGGCCGGTAGCGGCCGTGGCCGTGTTTTACGCCGATGATCGATTGGCCGGCCTGCGCTTTGCGCAGCGTCGCGGTGCGCCCCACCTGGGAATTTCTTCCGGTGTCTATGAAATTGCGCCCGAAGTTGCTGCGTACATGCAGTCGCCCGGCACCTGTGCCATCGTGCTGGGCTATGAATGGCTGGTGGGCGCCACCACCATCGCCACGTTCGATTGCGCGCGCGCCTTTGCGCAGTTGCACGACATCAAGATCGGCGCCCTTGTCGACGATCAGGACGGCGGCGGCCCTGCCGTGGCCGAGGATTTCGAGCGCCTGAACCGCATGATGCCGGCCGCCTTGACGCTGCGTGATGGCCGCTACGTCTGGCGTGGCAAAGAAGACGCCCGGGCCGAGTTTCGCGCCATCGACGGCACGGTGATGCAAGCCCACGGCTTCTCGTCCATCGATGTGGCGGGTCTGGCCACGGCAACCGGGGCGCCCAACGTGCAGTTCAATATCGCAACCGGCGTCAGTTCATCGCGGCGGCGCGGTGAACCCAAATCGACCGAGATCATCATTGAGCTCGCGGGCAAAGGCCATGACGGCCGTGCGCTACGGACCCGTCATGCGGTGTTCCACCCGCGCGGCGCGGCCCATCTGACGGCGCTGGGCGTCAGCATGATTCTTGAGCGGCTGGCCGGCCTGGACGGCAAACCGCCCACGCCGCCGGGGCTGCTCTTTCCCTTTCAGGTGGTCGATCACGGTACCTACCTGTCGCGCCTGCGGGCCGAGGGCGGCAGCATCATCGCGCTTGACCCCGTGCAGTAGGGTCCGGTGACAACCGCGTCAAATCCGGGCGTCGACGACATGGCCATCAACCCCAGCCGCTATCTGGGCATCACGGGCTTTGCCCTGATCGCCGCCTGCTACGGTTTCGCGCGGTTTGCCTTCGGGCTCTTCCTGCCTCGGATCGACGCGGAACTTAGCCTGTCTTCAACCCTGAGCGGCTTGATGTCGGGCGCGGCATTTCTGACTTACTGCGTGGCCGTCATCCTGTCGGCCTGGCTGACCGAACGCCTGGGCCCCCGCTTTGTCGCCATCGGCGCGGCGCTGATTGCGGCGGCGGGCATGGCGGGTATCGCGGCGGCGCCCACGGCGCCTTGGCTGGCGGGCGCCGTCATGCTGGCCGGATCCAGCACGGGTTTGGTATCGCCCGCGCTGGCGGCGGCGGTTGCGGCGGGCGTTCCGCCTGGCCGCCAGAACGCCACCAACGCCTTCATCAACGCGGGCACCGGCGCGGGCGTGGCCTTGTCCGGCCCCGTCGCGCTGATAATGGGCGAGCAGTGGCGCGTGGCCTTCGCGGGCTTTGCCGCCGTGGCTTTCGGGTTGGCGTTTGCCGTGGCGTTCATCCTGCCCCGGCGCACGCAGGGCGCGACCGCTGGCGCTACTGCTGATGGCGCTATTGCCGGCGCTACTGCTGTTGCCGCTACTGCCACTGGCGCTAGCACCACCGGCGTTACCACCACCGGCACTGCTACCACCGGCGCCACCACCACCGGCAACGGCATCCCGATGTTAAGTGGCGTCCTGCGGCGCTTGATCGCGGCGGCCTTCCTGACGGGCGCGGCCAGCACCGCGATCTGGTCTTTCGGAGGGCAGCTGGTCGGCCTGCGCTTGAACTGGAGCAGCACCGGCGCGGGCCTGCTGTGGACCGCCATCGGCGCTGCCGGGATCGTGGGCGCGGGCGCGGGGCACTGGATCGCACGGTTCGGCATTGACCGCGTGCACCGAGTGTTCCTGACGGCCATGGCCGCTAGCGTGCTGCTGGTCGGCATCGACGGCACATCCGTGCCCTTGGCGCTGTTGGGCGGCGCGCTGTTCGGCGTGGCCTACATCACGATCACCGGCGCCTATCTGCTATGGGGCGTGTCGGCCCTGCCCCGGCGCCCCGCCACCGGCGTGATGATTGCGTTTCTGGCGCTGGCCATCGGCCAGACGGCGGGCGCGGCGATCTTCGGGCTGCTGATGGACCGTTTCACGGCCAATCACGCCGTTATCCTGTTTGCCGCCCTTGCCTTGACCGCGGGATTCGCACGGGCCGAGACCGCCGACAATGCCAAGCGCCGCCGATTTCCGGCGTGCAAGAAACAGTCGCAACAATAATTTACGAACGCGCCCGACGCGGTTCTACGACGTGGCTTGACGCCGCCACCGCCGCCGACGGGTCACAAGCCGCGTCCGCCGTGGGTCCGCACGGCAACGATGCCACCCCGGCCACGCTTGCCGACCGCGTCGCCCCTTGCGTGCGCGGACGCGCGCCATGTTTCAGCGGTCACCCAACGCTTGCAGCGTTTATCCAAGCCAGTAGGATGCGCGGTCATTGAACCGACCCAGCCCCTCCAAGGACCGCCCCCCATGACGCTGCCGCGACCGCGAATTGCCCTTTCCGCCCTGCGCCTGACCTTGACCGTGGCCCTGCCGCTTGCCTTGTCCGGGTGCATCACCCTGCCGGATTCAAAGGGCGAAGGCACGATGGACGACCCGCGCTACGCGCAGTTGCTGGACCTGATTGACGAAGCGCTCAAGGCGGACATGGCGGTGGTGCTGGTGGCCGACGTGATGCCGCACGCCACGCTCAAGGATGCAATGTCCATGACGAAGTGGACCGGCAACACGGTCTGGATGCACGAGCAACAGCCGAAGATCACCTTCGGCCGCAAGTTTCAGAACAACTCGCTGCAACGTGACGAGAAGGCCACCTATCTGTTCAAGGCGTTTGAAGTGCACATCCTGCCGCCCGGCAAATACCTGCTGACCGGTGGCGACGACTACAAGCTGAACGCCTTGCTTGACCAGGTGGGCGCGCGTAGCGGCCCGGTAGGCTCGGGCCGCGGCGCCAACGGCACCGCGTATCTGTCGCCGGAGCTCTACCGCGAGTTCTATAAAGAGACCAACTGGCATGAGGGCACCACGGGCTCGCAGCTCAAGACCCGCACCGTCTGCACGGCGGTGCATCGGGGCACGGGCGCCTGCGTCGCCTGGGGCGAAGAGCAGTACACCGAAACCACGCAAGGCTCGCGCGCCGGCTATTACGAAGAGACGGCCTGGCGCGACATCCCGGCGATCAAGGTGCAATCGCGCGTGCCGCCGAAGCTGGCGCTAGCCAGCTTTACGCTCAAGGGCGGCCAGTTCGTGCTGAGCCAGCGCATGCCCATGAAGACGCCCAGCTACCAGTACAAGCCATCGGCCTGCCGCGCGGTCGACCCCAAGATGATCGAATGCCCGCTGGAAGACTTCACCGTCTACACGCGCCCCGCACCGATGGACTTCGCGCAAAAGCTCATCGCGCAGCGCACCAACGTCAGCGACGCGCACCGGCAACTGCTGTCCACCTTGCAACCCATGCAGATCACGCCGCTGGGCAAGCAAGGCATGGAAGACCCGGTGTGGGGCGTGCCGGTTTCGATGAAGGGGCGATAAGGCGGGAGGCCAAGTGCCATCGGCGTCATGCAGCCCTGTCCGCCCTTCCCGCTCTTAACCCCTGGCGCGGATTTTCACGCCTGCCCAATCTTCAACCATCCGCGCCACGTCGGCGTAGTCGGCGTCCCGGCCATGGATAGCGGTCGTCATCACCAGCATCTCGCGCACTGACGAGCCCACGACCATGGGCACGCCATGACGCTCGGCTTCTTCCAGGCACAGGCGCACATCCTTGTGGGCAAGGCGCGCAGCGAAGCCCACGTTGAAGGTGCCGGTCAGCACCGCACGGGGAAACTTTTCCAGGGTGGCCGAATTGCGGCCGGACCCGGCGTTGATGACGTCCAGCATCACGCTGGGGTCCAGCCCGGCCTTGACGCCCAGCGCCATCGCCTCCGACGTAATGGCCACGGCGGTGGCGGACAGCAGGTTGTTGGCCAGCTTCATGACTTGGGCCTGGCCGGCTTCGGCGCCCAGATAAAAGGTCTTGCCGAAGTGGCTCAGCACCTCGCCCAAAGCGTCGTAGCGCGACGGGGGGCAAGCCACCATGATGGCCAGCATGCCGCGTTCCGCGCCGGTGGGTCCGCCGCTGATCGGCGCATCCACGTAGTCGATGCCCTGGGCTGCCAGCGTGTCGTAGGCGCGCCGCGCCGCCACTGGGCCGACGGTCGATAGATCCACCACGCATTTGGCGCGCGACGCGGCGGCCAGCCCGCGCTCACCGCCCAATACCTCGTCTACCACCTTGCCATCGGGCAGGCTCAAGAACACCACATCGGCCGCATCCCCAACGGCGCGCGGGGTGTCGTGCCCCTCGGCGCCCAGCGCTTCCAGTTGCTGGCGCACGGCTGAATCGGTATCAGCAACGTGCAGCGTATGGCCGGCCTGGATCAAGCGTCTGGCCAGCGGGTTGCCCATATTGCCCAATCCGATGAATCCGTAAATTGTCTTGCTCATTTTTGTTCCTTGGGCGCGATGCCGGCGGCGGCGCATCAGCGCGGTTGCAGGCCAATTTGTGTGGCCAGTTCGGAAAACTGCTGTTGGTCTTGTTGCAGGACACGCGCGAAGGCGGCGGGGCTGCGCTCTTGTGCTGACGGAACGCGCGCCGCCAAGCTGTCGATGCGCGCCTTGAAGTCAGGCGACTGAACCGCTTGGCTCAGGACCCGCGCCAAGTTGTCCACCACGGCGTCGGGCGTGCCACGCGGCGCCACCAGGCCATTCCAGATCTGCATATCGAACTGCGCAACCCCACCCTCGGCGAAGGTGGGCACGTCGGGCATCTGCGGCAGGCGCTGGGGCGATGCCACCGCGATGGCCTTGATCTGCCCGGCTTTATGAAGGGGCAGCATCGTGACGGTCTGGTCCAGCACCGACTGTATGGTCCCGCCCATCAGGTCGGTGATGGCGGGGCCCGACCCGCGATACTGGACCAGTTGCGCTTGGACGCCGGCCATGCGCAGGAACATCGCTTCGGCCAAATGCGCGGTGGTGCCCGGTCCGCCTGAGCCAAAGTTCATCTTGAGTTCGCCGCTGCGCATGCCCGCCAGCATCGACGGCAGGTCCTTGATGCCGCTTTGATTGCTGACGCTAAGCACCATAGGCACGTTGGCAACAGTGCCGACGGCCTTCGTGTCCTGCACGATGTCCAGGCCCGCCTTGGGGTATAGCAAGGGAATCAGCACCATGGATTGATTGCTGAACATCAGGGTGTAGCCATCCGGCGCCGAACGCGCCAGACGCTGAAATGCCAGCAGGCCTCCCGCGCCCGTGACGTTTTCGACCACGAAAGTGGTCTTGGTGGCCTTGCCCAGTTCGGTGGCAACCAGCCGCGCCAGCGCGTCCACGCTGCCGCCGGGCGCAACGCCAACCATGATGGTGACGGGCTTGGATGGGAAGGCGTCCTCGGCTTTGGCGGTCTGGGCGAGGCTTGGGCCCGGGCCCAGCACCAGGCCAAGACCAAGCCAGAGTGCCGCGCCCGGCAAGCGGGATGCGATACGTCGCTTCATGTCGTCTCCTTCGTTCAGCGGCGATGCGGTGTCACGCCGCGTTATCGATCTGCGATATGCGCTATGCGATATGCGCCTCAGCGCCGGCGCAACAGCTCCACCAGCGTGCCGACGCCGCCCGCTTTGTCCAGATCCAAGATGGCTTGCAAGCAGCCGTCGGTGGCGCTGGGCGGCAGCCCGCCCAGCGGGAACAGGTGCAGGAATTTGTCGCGCACGTCTTGCCAGTCGATGCCGCGCGCGCCGGAGCCTCGGGGGGCACGGCACGTCGCGCGATGCACGGCGCCGTCGCGCAGGATGATCGATACCGTGCCGCCGTGGCGGTGGGGAAAGCGGTCGGGTAGCGGCGGCGGGTCGGGATCGAATTCGACTTTGTCCTGCAAGGCCGAAATGACGGGGTCCGCCATTTTGGTCTCGTCCATGTGGGCCCAGGCAAAGCCATCGTCGGCGATGGCGGCGGCCACGAAGTACGGCAGGCTGTGCGCCGCATCGACCAGATTGCGGGGGTGTGGCTCGCCTTTGAAGTTGGTCCATTGCACGGCGGCCGACACAACGATGCGATCGATGTCGGCGGGCCGGACGGTGCCGGCGCGCGCGGCCTCGGCCGCAGCCTCGGCGCATGCGTGAAAGGGGTGTGCGCCGGGCATCAGCTTGATGGCCAAGTCGGTGACGATGTCCCACGATTCGCCCCAATCGCACACGATGTCCTCGCGCGCCTGCCCGCCCAGTGCATCAAGAAACCCGCGCGGCGCTTCGAAGATTCCCAGCTCACCCTCAAACCCGCGCTGCGCCGCGAGCGCGGCGCGTATGCCTGCGCCGGCGGCCTGGCCGGCGTGATATTCCCGCGCGCAACTGGTGTCGGCCGCAATGGCCATGCCGCTGGCTGACGTTGCCGACAGCGCCATGGCGTGCGCCAGCTGCAAGGCGTCAAGGCGCAGCAACAAGCCCGCGGCGACGCAGGCGCCGAACACGGTTGACCATGATCCGTGAAAGCCGCGTTGCATGCGGCCCGGGGTCAAGGATTCGTCGATGCGTCCGGCCACTTCGTAGCCCAGCACCATGGCAGCCAGCACATCGCGACCGCTCGCGCCCTGCTGTTGGCCCACCGCCAGCGCCACGCTGGACACGATGGTGCCGATGTGGGCAATGTTGCGCATGTCGCTGTCGTCCGATGCGGCTGCGTCGCTGGCCACGGCGTTGGCGCGCGCGGCTGCTGCCAGCGGCAAGCGCCGGCCGTCGAACCACAGGCTGGCGGCGGGCGTGCCGCCATTGGCCAGTTCGATGTCGCGAATGATGCGGGCCGATGCAATGTCATAGCCCATCGCGGCGCTGGCCAAGGTGCTGGCCAGGCTCATCTTGGCGTGTTCAAGCGCCAGGGCGGGCAGCGCGTCGGCGGGCGTGGACATGACAAGGTCCGCCAACTGACGCGCCAGCGGGCGCGCCTTGGAAGAAGATTGCACAGTGGTTTCCTTGAAGAGTGCGTGACGGCGGGAGTTACCGCGCGGCCGTTGCTGCGTGAGCCGTTGCCGCGCGAGCGTTACTGCACGCCACTCACTGAGCGGCCGTTCCCAGTTCCTTCAGAACGGGAACCCATTTGGCAAGATCCTGGCGCACCAGGGCCTCGAAAGCGGCCGGTTTGGGCAACGGCGTGTCGGGCAAGGTAAAGCCCTGTCCGATCAGCTTGTCACGCAGTGCGGGCTGGCTCATGACCTTGTCCAGCGCGGCATGCAGGCGCGTTGACACGTTGGCCGGCAAGCCAGCCGGACCGACCAGGCCCCACCACAGCGTGACCGAGTAGTTCGTCAGGCCGCTTTCCTGCATCGTAGGCACGTCAGGCAGCAGCGTGGAGCGCTTGGGCCCGGTGACGGCCAGCGCCCGCAGCTTGCCGCCGCGCACCAGCCCGATAGCGGCCGGCAGGTTGTACAGGCCCATGTCCACGTCGCCGCTGATGATGGCGCCCAAGCCTTGGGGCGCGCCGGTGTATGGCACGTGCAGCAGCGGCTTGTTCAGCATTTGCGCCACGCTGGCGCCGGCGATGTGGTGGCTGGTGCCCACACCGCTTGAGGAATAGCGGAAGGTTTCCGCGGGCTTGGCCTTGATGGCGGCCAGCAGCGACGGGGCATCCTGGTACGGCGATTTTGTGTCAACCACCAGCAGGTTCTGCACGTCGGCAATTTCGCTGATGAAAGTGAAATCCTTGATGGAGTCGTAGCCGGGCGATTTATAGAGCACCTGGTTGTTGACGAAGGTGCCTTGCGCGGCGATGCCTAACGTGTAGCCATCCGGCTTGGCGCGGGCAATGTCAACCGTGCCAATGGTGCCCCCGGCGCCGCCCTTGTTATCTACCACCAACGGTTGACCCAGCTCGTCGGACAAGGCGGATGCGACGACGCGCGACAGCGTATCGGCCGCGCTGCCCGCCGCGAAAGGCACGATCAGGCGGATGGATCGTTCGGGGTAAGCCGCCTGCGCGCCGGCGGCCCACGATGCCGTACCGAAAGTCACCGCCCACGCCACACCGCCCATCACGCCCAATGCCGCGCAAAACCGGGGCAGCGGTGCCATGACGCTAGCGCGCCGTCGAATAAATCCGTGCATGCTTGTCTCCTCCTTGTGGCGCCGCACTGCATGCGAACGCTTGATTTAGTTTTATCAATCAAGGCAGACTGTAGGCGCGTTCTTTCTCAGCGTCTGTCGAATCTTATTGTTCGACCATTGAGTTGTTTTCAATCATGCACAAACTCAGAAATCGCCTGGGCCCACTGCGGGTTCTGGATGCCGTCCACCGAGGCGGCGGCGTGGGGCGCGCGGCCGAATTGCTGCACGTCACGCCCGGTGCGGTCAGCCACCAATTGCGCCGGCTGGAAAGCGATCTGGGGGTGCAATTGGTGCATAAGGACGGCCGCGACATCGCCTTCACCACCGTCGGCACCGAGCTTGCCCTGGAGGCCGCCGAACTTTTCGATCAACTGGAAGCCGCGTTGGCCAGGGCGGCCGAGGCCGGCGCCAACCGCCGCATCCGCGTCAAGGTAATTCCCAGCTTTGCCATCAAATGGCTGATGCCACGGCTGGGATCGCTGTATGCGCAACACGCCGATATCGACATTGAAGTAGCCACGGTGGCGCGCGCCGATGACACCGAATTGCACAACGCCGATTTCGTCGTGCGTTGCGGCGACGGCCACTGGCCCGGCCTGCGGGCCGACTTGTTATTTCCGGACGAGTTGGTGTTGGCGTGCTCGCCCGCGCTGGCCAAGCGCGTGCATCGTGCGCAAGACGTACTAGGCGAAACGCTGCTGCAATCCATGATTGCACCCGACTGCTGGGACCGCTGGCTGCTGTCGGCGGGCTTGAGCGCAAGCAGCGACACCCGTTTCATCCCGCTGGCCAATGCCGTGCTGTGCTTGCAAGCGGCCGCCGAAGGGCTGGGCATCGCGGTAACGCAACGCGCCTACATCACGCAGGACTTCGCCACCGGCCAGTTGGTCCAACCGCTGGCCCACACCGCGCGCAGCAGCAACGGCTACTACCTGGTCAGCAAGCCCGACCGCGCCGCCACCGCGCCGTTCAGCACGTTTACCGATTGGCTGATCAGCGTGAAGCAGGCGCGCGGCGGACCTTGATGCGGGTTGTTTTACGCAATCAATTCACGGTGATGTTCGCTTCTTTGATCAGCTCGGCAAAACGCGGAACGTCCTTTGCGATCAGCGCCTGGAACGCAGCCGCGCCCTGCTGCTTGGCGTCCGGGGCCTGCGCGGCAAGCTTGTCCAGCGACTCGCGCACCCCGGGGCTTTTCAAGGCCGCCGCCAGGGCCTGCTCCAGCCGCGCGATCACGGCGGGCGGCGTGCCGGCTGGCGCGGCGATGCCGTTCCACACGCTCATGTTGAAGTCGGGTACGCCGCCTTCCGCGAAGGTGGGCACGTCGGGAATCTGCGGCAGGCGCGAGGCAGCGGCCACAGCCAGCGCCGTGACGCGCTTGCCTTCATGAATCGGAATCATCGTGACGGTCTGGTCGATCACCGCGTCCACCGTACCCGCCATCAAATCCGCAATGGCCGGGCCGGCGCCCCGATACGGGACCTGCATGCCCTGCGTATTCGTCACATGAAGAAAGTACGCAGCAGCGATATGGCTGGTGGACCCCGACCCCGCATTGCCGAAGTTCACGTCGGCGCCATTCTTTTTCAAACGCGCAACAAAGTCGGGCAGCGTGGTGATGCCGCTTTTCTTGCTGACGGACAGCACCATCGGCACCGTAGCAACCAGCCCGATGGCGCTCATGTCGCGACGCGGGTCGAACTTGGCCTTGGGGTACAGCGACGGCGCAATGGCCAGCGACCCCATGTTGCCGAAGGTGATGGTGTAGCCGTCGGGCGCGGCGCGCGTGACGCGCTGGTTGCCGATCATGGTGCCGCCGCCGCCCAGGTTTTCCACCACGACGGTCTGGCCCAGGTTCTCTCCCATGGCTTGCGCCACGATGCGGGCCAGCCCGTCGGTGGACCCGCCGGCCGCGTACGGCACCACCATTGAAATGGCACGCGTGGGATAGTTTTGCGCCAGGGCGTTGGCGCCAAGCGTGATCAGGCCGGCGCCCAGGGTCGCCAGAAAAATCTTCTTCATGGTTTGCTCCTCGCTATTTGTGCCGGCAACAGCCGGTCCTCCGCCTTGTCTTGGCGGTTGGGGTGATGCAGGTTGAAAGGGGCGCGGCGGCTGCCGCGCCGTGGTGGAGACGGCCTAGCTTTTCCTGGCCGACAGCTCCACGCCGGCCAGTCGTTCGGACAGACGCGCCACGGCGGTGTGGTCCTGGCCCTTGCCCAGCGTTTTGCCCGCTGACGCCCAGAGCTCGCGACACAGCGAGGCAAACGGCGTGGGCGTGCCGGTATCGGTAGCGATGCCCAGCGCAATGCCCAGGTCCTTGACCATCAGGTCCAGCCCGAAGCCGGAATTGAATTCCCGCGACAGCACGAACTGCTTGAATTTCTTCTGCGTGGAATTGTTCATGCCGGTGGACGCGTTCAGCACGTCCACGATCACGTTGGGGTCCAGGCCGAACTGCTGGCCGATGATCATGGCTTCAACGCCGATCAAAAAGCCGCCCGCCGACACCAGGTTGTTCAACGCCTTCATGGCATGGGCGCTGCCGACATCGCCCACGGGGGTAATCGACGTGCCCATCGCGGACAGCGCGGGGCGCACGCGTTCCAGCGTGGCGGCGGGGCCGCCGAACATGATGGACAGTTCGCCGGTACGCGCGCGCGGCACGCCGCCCGACACGGGCGCGTCCACCATCTGGCCACCGGCGGCGGCCACGGCCTGGGCCAGCCGCTGCGTATGCGTCGGCACGCCCGAGCTCATTTCCACCACGACGCTGCCGGGGCGCAGCCCCGCCAGCGCGCCCTGGTCGCCGTCCAGCACCTGTTCCACGATGGCGCTGGTGGGCAGCATCGTGACGATGATGTCGGACTGCGCCGCCAGTTCGGCGCAGGTGGTCGCGGCCTGGCCGCCGACCTCCTGCGCGAATTTATCGGCCTGGCCGGGCACGGCATCAAACACCGTCACCGCGAAGCCCGCCTGCACCAGCCGCGCCGCCATCGGCCAGCCCATGCTGCCGATGCCGATCAGGCCCACGCGTTCTCGCGATGCGCTCATGCTTGCTGCTCCTTGAAGGCGCCCTCTTCCTCCAGCACCTGGTTGGCCACCTTGAAGGCGTCCAGCCCGGCGGGGATACCGCAGTACACGGTGGCTTGCAGCAGGATTTCCTTGATCTCTTCAACCGTCACGCCATTGGTCAGCGCGCCTTTGACGTGCAACTTGATTTCCGCCGGTCGGTTCAGCGCCGTCAGCATCGCCAGGTTCAGCATGCTGCGCGTTTTCTTTTCCAGGCCGGGGCGGCCCCAGGCGTAGCCCCAGCACCATTCGGTGGTGATGTGCTGGAAGGCCATCATGAAGTCGTTGGCGCGGGCCAGCGAACCGTCCACGTATTCGGCGCCCAGCACTTCGCGGCGCAGCTTCAGGCCTTGGTCGAACAGGGCTTGGGTTTCGGATTTGGTGTCTGCCATAGGTTCCTCGTTGGTGATGGTGACGGGTGTCAAACCGGGGCTGTGCCCGGTCGCGGGTTTGTCTGGAGTCGGTCTAGTTTGTCTGATTGTCAGTCAAGTTTCGTCCGAACGTCAATAGTCGGATTGTCCGACAATCTTCTTGACTGCTTAAAGTTTGAACACAATAATGCGGCAAAGCGCCGGGCTGGCTGCCGTGCGCCCTCAACCACAAAAGCCAGGAGACAACCATGAAAAGCTTCCCCAAACAGGCCGTGCGCCACGGGCGTCGGGAATTTGTCGCGGGGCTGGGCGCGGCCGCGCTGGCAGCCACCCTGCCGGGCCGCGCGCTGGCGGCGCCGGCCGACATCAACGTCGGGGTAATCCTGCCCTTGTCTGGCGCCAACGCGCAGTTCGGCATCAATTCGCGGCAAGGCCTGGAACTGGCCGCCGACGAGATCAATGCGGCCGGCGGCATCAAGGCGTTGGGCGGGGCCAAGCTGAAACTGATCATCGCGGACGCCACGTCCCAGCCCACTACCGCCGCCACCGTCGCGCAGCGCCTGATCACGCAGAACCGATGCGTGGCGCTGATCGGCGCCTATGCCTCGTCCTTGACCCTGGCCGTGTCCGAAGTGACCGAACGGCGTGGCATCCCGCTCTTGACCATGTCGTTCTCGGACGTGCTGACCGAACGCGGCTTCAAGCACATCTTCCAGGTGGTCTCCAAGGGCTCGGTGCTGGGCCGCGCGCAATACGACTATGCGGCCTCTGTCGTGGCCGGCGCGTCCGACATCAAGAAGATCGCGCTGCTGTACGAAGACACCGCCTACGGCACGTCGCAGGCGATCGGTGTGCGCAACGCGGCCAAGGCGGCGGGCGCGCAAATCGTGCTGGACGAGGCCTACCCGTTGGGCATTACCGACGTCACGCCACTGATCAGCAAGCTGCGCGCGTCGGACGCCCAGATCGTGTTTCCGATTTCGTACTTGAACGACAGCCTGCTGATCATCCGGGTGATGCGCCAGCAACGCCTGACGGTGCCCATCGTGGGCGGCGCGGCGGGCTATGTCATTCCCGACTTTGCCAAGGCGCTGGGGCAGTATTCCCAGGCCGTGCTGTCGATTGCGCCGGCCAACTACGACCAGGCGCCGGAATACACCGAGCGCTATCGCAAGCGCTTCGGCACCTTCATGCCGCACGAGGCGCTGGAACACGCGGTGTGCGCGGGCGTGCTGGCGCAAGCGCTTGAGGTGGCGGCGTCCGACAAGCCCGAGGCGGTGTCCAAGGCGCTGCGCGCGCAGAAGTACGACCAGGGTTGGGCGGGCGTGATGTCGGGTGGCGGCGTGCATTTTGACGCCAACGGCCTGAACACGCTGGCGCAGCCGATCATGGTGCAGTGGCAGAACAACGAGCTGGTCTCGGTGTGGCCCAAGGCGCTGGCCAAGGGCGCCGTCATCGCCGCCAGCTAGCGCGCGCCGCACACAAGCAAGCTTACGAACCAAGCACAAGGGACAGTCATGCAATTCTTGCAGGCGCTGGTGGACGGCATGTTGCTGGGCGGCGTGTACGCGGTCATCTCGATCGGGTTGACGCTGGTCTTCGGGGTGGTGTCCATCGTCAATTTCGCCCAGGCCGAGTTCCTGATGGTGGGCATGTTCGTCGCCTACTTCGCCTGGAAGCTGCTGGGGCTGGACCCGCTGCTGGGGTCCTTGCTGTCATTCGCGGTGGCCTTCGTGCTGGGCGTGCTGACGCAAAAGTTCCTGATCAACCGGGTGTTGAAGGCGCCGGCGGTGGCGCAGATATTCCTGACGGTGGGCCTGCTGATCGTCATGGAGAACCTGGCGCTGATCCTGTTCGGCTCGGAATTCCGCTCGGTGCAGACGCCGTATCAGATGACGGCGTTGGCGGTTGGCCCGATTCTGCTGAGCGCACCGTACCTGCTGGCCTTCACGGTGGCGTCGGTGGCCGGGTTGACGCTGTGGTGGGTGCTGAAGAAAACGTGGTGGGGCATGGCGGTGCGCGCCACGGCGCAGGACCCGATGGCGGCGCGGCTGTCGGGCATTTCCACGCATCGCGTGCATCAGCTGGCCTTCGGGCTGGGCGTGGGCCTGACGGCATTGGGCGGCGGCATCATCCTGCCCTACCTGACGGCGTCCACCACCGTCGGCGCGCAGTTCAGCGTGCTGATGTTCACGGCGGTAGTGCTGGGCGGGCTGGGCAGCGTGCTGGGCGCGGTGGTCGGCGGCATCGCGGTCGGCGTAATCCAGTCACTGTCGTCGCTGGTGCTGCCCATGCAGTTGCAAAACCTGGTGCTGTTCGCCATCTTCATCCTCGTCCTGGCCGTGCGCCCGGAAGGTCTTTTGAAAAGGGCTGCATGATGGCAACGACTCGACAATTCCTGCCATGGGCCGCGTTGTTTGCCGTTGCGCTGGGCGCGCCGTGGCTGATGCAAGACCAGGGCTACGGCATTCGCGTGCTGACGCTGGTGCTGCTGTTTGCCGCCATGGGGCAGTCCTGGAACATCGTGGGCGGGCTGGCCAACCAGATATCGTTGGGGCACGCCGCCTTCTTCGGGCTAGGCGCCTATACCTCCACCCTGCTGTTGCTGCGCTACGGCATTTCTCCCTGGCTGGGCATCGTGGCGGCAATGGCCGTTGCCGCGGTGGCGGGCGCGCTGCTCAGCCTGCCGACCATGCGGCTGCGCGGCCATTATTTCGCGCTGGCCACGCTGGCGTTCGGCGAGGTGCTGCGCGCGGTGGCCAACACCTGGGCATCGGTGACGGGCGGACCGGTGGGCCTGTCGATTCCGTTTGCTGAAGGCGTGGCGCAGATGCAGTTCAAGTCCAGCATCCCCTACTACTACCTGATGCTGGGCGCCGCGCTGGTCACGTCGGTGGTCTTCGCGTTGATCAGCCATTCGCGCCTGGGCTACCGCCTGCGCGCCGTGAAGGCCAACCCGCAGGCGGCGGAAGTCATCGGCGTGAACACCGCACAAACGCGCATACTTGCCGCCGTGATCTCGGCGGCGTTGATGGGCGCCTGCGGCACGCTGTACGCACAGTTCATCTATTTCTTCGACCCCGACACGGTGTTTTCGCTGGTGGGCATCTCGGTGCGCGTGGCGCTCATCTGCATCATCGGCGGCGTGGGCACGGTGGCCGGCCCGCTGATCGGCGCGCTGGTCATCATCCCCCTGGAAGAAGTGTTCAACGACTGGCTCTCGGGCCACACGGCGGGCGTATCGCAACTGGCCTTCGGGCTGATCCTGATCGCCATCATCCTGATCGAGCCGCGCGGCCTGTCGGCGCTATGGACGCGGCTGCGCAACCTGACGCGGGGCCAGCATGCCTGACATCCTGAAGGTATCGAACGTGCAGCGCCGCTTTGGCGGTTTGAAGGCCGTGGACGATGTGTCGTTCAGCGTGGCGCGCGGCGACATCCTGGGCCTGATCGGCCCGAACGGCGCGGGCAAGACCACGCTGTTCAACCTGCTGGTTGGCCTATATGCCAGCCAGGGCGGCCGCATTGAATTGGACGGTGTGGACGTCAGCGGCCTGCGCCCCCATCAGATCGCGGCGCGCGGCATGACCAAGACTTTTCAGAACGTGGCGCTGTTTCCCGAAATGACGGTGCTGGACAACGTGCTGGTGGGCGGCCTGCTGCGCCACGACGTGCCGCGCGCGCGCCAGGTCGCCCGCGACAACCTGGACCGCGTCGGCCTGTCCGCCATTGCCGCCAAGCCGGCCGGCGAGCTGTCGTTTCCCGAGCAGGCCCGGGTAGAGCTGGCGCGTGCGCTGTGCACCGACCCCAAGGTGTTCTTGCTGGACGAGGTGATGGCGGCGCTGAACGAATCCGAAATGGATGCCCTGCTGGATCTGATCCGCACGCTGCGCGACGAGGCGGGCATCACCTTCATCGTGGTGGAACATCACATGCGCGCCATCATGCGGCTGTGCAACCGCATCCTGGTGCTGTCGTTCGGCCAGAAAATTGCCGAGGGCAGCCCCGCCGAGATCGCGTCGAACCCGACGGTGATCGAGGTCTACCTGGGCAAATCCTTGGAACAGTCGGAGGCGGCGGCATGAGCCTGCTGCAGATCCAGAACCTGACGGCCGCCTATGACCGCAGCCCGGTGCTGCACGAGGTGTCGCTGGACGTGCCCGAAGGCGGCTTCATCGCGGTGGTGGGCGCCAATACGGCGGGCAAGAGCACGCTGCTGCGCTGCATATCAGGGCTGCTGGACAAGGTCAGCGGCAGCATTCTTTTCGACGGCCGCGACATCCTGCGCTTGCCGCCGCACCGCATTCCGGAACTGGGCATCGCCCACGTGCCCGAAGGCCGCCACGTCTTTCCGGACATGACGGTAGAAGAAAACCTGTACCTGGGTGGCTACACGCGCCGCCGCGACATGGCGGGCATCAAGCGCGGTTGCGACCGCGTCTACGCCCTGTTTCCCCGGCTGCTTGAACGGCGCCGCCAGGCCGCCGGCACGCTGTCCGGGGGCGAGCAGCAGATGGTGGCCTTTGGCCGCGCGCTGATGCTGGAGCCCCGGTTGTTGCTGCTGGACGAGCCCAGCCACGGCCTGGCGCCCAAGATTGTCGAGGAAATGCACCAGGCCATGATCGACATCCACCGCAGCGGGCTGACCATCTTGCTGGTGGAACAGAACACGCGCCTGGCGCTGTCGGTGGCCGAACACGCCTACGTGCTGCAATCGGGGACGATGGTGCTGTCCGGCCCCAGCGGCGCGCTGTTGGAAGACAGCCGTGTGCGCGCGGCGTACCTGGGGTTATAGCGATGGCCTGCCGGCGGGATATATTGCGTCTTTACGTTGAACCGGCGGTGCGCCGCGGCCGGGCCAAAAGCCCCTGTCGCCGCCTGCGCGCACCGCTACGCAAAGCGAGAGACAGCCATGCCCCCTAACGGCGCAGTATTTGAAAAACCGACCACCCTGCGCACCCGCGTCGAGGAATTCCTGCGCGCCTCCATCATGGACGGGCGCATCAAGGGCGGCGAACGCCTGCGCGAAGCCGAACTGTGCGAACAGCTGAACATCAGCCGCAGCACGCTGCGCGAGGCGTTGCGCACGTTGGAAGCCGAACGGCTGATTTCCATCGAACCGCATCGCGGCCCGACGGTGGTGCGCATCACCGAGAAGGCCGCGCGCGATTTGTATTCGCTGCGCGCGCTGCTGGAAGGCTTTGCCGCGCATGAATTCGCGCGGCTGGCCAGCGACGCCGACGTCGAGCGCCTGCGCAAGGCGGTGGACGCGCTGCACCGCCAGGCCAAGGGCAGCAACAAGTCGGCCTTGCTGGCGGCCAAGCGCGATTTCTATGACGTGCTGCTGTCGGGCTGTGACAACGACCTGATCAAGGACATGCTGCCCGGCCTGCTGTCGCGCATCAATCTGCTGCGCGCCACGTCCTTCGCGCGGCCGGAACGGCTGCCGGAAAGCATGGCCGAAATCGACCACATCTTCGAGCGCATCCAGGCTCGGGATGCGCCAGGCGCCCAAGCCGCCGCGCAGAACCACATTGTGAATGCGGAACGCACGGCGCTTGAAGTGCTAAGGCGCCAACAAGAGGAGACATCCACCCGTGAAGGCGATCGACCAGGAACTGAGGGCCGCGACGGCCCTGGCGCAGCAGGATAGCGAATTCATCGCGGCCACCCGGGGCCTGCCCAGCGCCATCTGGCTGCAAGTCGGCGCGCAGCCAGAGGACCGCATGCTTGCCTGGGCCGGCCAACCCGCCGCCCCGTCGCAGTGCCTGGTCATCAGCGCGCCGCCGGACACATGGCGCAAGCTGCTGCAACCCGCCCCGCCACCGGGTTATCAGTCGTTTACCGCCGCGCAACGCCAGGCCCACGGCCTGCGCGTCAAAGGCGATGCGCTGGCCATTGCGCAGGCGCTGCATGCCCTGGAACGCCTGTTCGAGATTTTGCGCGGCCAGCATGACGCGGCGCCCACCCTGCTGGACCGCAGCGCCATCGCGGGCCATTACGTCAACCTGGAGCTGGGCGGGGCTGACCGGGGCGTGAGCGACCGGGGCGCGAGCGACGGGGGCACACCCCCCACCTCTCTGTACGTGGAAACCAGCGGCCTGGCGGACGGCCCGCCGCTGTTGATGCTGCACACCGCCGGCGCCGATTCGCGCCAATATCACGCGCTGATGGCCGACGCCGAGCTTCGCCGCCAATGGCGCATGATCGCTTTTGACATGCCCGGCCACGGCCGCAGCATGCCCTTGCCCGGCCAGGCCTGGACCGAAGCGGGTTTGACCCGGGACGCGTATCTGCGCGCCTGTGTGGCGGTGATCCGCCAGGTGGTGGGCGCCCCCGCCGTCCTGCTGGGCTGTTCGATGGGCGCGGCGATGGCGCTGGTCGTCGCCGCCCGCAGCCCGGACGATGTGGCCGGCGTGGTGGCGCTGGAGGCGCCGTACCAGGCCAGCGGCCGGCGCACGCCGCTGCTGTGCCATCCCCAAGTCAACCAGGCGGCCCACAACCCGGCCTATGTGCGCGGCCTGATGGGCCCGGCCGCCACGCTGGGCGCGCGCCGGGACGCCGCGTGGATCTACTCGCAAGGCGGCTTCAACGTGTATGCCAACGACCTTTGGTTCTATAGCGAAGACTTCGATGCCGCCGAACACCTGGCGGGGTTGGACACGCGCCGCTTCGGCGTGTCCCTGTTGACGGGCGCCTACGACTATTCCGCCAGCCCGGACGACAGCCGCCGCGTGGCGGCGCGCATTCCCGGCGCGCGCTTCACCGAGATGCCCGAGCTGGGCCATTTCCCAATGGTTGAAAACCCGCAACGGCTGATGCAGTACTTGAAGCCTGAACTGGACCACCTGCGCGCCACCAGGGGAATTGCATGACGCTGCCGAACCACGAAGTCTATGCCTTGCGCTACGCCACCGTGGCGCGCCGTCGCAGCCAGAACTTCATTACCCCGCCCGACCCGCACGACGGTCCCATGCCGATGGATTATTTCGTCTGGGTCATCCGCCATGACAAGCGGGTGTGGCTGGTGGACACGGGCTTTGACGAGGCCGCCGCACAGGCGCGGGGCCGGGAGTTTTTGCGTTGCCCGATCGATGCGCTACATACCCTGGGCATCGCGCCCGCCGATATCCAGGATGTGATCGTCACGCACCTGCACTACGACCACGCCGGCAACATCCGCAAGCTGCCACGCGCCCGCCTGCACCTGCAAGAAAGCGAACTGCATTACGCCTGCGGCTGCAACATGCGCTTTGACATGCTGCGCCACGCCTATGCCGTTGAGGACGTGGTTGATGTGGTGCGTGGGGTATATGACAAGCGGGTGGCCTTCTACCACGGCCACGACGAAATCGCGCCCGGCCTGCAACTGCTGCACATCGGTGGCCACACGCAAGGCTTGCAGGCGGTGCGCGTGCATACCGCGCGCGGCTGGGTGGTGCTGGCCTCCGACGCCAGCCACTACTACGACAACATGGGCCTGGACGCGCCCTTTCCCATCGTGTTGAACGTGGCCGACATGCTGGCCGGCTATGACACGCTGCTGAAGTTTGCGGATTCCCCCGACCACATCGTGCCCGGCCACGACCCGCTGGTGCGCGTGCGCTACCCCGCCGTGGTGCAAGGCAATGCCGAGATCGTGGCGCTGCACCAGGCGCCTTTGCGCAATGCCGAATCGGGGACAAATTGCGCGCCCGCTTCCTCCGAGTCTGGTTAACAGAAAGTTGATCCCGGTCAATGGATGCACGCGCCACGGTGCAAAGATGACATGCGCACCGACGACCATCGGGCCGTGGGCGACCAAGATCTGGAGGCATCGTGAAAAACGTTTTGATCCCCGTGGACGGGTCCGCCAACGCGCTGCGCGCGGTTCACTACATGGTTGAGCACATCCGCGAATATGGCCCCTGCACCGTGCATCTGCTCAATGTCCAATTACCCATCGTGTCGGGGTCGGTGCTTGCGTTCGTATCGCAGGAAATGATCCAGGACTACTACAACGACGAGGCCAAGGCGGCATTGGCCGATGCGAAAGCGGCGCTGGACAAAGCGGGCGTCCAATATGAAGCAAGCATGCGGGTTGGACCCATTGCCGAATCGGTCAAGGCGTATGCCACCGAGCACCAGTGCGATCACATCGTCATGGGCTCGCGCGGGCTGGGAGCGGCGGGCAGCCTGCTGCTGGGGTCTGTCGCCTTGAAGGTACTGCACGCGGTCCACATCCCGGTCACGCTGGTGAACTAGGCCGACGGCTTATCGATGCCCCGGCAAGGCCGCTCATCAACTCGGCCGCCCCGCCCTTTTCGCTCGACCCTGCTTGACCCAGATCAACATTGCGGCCTGGCAGAAGGCCACTATGGAATCCACGATTCCACAGGACAGGATACGGCCCCGCCATTCCGGAGAACACCATGCTTGCGCGCGATCTCATGACCCCCGCCCCCTTTTGCGTGACCGCCAGAACCCCTGTATCGCAGATCATGCATGCCCTGCTGGACCGCGAGATCAGCGCCGTGATGGTGCTGGGCGACGACGGCGCCTTGATGGGAATCGTCAGTGAGGGCGACTTGGTCCGTCGCAAAGACAGCGGGCATCAGAAAAAGCTGGATCATTGGCTGGCGGCGCTGGCGGAAGGCGAGTCGCTGAATCTGGATTTCCTGCACAGCCTGCAACTCAGCGAGCAAACCGCCGCCAACGTGATGAGCAGCCCTGCCATCACGGTGCGGGAAACGGCCGGCGTGGCCGAGATTGCGGACGTGCTGCTCACGCATGGGATCAAGCGCGTGCCCGTCACGCGCGAAGGAAAGTTGGTGGGCGTGGTCAGCCGGCGCGACATCCTGCGCGCGCTGCTGGCTCAGGAAACATGATGCCGCTCCGGCGGCAAGGGGCCTGACCATGGGACGCATCGGCATTTTCTTTTATTCACGCACCGGCACCGGACGCATGGTGGCCCAGCGCCTGGCATCGGTCAGCGGCTGGCCCGCTTACGAAATCCGCGATGTCTCGCCGCGCGTCGGATTGCAGGGCGATCTGCGCTGCGTGCTGGACGTTCTGCTCAAGCGCAGCCCGCCGTTTCGTTACGACGGCCCCGCGCCGGACCAGTTTGAACACGTGGTGCTGATCGCGCCCGTGTGGATGCGGGCGCTGGCGGCGCCCATGCGCTCGTTCCTGACAGCGCACGGCCGGTTAATCCGGGCGTACTCGGTGATCTGCGTCATGTCCGGATATGGCGGGTTCCGCGCGGTGGACGATATGGTCCGCGCCGCGGGAGCCAAGCCTCGCTCTGTGCTGCTGTTGAAGGAGTCCGAGGTGCTGGCCGAGGAATGCGATGCGTCCCTTTGCCGCTTTCGCGAGCAGACGCTGGCTGCCCCGGGCCCGGGCGGCTGGAACGACCCGCTGCTGCCCTCGATCGACGCCTGACGCCTGCCCCTGACGCTTCGGCCGGGCGGCGTCATCGTTCATACGTACTAGTGCGCATTTCGCACTGCGCAGCGCGCATGGCGCGGTGTCGTGATGTCTATGGATTCGCGCAGTAATGTGTGCTGCAATGATTTGTCGCCGTTCAAGGCCAAGTCGGGGCTTCGCACATTTTGCAATGACGCCATCGCCTATCGCCCCGCCGCTGCTGGACATCATCCAGTCCGCTACCGAGCCGATCATCACGATCGACGAGCATCAACGCATCGTGATGTTCAACCCGGCGGCCGAACGCGTGTTTCTATGCCAGGCCCGACAGGCCATCGGCGCCAGCCTGGACATCCTGATACCCGTGCGTTTTCGCGCGATTCACGCCAAGCACGTCAGCCGATTCAAGGATACGGGCGTGTCGGACCGGCAGATGGGCCTGGGCGCGCCGCTATGGGGTCTGCGTTCCAACGGCGAAGAATTCCCGATGGAAGCGTCCATCTCGCAAACCCGGACCGACGCCGGCGTATTCCTGTCCATCTTCCTGCGCGACATCACAGAACGCCAACGCATCGACCAGGCCCTGCGCGCCTCGCGCGACGAGTTGACGCGGCTGTCCAACGCCTTGCTGCATGTGCGCGAACAGGAAAAAAAACACATCGCACGCGAGCTGCACGACGACCTGGGCCAGAGCCTCACGGCGCTGACCATGGAACTGGCCCAACTGGAAGCCGGGCTGGCGCCGGAGGACATAGGCGCCCGCGAGCGGGTGCGCGCCATGCGTCGGGTGATCAAGGCGACCTTTGCTTCGCTGCGGCGCATTGCCTCGGACCTGCGGCCCGTCATGCTGGATGACCTGGGCCTGGCCGCCGCGGTGGAATGGTTGGTCGCCAATTTTGTGTCGCGCTATGGCATCGACACCCATGCCGACATACGCATGGGGCCGGCCGAACCCTCCAAGCGTGTCGCCACGACGCTGTTTCGGGTGGTTCAGGAAGCGCTGACCAATATCGCCAAACATGCCCAGGCCACGCAGGTGCGCGTCCAGCTTACGTGCGACCAAACGCACTGCAAGCTGACGGTGCAAGACAACGGCGTGGGCGCGACGCCGGAAAGCCTGACCAAGAAGCTGCCCCTGTCGCTGGGGCTGCAAGGCATACGCGAGCGCGTGCGGCTGCTTAACGGAGAAGTCACCATCAACACCCGGAAAAAAGGCGGATTCCGGCTGCACGCCGACGTGCCGGCGCAGCATCCCGAGTCCCCATGGGAGGAATCGTGATTACCGTCATGCTGGCAGACGATCACACCTTGCTGCGGGAAGGCCTTCGACGCCTGCTGGAGCAGGCGGGCGACATCCTGGTTCAAGGCGAAGCGGCAAACGGCGTCGAAGCGATGCAGTTGCTGCGGCAACATCAGGGGGATCTGCTGGTGCTGGACATGTCGATGCCGGGCCGCGACGGCGTGGAACTGATCCGGCAAATCAAAAATGCGCATCCGACGCTGCCCATCCTTGTGCTGACCATGCATGGTGAACAGCAGTACGCCGTGCAGGCGATCAAGGCGGGGGCGGCGGGATACCTGACCAAGGACAGCGCCGCCGAAGAACTGGTGCAGGCGGTGCGAAAAGTGGCAGCGGGGGGGCGCTACCTGAGTCCCTTGCTGGCCGAGAGCATCGCATTCGAG
This sequence comes from Achromobacter sp. 1L-A-4-B-C2, assembly GCF_057291955.1. Taxonomy (NCBI): domain Bacteria; kingdom Pseudomonadati; phylum Pseudomonadota; class Betaproteobacteria; order Burkholderiales; family Alcaligenaceae; genus Achromobacter; species Achromobacter sp. 1L-A-4-B-C2. The sequence continues at coordinate 564,001 of NZ_JBXAWP010000006.1, forward strand.
CGGCACGGCCAGACCGGTGACCTGCCGCATTCGTTGTTGTCCGATCGCGAACTCTCCGTGTTCCGTTACCTGGCTTCCGGCCTGGACAACTCAGACATCGCGCGGCGCTTGTTCCTTAGCGTCAAGACCGTCAGCACCTACAAGAGCCGGATCCTGGTCAAGATGAGCCTGCGCAACCAGACCGACCTGGTGCGTTATGCCATCCGGCATCGCCTGATCGACGATCACGACCCGCCGGATGACTAAGTGCACCGTGTAGGAATATTCCTACGCGCGTCAGGCTTCTTCGGCGTCAACTGATGAGCCGCGCTGATAGCCGGAGGCCGGCAAGACTTCCATACTACGGTCGAGCCTGCGGGTGTGAGCAGCGCTCTGATCCTCGGACGAGGAAAGTCCCGTCGTTCCAACCTAGCGAGATGCCGCCATGGACGCTGCCCTTGTCAGTCCCAGCAACATCGCATGGCAGCCCGCCATGCCTTCCGCTTGCCAGACGTGCTCGGCCGAACGCTTCTGCCGTCCGGTGGGGCAAGCCGAACCGTCTTCCATGTTCCCCGTGAACCGTAGCCGCAAGTTGATTCATCGCGGCGAATCCGTCTACCGGACCGGAGACGCGTTGCAGAATTTCTTCCTGCTGCGTTCGGGATCGGTCAAGATGCGGGTCACCAACTCCTCGGGGCTGGAGCAGATCACCGCGTTCCCGGTTGCCGGCGCCATGCTGGGGTTGGATGGCATCGAAACGGGTCACCATACCTGCGACGCCATCGCCCTGGAAGATTCGCTGGTTTGCGTCCTGCCGTTCGCCGATCTGATGCGCAACTGCCGCGACGACTTTGGCGCGGCCCAGCATTTCAACCGTTTGATCGCCCACGACACCAACCAGTACTGCCGGCTGCTGCTGACCCTGGGTTGCATGTCGGCGGAAGAACGGGTGGCGGGCTTCCTGATCGGCATTTCCGAACAAATGTCCGCCAGCGGTTATTCGCCCATGGCCTTCACGCTGAAGATGACGCGCGAGGACATCGCCAACCATCTGGGCATGAAGGTCGAGACCGTCTGCCGGGTGTTTTCGCGGCTACAGGAGGCGGCATTGGTGCAGGTGCGCAAACGGCAACTGGAGATCCGTAACGTAGACGCGCTGCGCAAGATGAGTTGCGGTTAGCGGGTCGCGCGGCGCCGGTGCGCCGTCCATCACGCCAGCTCACCGAAAGACGCAAATGCATATTAGAATCAATAACTTTTCATTTGCCCAAGCGTTTCTCTCTCATGTCCCACCCTCCCAAGGCCAGGAAAGACTGGCTCGCCCATTACGCGGAGATGATCGGCAAATGGCGCGGGCGGGGGCACGAGGATGGCGAGGACGCCATGCACGACACCGTGGTGGGCATGCTTGAAGGCGACGTCGCGGCAATTTATGATCCCCGCGCCTACCTGTCGCGCGGCACCTCGAACCGGCTGGTCAGCAAGCATCGGCATGTGAGCACGCTGGAGATCACGTCGCTGGACGACATGGCGCGCAGCGACCACCCCGCCACGCCGCCCGCCGATGACGGCGTGCGGTTTCAGCAACTGGCCGACGAACTTACCCGCGCACTGGAAGACCTGCCCCCTAAGTGCCGGCACGTCTATCTGCGATGCCGGCTGGAAGGCTGGACGCATACCGAGATCGCGCAAGAAATGGGCCTGTCGCGCAGCATGGTGGAAAAATACATGACGCGCTCGGTGCGTCACATCAACGAACGGCTGCAACACCATGCCCCACTCTGAAACCGGCTACCCCGCACCCGGCCACGGTGGCGGCGACCCCAGGCAACCGCGCATGCCGCCGCGCAATGACGACGGCGGCAGCGATGGCGGCAGCGATGGCAGCGACGCGCTGGACCATCCCGCCGACGCCGCCCACTGGTTTGCGCGCATGCAGTCCGGCGAAGTCACCGCCGCGGACCGGCAGGCCTTCACCGCCTGGCGCGATGCCAGCCCCGACAACGACCGCGATTACCGCCGCCTGAGCGCCCAATGGGACGCCGTGCTGTCGCTGCCGCACGCGCGCCTGCGCGGCTTGATGGACGCCTCGCTGACGGCGCCCCGCCCGCCCGCGATGTCGCGGCGGCGCTTTGGCCTGCGCGTGGCGGCGGTCTGTGCGGTGCCGCTGGTGGCCGGCTTGGTGGCGGCGCCGTTCGTCTTTGACGGCAACGACACGCTGGTCAATTACGCCACGCGCAAGAATGAGCGGCGCGAGGTCACCTTGCCGGACGGCTCGGTGCTGAGCCTGAACGGCGACACTCGCGTGGCGGCCCGTTTTGGCGCGGGGGAGCGGCGCGTGGAACTGGAACAGGGCGAGGCATTTTTCGATGTGCGGCACGATACGTCGCGCCCGTTCGTGGTGGTCGGCGGGCTGGGGCAAGTCACCGTGACGGGCACCCGGTTCAATGTGCGGCGCGACAGCGACCGTTTGCAGGTCAGCGTGGAATCCGGGTCCGTGCGTTTGCAGACGGGGTCCTGGTTGCGCCGGCACGAACGCCGGCTGAGCGCCGGCCAGCAAGCCGTTGCCTACCCGGGCAGCACGTTAAGCGAGGTCGCCGCCGTCAATGTGCAGGACCTGACGGCGTGGCAGCGCGGCAAGATCATATTCAATAACGTGCCGCTGGCCACCGTCATCAGCGAGATGAACCGCTACCTGCCCCGGCCCGCCAGCCTGGACGCCCCGGCGCTGGCGCAACACCGCGTGTCCGGCATCTTCAGCGTGGACGACCCGCTGGCGATGATCGATGCGCTGCCGGCCATTGCCCCCGTCACGCTGGACCGCCAACAGGATGGCGCGATACGCATCGTGGCGCGTTGAGAGGGAGGCGCTGATCCACGGGTCAGCCGGTCCGCTGGTCCCGTAGCACGCCGGTCCTTTTGTAACGCACCTGTTACACAATAATATCGATTCTTATTCCGGTTTTCGTGGGGCTCGTGCGTCTAGATAGGAAGGGGCCGACCGCCCCAGGGCATCCCTGCCCGATTCCGTTGAAACCGGCGCGCCGTGCGGGCGCGCCTTCCACCCGAGCTACCGATCTTGAAACCCGTATCTGCCCGACCCGCTTTGCGTGTGCCCTCGCGCGTGCCCTCGCGCGTGGTTCTCAGCGCGCTTGCATTCTCGCTATCGCTTGCCTTTGGCATGGCACCCGCCGCGCACGCGCAGGAAGCCCCCGTCAGCGTCTACATTGCCGCGCAGCCGCTGGGCGACGCGCTGTTGCAGCTGGGCTCGCAGACTTCCTTGCAGATCTTCTATTCGCAGGACATTCTTGCCGGCCAGCAGGCGCGCGCCCTGTCGGGCAAGCTGGCGCCCGAAGACGCGCTGCGCCAGCTGTTGCAGGGCACCGGCATCGAGTACACGCGCAACGGCAACAACGTCACGCTGTCGCGCCCGGCCACGGCCGGCGGCACCGTGCAGCTTGAAGCGGTGACCGTCACCGCCGGCATTCTGGGCGAGCTGGCCCCGCCCTTTACCGGCGGGCAGCTTGCCACCGGCGGCAGCCTGGGCGTGCTGGGTTCGGAAGACGTGATGGACACGCCGTTCAGCACCGTGAACTACACGTCCGAACTGCTGTACGACCAACAGGCCCGCACGCTGGCCGACGTGGTGGTCAACGACGCGTCGGTGCGCACGTTGACCTCAAGCGGCGGCTTTGGCGAAGACTTCCAGATCCGCGGTTTTGCCGTGGGCAGCGGCGACGTCAGCGTGAACGGCCTGTATGGCCTGGTGTCGTCCAGCCGCGTGCCGGTGCAGATCCTGGAGCGCGTGGAAGTCCTCAAGGGCCCCGGCGCCTTCATGCGCGGCATTCCGCCCAACGGCAGCATCGGTGGCGCGATCAACGTGGTGACCAAGCGCGCCGAAGACGAACCGCTGGCGCGCGCCACGCTGGGCTACGCCAGCAAGGCCAACTTCACCGGCCAACTGGACCTGGCCCGCCGCTTTGGCGAAGACAACGCCTGGGGCCTGCGCTTTAACGGCGTCAAGCGCGGGGGTGAATCCACGTTGCGCGACGGCAAGCAAGGCCTGGACATGGGCGCGCTGGGCATCGACTATCGCGGCGCGCGGCTGCGCTGGTCAGCCGACGCCATCCACCAGGAAGACGTGATCGAGAATTTCCGCTCGCAGATCGGCTGGCAGGCCAACGTGACCGAGCTGCCCTCGCCGCCCGACGGCGACATCAACTTCTACCCCGGCACGCGTCTGTCGCAGCGCGACAGCACGATCATGTCGCGCCTGGAATATGACTTCACCGACAACCTGACCGGCCACATCGCGGCGGGCTATCGCGACGGCAAGGTGCGGCAGATTTTCCCCGTCACCGTCAACATGGCCGGCGCGCGCCAGTCGGTGGACCAGGACGGCAATTTCAACGTCATGACGACGTACTACGACTCGTACTCGAAAACGCGCAGCGGCGACGCCGGCCTGACCGCGCGCTTTGCCACGGGCCCGGTCAATCACCGCGTGACGCTGGGCGCGACCTACATGAAGCAGGAATTGGGCAACGCCTATTCCACCGGGTCGGCCATCGTGGCGTCCAACATCTACGACCCCACGCCCATTCCCGACGGCCCAGCCGTACGCCTGACGCCGCAAAAAGCGTCCGACACCACGCTGACCAGCTTTGCGCTGGCCGACACGCTGTCCTTTGCGCAGGACCGCATCCTGTTGACGGCCGGCATCCGCCACCAGATCGTGGACGTAGACAGCTACAACACCGCCGGCGCGCGCACCAGCGGCTACCGGGCCAGCGCCAACTCGCCCATCGGCGGCATCGTTGTCAAGCCGCTGCAGAACGTGTCGGTCTACGCCAACTTCACCGAAGGCCTGACGCGCGGCACGATCGTGGGCGACACCTACGAAAACCGTGGCGCCGTGCTGGCGCCCTACAAGTCCAAGCAGTATGAAACCGGCGTAAAGGTGGACTGGGACGGCAACATCATCACCACCCTGTCGCTCTTTCAGATTGCGCGCCCGTCCGGCCAGGCTGACGACAGCAACGTCTACGGCTACTTCGGCGAACAGCGCAACCGTGGCCTGGAACTGACCGGCTACGGCGAACTGGTGCGAGGACTGCGCCTAATGGCCAGCGCCGCCTTCATCGACAGCGAACTGACCAAGACGCCCGGCGGCGTCAGCCAGGGCAACCGCCCGGCCGGCGTGCCCGCCAGCACCTACAACCTGGGGCTGGACTGGGACACGCCATGGGTGCAGGGCCTGAGCCTGAACGGCCGCGCCATCCGCACGTCGTCGGTCTACTTGAACAACGCCAACACGCTGCGCCTGCCCGGCTACACGCGCTTTGACCTGGGCGCGCGCTACGCGACGCAGATCGCCGGCAAGGACGTCGTGTTCCGCGCCAACGTCGAAAACGTGGCCGACAAGAAGTACTGGCTGGCCTCGGGCTCTTTCGTGACGAACGCGGCGGGTCGCACGTATATGTTGTCGGCGTCGATCAACTACTGATGCGTTAAGGCAGACCGGGCGACGCGCGGCGATCAGAAATCCCAAATCACCGGGACCCAGCGAAACGCGTCGCCCGCCACCGCAATCCGGCCCACCGACGGAAACGGCAAGTGGGCGGCCACCAGCAGCCCACGGTTTTCCGCAAGCTCGCGGAACAGCCCGATGCGAACTTGGGCGGATACGTCGGGGTCGTGCTCAAAGCCGTTGTGCCAGTCCGGGTGGTCAAAGCCCACGGGAAACATCGCGTCGCCCGCAAAGGTCAGGCGTTCGCCGCCCGAGACCAGATCGACCACGCTGTGGCCTGGCGTATGGCCACCGGTGACGCGCACCGTCACGCCCGGCGCCACCTGGTGCTTGTCGTCGAACAGGCGCAGCCGGTCGCGGTATTCGTTATAGAACGCGGTGGCCGTGGTGCGCAGCACGTCGGGCACCGGCTTGGGCATCACCGTCTGCGAAAAGTCGGGCGACGTCCAGAACGCGACCTCGGCAGCCGCCACGTGGATGCGCACGTCCGGGCGCAGACGCTTTTTCACATCGTCCACCAGCAGGCCGCCAACATGGTCCATGTGCATGTGGGTGATGATCACGTCCGTCACGGATTCCAGCGCAATGCCCGCGCAAGCGAGCCGCTGCGGAAACAGCCCGGCACGCGGGAAGCCGGGAAACTGCCCGCCCAGGCCCGCGTCGATCAAGATGGTTTGCTCGCCGCTGCGGGCCACCATCACGTTCAGCGGCCAGTCGAACGCATCGGGCGGCATGAACATGTGGTCCAGCCAGTCCGCCAGGTCGGCGGGGTCGGCGTTGGTGGCCATCGTGGACGTGGGCAGGGGCAGTACGCCGTCACTGACGACCATCGCGTCGATGTCGCCGATGCGTACCGCGTAACGGGACGGGACCAGGTCCACGGGGGTCTGGACGCCGGCATGCGAAGGCGAGGTGGACAGGGGGGTATCGGTGCGAAACATAACGAATCTCCTAAGTGGCTGGACAGCGTAGCCATCCTAGGCGCGGCCCCGGATGCGCGGTAGCCACGCGCGGTGAAGCGCCATGTTGCGAACGGCGCACCAATCGCTGGCGGGTGGTCCGGCTTGCACACCGTTGCGCGCTGACCCATTGCCCGGCTGACCCATTGCCCCGGCAAAGTGCGGCAAAATACGCGGCTGCACGCCCCGACTTCTACCTGGCGCTTGCGTCCGACATGACCGATTCATTGCTACTTTTCGAGCGTCACCGCCCGCGCCTGTTCGCGCTGGCGTATCGCATGCTGGGCGCGGTGGCTGAGGCCGAGGACGTGGTGCAGGAAGCATGGCTGCGCTGGCACGGCGCCGACCACGCCTTGGTGGAAAACGCCGAGGCCTGGCTTGTCACGGCCACCACGCGTTTGTCCATCGACCGCCTGCGCGCGGCCAAGCTTGAACGCGCCCAGTACACGGGCGTATGGCTGCCCGAACCCATGCTGATGGCCGCGCCGTCCACGCCTGAGCAGATCCACGAATTCGCGGACGATGTGTCCGTGGCGTTTCTGTTCATGTTGGAACGTCTGTCGCCCGACGCGCGCGCGGCCTTCCTGATGCACGACGTGTTCGATGCCGATTACGAAGACATCGCCGACACGCTGGGCAAGACACAGGCAGCCTGCCGCCAGCTGGTACGGCGCGCCCGGCTGCAACTGCGCCAGGGCGCGCCGCGTGAAACCGTCTCGCGCGCGGCCCTGCACCGCTTGTTGCTGGCCTTTGCCGACGCCATGCAGCGCAGCGATTTCCACGGCTTGCATGCGCTATTAAGCGACGACGCCGAACTGATCGGCGACGGCGGTGGCAAGGCCACCGCGTTTGCGCGGCTGGTGGGCGGCAAACGGCTGGCGCAATTGTTTTACGCGGGCAAGCGCCGCTTTGGCGACGGCCTGCGCGCCGAGGTCGTAGAGATCAACGGGCAATGGACCTTGCTTCGATACATCGACGGGCAACTGGAATCGGTGCAGTCGTACGAGACGGACGGACAACGGTTGACGCGCGTGCTGGTGCAGCGCAACCCCGACAAGCTCGCGCGGATCGCAGCAGCGTTGGCATAAGGCGGTACGCGGCGATGGGGCTTTGCCGCGGCGATGGTGCGCAGCGGGCAACATGGTGATCCCTTGCGCGGCTCTACCGCCACGCCGGTCGGCACTTCTACGATGGGGCCTTGTCACATCCGCCAAGGAACGCCCATGTCGAAACTGTTCAAGCTTGCCCTGCCCCTGGCCCTGGTCGCAACCGGCGCCCTGCTGGGCAACGCCCCGGCCCAGGCCGCGCCCGCCGAACCCATCGTTACCGAACTGATGACGAAGCCGCTGCCGGACATTCCCGGCAAAGACGCCTTGATGATCACGGTCGATTACCCGCCCGGCGCGGCCGACCCGATCCACCGCCACGACGCGTACAGCTTCGTCTATGTCCTGCAAGGCAGCATCATCATGCAGGTCAAGGGCGGCAAGGAAGTCACCTTGACGCCGGGCCAGACCTTCTTCGAAGGGCCGGACGATGTGCACACGGTGGGGCGCAACGCCAGCCAGACCGAACCGGCGAAGTTCGTGGTGGTGCTGATCAAGAAAAAGGGCGCCCCCGCCTTGATCCCCGTTCACTAAGCCGCCCCCCCTGAGCCGGACGCGCCGGGCAGCGGGCGCCGTCCGCCCCTGCCGGGCGCAATCCGCGCCCGCGCTTGAGGCGCTTTTTGATGCGCCTTTTGACGCGCTTTTTGATGCCTCTTTGGGTGGCGCCCCATCCTAGGGAAAACCCGAGTTTTTCCCATCCAATGTCACAGAATGGCCGCGTGCGCCGTCTTAGCCATAAGACCCACCCTTGCCGCGCCGCCACCATGTCGACACCCTTGTTTGCCCCATCGATCACCCCCTCTCCCCTTGGGCCGGATTCCCTGGCCGACAGCTTTGCCACCAGCTATGCCGGCGTGGTGGCATTCATTGCGGTGGCCGTCGAAGGCAACTTCGCCAAGGCGGGCGACCGGCTGGGCATCGGGCGGTCGGCCGTCAGCCGCAGCGTGCAGAAACTGGAAGACCAGCTGGGCACCCGGCTGTTCGTGCGCACCACGCGCAGCACGTCACTGACCGCCGAGGGGCGGCAGTTTTACGACCAGTGCCATCCCGGCGTGGCGCGTATCGTGCAAGCGCTGGATGACATGCGCGAACTGCGCGAAGGCCCGCCGTCGGGCCACCTGCGCGTGTGTTCCACCGTGGGCTTTGGCCGCAAGGTCGTCGCGCCCCTGCTGCACGGGTTCTGCCGGGCCAACCCCGGCATTGCGGTGGACCTGCTGCTGGACGATGGGCCGACCGACTTCGCGGCGGACGGCGTTGACGTGTCGTTTCGCAATGGCCGCATGGAAGACAGCCAGGTCATCGCAAAAAAAATCATCCCCATGCAGATGCTGCTGTGCGCCTCGCCCGGCTACGCCGCCGCGCACGGCCTGCCCGCCAGCGTGGACGACATCCTGGACCACCGTGGCGTGAACTTCCGACTGGCGTCGGGCCGGATCTTTGAATGGGAATTCAAGCTGGGCGACCGCTTGCAGAAGGTGACGCCGCCCGCGATGCTGACCTTCAACGACGCCGACCTGGTGTTGCAGGCGGTGCTGGACGGCCACGGCATTGCGCAGATGGCCGCCTACCAGGTTTGCGACCATCTGCGTGCCGGCACGCTTGTGGCCTGCCTGCCGCAGCACGCGCCCGATGACCGCGGGCATTACCTGTGCTTTTTAAGCCGCCAGCATCTGCCCGCCCGCATGCGCGTGTTCATCGACTACATGACCGAGCACATCCGGGGCTCCGGCTTGCTGCCGCCCCCGGCGCCGCCCCGCTATTTCCTGACGCCCGACTGGCTGAACCAGGTGTCGAAGTCTATCGAACCCAAGCGCGCCGAGGACGCCGGCACCAGGGTGTCGTCATTGAGCAGCGCGCCGAAATAGCGCGCACCGGGGTCGGCGCGCACCGTGCGGGTATCGCCGGTCTTGTCCAGGTATCGTTGCACCAGTGTGGACAGCCGCACCTGCTCAGGCCCGGCGATTTCCACGATGCCGTTCACCGGCGGGGCCAGCGTGGCGTCCGCCATGGCCAGGGCCACGTCGTCGGACGCAATCGGCTGCACAAAGGCGGGCGAGAGCCGCACGTCGTTGCCCTGCGCGCCCGCCTGCACGATGCCGCCCAGGAATTCAAAGAACTGCGTGCTGTGGACGATGGTGTAGGGAATACCGCCCGCCTCGATCAGCGCTTCCTGCGCGATCTTGCCGCGAAAATAGCCGCTTTCGGCCAGGCGATGCGTGCCCACCACCGACAGTGCCACGTGGTGCCGCACCCCGGCGCGCGCTTCGGCGGCCAGCAGGTTGCGCCCCGACGCCCGGAAGAATTCCAGCACGGCGTCGTCTTCAAACGAGGGCGAATTGGCCACGTCGACCACGGTGTCCACGCCCACCAGCGCGCTATCCAGGCCCACGCCCGTGACGGTGTTCACGCCGGTGGCGGGCGAGGCGGCGATGGCCTCGTGGCCGCGTTCGACAAGCCGCTTCACAAGCTTTGAGCCGATCAGGCCGGTTCCGCCGATGACCAGGATTTTCATGGCGCTTTCCTTAGCTGAAGTTGGCTTTGTCCAGGCCATAGGCCTTGTCGGCCGAGCCCGGCACGGTGCGAAAGCCCACGTTCAGCCGGTTCCACCCGTTGATGGCCATGATGGCGAAGCTGAGGTCGCTGATTTCTTTTTCGGACAATTCGCCGCGTACGCGCTCGTAGATGTCGTCCGGCACGCCATGCGCGCCCAACGTCGTCAGTGCTTCGGTCCATGCCAGGCAGGCCCGTTCGCGCGGTGAAAATTCCGTGGACTCGCGCCAGATCGCAACATGGTGCAGGCGCAATTCGCCTTCGCCACGGATCTTGGCCTCTTTCACGTGCATGTCCAGGCAGAAGCCGCAGCCGTTGATCTGGGACGCGCGGATCTCGATCAGGCCCAGGATGGACGGCTCGATCGACCCCGACTTCAACAACATGCCGAATTCGACAAACTTCTTGAACAGCGCGGGCGATTGCGCAAAAGCGTTAAGGCGTTGACTCATGGTGGCTCCCGGGAGGTTGGATTTGGGTAAGCGCGCCGCGCGGTGTCGCGGGGGGCGCGGGATGCTTGAACGACGCCCAAATCGTAGGCCTGCCCACACCAAGGCAGTAGGCCTGCACCAGGGACCACGATGTTGCCCGCGGGGCAACAATGCGCCTTGCCCCGGGAACAATCCAACTCCCCTCATCTGGTACCGCAACACTATTGCAAAGCCCCCCCGAACCGCACGATACTGGCGGTCCGTTCTTCATACTTTTGGAGGGTTCAGCAATGCATCGCGATGACATCCAGAAGCTCGGCGCGAACGCCGCCCGGCAGGGCTTGACCTTATGGGACTGCCCGTACTATCGCGCTGTTGAAATGCCCGGCCACACGGGCGAGTCGATCTCCCTGTGGCGTGAAAAGGTGCGCGCCTGGGAAGCCGGGTGGCGCATGCAGATGCGCAGCCGCCCGACCCCGGCGCGCGACCGCGCGCATCAGCTAGTCGCCATGGATCGAAGTGCGCCGGTAGTCCTCCGCACGGGCTAGGGTGCGATAGAACGAGGCGCCAATATTGATCAGCCTGTCGCACTCCTCCGGGCTCAGGCGCGGGCTGATCTGCACCAGACAGCTGGCGAATTCCGTCAGCACCTCGGCCCAGTCGTCAAAACGACGACACGGTGCAGTCTTTACGATCATCTTTGCAAGTAGTTCGTCCTGTAGCATGGGTTTCGCCTCTGTGTGGCCGACAAGAGCCGTGCGAAGCAAACGCCATACCCGGCGGCCATCGGCCGCCGCATTCAATTGATTAAGGCCAGCATGTTCGATCACATCGGATTCGGCGTCAGCGACATGGAACGCAGTCGCGCATTCTTCCTGCAAGCGCTGGCTCCCCTGGGGGTTGGCCTTGCCATGCAAGGGCCCGACAGCGTGGGCCTGGGCCGCGCGGGCAAGCCCTCAATGTGGCTGTACGGCACCCAGGCGGTGTCGCCGCCGCTGCACATCGCCATCACCGCCGCCAACCGCGCCGAGGTGGACGCGTTCTACCAGGCCGCCATGGCGGCAGGCGCCACCGACAATGGCGCCCCGGGCCTGCGCCCCCACTACCACCCCAATTACTACGCCGCCTTCGTGCGGGCGCCCGACGGCCACAACCTGGAAGCCGTGTGCCACCTGCCCCCGGCCTGAGCGCCGGGACGACACCATGAATTGGGACGATGCAAGAATATTTCTTGCGCTGCAACGCGAAGGAACGCTGCGCCGCGCGGCGCGTGTGGCGGGCGTGGACCAAGCCACGATAGGACGGCGGATCGGCGTGCTGGAACACAACCTGGGCGCCACCCTGTTTCTGCGCAGCTCAACCGGCTACACGCTGACGACGGCCGGCAGCGCGGTGCTGCACGCTGCCGAACGCATGGAGCAGTTCGCCAATGACCTGGTGCGCCAGGCCCAGGGCACGGACGGGCGGCTGGAAGGCGAAGTGAAGGTGGCCACCACCGATTCGCTGGCGATGGAATTCGTTATTCCGGCCATCGCCGACTTGCACGCGCGCCACCCCGACGTGCGGGTGCGACTGAGCGTGGCCACGCAGATGGCCAACCTGGCGCGGCGCGAGGCCGACATCGCCATCCGCAACATGAAGCCCGACAACCCGGACCTGATCGCGCGCCAACTGGCGCTGTGGCCGGTGGGCCTGTATGCCTCGACAGGCTATCTGGAACGACACGGCGCGCCCACCGAGCATGGCGGCTTCAAGGGACACGATCTGGTGTATTACCAGCCCTACCTGGAAGGCGGACGGCCGCCGACCATCGTGGGCGAACCGGCGCAAGCGGGCCGCATCGTGGCTACGGCCAATTCCAGCCTGATGCTGCGCACGCTGATCGCTAGCGGCGTGGGCATCGGTGAATTGCCGGTGCCGATGGGCGAACGCGGGGGCCTGACACGGCTATGGTCCGACCGCGAGCGGGAAGGTGGCTTTGCCGTCTGGCTGGTCACCCACCAGGACCTGCGCCACACGGCACGCGTGCGCGCGTTCATCGATACGGTCGTGGCGCAGTTCGAATAGCGCGGTGCGCAATGCGGCTGGGGGATCGATGCCGCACCCTGCGCACGCCGCCTACAAACCGCTGCGTTTTTGCATCATCGCCATTGCAAATTGCTGCGTGATTCCAGCACCTGGCGTTCCTATACTTTTTGGCATATCGACCCGATTGGGTCGTGCTGAAAACGTAGAGGTCCCACCATGTCACGCCCATCCACCCCTGCCCTGCCAGGCTCCGCCGGCGCCCCCTGGCGCTACGTGCTGGCCGGGTTTGCCGCCAGTCTGGCCAGCATCGGGCTGGCCCGTTTTGCCTATGCGCCCCTGGTGCCCGCGCTGATCCAGGCGCACTGGTTTTCGTCGTCCAGCGTGGTGTTTCTAAGCGCCGCGAACCTGACCGGTTACCTGGTCGGCGCACTGATCGGTCAGCCTTTGGCGCGGCGTTTTTCCAACACCCAGGTACTGCGCGCCATGATGGCGCTGGTGACGCTGGCGTTTCTGGCTTGTGCCTACCGCCAAGCGCTGGGCTGGTTCTTCGGCTGGCGCCTGATGTCGGGCATCGCGGGCGGCGCCATCATGGTGCTGGCCGCCGCCACCGTGCTGCCGCACGTGCCGCGCGAACGCCGGGGGCTGGCGGGCGGCGCGATATTCCTGGGTATCGGCGTGGGCATCGCGGGCTCGGGCACGGTCGTGCCGTGGCTGCTGGGCTTCGGGCTGCAAGCCGCATGGCTGGGGCTGGCCGCGATCTCGGCGGTGCTGACCTTGTTGACATGGAGCGCGTGGCCGGCTCATGGCGTGACCGTGCCCGTATCGCCGGCGGCACCGTCGCCGTCGGCGTTGGCCTCGGTCAGCGCCGGCGCCGGGACGAGCAGCGTTGGGACGAGGGGCGCTGGGACGACCGACGTTGGGACGACCGGCGCTGGAACGACCGGCGCTGGAACGAGCGGCGCGGGCACGTCCGGCAGGGGCACGCCCCGCGACTCATCCGCACCCGCGTCAGCCCATGCGAACGCTTCCGACCCGCGCGCCGGAGTTGTGTTGTTGTTCGGCCAATACGGTCTGATGGCCGTAGCGCTGGTGGCGCCGATGGTGTTTCTGGTGGACTTTGTCCAACGCGGCCTGACCGGCGATCCGCACGCCGGTGCGTATTACTGGATTCTGTACGGGGTGGGCGCGATGATGGGGCCGCCGCTGTACGGCTGGCTGGGCGACAGGCTGGGTCCGCGCAGCGCTTTGCGCCTGGTGTTGGCGATGCAGGCCGTTGCCATGGCCGCGTTGACCCTGGCGCACGGCGGCGCGTTGCTGGCGGCCGCCGCGTTCATGGTGGGCACCTTCCCCCCGGGCATCGTGCCGCTGGCGCTGGCGCGCATTCACGACCTGATTCCGCACGACCCCGTGGCGCAGAACCGCGCATGGAGCCGCGCCACCGTCAGCTTCGCCACCTTTCAGGCGGTGGCGGGATACGCCTACTCGGCCGTATTCAGCGCCACCGGAGGCCAACACCGCATGCTGTTCGCGGTGGGCGCGGTGGCTCTGGTGGTGGCATTGCTGGCCGAACTGCGCCCGATTGAACGCGCCCTTGGCCGCCGCCTGGGCGCGGCTTCCAATCAGGGGATCGCGGACAAGTCCTCGCCGGGATCGGGCGCGGGGGTGGCCGGGGCCGCCGGCGCCGTGCCAGCGGGCGGGGCTGCGGGGCCGCTGCTTTGCGGGGCCGGGGGCGGGCTTGCCGGAGGGCTTGCCGAAGGGCTCGCTGAAGGGCTTGCTGAAGGGTTTGCCGAAGGACGTTCCGATGGGCCCGCGGTCGACTTTTCGTGTCGGCTGGCGCATACGAAGGCCAGCTTGTTGCCCTCGGGGTCGCGGCAGTAGGCGGCGTAGAAGTCGGGCGCGTACCGGCTGCGCAAGCCGGGCGCGCCTTCGTCCACCGCGCCGTGCGCCAGCGCTGCGGTCCAGCACTGGCGCACCACGTCTTCGGACGGCGCCTCGAAACTGACCTGGCAGCCATTGCCCCAGGTGGCGGGCAAGCCGTTGAACGGGGGCGCGATCACAAACGTCGGCCAGCGCGCCGAGCCCACGCCCCAGATCACGCCTTCCGGCCCTGCGTTGTCGATGGCGTTGCGCCGCGCCAAACCCAGCGGCGCCAACACGGCGTCATAGAAGTCCACCAGCCGCGGCCAATCGCGCGCGCCGATTTGGATGTGAGTGAACATACCGTCTCCTTCAGGAATGGCAGTTGCTGAACCGGTGCCGACGCCGCGCATCCCGCAAGGCACGCAACCCGCACCCTGCCAGGAGGAACCATGACCGATTCCAAACCCGCGCCCGCCCCCAACCCGCCGCCCTCGCCGCACGTGGACCCCGCCGAAAAGGGCGCCACCGGCCAACCCGTGGCCGACGGGCCTCCGCAAGGCGAGGTCAATCGCGACCCGAATACCAATTCGGGCTATCCGGCCGGCGGCTCACAGGCCGAGGAAGGCAAAGACGTCTACGGACGTCCGGTCGACCCGGCCCGGCCGAATCGAAAGTAAGGCCAAGGCGCCGGCCTGCGCGTCAGCTCAAGCCGGCGCCCTGCCCGAGCAGCAAGCACGGGGCCGACCCCACCTGCCCGTCCGGCCGCCAAAGCCGCACCCAGCCGCACCCATTACGCCGCCGGCTCCAACTGAACCTTCAGCCAGCCGGGCTGGCGGGTGTCGAATGCCTTGAACGCATCCACCGCCTGCGTCAACGGCTCTTGTCGCGTCAGGATGGCCGCCGGGTCCACCGCGCCTGTGCGCACCAGCTCCATCAGCATCGGCACGTATTTGCGGTGATTGCAGTTGCCCATGCGCAAGGTCAGGTTCTTGTTCATGGCCTCGCCGATCGGAAACGTGCGGTCATTGGGCGGATATACGCCGATGATCGACAGCGTGCCGGCCTTGGCCAGCGCCTGCACCGCCCATTGCAACGCTTGCGACGGCGCGTTGCCCGGCCGCCAGTTCTCGCCGTCCGGCTTGGCATGGGGCGCACCCTTGCGCGCCTCTTCTTCCATTGACGCGTTGGTATCGGCGTTGCCCGCCGGGCCATCGTGCGCATGCACCGCATCCACGCCCACGGCATCGATGGCGCAGTCCACGCCAATGCCGCCCGTCAAGCCCTTGATGCACGCCACGGGGTCTTCCGCATTGAAATCGATGACCTCGGCGCCCTGGGCGCGCGCCATGGCCAACCGGTCGGGCACGGTGTCCACGGCAAAGATCCGGCCGGCGTGCATGAGCTTGGCCGACGCGATGGCAAACTGCCCCACCGGCCCGCAGCCGAACACCGCCACGGTGTGGCCGGGCTTGATGTCGGCCAGGTCGGCGCCGAAATATCCGGTGGGGAAAATGTCCGACAGCATCAGCGCCTGCTCGTCGCTGACGCCGTCCGGCACCTTGACCAGGTTGACGTTGGCAAACGGCACGCGCGCCAGCTCGGCCTGCAAGCCGTTGAACGGGCCGGTGGACTGCGGGCCGCCATAAAACGAGGTGCCGGCATCGCGCCCGTTGGGGTTGGCCACGTCGCACTGCGCGTAATAGCCGGCGCGGCAGTACGAGCAATAGCCGCAGGCGATGGTGGACGGAATCACCACGCGGTCGCCCACGTTCAGGTTGCGCACGCCGGGCCCCAGTTGCTCGACCACGCCCACGCCTTCATGGCCGAGGATGGTGCCGGGCTTCATGGATTCCATGGTGCCGCGAATAAAGTGCAGGTCGGTGCCGCAGATGGCGCTGGCGGTCAGGCGCACGATGGCGTCGTTGTCTTCCTGCAAGACGGGGTCGGGGACGGTGTCCAGACGGATGTCGCCGATGCCGTGAAATACAACAGCTTTCATTATTTGCTCCTTGAGGTGCCCGACCGGTTGTCTACCGGCGGCGCGTCCGGCGTGGAGTTGCCCGGGTCCCAGACGTCATCGGGGTGCATGCCGGGCGGCACTTGTTGGCCGGCGCCGGTACGGTTGGGGTCCGCGGGGCGCCCCGCCAGCGTGCGTTCCGATTCCGGCACGGGCTTGCGGTCCGCCGCCTGCGGGTCGTCCTGATGGGAGTGTGGCTTGGTAGTCATCACGTGCTCCTTGGTGGGCGATGTGCGCGGCGACAGGATGGCGCCGCATGCGGGAGCACGCAGCAATCGCTATGCCCGGTCGGCGGGCGCGTAGCGGCGCACGCTGGCGCCGGGCACGGCGTGTTCGGGGTGTTCGGCGTGTTCGGCGTGCTGGACCGGCCCGTCCGCCGGACGCGTGCGCTTGGCCTCGGCCGCGAAGTACGCCACCGTGCGCGCGATGCCCTCGGCCGGGTCCACCCTGGGGCTCCACCCCAGCCGGGTACGCGCCAGCGTGATGTCGGGGCATCGGTGCGTGGGATCGTCCACCGGCAATTCGCGGTGCACCAGCGGCACGCGTGACCCGGTCAGCTTGCGCACCATGTCGGCCATTTCCAGCATCGTCAGTTCGGCCGGGTTGCCCAGGTTGACCGGCTGCGCGAGGTCTTCGGGGCTTTCCATCAGGCGGACCAGGCCGTCGATCAGGTCGTCCACATAACAGAACGAACGCGTCTGGGTGCCATCGCCGTAGACGGTCAGCGGCTGCCCCGCCAGCGCCTGCACGATGAAGTTCGACACAACGCGCCCATCATCCGGCGCCATGCGCGGCCCATAGGTATTGAAGATGCGCGCAATCTTCACCACCACGCCTTCGCGCCGCGCATATTCCATGAAAATCGTTTCCGCGCAGCGCTTGCCCTCGTCATAACAAGAGCGCGGCCCAACCGGGTTCACGTGCCCCCAGTAGCCTTCACCCTGCGGATGCTCCAGCGGGTCGCCATAGACCTCGCTGGTGGAGGCCTGCAACACCCGCGCGCCGACATCGCGCGCCAGTTCCAGCAGTTGCATCGCGCCCAGCACGCAGGTGCGCAGCGTCTTGAGCGGGTCGGCCTGATAGTGCACGGGCGAGGCCGGGCACGCCAGGTTGTAGATGCGGTCCACGCGCACGCGCGGCAGCTTGTCGACCACGTCGTGGCGCATGACGGTAAAGCGCGGGTGCGCGGCCAGCGGCGACACGTTGCACGCCCGCCCCGTCTGGAAATTGTCAACGCATATCACTTCCCACCCGTCGTTCAACAGCCGCGAGCAAAGGTGCGAGCCCAGAAAGCCCGCCCCGCCCGCCACCAGCGCGCGGCCGCTACGTGGAATATCGTTCATCATGCTGCCTCCAGGATCGTGTCGAACACGTCTATCCAATCAGAAATAAAGCGGCCCATGCCAAAGCGTTCCAGCGCGGTCCGGCGCCCCGCCGCGCCCCAGGCCCGCGCCAGTTCGGGCTCGGCCACCAGTTGCCGCGCCACCGCCAGCAGCCGGTCAGGCCGCGTATCCACATAGCCGTTTTCACCGTTCTTGATCACGGTCGGCAGTTCGGTGGTGGCAAAGCCCACCACCGGCACGCCGCACAGCATGGCCTCTACCAAGGACAGGCCCAAGCTGGCATAGCGGATGGGGCTGAAAAAATAGCGATACCGCGCCATCACGGCGCCCACTTCCATATTGGGCACTTCGCCCAGCCCGCCCAATTCCTCCGAGCCCATGCCGATCAGGTCCATGGGCGTTTGCGCGCGCAGCTGGTCAAACAAGTCGCGGCCCAAGCGGCGGCCGCGGCGGCCCAGGTGGTTGATGACCACGATGCCTCGCGCGTTGCCGCCGTCATAGCTGACATCGGGCGGCGGCACGCCGTGCTCGACGATGCGCACCGGCATGCCGTCCGAGTCCCACATCGCGGCATTGAACGGGGTCACGTGCACGACCAGGCCACGCTCGTGCCGAAAGGGATGCATCGTATCGGTGGGATGCGGCTCGGGCGGGTTGTGTTCCAGGTAGACGCTGGGCAGCGCGCGTTGCGCCTCGTTCAGCCAGCGCGGCGCATCCGCCAGGTTCTGCCGCGACTGGTACAGCACGCAGTCGAACGCCATGCCGCGCAGGTTCTCGGCGGGCACCTGCACCACGTTTGCGGGCCACGGTATCTTGCGGCCCAGCGCGCCATAGCCCGACGGATTGCCCGGCAGGGAAGGCACCACAAAGTCATGCGGCACATGGCTCAGGGCATACAGATAATTGCCATGAACATGCCAGGTCAGAATGCGCAGGCGCCGACGCGGCGCCGCCACGGACTGCGTCATTGCACGGCCCCTTTGAGTTGATGTTGAACTTGCCCCAGTACGTCGGGCACCGTCACCGCCAAGGCGCACGGGTGCCCGATCGGGCATTCCTCGAACGCGCAGGGGCGGCACGCCATGTCGGCGGCCAGCACCACGTGGCGTGCGCTGTCGATGGGCGCCCAGCGCCGCTGGTCGCTGCCGCAGGCGATGACGACACTCATCGCGCCCACGCCCGCCGCCACGTGCGACACGCCCGTGTCGTTGCACACCAGCAGACGGCACATCGTCAGCAGCGCCGCCAGGCTGCCCAGGTTGGTCTGCCCGCACAGGTTGGTCAGCGGCACGCCCGCCTGGTCTTGCAGCGACTGCACCAGCGGCATCTCGCTGTGCATGCCGGTCAAGGCGACTTGCCAACCCTGGCGCGACAGTTCGCCGGCCAGCGCCGCGTATCGCTCCAAGGGCCAACGCCGCGACGGCAGCCGCGCGCCGACGTGCATCAGGATCAGCTTGGCGGGGTCCAGCGCATGCTTGCGCATCAATGCCTCGGCATCGCGCTGATCGGTCTGCGACACCGGAAATTCCAGCGCATCGTCATCCGCTTGCAACCCCAGGTATCGCAACAAGGCCAGATAGCGGCGCGGCTCGGGCAGGTCGTCCGGCCACAACATGCGGCAGCCGGGAATCTGCGCGGTCGGGTCCGCCACAAAGCCGCCCCAGCGCCCCGCGCCCAACTGCGCGACGATGGGATTGGACTGCGTGCCGCTGCCGTGCAACTGCAAGGCCACGTCGGCGTGCAACGCGCGCACGCGCCGGTAGAACGCCGGCAGATCGTCCGGACGTGGCTGCTGTTCGGGAAAGGCCGGTATGCCGGGAAATTCGATCAGCTCGTCCACATAGGCGTGAAAGCGGTCAACGAACTCATGCGCGTTGGGCAGGCCCACCAGAACAATGCGCGTGTGCGGAAACGCACGCCGCAATGCGCGCAAGGCGGGCACGGCGCACAGCATGTCGCCCAATTGCAAGGCGCGAAACACCACCAGCGTGGCGGGCGGGCGCAAGGGATCGAACAGCGGCGTCATGATTCGCTCCTGGCAAACCGCAGCAGGCCCACCAGCCGCCACCAGATGGACAGCAGCGGGATGCAGGCCGACGTGATCGCCAAGTCGACCACGTTGCGCAAGCTGCGGCGCGTGCCGCGCAAGCGCCGCATGAAGAAATGCACGCTTAATGCCAGCCACGCACCCGCCGCCGCGACGGCGGCAGTGAAATAGCCCAGCGCCGCCAACGCCACCGCGCCCACCGCCGCCGCCGTCACCCCCAGGTAAAAGCGTGGCGGGCGCGACCGGATGCGGCTGCGATACAGCAGGGGGTATTTCTTGCGCAACAGCATGTCGAACATCACTTTTTTCTGCATGCCCAGGCCCGCCGCGAACCGCACCGGGCGCATCGGATGCAGCACGCGTGCCAAGGGCGCGCGCTGCACCGAAAAGCCATGGTCCAGCAAGGCAAAATGCAAGTCTGAATCTTCGCGCCACGCCATGGTGTAGCGGGTGTCAAAGCCGCCGACCACTTGCAGCGCCGTGCGCCGCACGAAGCAATTGGCGGTGATGAATTCAGACCGCGTCAGGCCGGCCGCATCACGTTCGTAGTCGCTGGGCGGATCGGGCAGCGGCATTTCGGTCACGCCGGTCACCGCCGCCAGGTTGGGCCGCAGCGCCAGCACGCCATGCCCCAGCCAATCGGGTTGGGGGATGGTGTCGTCGTCGGTGAACGCAATGATTTCGCCGCGAGCGCTTTGCCAGCCCTGGTTGCGCGCGCCGGCCGGGCCGCGTGTGCCCACCACCGGCAGATAACGCAGTGCCGGCCGCCCGCCCCAGGCCGCCTGCAAGGCTTCGACTTGGCGACGCGTGCTGGCCAGCGCGGCGTCGTCGCACACCAGCACTTCGTACTGGTCGCGCGGAAAACGCTGGTTGCCCAGCGCTTCCAGGCAGCGCGCCAGCAGGTCGGGGCGCCGATACGTAGGCACCACCACCGACACCAGAATGGACGCGTCGTCGCTCATCGCGGTTTCTCGACCAGATACGAACCGATCACCAGCGCATCCAGTGGCGACGTCCAGAAGCATTCCACGGCGTCGCGGGGTGTACACACCACTGGTTCCCCGCGCGTGTTGAACGATGTGTTCACCAACACGGGCACGCCCGTCAGCCGCTCAAAGGCCACCAGCAAATCGTAGTAGCGCGGGTTCTGATCGTGCCTGACGGTTTGCACGCGCGCCGTGCCGTCAATGTGCCGCACGGCCGGAATCTGCTGCGCGCGATGCGGCAGCACGTCATAGACGAACAGCATGAATGGCGCGCAGATCGACGGTGCGCCCCGGCCGTCGAACCATTCCGCCGCCCGTTCTTCCAGCACCACGGGCGCCACGGGCCGGAAGTCCTCGCGATCCTTCAAGCCATTCAAGCGCGCCTGCATGCCGCTATCCAGCGGCGAGGCCAGGATGGACCGCGCACCCAGGGCGCGCGGGCCGAATTCCATGCGCCCCTGGAACCAGCCCAGGATCTTTTCCTGGGCCAGCAAGGCGGCCGCCTCGCCCGCCACGTCGTCCAGCCGCCGGAACTCCAAGCGCGAGTTGTAGAGAAAACGTTCGATTTCCTCGTCGCCGTACGAAGGGCCCAGGTAGGCGTGTTCCATCGACCATTCGCGCTTGCAGCCGCGCCGGTGATAGTCCACGTACAGCGCCGCGCCCAGCGACGTGCCGGAGTCGCCCGCCGCCGGTTGCACCCAGACGGAATCGAACGGCCCGTCCTTGGCGATGCGCGCGTTCATCACGCAGTTAAGCGCCACGCCGCCCGCCATGCACAGGTCCTTGGCGCCCGTCTTTTCATGCAGCCACTGCACCATGTGCAGCGCGGTCTCTTCCAACACGTATTGCAACGAGCTGGCGATGTCCTTGTGCTTCTCTTCAAAGGGCGCGCCGCGCCGGCGCGGCGGGCCGAAGCGCTCGGCCAGACGAGCGGGCTGCAAGGAATAACCGCCCTCTTCCTCCAGCCGCAGGATGTCGCGAAATTCGGCGCGGTACTTCGGCTTGCCGAACGAGGCCAGCGCCATCACCTTGTATTCATCGGAAGAATGCAAAAATCCAAGATAGCGTGTGACGTCCTCGTACAGCAGGCCCAGCGAATGCGGCAGGTCGATCTGCTTGAGCCGCGCGTACTCGCCGCCTGAAAAATGGCCGTAGCTGGTGGTGGTCTTTTCGCCGCGCCCGTCCATCGTCAACACCGCCGACTCCTTGCACGGCGCGGCCAGGAACGCGCTGGCCTCATGCGACAGGTGGTGGTCCAGGTACACCCAGCGGTCCAGGATATGTTCCAGCGTCAGGTCGTCAAAGCGCGGCGACTTCAAATGGTGTGGCGCCCCATCCAGCAATTGGCGCGGCGCGTTCACCAGATAGGACAAGAACAGCGGGTCCCACGGGGACTCGCCATTGGGTCCGAAGCCGGCGCGCGATGGCTCCAGCGGCAGCGCGATATCCAGCGGGCGGGGTTGGCCGTCGGCCAGCAGCGCGGGGTCGTACGAATAGACGATGTGATCCACGTCGCGCAGCCGGATATCCGCCACCGACAGGCAGTAGTCGATGGCGTAGTACGGCAGTTGCCAGGTGGTGAAGGGAACCGGGCGCTTGCCGTGCTTGACCCGCGTGAAGCGCTCTTCCTCGGCCGCCGCAAGGACGATGCCGTCCCGCACGAGCGTGGCGGAGCAGTCGTGGTAGGCCGCGTTAATGCCTAGTGTGTACATGGGTGGTCTCCTTGGCCGCGCGAGGACCGAACAGGTCCACGCGAGTCTCGTTCAACAGTTCCCGCGCCGCCGTCGCCACCTGAGTGGGCGCAACGCCGGCAAGGCAAGCTTGGTGTCCTTCCGGGCACACGCTGCGATAGCAGTATTTGCAGGGCACGTCGTGGTTCAGCACACGCGCGGGCGTCTGCCACGGCGTGTGTTGCGGATTGGTCAGGGCGTACAGGTCCACCACCGGCACGCCCAACGCGGCGGCAATGTGCGCCGGCCCGCTGTTGTTGCAGATCATCAGCGCCGACGCCTCAAGCGCCGCGCCCAGTTCGCCCAGCGTCAGGCCGTTGGACAGGTCGATCAGGCCGGGCAGCAGTTGCCGCGCTTCGGCCAGCGCCACGGCCAGCTCGGCATCCTCGTGCCCACCCAGCAGCAGGATGCGGCGGCCATCGCCGCGCAGCTCGACCAGCGCCTGCACCATCTGCCGGGCCGGATAGCGCCGTGACGACGCGGTGGCGCCCGCATGCGCGCAGATCCAGCCGCCCGTCTCGGTCACGCCCGCGCGGTGCAGTTTGGCCTGTAGCGAAAAACGGTCCGAATCGCTGACCCGGAACGACATGCGAGCGTTGTCGCAATGCGCCCCGACGCTGGCCACCAGGTCCAGCTGGCGCTGCACTTCGTGGCGGATGCCCGAGGCCGGTTCGGTTTCCCGCACCCAGTCGGAGATCAGCCGATACGGGTTTTCGCGGCAGTGCGCCAGCACACGCGGTACGCCGGCCAGGTGGCACAGCAGCGCGGCGGGCAGCGGGCTTTGGCTGTACGCGGTGAAGATCACGGCGGCATCGGGCCGCAGCGCCCGCACACGCGCGATGGCGTCCAGGTCCTGGTCGCGGCCGTGCGAATCGTTCTTGACCCACGCCGGGTCGTACGCCAGCGCGGTGTCCACCTCCGGGATATAGGCCGCAACGCGCGCGCCGGAATGGGACGTCAGCAAGGACAGGCGCCGTGCGCCCGCCTGGCGCAGCGCGCGAAACGCGGGCGTGCACATCACCACGTCGCCCATGTTGTCCAGGCGTATGCACAGCACGTGCGCGCATTCCTGCCAGTTCCAGGCCATGGTCACCCCTTGCCCGGCGCCAGCGGCACCGGCGGGTTCGACAGCACGATCTGCGCGGCGGCGTCCAGGTCGGGCGCGCGGCAGTGCGGCAGCCGGTGGGGACCCTCGCGCCATTCGGTTTCGTTGCCGACGTCCAGCAAGATGGTGCGGCAGCCGGCCAGGTTGCCCGCTTCGATGTCGTCCAGGATGTCGCCGATGAACCAGGACGCGCGCAGGTCCAGGCCCAGCTCGTCGGCCGCGCGCAGCAGCAGGCCCGGCTTGGGCTTGCGGCAATCGCACTCGATGTCGTAGCCCTGAACCACGCCGTCGGGATGGTGCGGGCACCAATAGAAGCCTTCCAGGTGGGCGCCGGCCGCCATGAACATCGACGCCAGCTTCACGTGCACGGCGTCCAGCGCGCTGGCCGCGAACATGCCGCGCGCCACGCCCGACTGGTTGCTGATGACCACCAGCGGCAGGTCCGAGGCGGCCAAGCGCGACAGGCCCGCCAGCGCCATGGGCGCGTAGGCCATGCGCGCGGGGTCCACGTTGTAGGGTTCGTCCGCCAACACCGTGCCGTCCTTGTCCAGAAAGACCGCCGGCCTCAAGGCCATGACGTTTCCTTCATCGGCAGCACCATGATTTCAGGCACCACCGTTTCTTCCGGCTGCGTCAACACGAAGCGCACCGCGCGCGCCACATTGGCGGGGTCTTGCAGCGTGTTGGTATCGATGTCCGGAAAGCGGTCAAGCAGGAACGGGGTGCGCATGCCGCCCGCAATCACCGCGCTGACCTTGATGCCCGCGCCGCGCAGTTCGGCGTGCAAGGCATGCGACAAGCCCATCAAGCCCCACTTGCTGGCGTGATACGCGCTGGCGTTGGGCCAGGCGCGGCGCGCGGCGGTGGAGGCCACGTTAACGATGTGGCCGCCCGGGCTGAGCCGGTCCTTGCCCAGCTTGGCCATCAAGAAGGGCCCCGTCAGGTTGGTGCGCAGCACGCGTTCCCACACGTCGGGGTCCAGGTCGTCGATGGGCGCGGTCACGTCCACGCCCGCGCTATTGACAATGGCATCCAGCTTGCCGAACTGGCGCACCACCGCGTCCAGCCCTTCGCGCACGTCGGCCACCACACCCACGTCCATGATGCAGGCCATGACGTTGGCGCCCTGCTCCGACAGCTGGCGAGCCAGCGCGGTGGCGCGCTGTTCATCGACGTCGGTCACCGCAACGCTGGCGCCTTCCGCCGCCAACATTTCGCACAGCGCCGCGCCCAGGCCGCTGCCTCCGCCGGTCACCAGCACGCAGCGCCCTTTCAGGCTTTCAAAGTGGTTGTTCGCAAGGTCGGTCATCGTGTACTCCGTGATTGGTCCGGACCCGGTCCGGGGTTATTCAAGGGCTATGTCGGATCAAGCCGCAATGCGCGTGGCGTGGCGATCCGCGTGGACGGCGCCAGCCACCATGTGCCCGTAGACGGACATCAGGTCCTGGCCTACCCGCTTCCAGGTATAGAGACGGCGCGCGCGCATCCGGCCGGCCTCGCCCATGCGGGCGCGCAATTGCGCATCGGCGGCCAGCTCGGCCAGGCGCTGCGCCAGCGCGTCCGGATCGCGGGGCGGCACCAGGAAACCCGTCTTGCCATGCACCACCGTGCTGCGAATGCCGCCGGTGTCAGAGCCGACCACAGGCTTGCCGCAGGCCATGGCTTCGACCGGCGTAATGCCAAAGGGCTCGTACCACGGCGTGGTCACGAACACGTCGCTGGCGCTGTAATAGGTGGCCAATTGATCGCGGTGACGGCGGCCAGTGAACTCCACGCATTGCGCTACGCCCTCTTCGTCGGCAATGCGGCGCAGGCGCCCGATCTCGGGCGTCGAGGCCTCGTCGGCGCTATCGCTGTTTCCGCCCACGATGCACAGCCGCGCGTTCACGCCATGCTGGTGGCGCAGGCGCCCCAGGGCGCGAATGACGTTGTCAACGCCCTTGCGCGGCACCATCCGGCCCAGCTGCAACAGCGTGAATGCGGAATCGTCCCATCCCAATGCCGCGCGCGAAGCGGCGGCAGGACGCGGCGCCATTTCGGCGGCGTCGTAACCACAAGGCACGATCTCGATGCGACGGGGGTCGGCGCCATACAGTTCGATCAGGTCGGCCCGGTCTTGCGGGCACTCGGCCACGATACGGTCGGCGCGGCGCGTGATTTCGTCTTCGATATCAAAGCGCACGTCGGGAAACAGGTCGGCCTCTTGCTGGTGGCGGCGGCGCACCTTGCCCAGCGCGTGGAAGGTCACTGCCAGCGGAATGCCGAAGTGCTGGGCCACGGGCAGCGCGGCCATCGCGGACATGAAGAAGTTGGCGTGGATGACGTCATAGCCGCGCCCCTGCCGGCCGAAATAGCGCAGCAGGAAGGCCGAGAACTCATCCATGTACGGCAGCATTTTTTCTTTGGGCAGGTAGCTGTCGGGACCTGCCGGCACATGCACGACACGCACGCCGCGCATCATGGTCTGCTCGGCCTCCAACGCGGGGTTGTCCTTGCGGGTGAACACATCCACCTGCATGCCGGCGCGCGCAAGTTCGCGCGCCACATTCGCCACATAAACGTTCTGGCCGCCGCTGTCCACGCTGCCTGCAATTGCAAGCGGCGAGGCATGCTCACTGATGATGGCAATTCTTTTCATGGTCCGACTCCGTTGATCGTGCCTGTTTCCAAACCAACGATGAGCAAGTGGTGTGCCAAAGTGCACGCCACCACGGCGATGCAACGTGTCGATATTCAGGGGTCGGGTTTTGGACACGGCACTTCTTACACGCACGGTAAGAAGTGCCGTATCGCACGCTCAGGCCTCGGGGCCCTCTGCGCCTTTGTCTGTGCTTTTGTCAGTGCTTTTGTCAGTGCCTTTCTCAGCCCGTTTGCCGCCGGCGGGCGGCAGCATTGCGCCCACGGTCGCCAGCAATTCGTTAGGGTCCACCGGCTTGGCCAGATGCACCTGAAAGCCCGCCAGCAAGCTGCGCAAGCGGTACTCGGGGCTGACGTGGCCCGACAGCGCGATGGCCGGCAGGCGATGCGCCAGCGACGCGCCGCGCCGCGCTTCCATGTCGCGAATGCGGCCCACGACCTCGTAGCCGTCCATGTCTCCCAGCGACAGGTCGCAGATCAGCACGCGCGGCCAGTGGTCGGGCGGCAGGTCGGCGAACGCCTTCAACACTTCCTGGCCCGTCGTGCATTGCGAAACGTCGGCGCCGTTGGACCGCAGGATCTCTGCCACCATGTCGCCCGCTTCCGGCTGGTCATCCACCACCATCACCGTGGCGCCTTGCAGGTCGGGCAGGCCGACGTCGGCGCGCAACGCGGTCGCCTCTACCGCGCGCACCGGAAAATCAGCGCAATAGGTCAGCCCGCCGGCCGGCCCCGTGGTGCTGTGGAACGCACCGCCCTGGCGCTGCACCTCCGCCGCCAATTGCGCCGGGTCCAACGCAGCGGCGGCGCGCAGCGGCTCGGGCATGTTCAGCGAAATGTCAGCGGGCACGGCCTCCGGCTCATCCGGCTGCGCCGCCACCGTCCGGCCGTCCGTGACGGCAAGCCGCGTCATCTGCCCTTCGCGTTGCAGGCGTATCTCGATGCGGCCGCCCATCGGCGTAACGGCAATGGCGTGCAGGCACATGTCCCACACCAGCTGCTGCAACGAACTGGGGTCGCCGGTGATGCGCGCGGCCTCGTTGCCGATGGTCGTGTACACGTTCACGCCCTTGTCCTGCGCCAGTTCGCGCGCGGCGTCCAGTACGCCCGCCACCACGGCCACCAGGTTCACCGGCTGGCGCGTTTCGCGCCCCATGGCTTCTTCCAAGGCGGACTGCTGGCGTTGCAGCGCCCACATCTGCGCATACATGCCCTGCCGCTTGAGCAGGTCTTCATGACGGCCCTGCTCGATCACACGGCCCCGGTCCAGCACCAGAATGTTATGCGCGTGAACAATCGTGGAAAGGCGGTGCGCGATGATCAGCGTGGTGCGCCCGCGCGAGATGCGCTCCAGCTCGCCCTGAATGGCGCGTTCGGTGCGCGTATCCAGCGCCGAGGTGGCTTCGTCGAACACCACGATGGACGGGTTTTTCAAGATGGCCCGCGCAATGGCGATGCGCTGCCGTTCGCCACCGGACAGCATCACGCCACGCTCGCCCACCGGCGTCTCGTAGCCGTCGGGCAGGCTTTCGATAAAGTCATGCACCCGCGCGCCCCGCGCCGCTTGCACGACCTGGTCGCGCGTGGCCTCGGGCCGGCTGTAGGCGATGTTGTAGGCAATGGTCTCGTTGAACAGCAGCGTGTCTTGCGGCACGATGCCCAGCGCGCGGCGCAGGCTGCGCACGTTGACCGTGCGCAGGTCCTGCCCGTTGATCAGGACGCGCCCGGCATCCGGGTCGTAAAAACGGAACAGCAGGCGGGCCAGGGTGGATTTGCCCGAGCCGCTGCCGCCCACCACCGCCAGCGTGGTGCCGGCGGGCACGGTGAAATCGATGTCCCACAAGATCTGCCGGCCGGGGTCGTAGCCAAAGCTCACGCCCTCGAAACGTATTTCGCCCGCGCCCGGGTCCAGCGCGGGCAGGTTGGGGTCATCGCCCGTTTCAGGCGGATGCCGCAGCAGATCGCACACGCGTTCGGCGTTCACAAACGCTTCCTTGGCCTGCCGGAATATCAGGCCCAGCGTATTGAGCGGCAGGCATATCTGGATGATGTAGGCGTTGACCAGCACCAGGTCGCCCACCGTCATCTGCGCGGTGACCACCTGCTGCCCGGCCAGCAGCATCACCGCCGCCACGCCGCAGGCGATGATGCCCGACTGCCCCACATGCAGCCGCGACAACGACCGCTGGTTGCGGATGCCCACTTCGGTCCATTCGTTCAGGATGCGGCTCAGGCGCGAAGATTCCAGCGCTTCGTTCGCGTTGAGTTTCACTGCCTCGTAATTCAGCAAACTGTCAACCATCTGGCCGCTCGCCCGGGAATCCAGCTCGTTCAATCGGCGTTGATATCTAACGCGCTTTCTGACCAGTACCGTGGTGTAGGAAAAATAGGCAACGAAGGTCACCGTGACAATCAGCGCGAACCAGGCGCTGTAGCCCATCACCAGGATCAGCACCACGGAAACGATTTCGACCAAGGTGGGCAGCAGGGTGAACAAGCCCGTGCCCAGCAGAAAACCCAGGCCGGCCGTGCCGCGTTCGACATCGCGCGCCAGGCCGCCGGTATTGCGGGCGCCGTGAAAGCGCGCGCCCAGCTGTTGCAGCTGCCCGAACACTCGCACCGTGAAGTCGGCGACGGTGCGCTGGGCCACCTTGACGAAGACCACATCCCGCAGCTCGGTGAACACGCTGCCGCCAAAGCGGATCAAGGCATAGGCCAACAACAGGAACACGGGCAGCATCAGCGGGCCTGGCGCGCTGAAGGTGTCAACGATCGTTTTCAGAACGACCGGCACCAGCACCATCAACAGCTTGGCGGCCACCAGCAATGCCACCGCCGCGCCGGTGCGACGTCGATACTTCCACAGCGCCGCCCAGATGGTGCGGTTGACTTCCTTGCGAGCGAAATCATTCGCGCTGGCGTCTGCTTCTTTCATGGGACCGGCCCTCAAAACGATGAGCGCCGGGGCCAGCAAATGCCGTTCCGCGCGTACCGGTTCCGGGTGAAAGGGGGCGCGGAAAAATCAGGCCGCGCGGACTTGGGCGCTGGCTCAGGCGCTGGCTTGGGCGTCCACCTGGGCGTGGACGCAGGCTTTGAACAGATGCGCGATGGCGCCGGACAGTGCTTCGTCAAACCAGGGGTTGGCACCGCTGACCGCCACCACCACGCCATCGACCACCGCGCTGCCCCAGACCAGCACGTCGCCCTGGGCAACCAGATGCGGTTGCAACGCCAGCACCTCGTGGCTGGGCCGGCCGGTGCGCCAGCTCAAGCGCGCCTTGGCGCGCGCATAGGCGCCATAGTCGGCGTCCCACCTGGACGTGTCGCCGATGCTTTTTTCGTACAGGATGGCCGATTCAAAATCGCCGTCGGCGGGCCGCGCCTGGGGGTCCATGATCACCACGTGCAAGAAGCCGCTCTCGCCTACGCGCCGATCGGCGCGGGCCGCCTCCAGCATCGGCATGGCCAGCTGTACGGCTTGTTCTGCCGCCTCGCGGTGGCGGGTCTGGGGCAAGGTGTTCATGTGGATCCTCCTGTTGACGGCGTCCACGGCGGACGCGGTGGGTTGCAATGGGAATGATGAACCGCCCCGCGTCACCCTGCGGCTTCCGTCTGCCAGACGGTGTTGAGCTTTTCGCAGGTGGCTGGGTCCAGGCGGCGACGGTGCTCGCGGATCAACTCCCATCCGGCCAGCGCGTCGCGGCAGGCGCGCAGGCGCTCGGGCCAGCCGGGCAGATCACGCAGCACGGCCAGGCTGCGCCGGGCCGCCATGCCCGCCGGCAGCCGCAGCCACGCGGTCCACAAGGCGTTGCGCGCCAGCATCCGGCGACGCAACGGCGCATCGCGCGACTTGGACGGCCAGTGGTAGGTTTCCAGGTCGGGCGCGTAAACGATGCGGCCCCCGTCAGCCATGATGTCCAGGCTTAACAAGGTTTCTTCGCCGCCGATGAAAAACGGTTCCCAGTAGCCGCCTGCGTCCATGAACGAGCGGGTGCGCATCACGTTCGCCCCGGCCATGAAGCCGACCAGCTCGGGGCCGATGCCGGCCAACGCCGGCAAGGGACTTTGCGCCATGGCCGCGCAAGCGGGGTCCAGCCGCGCGTCCGCGCCGACCAGGATGCGGGCGTTCAGCACGGCAATCTCGGCATGCGCGTCCAGCAGGTCGGCCGCGCGTTCCAGCGCCCCGGGCGCCCAGCAGGTGTCGTCATCGCAGAAAGCGACGTAGGGCGTGGTGACTTGAGCCACGCCGTGATTGCGCCCCGCCGCGCCCAGGTTCTTGCCTACGCGCACCAGCAGCACCGCCGGAAATTCCTGCTGTAAATGATCGGCCGTCCCGTCGGTGGACCCGTTGTCCACCACGATGACGGGGTAGCCCCGGCAAAACGCATCCAGCCGTTCAAGCGTGCGCCGCAGTTCGCGCCAGCGGTTGTGGGTCAGCACCACAATGGATACGCGCTCTTCGCTCACGGGCAGTCCCCTTTGCTGGACAGGCGCCAATAGCGCTCGGGCCGGGACAGGTCTTCGGGCAGGCCGTTGAACCCCTTGATCTGACTGGCGTAGGCGGCAATGGCGTCTGCCTTGTCTGCGGGATCGCCCGCGAAACTGGCTGGCGTCAGCATCAGCCCGCGCGCGTGCAACTGGACCAGCCGCTGCTGCACGGCGCCCGGCTGGGCGCGATACGGCGCGTCTTCATACAGGAACCATGACATGCCGGGCCAGGTTTCCCAGGTCAGCAGCGCCGCGTCGCTGACCCGGATGTGATCGCCATGGAACAGGCCCAGCGGTATCGCCACCGCGTCCGGCGCCAGCTCGTGCACCGTGCTGAGCAGCGCCTCGGTCAGCCGGGGCATGCCCGCATCCGGGCAGTCGATATATTGGCAATCCAGCAGGTCCAGCGAACGGCCCTCGCAACGCAGCATGCCCAGGGCGCGGCGGTTTTCTTCATGGCGCGCGCGCAGCGATTCGCCGGCGCTGGCGAATCCGCAGGCGCTGTCCCAGTCCGTCAGCACGCCCGGGTCTGGCGGCACGCCGGTGAATACGGTGACGACCGTGGTGCCTGGACACCGGGCAAGCAGGCTGCCGCAGCTGAATACCGCGTCGTCCAGGTGCGGAGAAATGACGACCAGCGACCCGGCGCATCGGCCGGGGTCGCGCGCCGCTTGGGTGCAAGAGAAAACGTCTGGCATGAGGGGTGTCTGACCGGAATGGAATCTGCCCGCCATGCAGCAAGTCACGTACCCGACACAGGCCCCCCGACTGCCTTGTCCGGCTGTATCATCCCAGGCAACGCAGCCCATCGCGAGCCCTCCCCCCCATGTCCAACGTTCCTTCAGCGCCGGTCAACAAGCCGGGTCTTGCCATCAGCGATTTGCACTTTCCTGTTGTGGGCCTCGGCGCCTCGGCGGGGGGCATCGAAGCGCTACAGGACTTCTTTTCGAACACCCGCGACGAATCCAACATGGCTTACGTGGTGATCGTGCATTTGTCGCCCGACCACGAAAGCGTGCTGGACAAGATCCTGCAAGCCACGACCCGCATGCCGGTCGTGCAGGTGACCCACCCGCAGCGCATCCAGAGCAACCACGTCTACGTCATCCCGCCGGCCTCGATGCTGGCGATGAACGACGGCTATTTAAGCGTGTCGCCCGCCAGCCAACCGCAAGGCACGCGCGTCGCCATCGACGAATTCTTCCGCACGCTGGCCGACGTGCACACCACGCGCGCGGTCGGCATCGTGTTGACGGGCGGCGGGTCGGACGGGTCGGTGGGCCTGGCGCGCATCAAGGAACAGGGCGGCGTCACGTTCGCGCAGCAGCCCGAAGACGCCGAACACGACGCCATGCCGCGCAGCGCCATCGCGACCGGCATGGTGGACATCATTTTGCCGGTGGCGGCCATGCCCGAGCGGCTCAAGCAGATTGCCGACAACATGGCGGCCATCCATATCCCGCGGCTGTCCCAGGCCACCGGATCGGCGGCCGACGCGGTGCACGAAGCCGATCCCGACAAAGAAGACCGCAACGCGTTGCGCGACATCCTGACGCTGCTGCGCGCCCGCACCGGTCACGATTTTCGCCATTACAAGACCGCGACGGTCCTGCGGCGCATCGAACGCCGCATGCAGGTGACCGGCGTGTCCACCTTGACCGCATACGGCAAGCTGCTGCAAGACCGCGTGGAAGAAACGCCGCTGTTGCTGTCGGACATGCTGATTGGCGTGACGCAATTTTTTCGCGACAAAGAAGCTTTTACGTCGCTGGATAATTTCGTGCTGGCCAAGCTGTTCGAGCGCCACCAGAAAAATCCCGGCAGTCCCATGCGGGTCTGGGTCGCGGGCTGCTCGACGGGCGAAGAAGCGTATTCGCTGGCGATCCTGCTCAGCGCGCGCGCCGACGCGCTCAACTACAGCCAGAAGATCCAGCTGTTCGCCACCGACATCGACGAGGCCTCTTTGGCCACCGGCCGCGCGGGCGCCTATTCCATGGCAATCGAAGCGGACGTGCCGTCCAGCCTGCTGCAAGGCTATTTCACCCGGCTGGAACACGAATACCGCATCAAGAAAGAAGTGCGCGAACGCGTGCTGTTCGCCGTGCACAACGTGCTGCGCGACCCGCCGTTTTCCAAGCTGGACCTGGTCAGCTGCCGCAACCTGCTGATCTACCTGGACCGCGAGGTGCAGCAAGACGTGCTGCGCATGTTCCACTTTGCGCTCAAGCCCGGGGGATACCTGTTCCTGGGCAGCTCGGAATCGGCCGATGCGTGCCCCCGACTGTTCCAGGTGGTGGACAAGCGCAACCGTATCTACGTGGCCAAGGAAACGCCCGCGAAGCTGCGCAACGTGCCGGCGTTGCCGGCCGCCCACGCGTTCGAACGCCCCAGCACCGCCGCCGCGCCCTTGACGCGCAACCGCCACAACAAGGTGTCGTACGCCGATGTCCACCAGCGCGCGCTGGAGATGTACGCGCCGCCCAGTGTCATCGTGGACGCCGAAAGCGACATCGTGCACATGTCGGAACGGGCCGGCAGGTTCTTGCGCCATGGCGGCGGCGAACCGTCGCGCAACCTGCCGTCCCTGGTCTATCCGGAACTGCGCACCGAACTGCGCACGGCAATGTTCCAGGCGCTGCACACGCGCAAAAGCGTCGAGGCACGCCGCGTCAAGATGAAGATCGGAGACCGCCAGGCCTACGTCAACATGGTGGTGCGGCCGTTTCGCCACGAAGAAACGTCCAACGACTACATGCTGGTGCTGTTTGACGAAGTGGAAGACGTGATGAGCCCCGAAGCCATCGCGCCCATCGTCGGCGCCTCGGCCGTGCTGACGCAGCTGGAGGCCGAGCTGCAAGGCACGAAGGACCAGCTGCAATCCACTATCGAACAATCCGAGACCTCCACCGAAGAATTGAAGGCTTCCAACGAAGAGTTGCAGGCCATCAACGAAGAGCTGCGCTCGGCCACCGAAGAGCTTGAAACGGGCAAGGAAGAGTTGCAGTCGGTCAACGAAGAGCTCATCACGGTCAACGCCGAACTGAAGTCCAAGGTGGACGAGACGGCCAAGATCAACGACGACTTGCAAAACCTGATTGCGTCCACCGACATCGCCACGTTGTTCGTCGACCGCAAAATGCACATCCAGTGGTTCACGCCACGCGCTACCGACGTGTTCAACGTCATCAACAGCGACGCGGGCCGCTCGCTGCTGGACATCACGCATCGGCTGGACTACCCCGACATGGCGCGCGACGCGGCAGGCGTGTTTGAATCCCTGCGCGCCGTGGAACGCGAAGTGTGCAGCGATGCCGGCCGTTGGTATCTGGCCAGGCTGCTGCCCTACCGCAGCGCCGAACACCGCATCGAAGGCGCGGTGCTGACCTTCATCGACATCACCGACCGCCGCCAGGCCGAAGACCGCGTGCGGCTGGGTGAAGCGCATCTGAAGCTGATGACGGAAAGCGCGCGCGACTTCGGCATCCTGACGCTGGACAACGACGGCATCATCACCAACTGGAACGTGGGCGCCGAGACCATGTTCGGCTACAGCCGCTCAGAGGCCATCGGCAAGTCGTTCTCCATCATCTTTACCGACGCCGACAACGAAGCCGGCCGACCACAGAAAGAGCTGGAACGCGCCCGGCATATCGGCTATGCGCCCGACGAACGCTGGCACCGGCGCAAGGACGGCGGCCTGATCTTCTGCACGGGCGGCGTCAACCGCATGGACGACCCGCACTATCAGGGCTTTGCGAAGATCGTGCGCGACGTGACGGAACTGAAGCTGCGCGATGCCGAACAAGAGTCGCGCCTGGACCGTGCGCGCGCCGACAACGTGCTGAAGGACGAATTCTTCGCCATGGTGTCGCACGAGCTGAAGCATCCGCTGAACCTGATCCAGCTGAACGCGGAATTGCTGGCGCGCACGCCGGCGGTGCGCAATTCCCCGGCAGCAGCCCGCTCGGCAGACCTGATCCAGCGGTCGGTCAAAGGGCAAGCGCGCATCATCGACGACCTGCTCGACCTTTCCCGCGTGCGCACGGGCAAGCTGGGCCTGAACCAATCGATATTCGATATCACCGCGATAGCCACCAACATTCTTGAAGTGCTGGGCCCCGTGGCCAGCACGGCAGGCCTGACGCTGCGCGGCGAGTTCGACCCCAACCGCGCCATCCATCTGAACGCCGATCCGCTGCGCGTGGAGCAGATCATCTGGAACCTGCTGAACAACGGCATCAAGTTCACCCCGCCGGGCGGCACCGTCACGCTGAAGCTGGACGTGGAAGACGAACGCTTGCGGCTGGATGTCATCGATA
Source organism: Achromobacter sp. 1L-A-4-B-C2 (assembly GCF_057291955.1). Taxonomy (NCBI): domain Bacteria; kingdom Pseudomonadati; phylum Pseudomonadota; class Betaproteobacteria; order Burkholderiales; family Alcaligenaceae; genus Achromobacter; species Achromobacter sp. 1L-A-4-B-C2. The sequence continues at coordinate 599,116 of NZ_JBXAWP010000006.1, forward strand.
ACGGCCAGGGCATCGACGCCCAGTTCCTGGGCAAGGTGTTCGACATGTTCAGCCAGGCGGATCTGCGCCAGCGCAATCTGGCCAGCCCCGGCCTGGGTATCGGCCTGGCGGTGGCCAGCGAACTGGTCAAGGCCCACGGCGGCACCATCCAGGCGCATTCGGATGGCAATGGGCGTGGCGCGCGCTTCACCGTGCGCATGGCGCTGGCCAACACACAGCAACAGGAAGTGCAGCTGCCGCTACCCGGCGAGAGTCCCCTCAAAGGGTTGAAGGTGCTGATCGTGGATGACTCCGAGGATATTCTTCACATCATGCGCGAGCTGCTCGAAATGGAAGAGGCCTGCGTCACGGCGGTGGGCAGTGGCCGCGAGGCGCTGGAAGCATTCGCGAATGCGCCGTTCGATCTGCTGCTGTCCGATATCGGCATGGCTGACATGGACGGGTATGAGCTGATCCGCGCCATTCGCGAAAAGCATCCGGACAGCGCGGTGCCGGCCATCGCACTGACCGGCTTTGGTTCGAAGGAAGACATGAACGAGGCGCTGCAAGCCGGCTATTCCGCGCACATCAGCAAGCCGGTGTCGCTGGACAACCTGCTGGACATCGTGCGCCATCTGCGCGACGGCGGCTAAGGGGGAACGCGGCGCGCTTCAGGCGCCGGCCTGCCCTTGCCCGGAACTCCGGTGGCCCGCCAGCACCTGAAACGCCCGCGCCACATCGTCGGGAATTTCGGTATCCAGCACGTCGTGCTTCCACCCCCGCTTGGGCGGCCACGGCACGCCCAGCAGCGCCAGCTGCTTTTGGTTATAGCCGCCGCCCGCGGTTTGCCATCGCAGCAGCCATTCATTGGTGACTTCCATAAGGCTCACCTCAAAGAAGGAACGGCCGCTATCGCAGCCAGATCGCTACCGCCCATACCACGAGCAAGATCGCCACAAGCGCTCCGATAAAGGTTGCGAACTGCCGCCACGGCCCACGGCCGGAAGTGGACTTGCGCGCAGCGTGTGCTTGAGCTTCGTCCGAAGACGGCTGAGTAGGGTTTGGCGTTTTCATTTCAGCTCCGATCCGCCCGAACGGCGGCGATGCCTGGCATGCGTTGTCCAGCACGTAGCGTGCCCAAGCCGGACCCCGGGGGTCCCGCCACGCTATGCCGTCTAGTGCTGTCACACTATTGCAGCTGTCAGGGTCTGCGCTCATACTCGGCGCTCACACAAACATCAAGGTTCCGAGATGGAAAAAGACATCCAAAATCAGGGTGCACAGGCCGCCCGGAACGGGTGGAGCCTGTTCGATTGCCCCTACCTGCGGGCGCAACAAATGCCCGGCCACACCGGCGAGCCCATCTCCGAATGGCGCGCCAAGGTCGCCGCCTGGGAAGCCGGCTGGAAGACGGAAGTGGAAAGTTGGCTGGGCCGTTCCCAACCGCCCGCCGTCGTGCGCGACACGCCGGTAATGCACTGACGCCAGCCGCTTTCCCCCGACTATCCGGGGCCGGGTTCGGTACTTGCTACCGCCCCTCAGGTGCACATGGCGGACGCCGGTCCGCCGCATTCGCAACTGTGGAGGGAGACCTGATCATGGCTCGGAATACCAACACGCAAGATCGCCAAGCTGCCATTGCGTGTGAACTCGGCGTCCAACAAGGCTTCGACTCGGCCCGCGAGCTCGAAAGCCGGATCGCATTCCTGGAAAATTATTTGTCAGACACCGGAAAATCCGGCTATGTGCTGGGCATCAGCGGCGGCGTGGATTCGACGGTGGCGGGAAGAATGGCGCAGTTGGCCACCGAGCGGCTGCGCCTGAAGGGACGCCGCGCGTTCTTCGTGGCGGTGCGCTTGCCGTACGGCGAACAGCACGACGAAGAGGATGCCGCGCGCGCGCTGGACTTCATTCGCGCGGACCACGTCATGCAGGTCGATATCAAGCCGGCGGTAAACGCCCAGCGTGACGCGCTGGAAGCAGCGGGATTGGTATTCACCGACAAGGCAGCGGAAGACTTCGTCGCTGGCAACATCAAGGCGCGTCAACGCATGGTGGCGCAATACGCGATTGCCGGCGCGCTGGACTGCCTGGTCATCGGCACCGACCAGGCGGCGGAAGCGCTGATGGGTTTTTTTACCAAGCACGGCGATGGCGCGGCCGACCTGCTGCCGCTACGCGGTCTGACCAAGCGGCGCGTGCGCGCGCTGGGCGTGGTGCTGGGTGCACCCGCCAAGCTCATCACCAAGGCCCCCACGGCCGACCTGGAATCGCTGCGGCCGGGCCTGCCGGACGAGGTGGCGCTGGGCGTCTCGTACGACGAGATCGATGATTTCCTGGAAGGCCGGCCGGTACGCGACGATGCGCGCGAGACGATCCTGAAGCAATACGACGCGACCGCGCACAAGCGCTTGCCGGCCGCCGCGCCGCCAGCGCCCGGCACGGACGACCGGGGCAGCGGCAACGACGCCCCCAACGGCAACGGGCATCCCTCGGCGGCGGCTTAGGGCTTCCAGGCCCCGCGCGGGGCCAAGGCTGCGGGGCAGCCTCTTAGCCCCGCCCCAGCCCATCACCCCACCATGCCGTGGTACTTGCGCCCGATTTCCATCGTGGCGCGGTAGAACCCTTCCTTGCTGCCGCAGTCGTAGCGCACGCCGTCGTACTCGTAGCCGTACACCTTGCGATCCTGCAACAGCGACGCGATGGCGTCGGTCAATTGAATTTCGCCGCCCACGCCCGGTTGCGTGGCCTTGAGCGCGTCAAAGATCTGGGGCTCAAGAATGTAGCGGCCCACCACCGCGAGCTCGCTGAGCGCGTCCTCGGGCTTGGGCTTTTCCACGATGCCGGACACCTGCACGACGCTTTGCGAGGCCGGCTTGCCGGACACGATGCCGTACTGATTGGTCTGGCTGCGCGGCACGTGTTGCACCGCCAGCACGCTGCCTTCGAACTCGCGCGCCACTTTCATCATCTCGCCGATCACCGGCGTGTCGGCGTCGATCATGTCGTCGGCCAGCAGCACCGCGAACGGCTCGTCGCCCACGATGGCCGCCGCGCACATCACGGCGTGGCCCAGCCCCAGCGCGGCGGGCTGACGCGTGTAGACGCATTTGACGGAATCGGGAATCACGTTGCGCACGCTGTCCAGCAACGCCACCTTGTTTTTCAACTCCAGGTCGCGTTCCAATTCGGGCATGCGGTCAAAGTGGTCCTCAATGGCGCGCTTGTTGCGGCCGGTGACGAAGATCAATTCGGTAATGCCCGCCGCCACGGCCTCCTCGACGGCATATTGGATCAGGGGCCGGTCAACGATGGGGAGCATTTCCTTGGGCATGGCCTTGGTGGCCGGAAGGAAACGCGTGCCCAGGCCGGCAACGGGAAATACCGCTTTTCGAATGGGAAGCATGGCTTGGCTCTCACTGTGATGACAACCCGGAACGGGGTGCCGGAATTGAGCAAAAATCGTGCCCGCGATCCGGGTTGCCAGAGCGCCCGTGGCATCAGGTCAATTTGTCGCTGGCGCCCGGCCCCTGACCCAGCTCCGCGCCCGTCTCCGGGTCCGCCGAGGGGTCCGACGCGGTGCGCGCCACCATGGCTTGCAGCGCCAGCGTTTCTTCTTCCGTCAGCCCGACGCTGGCCATGCCGTCGCCATCGATGGCGCGCTGCTCTTCGCGGGCCGTCACGTAGGTAAAGTTTTCGTCGCTGTTCCACGAGCCGCGCATATCGCCTTCGCCCTGCGACATGTTGAAGTACACGTTGGCAAAGCGCGGATCGCCCGGCAGCTTTCCGGGCGGGAAATTGGGCTCCATGGAATACAGCGCCTTTTCAAAGGACCGCTGGTGCGCGACTTCGCGCGTCATCAAAAAGCCCAGGGCTTCCTTGACGCCGGGGTCGTCCGTGGCGTTGATCAAGCGTTCGTAGATGATCTTGGCGCGGGCTTCGGCGGCGATGTTCGAGCGCAGGTCGGCGGACGGATCGCCGATGGTGTCGATATAGCCCGCATTCCACAGCTGGCCGCCCGAGTTGGTCAGCGCCGGCCCGCCGCCGTACAGCACTTGCGTCACGTGCGAATCGTTGCCCGGCCCGTTCAAGCGCCGGTAGATCTCGGCCTCGGATTCCGTGGCTTCGGCCAGCGCGCCCTTGGCGCCCTTGTTCAGCATGGCCACCATGGTCCCGATCACTTCCAGATGGCTCAGTTCTTCGGTGGCGATGTCCAGCAGCATGTCTTTGCGGCCAGGATCGTCTTCGGCGATGGCCTGAGTGAAATATCTACACGCCGCCGCCAGTTCTCCTTGCGGCCCGCCAAATTGTTCCAGCAGCAGGTTCGCCAGACCGGGATTGGTCTGCGAGACGCGGACGGTGTACTGCAATCGTTTGTTGTGAGCAAACATGGTTTATCTCCTTTGACGCCGTTCCCCTAATGGCCCGGCTGCCGCGACCCTCGCAACCGCCATGCCGAAACCGCCTACGCCTGCTTGAGCTGGCCTTCGCGCGCGGCGCGCGCATCGTCCAGCGATTCCACCGCCCCGTCATCATGCGGCATCGCGCCCTTGCGGCTGGCTTGCAGGTCCCACAGCGCGCGGAACGGCCCACGCGCGCGCAGCAGTTCATCCAGCGTGCCGTCTTCAACGACCGCGCCGTTTTCCAGCACCACGATGCGGTCGTAGCGCGCCAACGAAGACAGGCGGTGCGCGGCGGCCACCACCGTGCGGCTGCGCATCAGTTCCGCCAGCGCGCGCTGGATCAGCATTTCGGAATGGCTGTCCAGCGCCGAGGTGGCTTCGTCGAGCAAGAGAATGGGTGCGTTTTTCAAAAATGCGCGCGCAATACCGATGCGCTGGCGTTCGCCGCCGGACAACATCGCGCCGCGTTCGCCCACCACGGTGTCATAGCCCTGCGGCATCTTGCTGATGAATTCGGCGCAATGCGCCTGCGCGGCCGCTTGCAGCACCTCTTCCTCGGACGCATCCGGACGGCCATAGCGGATGTTCTCCATCACGCTGCGGCGGAACAGGCTGATGTCTTGCGGCACCACCGAGATCGCGTCCTTCAGGCTTTCCAGCGTGGCGTGGCGGATGGGTTGCCCGCCGATCAAGATGCTGCCGTCGTCCGGTTCGTCGGCCCGTTGCAGCAAGGACAGCAGCGTGGACTTGCCCGCGCCGGAGGCGCCCACCAAGCCGACCTTCTGCCCTGCCGGTATCGTCAAGGACACGCCCCGCACCGCGCGATTGCCGCCTGGGTAGGTGTAGTGCACGTTGTCGAACACGATGGATGCGGATTCCGGGCGCAGCGGTCGCGCCCCGGGCAGGTCGGGCACGGCGGGCGGACGCGCCACCACGCGCAGCATTTCGCCGATGACGCCAAACTGCTGCGCGGTGCCGACCAACGCCAGCGCCAGGTCGCGCGACCCATGCAGGATGCGAAAGGTCAGCGCGCTGACCACCACCACATCGCCCGGCGTGGCGTTGCCGCGTTGCCAGGAATGCAGCACCCAGAACAGCATGGCGCTGGCCGCCAGCCACAGGCAGGCATCATGGATCACGCGGGCCTTTTCCACGTACATCCAGCTGCGGCGTTGCGCGCGGGCTTCTTCGCCCAGCGCCCGCTCCAGCCGCGCGCGCTCACGCGCCTGGGCCGAAAACGCCTGCACCGCCCAGATGTTCGAAATGGCGTCGACGATTTCGCCGCCGACGTGGGCCGCCTGTTCGCCATAGTGCTGGTGCAGGCCGCGCCCCCGGGCGCCAAAGGCGATGATGACCGCGCCCAACACGATCACGAAGCACAGCAAGGCGGTAGCCATGCGCCAGTCCACCGTCGACAACACCACAATGGCGCCGATGAAGTCCACGCAGGGCGGAATGATGCTCCACACCGCCGCGCCATAGATCGCGCCCGCCGCCGTGGCGGTGGCGGTGATGCGGTTGGCCAGCGCGCCGGAATGGTGCTGGCGGAAGTAGCGCGTGGAGTGGTGGCTCAGGTGTTCGAACAGTTCCACCCGCAAGGCCGCGCAGGCCGCCACGATGTTGCGGCAGCCCAGCCAGCCGCCACTGCGCCACAACGCCGCTTCGACGGCGATCAGCGCCAGGAACACGCCCAGCGGCCACCACACATCACCGGCCGACGCCTGCCCGCCGGCCATGGCGTCCACGATCAGCTTCATGGCGTACTGCACGGCGACCGAGCACGTGCCGGCCAACACCACCACGAAGGCCAGCAACCCGAACGCCAGCCGCCGCTGGGCAACGTAGCGCCAGATAAACGCCAACGGTCGGGTGGGCAATGCTTGTTGATCCGACGACATGGTTCAACCCCCTAGTGCAACGGCGCGCGGCGCGTCCAGCAAGCCGGCCGGGCCATCACCAAAGCGCGCTGCCTGTTTACGCAGCTCGACTTCCAACGGCGCGTACACCGCGCGTTGGCCTGTGTCCGACGGCGCGCTGAGCAAGCCGGTCGAACAGTAGCGGTTGTCTTCCCACCCGGGGTAGTCCGTGACCGGGTACAGGCAGATGCCCGCCACATCCACTCCCGCGCCGCGCGCGAGCAGCGCCTGGTCCGCCACGTAGCGCAGCCACGGCGCGCGCGCCGCGCCTTCCGCGCCCGTCTCTGCGATCAGGATCGGACGGCCATGGCGCTGCGCCTGCTCTGCCAGCAACTCCCCCAGCGCCCGGTAGCGCGGGTCGTCATGGCGCAACTGCGGGCCGCAATGCAGCCACTGGTTGTGCGGGTAGTAATTGACGCCCACGATATCCAGGTAGCGCTCGTCACCGCCCAATTCCGGCTTGGCGCGGCCGGTGATCATGTCCACCGCTTCGAACTGCGAGGCGTTGGCGGCGGCGGCCGGGCCGTCGTCACCCGGTTGCCACGGATGCACCGCAATCATCGGCTCGGCGGCCAAAAAACGCGCGCCGGGATCGACCTCGCGAATGGCGTCGGCCGCCTGCACAAAGGCCCGCACCAGCTGCCGCTTAAGCTCGCCTCCCCGCCCGGTGCCGCATGGGCTGAAGTGCGCCATGTCGCCGCCTGCCCAGCTCCAGTACGAAATCTCGTTGATCGGGCAAAACCAGGTCGGCAGCTCCGACTCTTGTGCGATCAGGCGCGCGACGGCGGCGGCATAGCGCGCAAACGCCTCGGGAAAGCGGCTGGACCAGATGTCGATCCACTGGGGCCAGCCAAAGTGGCATAAATCCCAGATGACCTGCATGCCGGTCGCGCGCGCCGCCCGCAACATGGGCAGCACGCTGGACCAGTCGTAGGCATAGGGCGCCGGGTTGACCAGGTGCCAGCGCACGCCGTCGCGCGCGGTGCGCAGCCCCAGCGACACGGCGTGGGCATAGTCCGACTCGGCCCATTGGGCGTGGCCGGTGGAGGCCAGCAGATCCAGCTGGCGTCCGTCGGGAAAGCGGTGGCATGAACATTCGAAACCCGCCAGGAAAGCACTTTGAAAATGCATCGGGCGCCCCCGCTCAGGCGACAAGCGCGGTGTGCACCTCGGCGTTCTTCGCGGCGATGGCCTCGTACGTGGCCAAGGCCTGCGCGACCACCTGGTCCATGTTGTAGTAGCGATACGTGGCCAAGCGCCCCACGAAATGCACACCGGGGGTGGCATCCGCAAGCGCCTGGTAACGCTGGAACAGCGCGGCGTTTTCGGGTCGCGGGATCGGGTAGTAAGGGTCCCCCTGCGCCGACGGATATTCGTAAGTGATGGCCGTGCGCGCATGCTGTTGGCCGGTCAGGTGCTTGTATTCCGTGACGCGGGTGTACGGCACATCTTCGGATGGGTAATTCACCACGCCCACCGGTTGATGCCATTCTTCGTCCAGCGTTTCGTGGCGGAACTTCAAGGATCGATACGGTAGCGCACCGAAGCGGTAGCCGAAGTATTCATCGATGGGGCCGGTGTAGATCAGGCCATCGAAGGTGAACGCGGCGCGGGCTTCTTGATAATCCAGCCCCAGGGCCAGCGATATGTTCGGATGGTCCAGCATGCGTTCGAACATGCGCGTGTAGCCGTGCAGCGGCATGCATTGGTGGCGGTCGGTGAAGTAGCGGTCGTCGGTGGACAGGCGCGTGGGTACGCGGGCGGCCACGGAACGGTCCAGCTGTGACGGGTCCAGCCCCCACTGCTTGCGCGTGTAGCCGCGAAAGAAGGTCTCGTACAGTTCCCGGCCAACTTGCGACACCACGAAATCTTCCGACGTGGCCACGTTGGCGATGGGTTCGGCCACCGACTTCAGAAAGCGCTCGGCCTCTTCGGCCGAAAAGCGCTTGCCGTACAGCTTTTCCAAGGTGGTCAGGTTGATCGGCATGGGGACCAGCCCCTTGGGCGTTTCCGCCAGCACGCGGTGTTCATAGCTGCGCCACGCCGTGAAGCGCGACAGGTATTCCAGCACCTTGGCGGAATTGGTGTGGAAGATGTGCGGGCCATAGCGGTGCAGCAGCAGGCCGGCATCGTTGAAGTAGTCATACGCGTTGCCGCCCACGTGCGGGCGCTTGTCCACCACCATCACGCGCTTGCCGCTGCCGCGCGCCAGCCGTTCGGCAAGCACGCTGCCGGCAAAGCCCGCGCCCACGATCATGTAGTCGTAGTGCCGCACGGTGCCGGCCGACTTGACGGCGCGCGCGGGCTCGTGCGCCGCCGCGCGACGCGTTGCGCTGCTAGTGTAGGCGCGGTTCATCACGCGGCACATGCCGTCCCAGCTGGCGTCCCACGACATCCCGCGCAGCGCATGGTCAGCCTTGGCAAGCAGGAGCTCGGGGGTCTTGGTGGCCTGCAACGCGGCCGCGGCGGCGTTAACGAAGGCGGGCGCGTCCCGCGCGATGAACACCACGTCGGAACCGCCATAAGTGCGCACCACGTCGTTGATGGGCGTGGACACCACGGGCCGCCCCGCCGCCAGATATTCAGGCGTCTTGGTCGGGCTGATGAAGCGCGTGGATTCGTTCAGCGCGAACGGCATCAACGCAACGTCCCAGCCCGCCAGATAAGCAGGCAACTGGTCATACGAACGCGGTCCCAGGTAATGGATGTTGGCGGCCTGCGGCAATTCAGCGGGGTCTATCTTGACCACCGGGCCAATGAACACAAAATGCCAGTCTGGCGCCAAGGCCGCCACCTCGGCGACCAGACGCGTGTCGAAGCGTTCGTCCAGCACACCGTAGAAGCCCAGGCGCGGACCGGGTATTTCTTGCAAGTCGGCCGGAATTTGCGTGACGGCGCGCGCCTGCCCAAAGTGCGCGCAGTCCACGCTGCTGGGAAACGCGTGCACATTGGGATGCAGGCGGCTCTTGGATTCATACAGGCTGTGGCCGCCGCAAAACACCACGTCGGCGCGCGCCAGCAGGCGCTTTTCCATGTCGACCAATTCCGGCGGCGCGCCACGAAATGCGGACAGCTCGTCCATGCAGTCGTACACGACGAGGCTGGCTTCGACCTGATCCGAGAACGGCAGGCTCATGGGCGTGTAGTACCAGAGCACCGGCCGCGTCACGCCGTCGGCCCAGAGCTTTTCCTGCAACAGTCGGCGGTGGCTTTCCACCCAGTTATCGCGCGCCAGGTGCGGGGTCAGCACGGTGACGCCGTCGCACTGATTTTCCTCCAGCCAGCCATGCCGCGCGCTGTCCACCCAAACTGGCTCTTCAACGTAATAGACGGTGTGCGAGCGCGCAAACCGGGTCATCAGATGTTGGGGGCGCTGGAACACGAAGTTCCAACGCAAGTGCGAAAAGCAAACGATGGCGGGAGTATCGCGTGCCAGCCATGAGCTGCCCGACAAGGCATCTTCAAGGTAGGTGCGTTCGGCTGCCGGCTGGTGGCCGGATCGAGAGTCGACAGTGCTGCTCATGGGGATACTCCAAAGGAGAAATAAGGGGCAAGGGAAGGGCGCGACGGATGCCGCAATTGGCGTGCCGAAAACTTGCCGATTGCGGGGCCGGATCACGCGGTCTTGCGCAGGCGGGCCGGCTGTCTTGCCGCCTGTTCGCCGTCAGGCTTTTGAAGGGCCTTGCGGCGGCGTCGCGGGCACGCCAATTGCTCGCCTGCCGGACTCGTTGAACCCCGCCAGGAGAGCTCCCATGCCCCAACCCCCATCAGACGGTTCCCGCAACACCATCCCCGGCCAGCCCGACGTCAACGCTGGCGCGTTGCGGCCGTCGTCCAAACCTCAGGCATCGCGTGACATTCCGGACATTGACCATCCGCCCGCCGCGCGCAGCCACGAGGGCACGGGCTTTGACCGCGCCGAGGCCCAGGAAGAAACCGAGGCGCGCACCGGCACCTTGCCCGGCTCGAACGACACGCGCCCCGCGCCACCGCGCGAGGAGTCGGAAGATGATCGTTGAAGCCTTTCAGCGCCCGGACGGCAAATGGAGCTTTCGCGGCATAGCCATGCTGGGCGTGCAGCAGGACGCCCGCGCCTATCCCACCTGCGAAGCCGCCGTAGAAGCCGCCCGCACCGAATATCCGGACTACGCGGTGTCCATTGTTGAACCTGAATTCCAGGAGCCCCCCATGAAGCCCACGCAAGCAGTGAAAGCCACCAACCCGCCCACCGCTGGCAGCGGCGCGGTGGAGCCGTCCACCGAGGACCAGGTGGATATCGCCAACCGTGTTCAGGACGGCATCAAGCACGCCGATGACCATAGCGAGAAAGGCCGGCAGCCGGCCACCCGCGCGGGCGGCGTCAAACCCATGGATGGCAACCCCAACCCCGAGCGCGACACCGAAGGCGATACCTTCAAGCCGGCGGACGACACACCGGCGGTGTTGCCCAAACGTTCTGGCCCGGTCTCGCAATGAACGCGCCGCTGCGGGCCGGCCCGGCCGCCACCCTGCCCCGCCGCCATCCGTGGGCGGGTTTTTTATTGGGCTTCGGCATGGGGGGCTTTTTTGACGGCATCCTGCTGCATCAGATATTGCAATGGCACCACCTTCTTTCCGGTCTGAACGCGGCATCCCTGGCTGATTTGCGCGTGCAAGTCGTGGCCGATGGCGTTTTCCACGCGCTGATGTATGTGGTGGCCGGGGCAGGCTTGTGGAGTCTGTACCGCTCGCGCGGTGCCGGCATGCCGCCGCGCAAGCGTCTGCTGGCCGAATTCCTGATCGGCTTTGGGGCATGGCATGTGATCGATGCCGTGTTGTCGCATTGGGTGGTGGGCCTGCATCGGCTACGCATGGATGTGGCCGAGCCCTTGCCCTGGGAGCTGGCGTGGCTGGTCCTGTTTGGGATCGTGCCGCTTCTGGCGGGGTGGGTGCTGCGGCGGCAAGGACCAGGCGCGGCGGGCGCGGGGGGCGCGGGCGGCGCCGCCGTGTCCGCGTTGCTGGCCGTGGTCATTACCACGGCGGCGGCCCTGAACCTGTATCCGGTGTCGGCGCCGGCCCAGGACACGTCGGTGGTGGTGTTGCGGCCGGGCGCCAGCGCGGCGGGTCTGCTGGCCGCGCTGGACGGCACGGACGCCCGCGTGGTGTGGGCGGACGCGTCGGGCGGCGTGTGGGTATTGGCGGATGCGCCCAGCGCGACGTTGTTTTCCCTGTTTGGCGCGGGCGCGCTTTACGTCAGCGGCGCCAGCGCACCGGGCGGCTGCTCGGCGTGGATTGCGCCGCGCGACGGGCGGGCCTGATAGGCGCTACCCGTGACGGTGCTGCCGGGACGGCGCTGCCCCGACGGGCGCTGCCCGGGGCGGGCTCCTGGGGAAGCCGCTCCTGGAGAAGGTGCTCCCGGCGAAGGTGCTCCCGGGAAGGTGCTCCCGGGAAGGTGCTCCCGGGGAAGGCGCTCCCGGGGAAGGCGCTCTTCTTTGGGCACGGCACTTGCTGTATAGGACCGCGGCCTGCGCCGCAACCCTTTGCAGACCCGCACGGCGTGGGCGGGACCCTTCCACACACGTCCTTGGATTACAGGATCGACCATGGCCTCCCCCACCTTGCCCTCCGTGCCGCAAGCCGCCCCGCTGCCGCTGGCCGGCGCCGCGACCTCGCTTCCGATCACGCCCGCGACTCGTTTGCCGCTTGCCGGTCCCGCAACCGGCTTCCGGCTGTCGCTAGGTATTTTGTTGGCCATCGTGTTCTGGATGGTGGCCGGCTCGCTCCTGGTGACGCTTTGGCTGGCGTCGCAGCGGCTGGCGTAGCCGGCCGGCCGCGCCCGCGCGTGCAGGCCGCCATCCGTTCAGGCCGCCATCTTTTTGCAGCTGTCGGCGCAGCGCCGGCAGGCTGCAACGCAGTCGTCCATGCCACCGACGCCTTCGCAGCTGTCCGCGCACGCGGCGCATATTTCGGCGCACGCGCCGCAAACGCGATCGTGTTGTTCGATGCCAATCAGCATCGTGTGCGCGGCCGTACGGCAGATTTCTGCGCAGGCCATCATCAGGCGGAAGTGTTCGGGTTCGACATGTTCGCCGCCCGCCTCCAGGCAGTGGTTGGACGCGGTTTGCAGGCAGTGCCGATAGCAGGCCAGGCAGTTGTCGATGCAGGCTTCCATTTCTTTGTTCACGGCGGTCATCGCTGATCTCCTTGCATAGTTATCCCCGGGGTGGGACTGCAAGGGCCGCAAATCGCATTCCTGCCGCGCTCGGCGCGCCGGTCAAGCGATGTCGGTCTTCGCCAAGGGGCCGTCGGTGGTCGCGGCCAGGCTGCGTAGTTGCTGGTAGGCCGCTTCCCATTGCGCCACCGACGCCCGCAACCGGCCCGTGGCGTCGGCCGTTGCCCCGCCCGTAGCGATTTCTTCACTGGCCAGCAAAATACGCTCGCGCAGCAGGCGGGCGGCGGACCAGATGGCATCGTCAACCTGCTCGGCCTGCGCGGCGTTCAGCGAGGCGGACGAGAATGCGTGGCCGGTGTGGCACCGATATCGGACCGGCACGCCCGTGTCCACGCGCCAGATTGCGCCGCCACATTCCGGGCAGGTCAGGCCTGCCTGCCGCCCGATGCGTTCGAGCACGGCCGCCGAGGACTGGCCCGTTTCCGTCATGCGCGACTCGGTGCGCAGCGTTTCGGACGGCCCGCTGCCCGCTGCGCGAGACGCCACTGTTGTGTTGATCGCTTTAGCCATCGCATTTCCAATTTGTTGAAGCGGCAGCACCTGCGCCGTGGGCACGGCCGCGATCGCGTTGGCAGGCATATCCTGCGCCACGCTGTCCTGCGGGTCCTGCACGATGGCAAAACCGCCACACGCGTGCACCGATTTCAGCCCGGCCGAGCCATCGTCCAGGCGCCCGGTCAGGACGATGCCCACGACGCGCGGCCCGTAATGCACGGCGGCTGAACGAAACAACGGGTCCGCCGCCGGCCGCGTGAAGTTTTCCTTCGGGCCACGCGTCAATACTGTGGCGTCATGCTGCAAAATCATGTGCCGGTCGGGCGGCGCGATATAGACGACGCCGGGCGCGAAGGGCTGGCCATCCTCGGCATGTTGCACCTGCCAGCGCGTACGGTTTTGCAGCAGGCTGGGCAGGACGCTGCGGTGGCCGTCCACATGCATCGCCACGAACACCGATGCGCGCAGGCCTGGGTCCAGATCGCCCAACAAGACCTCCAGCGCGGCCAGGCCGCCCGTGGAGACCGCCACCACCACGATGTCTCGGTTTTGCATGATGCGCCGCCTTTGCTTTACATGGCGTCCGGCCTTTTTCAGCGGCCGAACATGTTGGTCTTGTGTCCGCCCGAGCCCGCCTTGCCGCCGGGAATCTGCCCGTCGGGCGCCGGGTTGGCCGATGAGCCCTTGACCGTGCCCTGCCCCTGCACCGGCTGCGACGGCGTGGTGCCCGGCGCGGCCTGCGGCACGGTGGGCGGCGGGCGCGACGGATCGCCTTTGGATGGTGCCGGTGCGCCGCTGTCCGGCGCGGGCCCCTGGGGCGCCGGCGTGCCGGCAGGCGGCGGGCCACCCTGCCCCGCCGGCCCCGCCGGGCCACCGGCCGATTGCGCGAAGGTCAACGGCGCCCAGGCCAGGCCCGCCGCCAAAGCGAGGGCAAGCGCTGAGCGGCGAGCGCCATGCAAACTATGCCCGGGATGTGTCATGGCGTGTTCTCCTTTAAGGCTTGCTACGCGAACCGGCGCCGCGATTGCGCTGGCTCTGCTGATCCTGGCCGGTGCCGATCTGCGTGACATGGCCTTCTTTCTTGCTGCGGTTCTGCGTGTCGCGGTGGCTGGCCTGCGCTTCCCGCGGGGTGTCGTCGGCGGTGGGGTTGGGCTTGTTGTCTTTGGATTTCATCGCGAATTCCTTTTGAAAAGTGGCGCTTGTCTTCCAGCAAGCTGCATTCCTGAAACCGCCGTCGCATAGCACCGTTACCGCACGGTTTTTTCAGGGTGCGTCCCGCATAGGTATGTAGATTTTTCCGACCGGGACACCCAGTGATTCCCCGTGCTAACGTCGTCGAATATCATCCTGCTTTTCCCATTTTTGGAACGACATGACCCTTTCCAGTGCCGCTTTTGTTGTGGGTATCGGTGCTTCCGCCGGCGGCGTGGAGGCCCTGGAAGGTTTCTTTGCGGGCATTCCCAAAGAGCCCGACATGTCGTTCATCGTGGTGACGCATCTGGGCCCGGGCCGCGAAAGCCATCTGCCGGAGGTCATCGGCCGCCACACGTCGTTGCCGGTCAACACCGCGGAAAACGACATGGCGATCGAGATGAACCAGGTCTATGTACTGGGGGCGGACGCCGACATCTCGATCAGCCAGGGCCGCATCAAGCTTGCCGCCACGTCCGGCCAGCGCGCCGGGCGGCGCCCCATCGATCAGTTCTTCATGTCGCTGGCACGCGATTATGGCCAGCGCGCGGTGGGCATTGTGCTGTCCGGCAGCGATTCCGACGGCACCCTGGGCTTGAAGACCATCAAGGAATATGGCGGCATCACCATGGCCCAGGCCCCGAATGGCAACGGGCCGGCCTATGCCGAAATGCCCGACAGCGCCATCGGCGCCGGCATCATCGACTTTGCGCTGCCCGCAGTCGAAATGGGCACGCGCCTGCACATGCTTGACGCCGCGCCGACCTCCCCGATCGGCCTGTTAAGCGCCGACGAAGACGAAGCCATGCTCCCCGAAATGGAAAGGATCAAGTCGGACATCTATGCGATTTTGCTGACCCGCACGGGCCATGATTTCAGCGGTTACAAAAGCAAGACCTTCATGCGTCGCGTGCATCGCCGCATGAAGGTGAACCAGTCGGACTCGCTGGAGGCCTACCTGGCGTACCTGCGGCAAACGCCCCAGGAAGCCGGCGCGCTGTTTCGTGACCTGTTGATCAGCGTGACCGACTTCTTCCGCGACCCCGAGGCGTTCGAGGCGCTGGCCAAGCTGGTGGTGCCGCAGCTGCTGGAAGGGCGCAGCGTTGGCGATACCGTCAGGGTGTGGGTGCCTGGCTGTGCCACCGGCGAAGAAGTCTATTCGCTTGCCATCCTGCTGCGCGAGCACATGGACAAGATGGATACGCCTCCGCGCGTGCAGCTGTTCGCCACCGACATCGACGAGCGGGCGCTGAATATTGCGCGCACGGCCCGCTATCCGGGCACGCTGCTGGACAGCGTCAGCCCGGAACGCCGCGAGCGGTTCTTCATTGCCGATGGCGAAAGTTATCTGGTCAGCAAGCAGATCCGCGAACTGTGCATTTTTTCGCCGCACAGCGTTTTGCGCGACCCGCCCTTTTCGCGCATCGACCTGGTGTCGTGCCGCAATCTGTTGATCTATTTCGGCGGCACCATTCAGAAGCAGGTGTTCCCGACGTTCCATTACGCGCTGCGCAGCGGCGGCTATCTGTTCCTGGGCATGTCGGAAAACACGACGCAGTTCTCCGATATGTTCGGCCCCGTGGACAAAAAGCATCGGATTTTCCAGCGGCGCAGCGACATCGCCGTACGCCCGCGACCGCATTTCAACCTGCCATCGGCGGGGATGCCGTCGTCGCAGGACCTTCTGCATCGGCGCCTGCCGGCCAGTGCCACGGGGCTGCGCCAATCCATCGATTCGCAGGTGCTGAACCAGCATGCGCCGCCCCACGTACTGGTCAACAAAGATGGCGACGTGGTGTATTACTCGGGCCGCACGGGCAAGTACCTGGAGGCGGCGGCGGGCGTGCCGACGCGCCAGATCCTGGCGCTGGCGCGCAAGGACCTGCGCCTGGACCTGCGCGCGCTGCTCAACGACGCCATGTCCACCGGCGTGACGGCCACGCGCCATAACGTGGCCATCGAAGGCGACGACGGCCGCGTGCAGCTGCTGCGCCTGACGGTGGACCCATTGCTGGAGAACCGCGAAGGCGAACCGCTGTACCTGGTGCTGTTCGCCGACGACGGCCCGCCCGTCAGCCGCGAAGAGGCCGACGCCTATCTGCACGCCGCGCACATCGGCGCGGCCGAACAGATTGAAAGCGAGCTGCGCGAAACGCGCGACCGCCTGCAATCGACCATCGAGGAATACGAAACCGCGCTGGAAGAATTGAAGTCATCCAACGAAGAGCTGGTCTCGGTCAACGAAGAGTTGCAATCGTCCAACGAAGAGCTGGAAGCGTCCAAGGAAGAACTGGTGTCGCTCAACGAAGAGCTGCACACCGTGAATGCCGAATTGCAAGGCAAGGTCGACGAGCTGGACCGCAGCAACAGCGACCTGCACAACCTGTTTGCCAGCACCGCGTTCGCCACGCTGTTCCTGGACGGCAACCTGGTGATCCGCAGCTTCACGCCGCCCGTGTCAGACGTGTTCCGCATTCTGCCCAGCGACCGGGGCCGGCCCATTACCGACCTGGCCAGCCGCGTCCCGTTGCCCTCGTTCGCGCAAGACATCCAGCAGGTGTTTCGAACCCAGGAAGTGATCGAGCGCCGCATTGAAGGCGATGGCGACGCCAAGCACTACCTGCTGCGACTGGCGCCTTACCGTGATGCCAACAACCGCGTGGACGGAGTGGTCGTCACCTTCATCGACATCACGCAGATCACGCAGGCCGAAAAGCGGCATCGCATCCTGATTGCCGAGCTGCAACACCGCACCCGCAACCTGCTGGCGCTGGTGCAGAGCATTGCGTATCGCACCCTGGGGCGTGGCGAGCCCTATGACCGGCTGGACAGCCGGCTGTCGGCGCTGAGCCGGGTGCAGGGCCTGCTAAGCGATGCGTCGCACGAGGCCGTGGATTTTGGCGAGATCGTGCGCCGCGAGCTGGACGCCGTGGGGCACGGGCAGCACGTGTCGGTGCAAGGCGAGCCCACGTTCGTCAGCGCGGAATGCAGCCAGTCACTGGCATTGGCGCTGCACGAACTGGGCACCAACGCGCTCAAGCATGGCGCCTTGAAATACGCCAGTGGGCAGTTGCAGGTGCAATGGCACACGCGGCCACAGGGCGACGGGCAGACGCTGGTTGTGGAATGGCACGAGTCCGGCCTGCCCACGCCACCTGATACGCGCCGCAAGGGCTATGGGCGCGAGCTTATCGAACAGGCACTGACGTTCACCCTGCAAGCGCGCACGTCGCTGGATTTCAGGGAAGATGGCCTGCGCTGCCGTATCGAAGTTCCATTACGACCGTCGACCCACTTTAAGATCGCGGCCAAGTAAAAGGATCACCATGACTGAAACTCTCCCACTGTCGGCTTGCAAGTTGCTGATCGTTGAAGACGAATACGTCATTGCGGAAACGCTGGCGGAAGCGCTGCGCGAAGTGGGCGCCGAGATCGTCGGCATGATTGGATGGCTGGACGAGGCGACGCGCTTTGCCGACACACACGCCGGGCAATTCAATTGCGCGGTGGTTGACATCAATTTGCACGGCACGCTGTCTTATCCGCTGATCGATGCGTTGACGGCGCAGGGCGTGCATGTGGTGCTGCTGACGGGGTTTGGTGTCGAGGCCCTTGAAGCGTGCTATCGCGAATTCCCCCGTTGCGAAAAGCCCTTCAACCAGGCCAGATTGATATCGATGCTGCTGTCCCGGTTCGGCCAGTAGCCTGACGCCGCCGCACGGCGGCACAACATTTGCTGCCCACCGCGAGTCCAACCTTGCGGAGGCGGTATGTTGAGTCAATGGATTTCTGGAACGCGCGCGCTCGCGGACCATCCCATCGCCCTGTGGCTGATCGCGGCGGCGGTCGCGGCCACCCTGTATTTGATATTGATCTTTGCGTTCCGCCTCGTGCGCACGCGGCTGGAGCGGCGCGCGGCGCAGCCCGGGCACGGCATGGCGGCGGGCGCGATCCGCGTCATGCAGCGCACCAGCTGGATCCTGCTGGCCATCTTCGCCTTGCTGATCGGCATCGACGTGGCGGGCGCGCCGTTCCCCTGGAGCGAAGGCGGTGCACAACATTTGTGGTTTGTGCTGATCGCGCTGCAACTGGCGCTATGGCTGGACCGCGCGGTGGACGTGGGCTTGAGCCACGCCCTGCACAACCGGGGCACCGTGACCGCAACCTTGCTGAGTTTTCTGCTGCGGGCGCTGGTGTGGGTGATCGCGCTGCTGGCCATGCTGGACAACCTGGGCGTGAACATCACCGCGCTGGTCGCCAGCCTGGGGATCGGTGGCGTGGCCGTGGCCTTGGCGGTGCAGACCATCTTGAGCGACCTGTTCGCGTCGATCTCCATCGGGTTGGACAAGCCCTTTGAAGCCGGCGACTTCATTGTGTTCGGGCAGGTGGCCGGCAGCATCGAGCACGTGGGGCTGAAAACCACGCGCATTCGCAGCCTGGGCGGCGAGCAGATCGTCTGCTCGAATACCGAGCTGCTCAAACAGACCATCCAAAACTACAAACGGATGCAACAACGGCGCATCGTGTTTTCAGTGCGCATTACGTACAAAACCGACGTGGAAAAAGTGGCCGCCGTGCCGGGCATTATTCGTTCGCAGATCGAGGGCCAGAGCGACACGCGCTTTGACCGCGCGCATCTGGCCCGATTTGGCGAGGGCGCGCTGGAGTTCGAGGCGGTCTATTACGTGCTGACGGCGGATTACAACCACTACATGGACATCCAGCAGGCGATCAACCTGGGGATCATGCGGCAGTTGCAGGCGGCGGGCATCGCGCTGGCGTTGCCGGAACAGATCTTGCATATGCAGCGGGATGCGGCGGATGCGGCGGCGGCGGCGGAAGACGCGGCAGGGAATACGGCCGGGAATGTGGCGGGAAATGCGGCGGGATCCTCGCCCGGCAAGGGCGGTGGGTCGGCGGGGGGACGCAACCCGGGTGGGAGTGCGCCGCCCGCGCCGCTACCGGCGTAGCGGCTTAGCGGCTTAGCGGCCTAGCGGCCTGGCGGCCGGGCCGGGCGGAAACGCCCGGCATCCCGGCCATTACAGGCCGCGCGTGCTGCGCAGCCATTGCTGGTCGGCGATATTGGCGTCACCCAAGCGGTCGATACCGGGGGTCTGCTGCGGGTCCAGGCCCGGCATCGGATTGGGCAGGGCATCGGGCGGCCAGCGCCCGTCCTTGTCCCGTTCCTGGCCCGGCGCGCGGCGGTCCGGATTCTCGGCCGGGGATTGGTCGGGCTGGCCCTGGTTGGGCTGCGGCGAGGTCGGCTTTTGCTGCAACGTCGACGGGATGTTCATGGCAGGCTCCTGGCGTTGGTGGGGCAACGGCCCCATTGATGGGATGACGGAATGTCGGGATAACGCCATGCCGGAGCAACTGCCATGCCCGCAAGGCTGTCGGGAACGCGGTTTGCTTGGGGGGCACTCGCCTGGGGCAATGGCCATGACAAGGCGGCCCCCTTACCGGAGCGCAACGATGAACGCTATCGAACGAGTCGCGACATTCATGCAGGAAAACGACCTGACGCTGGTGACCGCCGAGTCCTGCACGGCGGGGCTGATTGCGGCCACCCTGGCCGACATTCCCGGCGCCGGCCAATTGCTGGACTGTGCCTTCGTCGTGTATTCCGTTGAGGCCAAGCAGCGTTGCCTGGGGGTGCCGCAGGCCACGCTGCGCTCGCACAATCTGACCAGCGAAGCCGTCGCGCGCGACATGGCGCTGGGCGCGGCGCGCAAAAGCCCCGCGAACGTGGCGGTGTCCAATACCGGCGTCACCGACGCCACCGACGACGAAATTCCCAGCGGCACGCAGTGCTACGCCTGGGTCTTCAAGATGGGCAATGCCGACGCCCACCCCGTGGTGTTCACCGCCACCAAGCGTTTCTCGGGCGACCGCAACAGCATACGCAAGGCCAGCGCCGAATATGCCCTGCAAGGGGTGGTGGAACACTATCGGGCGCTGCAAGAAGGCGGGGGCCGGGCCGGGGGCGGGGGCCAGAATGCCTAGTACTGCCGCCCCCCCAGTGCAAGATGATTTCGTTCAAAGCCGGTTCATAATCTTCAAGCGCTGCAAGGTGGGCAGCGCTACGCTCAGGGTTTCGCGGCGCCGGGGCCGGCTTGTTCCCAAGCCTGCACCGCCGCCCGCCCTCCCCGTGGCACCTACCCGGAGTACAAGCCCATGAGCACCATCACCACCCCCGACGGCGTGCAGATTTTCTTCAAGGACTGGGGTCCCAAGACCGCCCAGCCCATCATGTTCCACCATGGCTGGCCCTTGTCCAGCGACGACTGGGACGCGCAGATGCTGTACTTCGTGAACAAGGGGTTTCGCGTCATTGCGCACGACCGCCGTGGCCACGGACGCTCAAGCCAGGTCAGCGACGGCCATGATATGGACCACTACGCCGCCGACGCGTCCGCCGTGGTCGAACACCTGGACCTGCGCAATACGGTGCACATTGGCCATTCGACGGGCGGTGGCGAAGTGGCGCGCTATGTCGCCAAATTCGGCCAGCCGCAAGGCCGCGTCGCCAAGGCCGTGCTGGTCAGCGCCGTGCCTCCGCTGATGCTCAAGACCGAATCCAACCCGGGCGGCCTGCCAATGGAAGTGTTCGACGGCTTCCGCGAAGCGCTTGCCGCCAACCGCGCCCAATTCTACGTAGACGTGGCCTCGGGCCCGTTCTACGGCTTTAACCGTTCGGGCGCCAAGGTGTCGCAGGGCGTCATCAACAACTGGTGGCGCCAAGGCATGATCGGCGGCGCGCGTGCCCATTACGAAGGCATCAAGGCGTTTTCCGAGACCGACCAGACCGAAGACCTGAAGGCCATCACCGTGCCCACGCTGGTCATGCACGGCGACGACGACCAGATCGTGCCCATCGACGACGCCTCGCGCCTGTCGGTCAAACTGCTGAAAAACGGCACGTTGAAGGTGTATCAAGGCTTGCCGCACGGCATGTTGACGACCCACGCCGACGTCATCAATCCGGACCTGCTGGCCTTTATCAAGGGCTGATTTACCGCGTGTACCCGGGAAGGGGCGGCGCAAATCGCCCCTTTTCAGAATATTCCGACACACGCATGTGGCAATGGCCTATATACTCGCCTATTGCCGACAGCAGATTGGGCGCCAAACGCGCAAAAACTGCACCGCTTCGACGCTCGAATCAGCCCGGTAATCATCTCTGTCCGGGGTCCGAAGCCTGCTTTAGGGTGGGCTAGCCGCAGTAAGCCGCAACGTCGGCGCGCTGCCCGGGCACGATCCACACCGTACGCTTCGTCGCGGCACCGCTTGAACATTCTCTTCCCAAAGCGCTGTCATCTCCTCCATTGCCTCGCCCGCGCACGCCGAAAGGCCTACGCCTAGCGGGGCCTTTCGTCCAAGAAGAACCGACATGAACGCCGTGCCGCAAGACAAACTCATTACCGCCCTGGACCACGCCCGACTGCTGGGCATGATCACCCGCCCCGCCACCGCCGCGACCCTGTCGCGCGATGCCGTCGATGCCGCGCAGGAATTGCTGGACTCCGCGCCCATCATCGCCATCGAGGAAGTCACGCCCGACATCATCACGATGCGTTCGCGCGTGCGCCTGCTGAACGACAAGGGCGATGAAATGGTTGTCACGCTGTGCTATCCGGCCGATGCCAACCTGGCGCAGGGCCAGGTGTCGGTGATGTCGCCGCTGGGCCTGAGCCTGATCGGCTCGCGCACCGGCCAGCTGGTCACGTGGACGGCGCCGAACCAGACGGAGCATTCGGCCAGCATCGAAGAAATTCTGTACCAGCCCGAAGCGGCTGGCGACACCACGGCCTGATGCAACGCGGGCGGTGTCATACCCCCCCCGCATTGGCAAGGCGCTGAAGTTTTCAGCGCCTTTTTTTCGCGGTGATTTTCAGGCCGAATATTTAGGCCCAATCTTCGGGCCGGGTTTTTGCCCGGATCGCGTGATGGCGCAGGCTACACGTCGAAGAACACCGTTTCGTACGGCCCCTGCATATGGACGTCGAATCGGTAGATAAGCTCGCCACCCCGCTCGTCCTTGCGCGCCAGCAGGCTGTGGCGCCGCGCGGCATACACGGAATTTAAGACCGCATCCGCTGCATTCGCCTCGGCCTCGTCCTGGAAGTACACGCGCGTGAACACGTGCAGCAACAGCCCTCGCATGGTCACGATCATGTCGATATGCGGCGCCTCGCCGTCTGCCTGCGACGCCGGCTTGACCGTGTGAAACGCGTAGCGGTTGCCCAGGTCGGTGCCCGTGCCGCAACGCCCGAAGCCCCGAAACCCCATGGCCGATGCCTCGTACACATTGCGCGGATACCGGCCCTGCCCGTCCACGTGCGAGATTTCCACCAGTGCGTCCGACACCGGCATGCCATCGCCGTCCAGCACACGGCCTTCCAGGCGCATGCGCGTACCGCGCGCCTCGTCATCCGCCAGCACGGTGTCAAAGGGCTGATCGAAGTCGTAGCCGTACTGCGCCGCCGTCAAGCCGTACGCGAAATACGGGCCGACCGTCTGCGATGGCGTCTGCCCAAAATTGTCTTGCAAGCCTTGCATCAACATGACCCCTCCTTAGCCGTTTTCAAACGGCGTGCAACGCGCCCCGCGCAGCACGATGTCGAACTGATATCCCAACGCAAAACCTTCTTCGGTCAGGCCCACGCTGAAGTCCGCGATCAGCCGGCTGCGCGCCGCTTCCGGCGTACCGTTCAGCATCGGGTCGAAGGCATGCAACGGGTCGCCCGGAAAGTACATTTGCGTGACCAGCCGTGTACCGAAGTGCTGGCCGAAAAGGGATAGATGAATATGCTGCGGGCGCCAGGCGTTGGGATGGTTGCCCCAGGGATAGGCGCCCGGCTTGATCGTCAAGAAGCGGTATCGCCCGTCCGCATCGGTCAGGCAGCGGCCCGCGCCCAGGAAGTTCGGGTCCAGCGGCGCGTCGTGGCGGTCGGCCTTGTGCACATAGCGGCCGGCCGCATTGGCCTGCCAGATTTCGATCAGCGTGTGCGACACGGGCCGCCCAAGATCGTCAACTACCCGGCCGGCCAACACCATGCGTTCGCCGATGGGTTCACCATTGCGGCGCGCATTGCGCGTCAGGTCGTGGTCCAGCTTGCCCACACTGTCGTCGCCAAAGACCGGCCGGCGCATTTCGCCCAACGCCGCGGCCAGGGGCACGAGCGGCAGTGTCGGGCCGCGCAATTGCGTCGAACGATAGTCCTCGTAGAGATAGGCCGGATGGCTGGCCCAGTCGCGCGGCGACAGGCCCGCGGGTGGGCGCGAGCTTGACGCCAATGAGGGTCGCGATGACGGGCGCCGCGGCTGCGGCGGGACAGGAGCGGTTTCGGATGAGGTCATGGGTGTCTCTCGGTCGGAATATCAGATTGGCGTGCCTGGATCAGGCGCACCAGGCCCAGCAACAGGGCGGTGTGTGGCACCGGCACGCCCGCCGCGCGCGCCCGCGCCACCACTTCGCCGTTGATTGTTTCAATTTCGGTAGGCCTGCCCGCCAGCACGTCCTGCAACATCGACGGCTTGTGGCCGCGATGATGCGCAATGGCGTGCGCGACGCTGGCATGGCAGGCGGCCGCGTCGGCGTCGACGCCACTTGCGCGCGCCACGGCGACCACCTCGGACACCACGGTGCGCGCCAGCATCGGGCCGTCAGCCACGTTGGCCAACTGACCGACCGCGCAGCCCGAGACGGCGCACAAGCTGTTAAGCGCGGCGTTGAAGGCCACCTTTTCCCAGATCGCCTTCCAGACGTTGGGGTCGACTTCGCATTGCAAGCCGGCGTCATTGAGCACTGTCGCGATGTGCATGACGTCGGTGTCTACGTTGCCGTCGCCTTCACCATCCCCGCCGCTACCGCGCGCCGGCCACATGCGGATCACGCCGCCGCCATGCGATCTGACGTGGCCGGGCCCCGCCAGATCGGCCGGCCACGTTGTCATGCCGACCAGGATGCGCGCCGGGTCCACATGGCGCGAAACCGCCTCCAGGTTGCCCAACCCGTTCTGCAAGGTCAGCACCCGCGCAGGTGCGCGCAGCAGCGGCGCCACGCTGCGTAGCGCGGCGTCGGTATGCAGGCTTTTGGTGAAGAGGATCAACAGGTCCGGCGGCTGCCGGTGGTGCTCGGGCCGCGCCACCGTCATGCCGTGGATGCGCCTGTCGCCCTGGTCGGTCTCCAGCCGCAAACCGCTGCGGCGTATCGCCTCCAGATGGGCATCGTCGATATCCAGCAACGTCACCTGCCGGCCGCTCTCGGCCAGCAACCCGCCAAACAGGCAACCCATGGCGCCCGCGCCCAGCATCGCGATATTCATCGTGTGCCCCCCACGACGGCAACGGTGCGCAGCGGCGGCGCCGCGCGCCTGCCGGGGATATGCCGGCGCACCATCAGCAACGCAATCAGCGCAAACACCATGACCGTGCCCAGCAACAGCAGGTAGCCCTGCGCGCCGCCCAGCGTGATGACGGTTGCGCCGACGAAGGCGCTAAGGATGGCGCCAAGACGCCCGAAAGCCAGCGCCCCCGCCGTGCCGGTGGCGCGCACGCCGGTGGCGTAGACGTACGCGCACAGCGCATACATGGTGGATTGCACGGCGTTGACGAACAGCCCATGCACGCCGAACCCAAACACCAGCAAGGAAGAGCTTTGCCGCACGTCGACCATCAGCATCAGGAAGGCGCTGCCCAGCGCGCCCACGCAGCAGATAGCAAGCGGCCAACGCGAGCCCCAGCGCGTCATGGCGACGGCGCACACCAGCGCCCCGATCACGCCGCCCAGGTTGTAGGCGGTCAGCCCGGACGCGGCCACCGCCAGCGGCAAGCCTTCCGAGGTCAGCATCGTGGGCAACCAGCTGAACGCGCTGTACACCGCCGTCAGGCACATGAAGAAGGCCACCCAGATGGCGATGGTGTCGGCGCCGTAGCCCTTCGAGAACAAGGCCCGCACGCCACGCTGCGGCTGGGCGCCCGGCTGTTCAAGCGCCTGCTCGACGGCGTCGGTGTAATGCACGCCTTGCGGCATGGGCCGGCCCATGCGGCCCAGCAACGCGCCCAACTCGTTCCAGCGCTCGGGTCGGCGCGCCAGGAATCGGGGCGATTCGGGCAACGTGGCCATCAAGGCAAAGCCCAGGGCGATGGGCAGCGATCCGCCGATGAAGAACGAAGCGCGCCACCCATACAAAGGTAGGACATACGCCGAGAACAGGCCCGCCAGCATCCCGCCCAAAGGCACGCAGACGATGGTGGCCGTGACTGCCAGCGTGCGGCGACGCGCGGGCGTGAATTCGGCGGTAACCGTCGTGGAACTGGGCAGCGCGCCACCGATGCCCAAGCCGGCAATGAAGCGCAGCACGGCCACGGTCAGGGCATCGGGCGCCAGCCCGATGGCGCACGTGGCCGTGCCAAACACAAACACGCTGACGATGACGGCCATGCGGCGGCCGTAGCGGTCGGCGAACAGGCCGGCGCACGCGCTGCCGATCCCCATGCCGATCAGGCCGGACGCCACGGCGGGCGCGAAAGCCTCGCGCGTGATGCCCCATTCCTGGATCATCATCGGAATCGCAAAGCCGATCAGTTGGCCATCAAACCCGTCCATGACGATGGACAAGGCGGCAAGCATCACCACAAACTTCTGCATGGACGTGAAGGGACCGTTGTCCAGCAGGTCGCCGACGTCGGCGCTACCGGGGTCGGCGCTACCGGGGTCGACGTTACGGCGGTCGGGCGGCGCGGCGCGAACCGCCGCGTTCTGGGCACTACGAGTCATGCTGGTTCTCCTTTGCGGAAATAGCCCGCGTTCAGTCCCAGGGCGGCGCCATGGGCAGCCCCACATAGTTTTCCGCCAGCGTGGTGCACGCGGCGCGTGATTGCGTCAGGTAGTCGAGTTCGGCGTCTTGTAGCTTGCGGTCAAAGGCGTCCGCGTGGGGATAACGGTGCAGCAACGCCGTCATCCATTTTGAAAACCGCTGCGCGCGCCAAACGCGGCGCAAGGCGTCAGCGCTGTAGGTGTCCAGCAGGTCGTCTTTGCCATGCCGATAGAAACGAGTTAGCGCGCGCGACAGCAGGCACACGTCGGACACGGCCAGGTTCAAGCCCTTGGCGCCGGTTGGCGGCACCACATGGGCGGCGTCGCCCGCCAGGAACAGGCGGCCGTGCCGCATGGGCTCGGTCACCCTGCTGCGCATGCCGATGACGGTCTTGTCGAAGATGGGGCCTTCCTTGGGCGCCCAGCCGTCTGGCGTGGCCAGGCGGGCGCGCAGCGTGGCCCAGATGCGGTCATCGGACCAGTCGCAGGGGGCGTCGCGCGGGTCGCATTGCAGGTACATGCGTTGCACCTCGCGCGACCGGGTGCTGACCAGCGCAAAGCCGTCGGCGCCCAAGGCGTAGATCAGCTCGTCGGAAGATGGCGGCGCCTGGCACAAGATGCCCAGCCAGCCGAACGGGTAGCGGTGCTCAAGGGTGTGCAAGGCATGGGGGGCGATGGCGGCGCGGCTGACGCCGTGCGTGCCGTCGCAGCCCACGACAAAATCCGCGCGCAGCGAGACGGGGACGCCGCCGTCATCGCGGAACCGAACCACGGGTCCGGATGACGCCGTGGTGTGTGGGCCGCGGGGCACATCGTTGGCATGGGTGACGTCGTGCAGCGTGACGTCGGTGACGTTGAAGCGCACGTCGCCCCCCGCCGCCAACCGCGCATCGAGCAAGTCGTTGATGACTTCGTGCTGCGCGTAAACCATTACCGCGCGCCCGCCCGTCAGGTCGACAAAGTCGATACGGCGGTCAACGCCGCCAACCCGCAACACCGTGCCTTCGTGCCGAAAGCCTTCGCTGCGCAGCCGCCCGCCCAAGCCGACTTCGGTCAACACGTCGACCGTGCCCTGCTCCAGCACCCCCGCGCGCACGGTGGCGCGGATGGTTTCCTGGCCACGGCATTCCAGCACCACGGAATCGACGCCCTGCAAGTGCAACAACTGCGACAGCATCAGCCCGGCCGGGCCGGCCCCGATGATCGCTACCTGAGTACGCATACATGGTCCTTTGGCAAAGGGAAGGCGGAAAGGAAGGTGAAGTGGAAGGCGAAGTGGAAGGCGAAGCCAACGCCGAGAGCAACGCCCGCCCCGCGTTAAAACGCGTAGTCACGTGGCGTGGTTTGCACCGTGAGCCAGCGCAGGTCGGTAAAGGCGTCGATGCCGGCCTTGCCGCCAAAGCGCCCCATGCCGCTTTCCTTCATGCCGCCGAACGGCATCTGGGCCTCGTCGTGGACGGTGGCCCCGTTGACGTGGCAAATGCCGGATTCAATCCGACGCGCCACGGCGATGGCGCGCCCCACGTCGCGTCCGAACACCGCCGACGCCAGACCGTATTCGTTGTCGTTGGCGCAGGCCACGGCTTCTTCCACGCCGCTGACGCGCACGATGCCCGTCACCGGCCCGAAGGCCTCTTCGCGGTACAGCCGCATGCTGGGCGTCACGTGGTCGATCAGGGTGGCCGGCATCAAGGTGGTGTTGGACTTGCCGCCCGCCACCAAGCGGCCGCCTTGCGCCAGCGCGTCGTCGATCAGGGCATTGCAGAGCTTGACCGCGTTCATGTCGACCACGGCGCCCAGCGCCACGGCGGCTTCGCGCGGATCCCCCAGCGGCAGCCCGGCTGCGCGGTCGGCCAGCTTTTGCACGAAGGCGTCGGCCACCGTGCGGTCGACGATGATGCGTTCGGTGGCCATGCAGGTCTGCCCGGAATTGGCAAAGGCGCCGAACACGGCGGCACGCGCGGCCGCGTCCAGGTCGGCGTCATCGAGCACCACGAAAGGCGCCTTGCCGCCAAGCTCAAGAACGACAGGTTTCAGATGATTTGCGCACGCCGAAGCGATACGCCTGCCTACCTGCGTGGACCCCATGAAGCTGACGCGCCGCACCGACGGGTGCGCCACCATGGCCTCGACGACGGTAGCCGCGTCGGCCGGCGCGTTTGTGATGAAGTTCAGCACGCCTCGCGGAAAGCCCACCGCTTGCAGCGTGTGCATGACCAGCCCATGCGTGGCCGGGCACAAGCCGCTGCCCTTGAGCACAACGGTATTGCCGCAAGCCAGCGGCGTGGCGATGGCGCGCACGGCAAGAATGACCGGCGCGTTCCAGGCCGCGATGCCCAGCACCACGCCCGCCGGCTGGCGCACGGCCAGCGCCAGGTTGCCCGGCACATCGGACGGGATGACCTCGCCGCTGACCTGGGTGGTCAGCGCGGCCGCCTCCAGCAGCACGCTGACGGCAAGTTGGACATTGAACCGTGCCCAGCCGGCCGAGGCGCCGGTTTCAAGTGCCATGATGTCGGCAAACGATTGCGCCCGGGCCTGGATGGCTTCTGCCGCGCGCATGAGCAGTTGGCGCCGTTCACCGGGGCCGGTGGCCGACCAGGACGGAAATGCGGCCGACGCGGCTTGCACGGCGGCCACGGCGTCCTGCACGCTGGCCGCGGGCGCCAGCGAGGCAATGCTGCCGTCCAGCGGACTGTGGCGCTTGAACGTCAGGCCGCCGCGCGCGCCGGTGGCGTCGCCGTTGATCAATAGGGACACCTGCGCGGGTTCACCCTGCACGGGGACCTGCACGGGGACCTGCACGGGGGAAAGCTGCACTGGGGAAACCTGCACTGGAAATACCTGCATGGCGCTGTGGCCTCCTTGGGGATACGACTTGCCGCGAGCCCGGGTGACGGGCATCCAGGGATAGGGTCAGGACACCCGCACTTCAACCAGCGTGGGGCTGCCGCTGGCCATGGCGTCGGCCAGTACCGCACCCAGACGCGCGGCGTCCGACACGCGCACGCCGCCGCAGCCCAGGCCCCGGGCCAGCGCAACGAAGTCAATGCCGGGCAGTTCGGTGCCCATGACCTTGTCGTGCGGCCCGAAGCCGAATGCCGGCGCAAAGTCTTGCAGCGCGGCATAGCGGCGGTTGTTGAGAATGACGAAGGTGATCGGCAGCTTGTGCTGCGCGGCGCTCCAGAGCGCTTGTATCGAGTACAGGCTGGAACCGTCGCCGATCAGCGCGATGACACGCCGGTCGGGCTTGCCCAGCGCTACGCCCACCGCTGCGGGCATGCCATAACCCAGGCCGCCGCTGTCCATGGTGTAGAAGGTTTGCGAGCGCACGTGCGGCAGATAGTGCTGCATGACGGGTCGGGCACTGGGGGCTTCTTCCACGACGATGTCGGACGGGTCGCGCATGGCGGCCAGCGTCTGCAGCACGAAGGCGGTGGACATCGGCGAAGACGGGCCGGGCGCGGGGCTGGCGGCGCGCCGCGCGGGCAAGGGCCGCATGATGGGCGCGGGCCGCGCCAGCAAATCGCGCAGGCACAGGCGGATACTGCCCACGGCCGCCAGCCCCGCCGGCGCCCACGCCGCCGTGTCCGGGTCGTCGGTCAGCAGGCAAAGCTCGGCGCCGTCGGGCACATGCGGCCCGGCGCCGTCGACGTGATAGGTAAAGGCGGGCGCCCCCACCACCAGGATCAGATCGTGCCCTTGCAGGCGGGCGACGATGCCCTCGCGCGCGGCCGGCAAAAACCCGGCGAAGAGGCGGTGGCGTTCCGGGAAGCTGCAACGGCCCGACATGGGCGCGGCCCACACGCGCGCGCTGTGCAGTTCGGCCAGCGCCACGATTTCGTTCCAGGCGCCGTCGCGGTCCACGGCAGCGCCCACGACCATGGCGGGGCGTCGGCAGGCGTCCAGCAAGGCGCCGATGCGCCCGATGGCCTCGGGCTGCGGGCGCAGTTCAGTGCTGACGCCGCGATGCGCCAACGGCGGCGAAGGCGCGTCCCAGTCGTCTACGGGCACGGACACCAGCACGGGCCCACGCGGCGGCATCATGGCCAGGTAGTAGGCGCGCGCGATGGCCAGTGGCACGTCTTGCGCGCGGGCGGGCTCGGTGCTCCATTTGACGTAAGGCCGGGGCAACTCGGTGGCATTGCTGGAAGACAGGAAGGGGTCGAAGGGCAGGATGCCGCGCGCCTGCTGGCCGGCGACCACCACCATGGGCGTACGGTTCTTGTATGCCGTGAACAGGTTGCCCATGGCGTTGCCGACCCCGGCCGCCGAATGCAGGTTGACCATCGACGCGTTGCGCGTGGCTTGCGCATAACCGTCGGCCATGCCTACCACCGTGGCTTCCTGCAAGCCCAGCACATAGCGGAAATCATCGGGAAACCCGCGAAACATGGGCAGCTCGGTTGACCCCGGGTTGGCGAATACCGACGTCATGCCGACGCGGCGCATCAGGTCGTAGACGGCGTCGCGCACGGTGGGCGGCTGCGGGGGCGGGACCAGGTCGGACTCGCTACCAGAGGCGTTCAGCGCGCCTAAAAGGCCAAAAACGGGTCCGTTCATAGCTTGGGTCCTTGTGGTGAGGTGGCGGGGTTGACGAGGCGCCGGGCTGGGCCTGGGCACGGTCAACAGCGATGGCAGAGTGTCGCCCCCCCTAGCAGACTTGAGAATTGATATATCGAGACAAAGTCATTACGCTTTGGCATGCCATTCGACCTACACCAATTGGCGGCATTCAACGCGGTCGTAGCCGCCGGCAGCCTCGGACGTGCCGCCGACGCCATGCATGTCACGCAGTCCGCACTAAGCCGCATCGTGCGCCGCCTGGAAGGCCAGGTCGGCGCTCCACTATTCGAACGTCATTCCAAGGGCATGCAGCTGACCGATATCGGGCTGACGCTGTTGCCGCATTCCACCGCGCTGCTGCGCGATGCCGAAAGCGCCAAAGAGGAAATCCGTGCGCTGCTGGGGCTGGCCAAGGGCACCATCCGGGTCGGCACGGTGGGCAGCATTGCGTGCCTGATTCTTCCCACCGCGCTGACCCGAACCTGCAATCGCTGGCCCACGTTGCAGGTGCAGGTGGTGGAAGGCGTATGGGATCGCCTGGCCAGCGCGCTGCTGTCGCGCGAGATCGACCTGGCGCTGGGCGCGCATACCGACGACACGGACGAAATTGTCTCGGTGCCGGACTGCCGTTGGGAAGACACGAGCTACGTGGTGGCCAGCACCAGCCACCCGCTGCGCTCCCGCCCCGGTCTCAGCCTGGCCGATACGCTGGCGTACAAGTGGGCGATCCTGCCGCGCGGCACCGAGCCCTTCGAACACATGAACCAGCTATTCACGCGGCACCGCCTGTCCATGCCGGACGTCACGGTTGAAACGCGTTCCATCACGGTGCTGAAGAATCTGATTGCGCATTCGGAATTTTTGGGATGGATGCCAGAACCGATGTATCACGCCGAACTGCGCGCGGGCCTGCTTGACCGGCTGCCGATTCCCGGCGCGTCCGACACGCGCATGCTGACGGCGTTTCGGCGCACGCAAGGGCTGCTGCCCCTGCCCGCCGCGAAGCTGCTGAACGAACTGCGTCAATTGACCAACGGCGTGCCGCTGCGGTAAGCGGCCGGGCGATACCGCCGCGCCACGCTGTTGCGCTAGCGGCCCGCCCGCCCCGCTTCCTGCAATTGCCGCCACAGGATCTTGCCCGTGCTGGACTTGGGCAGCGCGTCCACGAATTCAACGATGCGCGGCGCCTTGTAGGCGGCCATGCGGGCGCGGGCCCACGCGATCACCTCGTCTTCGCGCGCGCTGCCCTGGGCCTCGGGCCGCAGCACCAGCAGCGCCTTGACGGTTTCGCCCCGGCACGGGTCGGGCACGCCGATGACGCAGGCCTCGTGCACGGCGGGATGCTCGTACAAGGTGTTCTCGACCTCGGCCGGCCACACCTTGTAGCCCGACGCATTGATCATGCGCTTGAGCCGATCGGTGATGAAGAAATAGCCGTCCTCGTCCACCCGCCCCAGGTCACCGGTGCGAAAGTAGCGTTCGCCTTCCAACATGAAAAACGCCTCGTCATCGGCGGCCGCGTTGTTCCAGTAACCCAGCATCAGCTGCGCACCGCGTGTGACCAGTTCGCCCACTTGCCCGGCCGG
Source organism: Achromobacter sp. 1L-A-4-B-C2 (assembly GCF_057291955.1). Lineage (NCBI taxonomy): Bacteria > Pseudomonadati > Pseudomonadota > Betaproteobacteria > Burkholderiales > Alcaligenaceae > Achromobacter > Achromobacter sp. 1L-A-4-B-C2. The sequence goes on from NZ_JBXAWP010000006.1 coordinate 631,284, forward strand.
CAATTCTTCAAGCGTAGCCGGGTCCACCACGCGCGTATCGACGCCGAAAGTCGGCACGCCAATGCACTGGCGCTTGTTGCGGTGCATGGGATTGCAGTGCAGGAACGACGCGGTCTCGGTCAGCCCATAGGCTTCGTTGAAGACGATGCCGTAGCGCTCGGCCAGCATGGCCGATACCGCCTCGGGCATGGGCGCGCCGCCGCCGCACAACAAGGCCAGGCGCGACAGGTCATACGATTCGATGTCGGGCTGCGCAAAGAAGTCCACCACCATCGCCGGGGGCGCGGCCCACACGCTGACGCGATGCCGCGCCATCAATTGCGCGGCCACCTGCCGGTCCCAGCGCGGCAGCAGCACGACGGTGGCGCCCAGCAGGATGGGCAGGTTCATGCAATTCTGCATGCCCAGCAGGTGAAACAGCGGCGCCACGCCCATGATGACGGCTTCGGACGTCAGCCCACGCCACAGCGCCGACCCCGTCACCGCCGCGCCCAGCGTGCCGTGCGTGTGGCGGCAGCCCTTGGGCCGCCCGGTGGTGCCGGACGTATAGGGCAGCAGGCACAGATCGCCCGCGTGCGCCCGGTGCGGTTTGGGCGGCGCGTTGACCGCCAAGGCGCCGTACCAGGGCACGCCGCCCGGCATGTCTACCTTGTCGCGCGGCGCGGCGATCCAGTCGGGCGGCGGCGTCTGGCCATCGCCGCCCTCGCCCAGGTAGTCGGAATAGGCATGGACGATGACGCGTTCCAGCTGGCCGTCTTCGACAAAGCCCGCCAGCCGTGGCGCCAGTTCCTGCGCGGCAAACGCCACGCGCGCACCGCTGTCCTTCAGATAGTGATCCAGCTCATCTTCCGTGCTCATCGCGTTCACCGGCACCACGACCGCATCGGCGCGCAGCACGGCGTAGTAGGCGATGATGAATTGCGGGCAGTTCTGGCTCAGCAGCAGCACGCGGTCGCCGGCTGCAACGCCCGCGCTGTGTTGCAGATAGCCGGCCATGGCGTCGACCTCGCGCTTCAGGCGCGCATAGTCCAGCACCGTGTCGTAGAACACGATGGCGGGCTTGTCGGGATAGCGGGTGGCCGACGCCTCCAGATTGAAGACGAGGCTGGAGCGGGGCTGGTTGATGTGGGCCGGCAAGCCCTTGGGCCATACCCGGGGCAGTACCTTGGGCTCCAACCGAAAATGCGCTTGCTGCATGCGTGTCTCTCTCCGAGTCCCGCGCAAGGTGCCGGCCGCTTTACGCGGCCATGCCCCGCGCGATGATTTCTTTCATGATTTCATTCGAACCGCCGTAGATCTTGCCCACGCGCGCATCCGCGTACATCCGGGCAATGGGCGTTTCCAGCATGTAGCCGTAGCCGCCGTGCAATTGCAGGCATTCGTCGATGACCTGGCAATTCATCTGGGTGGTCCACCACTTGGCCATCGCGGCGGTGGGCAGGTCCAGCGTGCCCTGCAACTGGCGCGCGATGCAGTCGTCGACAAAGCGCGCGGCGATGGTCGCAACGGTTTCGCATTCGGCCAGTTTGAAGCGCGTGTTCTGCATGTCGATCAGCGCCTGGCCGAAGACCTGCCGCGTCTTGGTATAGGCCACGGTGTCGTCGATGGCGCGCCGCATGGTGGCCACCGCGCCCACCGCGATCAGCAGCCGTTCGCGCGGCAATTGCTGCATCAGCTGCGTAAAGCCCTGCCCTTCGACCTCGCCCAGCAGGTTGGCGACGGGCACGCGCACGTCGTCAAAAAACAGTTCGGCCGTATCGCCGCTTTTCTGACCCAGCTTTTCCAGCAGGCGTCCGCGCCGAAAGCCCGGCAGGTCATCCGTTTGCACCATGATGAGCGACACGCCGCGCGATCCGGCGTGCGGGTCGGTCTTGGCCACCACGCAGATCAGGTCGGCGTGCAGGCCGTTCGTGATGAAGGTCTTGGAACCATTGAGGACGTAGGTGTCGCCGTCGCGCCGGGCCGTGGTGCGCACGCTTTTCAGGTCGGACCCGGCGCCCGGCTCGCTCATCGCGATGGCGCCTACGTGCTCGCCGGTGGCCATGCCCGGCAGCCAGCGCTGCCGCTGCGCTTCGGTGCCGTAGTTCAGGATGTAGTGCGCCAGGATGGCGCTGTGCACGTTGTTGCTAAAGCCATGGACCATGGCGCGCGCCTGCTCGGCCGCCACGATGGCTTCGTGCGCGAAGCTGCCCGCGCCGCCGCCATAGGCCTCGGGCATGCTGACGCACAGCAGGCCCAGGCGTCCGGCCCGTGTCCAGATGTCGCGATCGGCGTGCTGCTGCTTGCGCCACCGTTCTTCGTCCGGCGCGAATTCCTTTTCGAAGATGCGGCGCGTCGCATCCTGGAACAACGCCAGGTCGGCGTCCATCCACGCGGCGCGTGGCGGTTCCATCGGATTAGGCAGGCGCGTCATGGGCGGCCGCCACCCACGACCAGCACCTGCCCGCTGACGTAGTTCGATTCAGGCAGGCAGAACAGATAGACCGCGCCCGCCGCCTCGGCGGGCGTGCCGGCGCGGCCCAGCGGGATCAGGCTTTCGGCGTTCTTGAGCACCTGCGGGTTGACGCCCACCTTGATCTGACGCCCCTGGATGTCCAGCGTGGTGTCGCCGTCGGCCACGGCGTCGGTCAGCCGCGTCTTGATCAGGCCGAACGCCACGCTATTCACGTTGACTTTGTAGCGGCCCCATTCCTTGGCCAGCGCGCGCGTCAGGCCGTTGATGCCGGCCTTGGCGGCGGCGTAATTGGCCTGGCCGGCATTGCCCATCACGCCCGAGGTGGACGAGATATTGACCACCTTGCGGAACACTTCGCGCCCTTCGGCGGCCTCGGCCTTGGCGGCTTCGCGGATGAAGCTGGACGCGGCGCGCAGGATGCGGAAAGGGGCGGATAGATGCACGGCCAGGATTTCATCCCATTGCTCGTCCGTCATTTTCTGAATGACGTTGTCCCAGGTGTAGCCGGCGTTGTTCACGATGATGTCCAGGCCGCCGTAGGTATCGATTGCCGCGTTGACGAAACGGTCGGCAAAGCCCGGCGCGGTGACGCTGCCCGGGCATGCCTGGGCCTGGCCGCCCGCTTGGCGGATGCGCGTCACCGTGTCTTGCGCCGGTCCGTCGTCCAGGTCGTTGACGACAACCCTTGCGCCTTCGCGCGCCAGTTTCAGCGCGATCTCCTGGCCGATGCCACGGCCCGAGCCGGACACCAGCGCTACCTTGCCTTCAAGTGTTCCCATCGTTGTTGTCTCCTGACTGGGTGCGGGGCGGCGAGTATCGGGTATCGATCCGCCGCCAGATGTTGGATGCGTGTGGCGCTGGCCGCCGTCACGCGGCCTGGTACAGCGTGACGACGCAAGCGCCGCCCAGCCCCAGGTTGTGCTGCAACGCCAGCCGCGCGCCCTCGACTTGCCGCAAGTCGGCCTGCCCACGCAACTGCCAGACCAGTTCGGCGCACTGCGCCAGGCCCGTCGCACCCAGCGGATGGCCCTTGGACAGCAGGCCGCCGGATGGATTCGTCACCACGCGGCCGCCGTAGGTATTGTCGCCATCGACAATGAATTTTTCGGCTGTGCCCTCGGGCGTCAGGCGCAGGCCCTCGTAGGTGATCAATTCGTTTGCCGTGAAGCAGTCATGCAGTTCGACGACGTCAAGGTCGGCGGGGTCCACGCCCGCGGCCTCGTACACGCGGTCGGCGGCGGCGCGCGTCATGTCCAGACCGACCAGCCGGCGCATGTCGGCGGAGTCGAACGTGGACGGCGTGTCGGTCGTCATGGCCTGCGCGGCGATGCTGACGCCGGGCCGCAAGCCGTGGCGCCGCGCAAACGCGTCCGAACACAGAATGGCCGCCGCCGCGCCGCAGGTGGGCGGGCAGCATTGCAGGCGCGTCAGCGGATCGAAGATCATGGGCGCGTCCATCACTTCGGGCAGCGTGACGGTCTTGCGGAATACGGCGTACGGATTGCGGGCCGCGTGCTGGCGCGCCTTGACCGAGATGCGCGCGAACGTATCGGCGCGTATGTCGTGCTGCTTGATGTAGTCGCGCGCGGCGCCGCCGAAAAATTGCGCGGCGCGCGGCGTGGCGGCGTCATAGCCCTGCGCGTCGGTCATGGCCGACACGAAGCCGGCAAGTGGCGACGGCCGGTCTTCGTACACGCCTTTCAGCGCGCCGGGCACCATTTGTTCAAACCCCACGGCCAGCGCACATTCCACCGCGCCGCTTTCCACGGCCTGCCGCGCCAGGAACAGCGCCGACGAACCGCTGGCGCAATTGTTATTGACGTTGAAGACGGGAATGCCGGTCAGGCCCACGCCATACACCACGGCCTGACCCGAGGTGGAATCGCCATAGACGTAGCCGGCATAGGCTTGCTGCACGGCGTCGTAAGGCACGCCCGCATCGGCCAGGGCTTCTTGCACGGCGCGCATCCCCATCACGGAATAAGGGTCGCTGGCGCCGGGTTTGCAGAACGGAATCATGCCGACGCCGGCCGCCCATACTTTTCGATTCATGCGGGGTTCTCCTGAAGTGTGTCGCGGTGGCGGGCTGCGGGTCGGCGGATCGGCGGATCGGCGTGTTTGCAGATTTTGGATTGCGGATTGCGGATTGCGGATTGCGGATTGCAGATTGCGGATTGCCATCGTCACCGACCTTGCCCAGCCCGTAGCTTGGCGGCTTGGCGCGGCGCGCGGCAATGGCCGCAGGCGTCAAACGGATTGGCGGAAAGTGTCAGGGGCCGACGGCGCGCGGCCAGGCATCGATGCCGGTGCGCAGGCCAGCTGGGTGCGGCGGTATTCGCCGGGAGACACGCCGGTCCATTTCTTGAACGCGCGATGAAAGGTGCTGGGTTCGGAAAAGCCCAGCCGCGCGGCGATGTCCACCAGCGACAGATCCTGACGGCCCAGGTATTCAACGGCGGCATCGCGCCGCAGATCGTCCTTCAGTACCTGAAAGCCCTGCCCCTCGTCGCGCAGATGGCGCCTGAGCGTTTGCGGCGTCATCGACAGCTGCGCGCTGACCTGCGCCAGCGATGGAAGGTCCCCCGACAAGTCGTTGCGCAGCAGGCGGCGGATGCGATCGGTAAGCGTGGCGCGGTCTTGATACTTCACCAGCAGGTCGAACGGCGCGTTCGCCAGAAAGGCGTGCAGCGCCTGCGCGTCCTGCACCACGGGCAGGGCCAGCCACCGGGCATCAAGCCACAGGCCGGTGTCGGGCCGGCCGTACCGTACCGGCGCGTGAAAGACTTTTTGCGCGTCGGCGCTACGCGCGCCGGCTTTGTAATCCACGCCCAGGATGGGCAGGCGGCGCCCCGCCAGCCAGTTGGCCACGCCCAGCGTGAAGAACAGAAACGTGCGCTCGCCGTACCACTGCGTGCAGTCCGGCGCGCCGCGGGCGTCCAGCACGATGCGCGCGGTATCGCCACTGACGCACAGCCGCGCGGTGAAGTCGCGCAGCACGCCATGGTAGTAGCGAAACGCCACGCGCAGCGCCTGGCCCACGGTGCCTTCCTGCAAGGCCAGCCGGCAGGCGTGGGCAAAGGCGCCCAGCGGCACCGGATGGCGCCCCATGCCCAAAAAATCGTCACGCGTGGCGCGCCGCAACATCCGCAGGATCTGTGCGAACTGGGCCTGCGATACGCGCGCCAGTGGCGCCTGCAACAAGGCGGGCGGCACCTGGGCGCGCCGCAGCACGCGTTCCACGTCCACGCCGCGCGCGCGGGCGCCTTGCAGGATCTGGGCGATGTGCCCCACGGCGATGGTGTGATGCGTCATGGCGGATTCCTACGGCGGGGGCGCGAACCGAGTCGGGTCGATGGTAGCGAAAGCCATGCGGCCAAGGAATGCCCGGCGTGAGCATTCCCGCCAAGCGGAATCATCCATTTCGCCATTGGATCGGCGCAAAGCCGCGCCTAGACTGGCTTTTGCCGCTGGCTGGCTGCCTCTTCGTATTTACCGGAGTCCCTCTTTGGATACGCCGAACACCGCCCCGCTTGCGGGCATCAAGGTGCTGGACCTGTCGCGATTGCTGCCCGGCCCGCTGGGCGCGCAGTACCTGGCCGACCTGGGCGCCGACGTCATCAAGATCGAGGACACGCAAGCGGGCGACTACGCGCCGCCCGCGTTGCGCGCCGTGTGCAACCGCAACAAGCGCGGGCTGCGGCTGGACCTGAAGCATCCCGAAGGGCAGGCGGCGCTGGCACGGTTGGCGCGCGACGCCGATGTGGTGATCGAGAGTTTCCGGCCTGGCGTGACGGCGCGGCTGAAGGCCGACTACGCAACGCTGTCGCGACACAATCCCCGGCTGGTGTATTGCAGCATCACGGGCTACGGGCAGGATGGCCCGCTATGCGATGACGCGGGGCATGACCTGAACTATGCGGCGGTTGCGGGCGTGGCGGACCAGATGGGGTGTGGGCCGGATCAGCCGGCCTTGTCGAACCTGCCGGTGGCCGACATTCTGGGCGGCTCGCTGACGGCGGTGATGGGCATCCTGGCGGCGCTGGTCGATGCGCAGCGCACGGGGCGCGGACGCTATGTGGATATCGCCATCGCCGACGGCTTGCTGGCGGCCGCGGTGGTGCCGCTGGCCACGCTGAACGCGCAAGGCGCGACGCGGCCCGCCGGCGGCGACACCTTGTCGGGTGCGCTGGCGTGCTATGGCCAATACCGAACGCAAGACGGCCGCTATCTGGCCGTCGCGGCATTGGAACCGAAGTTCTGGGACACGCTGTGCCGCAGGCTTGAGCGGCCGGATCTGCTGGCCTGGCATCGGGATGAAGACGCGAGACGGCAAGCGTGGGTGCGGTCGGAATTGCAGCAACGGTTTGGATCGCAACCGCTGGCGCATTGGCTGCAATTGCTGGACGGCGCCGACTGCTGCGTCGCGCCGGTGCTGAAGCTGGCCGAAAGCCTGGCGCATCCGCACTACGCCGCGCGCGGCATGGTGCACGCGGCGCGGCACACGGAATACGGGGCCGGCGCGCAGGTGGCCAGCCCGGTAAAGATGTCCGGCTTTCAATTCGCCATCCGACGCCAGGCGCCGCTGCCGGGCGAACACACCCACCAGATCCTGCGCGACGCCGGCTATGACGACGCCGCCATCGCCAGCCTGTCCACGCGCGGCATTGCGCGTTGAGGCGGGCGGGAAGCCGTTGCCGTGCCCCTTGCTGTGACACTTGCCGCGCCTTGCGGTGCCTGTCGCTGTGCCCCTTGCTGTGCCCCATAACAAATCAGGATGGAGACAACCATGACGGATTCCTCTCGCAGCAGCATCGCCTTGCCCCGACGCCGCAGCCTGCTCAAGCTGGGCCTGATCTTGCCGGCCACGTTGGGCCTTTGGCGCGGCGCCCAAGCCGCCACGTTTCCGGCACGCCCGATCACGTTGATCGTGCCGTTTCCGGCGGGTGGCGCCACCGATACGCAGATGCGCGCGCTGGCCGTGGCGGCTTCCAAAGAAATGGGCCAAACCGTCGTCATCGCGAACCGCCCCGGCGCGGGCGGCACGCTGGGGCCGGCCGCGATGGCGCAGACGGCGTCGCCGGACGGCTACACGATCTCGGTGGTGGTGGGCACGCTGTTTCGCTACCCGTTCCTGCAACAGGTGAACTACGACCCGGTCAAGGACTTCACCTACATCGCCTGCATGACGGCCTATTCCTACGGCATCGTGGTGCGCCAGGACGCGCCCTGGAAAACGCTGGACGAACTGATCGCGCACGCGCGCGCCAACCCCGAGAAGATCAGCTACGGCGGCACGGGCGCGGGGGGCTCGGGCCGCATTGCCATCGAACGCCTGTCGCGCTTGACCGGGGCACGGTTCAACTTCATTCCGTACAAGGGCGCGGCCGAAGAAACGACGGCACTGCTGGGCGGCCACATCCAGATGGTGTCGGACGCGGGCTGGGGGCCGATGATCGACACGGGCCGCGCGCGGTTGTTGGCCATCGTCGGCGACGCGCGCGCCAAGCGCGTGCCCGACGTGCCGACGCTGACCGAACTGGGCTACCCCATCGTGGCGACCAACCCAGTCGGTATCGCCGGCCCCAAGGGCATGGACCCGAAGATCGTCGCCGTGCTGCAAAAGGCCTTCCACCGCGCCTCGCGCGACCCCGAGTACAACCGCGCGCTGGACAATGCCGACCAGCCGCACATGCTGATGGACAGCGCCGCGTACACGGAATTTGCAGTCAAGCAGGTGGCCGAGGAAAAACACTTCGTGGCCGAACTGGGCTTGAAGATGCAATAAGGCCGGGCGCAAAAAAGCCGCGCGGGATCTTCGCGCGGCGGATGCGGCAACGGCAGCTTAGCGGCCGGCGGCCTTGGCGCTGATGCCGTTGGCCACGCCCATGTCGACCTTGGGCACGTCGCGGATCAGCACCCGCACGTCTTCGCCCGAGATATCGATACTGCTGCACACGGCCTGGTTCAGCGCGGCGATCAGCGCGGCCTTTTTGGCTTCGTCGCGCCCTTCGATCAGCGCCACGTCGACGCGCACCATGCGCTTGCCGATTTCACCGGCCACGATCACGTTTTCAGCGGGCACTTCCTGCAAGACGATGCGCACGCTGGGCAGCGGCGCGGCAATGCTCTGGACGACCGCGTCGGACGCGGCGCGCAACAAGGCGGCCTTCTGGGCGGCCGAGTGGCCTTGCAGGATCTGGACATTCAAAATGGGCATGACGGCTTCCGGTGATTCGAACGGGGAACGCCGGACGCGTGGCCGGCCAGCCATCATAAAACGACTTTGCCCGGCTGCAAGCGGATTGCAGCCGGGCAAAGTCGATACGCCCTAAAACAGCGGGGCGCGGGGGTGCGAACGAGGGTCAGGCGGCCTGGTCGCGGGGCTCGTGCACGGGTTCGCTTGCCAGATCCATCGCGGCGGGTTCCGCCGTGGCGTTTTCCGTGAGCGCCGGCGTCACCAGTTCAACGACCTTCTTGCGCGACAGCATGCCCAGGAATTCGTCGTCTTCGCCGGTAACGGCAACCGGTTGGTCGCTGTGCACCAGTTGGGCCAGCACTTCGCCCAGGCCGGCGGTGGCCGGCACGGACGCCAGGTCTTCCACGAAACGCGACACATCGCGCACGCCTTCCTGGATGGCCTGCTCGGCCGCCTTGGCGGTCAGCACGCCGGCCAGGCGCTTGCCGTCCAGCACCGGCGCGTATTCGTAGTCCATGGCGCGCATGCGGTCCAGCGCGTGCGCCGGACGCGAACGCATCGTCAAGGTCAGGCGCGCGGGGTTGACGGCGTGCGTGGCGTTCAGCACCTTGGTGCGGTTCACGTCTTGCAGGAAGGACTGCACGTAGTCATTGGCCGGATTCAGCAGGATGTCTTCCGGCGTGCCTTCCTGCACCAGTTCGCCGTCCTTCAGGATGGCGATGCGGTTGCCCAGGCGCAGCGCTTCGTCCAGATCGTGCGTGATGAACACGATGGTCTTGTTCAGCTTGGCTTGCAGTTGCAGCAGCTGGTCCTGCATTTCGCGTCGAATAAGCGGGTCCAGCGCCGAGAACGCTTCATCCATCAGCAGGATTTCGGCGTCGGTGGCCAGCGCCCGCGCCAGGCCCACCCGCTGCTGCATGCCGCCGGACAGCTGGTGCGGATACTGGTTTTCGAAGCCGGCCAGGCCCACCTGCTCAAGCCAGTCGCGGGCGCGCTTCTCGCGTTCAGCCTTGCCCACGCCCTGCACCGTCAGGCCGTATGCGGCGTTGTCCAGCACGGTGCGGTGCGGGAACAGGCCAAAGCGCTGGAACACCATGCTCATCTTCTTTTGACGGAAGATTTCGAGGTCTCGCTTGTTCAGGCTGACGACGTCCACGCCATCGACCAGGATGTGGCCGGCGCTGGGTTCGATCAGGCGGTTGAAGTGGCGGATCAGCGTCGACTTGCCGGACCCGGACAGGCCCATGATGACGTAGATGCTGCCCTCTTCAATCGACAGGCTGATGTCGCGCAGGCCCAGCGTGTGGCCGCTTTCGGCCAACAGCTGTTCCTTGCTCATGCCGCCCTGGGCGGCCGCCAGCCATTTCTTCGGATGCGATCCAAAGACCTTGTAGATGTTCTTGACTTCGATCTTGCTCATCGCTGGCCTCCCATGCGCATGCGCTGTCCATACGATTGCGTGATCCGGTCGAACAGCACGGCCAGCACCACGATACCCAGGCCCGCCAGCAGGCCACGGCCCACTTCCAGGCGGTTGATGCCCAGCAACACTTCATAGCCCAGGCCGCGCGCGCCGATCATCGATGCAATCACCACCATGGACAGCGCCATCATCGTGGTCTGGTTGATACCGGCCATGATGTTGGGCAACGCCAGCGGCAATTGCACGCCAAACAGTTGCTGGCGCGGGTTGGCGCCAAAGGCGCGCGACGCTTCCAGCACTTCGCGGTCGACCAGGCGGATACCCAGGTCGGTCAGGCGGATCAGCGGCGGCACGGCGTAGATCACGGTGGCGATGATGGCGGGGATCTTGCCCAGGCCAAACAGCATCACAACCGGAATCAGGTAGACGAAGCTGGGCATCGTCTGCATCACGTCCAGCACGGGCAGCATGATGGAACGCAGCCAGTTGATGCGTGCCATCAGCACGCCCAGCGGGATGCCGATCAGCACGGACAGGCCGGCGGCCATGATCATCAGCGCCAGCGTCTGCATGCCGGCGTCCCACAGACCCAGCACGCCGATGACGCACAGCAGCGCGCCCATGGCCAGGCTCAGGCCGATGCGGCGGCTGACGCCCCACGCGATCGCGATGGTGACGGCGACGACGGCCCACCAGGGCGAGTTGCGCAGCAACTGCTCCAGCCACACCAGGGCGTGCAGGACCGGCTGAGACAGGGTCTCTAGCGTGTCAGCGTAGTTGGTGACCAGGTGATCGACGAACCCGTCGATCGCCGCCCTGACCTGACGGGCGGGAATAATTTCAGGAAACATAGTTTCGACTCCATTCTTTGGCGCTTTCCGGCGGCCGGTGGCCACCACGCATTCCGGATTCCGGAGGGGCATGCGGCCGGGGCGCTTTCTTGACGAAAGCGGGCCACAAAGCAGGCCACATACGGTGCAACGCCTTTTGCTGGCGGCGGGGTAACAAACGCCCGGCCAGCGGCCATCTCAGGGGAAAAAGCCCGATGCAAAGACCGCAACGGGCTTTTTCCCTTAAGGCGGCCGGCCCGCGCCATGACAGCGCGAGGCCGACTTCCGATACGGTTACAGCGCGCTTTGGACGCGCGTGGCGACGTCGGCGGGAACCCACTTGGTCCAGACGTCGGGCTTGTTCTTCAAGAACCACTTGGCCACGGCGTTCGATTCATCACCGGACTCTTCCATGTGGGCCAGGGTTTCGTTGATGACCGGCAGCGGCACCGACACCTTGGACAGGAACTCGGTCAGCGTGGGCGCTTCTTCCGAGAACTTGGTGTTCACCGCCGTGAAGACGGGGTTGTCCGGGTAGGCGCTGGGCTCGGGCTTGGCGCACTTGGTCGACGTCAGGCACTTGTGCTTTTCGGCATCGTAAGGCGGCATGTCGAGCTTGACCAGATCCATCGCGCCCACCAGCGGCGTGGGGGACCAGTAATAGAACACCACGTTCTGCTTGCGCTTGTAGGCCGACATCAGCGCGGCTTTCTGCGCGGCGCCCGTGCCGGGCGAGTACAGGGTGTAGGTGTCGTCCAGCTTCAAGGCGTGGAACAGGTTGTTGCTGGTGACTTCGCAACCCCAGCCCGCCGGGCAGCCGTAGAAACGGCCCTTGCCGGGTTCTTCCGGATCCTTGAATTCGTCCTTGAACTTGGGCAGGTCGGCGGCGGACTTCAGTTCGGGCAGACGTTCAGCGGTGTAACGCGGGATGTACCAGCCTTCGGCGCCCATGTACAAGTCGCCGATGCGCTTGACCTTGCCGGTCTTTTGCGCGCGGTCCCAGGGGTCTGCCACGCTGTTCAGCCAGATTTCGGTATTGATATCCAGATCGCCGCGCTCGAGCGCGGCCAGGGCAGGCAGCGTTTCCGTCGGCAGGGTTTCGGTCTTGCAACCGTAGCCCTTTTCCATGATGAAACGTTCGACATCGACCAGAACCAGGTTGGATTCCCAGTTCATGGCGCCGAAATTGACCGGGCGCTTGATTTCACACTGCGGAGCGTCGGCGGCTTGGGCCGCGCCGGCAAATGCAAACATAACGGCCGCGGCGGCCAGGGTCTTGACAGGGGTAAAACGCATTGGCTTTTTGCCTCCATAGGTTCAAGGACACACGCCGGGTCTGGCCCGGAAGTGCCGTGGAGCTAAGGGGGTTGTGCGGAAGACGGGCAGAACCGCCAATACAAACCGACACTAGCGACAAGAACAACCGCAAAGGCGCGGGTTCTTGCAAGACAGGAGTTTCAAAAACATGGTTTTTGAAAACCCACAGAAATTGAACAAAACTGAACGAAGAAGGCAGCATCTTAAACGAAATTGCTGCGCTGCCCAAGTGCAAGCCTGAATAAGTCAGATACATTCCCGGCCGAAAAGCTACGGGATTACCCTTGTCGATCAGGGGTGGTTTATGAATTTCCCCTGGGGAATATTGGTATCAAATGGCCGATACATTCAGTTAATATTTTAATCTTATCAGTACATACAGCGCGTTCCAGCGGCCTGAAAAGCGCGTTCCGGTCCGCGGTCGAAGGCTTTTTATTGTCCTTTTTCGGCTTGTATTCAGCGGATATTCAACGACTGGTCAGCGGGCAGGACTTCGGAGTCGCCATACATGTAGTCGCGACGCCACGGATAGGCCAGGTCGGCCGGGTTGTCCAATTCGTCGGCGCGGCCCACGGCAGGCGTCTGGCCCAGGATCTGATGCAGCGCGATCCAGCCGTGCTCGAATGCCATGGCGCAGCCCGCCAGGTACAGGCGGTAGGCACGTAGCGACCGGGCGCCCTCTTCCCCGTGCAGCACCTGCGCCGCTTCGGGCAGCCGGGCTTCCAGCGCATCGCTCCATGCCCACAGCGTGCGGGCGTAATGCGGGCGCAGGTTTTCAACGTCCACCTCTTCCAGGCCGCCATTGGTCATCGCCTGCATGACCACGCTGATGTGCGTCAGCTCACCGCCCGGAAAGATGTACTTTTCGATGAACTCTCCCATGCCGTTGCCCAGTTCGGCGTTGTAGACGCCCGCCGCGGTGATGCCATGGTTCATGATCAGGCCGCCGGGACGCAACAGACGGCGCAGCTTGGCGAAATAGTCATCCAGCTGCGCGCGGCCCACGTGCTCGAACATGCCCACCGAGGCAATCTTGTCGAAGGGCGCGGTTTCATCCAGCTTGCGGTAGTCCAGCAGCGACATGCGGACCCGGCCCGACAGGCCCTTTTCCTCGATCAGCTTTGTCACATAGGCGTGCTGGTTGCGCGACAGCGTGATGCCGGTGGCGTCCACGCCATAGTGCTCGGCGGCCCACAACAGCAGCCCGCCCCAGCCCGCGCCCACATCCAGAAAGCGTTCGCCCGGGCGCAGCCGCAGTTTGCGGCAGATGTGATCCAGCTTGGCCTCCTGGGCCTGCGCCAGCGTCATGTCCGGCGTGCGGAAATAGGCGCAGGAATACACGCGGCGCGGGTCCAGCCACAGCGCATAGAAGTCATCCGACAGGTCGTAGTGGAATTCGATCTGCTTGGCGTCGCGCTCGATGGAATGGCGCCACACCGACATCACGCGACGCACCAGTTCGGTCAACCAGCCGCCGCGCGCGGCCTCCACGGGCGAGCCCGGCAGCAACGCCGAGGCGGCCGCCATGACGTCGCGCATATTGCCTTCGATATCGATGCGCCCTTCCACGTAGTCCTGCCCCAGCACGCCGACGGCGCCTTCGGCCAGGTGCACCAGCGCGGCCTTGTCGTGCGTGACGAATCGCACGCGCGGATCGGGCGGCCCGACCACCGCGCCATCGGGCAGCACCAGTTGCACCGGCACCGGCAGGGCTTGAAGTTTGCGTTCCACGACAGACAGCAAAGGATTCACGGCATCTCCACTGAACACGACAGGTCGTCGGCGACTTTATCGGAAAAGCGGTGACATTTCCCTGTCAGGTGGCGCGTGATAAAGTCGCTGGCTTGGCGCTGAACGGACGGGTAACCGAGACGCGCGCCCTGTCCCTGCGTTTTACCGCGATCACCATGTCCCCATCATCTGTTTCCCGCAGCGGCCTGCCCGGCTGGCTCATTCTCATGGGCGCGCTGACCGCGATCGGTCCGTTCGCCATCGATATGTATTTGCCGGCGTTCCCGACCATCGCGGCAAACCTGGGCGTGCCGCGCGGCGATGTCGAACGCACGCTGGCCGCCTACCTGATCGGCCTGGCGCTGGCGCAGGTGTTCTACGGCCCGATGGCCGACCGCTTCGGCCGCAAGCCGCCGCTGATGGTGGGCCTGGCGCTGTTCATGATTGCCTCGCTGGGCTGCGCGCTATCCGGCTCGGTCCAAGCGCTGACCGGCTGGCGCGTGGTGCAGGCCATGGGCGGCGCGGCCGGTATCGTGATCCCGCGCGCCGTCATTCGCGACCACTACGAAACCCACGAAGCCGCGCGCGCGATGTCGCTGCTGATGCTGATCATGGGGCTGGCCCCGATTCTTGCACCGCTGGCGGGCGGGCAGTTGCTGGCCATCGCGTCCTGGCGCAGCCTGTTCTGGATCATGCTGGCTGGCGGCGCAATGCTGATGGTGGCCGTGGCCCGCATCATGAAGGAATCGCTGGCGCCCGAACGCGTGGTGCCACTGCGCTGGAGCACCATCTTGCGCAACTATCGCGACCTGTTCCGGCATCGTGGCTTCATGGCGCACAGCCTGGCGGGCGGCTTCGGCCAGGCCGGCATGTTTGCCTACATCATTGGATCGCCGCGTGTCTTTATCGAGCTCTACGGCGTGCAGCCGCAGTACTACGGGCTGCTGTTCGGCACGAATGCGCTGTCGCTGATCGTCTGTTCGCAGATCAGCGCGCGACTGCTGCGCACCTATCAGCCCCGCCAGTTGCAGCGTTACGCGCTGACGTCGCTGGCCATTGCCAGCCTGGTCGCGGTGGGCTTGACGCTGGCCGGTTGGATGACGTTGCCTCTCTTGATGGTGTGCTTGATCTGCTACATGGGCAGCCAGGGCTTCGTGAACCCGAATTCGGCCGCGCTGGCGCTGTCGGACCAAGGCAAGCGCCTGGGCGCGGCGTCGGCGCTATTGGGGACGCTGCAATTGTCCTGCGGCGCGTTGGCCGGCTTTGCCGTCAGCGCCTGGCAGACCGACAGCGCCCTGCCCCTGACCACCACGCTGGCCACGTGCGCGTGCCTGTCCTGGATCTCGGGGCGTGTGGCGCGTTCGCACACCGCCTGACGCACTGCCGCTTGATCTGCCTGCGTTTTTCGTATTAGAATCTACGTCTTCACATGAAGTTTCCCGTGCGGGACTACTATGCTTTGTAGTTCAGCACTCTGACCCCAACCGCGCATTTCGGTACTTTGGCAACAACCCAGGTACACGGCGGATGGCAGGCAGCGGGTATAAGCACGGGGCAGGTTCCACTTGCCCCTCATCCACTAAGACTGGGTGGCCGGCAGCGCAACACAGTGCGCACCAAAAGTGCACTACAGCGCACTACAGCCCGGCGGCTAAAACCCTGTCTACCTCCCCCAAGCGATGCGCGACAAGAACGACATAAAGAGGTGCATCCATGGCACGCGTATGCCAAGTGACCGGCAAAGGCCCGATGGTGGGCAACAATGTTTCGCACGCGAACAACAAGACCAAGCGTCGCTTCCTGCCCAACCTGCAATCGCGCCGGTTCTGGGTTGAAAGCGAAAACCGCTGGGTTCGCCTGCGTGTTTCGGCCAAGGCCATCCGCACGATCGACAAGAACGGCATCGACGCCGTGCTGGCCGAAATGCGTGCCCGCGGCGAACTGGCCTAATCGGCCTCCCCGCCAATCTACATACTAGGAGCACGACATGGCCAAAGGTATCCGCGAAAAGATCAAGCTCGAGTCGACTGCCGGCACGGGTCATTTCTACACGACGACCAAGAACAAGCGCAACATGCCCGAGAAGATGCTGATCAAGAAATTTGATCCGGTCGCTCGCAAGCACGTTGACTACAAGGAAACCAAGCTGAAGTAATTCAGCCGGTTTTCCAGGTAGTGAAAAGCCCCGCCTCGCGGGGCTTTTTTTGTTGGCGCGGAGCGTTTTTTATTATTGCCGCGCGGCAAAGGGGCGTGCTTCAATTGGCCGCTACCCTGCCCCGACCCCTTGCCTGCGATGACCGCCATGCTTCGTCCCTGCCTTACTTTGCTGCGCCGCGCGCTCGCGCCCGCACTCCTGGCCCTGGCACTGACGCCTGTTGGCGCCGCCACCACCAAGGACAAGGAACCGCCCATACGCATCGGCGAGATCAACAGCTACAAGGCCATTCCCGCCTTTCTTGGCCCCTACAAAAAGGGCTGGCAACTGGCGGTGGAAGAGGTCAACGCCGGTGGTGGCGTGTTGGGCCGGAAGCTGGAAGTGATTTCGCGCGATGACAACGGCAACCCGGGCGATTCGGTACGCGCCGCCCAGGAGCTCATTGCCCGCGAAAAAGTAGAGCTGATCTTCGGCGGCTTTCTGTCCAACACCGGCCTGGCGCTGACCGACTTCGCCAAGCAGCAGCAGGTGTTTTTCCTGGCCGCCGAGCCGCTGACCGACAAGATCACCTGGCAAGAGGGCAACCGCTACACCTGGCGCCTGCGCCCGTCCACCTGGATGCACGTGGCGGCGCTTGCGCCCAAGGCCCTGGCCTTGCGCAAGAAGCGCTGGGCCATCGTCTACCCCAATTACGAATACGGGCAGTCCGCCGTGGCCACCTTCAAGGCCATGATGAAGTCGTTCCAGTCGGATGTGGAATTCGTGGCGGAACAGGCCGTGCCGCTGGGCAAGGTAGACGCGGGCGCCGTGGTGCAGGCCCTGGCCGACGCCAAGCCCGATGCCATCTTCAACGTGCTGTTCGCCGCCGACCTGACGCGGTTTGTGCGCGAGGGCAACACGCGCGGCTTGTTCGAGAACATGCCGGTGGTGTCCGTGCTGTCGGGCGAACCGGAATACCTGGAACCGCTGGGCGCCGACACGCCCAGCGGCTGGATCGTGACCGGCTACCCCTGGTACGCCATCGACACCCCCGCCAATACCGCCTTCGTGGACGCCTACAAGAAGCGCTACAACGAAACGCCCAAGGTGGGCTCGGTGGTGGGCTATGCGTCCCTGATGTCGATCGCCCAGGGGCTGAAAGCCGCCGGCGCCGTGGATACGGAAAAGCTGGTGGACGCGTTTGGCGGCCTCAAGGTGGACACACCCTACGGCCCGATCCAATACCGCAAGATCGACCACCAATCGACGATGGGCGTCTACGTGGGCGTCACGGCGGTGGAAGACGGCAAGGGCGTCATGAAAGACTTCGCCTACATCGACGGCGCGCGCTTGCAGCCGCCCGATGAGCAGGTGCGCAAGATGCGTCCCGCCAACTGATGAGCCTGTCGGGGCTGCTGTCGCAGCTGCTTAACGGCCTGGCGGACGCCAGCGCCTTGTTCCTGGTGGCCGCGGGCTTATCGCTGATCTTCGGCGTGACCCGCGTGGTGAATTTCGCCCACGGCTCGTTCTACATGCTGGGCGTGTACCTGGCCTGGACCTTCACCAACTGGTTCGGCACCGGCCCCGCTTATTGGCTGGGCTTGCTGCTGGCCGCGCTGGTGACCGGGCTGGTCGGCCTGGCCGCCGAATGGTTGGTGCTGAAGCGGCTGTACCGCGCGCCCGAACTGTTTCAACTACTGGCCACCTTTGCACTGGTGCTGATCATCGGTGATGCGGCACTGGCCATCTGGGGCCCCGAGGACCTGTTCGCCGCGCGCGCGCCGGGCCTGTCCGGCGCCGTGCAGATTCTGGGCCGGCGCTATCCGCAATATGACCTGCTGCTGATCGCCGCCGGCCCCGTCGTGCTGGGGCTGCTGTGGCTGCTGCTGATGCGCACGCGCTGGGGCCGTTTGCTGCGCGCCGCCTCCGAAAACCGCAACATGCTGGCCGCCCTGGGCGTGAACCAGGCGTGGCTGTTTACGTCGGCCTTCACGCTGGGGGCGTTTCTGGCCGGGCTGGGCGGCGCGCTGGCCGCACCGCGCGTGCCGGCCACGCTGGGCCTGGACCTGGAAATCATCGCCAGCGCTTTTGTCGTGGTGGTGGTGGGCGGGCTGGGCTCCATTCCCGGCGCGTTCCTGGCCGCGGTGCTGATCTGCTCGGTCAAGGCTGTCTTCGTATTCCTGGGCCAGGTCGCCATCGGCCCCTGGGTGTTCAACCTGTCCAAACTGACCTTGCTGGCGGAATTTGCCGTGATGGCGGTCGTGCTGGTGGTGCGCCCCTGGGGATTGCTGGGCCAGCCGCCTGCCCCCGCGTCGCACGCCGGCGCGCCGGAACGGCCCATTACCCCCGCCGGCCCGCGTACGCGCTACGCCTATGGCGCGCTGCTGGTGCTGCTGGCCCTGGTGCCCGTCGCCACGCTGCAATGGCCGTATCTGGGCATCCTGATGACCGAGATCCTGATCGCCGCCCTGTTCGCCGCCAGCCTGCATTTTCTGACCGGCCTGGCGGGCATGACGTCGTTCGGCCACGCTGCCTGGTTTGGCCTGGGCGCGTATGGGGCCGCCCTGCTGCTGAAGCTGGCCGCCATCCCCATGGAAGCCGCGCTGTTGCTGGGCCCCTTCGCCGCGGCGTTCGGGGCGCTGCTGTTCGGCTGGTTCTGCGTGCGCCTGTCCGGCGTGTATCTGGCCATGTTGACGCTGGCCGTGGCGCAGATTCTGTGGGCAATGGCCTATCAGTGGGACGACGTCACCGGTGGCAGCAACGGCCTGATCGGGCTATGGCCGTCGGCGTGGCTGTCGCAAGGCCCGTGGTTCTATTACGTGACGCTGGCGCTGTGCGCGGCAGGCATCGCGTGGCTGCGCCGGCTGGCGTTTGCGCCGCTGGGCTACGCGCTGCGCGGCGTGCGCGATTCGCCGCTGCGCGCCGAGGCGCTGGGCATGGACACCCGCCGCGTGCAGTGGGCGGGCTTTGTCGCGGCGTCCTTCGCGGCGGGGCTGGCCGGGTCGTTGTACGCCTTTTCCAAGGGCAGCATCGCACCGGACGTGCTGGCGGTCAGCCGGTCGGTAGACGGGCTGGTGATGGTGTTGCTGGGCGGCCTGCAAACGCTGGCCGGGCCGCTGGTTGGCGCGGCCGCCTACACCTGGCTGCAAGACGTTGCCGCGCGCAGCACCGAGTACTGGCACGCGGTGCTGGGCCTGGCCATCCTGGTGCTCGTCATGGCATTTCCCGATGGCCTGGCGGGCGCCGCCGCGCGCCTGAACCGGAGGCGCGCATGACCTCGCCCACCTCCCCCTTGTTGCAGGTGCAGGGCCTGCGCAAGTCCTTTGGCGGAATCGACGCCTTGGCGGGCGTGTCGTTCACGCTGGACGCCGGTCAGATGCTGGCGCTGATCGGGCCAAACGGCGCGGGCAAGTCCACCTGCTTTAACGCGCTGGGCGGCCAGTTGCGGCCCGATGCCGGATCCGTGCGGCTGGGTGGCCGCGAGCTGGTCGGCTTGTCGGCGGGCAGGATCTGCCGGCTGGGCGTGGGCCGCACCTTCCAGACCGCAGCCACGTTTCGTTCGATGACGGTGTGCGAAAACGTGCAGACCGCGCTGCTGGCGCGCGACCGCCTGCTGTTTCGCGCCTGGCGCCGCGCCGGCCGCCACGCGCTGGACGAGGCCATGAGCCTGCTGGCGCAGGTCCACATGGCGGACAAGGCCCACGCGCATTGCGGCACGCTGGCCTATGGCGACGTCAAGCGGGTGGAGCTTGCCATGGCCTTGGCGCACCAACCACGGCTGCTGCTGATGGATGAACCCACCGCGGGCATGGCCACCAACGAGCGGCACGCCCTGATGCAGCTGACGCGACAGTTGGCCGACAGCCGGCGCATCGCCGTGCTGTTCACGGAACACAGCCTGGACGTGGTGTTCAAACACGCGGACCGCATCGCGGTACTGGTGCGCGGGGCTCTGCTGGCCGAAGGCGCCCCCGCCGTCATCGCGGCGGATGAGCGCGTGCGGGCCGCCTACCTGGGTACGGAAACACCCTGATCCGGCGAGGCTTGCGCGGGGGTCTGGCATTCCCAGAATATCCGCGCCTGGCAGCCCGCACAGATACCGCGATCCAGCCTGGCGTAGATGTCGCGCAGCGCGGTCGCCTTGTCGGGGTAGATATGGTCCGCCCCCAACCGATCCAGGAATCCCGTACGGCGCCACATGTCCAGCACTTCGGGCCGGGGGCGGTGGAAATACAGGTCGCCGCCCATCGCGCGCCGCGCAACAAGTTCGTCTTCCCATACCTCGGCGCCGGCCAGATCGATGAAGTTCATGCTCTTGGCCATCACCAGCAGATGGCGCGGCGCCTCGGGCGCTTCGCGCAGCTCGTGCAGCCGCTGCGCCACGTGCGCCGCCGCGCCGAAGTAGATGGACCCTTCCATGCGCAGCAATTTCAGCTGCGGGCATTCCGGCAGCGCGTCGGCTTGGTGTGCCAGCACCACGAAGCGCCGATCCGGCCCGCGTGAATCAAAGCCCATCGTGCGCATGGCGGGGCGCGAGGTGCGGTGCAGGTAGGCCATCAGCGACAGCACGGTGCCCAGCAAAATGGCCACTTCCATGCGGATCGTGACGGTGGCGGCCAGCGTGGCGGCGGCAATGGCGCATTCGCCCGGCTGCATCCGGATCAACTGGCGCCAACGCGGGATGTCCAGCAACGTCCATGCCACCAGCAACAACAGCCCCGAGATGGCGGCGTTGGGAATCATGGCCAGCAGCGGGGCGGACAGGGCCACCAGCACCACCAGCAACACCGCCGAAAATACCGCCGCCAGCGGCGTCTTGGCGCCCGCTTCAAAATTGGGAATCGACCGGTTCAACGAACCGCAGGACAAGTAGCAGGAAAAGAAGCCGCCCACGATGTTCGACAGGCCCTGCCCCACGAATTCGCGGTTGGCGTCGATACGCTGACCCGACCGGGTAGCCACTGCCTTGGCAATGGATATCGATTGCGCCAGGGCCACGATGGTCAGCGCGAAGGCCAGGCTCATCAGGTCGGGCAAGGCGCGCCAGTCGACGCTGGGCACGTGGAACGGCGGCCACGGCTGCGCGATGGCGCCCACCACCGATACCGCATCCCCACCCGCCTTGGCCACCCAAGAATTGAACGCCGCTGCCGCCACAGAACCGGCCACCAGCCCCAGCAACATGTAGGGCTTGCGCTTGTCCAGCCGCCGCACCAGCAGCGCCACGCCCAGCGTGGTCAGCGTGACCAGGACGGCGCCGGGATGCACTTGATCCAGATGCGTGCCCACACTGACAAGCAAGGCGCCCGCCCCGTGCGACGCGGGCGACGGCACACCCAGCCCCTCTTTCAAGGCATGCACGGCGATCAGCAGCGCGGCACCGCTGGTGAAACCGAACAGCGCCGACGGCGAAATGAAATGTGCCAACGACCCCAGGCGCAGCGCGCCCACCAGCCACTGCATCACCCCCACCAGCACCGTGACGGCCAGCGCCAGTTCGATATAGCCGGGGCTGCCCGCGACCGCCAGCGGTGTCAGCACCGCGAACAAGGCCAGCGAATTGGCATTGGTCGGACCCGACATCACGTGGCGGCTCGACCCGAACAAGGCCGCGACGATACAGGGCACGATCGCCGAATACAGCCCGTATTCAGCAGGCAGCCCGGCCAGTGTGGCGAAGGCGACGCCTTGCGGCAGCACCAGCAGCGCGCCCAGCAGGCCGGCGAACAGGTCCGCCCGCAACGTGACGCGGCTGACCTCGTTCACCCATGAACCGAACAGGCGGCTCGCCAGTTTGCTTGCCGCTTGCGTCATCGTGTCGCCTGCTCCATCGTGCCTCCGGGGCGCCAAAAGCCGTCTAGCGTAATCCCTCGCTGGGGTGCGCGCAACGGCCTATGCGCGCAAAAGAGGCATGCGGGAGATTGCCGCGGATAGGTGGCTTTGGTGGGGTGGCTTTGGTGGGGTGGCCTCGGATGGGCCGCGACAACGTGCATGGTCAGCGTTGCCGCCTTCGGGCAGACTACTTCAGATATCGCTGCTCAAGTTCGCGCATGGCGGCATCGCCCTGCAACGCGATGATGTCCTTGACCGAAGGCAGATCGGCATCCACGGCGTGTATGCCGCCGTCGCGCCGGATGCGCGCGAACACATCGCGCATCGCGCCCACCGCCGCGCGGATGGCATGGTTGCCGTAGATCACCAAGCCCACCTTGCCCAACGCCTGGATGTCGGCTTCGCGCAGTTGCGGATATGCGGTCGGCACCAGCACCAGCGGCACGCGGCCGGGCCAGGCGGCTATGAACGCCAGGACCTCGTCGGGCGTGCTTTGCTTGGAATGAATCAGGATGGCGTCGGCGCCCGCAGCCTCGTAGGCCAGGGCGCGGGACAGCGCTTCCTGCTGGCCCAAGCCGGCGATCAGCGCCTCGGTGCGGGCGATGACGCAAAAATCCGCGTCCCGCCGCGCGGCGCAGGCGGCCTCGATCTTGCCCTGGAATTCTTCTGTCCGAACCAGTTCCTGCCGGCCGCCGGCGCGCAAGCTGGTGTCCTTGGGAAAGGTCTTGTCTTCCATCACCACGGCCGACACGCCCGCCGCTTCGTACTGCGGCACCACATACGACACGTTGATCGCGTTGCCAAAACCGGTGTCGATGTCGGCAATGACGGGCACGTCCACCGTCGCGGCGATGGCGCGCATCATGTCCAGATGCACCGACGAGGAAAGAATGCTGGCGTCGGGCACCGCGTAGCTGGCGGACAACTCAAAGCCGCTGCCCCAGATGGCGTCAAAGCCGGCGTCGGCGGCCAGCCGCGCCGCCATCGGGTTGTGCGCCGACATGGCGTGCATCAATGCGGAATCTTGCAGTATCTGGCGAAAACGAAGGTTGCGGTTCATGGCATGGCGTCGTCAGGGCGGCGCCCAGCGCGCCGGTTTGACGCATCGTAGCGTCATTTTTCTGAACGGCAATTCAGGGCGCAAGGGCTGAAAGACAGTCGAACCCCGTCGCCGCTCAGCCCGCGTCGCCGCCCCGGCGCACCGCCATGGCGTGCCCGATGGCCGCCAGCGCCTCGTCCGAAATCAGCCGCGACGCCATCGGCAGCAACTCGTCTTCCTCGCGCTGGATATGCGCGGCATAGGCCTGCGTGAATTCGCGGACCTGCTCCGCCGGCAAGGTCGTCGGCAGGCCCGCCGCGATATCGGATAAGGCCTGGCGCAGCGGCGCCCAGAACGTCGCCAGGCGGCGATGGTCGTCCCTCAGGCCCTCTACCAACGCATGCAGGCAGCCTGCATCCGAACCCGCCATGGAATCGATCAAGGCGGGGAACAGGTCTTCTTCTTCGTCTTCGTGATGGTGCACCGCCGCAGTGTCGAAATACCGGCGCACGCTGGCGGCGGCGGTTTGCGCGGCCTCGTCGCTGCCGTGCACGGGCAGGTGCGCGGCCAGCCGTTCAAGCGTGGCGCACTGGCGGGCGATGCGTCCGTGGCAGGCGGACAGCAGGGCCAATGGGTCATCCGATCCGGGCGCGGGCGCCGGGCCTGCGGGAAAGCTCACCACCATCGCACACCTCCTGCATGTTGCTGCGCCATCAACCAGAATGGCCGCGCCACCACAGTCGAACGCTGTCCCAGGCGCGGCCGGCAAAACCTGCCTCGGCCACCGGTTCCAGCGCCACCACGGGAAACTGCATGGCGGGCTTGCCGTCCACCAGCACGCGCAACGCGCCCACCGTGTCCTGCGCCGCAATCGGCGCTACCAGCGGCAACGTCGGCGTCCACACCGGCTCGACCTTGGCGCCGGCCGGCACGGTCACATAGGCGTCGCGCGCAAAACCGACTTTCAGGCTGTCGCTTTCGCCCTTCCAGACTTCCGGCGTGGCCACGGCCTGGCCGCGCGCGTACAGCTTGATCGTATTGAAACCCTGAAAACCCCACTCCAGCAACTGCCGGCTTTCCTGCGTGCGCAGCTTGTCGGAGGCCGTGCCCACCACCACCGTAATCAGGCGGCGCTGGTCGGTGCCATTGGGCCGCCGCGCGGTGGCCACAATGCAGTAACCGGCGGAATCGGTGTGGCCGGTTTTCAAGCCATCCACGCTGGGGTCCAGCCACAGCAGCCGGTTGCGATTGGGCTGCGTGATCTTGTTGAAGGTGAATTGCTTGGCGGAATCGTACGTCTTGTACAGCTGCGGGTAGTCGCGGATGAAGCGCGTGGCCAGGATGGACAAGTCGCTGGCCGTTGAATACGTGCCCGGATCGGGCAAGCCGTGCGGGCTGGCAAAGTGCGTGGCATGCAGGCCAAGCTTTGCCGCCGTGTCGTTCATGCGCGCCACGAAGGCTTCCACGCTGCCCGAGACCGCCTCGGCCAGCGCAATGGCCGCATCATTGCCCGACTGGACCATCAAGCCGCGCAGCAGGTCGTCCACGCTCACTTTCGAGCCCGGCTCCAGGAACATCTTGGAGCTGCCTGCCGGCACTTTCCAGGCGCGCGTGGAAATGACTACCGTTTGGCTCGACGTGATTTCTTTCTTGTTCAGAGCGTCAAACACGACGTAGGCCGTCATGATCTTGGTCAGGGACGCCGGCTCGATGCGCGTGGTGGCCGCGTGCGACGCGATCACCTGCCCGCTGGTTTCATCCAACAACAGCCAGGCCTTTGCCGACAACACAGGTTCGGGCATCGGCTGCGCCAGCGCGCTGGACAGGCATGCGGTTGCGACGAGCAGGCTCGCCGCCAATTTCTTCATCAACATATCGGTGCTTGAAATCCATGCTTTTGTTTTTCGCGACGCAATTGGAACACGGGATGCGCGGAAGGTTCAGTGATGCGCGAGGCCACGTCCGCGAGCCATTGCGCGATGGCATTTTTTTGAAGAAACCCTTGCAGGAAGCACTTTTCTGCGTGGAAAACAACAAACAACGGCTGAAATCCCGGCGGAAAACCGCTAGAACGGCTAGTCTTCCGCTATCATCGGGCGCGTGGCGTTAATTGCCGATACCCGGCGCGCGCTGCCCCATGTCCTCAACTACGGATTTTGACCATGGCCACGAAAGCAAAAGCTCCTGCCAAGAAAGTCACCAAGACCGCCGTCAAGGCACCTGCAAAGAAGGCAACCGCCGCCAAGACCGCTGTGAAGCCCGCAGCCAAGAAGGCCGTCGCCGCCAAGAAGGTCGCTGCTGCACCCAAGGCCATCAAGGCTGCAATGAACAAGACCCAGCTGGTCGCTTACATCGTTGAGCAATCGGGCGTTGAAGCCAAGGCCGTCAAGGCCGTGTTGGCCAGC
Source organism: Achromobacter sp. 1L-A-4-B-C2 (assembly GCF_057291955.1). Lineage (NCBI taxonomy): Bacteria > Pseudomonadati > Pseudomonadota > Betaproteobacteria > Burkholderiales > Alcaligenaceae > Achromobacter > Achromobacter sp. 1L-A-4-B-C2. The sequence continues at coordinate 656,646 of NZ_JBXAWP010000006.1, forward strand.
CTGGAAACCTCGGTGCTGGGTTCCGTGGACAAGAAGGGCGCCGGCGAATTCACGCTGCCCGGCCTGTTCAAGGTTGCCGTGCAGAAGGTTCCCGCCAAGGCCAAGCGCTTCGGCAAGGACCCGTTCACTGGCGTTGAGCGCTGGTTCCCCGCCAAGCCGGCTTCGGTCAAGGTGAAGGTTCGCCCGCTCAAGAAGCTGAAGGACGCCGCGCAGTAATTCGCGCGACCATCCGGTCAAGCCGGAAAGGCCCGCCTCGAAAGAGGCGGGCCTTTCTTTTTGTCGCGCGATTTGCGCGAGCCGGGTTCAGGGGACTAGAATTTATCTTTACGTGAAGAAACTTCACATCAAATAAATTCGATCATGCCCACGTCCGACCTTGTCGATCTCGTCATCTCGCAATGGACCACCGAATGCCCCAACCAGGACTTCGCGGCCATGGCGGTTGTGACCCGGGTGTTCCGCCTGAACGCCTTTGCGACCCGAAACGTCAATCGCAGCTTTCGCCGCCATCACCTGCACCAGGGCGAATTCGACGTCCTGGCGACGCTTTACCGCACCGGCGCGCCGCACGCCTTGAACCCGCAGAAGTTGGTCGAAGCCTTGTTGCTGACATCAGGGGCGATGACGAACCGGCTTGACCGGCTGGAACAGGCGGGGCTGCTGGTGCGCAATCCGAACCCCGACGACCGGCGCGGCATCATCGTGTCACTAACCCCTGACGGCCTGCGCGTCATCAAGCAGGTGCTGAAGGACTACCTGAAGGATCTGGGCGAACTGCTGGATCCGCTCTCGGCCGCCGAACGCAAACAATTGGCCGGCCTGCTGAAAAAGCTGCTGATCAAGCACGATCAGGAAACGCCAGGAGGGATCGGCGTCTGACGCGCTGCCGCCCATGGCGCGGTTGCCGTAGACGTGGACGTTGATGTCGCCATAGCCCTCGTTGCCACCGTTGCCGCCTCCCCTCTCCCTTCGCTTTCTCCCGCCATTTTCGAACCGCCTTCGCTCCGCTTCATGACAGCTTCCCCCGCCTCCGCGCCCCCCGCCCCGCCCACCCCGACGCTGACCGCGCCGATCGTCCTGTTGATGTCGATCGCGACCGGCCTGGCCGTCGCCAGCAACTATTACGCGCAACCGCTGCTGCATACGATCGGCCAGCAATTCGGGCTGTCCAACGCCGCGGCGGGGGCCATCGTCACCACGGCCCAATTGAGCTACGCGCTGGGTTTGATGCTGCTGGTGCCGCTGGGCGATCTCTTTGAACGCCGCCGTCTGATCGTGCTGATGACCTTGCTGTCAGCGGGCGGCCTGTTGATTTCTTCCTTCGCCACCCACATCGCGGTGCTGCTGCTGGGTACGGCGCTGACGGGGCTGTTGTCCGTGGTGGCCCAGATTCTGGTGCCGTTCGCGGCCACCCTTGCCGCCCCGCACGAGCGCGGCAAGGCGGTGGGCACGGTCATGAGCGGCCTGCTGCTGGGCATTCTGCTGGCTCGCACCGTGGCAGGCGTGCTGGCGGACGTGGGCAGTTGGCGCACCGTGTACTGGGTGGCCGCCGTGCTGATGCTGGGCATGTCCGCCGCCCTGTGGCGTGTGCTGCCGCGCTACCAGAGCCCCACCACGATGAGCTATCCGCGCCTGTTGGGCTCGATCCTGCGCATGTTTGTCCAAGAGCCGCTGTTTCGCGCGCGGTCGCTGCTGGGCTTTTTGCTGTTCGCTGCATTCAGCATGCTGTGGACGCCGTTGACCTTCCTGCTGGCCAGCCCGCCCTATCAATACAGCAACACCACCATCGGCCTGTTCGGCCTGGCCGGGGCGGCGGGTGCCTATGCCGCGAACCGCTTCGGCCGTCTGGCGGACCGGGGCCTGGGCAACCTGGCCACGCGCGTGGGCCTGTTGCTGCTGCTGGGGTCCTGGGGCCTGATGGCCTTTGGCCAGGTCTCGGTATTTGCCCTGTTGGCGGGCATTCTGGTGCAGGACCTGGCCATCCAGGGCGTTCATGTCACCAATAGCAGTTCGCTCTATCGCCTGCGTCCCGAAGCACGCAGCCGCCTTACCGCGGGCTACATGACCAGCTACTTCCTCGGCGGCGCCTCCGGTTCACTGGTATCGTCCTGGCTTTACGCCCATTTCGGCTGGCCCGGCGTGGTCATCGCGGGCGCTGTTCTGGGCGTGGTTACATTGGCATACGGCGTCTTGGCGCCCAGTGCGCGCATCCCCGAAACAGCCCCGCTCCCTAGCCGCGTCTAGCACCTCCTATAATCAGGGGTTTTGACCGCCACCGCGTCAGGCCGCCCCCGCGTCCACGCGGCAGGGCGGCTAGCCCTTTTTTGCCACCGTGCCCGAGCCCATGCAGGAACGTTACCTCCCCACTACCGTCGAAGCGGCCGCCCATCAAGACTGGCAGGCCCGCGACGCCTATCTGGTCCACGAACACGCGAAGAACGCCGACGGCTCCGAAAAGCCGAAGTTCTACGCCTGCTCGATGCTGCCCTACCCCAGTGGCAAGCTGCATATGGGCCACGTGCGCAACTACACCATCAACGACATGATGGCGCGTCAGTTGCGCATGCGCGGCTATAACGTCCTGATGCCCATGGGCTGGGATGCCTTCGGCATGCCGGCGGAAAACGCCGCCATCAAGTCCAAGGTGCCGCCTGCCAAGTGGACCTACGACAACATCGCCTACATGAAGAAGCAGATGAAGGCGATGGGTCTGGCAATCGACTGGACGCGCGAAATGTGCGCCTGCGATCCGCAATACTACAAATGGAACCAGTGGCTGTTCCTGAAGATGCTGGAAAAGGGCGTGGCCTACCGCAAGACCCAGGTCGTGAACTGGGACCCGGTCGACCAGACCGTGCTGGCCAACGAACAGGTCATCGACGGCCGTGGCTGGCGTTCAGGCGCGCTGGTTGAAAAGCGCGAGATCCCGGGCTACTACCTGCGCATCACCGACTACGCCGACGAACTGTTGGGCGCTGTCCAGAACGACCTGCCTGGCTGGCCAGAGCGCGTTCGCCTGATGCAGGAAAACTGGATCGGCAAGTCCGAAGGCCTGCGCTTTGCCTTCCCGCACAAGATCGCCGGCCAGGATGGCCAGCTGATCCAGGACGGCAAGCTGTACGTTTTCACCACCCGCGCCGACACGATCATGGGCGTGACCTTCTGCGCCGTGGCGCCGGAACACCCGCTGGCCACGCATGCCGCGCAAAACAACCCCGGGCTGGGCGCGTTCATCGAACAGTGCAAGCTGGGCGGCACGACCGAGGCCGAAATGGCCACGCGCGAAAAAGAAGGCATGCGCACGGGCCTGACCGTCACGCACCCTGTCACGGGCGCGGACGTCGAAGTGTGGGTCGGCAACTACGTGCTGATGACCTACGGCGACGGCGCCGTCATGGGCGTGCCCGCCCACGACGAACGCGACTTCGCCTTCGCCAAGAAATACGACTTGCCCATCGTGCAAGTCGTGGACGTGCCCGGCAAGGAATACTCCGCCGCCGCCTGGCAGGAATGGTATGGCGACAAGCAGTCTGGCCGCACCATCAATTCCGGCAAGTACGACGGCCTCTCGCACAAGGACGCCGTGGACGCCATCGCGGCCGACCTGGGCGCGCAAGGCCTGGGCGAAAAGCAAACCACGTGGCGCCTGCGCGACTGGGGCATCTCGCGCCAGCGCTACTGGGGCACCCCGATCCCGATCATCCACTGCGCCGACTGCGGCCCGGTGCCGGTTCCCGAAAAAGACCTGCCCGTCGTCCTGCCCGACGACCTGATCCCGGACGGCAGCGGCAACCCGCTGGCCAAGAACGAAGCCTTCCTGTCCTGCGCCTGCCCCAGCTGCGGCAAGCCCGCGCGCCGCGAAACGGACACGATGGACACGTTTGTGGACTCGTCCTGGTACTTCATGCGCTACACCTCGCCGGGCAACGACAACGCCATGGTCGACGCGCGCAATGACTACTGGATGCCGATGGACCAGTACATCGGCGGCATCGAGCACGCCGTGCTGCACCTGCTGTACGCCCGCTTCTGGACCAAGGTCATGCGCGACATGGGCCTGCTCAATTTCGACGAGCCCTTCACCAAGCTGCTGTGCCAGGGCATGGTGCTGAACCATATCTATTCGCGCAAGACGCCCCAGGGCGGCATTGAATACTTCTGGCCCGAAGACGTTGAAAACGTCTACGACGACCGTGGCGCCATCACCGGCGCCAAGCTCAAGTCGGACGGCTCCGCCATCAATTACGGCGGCGTGGGCACGATGTCCAAGTCCAAGAACAACGGTGTCGATCCGCAATCGCTGATCGACACGCTGGGCGCCGACACGGCACGCCTGTTCGTCATGTTCGCCAGCCCGCCCGAGCAGACGCTTGAATGGTCGGATTCGGGCGTGGAAGGTTCCAACCGCTTCCTGCGTCGCCTGTGGTCCATCAGCTACGCGCGCCGCGATGCCGTGGCGCGTGGCCTGGCCAATGGCGCTGACTGGTCGCAAGCCACCGCCGCCGTCAAGGATCTGCGCCGCGAGGTCTACACGCTGCTCAAGCAAGCCGACTACGACTACCAGCGCATCCAGTACAACACCGTCGTGTCCGCCTGCATGAAGATGCTGAACGCCATCGACGACGCCAAGCTGCCCGAGGACGCCGCGGCCGATGCCGCCTACGCCGAAACGCTGGGCGTGCTGCTGCGCGTGCTGTACCCGGTGGTCCCGCACATCACCTGGCACCTGTGGCAAGACCTGGGCTACGCGAAAGAGCTGGGCGACCTGCTGGACGCGCCGTGGCCGCATGTGGACGAGGCCGCCCTGATCGCGGACGAAATCGAGCTGATGCTCCAGGTCAACGGCAAGCTGCGCGGCTCGATCCGCGTGGCCGCCGGCGCCGCCAAGGAAGACATCGAAAAGCTCGCTGCCAGCCAGGAAGAGGTCTCGCGCTTCCTGGAAGGCCGCCCGCCCAAGCGCGTCATCGTGGTGCCGGGCAAACTGGTCAACGTCGTAGGCTGATGAGGTCAAGCATGTACTTCGCCGGGCAACTCTCGCACTCCCCCCGCCAATCGTGGCTGCTGCGCGGCGCCTGCCTGGCGCTGTTCATGCTGCTGTCCGCTTGCGGCTTCGCACTGCGCGGCGTTACGCCGATGCCGTTCGACACGCTTTATGTCGGCATGCCCGATACCACTCAGTTCGGGGCGGACGTGCGCCGCGCGCTGCGCGCGGCCTCGCCCAATACCAAGCTGGTCGATTCGCCCAAGGAAGCGCAGGCCATTCTGCAGCAGATCAGCGATACCCGCACGCTGCGCGAGGTGTCGCTGAACGCCCAGGGCCGGGTTGAAGAATACGAGCTGGGCATCAACTACACCTTCCGTCTCATCGACAACAAGGGTCGTGCGTTGATCCCGGACACCACCTTGTCCATCTATCGCGAAATGCCATATGACGACCAAGTCATGCAGGCCAAGCAGGGTCAGATCGAAACGCTATATAAGGCGATGCAACGCGACCTCGTAACGCGCGTCCTACGCCGCATGACGGCACCGGAAGTGCGTCACGCATTCGAGACTGCTGAAGAACGCGGGGAAACCGGCGAGATTCCGCTGTACGACCCGAACGCACCGCAGCAAAAGCGCACGCCCACGCCGTGGCAGACGCCGCAAACCACCGACCCGGCGATCTTGCGCTAGCCCATGGCACAGCCTTTGGACGCGGATCGGCTTGCCGAACACCTGCAGCGCCCGGGCAACCGGCTCGCGCCGCTATACACGGTGTCCGGCGACGAGCCTTTGCTGGTCACCGAAGCCGTGGATACGTTGCGCGCCTCGGCGCGCAACGCCGGCTACACCGACCGGCTTTCGATGGTGATGGACGCCCGCAGCGACTGGAGCGCCGTCACTGCCGCAACGCAAAGCGTGTCGCTGTTCGGCGACCGCCGCATCCTTGAAATCAAGATCCCCACCGGCAAGCCCGGCAAGTCCGGCGCCGACACGCTGGCCAAGCTGGCCGAGCAGGCTGAAAAGCAGCCTGATGCCGACACGCTGATCCTCATTGCGCTTCCCCGGCTGGACAAAGCCACCCGCGAAAGCCGCTGGGTGCAGGCGCTGAACCGGGGCGGCGTGATGGTCGACATCGCCAACATCGAGCGCGGCCGGCTGCCTGCCTGGGTGGGCATGCGGCTGGCTCGGCAAAACCAGCGTGCCGACGCCGCCACGTTGCAATGGATGGCTGACAAGGTCGAAGGCAACCTGCTGGCTGCGCACCAGGAAATCCAGAAGCTGGGCTTGCTGTATCCCGAAGGCCAACTGGCGGCCGAGGACGTAGAGCGCGCGGTACTGAACGTTGCGCGCTACGATGTTTTCGGCCTGCGCGACGCCATGCTGGCGGGCGACATCGCTCGCACCATCCGCATGATCGACGGCCTGCGCGCCGAAGGCGAAGCGCTGCCGCTGGTGCTCTGGGCGGTCGGCGAAGAAATCCGCCTGCTTGCCCGCATCGCGGAAGCGCGTGTGCTGGGCCAGGACGCCAACGGGCTGATGCGTCGGTTGCGCATCTTCGGCGCGCACGAGCGCCTGGCATTACAGGCGCTGAACCGGGTGCAGCCCGCCGTCTGGCCCGCAGCCGTGCAGCACGCCCACGACGTGGATCGTCTGATCAAGGGCTTGTCCGTCGCCGGACGGCTTTCGGACCCCTGGGAAGAAATGACCCGGCTGGCGCTGCGCGTGGCCGCCGCCGGCGGGCGACCGTGAAGGCCGCCCCGCGCACGCCGTCCTTTGTCCGGATATAAACTGAATCTTCAGACGGCGCTTAGGGTTACGCCCACGGGCTCCGCCGTCTCTTCCGTTGCACTCATTCATGATTGACACTGCCATGTCCTCGTCTTCCATCGAACACGCCATGCTGACCTTGGGCGAAAACGCCCGGCGCGCCTCGCGCGCGATGATGCGCGCCAACAGCGCCGCCAAGAACAAGGCGTTGCTGGCCATGGCCGACGCCCTGGCCGCCAGCCACGATGAGCTCAAGGCCGCCAACGAAAAGGATGTGTCCGCCGCCCGCGCCAACGGGCTGGAACCGGCACTGCTGGACCGCCTGACCCTGTCCGACAAAACGTTGGCGCACATGGCCGAGGGCTTGCGCCAGATTGCCGCCCTGCCCGATCCTATCGGCAGCATCACGGCCACCACGGTGCGTCCTAACGGCATGCGCGTGGCGCAAATGCGGGTCCCGCTTGGGGTCATCGGCATCATTTACGAGTCCCGGCCCAACGTCACGATCGACGCGGCAGCGCTGTGCTTGAAGTCCGGCAACGCCACAATCCTGCGGGGCGGCAGCGAAGCTTTGCACTCCAATATCGCGTTAGGCCGGGTCGTGCAAACCGGTCTGGCCGCGGCCGGCTTGCCGCCGGACGCCGTGCAGGTCGTCGCCACCGCGGACCGGGCCGCCGTGGGCAAACTCATCACCATGACGGAACATATCGACGTCATCGTTCCGCGCGGCGGCAAGGGCTTGATTGCGCGGCTGGCGCAAGAAGCCCGTGTGCCATTGATCAAGCACCTGGACGGCAACTGCCACATCTACATTGACGCGGCGGCCGATCCGGACAAGGCGCACACCATTGCCTTTAACGCCAAGACCTACCGCTATGGCATCTGCGGCGCCATGGAAACGTTGCTGGTCGATGCCGTGGCCTCCGTTTCCATTCTGCCCACCCTGGCGGCAGCCCTGATCGAGCATGGCGTCGAACTGCGCGGCTGCCCGCGCACGATGGCCTTGCTGCCCCACATCACCCCTGCCACGGAAGAAGACTGGGGCACGGAATACCTGGGCCCGATCCTTGCCGTTCGTATCGTTGACACGCTGGATGACGCCATCGAGCACATCGCGCGCTGGGGCTCGGGCCACACCGACGCCATCGTCACCGAAGACCTGTCGGCGGCGCAGCGCTTTCAGCGTGAAGTGGATTCCAGCTCGGTCTACGTCAACCTGCCGACCTGCTTTGCGGACGGTTTCGAATACGGCCTGGGCGCTGAAATCGGCATCTCGACGAACCGTCTGCATGCGCGCGGCCCGGTCGGCCTGGAAGGCCTGACCACGCTGAAGTGGGTGTTGAACGGTGAAGGCCAGGTTCGCGGCTGAACCACATCAGCCCTGGGCGGCCTGGCCGCCCGACATCGCTGACGCTGCCCTGAACACGGGGCGGCGCCAAGCCTTCTACAATACGGGCAGATTTTTTCCCCGCTTTCGTTCTGCCCTTTTTTCATCTAACGCGGCACGCCGCGCAATCTTGAGATCCCCATGCATTCACCTGTCATGGCCATGGCCTTCAGCCTTTTCGTGCTTTGCTTCATCACCTGCACGCTGAGCGGCATTGTCCTGTTTTTCCTGAAAAACAAAGAGATCAACGCCGCGTTCAAGCATCCCTATTTGCAACACCGCCCGTGGAAACAGTATCCCCTGTCGATCCAGGCGGCCATCATGCTGGACTATTTTTTCCGCCTGATGTTTCCCGGCACGCGGTTCTGGTTGATCGGCAATGCCAACGATTTGCTGGGTCACGTCGACCCCAAGAAAACGCCGCTTTCGCTGAAATGGCCCATCGTTGGCTTTTGGGGCTCGTGCTGGCTGGGCCTGATCGCCATGATCGTCCTGTGGGTGATGCTGTACCTGGGAGCCTGAGCCCATGCAGATCCGAATCGAAGACTATCCCGGCAGCATCGACGCCGCCCGCACGTTGATCGCCGCGCGCGAATCCGGCGTGGCCGGCTCGCGCTTGCCGGCGGAATGCCGCCCGCAATCAATGGGACAGGCATTCGCGGTTCAACAGCGCACCGCACAGCTATTGCAGGAAACGCGCCGGGACCGCATCGCGGCCTGGAAAAGCGCGCTGCCCTCGCCCGAGAAAATGGTTGTGGCGCCGATTTACGCATCGGGCACCGTCTATGCCGAGGCTGGCCCCGTTGCCACGCGCACGCAAGTGGTGCGCATTGAGCCGGAAATTGCGTTCGAGCTGGCGCAAGACCTGCCCGCCCGCGACACGCCCTACACCGACGCCGAGATTGACGCGGCCGTGGGCGGCGCTCGGCTGGCGCTGGAAGTGCTGGGCTGCCGCTACGCGTCGCCCGAACATGCCAGCCTGCCAGAGCTGCTTGCCGACCACATGTTCAACGAAGGCCTGGTGCTGGGGGCGCGCATCGCCAGCGCCGACGCGGTTCCTTCAAGCATGACGCTGACCTTGTCGGTCGGCGGACGCGAAGTTGAACAACATCCTGGCTTTCACCCTAACGATCGCCCAAAGGCCGGCTTGTACTGGTTGGCCAATTTCCTGCGCGAACAAGGCTTGGGGCTGCATGCCGGGCAGCACGTCATCACCGGTTCTTATGCCGGGTTCCTGGACGTGCCGGCGCATCAAGACATCGAGCTCGTCTACGGCGAGCTCGGCGTGCTGCGCGTGCGGTTTGGCAGCTAGGGCGTCGGGCTAACGCAAGGCCGCACGCCGTCAACGCGGTTCGGGTTTGAAGTCCGGTTCGGCGATGGTGACGGCGGCATCGCCCGCCTCGATAATTTCGCCAGCGGCCAGACATAGATCTTCGCGATAGCGTCCCGCAACGATCTGCACCCCGACGGGGCTTGGCCCGACGCTGCTCATGGCGTTGCCCATCGCTACCGACAGCCCGGGCAAGCCCATGAAGGGCACGCCGATCTGCGTCATTTGCGCACGCCACACGCGCGCGTAAGCCGCGTCGCCCTGCAAATCCAGATTGTCGGGAAAGGGCAATTCCGCGGATACCGGCAGCAACAGCACCGGATATTCGGAAACGAAGATTTCCCACAAGCGGGTCAACGTAGCCCGACGCGTCAGCACTGCGGAAAAATTGTTCAGGTTTGCGTCGGCGGCCTTGTCGCGCTGGCCGCGCAGGGCCACCAAAGCCCCTGGGTCGCCTTCCTTTTCGGCCGCCGCCAACATGGCCTCATAGCCGTCCGCCATCCACATGCGGATCTGCAAGTCGGCCGCCTCTTGCATGGGTGGCACGGCGTCCAGTGTGTCTACCGTCCAGCCCGCGTCGCTAAGCCTGCGCGCGGCTTCCTGCAATGCCTTGACGACAGCGGGCTCGGGGTTCATGCCATCCGGGTTCACGCACAGCGCGGCGCGGCGGGGAACGTCGGGGCCCACAAGCGGCGCCGGCACCCACCAAGGGTCGCGAGGGTCACGCGCGGACATGGCCGCCAGCCCCAAGCGCACGTCGGCAATGGTGCGCCCCAATGGCCCCGACACGGCCGTCAATTGGCCGCCGATGGAACGTTCCGGCAAGGCCGCGTTGTACGCGGGCACGCGGCCCAGCGATGGCCGCAACCCGTGCACGCCGCAGGCGTAGGCGGGGTAGCGGATGGACCCGGCGATATCGGTGCCATGGGCCAGATGGCCGATGCCCGCCGCCACCGCCGATGCCGCGCCACCCGACGAGCCACCTGGCGTCAATGCCTTGTTGCGCGGGTTGTGCGTGTCCCCGTGCAGGCCGTTACCCGTGAACCAGCGCAACGAAAACGCGGGCGTGTTCGTGCGGCCAAGAATCACCGCGCCGGCGCGCAGCAGGTTGTCGACGACGGGGCTGTTCTGCGCGGCGATCACGTCTTTTTGCAGGCTGACGCCGTTGGTCGTGGCGTAGCCTGCCTGGTCGACGTTGACCTTGACCGTAACGGGCACACCGGCCAGCAAGCCGGGATCTTCGCCGCGTGCCAGCTGCGCATCGACCTCGCGTGCCCGGGCCAGGACCTCGTCAGGGCGATGATCGACCACGGCATTAAGCGCGGGGTTGACGGCATCGAGCCGGTCCAATGCGCTTTGCGCGGCCTGGACAGCCGATACGTCGCGCTGTCGGATTAGAGAGGCAAGCTCAACTGCGGATAAACGCCAAAGATCGGACACGCGTCACTCCTGATTCGTGGTTTTCCTGCGGGGCACGCAAACCTTAGCGCCTGTCGCGCGGCTCGACAAGCCACGGCTTACCGCAGTTGCGCGGCTATTTGTCTTCTTCGAACACCTGGACGATGGCGTCGGCCACGGCGCGCACGCGCGCGGTGCGGTTCAGGTCCCCGTGCATGACCAGCCACAAATCATACGGTTCGCTGCGACCCGGCCAGATACGGACCAGGTCGGGATAATCCGGCGCCATGTGGGTGGGCAGCTCGCCGATGCCCAGGCCGGCCACCACGGCGGCAAGTATCATCATCCCGGAATTGAGCTCGATCGCGATGCGCCCGTTGCCCGTCGGCTCGCCGCAAAACGTGTCCGACCAGCCGGGCAAGACCGCCTGCTGGTACGTCACCAAGGTATGCCCGGCGAAGGCCGTACCCGGTTTGGGCTCACCGTGCGCGGCAAGATATTCGCGCGAGGCATACAGACCGACTTCCTTGCGGGCCAGGTGGCGCTGGATCAAATCGGGGCTGTCAGGCTTGACGTTGCGGATGGCCAAATCCGCCTCGCGACGGGTCAAGTTGCTGATCTGTATCGACGCCGACAGCACCACGCGTATGTCCGGATGCTGGACATGCACGCGGCGCACCGCCTCCATGATGAAGTAGCTGGCCACGGTTTCGGATGCCGCCACGCGCACCACGCCCGACAGGCGATGGTCCAGCCCCTGCATCTGCCGCTGCAGCTGGTCGGCGGCCGACTCCATACGCTCCGCCGCGGCGAACGCCAATTCGCCCGCCGGCGTGGGCACGTACCCGCCAGGGGTGCGCAGAAACAGGCGCGCGTCCAGCGATGACTCCAGCGCGGCCAGGCGCCGGCCCGCCGTTGCCTGGTCGATCTGCAGCAATGCCGCCGCCCCACGCAGCGTTCCCACGCGATAAATCGCCAGGAAGATCCTGGCATTGTCCCAATCCATAGCGCTGACCCTCGCTTCAGTCCATTGGTATCCCGAACGCGTTTCAACCCTGCCACCCTGGGAACCGCGATGCATTTATGCATCACTATAAAGCAGTATTTCGGCTTTTTTGCATACCTGAAAACTTCTAAGCTTCAGTCCTTGGAATCCCGCCGTCTGCCTCTCATGAACACCGCCTGCCCATCACACCCCGCGCCCTCCCTCGACGCCAAGCCGGCCACTGCCTGGCTGCCGCTAGTCACCCTGGCCATCGGTTTCGTCATGGCCATGCTGGACGTGACCGTGGTCAACGTGGCGCTGCGCAGCATTGCCGTGCAGTTTGTCGTTCCCTTGACGGATCTGGTCTGGATCGTCGACGGTTACACGCTGACGTTTGCCGCGCTGCTGTTGGTGGCCGGCGCGCTGGCCGACCGCTATGGGGCCAAAACGGTTTATCTTGCCGGCCTGGCCGTGTTTACGTTGGCATCATTGCTGTGCGGCCTGGCGCCCGACGCCAACACGTTGATCGCGGCCCGCATGCTGCAAGGCCTGGGCGCCGCGCTGTTCATGCCCAGCTCGCTAAGCTTGCTGACGCACGCCTACGACGACGACCACGTGCGCAACCGCATGCTGGCCGCCTGGTCGGCGATCGTCGCGGTGGCGGGCGCCACCGGCCCCTTGCTGGGCGGTGTGTTGATCCATCAATTCGGTTGGCGCGGCATCTTTCTCATCAACCTGCCGTTGGGCGTGGTCGGGCTGTGGCTTGCCCGCCGCCGCATCCAGGCGGCCCCGCGCCGGCCGCGCGCGCTGAACCCGATCAGCCACCTGCTGGGCGTAATCGCGTTGTCGTCGTTGTGCTTCGTGCTGATCCAGGGCAACGCCTACGGCTGGACGTCGCCGCGCATTGCCGGCGTCACCGCCTTGTGTGCCCTGGCCATCGTATTGCTGGTGCGGCGCGAACGCCGCCACGCCGAACCGATACTGCCCCGCGTCCTGTTCCAGACGCCGCACTTTGCGGCGGCCAACGCGGTGGGCTTCCTGATCAATCTGGCTTCGTACGGGCAGTTGTTCCTGCTTAGCTTGTTCCTGCAACATGCGCGCGGCGCCGACGCCCTTCAGACCGGTATCCAGCTGGTGCCGATGCTGGCGGTTTTTTCAATCGGCAATTTGATTTCGGGGCGTGTATCCGCGCGCTGGAATGTGTCGGCAGCGCTATTGGGGGGCATGTCGCTGGCCGCCACCATGAGCGCCTTGGGGATCGTCGCCTTCACGCCCACGATCGCCTACTGGCCCTTCGCCATCCTGGTTGCGCTGGGCAATCTGGGCGTGGGAATCGCCGTGCCCGCGATGACCGGCATTGTGATGCAGAGTTCGGGCAAGCACCACGCCAACAGCGCGGCGGCGGCATTGAACGCGAATCGGCAGTCCGGCGCATTGGTCGGGGTGGCATTGATGGGCACCATCATGCATGTGCTGCCCGACTGGAACGCGACCCTGCCCGTCGCCTACGGCGTGATCGCCGCAAGCTACGCGGCGGGGGTCGGGCTGGTCTGGCGTCACTTGCGTCGCGCGCATAACGCATAAGGCGGGCATGCAAGCGCGGGGCGTTTGCATCACAATATGGGCCGATCCCTGCCACTCGGAGAGCCCTATGCCGCACCCTGCCACGCCCACGCCAGCCATCCGCCGCATCGCCATCGTTGGCGCCGGCACCATCGGGGCCAGTTGGGCAGCACTGTTCCTGGCGCATGGGCTGACGGTGGTGGTCAGCGACCCCGCCGCCGACGCCGAAGCACAAACGCGCGCGCGCGTTCAGGCCGCCTGGCCCGTGCTGAAGGAATTGGGCCGCGTCGTGGAAGGCGCGTCGCCGGACGCCCTGCTGTTCGAGCCGGACTTGGCGACGGCCTTGGTGGATGTGGACTTCGTGCAGGAAAACGCGCCCGAACGCGAGGACTTCAAGATCGAACTCTTTGCGCGGATGGACGCCCTACTGCCGCCTCGCGTGATCGTGGCCTCAAGTTCGTCGGGCCTGATCATGAGCCGTCTGCAATCGCGCTGCCAACACCCGGAGCGCTTCGTCATCGGGCATCCATTCAACCCGCCGCATCTGATTCCGCTTGTAGAAGTGGTGGGGGGCGACAAGACGTCGGTTGAAGTCATCGAGCAAAGCATCGCGTTCTACCGGGCCATGGGCAAATACCCGATCCGGCTGAACAAGGAAGTGCCGGGTCATATCGCCAACCGTCTGCAAGCGGCCGTTTGGCGCGAGGCCATCCATCTGGCCGCCGAAAACGTCGCCAGCGTGGCCGATATCGACGCCGCGGTGTCGCAAGGGCCGGGGTTGCGCTGGGCATTGTTCGGACCCCACATGACGTTCAACCTGGGCGGTGGCGCGGGCGGCCTGGCGCATTTCATGGACCACCTGCTGGGCCCGGTGCAAACCTGGTGGGACGACCTGGGCACACCCGAGGTCACTCCGGAACTACAGCGCAAACTTATCGAAGGCGTCAACGCCGAGGCGGGCCGGCGCAGCATCGCCGACATGGTGCAAACGCGCGACGCCCAACTGACGGCGTTGATCAAGGTGTTGCACCGATAAGTCGACGGTGCAGCCCTCTGCCCCCGGGCGCTGACGCGTTAAGCTGTTTGCTTACGACTGCCGATTACCGATTACCGATCATCGGGTGAATGCCGGCTGACCCACCGGTGCATCCAAGGAGCCTTCGAATGACTGTTGTCACCCAGGACCCCCGTCAATCCCGCTTCACCGCCACCGTCGACGGCGTGCTTTGCGTGTTGGACTACCAGTTGCAAGGCGACACGATGGCCATCGTGCACACCGGCGTCCCCAGCCAGGTCGGCGGGCGCGGCATCGCTGCGGAACTGACCCGGTCAGCGCTGGATACCGCGCGCGCCAATGGCTGGAAAGTCCGCCCATTGTGCTCGTATGCCGAGGTCTATATGCGCCGCCATCCCGAATACAACGACCTGCGAGCCTGATACGCGCCGCTGCCAAACCGTGACCAAGAAATCTGCTTCCCTGGCCGCTCCGTGCCCTTGCGGCGGCGCGGCCTACGACCGCTGCTGCGGCCGCTGGCATGAAGGCCCCCTGGCCATGCAGGCGCCCACCGCCGAGGCGCTGATGCGATCGCGATACAGCGCTTTCGTCCTGGACAAACTGCCTTACCTGCTAGCCAGTTGGCATCCCGGGACGCGGCCCGCAACGCTGGACCCGAATCCGCCGGACTTGAAATGGCTGGGGCTGTCCATCAAACAAGCGCGCGAACAGGACGCCGATCACGCCACCGTGGAATTCGTGGCCCGCAGCCGCCAGGCAGGCCGCGCGCATCGCATGCACGAAGTCAGTCGCTTCGTGCGTGAAGACGGGCAGTGGTACTACGTGGACGGCGATGTGACTTGAACGCCGGCGTTCACGCCATCGCCGGGTCGCGCGTGTCGGCTTCTATGGCCTGCTGCAACGCGCACACGAGTTGTTGCTCGATGCTGCCTGGCACGCGGCGATTGCTGACGATAGCCAACTCGGTCGACGGCACCGGATCGAACCCGTCGCGTGCCACCAGCACCTGATGCGATTCCAGGGTGGCGAACGCAGGCAGCAAGCTCACGCCCAGCCCCGCCGCCACGGCCGCCTGCACGCCAGCAAGGCTATGGCTGTGATAAGCGCCGTACCAGGCGCGACCGGCGCTCTCCAACGCGTAAATCATCCGCTTGCGATAGATGCAGCCGTGCGGAAACATCACCAACGGCACGGGGCAATGTGGCGCCAGCGCAGCGTGTCGCTTGGCGCCGATCCAGACCAGACGCTCGGACCATGCCGCCAGGCATGGGCCGTCGTCGGGCTCGCGTTTGATCAGGGCCAGGTCCAAGTCGCCGGAACCCAGTTTGGCGCGTAGCTCGGTGCTCATACCACTGGCGGTTTCCAGCCGGACGCCGGGATGGCTGGCCGCGAATCGCGCCAACAGCAACGTCAGCCGCGCCACGTCGAAGTCTTCAGGAATGCCCAGGCGCAAAACACGCGCTGCCTGGGGCGCCATCAAGGCATGTTCGGCCTCGTCGGCAATGGCTAACAGGCGGCGGGCGTACGCAAGCATCACTTCGCCATCCTCGGTCGCAGACACATTGCTGCCGGTTCGGTCGCGCAGCAGCAATGTCTTGCCCACCGTCTGCTCCAACTTTCGAACCTGCTGGCTGACGGTGGATTGTGTGCGATGCACGCGCTGGGCAGCGCGGGTGAAGCTGCCTTCATCGGCAACGCAAACCAGCGTTCTCAAGAGTTCCAGGTCAAGCATGGCGGCCTTGATATTCGTTTATCAACTGAGAGGAGTTCGATTATTAATTTTACGACTTGATGTGGGACGTCCTACGCTGAGGATTCTTCTATTTTTCTTAGGGATCCACCATGCCGTTGAATTCGCTTCCCCGCCCGCAGTGGCTGACGTTTGACTGTTACGGCACGCTGATTCAGTGGGACGAAGGGCTACAGGCGGCGGTTGCCCGCATCCTGGCTGGCAAGCCGCCGGCGCATTCAGCGCCCACAGCCGATGAGTTCCTGCACGCGTACGACCAACACGAGCATCGCCTGGAACGCACCCCTCCCCATCGCCGCTTTGCCGACATCTCGCGCGAGTCGCTACGGTCGACGATGCAGGACTTTGGGCTGCCATATCGGCCAGAAGATGCCGACATGTTGATAGGCAGCATATCCGCCATGCCACCGTTTCCGGAAGTCGTGGACACGTTGGCCGCGCTGAAACAGGCGGGCTTCCGCCTTTGCATCATTTCGAATACCGATGAAGACATCATTGCCGGCAACGTCGCGCAGCTGGGCGGGCATATCGACCGGGTGATCACGGCCGAATCCGCGGGCGCCTATAAGCCGTCTCGCAAAATCTTCGCGCATGCTCACCAGAGCCTTGGCGTCACGCCAGACGACATCGTGCATATTTGCGCCAGTCCACATCTTGACCATGCCGCTGCCCGCGACATCGGCTTCCGATGCGTCTGGATCGATCGAGGAACAGGCCGTCAGCTATTGCCTGACTATCGTCCTGACGCTACCGTACCGACATTGGACCGGGTGCCAGGAGTTTTTCGCAGCGCCGGTTGGTTATAACGCCGCAGCCTGGCCCTCTATAGTCGGATCAGGCGCGTTCCCTTACCCCTCCCTAAGCCTTAAGGCAGACATGAATCAAGAACCCCATTTCGCAGACGCCCTATATCACGCGGAACCCGTGGCTGCGCTTCGCGCCGACTTGGCCTTGGCCTTGCGGGCGGCTGCGGCTCATGGCCTGGGCGAAGGCGTCTGCAATCACTTCAGCGTGGCGTTGCCTGGTGACCCCGACCACTTTCTGCTGAATCCCCGCGGTCTCATGTGGAATGAAGTTCAAGCCGACGACATCGTCCTGATCGATGCGCATGGAAACAAACTGGCCGGTCGACATGCCGTTGAACCCACGGCGATGTTTATTCACGCTGCCATCCACCGTATCGCGGGCAAGGCCTGTGTCCTGCACACGCATATGCCTTATGCCACGGCACTGACACTTACCGCAGACCGAGGTCTGGACACGACGCTGTCGCAAAACGCAATGCGGTTCCACGGCAGGCTTGCCATCGACGAAAACTACAACGGCCTGGCCCTGGACGTCACCGAGGGCGAACGCATTGCGCATGCCATGCAAGGCGCGGACATCGTCTTCCTTGGCAATCACGGCGTTGTGGTTTGCGGCGAACGGCTGGACTACGCTTACGACGATTTGTTTTTCCTGGAACGCGCTTGCGCAGCGCAGGTCCTTGCTCAATCTACTGGCCGTCCGCTCAAACCGGTAAACGCCGACATCGCCACCAAAGTCGCCGCGCAGATTCAAAGCGAACGTCTTCAGTCAGAATTGTTCTTCGAAGCATTGCGCCGCCAACTGCCATAAACAGTCGTCGTTTGTTTCGCGCAAAATTAAAAACAAAACCCCCTCGCAGCGCGAGCTACGAGGGGGTTTAACTAATCTGTACTTGCAAAGTCTGGGACGCGCAAAAAACAAAACCCCACAGGATTACCTGTGGGGTTTTGCGCAATAAAAGCCTGACGATGACCTACTTTCACAGACGTCCGTCCACTATCATCGGC
>NZ_JBXAWP010000007.1:0-23277 GCF_057291955.1 Achromobacter sp. 1L-A-4-B-C2
TGGCTCCCATCGCCATGGAAGAAGGCCTGCGTTTCGCTATCCGTGAAGGCGGTCGTACCGTCGGCGCCGGCGTCGTCGCCAAGATCCTGAAGTAAGCAATACCCAGATGGGTAGAGTGGACTCTCAAGTCCCTCTATCCATCTTTGCTGTAAAAGTAGTATGATGTTCGGTTCCGTGACCCTGCGCGTAGGCGCTGAGCGGAAAGTCAGTGAATGTAGTGCAAGCCAGTAGTGTTTTAGGGGCATAGCTCAATTGGCAGAGCGTCGGTCTCCAAAACCGAAGGTTGTAGGTTCGATTCCTACTGCCCCTGCCACCGCCAGGATAAACCCGCGGGAGATCATCGCGAGTTACGCATTCACGGCGGCTCGCGTCGCAATATGTCTAATACCAGCGTAGAAACCGTAACTAGCACCGCCGACCGGGTCAAGCTCGGCCTGGCGGTTCTCGTCGTTATTGCTGGCATCGTCGGGTTTTCCGTGCTTAGCGCACAGCCGATGCCTGCACGTATCGGCGTGTTTGTCGGCGGCCTTGTGATTGCAGCCGCAATTGCCTGGTTCAGCGAGCCCGGCCGCCGCACCCTGAGCTTTGCCAGCGAGTCCTACAACGAAGTCAAGCGTGTCGCATGGCCCACCCGCAAGGAAACGACCCAAATGACGGGTATCGTTTTTGCGTTCGTGGCGGTCATGGGCATTTTCATGTGGGTGCTCGACAAGGGCATCGAATGGATTCTTTACGGCCTGTTGTTGGGCTGGAAATAAGGACGGCGAATGAGTAAGCGTTGGTATGTCGTCCATGTGTACTCCGGCATGGAAAAGAGCGTTCACAAGGCCCTGGTAGAGCGCATCGAGCGCGCGGCCTTGCAAACGTCCTTTGGTCGCATCCTTGTGCCCTCCGAGGAAGTCGTCGAGGTCAAGGGTGGTCAAAAGTCGATCACCGAACGCCGCATTTTCCCCGGTTATGTCCTGGTAGAAATGGACCTGACCGACGAAACGTGGCATCTGGTCAAGAACACGAACCGCGTCACCGGCTTTTTGGGTGGCTCGGGCAACCGTCCGACCCCGATTTCCGAAAAGGAAGTCGAAAAGATCCTCTCCCAGATGGAAGAGGGTGTCGAGAAGCCCCGCCCCAAGATTCTTTTCGAAGTGGGCGAGATGGTTCGGGTCAAGGAAGGTCCGTTTGCAGACTTCAACGGCAACGTCGAAGAAGTCAATTACGAAAAGAGCAAGGTGCGCGTGTCGGTCACCATTTTTGGTCGTGCCACACCCGTCGAACTCGATTTCAGCCAGGTCGAAAAGACCTGATTTCAACCCCCGGGGAGCCCAGGCTGTTAACGCCGGGGCGATATAACCCGCAAGGAGCAAAGCATGGCGAAAAAGATCGTCGGCTTTATCAAGCTGCAAGTACCGGCTGGTAAAGCTAACCCCTCCCCCCCGATTGGCCCGGCACTGGGTCAACGCGGCCTGAACATCATGGAATTTTGCAAGGCGTTCAACGCCAAGACCCAAGGCATGGAGCCTGGTCTGCCGATTCCGGTGGTGATCACCGCCTTCGCGGACAAGAGCTTCACCTTCATCATGAAGACCCCGCCCGCGACGGTCCTCATCAAGAAGGCTGCCGGTGTGCAAAAGGGTTCGCCCAAGCCGCATACCGACAAGGTCGGCACGCTGACCCGCGCTCAAGCTGAAGAAATCGCCAAGGCCAAGGGCCCCGATCTGACCGCCGCTGATCTGGACGCCGCTGTGCGTACGATCGCTGGCAGCGCCCGCAGCATGGGCATCACGGTTGAGGGGATCTAATCATGGCAAAACTGTCTAAGCGCGCCGCCGCTATTGCACAAAAGATCGACCGCACCAAGCTGTACCCGGTCGCTGAAGCCCTGACCCTGGTCAAGGAAACCGCCGTCGCCAAGTTCAATGAATCCATTGACGTGGCCGTGCAGCTCGGCATCGACCCGAAGAAGTCGGACCAACTGGTTCGCGGTTCGGTCGTGCTGCCCGCCGGTACCGGCAAGTCGGTTCGCGTTGCCGTGTTCGCCCAAGGCGACAAGGCTGAAGCCGCCAAGGCCGCCGGCGCCGACATCGTTGGCCTGGACGACCTGGCTGACCAGATCAAGGCCGGTCAAATGGACTTTGACGTGGTTATCGCTTCGCCCGACACGATGCGTGTCGTGGGTGCCCTGGGCCAGATCCTGGGTCCCCGTGGCCTGATGCCGAACCCGAAGGTCGGCACCGTGACGCCTGACGTCGCCACCGCTGTCAAGAACGCCAAGGCCGGTCAGGTTCAGTACCGTACCGACAAGGCTGGCATCATCCACGCAACGATCGGCCGTGCGTCGTTCGGCGTGGAACAGCTGCAAACCAACCTGGCTGCTCTGGTCGACGCCCTGCAAAAGGCCCGTCCCGCAGCTGCCAAGGGCATTTACCTGCGCAAGCTGGCCGTTTCGTCCACGATGGGCGGCGGTGCTCGCGTTGAAATTGCCTCGCTGTCGGCTTCCAACTAAGCCAACAGCAGTAAACGTACTTTGGGCTGCATCCGGATTCCTCCGGATGTTGCTGTCAAAGACCGCTGGAGCAGGGTAGTGGAACGGTGCTCGCACCCCCGCTGCCCCGCTTAATCCCGAAGCTCATCTAGTTCGGATCCAGCGTAGACGGCGTCCCCAGGAAGATTTCTTTACACGAAGAACTCGACCAGGCGCCGCATTCGGTTGACGCGCAAGGCTCCGGCCCCAGGCGTCTTTTGATGGAGTGTTCAAACCGTGAGTCTCAATCGTCAAGAGAAAGCGGTGGTAATCGAGGAAGTCTCGGCTGAAGTCGCCAAGGCACAATCGATTGTTATCGCTGAGTACCGTGGTCTGGACGTCGCCTCTGTCACCGTACTGCGCAAAACTGCGCGTGAATCGGGCGTGTATCTGCGAGTTCTGAAGAACTCGCTGGCCCGTCGTGCTGTTGCCGGCACGGCTTTCGAGCCGTTGGCTGAGCAACTGACCGGTCCGCTGATCTATGGCATCAGCACTGATCCGGTTTCGGCGGCCAAGGTTATCGCTGGTTTCGCGAAAAGCAACGACAAGCTGGTCATCAAGGCGGGCGCATTGCCCAACAGCCTGCTGACTCAAGATGGTGTGAAGGCCTTGGCCACCATGCCGTCCCGCGAAGAGTTGCTGTCGAAACTGCTTGGCACCATGCAAGCCCCGATCGCGCAATTCGTGCGTACGCTCAACGAAGTTCCGACCAAGTTCGCCCGTGGCCTCGCGGCTGTGCGCGACCAAAAGGCAGCGGCCTAATCGCCCTGCTGTCCGGAATTCGCTGAACGACGAAGCGACACCCAAACCCTGGCATTACCAAAATATTTGGAGTTCTTAAAAATGGCACTTAACAAAGCTGAAATCCTTGACGCCATCGCTGGCATGACCGTGCTCGAGCTGTCCGAGCTGATCAAGGAAATGGAAGAGAAGTTCGGCGTGTCGGCTGCTGCCGCCGCTGTCGCTGTTGCTGCTCCCGCCGCTGGTGGCGCTGCTGCCGCTGCTGAAGAGCAAACCGAGTTCAACGTCGTCCTGCTGGAAGCCGGCGCGAACAAGGTCAGCGTCATCAAGGCCGTGCGCGAGCTGACCGGTCTGGGTCTGAAGGAAGCCAAGGACCTGGTTGACGGCGCTCCGAAGCCCGTCAAGGAAGCTGTGGCCAAGGCTGACGCCGAAGCCGCCAAGAAGAAGCTGGAAGAAGCTGGCGCCAAGGTCGAAGTCAAGTAAGACCTGCGTCAACTGCCCGGGGACAGCACAGTTTGCAGTCCCCGGGCTTTTGCGTTTCCAGGAAACCCCTACTGGGGGTATGCCCTTTCAGGGGGGTTTCCTGGAGTCGTATCACCTAGGGCCGTGGTTGACGGCCCATGCAACCTCGAGTCGGAGTGCTCATGCCTTACTCGTACACCGAAAAAAAGCGCATCCGCAAAAGCTTCGCCAAGCGTGAAGACGTTCAAAACGTTCCTTTCCTTTTGGCGACACAGCTTCAATCCTACCTAACTTTCCTGCAGGCGGATACCGCCCCGTCCGATCGCGTAGCCGACGGTTTGCAGGCGGCGTTCTCGTCGATTTTCCCGATCGTTAGTCACAACGGTATGGCGCGCTTGGAGTTCGTGAGCTACGTGCTCGGCGAACCGGTGTTCGATGTCAAGGAATGTCAGCAACGTGGTCTGACCTATGCCTCGCCCCTGCGAGCCAAGGTCCGCCTGGTGCTGCTTGACCGCGAAGTCAGCAAGCCGACCGTGAAAGAAGTGAAGGAACAAGAAGTCTACATGGGCGAAATTCCGCTCATGACCAGCACGGGTTCCTTTGTCATCAATGGCACCGAGCGTGTCATCGTGTCGCAGCTGCACCGTTCGCCTGGCGTGTTCTTCGAACACGACCGCGGCAAAACGCACAGCTCCGGCAAGCTCCTGTTCTCGGCCCGCGTGATTCCTTACCGCGGCTCGTGGCTGGACTTCGAATTCGACCCGAAGGACGTCCTGTTCTTCCGCGTCGACCGTCGTCGCAAGATGCCTGTCACGATCCTGTGCAAGGCCATCGGCATGACGCCGGAATCCATCCTGGCCAACTTCTTTGACTTCGATAACTTCGAACTCAAGAGCGAAGGCGCCATGATGGAATTCGTGCCCGAGCGTTGGAAGGGCGAAATGGCCCGCTTCGACATCTCGGACCGCGATGGCAAGGTCATCGTCGAAAAAGACAAGCGCATCAATGCCAAGCATTTGCGCGACCTGGCTGCCGGCGGCATCCAGCGCATCTCCGTGCCGGAAGACTTCCTGTACGGCCGTGTGCTGGCCAAGAACATCGTTGACGAAGATACCGGCGAAGTCATCGCCAACGCCAACGACGAAATCACGGAAAGCGTGCTGGGCGCCTTGCGCGCCTCGAACGTCTACGACATCCAGACGCTCTACACGAACGATCTGGACCGTGGTCCGTACATTTCGCAAACCCTGCGCACTGATGAAACCGCCGACCAGATGGCCGCGCGTGTTGCCATCTACCGCATGATGCGTCCTGGCGAGCCCCCCACCGAAGAAGCGGTGGAAGCGCTGTTCCAACGTCTGTTCTACAGCGAAGAGACGTACGATCTGTCGCGCGTGGGCCGCATGAAGGTCAACAGCCGTCTGGGCCGTGGTGAAGACATCACCGGTCCGATGACGCTGACCAACGAAGACATCCTTGAAACCATCAAGGTGCTGGTTGAGCTGCGTAACGGCCGTGGCCAGATCGATGACATCGATCACTTGGGCAACCGTCGCGTGCGTTGCGTTGGCGAACTGGCCGAAAACCAGTTCCGCGCCGGCCTGGTGCGTGTCGAGCGTGCCGTCAAGGAACGTCTGGGCCAGGCCGAGACCGAAAACCTGATGCCGCACGACCTGATCAACTCCAAGCCGATCTCGGCTGCCATCAAGGAGTTCTTCGGTTCGAGCCAGTTGTCGCAGTTCATGGACCAAACCAACCCGTTGTCGGAAATCACGCACAAGCGTCGCGTTTCCGCACTGGGCCCGGGCGGTCTGACCCGCGAGCGCGCCGGCTTTGAAGTCCGCGACGTGCACCCGACCCACTACGGCCGCGTCTGCCCGATCGAAACGCCGGAAGGCCCGAACATCGGTCTGATCAACTCCATGGCGCTGTACGCTCGCTTGAACGAGTACGGCTTCCTGGAAACGCCTTACCGCAAGATTATCGACGGCCGCGTCAGCGAGCAGATCGATTACCTGTCGGCCATCGAAGAAAGCCACTACGTCATTGCACAGGCTAACGCCGCGCTGGACGAGCAAGGCGCCTTCGTTGACGACCTGGTCGCTTGCCGTGAAGCAGGCGAAACGATGCTGACCTCGCCGGCCAACGTGCACTACATGGACGTTGCCCCGTCGCAGATCGTGTCGGTTGCCGCTTCGCTGATTCCGTTCCTTGAGCACGACGACGCAAACCGCGCACTGATGGGCGCCAACATGCAACGCCAGGCCGTGCCTTGCCTGCGTCCGGAAAAGCCGGTCGTGGGTACGGGTATTGAACGCACCGTGGCCGTTGACTCGGGCACGACCGTGCAAGCACTGCGTGGCGGCCTGGTCGACCACGTTGACGCCGAGCGCGTCGTGATTCGCGTGAACGACGAAGAAAACGTCGCCGGCGAAGTCGGTGTCGATATCTACAACCTGATCAAGTACACCCGTTCCAACCAGAACACGAACATCAACCAGCGTCCTATCGTCAAGCGTGGCGACAAGGTCGCCAAGGGCGACGTGCTGGCTGACGGCGCATCGACCGACCTGGGCGAACTCGCCCTGGGTCAGAACATGCTGATCGCGTTCATGCCGTGGAACGGCTACAACTTCGAAGACTCGATCTTGATCTCCGAGAAGGTTGTTGCCGATGACCGCTACACCTCGGTGCACATCGAGGAACTGACGGTTGTTGCCCGCGACACGAAGCTGGGTCCGGAAGAAATCACGCGCGACATCAGCAACCTGGCTGAGACGCAACTGAACCGTCTGGACGATTCGGGCATCACGTACATTGGCGCCGAAGTCAGCGCCGACGACGTGCTGGTCGGCAAGGTCACGCCCAAGGGCGAAACCCAGCTGACGCCGGAAGAAAAGCTGCTGCGCGCCATCTTTGGTGAAAAGGCGTCCGACGTTAAGGACACCTCGCTGCGCGTGCCTTCGGGCATGACCGGCACCGTGATCGACGTGCAAGTGTTCACGCGTGAAGGCATCGTGCGCGACAAGCGCGCCCAGTCCATCATCGACGATGAACTGCGCCGCTATCGCCAAGACCTGAACGACCAGCTGCGCATCGTTGAAAACGACCAGTTCGACCGTATCGAAAAGATGCTGGTCAACAAGACCGTCAACGGCGGCCCGCGCAAGCTGGCCAAGGGCGCCACGATCACCAAGGCTTACCTGGCTGATCTGGACCGCTGGCAGTGGTTCGACATCCGTCTGGCCGATGAGCCGCACGCTGTCGTGCTGGAACAAGCCAAGGAATCGCTGGAACAGAAGCGTCACCAGTTCGATCTGGCCTTCGAAGAGAAGCGCAAGAAGCTGACGCAGGGCGACGAGCTGCCCCCGGGCGTGCTGAAGATGATCAAGGTCTACTTGGCCGTGAAGCGTCGTCTGCAACCTGGCGACAAGATGGCAGGCCGTCACGGTAACAAGGGCGTGGTCTCGCGTATCACCCCCGTGGAAGACATGCCGCACATGGCTGACGGCACGCCGGCCGACATCGTTCTGAACCCGCTGGGCGTGCCCTCGCGGATGAACGTCGGTCAGGTGCTGGAAGTGCACTTGGGCTGGGCTGCCAAGGGCGTGGGCCACCGCATTGCCGATCTGCTGCGCGACGAGCGCACTGCGCAGGTCAAGAACGTCCGTGCCTACCTGGACAAGGTCTACAACACGACCGGTTCCGGCGCCCGCATCGACGAGCTGACCGACGAAGAAGTCATGGAAATGGCCCAGAACCTCAAGAACGGCGTGCCGTTCGCGACGCCCGTCTTCGACGGCGCGACGGAAGAGGAAATCACCACGATGCTGGAGCTGGCCTATCCGGACGACGTCGCCGAGCGCATGGCACTGACGCCTTCGCGTACGCAGGCATGGCTGTTTGACGGCCGCACGGGCGAGAAATTCGAGCGCCCCGTGACGGTTGGCTACATGCACTACCTGAAGCTGCACCACTTGGTCGACGACAAGATGCACGCGCGTTCGACGGGTCCGTACTCGCTGGTCACGCAGCAGCCGCTGGGTGGTAAGGCGCAGTTCGGTGGTCAGCGTTTCGGGGAAATGGAAGTGTGGGCGCTGGAAGCATACGGCGCCGCGTACACCCTGCAAGAAATGCTGACGGTGAAGTCGGACGACATCACCGGCCGTACGAAGGTATACGAAAACATCGTCAAGGGCGACCACGTCATCGACGCCGGCATGCCGGAATCGTTCAACGTGCTGGTGAAGGAAATCCGCTCGTTGGCCCTGGACATGGATTTGGAGCGTAACTAATGAAAGCGCTACTCGACCTATTTAAGCAAGTCTCGCAAGACGAGCAATTCGATGCCATCAAGATCGGCATCGCCTCGCCCGAGAAGATCCGTTCGTGGTCTTACGGCGAAGTTCGCAAGCCCGAGACCATCAACTACCGCACGTTCAAGCCTGAACGTGACGGTCTGTTCTGCTCCAAGATCTTTGGCCCGATCAAAGACTACGAGTGCTTGTGCGGCAAGTACAAGCGCCTGAAGCATCGTGGCGTGATCTGCGAAAAGTGCGGCGTTGAAGTCACCGTTGCCAAGGTTCGCCGTGAACGCATGGGCCACATCGAGCTGGCCAGCCCCGTCGCGCACATCTGGTTCCTGAAGAGCCTGCCGTCGCGTCTGGGCATGGTGCTCGACATGACCCTGCGCGACATCGAACGCGTTCTGTACTTCGAAGCCTGGTGCGTGATCGAACCTGGCATGACGCCGCTCAAGCGCGGCCAGATCATGTCGGACGACGATTTCCTCGCCAAGACCGAAGAATACGGCGACGATTTCCGTGCCCTGATGGGCGCGGAAGCCGTGCGCGAACTGCTGCGCACCATCGACATCGATCGCGAAGTGGAAACGCTGCGCGGCGAGTTGAAGGCCACCAGCTCTGAAGCCAAGATCAAGAAGATTTCCAAGCGCCTGAAGGTGCTGGAAGGCTTCCAGAAGTCGGGCATCAAGGCCGAGTGGATGGTCATGGAAGTGCTGCCCGTGCTGCCGCCGGACCTGCGTCCGCTGGTGCCGCTGGACGGCGGCCGCTTCGCGACCTCCGACCTGAACGACCTGTACCGCCGCGTCATCAACCGCAACAACCGCTTGAAGCGCCTGCTGGAGCTCAAGGCGCCGGAAATCATCCTGCGCAACGAAAAGCGGATGCTGCAGGAAGCCGTTGACTCGCTGCTGGACAACGGTCGCCGTGGCAAGGCCATGACGGGCGCCAACAAGCGCCAGCTGAAGTCCCTGGCCGACATGATCAAGGGCAAGAGCGGTCGTTTCCGTCAGAACCTGCTGGGCAAGCGCGTCGACTACTCGGGCCGTTCGGTCATTGTGGTGGGCCCGCAGCTCAAGCTGCATCAGTGCGGTCTGCCCAAGCTGATGGCCCTGGAACTGTTCAAGCCGTTCATTTTCAATCGTCTGGAGATGATGGGCCTGGCCACGACCATCAAGGCTGCCAAGAAGCTGGTGGAAAGCCAGGAACCGGTGGTCTGGGACATCCTGGAAGAAGTCATCCGCGAACACCCGGTCATGCTGAACCGTGCGCCCACGCTGCACCGTTTGGGCATCCAGGCGTTCGAACCGGTCCTGATCGAAGGCAAGGCCATCCAGCTGCACCCGCTGGTTTGCGCGGCGTTCAACGCCGACTTCGACGGTGACCAGATGGCTGTCCACGTGCCGCTGTCGCTGGAAGCCCAGCTGGAAGCGCGCACGCTGATGCTGGCGTCCAACAACGTCTTGTTCCCGGCCAACGGCGAACCGTCGATCGTGCCGTCCCAAGACATCGTGTTGGGTCTGTACTACACGACGCGTGAGCGCATCAACGGCCGCGGCGAAGGCATTTTCTTCACCGACGTCGCTGAAGTGCAACGCGCCTATGACAACGGCGAAGTCGAACTGCAATCCCGCGTGACCGTGCGTCTGAAAGAGCACGAGCGCGACGAGGCAGGCGAATGGCAACCCGTGATCCGCCGTCATGAAACGACGGTCGGCCGCGCGCTGCTGTCCGAAATTCTGCCGAAGGGTCTGCCCTTCACGGTCCTGAACAAGGCCCTGAAGAAGAAGGAAATTTCGCGCCTGATCAACCAGTCGTTCCGCCGTTGCGGCTTGCGCGACACGGTGATCTTTGCCGACAAGCTGATGCAGTCCGGCTTCAAGCTGGCCACGCGCGGTGGTATCTCGATCGCCATGGGCGACATGCTGATCCCGACCGCCAAGGAAGGCATCCTGGCCGAAGCCAGCCGCGAAGTGAAGGA
The DNA here is from genome assembly GCF_057291955.1 of Achromobacter sp. 1L-A-4-B-C2. Lineage (NCBI taxonomy): Bacteria > Pseudomonadati > Pseudomonadota > Betaproteobacteria > Burkholderiales > Alcaligenaceae > Achromobacter > Achromobacter sp. 1L-A-4-B-C2. The sequence continues at coordinate 10,004 of NZ_JBXAWP010000007.1, forward strand.
AATCGACAAGCAGTACTCGTCGGGTCTGGTCACGTCCCAAGAACGCTACAACAACGTGGTGGACATCTGGGGCAAGGCCGGCGACAAGGTCGGCAAGGCGATGATGGAACAACTGGCCACCGAGCCGGTTGTGAACCGTCACGGCGAAGAAGTGCGCCAGGAATCGTTCAACTCGATCTACATGATGGCTGACTCGGGCGCCCGCGGTTCGGCCGCCCAGATCCGCCAGCTGGCCGGTATGCGCGGCCTGATGGCCAAGCCGGACGGCTCGATTATCGAAACGCCCATTACCGCGAACTTCCGTGAAGGTCTGAACGTGCTTCAGTACTTCATCTCGACTCACGGCGCGCGTAAGGGTCTGGCTGATACGGCACTGAAGACCGCGAACTCGGGTTACCTGACTCGTCGTCTGGTCGACGTGACGCAAGACTTGGTGATCACCGAGGACGATTGCGGTACGTCGCTGGGCTACAACATGAAGGCCCTGGTGGAAGGTGGTGAAGTCATCGAACCGCTGCGCGACCGCATCCTGGGTCGTGTTGCCGCCGTGGACATCATCAACCCGGACACGCAGGAAACGGCCATCGTCGCCGGTACCCTGCTGGACGAAGACCTGGTCGACACCATCGACCGCATCGGCGTGGACGAAGTCAAGGTCCGCACCCCGCTGACGTGCGAAACGCGTCACGGTCTGTGCGCACACTGCTACGGCCGCGATCTGGGTCGCGGTTCGCCGGTCAACCAAGGCGAGGCAGTTGGCGTTATCGCTGCCCAGTCCATCGGTGAACCGGGCACGCAGCTCACGATGCGTACGTTCCACATCGGTGGCGCGGCGTCGCGTTCGGCTCTGGCCAGCGCGGTCGAAACGAAGTCCAGCGGTCTGGTCGGCTTTGCCAGCACGATGCGCTATGTCACGAACGCCAAGGGCGAACGCGTTGCGATTTCGCGCTCGGGCGAACTGGCGATCTTCGACGACAACGGCCGCGAACGCGAACGCCACAAGATCCCGTACGGCGCGACCGTGCTGGTTGGCGATGGCGAAGCTGTGAAGGCTGGCGCACGTCTGGCGACGTGGGACCCGCTGACCCGTCCGATCGTGTCGGAATACGGCGGCGCCGTCCGCTTCGAGAACATCGAAGAAGGCGTGACCGTTGCCAAGCAGGTGGACGAAGTCACCGGCCTGTCGACGCTCGTCGTCATCACGCCGAAGACCCGTGGCGGCAAGATCGTCATGCGTCCGCAGATCAAGCTGGTCAACGAAGCTGGCGAAGACGTCAAGATCGCCGGCACCGATCACTCGGTGAACATCTCGTTCCCGGTGGGCGCGCTGATTACCGTGCGTGACGGCCAGCAGGTTGCCGTGGGTGAAGTTCTGGCGCGTATTCCGCAAGAATCGCAAAAGACCCGCGACATTACCGGCGGTCTGCCGCGTGTGGCCGAACTGTTCGAAGCCCGTTCGCCCAAGGACGCCGGCATGCTCGCCGACGTTACCGGTACGGTGTCGTTCGGTAAGGACACCAAGGGCAAGCAGCGTCTGGTTATCACCGACCTGGAAGGCGTGAGCCACGAGTTCCTGATTCCGAAGGAAAAGCAGGTTCTGGTGCACGACGGCCAAGTGGTGAACAAGGGCGAAATGATTGTGGACGGCCCGGCCGATCCCCACGACATCCTGCGCCTGCAAGGCATCGAGAAGCTGGCGACGTACATCGTCGACGAAGTGCAGGACGTGTACCGTCTGCAAGGCGTGAAGATCAACGACAAGCACATCGAAGTGATTGTTCGTCAGATGCTGCGTCGTGTGAACATCGTTGACGCTGGTGATACCGAGTTCATCCCGGGCGAGCAAGTCGAGCGCTCCGAACTGCTGAACGCCAACGATCGCATGGCTGCCGAAGACCGTATCCCGGCAACCTACGACAACGTGCTGTTGGGTATCACGAAGGCCTCGCTGTCGACCGACTCGTTCATTTCGGCCGCTTCGTTCCAGGAAACCACGCGTGTCCTGACCGAAGCCGCCATCATGGGCAAGCGCGACGACCTGCGTGGCTTGAAGGAAAACGTCATCGTCGGCCGCCTCATCCCGGCGGGTACCGGCCTGGCTTACCACCACGCACGCCGCGACAAGGAAGAGCTGGAGGCGGCGGAACGCGAAGCCGCTCGCCAGCAGGCCAACCCGTTCGAAGACTCGCCGGTTACGGTGGGCGCGGACGATCAGGCCCCGGCTTCCGACGCCGGCACGGACGATTCCGCCGAATAAGCGGAATCCCGGACAATTCCCCGCGCGCTGAGTTGGCGCGGGGGCTGCAAGCAAAAAGGCCGCTGATGCGAATCAGCGGCCTTTTTTTTATTGCCCCGACCAGGTAGCGGCTACTTGGCTGCCTGGCTGCGGGCGCGTTGGAAGACGGGCCCCCAGGACGGATGGCCGGCTTCGTTGGGAGCCAGTTCGAATGAGGGGTCCAGTGCCAGGATCCGGGCGAAGCTGTCTTCGCACAGTTGGGTGTAGCGGCTGACGCAATAGCTGAACGCCTGCAACTTGTAAGCCTCGATGCGGACGGCCTTGGTGGACGAGGCCAACGTGTCCGAGGTGGCAACCGTTCGGATGACTTCCCCGTAGCGGCCCGCGCCGTAGGTGTCCCGGACTTGTTGCAATTGCGCCAGGGCGTCGGCGGTGGGGGGGCTTTCCGGTTTCTGGGACGAGATCCCGGCGCAGCCCGCCAGCATCACTGTCGCGCCGAGCAGACTGCTCAGAAGGCGATTTTTCATAGCTTATAAGGGGGGTAGGAAGAATGAGTGAAACGCCATCGTGCCACAGCCTGATGCGCTCGGACATTTTCGGCAATGTCCTGGTGTTGCGAATTGGATAATATTCACGCTATTCCATCTTCGCACCAGTCCGCGCATGAGCGCAATTCCCATCATGTCCACGTCCACCGGCCTGCTGACGCCGCGTGGCCCTTTCTCCGGCGCCGCGCCTCTGGCTTTGCGTCCTCTTAGCGCTATTGCCGCCAGCATGGCGGGTGGTGTGCCGGAATCGCGTATCAAGCGGCTGGTCTCGGACCTGCTGCCGTCCCTGATCTCCTTGCATGCGCAGGGTGAAATCTGCGGCGATATCACGCTGGATACGGTAGGCATGGATGAAAACGCGCGGGCGCATCTGTTGCCCGAGCTTGTCGTGGCGCGCTCGCGCCGAGCCAGCCGAAGCCCGACCCCCGGGTTTGCGCCGTTTGAACTCTATACGGATTCGATGGAATGGCCGCGTGGCTCGTGGAGCGACATCTATGCGCTGTGCGCCGTGATGCATGCATTGGTAACAGGCCACCGGCCGCCGCCTGCGCCCGAGCGCCGGGCGACTGATGCATACGAGCCCCTGGCGTCCTTGGGCCTGTCAAAATACAACCCGGATTTTCTGGCCGTGATTGATCGCGGCCTGGCCATGTCGCCGGCCGACCGGCCGCAGACGCTGGCCGAATTCGCAGCCTTGCTGGGCGTGGCCGCTTACATAGAACCGGCGGCAAGCGACGACGAGCCCACGGCCGAGGCCGGCCATTCCGCGCCACCGGCCGCCGCCTCGGCGATGCGCAGGCCGGCACGCAACCGTCGTCCGCTGCTTGCCTTGCTTGCCCTTCTGGCGTTGATCGGCCTGGCGGTGTATGGCTGGTTTCATTGGGGGGCAGGCGCGCCGAACGCGCTGATCACAAGTTCGGAAGTTGTCATGCCGAACCCGCCTGCCGTGCATCCCATGCCGCCGCCGGCGGCACCCCCCGCCGCTTCCACCGTGCCACCTGCTGCCGTCCCGCAAGCAGCGTCGACGCCGCCGCCCGTTGTGTCGGGCGCTGGGGCAGAGTCCGGCACGCAGCCGCCCACCCAGAACAGCGCCGCGACGGCAAACGCTCCGGCAGAACCGTCCGTTTTGCCTGCCGCTGGCACGCCGGCTTCCACGCAAGGCGCCGCCACTTCAAATGCGGCGACGCCGGCTGAAGACGCGCCCAAGCCGAAGCCGCTGGCAGTACCGGTCACCGTGCGCCTGGATATACGCCCTTGGGGCGAAGTCTGGGTAAATGGAGTGGCACGCGGGATCAGCCCGCCCGTCAAGGAAATCCGCCTGATTCCGGGCAAGTACCAAGTGGTCCTGCGCAACGCAGACCTGCCACCGTATCGCGCAACGATCGAAATCAAGGCAGGCAAGCCCGCAGTGATTTCGCACGTTTTCCAGTAGGTGCGGGTGGGCGCGTCTGCGCCTGGCCGGTCAGGCCGATGGCTCGGTCGGAGCGGCGGCGTCTGAAGCCGCGTCCGGCGCCACGGGCAGGCAGAAGGTAAACACCGACCCGACGCCGATCTTGCTGCTGACCTGCACAGAGCCCCCGTGGCGCTCGGCCACGGTACGCACAAATGCCAGGCCCAGGCCGGCGCCGCCCACGTCATTCCGGTTCTCTACTCCCACGCGCGAAAACGGTTCGAACAGGCGTGCAAGATCCGACTCGGCGATGCCCTGGCCTTGATCTCGAATGGTCACGCACCAGAACCCCGGCGATGCGTCGATCGCGCACTCGATGCACGTGTGGGGAGCGCTGTATTTGATGGCGTTGTCGATCAAATTGCACAGCGCGCGCATCAACAGCGTCTGGTCGCCGCGTATGTAGGCTACGGGCAACGGCGTACGCAGTCGCAGCGTAATGCCGCGCTTGTGCGCCGACGCCCAGAATTCGTCCACGGCGTCTTGGAGCAGGCTGCCCACATCAAGCTCGACGGCGCTGATCGTCATGGATTCCGCCCGCGTGAGGTGCACGAAGTCGTCCACCAGATGCAGCGTGCGGTTGGCTAGTGTGGCGATCCGCGCAAGCGTTTCGCCCTGGCCCTCTTGGACACCGCTTTCCTGCTTCATCTCGACCAGCGCCAGGATGGAACTTTGCGGCGCGCGCATATCGTGCGAAATGAATCGCAGTGTCTCTTCGCGCTGGCGCTCGGCTTGGCGAATGCGCGAAATATCGGTCAGGGTGGCCACCGTGCCCGCAAAATCGCCTTCGGCGGTATGGATGGGGGCGCACTTCAGGATAAGGTCACGACCGGCGTAGTCGCGTACCTCCAGATCGGCGGTCCAGCGAGTCGAATCATCCGTCGGCAGCTGGCCGCGCAAGGCGTCGGCCACGCGCTGTCGCGTCGAGGCGTCGGAAATGGTCTTTTCCAGCAAGTGCGTGGCCGGGTGGCCCACGCGCGGCGGCCGCATGCCGAGCCGCTGGAAATACATGACCGCCGCCTGGTTGCGAAATTGCATGCGCCCGTCCTGGTCGAATACCAGCGTGGCATCGGGCATGCCATCCAGCCCGTCGGCCAGGAAGCGCCGCAGGTTGCGCACGCGTTCCAATGCGCGTTGAAGTTCGCCCACGCGGCTTTCCAACGACGCGTTGGGGCCGGTCAGCTGGGCCCGCGCTTCGTTAAGAACGGGCGGGTACTCACGTTGAAGCCGGCGCAGTTCGTAGTCCATGTAGCGCAAGGCGGCTTCCTGGCTGCGCCAGCTCCACAGCGGATAGCAAAGCGCAACGCCGACGAGCGCGGCGGTGGGCGCGAACCATAGGCTCGCGTACGCCAGCAGCAACCACGACGCGATCAGTATGCAGGCGATCAGTGCAATGCTCACCAGCAGGGCGCGCTTGGGCGACAGGCGCCACAGCGCCAGGCAGGCGAGCAACACCGGAAGGACGGAAAACAGTGCGTTCCAGGCGGCTGCCGGCCGCTGGTAGAACAGCCCGTCGCGCCCCGCCTGCATCAGGTTGGCGATGATTTCCACGCCCGACATTCCGCTAAGGTCGTGCGACACCGGCGTCGGATATGCGTCACCCAGGCCCGTCGCCCAGGCACCCACCAGCACGTACTTGCCTCGTATTTCTTCGGGCGGGATATCGCCGCGCAACACCGCCAGGTACGAGACGGTGCGCATGTGACCCGCCGGGCCAGCGTAGGGAATCAGGATGTCGCTGCTGGGGGCGGCGCGTTGCAGAAGTCGTTCCACCTGATCTGCCTGCCCACCGATGTCGAGCATGGACAGGGCCATGTGCATGTAGGGCGCGCCGGCGAACTGGGCAGTCAGCGAGGCTTCACGCACCACGCCGTCCGGATCCACGCGCGCGTTGATGAAGCCGCTGGCGGCCGCGGCATTGCCCACCACCGCAATGGGTGAGGACATGGCCAAAGGATTGTTCAAACGGTCCAGCACCACCGGCAAGACGGTTCGTCCGTTACGCAAGATGCTCTGGGCCAGGATGGCATCGTCGTTGGGATTGACCGTGTCGCTTTCCGCGAAGATCAAGTCCAGACCGACCGCGCGGGCGCCTTGCAGGCGGTCCATCAAGGCGGCGTGGATCGCGCGCCGCCAGGGCCATCGGCCCAGCGTCTCTATGCTGGCGTCGTCAATGGCGACGATCAGAATGTCGGGGTCGGCGGGGCGCCCCGTCAGGGTCAGGGCGCGGTCGTAAAGGATCTGGTCGACGCGGCCCAAGCCATTCAATAAGCCCAGCAGCGCCGCCAGGATCCCCAGAATCACCGTCAGCCACAGCCCTGAGCGCGAGGTCCGGTCGAGGGCGTCGGTGGCATCGGCCATGGATTCGGCCCTAGTACTCGGTCAGCGTGATGAATCCGCCGCTGCCGCTGCTGACCCCAAGGCCGGACGACGTCATCAATTGATTCGCGCCTTCGAACGTTGCAACCGCGTCCTGGCCGCGCAAGCCCAGCTCGTCGACCGCGCGCACGGATACGTAGTACGTACCGGGGCCAGGGGCCCGGAACTGAATGTCGTTTGCGGCGAAACTTTCGGATGACACGGGCAGGGCGCCTTCCGCATCGCGCGAAACACGCACGAGGTAGCTTTGGGCACCCGGCACCGGTGCAAACGCGCTGGTCCATGCACCGCCGCCCCGGCGCGTGGGCTGGCCCAGTTCTGGCGCGGCCAGCAGCTGGCGCACGCCCGACATGCTGCCGTCGTTGCGCACCGCGGCGCCATAGCCGCGTGCCACCGCGACTGGCTTGGTCAGTTCGGTGCCGGGTGCATGCGCTTGCAAGCGCACGCTGCCTTCCAACACTTCGCTTTGCACGCCACCCGCGCCGCTTTGCACGCGAAACCGCGTGCCGCGCACGCCGGTCACGGCGACCGGCGTCCGGATCTCGAAACGGCCCACGCCTTGTCCGGTGGGGGCGACGGTAGATTCAACACCGCCGCGCTGAACGTTGATGACCGAGTCGGTCAGCGCGGTGCCTTCAAACTGGCGCAGCCGGGACAATTCAACGGCCCCGCCGGCAGGTAACGTCAGCTTGGATCCGTCAGCCAGCTCCAACGTGACAAAGCCGTTCGCCGAGGTCACGACCGTGCTGCCTTCGGAGACGCTCGCGCCGGCTTGCAGTGCCTTGCCGTCCATATTCGCTTGGCCGCTAACGTGCACGACGCGCGCCGGCGCGGGCCGCACCGGGATCATCGACAGCGGGATCCGCAGTTCAAGGCCGATCGGCAGTTGCTCGGGCTTGTCGACCTTGTTTACGGTTTGCAGCTGCGTCCAGTTAGCTTGGTTGCGGGTGTATTGCGTAGCCAGCTCGATCAGGGTGTCGCCCTGGCGGATGCGGTAGATGAAGTCGTCGCCCAATGCACCCGCGGGCTGGCTGTGCGCCACGCCGGACACGGTCAGGCAGCAGAGCAGGGCAAGCGAAGAAAGCGCGCGGCAGCGGCTCATAAATCGTGTTCTCCAGGAAAGCGCGCGTAGCGTCTATGACGGGTTGGTGGCGCTGTCGTCAGCGGCGCTTATCAATTCCAACCGGTAGCCAAGCGCGTACGACGAGCTCAGGCGCACGCCGTGCTCGGGGCGAATCTGGAGCTTTTGACGGATGTTGGACAAATGCGTGTCCAACGTGCGGGACGTGGCGGGAATTTCGCGGTTCCAGACGCATTCGGCGAGCACGTCGCGCGACATCAGCCGGCCCAGATTGCGAAAGAAAAGCAGCGCCAGCTCGAATTCCTTGGGCGCCAGTGACACGGGGGCGCCGTGCAACGAAATGACGCGCGCCGCAGGCTCGATGCGGTAATGCGCAACCTCGAACGCATCGTTGGCCGGCTCGGCGATCTGACTGCGCCGCAGCAGCGCGGCCACGCGCGCCAGCAACTCCAGCGGGCGCAGGGGCTTAACGATGTAATCGTCGGCGCCCGCGCGCAGCCCTTCGACCAAATCATCTTCCGACGAGCGATTGGTCAAGAAGATAACCGGTACGCGCGGACCGATATTGGCGCGCAACCAGCGCACCACATCGTCACCGTCAATGTCTGGCAGGTGCCAATCCAGCAGCACCAGATCAAAATTTTCGGTGCGCAACGCGGCCAACAGATCCCGGCTCTGGTGATAACTGAGGCACGTGTATCCCGCAGCGGTCAGCACTTGGTGTATGCGCCGGGCTTGGTCAAGATCGTCTTCCAGCGACGCGATTTTCATCGGAATTTCTCGCGGAGTTTTGCCACTTCTGCGCGCTCGTTGGCGGCCTGATGCAAAGGTGAGCGAATTTGTGTAAACGAATGATAACTCGGGCAAGTGAGAGTCTGGCTACGTTGTGGCAAGAACTGTCAAACATTGCAAAGTTAACGAATATTGACTGGAGTTGTTGCGTAACACCACGCCACACTGTCTCAACCGTCCCCTCCGCCAACGTCACAAACGGTCGGCAGCGGGGCTCGGGTCAGAGGTGGAATTAGCTATGAATCAATTGCGCATACTTATGATGTCGCCGGACGAGGTCGCCCGAAACGCCGCCGTGTCCGCGTTGCTGCAAGCCGGAATTTCCGCGCGCGGGTGCTCGACATCCCTTGAGCTGTTCGGATTACTCAATAGCGGCACCTACGATGCCGTGATCCTCGATGTGGGGGCGATGGGCGAAATCGGCTATGCCCTGGTTGCGCGCCTGCACGGATCTTCGTCGATGGGAATCGTGGTTACCGGACGGGGCATGTCGGTGGACAGCCGCCTGCGCTGCCTGCAAAGCGGCGCCGACGCCTGTCTGCCCGAACCGCAGGATCCGCGTGAACTCTCCTGCATCCTTCTGGCGCTGGCGCGCCGCCTGCCCGCGACACCCGACAACAAGGCGGACGAGGAGCCGGTCAACGGCCAATGGGAGTTGCGAGACCAGGGCTGGACGCTGGCTGCCCCATCGGGCGCCACGATCTCGCTGTCGGCCAACGAACGCCTCATCGTCCGTTCATTGCTGGAAGTCGCGGGCAGGGCGGTGGGCCGGTCGGAGCTGGGCGACGAGCTTCGAGTGGAAGGCGGCGGCGTGCGATCTAGCGGATCGCGCAGCATCGACGTGATCGTCAGCCGCTTGCGGCGCAAAGCGGAATTGGCGGGCGTGATGTTGCCCATCCGCACGGTGTACGGCAGCGGTTACTTGTTCGCCGACCATTAACGCCCGCCCGGAGCTACACTGCGCCGTAGGCCAAAAATACTCATGGTTTACCCCAGCACCGCAACGTCCGACGAGTGCGGCGCGGCGCGTTTCAAAGGGTTGGATCCGTCCTGCTACGTGACCCTATTTTGCGCCAGCCGGCGCTAAGTTCCTGCCTTTTTGCCGCCAACGCGCGGCGTCCGGGGGCTTACAAAATACTTTGACAGTACGCCTTGATCTCAGTTATGCTAAAGGGCTTACTGCTTTATTTCGCGCGCAAAATCTGTACGCCAAAGGCAAACAGTTCAAGAATTTAGTCCAGGATCTAAAACCAGGTGCGTCACGAGCCTTCGGTTTTGGGTCCATCTGTTGCGACTTCGTCCTTGAATGCCGGCCGCTATCAGTTTTGTGCGTTTGTCATGGTTTGTTGGCAAGCCCGCTCTTTTACGTATATGAACGTTTGAGGCGGTTTTGCGCGAACTGCCTTCTCCGAGAGAATTCACTGCTTGAGGAGACGAGTACGTAAGTACTTACCAGTGGTACGTAAAAGGGATTTCAAAGGTCATGCCTACCATTAGCCAACTCGTGCGCAAGCCGCGCGAAGTCAGCATCATCAAAAGCAAGAGCCCCGCGCTCGAAAATTGCCCGCAACGCCGCGGCGTGTGCACTCGCGTGTACACCACCACCCCCAAGAAGCCGAACTCCGCTCTGCGCAAGGTTGCCAAAGTGCGTCTGACCAACGGTTACGAAGTCATTTCGTACATCGGCGGTGAAGGCCACAACCTGCAAGAGCACTCGGTGGTTCTGGTGCGTGGCGGTCGTGTGAAGGACTTGCCCGGTGTGCGTTATCACATCGTGCGCGGTTCCCTCGACCTGCAAGGCGTCAAGGATCGTAAGCAAGCCCGCTCGAAGTACGGCGCCAAGCGCCCGAAGAAGGCTTAATAACGAGTCAGCAGTAACCCCGCGTGGCGGAAGCCCGTCACTAGGGAAGTGCGACCGCGCCCTCCGGCTTTTGGGAAGGAGCGCGGCACGTAAGGGGTCGTCCCAATGGGCGGCCATGGCCGTGTAATGAAACACGGTTCAACTGAACAGACACAAGGAAGCAACAATGCCCCGTCGTCGCGAAGTACCCAAGCGCGAGATTCTGCCCGATCCCAAGTTCGGCAGCGTCGAGCTCGCCAAGTTCATGAACGTCGTCATGCTGGACGGTAAGAAGGCCGTCGCCGAGCGCATCGTCTACGGTGCCCTCGAGCAAGTGCAAACCAAGACCGGCAAAGAGCCGATCGAAGTTTTCAGCCTGGCGATCAACAACATCAAGCCGATCGTCGAAGTGAAGAGCCGCCGCGTTGGCGGTGCCAACTACCAAGTGCCGGTTGAAGTGCGCCCCGTGCGCCGCCTGGCCCTGGCTATGCGTTGGCTCCGTGAAGCCGCTAAGAAGCGTGGCGAGAAGTCGATGGATCTGCGTCTTGCTGGCGAACTGATCGACGCCTCCGAAGGTCGTGGCGCCGCGATGAAGAAGCGCGAAGACACGCACAAGATGGCAGAGGCCAACAAGGCCTTCAGCCATTTCCGCTGGTAATTTAAGGACTAATCCACCATGGCCCGCAAAACCCCGATCGAGCGCTATCGCAACATTGGTATCTCTGCGCACATCGATGCAGGGAAAACCACCACGACCGAACGTATCCTGTTCTACACCGGCGTCAATCACAAGATTGGCGAAGTGCATGATGGCGCAGCCACCATGGACTGGATGGAACAAGAGCAAGAGCGTGGCATCACCATTACGTCGGCAGCTACGACGGCGTTTTGGCGTGGCATGGCGAAGAACTATCCCGAACACCGCATCAACATCATCGACACCCCGGGTCACGTGGACTTCACCATTGAGGTGGAACGTTCCATGCGCGTCCTGGACGGTGCTTGCATGGTCTATTGCGCGGTGGGTGGCGTTCAGCCGCAGTCCGAAACCGTGTGGCGCCAAGCCAACAAGTACGGCGTGCCGCGTCTGGCCTTCGTCAACAAGATGGACCGCACCGGCGCCAACTTCTTCAAGGTCTATGACCAGCTGAAGAACCGCCTGCGCGCCAATCCCGTGCCGATCGTGATCCCGATCGGTGCCGAAGACACGTTCCAAGGCGTGGTCGACCTGGTCAAGATGAAGGCGATCATTTGGGACGAAGCCAGCCAAGGCATCAAGTTCGACTACCACGATATTCCCGCCGAGCTGGAAGGCCTGGCCAACGAATGGCGTGAAAAGCTGGTTGAAGCCGCCGCTGAGTCGTCGGAAGAGCTGATGAACAAGTACCTGGAAACGGGTTCCTTGGACGAAGCCGAAATCAACCTGGCCATCCGCCAACGCACCATCGCTGGCGAAATCCAGCCGATGCTGTGCGGCACCGCCTTCAAGAACAAGGGCGTGCAGCGCATGCTGGACGCGGTCATCGACTACCTGCCTTCGCCCGTGGACATTCCCGCGGTTGACGGCCAGGACGACGATGGCAATCCCGTCACGCGTGAAGCGGACGACGGCGAGAAGTTCTCGGCACTGGCATTCAAGCTGATGAGCGATCCGTTCGTGGGTCAATTGACCTTCGTGCGCGTTTACTCGGGCGTCCTGAAGTCGGGCGACACGGTCTACAACCCCATCAAGGGCAAGAAAGAACGTATCGGCCGCATTCTGCAGATGCACGCGAACAACCGCGAAGAAATCAAGGAAGTGTTGGCAGGCGACATCGCCGCCGTGGTGGGTCTGAAAGACGTGACCACCGGCGAAACGCTGTGCGACACCGACTCGCACATCTTGCTCGAACGCATGATTTTCCCCGAGCCCGTGATTTCGCAGGCCGTGGAACCGAAGTCGAAGGCTGACCAGGAAAAGATGGGTCTGGCGCTGTCGCGTCTGGCTCAGGAAGATCCGTCGTTCCGCGTGCGCAGCGACGAAGAATCCGGCCAAACCATCATTTCCGGCATGGGCGAGCTTCACCTGGAAATTCTGGTCGACCGCATGAAGCGTGAGTTCGGCGTTGAAGCCAACGTCGGCAAGCCGCAAGTGGCCTACCGTGAAACCATCCGCAAGACCTGCGACGAAGTTGAAGGCAAGTTCGTCAAGCAGTCGGGCGGCCGTGGCCAGTACGGTCACGTGGTGCTGAAGGTCGAGCCGTTGCCTCCTGGCGGTGGCTACGAATTCGTGGACGCCATCAAGGGCGGTGTGGTTCCTCGCGAATACATCCCCGCGGTGGACAAGGGCATTCAGGAAACGCTGCCTTCGGGCGTGTTGGCTGGCTACCCGATCGTCGACGTCAAGTGCACGCTGTTCTTCGGTTCGTACCACGATGTGGACTCGAACGAAAACGCGTTCAAGATGGCCGGCTCCATGGCATTCAAGGAAGGTCTGCGCAAGGCCAGCCCCGTGCTGCTGGAACCGATGATGGCCGTTGAAGTCGAAACGCCGGAAGACTACGCTGGTACCGTGATGGGCGATCTGTCCTCGCGTCGCGGCATGGTCCAAGGCATGGACGACATGGTCGGTGGCGGCAAGACCATCAAGGCTGAAGTTCCCCTGGCCGAGATGTTCGGTTACGCCACGAACCTGCGTTCGTTGACGCAAGGTCGTGCCACGTACACGATGGAATTCAAGCATTACTCCGAGGCTCCCAAGAACGTCGCTGACGAAGTCATCGCCGCTCGGGCCAAGTAAATAACCCTAGCCAGGTCCGCCCATCCGGGTGGCCTGGCAGATTCAAGTTTCCTTGAAAGTTAAAGGATAGAGATCATGGCAAAAGGCAAGTTTGAACGTACCAAGCCGCACGTGAACGTGGGTACGATTGGTCACGTTGACCACGGCAAAACGACGTTGACGGCAGCTA
>NZ_JBXAWP010000008.1:0-3266 GCF_057291955.1 Achromobacter sp. 1L-A-4-B-C2
CTTTCACAGACGTCCGTCCACTATCATCGGCGCGAAGGCGTTTCACTGTCCTGTTCGGGATGGGAAGGAGTGGTACCACCTTGCTATGGTCGTCAGGCGTAACTGGTTGAGCGGTTGCGGGTTAACGCAACGGCTCCAATCTTGGAAGAAACACAACGTGTGGATGATCAGAGGCTAGCTCGATGATCATGCACAGGGGGGTCGTAATTGGTGTTGGCTGGCTGCTGACGGTGCAGCCAGATTTTGTATTGAACGACACTTGGAACGCTATATCACCAGGTCAATAACCATCAGTGTTATAGGATCAAGCCTCACGAGCAATTAGTATCGGTTAGCTTAACGCATTACTGCGCTTCCACACCCGACCTATCAACGTCCTGGTCTCGAACGACTCTTTAGGGGGATCAAGTCCCCGGGATACCTAATCTTCAGACGAGTTTCCCGCTTAGATGCCTTCAGCGGTTATCTCTTCCGTACTTAGCTACCCGGCAATGCCATTGGCATGACAACCGGTACACCAGAGGTACGTCCACTCCGGTCCTCTCGTACTAGGAGCAGGCTCCGTCAAGTATCCAACGCCCACGGCAGATAGGGACCAAACTGTCTCACGACGTTTTAAACCCAGCTCACGTACCTCTTTAAATGGCGAACAGCCATACCCTTGGGACCGGCTACAGCCCCAGGATGAGATGAGCCGACATCGAGGTGCCAAACACCGCCGTCGATATGAACTCTTGGGCGGTATCAGCCTGTTATCCCCAGAGTACCTTTTATCCGTTGAGCGATGGCCCTTCCATTCAGAACCACCGGATCACTATGTCCTGCTTTCGCACCTGTTCGACTTGTCAGTCTCACAGTCAAGCACGCTTATGCCATTGCACTATCAGCACGATTTCCGACCGTACCTAGCGTACCTTCGAACTCCTCCGTTACACTTTGGGAGGAGACCGCCCCAGTCAAACTGCCCACCATGCACTGTCCCCGATCCGGATAACGGACCAAGGTTAGAACCGCAAACAAACCAGGGTGGTATTTCAAGGATGGCTCCACGTGATCTAGCGACCACGCTTCAAAGCCTCCCACCTATCCTACACAGGCCGGTTCACAGATCAATGCAAAGCTACAGTAAAGGTTCATGGGGTCTTTCCGTCTAGCCGCGGGTAGATTGCATCATCACAAACACTTCAACTTCGCTGAGTCTCAGGAGGAGACAGTGTGGCCATCGTTACGCCATTCGTGCAGGTCGGAACTTACCCGACAAGGAATTTCGCTACCTTAGGACCGTTATAGTTACGGCCGCCGTTTACCGGGGCTTCGATCAAGAGCTTGCACCCCATCACTTAACCTTCCGGCACCGGGCAGGCGTCACACCCTATACGTCGACTTTCGTCTTTGCAGAGTGCTGTGTTTTTAATAAACAGTCGCAGCCACCGATTCTCTGCGACCCCATCATGCTAAGCGCGCAGGCGCTTCACACTACCGGGGTATACCTTCTCCCGAAGTTACGGTATCAATTTGCCGAGTTCCTTCTCCTGAGTTCTCTCAAGCGCCTTGGAATATTCATCCCGTCCACCTGTGTCGGTTTGCGGTACGGTCTCGTACAGCTGAAGCTTAGAGGCTTTTCTTGGAACCACTTCCAATCACTTCGCAAGCAATGCTCGCTCGTGCCATACCCTTGATTTACGCGCCCGGATTTGCCTAAGCGCCATCTTCGATACAGCAACAGGGACATCCAACACCCTGATGATCTTCCGCGATCCGTCCCCCCATCGCACTGTACGACGGTACTGGAATATTAACCAGTTTCCCATCAGCTACGCATCTCTGCCTCGCCTTAGGGGCCGACTCACCCTGCGCCGATGAACGTTGCGCAGGAAACCTTGGACTTACGGCGAGGGGGCTTTTCACCCCCTTTATCGCTACTCATGTCAGCATTCGCACTTCTGATACCTCCAGCAGCCTTTACAAGCCACCTTCGCAGGCTTACAGAACGCTCTCCTACCGCGTGCACTAAAAGTGCACACCCGCAGCTTCGGTTTATCGCTTAGCCCCGTTACATCTTCCGCGCAGGACGACTCGATCAGTGAGCTATTACGCTTTCTTTAAAGGATGGCTGCTTCTAAGCCAACCTCCTGACTGTCTATGCCTTCCCACTTCGTTTCCCACTTAGCGATAATTCGGGACCTTAGCTGGCGGTCTGGGTTGTTTCCCTCTTGAGTCCGGACGTTAGCACCCGGTGCTCTGTCTCCCAAGCTGTACTTGCGGGTATTCGGAGTTTGCCATAGTTTGGTAAGTCGCCATGACCCCCTAGCTATAACAGTGCTCTACCCCCCGCAGTAATACTTGAGGCACTACCTAAATAGTTTTCGGAGAGAACCAGCTATTTCCAGATTTGTTTAGCCTTTCACCCCTATCCACAGCTCATCCCCTAATTTTTCAACATTAGTGGGTTCGGTCCTCCAGCACGTGTTACCGTGCCTTCAACCTGGCCATGGATAGATCATCTGGTTTCGGGTCTACACCCAGCGACTGAATCGCCCTATTCGGACTCGCTTTCGCTACGGCTTCCCTATTCGGTTAACCTTGCCACTGAATGTAAGTCGCTGACCCATTATACAAAAGGTACGCAGTCACCCCACAAGGAGGCTCCTACTGTTTGTATGCATACGGTTTCAGGATCTATTTCACTCCCCTTCCGGGGTTCTTTTCGCCTTTCCCTCACGGTACTGGTTCACTATCGGTCGATCACGAGTATTTAGCCTTGGAGGATGGTCCCCCCATCTTCAAACAGGATTTCACGTGTCCCGCCCTACTTGTCTTACGCTTAGTTCCACACACAAGATTTCATCTACAGGGCTATCACCTGCTACGGCCGGACTTTCCATTCCGTTCGACTATCTTGCGCGCTAAAACGTAAAGGCTCTTCCGATTTCGCTCGCCACTACTTTCGGAATCTCGGTTGATTTCTTTTCCTCGAGCTACTGAGATGTTTCAGTTCACCCGGTTCGCTTCCACTAGCCTATGTATTCAGCTAGGGATACTGCATTGCTGCAGTGGGTTTCCCCATTCGGACATCTACGGATCAAAGCTTGTTTGCCAGCTCCCCGTAGCTTTTCGCAGGCTACTACGTCCTTCATCGCCTGTGATCGCCAAGGCATCCACCATATGCACTTAGTCGCTTGATCCTATAACGCTGTAGGCTATAGGACCTGAGTATTAGCGTTTGTGCCGTTCATAAGTTTCAAAGCAGTCTGAGGTTATTCACC
>NZ_JBXAWP010000010.1:0-1013 GCF_057291955.1 Achromobacter sp. 1L-A-4-B-C2
AACTCCACGTCCATGTCCGCCACGTGCACCGCCTGCCCCGGTTTTGCCGGAGACAGATACTTGCTGTCGAACCTGCGCCGGTACTCACCGCTGTCCAGCTTCGCCTGGACCTTGGCGCGCATCGCGTCTTCGAACTGGGTGATGTATTGGTCTGCTGCGCTGTCCCAGCGTTCACGCTCGTCGTCGTTCAAGACCCAGTTGCGGCCCACCGCCATGCCGGGGTCGTAAACCCTGGCGCGCTCGATATCGATGAAATGTTGGGCTTCCAGCGCGGCCGACCGGGTTTCGAACTGCTGCTTGACGTCGGTAAACGCCTGGGCCACCAAGACCTTGCGCTGGTTCTCGACGCCTTTGCCGTCCTTCTTGTCCAAGTACCGCTGCACGGCTTCATAGGCGTCGTTGCGCCAGCTATTGAGCTGCTGCGTGATCCCGATGGCGTCGTGCAGCACGATGCCAAAGCCGCGAGCACGGCGTGCGCTTTCCTTCAGATCCAGGGCGACGATTTGGCGCGCGTAGCGGTTCTCGGGATCGGAATAAAGCTGGCCTGCCCGGACCGACGCGGTGTCAGGCTGATCTTGTGCGATGGCGTCCGCCAGCGTGTCGTCGATGATGCTGGGGTCCAGCACGTCCGGCGTACGCGAGCATGACATCAGCAGCTTTCGGATATCGAAGTTCTGTAGTTGATTGCGTAGCGGGCTGAAGCTGGATATCAAGTCCAGCATGCGCTTTGTCAAGGGATCGGGCGTGAACAGCGCGCGAAGTTCTTCAATGTCTTCGGGGGCTTTCAGGCACACGGTCCAGGCACCGGGGCCGCTTTCGGCCGGGCCGTGCAGATCGTGCACACGGGCTGTGGGTTCATGGATCGGCTCAAGAGCGTGATGCTGGGGCGCATAGGGAAAGACACGCTTGAACAGACCGGTGTCATAGGTGCGATAGGCACTTTCGCAGAACCAGTCCTTCATGTAGCGCTTCGTGAACAGGTACAGATAGCCTCTGCGCATCGTGCGTACGGC